>NZ_FYDK01000003.1:0-752242 GCF_900187495.1 Pseudomonas sp. Irchel 3H9 | reverse complement strand
TCAAGTGATTATTTTCAGAAGCTTTCGAAGATTTCTTCAACAACTTCAACCACTTGCGCTTCTGATCTCTCATCAGCGGGAGGCGAATTCTACAGCGTTACACGCTGCTGTCAACACCTCTTTTTCAACTTCTTTTTGGCTTCGATGAACTGAAGCAACCTACTGCCGAAAACTGCGTAACTCATTGTTTACCAAGGAGTTTTCCGTTTCGACTGCGCCGGAAGTGGGGCGAATTATAGGCTCCCAGAATCTCACGTCAACCTTTTAATTTGCTATATCTATCAATTGGCTAGGATTGATTAAAAAATGGTCAACCGAGCGCTATATATATAGAACAGAACATCTAGATGACACCTGCCCCCCTTAAAGCAGCCACATTCGCAGCCCCCAACCCGAGCACACGCTGTAGTACCTGAGCTGTATGCTCACCCAACAGCGGAGGCGCACTGCGGTACTCCACAGGCGTCTTGGACAACCGAATGGGGCTGGCAACCTGAGGCACCATCCCCGCCAGCGCATGTGGTAGCTGCATAGCCAACCCACGCGCCTTGACCTGCGGATCAGCAAACACCTGCGCCAAATCATTGATCGGCCCACAAGGCACACCCACCCGCTCCAGCCGCGACACCCACTCAGCGGTCGTTTTGAAGACAGTAGCCTGGCGAATCAACGGAATCAGCTCTGCACGGTTAGCCACTCGTACCTTATTAGTAGAGAAGCGCGGATCATCCGCCCACTGCGGCTGACCAGCCACTTCGGCGAACTTGCGAAACTGGCTGTCATTTCCCACCGTCAGAATGAAATCACCATCGGCTGTAGGGAAGTCCTGATAAGGCACGATATTCGGATGAGCGTTACCCAGACGCTTTGGGGACACCCCTGTCGTTAGGTAATTCATCGCCTGATTAGCCAGACACGCCACCTGCACATCAAGCAATGCCATATCGATATGCTGACCGCCACCGTCGTGATCGCGATGCGCCAGCGCAGCAAGAATCGCCACCGTCGAGTAGAGCCCAGTAAGGATGTCAGTTAACGCCACCCCAACCTTCACCGGCCCCGCACCCTCATCACCCTCCGGTCGACCGGTCAGACTCATCAGCCCGCCCAGCCCCTGGATCATGAAGTCGTAGCCCGCACGGCCGGCATACGGTCCGGTCTGGCCAAACCCAGTGATGGAGCAATAGATCAACTCCGGATTAACGGCCTTGAGTGACTCATAGTCCAGCCCATATGCCGCCAGGCCACCGACCTTGAAGTTCTCGATCAGGATGTCGGACTTGGCCGCCAGGTCCCGCACCAATTGCTGACCCTCCGGTTGCGTAAAATCGATAGTCACCGACTCTTTATTACGATTAGCGGATAGGTAGTACGCCGCCTCACTGGTGTTCTCGCCATAAGCATCCTTAAGGAAGGGCGGGCCCCAGGCACGCGTATCGTCACCGTTGCCGGGACGCTCGACCTTGATCACCTCAGCCCCAAGATCCGCAAGGATCTGTCCGGACCAAGGGCCCGCCAACACTCGCGATAAATCCAGTACCCGCAGATGCGAAAGCGCGCCCATACCGCTCTCCTATTAATAGAACGCCTGAAGACCGGTTTGCGCGCGCCCCAGAATCAAGGCGTGAACGTCATGTGTGCCCTCATAGGTGTTAACCACTTCAAGATTCACCAAATGACGCGCCACCCCGAACTCGTCGGAAATCCCATTGCCACCCAACATGTCCCGCGCCATACGAGCGATATCCAAAGACTTGCCGCACGAGTTGCGCTTCATGATCGACGTAATCTCAACCGCAGCCGTTCCCTCATCCTTCATACGCCCCAGACGCAAGCAACCTTGCAGCGCCAGAGTGATCTCGGTCTGCATATCCGCCAGTTTCTTTTGGATCAGTTGGGTAGCCGCCAATGGACGACCGAACTGCTGACGATCAAGCGTGTACTGGCGAGCGGTGTGCCAGCAGAACTCGGCAGCGCCCAACGCCCCCCAGGAGATGCCATAGCGCGCCGAGTTAAGGCAGGTGAAAGGACCTTTCAAGCCACGCACATCCGGGAAAATGTTCTCTTCCGGCACAAATACGTTGTCCATCACGATCTCACCAGTAATAGAGGCGCGAAGGCCGACCTTGCCGTGAATCGCTGGCGCACTCAGGCCCTTCCAGCCTTTCTCCAAGACAAAACCACGGATATCACCGGCGTCATCCTTACCCCACACCACAAACACGTCTGCAATCGGGCTATTGGTGATCCACATCTTGGCGCCCGTAAGGCTGTAGCCGCCGTCCACTTTGCGCGCACGCGTAATCATCGCGCCTGGATCAGAGCCGTGGTTAGGCTCGGTCAAACCAAAACAGCCAATCCATTCGCCGGAGGCCAGCTTGGGCAAGTACTTCTGCTTTTGCGCTTCGGTGCCGAACTCATTGATAGGCACCATTACCAATGACGACTGCACACTCATCATGGAACGGTAACCGGAGTCGACGCGCTCAACTTCACGCGCAATCAACCCGTAACTGACATAGTTCAAGCCACTGCCACCGTACTGCTCAGGAATCATCGCCCCCAGCAAGCCGGTTTCACCCATTTCACGGAAAATCGCCGGATCTGTTTTTTCATGGCGGAAGGCTTCGAGAACACGGGGCGCCAGCTTGTCCTGGGCAAATTGCTCAGCACTGTCACGCACCATGCGCTCTTCTTCGGTGAGCTGTTGATCCAGCAGTAGCGGATCGATCCAGTTAAAGCTTGCCTTGCCAGCCATGAATAAGTCCTCGCAAAGAAATCAGATGTCGTGGGGGGAGCCTAGGCTGAGCGAGCGAGGAGAGCAAACGAGGTTTCCGCATAGCCTTGTGCTAATTTCTCACTCTGTAACACTCAGAAACTGCGCAAGCGCGCTTTATATGTGAGTACAAGGTACATGCGCAGAAAAATACCCAGCACAACCGCCCTCGTCAGTTTTGAAGCGGCCGCACGCCACGAGAGCTTCACCAAGGCTGCGCACGAGCTCTCCATTACCCAGGGTGCCATTTGTCGGCAGATAGCCAGCCTTGAAGAGTTTTTGAGTGTCGAGCTATTTCGGCGATCACGGCGTGGGGTAAAGCTGACGGAAGCAGGTCTGTCCTACAGCCGCAGAGTGGCAACTCAGCTGGATGCCGTGGAACGCGACACCCTGTCAGTCATGGGCCAGCAGGGCGCCAACACTATCGAGTTGGCCGTAGTACCCACCTTTGGTACCCAATGGTTGATCCCTCGCCTCAAGGACTTTCAACGGCAGCACCCAGAGGTGACTGTAAATCTGACCAACCGCACACGCCCCTTTCTGTTCGCCGATACCGACTTCGACGCGGCGATCTACTTCGGCGACGCTGATTGGTCCGGCACCGAGTCCCACCGGCTGCTGGGAGAAAATCCCGTCCCCGTGTGCAGCCCGCGCCTTTTGGGTGACCGCAAGCGTTTCACGCCACAGGAGATTGGGGAACTGCCACTGCTTCAGCAGACCACCCGTCCGTATGCCTGGCGCCAATGGTTCAACGCTCAGCAGTTGAACGTCCCGCGCGACATGACAGGCCCGCGTTACGAGCTATTCTCGATGCTGTCCCAAGCAGCCATGCACGACATGGGCATTGCGCTGATCCCACCGTTCCTGATCCAGCGAGAACTGGACGAGCATCAACTGGTGATCGCCAACCCTGACGCGCTAATAAGCACCAAGGCTTATTACTTGATGATTCCTGACAGGAAAGTCGAATCAGCCTCATTGCAGGCGTTTCGGGACTGGCTCATTGACCAATCCCAGCGCTATAGCCCCCAGCAATTAAAGGCCAAAGCCCTCATACTGACTTTGTAGTCAGTTAATTTTTGATCCTACAGATATACGTATATGTCGCATTTTCACAGACTGTATCTATCCATCAAAAATAGGGCTTAACACCATGATTTTAGTGGCTTGCAGCGACTCCAACAGGCCAATGCCCGACTATTCACATCAATCATGGGCAAACACCAAAAAATCACCTAGGGCCCTTTAATTACCTGTATTTAAAGAGGTTATTTCGGCATGTTGCGACAATCAGTCACAGGGTGACTTGTAGTTAATTTTTCGTCACCCGTCATAATCCCTTGAAGGCCGTAAAGTTCGCCTGCAAAATGCCGCGCCCCGCTGTCATTTCAGCGGGATCGTGCTGATCGGCCGCCCCAGTTGCGCCACTCGCGGTGCACTGGCCTTTTTACAAAAAGATCAAAAGCAAAAAGATCATGCAGGAGATTTGACGTGCACATTGGTGTTCCTCTCGAAACCCAGACCGGTGAAACGCGGGTGGCTGCCACCCCGGAAACCATCAAGAAGCTGATCGGCCAGGGCCATAAGGTCACTGTACAAAGCGGGGCTGGCCTGAAAGCCAGCGTCGTCGACAGTGCCTATGAAACGGCAGGCGCAACCATTGGCAGTGCCAACGATGCGTTCGGCGCCGAGCTGATCCTCAAGGTGGTAGCGCCCAGCGACAGCGAACTTACGCTGATCAAAAGCGGCACCGTGTTGGTGGGCATGCTCAATCCGTTCAGCAACGAAACCATTGCCAAGCTGGCGGAGAAGGGCATCACCGCTTTCGCTCTTGAAGCCGCGCCACGCACTTCACGGGCACAGAGCCTCGACGTGTTGTCGTCTCAGGCCAACATCGCGGGCTATAAAGCCGTACTGCTGGCTGCTCATCACTATCCGCGCTTCATGCCGATGCTGATGACCGCCGCCGGCACCGTCAAAGCCGCGCGCGTGCTGATCCTCGGCGCCGGTGTTGCTGGTCTGCAGGCGATTGCCACGGCGAAACGCCTGGGCGCAGTGATCGAAGCGTCTGACGTGCGCCCGGCCGTCAAAGAGCAAATTGAATCCCTCGGCGCCAAGTTCGTCGACGTGCCCTACGAGACTGACGAAGAACGCGAATGCGCCGTCGGCGTCGGTGGTTACGCACGCCCGATGCCAACCAGTTGGATGCAGCGCCAGGCCCTGGCCGTGCACGAGCGCGCCAAGCAAGCCGATATCGTCATCACCACCGCACTGATTCCCGGGCGTAAAGCACCCACACTGCTCAGCGCCGAGACCGTCGCGCAGATGAAGCCTGGCTCGGTGGTCATCGACCTCGCCGCCGCCCAAGGTGGCAACTGCCCGCTCACCGTGGCTGATGAAACCGTCGTGGAAAACGGCGTGATCATCTGTGGCCCGACCAATCTCGCCGGTGCTGTCGCCGCCGACGCGTCAGCCTTGTACGCGCGCAACCTGCTGGACTTCCTGAAGCTGGTCTTCAACAAGGAAGGGCAGTTTGAACTCAACCTCGAAGACGACATCGTCGCCGCGTGCCTGATGTGCCGCGACGGCCAAGTCATCCGCAAAAACGCCTAAGCAGGGATTCAGACGATGGAAGAGCTTATCTCCCCCGGTATCTACAACCTGATCATCTTTGTGCTGGCGATTTATGTCGGTTACCACGTGGTCTGGAACGTTACCCCCGCGCTGCACACGCCATTGATGGCGGTAACCAACGCCATTTCCGCGATTGTGATCGTCGGCGCCATGCTGGCCGCCGCCCTCACAGTGACGCCATTGGGCAAGACCATGGGCACGCTGGCGGTCGCTTTGGCGGCAGTCAATGTGTTCGGCGGCTTCCTGGTGACTCGTAGGATGCTTGAGATGTTCAAGAAGAAAGCGCCCAAAGCTGTGAAAGAAGAGGTGCAGAAGTAATGAGTATGAATCTGGTAACGACGCTCTACCTGATCGCGTCGATCTGCTTTATCCAGGCCCTTAAGGGCCTGTCGCACCCGACCACATCGCGACGCGGCAACCTGTTCGGCATGCTTGGCATGGCGCTGGCGGTGCTCACCACTGTGGGCCTCATCTATAAGCTGGGCGCTGAGCTCGCCACCGCCGGTATCGGCTACGTAATCGTCGGCCTGTTGGTCGGTGGTACCGCCGGCTCGATCATGGCCAAGCGCGTAGAGATGACCAAGATGCCGGAGCTGGTTGCCTTCATGCACAGCATGATCGGCCTGGCTGCGGTGTTTATCGCTATCGCAGCAGTGGTTGAGCCGCAATCGTTGGGCATCGTTAAGCACCTGGGCGATTCAATCCCTGCCGGTAACCGCCTGGAACTGTTCCTCGGCGCTGCTATCGGTGCAATCACCTTCTCGGGTTCGGTGATCGCCTTCGGCAAACTGTCGGGCAAGTACAAGTTCCGCCTGTTTCAGGGCGCACCGGTACAGTTCGGCGGTCAGCACAAACTGAACCTGGTGCTGGGCCTGCTGACCCTCGGCCTAGGCCTGGCCTTTATGTTCACCGGCAACCTCACCGCCTTCGCGCTGATGCTGGCCCTGGCCTTCGTGCTGGGCGTGCTGATCATCATCCCAATCGGCGGCGCCGACATGCCGGTCGTCGTGTCGATGCTCAACAGCTACTCCGGCTGGGCAGCGGCGGGTATCGGTTTCTCGCTGAACAACTCGATGCTGATCATCGCCGGCTCCCTGGTGGGCTCCAGCGGCGCGATCCTGTCGTACATCATGTGCAAGGCGATGAACCGTTCCTTCTTTAATGTACTGCTCGGCGGTTTCGGCAATGCGCCGGATGCCGGTGCTGCGGCAGGCTCGAAAGAAGCGCGCCCGGTGAAGTCCGGCTCGGCCGACGACGCAACCTTCCTGCTGACCAACGCCGACACCGTGATCATCGTTCCAGGCTACGGCTTAGCGGTGGCACGTGCGCAACACGCGCTGAAGGAACTGACCGAGAAGCTGACTCACCGCGGCGTGACCGTGAAGTACGCGATCCACCCGGTGGCAGGCCGCATGCCTGGGCATATGAACGTCCTGCTGGCCGAGGCGGAAGTGCCTTACGACCAAGTGTTCGAAATGGAAGACATCAACTCGGAATTCGGCCAGGCCGACGTAGTCCTGGTGCTGGGCGCAAACGACGTGGTCAACCCGGCCGCGAAGAACGATCCGAACTCGCCAATTGCAGGGATGCCGATTCTGGAAGCCTTCAAGGCCAAAACCATCATCGTCAACAAGCGATCGATGGCCAGCGGGTATGCCGGTTTGGATAACGAGTTGTTCTACTTGGACAAGACCATGATGGTCTTCGGTGACGCGAAGAAGGTCATCGAAGACATGGTCAAAGCCGTCGAGTAACCCTGCTTCAGCGCAATACTCAAAACCCCGGCCTGCGATAGGCTGGGGTTTTTTATTACCACATGAAACCCGACCAAAGGCTCTAAAACACTACTCGGCATTCGACCATGGTAGCGGGCCGAAACTTTTTGAAATCACTACACTGCCCACCTTGCTTCCGTAGCCTGAGATAACAATTCATGTACCGTGATCGTATCCGCTTGCCTTCGTTGTTGAACAAGGTCATGAGCGCGGCAGACGCCGCCGCACTGATCGAGGACGGCATGACCGTCGGCATGAGTGGCTTCACCCGAGCCGGTGAAGCCAAGGCCGTCCCCCACGCCCTGGCCGAACGCGCCAAGACGTCCCCGCTGAAAATCACCCTAATGACCGGTGCCAGCCTGGGTAATGACCTGGACAAGCAACTGACCGAAGCTGGCGTGCTGTCACGACGCATGCCGTTTCAAGTCGATAGCACGCTGCGCAAGGCAATCAATGCCGGCGAAGTCATGTTTATCGACCAGCATCTGTCGGAAACCGTCGAGCAACTGCGCAACAACCAGCTCAAGCTGCCAGACATTGCTGTGATCGAAGCCGTGGCGATCACCGAACAAGGGCATATCGTGCCCACCACCTCCGTGGGTAACTCGGCCAGCTTCGCGATTTTCGCCAAGCAGGTGATCATCGAGATCAACCTGGCACACAACCCGAATCTTGAAGGGTTGCACGACATCTATATCCCAACCTACCGCCCGACTCGCACGCCGATCCCGCTGGTAAAGGTCGATGACCGCATCGGCAGCACCGCGATTCCCATCCCGCCGGAAAAGATTGTCGCCATTGTCATCACCAACCAGGCGGACTCAGCTTCTACTGTTACACCTCCCGACAGTGACACCCAAGGGATCGCCAATCACTTGATTCACTTCCTCAAACAGGAAGTGGATGCCGGTCGCATGACCAACAAGCTCGGCCCGCTGCAGGCGGGTATCGGAAACATCGCCAACGCAGTGATGTGCGGATTGATCAATTCGCCGTTCGAAGACCTGACGATGTATTCCGAAGTGCTGCAGGACTCGACTTTCGACCTGATCGACGCCGGCAAGCTGAGCTTCGCGTCGGGCAGCTCGATCACGCTGTCGGAACGGCGCAACGCCGATGTGTTCGGCAATCTGGAGCACTACAAGGACAAGCTGGTGCTGCGCCCGCAGGAAATCTCCAACCACCCCGAAGTGGTCCGTCGCCTGGGCATTATCGGCATCAACACAGCGCTGGAGTTCGACATCTACGGCAACGTCAACTCCACCCACGTCTGCGGCACGCGGATGATGAACGGCATTGGTGGCTCAGGCGATTTCGCGCGTAACGCGCACTTGGCGATCTTCGTAACCAAGTCAATTGCCAAGGGTGGCGCGATTTCCAGCGTGGTGCCGATGGTCAGTCATGTGGACCATACCGAGCATGATGTCGACATCCTTGTCACCGAAGTCGGCCTCGCTGACCTGCGCGGCCTGGCGCCACGGGAGCGCGCACGGGTGATCATCGACAACTGTGTGCACCCGGCGTACCGCGATGCGCTGAACAATTACTTCAATGCGGCCTGCGCCATCGGCGGACACACCCCACACATCCTGCGCGAAGCACTGAGTTGGCACATTAACCTGGAAGAAACCGGGCATATGCTCAAGGCTTGATTGATACAGATCCGGGCTGATGCAAACACACCTTCATCAGCTCGGCTTCCTGATCGTCACTTCTTAATAAAACTGTACTGCTGTACTGGTCTTTTCCGACAGAAAAATCTTACGCATATCCCCATAACTACCAATTTCGCACCATTAAAGTGCAGACAAGTACAGTTGCCCCATTTTCGTACCGTACAGCACCTATAAACAGTTAACTGGCCCCTCACAATACAGGTGAACTGTATCTAGAGAGTCTTGCGCCAGAGGAGGATCATTGGCATCAGTTAAACCACTACCTAATGCCGCCATAAGCGGAAGGATGTCATCATGGAACGTACACTCAGTTCCGAACTGTTCTTCGAAGAAAAAGCTGTAAACACCCAGGCTTCCATGCCTTTGCGCGTTCTGGCCAACCTGATGTTGTGGCAGCGCCGCATCTCCAGCCGCCACCAACTGGCTCGTCTGGATTCGCGTCTGCTGGCTGACGCCGGTATCAGCGAAGCTCAACGCTACGAAGAGCTGAGCAAGCCGTTCTGGCGCTAATTAGCGCTCGCTGGCCCTGACCCACCGGGTCCACTGCCAGCACTGATTTGTCAAAACAAAGCCCGCCCCGGGAGACCGGAGGCGGGCTTTGTTGTTTTAGGCGTGTGCGTTTCCAGCAATGCTTTTAGAGGAACAGGTACAGTTTAATAAACAAATAATATAATAGGTACAGTTTTCAGAACTGCACAAAACCTATCCGAATTGATAAGCCTCGGCCTACTATCCAATCAACATTCGGCGAGTCTCTGCGCCACCTTTATTGCTCATATATAGGAGTCACCCCATGTCCCGTCTTCGCCTGCTCAGCGCCGCCGCCCTGTTGGTCCTGGCTGCAAACGCCAATGCCTCCAGCTTTATAGTGACCACCGACTCCATCGTCGGCGCATTGAAGGCCACTTCAGACGCCACCTCCGATGCCACTTCGTCCCTTCGCGATAACAAAGTCGTGCGTGCCGCCCGAGACGACGCTGCCAGCTTTGTCGCCAGCGAAGGAGCCATTCGTGGTGTGAAGCTGGAAAGCGCCTTGGCCCAGATCCGCCAACAAGCACCACAACTGAATACCGCGACTGACGCACAGCTGGCTCAAGCCATCCTGGCTATCTGATCGCACCTGATATGAGCGAGCGCCAGTTGCTCTTGAATGCCTCGGCGCTGGCTCTCGCCGGGGCATTGCGCTAGCCTTGGCGCTCGTTTTCAGTTGTCGAGTCCCAT
This sequence comes from Pseudomonas sp. Irchel 3H9, assembly GCF_900187495.1. Classification (NCBI taxonomy): domain Bacteria; kingdom Pseudomonadati; phylum Pseudomonadota; class Gammaproteobacteria; order Pseudomonadales; family Pseudomonadaceae; genus Pseudomonas; species Pseudomonas sp. Irchel 3H9. Next base: position 742,160 of record NZ_FYDK01000003.1, on the reverse strand, counting down.
GGCTTTTTCATACCGCCTGTTAATTGTCCCTGTCGTGTTTTTCGCTGGCTGGTCGCCACTGGCTTCGGCCTTTGACCTGACCATCCAGAGCACCGTTGCGAGCGCGTATGCCACCAGCAAGGTGACCTCCGCACCGTTCGACCGCAAAGTAGTAGTGGCCGCTCAGGATGACGCCGCCGCGTTCATCGCCACTGACGGCCAATGGCGTGGAGCGCGGCTGGAATCGGCACTGGATTACCTGCGCCGGAACCAACCAAAACTTCATGCAAGCGACCTTGAACTGGCGCAGGCAATTCTCGTCCAATAATCATCTTTGTGTTTCCATCTTTGTATTCGGAGTTCTTCCATGCGTAGCCCGTTGATCGCCGCCACCCTTGGCCTGCTGTTGTTGGCCGACGTTGCCCAGGCGCATACCCTGGTGGCCACCAGTAACATCATTGTCCGCGCCTCCGGCCGCACCATTGATTTCACCTCGGACACCACCACCTCCATCCGCGACTCCAAAGTCGTGCGCGAAGCTCACGACGACGCCGCCAGTTTCGTCGCCACCAATGGCGAAATCCGAGGCGCACAGTTGGAAGCCGCCTTCGATACCCTGCGCACCCGCCTGCCGGAAGCCCGCGACGCCAGCGACCAGACCCTCGCCGAAGCCATCCTCGCTCTGTGAGGCGCCTCGCTGCCTGGCTCCTGGCCGGGACTGTGCTGCTGTGTGCCAGCGCAGCCCAGGCCAGCCTGCAACTGCGGCTCAAGACAGAAGGCTTGAGCCCGGCCGAACAGCAGGCCAGCCAGGCATTGCTCGATGAAGCGATGCGCTCACTGCCGCCGCGCTTTATCGAGCAGTTGGACCGACGCATCGATGTCGGCTGGACCGACAAGATGCCCGAAAATGCCTATGGTCAGGCCTCGTTGGTGTCCGAACTGGACCTCAACCGCAATCTGCTCGCTCCCCTGACCGATGGCAGCGCCGCCACCCAGAAAACCAATCGCCCCCACGGCACCGTGCGCCGGGAAATGCTCGCCACCGTGCTGCATGAATTGACCCATATCTATGACCGTGCGCGCCTGTGGTCCAAGGACGAGCGCGCGCTGATCCAGCGCTGCAGCCGCCAGAACAGCATCACCGGCCTGATCGGCCTGCCCGATCAATGCCGTGGCCAGAATGAACGCCGTTTCACCCTCAGCGATGACCCGCGCCTGCTGGACCTCGCCGGCTGGCCGCAGTATGTCGGCCGGCGCGGTGAGCGCGAGCAGCACAACCGCCAAATCGTGCGCAGCCCAGACATCTACGAAACCAGCAGCCCGCTGGAGTTCGTCGCGGTCAACATGGAGTACTTCCTCCTCGATCCAAGCTACGCCTGCCGACGCCCCGCACTGTTCCGCTATTACCAGCAACACTTCGGCTGGGCACCGCCTGAACAGGATGCCTGCGCCAAGGCCTACCCGTTCCTCAATGCGGGCAACGACTTTGCAAAGACGCCGTTGGGCCACGTGGACCCGGAGCGGGTCTATGAAATCGACTATCTGCTGGCCGAAGCCAACCAGAACCTGGTCAGCCGCTGGGGCCACAGCATGTTACGCCTGGTGATCTGCGCACCGGGCCGTCCCCGCGGACCAGATTGCCGGCTGGACCTGGACCAGCATCTGGTCTTGTCCTACCGCGCGTTCGTCGGTGACGTACAACTGTCGAGTTGGGATGGCCTGGTGGGCAAGTACCCGTCACGCCTGTTTGTGCTTCCGTTGGCCCAGGTGATCGACGAATACACCAAGACCGAGCTGCGCGGCCTGGCTTCCGTGCCGTTGAGACTGTCACGACAAGAGATCAACGACACCGTCGAACACGCTGCAGAGATGCACTGGAGCTACGACGGCAACTACTTCTTCCTGTCCAATAACTGCGCGGTCGAAAGCCTGAAGCTGTTACGCAGCGGCAGCGCCAACCCGCAACTCACCGGCCTGGACAACATCACCCCCAACGGCCTGCTTGAAGTGCTACAAGCCCGCGGCCTGGCCGATACCAGCGTGCTGAATGACAAACGTGAAGCCCTGCGCCTGGGCTATCACTTTGACTCGTTCCGCGAGCGTTATCAGGCGATGTTCGATGTGCTGCGCAAACACCTGCCGATCAAACAGACCCAGGTTGAAGATTGGCTATCGCTCAGCGCAGCGCAACGGCGCCCATGGTTCGACCAGGCCGATCTGCGCACTAGCGCCGCGTTGTTGCTGCTGGAACAGGCAAGCTTTCGCAAGCAGCTGATGCTGGCTCAGGATGAGGTCAAACAGCGCTATCTCGGTGCCCGCGAGCTGAAAAACGGCGGCATGGAAAAAGCCAACGCCACGCTGCAACAGATCCTCGCCAACAGTGGGTTCCTCAGCAGGCCAGCAGAATTGCTCGGCAGCGGCGGCTACGGCCTGCCACAACCGTCGGAAGCCAAACGCCTGGAATCGGAAAGCGCCGAACGCCAGAAACAGCTGCAATCGCTGACCGGCGAGCTGGATAAAGAGGTGAGGGCGCTGCTGGACCCTGCTCGCGCCGCAGAAATCGCCGCATGCGAAGCCAACCTCAAGCAGGTGGGCGAACACCTGCGCAAACTGCACAAAGCAGCGGGCGGCCTTGAGCTGCCCTGAAGCAGCCGAAATAAACACATATCAAATGTGGGAGGAGGCTTGCTCCCGATGGCGGTGGGTCAGCTTGCACATGCAGTGACTGACACTCTGCTATCGGGAGCAAGCCCCCTCCCACATTTTCACCTGTGCCCCCTTGAAGACCGTGCGTCTTTTCCACATCGCCTGTTTAGCCAGCGAAAGCTGGCTGAAAGCTTTCACGTCTAGGATCGCCCCCACTGCCGGCAAAAGACCGGCTGTTTACAACAACAATGGTGATTCCCGATGTCCGTCCGTACCCGCCTGTTCGCCCCAACTCCCCCCGTACGCCTCGTGCCTTTCGTTCTGCGCTGACCCATCCCGGTTCGCCATTCCCTAGCCGCGCTACGCCTGGAGTATTCCTATGCTGACTTTCCTTGGCTTTGCCATGGTCATCACGTTCATGTTCCTGATCATGACCAAGCGCCTGTCTGCGCTGATCGCCCTGATCATCGTGCCAATCCTGTTCGCGCTGTTCGGCGGTTTCGCACCGAAGATCGGCCCGATGATGCTCGAAGGCATCACCAAGCTCGCGCCAACCGGCGTGATGCTGATGTTCGCCATCCTCTACTTCGCCTTGATGATCGACTCCGGCCTGTTCGACCCGGCCGTGCGCAAGATCCTCAAGATGGTCAAAGGCGACCCGCTGAAGGTTTCAGTCGGCACCGCCGTACTGGCCCTGGTGGTGTCCCTGGACGGTGACGGCGCCACCACCTACATGATCTGCGTGGCCGCCATGCTGCCGCTGTACAAGCGCATCGGCATGAGCCCGCGGATCATGGCCGGCTTGATCATTCTCGCCGGTGGCGTGATGAACATGACCCCTTGGGGTGGTCCGACCGCCCGCGCCGCCAGTGCGCTGCATGTGGACCCTTCGGATATTTTCGTACCGATGATTCCGGCCATGGCCGCCGGCGTCGTCGCTATCCTCGCGATCGCCTATATGTACGGTAAGCGCGAACGTGCTCGCCTGGGCGAACTGCACCTGCAGGGCGACGAGATCGACCATAGCGAAATCAGCGTGTCGCAATTTCCAGACGCCCGCCGTCCGAAGCTGATCTGGTTCAACGGCGCACTGACCCTGGCCCTGATGTGCACACTGATCGCCGGCCTGTTGCCGCTGCCGGTGCTGTTCATGGTGGCGTTCAGTATCGCGATGATCGTGAACTACCCGTGCCTGCAACAGCAGAAAGACCGCGTCGCCGCCCATGCTGGCAGCGTACTGGCGGTGGTAGGGCTGATCTTTGCCGCGGGTATTTTTACCGGCATCCTGTCGGGCACCGGCATGGTCGATGCGATGTCCAAGAGCCTGCTGGCGGTCATCCCTGACGCCTTGGGCCCGTACCTGGCCGTTATCACCGCACTGGTGAGCATGCCGTTCACCTTCTTCATGTCCAACGATGCGTTCTACTACGGCGTACTGCCAGTACTGGCCGAAGCCGCCAGCCACTACGGCATCACCGCAGTGGAAATGGCCCGCGCCTCCATCGTTGGCCAACCGGTGCACTTGCTCAGCCCGCTGGTACCGTCGACCTACTTGCTGGTCGCCCTGGCCGGTATCGAATTTGGCGATCATCAGCGCTTCACCCTGAAGTGGGCAGTGCTGGTGTGCCTGTGCATAATGTTCGCCGCATTGCTGATGGGGATTTTTCCGCTGTTCAGCACTCTATAATCGTACAACCCAGCTGCGCCGGCCCTACGCCGGTGCGGCCTAACACACGCTCAAAGGAATACACATGGAATGGCTGACCAATCCGGAAATCTGGATTGCCTTCTTCACCCTGACGGCCCTAGAGATCGTCCTGGGCATCGATAACATCATCATGATTTCGATCCTGGTCAGCCGCATGCCTAAGCATATGCAGGCTCGCACCCGGATATTCGGCCTGGCGCTGGCCATGGTCACGCGCATCCTGTTGCTGCTGTCGATCACCTGGGTCATGCAACTGACTGCCGACCTGTTTGTGGTGTTTGGCCAAGGCATTTCCGGTCGCGATCTGATTCTGTTCTTCGGTGGCCTGTTCCTGCTGTGGAAAAGCTCCCAAGAGATGTACCACGCACTGGAAGGTGAAGACGAAACCCAGGACGAGCCGAAAGGCGCCGGTGGCAAGTTCATCTACACCATCATCCAGATCGCGATCATCGACATCGTGTTCTCCCTGGACTCGGTGATCACCGCCGTCGGCATGGTCTCCCACGTACCGGTCATGGTTGCCGCGATTGTGGTTGCCGTATTGGTGATGATGCTGGCTGCCGGCACCATCAGCGATTTCATCGACAAGCACCCGTCGCTGAAAATGCTGGCGCTGTCGTTCCTGCTGGTGGTGGGTACAGTGCTGATCGCCGAATCCTTCGACGTGCATGTGCCTAAAGGCTATGTCTACTTCGCCATGGCATTCTCGCTGGCGGTAGAAGCGGTGAACATCAAGATGCGCACCGCCATCGCGAAAAAGAAGAAACAGCAGGATCCTGTGAAACTGCGTAAGGACATCCCGGGTCAATAACCCGAGCCAGTCGTAAAAAACGGGGCGCTTGCGTCCCGTTTTTTTTCATCCGCAAAAAGCTGATTTCATGACAGTTTTGTTTCAATCCCCACTTTAGCTATGCGATGCTGGCGCCGAGCCCATTCGCCAACTACAGCTTAAGTACAAGACGTAGAGCGGCACGCGGCAACTTTCCTTCGCTCCTGTTGGAGCACACCTACACGGGGGGCCGAGCATGCTGACCTTGCTCAATCTGCTTTCCGCCGTGACCCTACTTATCTGGGGCACGCACATCGTCCGTACCGGGATCCTGCGGGTCTACGGTTCTAACTTGCGTCAGGTCATCGGGCATAACATGTCCAAGCGCTGGCTTGCGTTTGTCGCCGGCATCCTGGTGACAGCCATGGTGCAGAGCAGCAACGCCACGGCCATGCTGGTGACCTCATTTGTGGGCCAGGGCCTGATGGGCCTGATGCCCGCACTGGCGACTATGCTCGGCGCCGACGTCGGTACCGCGCTGATGGCGCGGGTGCTGACCTTTGACTTGTCCTGGCTGTCGCCGCTGTTGATCTTTCTCGGCGTTATTTTCTTTCTGTCGCGCAAACAGACGCGGGCAGGGCAGTTGGGGCGAGTAGGAATAGGCCTCGGCCTGATCATCCTCGCGCTGCAATTGATCGTCGAAGCCGCCGGCCCGATTACCCACGCCCAGGGCGTGAAAGTGCTGTTCGCCTCGCTGACCGGCGACATTTTGCTCGACGCACTGGTCGGTGCCTTGTTTGCGATGATTTCCTACTCCAGCCTGGCCGCCGTATTGCTGACCGCCACCCTCGCCGGCGCCGGCGTGATCGGCTTGCACGTGGCCATCGGCCTGGTGATCGGCGCCAACATCGGCAGCGGCGTGCTGGCCTTCCTCAGCACCAGCATGCAGAACGCCGCCGGGCGCCAAGTGGCTCTGGGCAGTCTGTTGTACAAACTGATTGGCCTGCTGCTGATCATCCCGGTGCTCGACCCACTGGTACTGTGGATGGACGGCCTGGACTACAACACTCAAGGCATGGTCATCACCTTCCACCTGCTCTACAACGTCAGTCGCTGCCTGATCCTGCTGCCGACCATCGGCCCAATGGCGCGCCTCTGCGCGTGGTTGCTGCCCGAGCGAGAAGAGGCCAACGGCAAGGCCAAACCCCGTCATCTGGACCCCACGGCCCTCACCACGCCCAGCCTGGCCTTGGCCAATGCAGCCCGCGAAACCCTGCGCCTGGGCGACCTGATCGACAACATGCTCACCGCCATGCAAGAAGTACTGCGCGGCAAGCAAACTGCGATCACCCAGGAGATGCGCAGCCTCAGTGATGACGTCGAAGCGCTCTACAGCGCAATCAAGCTCTACCTGGCGCAAATGCCCCGCGAAGACCTGAGCGAACAGGACAGTCGCCGCTGGGCCGAGATCATCGAACTGTCGATCAACCTGAAGCTCGCCGGCGACCTGATCGAACGCATGCTGCGTAAAGTCCAGCAGCAGAAAACCTCTCAGCGCCGCCAGTTTTCCGAAGTAGGCCTGGAAGAACTCACCGGCCTGCACAGCCAGTTGATAGCCAACCTGCGACTCGGCCTTTCGGTATTCCTCAGCGCCGACCCGGAAAGCGCACGCCAATTGCTACGCGAAAAGCGCCGCTTTCGCGCCCAGGAGCGCCGCTTGGCCCACGCCCATGTGAGCCGTCTGCAACGCAAAATCGTACAGAGCCTGGAGACCAGTTCCCTGCACCTGGAGCTGATTGCCGACATGAAACGCCTCAATTCGTTGTTTTGTAGCAGTGCGTATGTAGTGTTGGAAACGTCCGACACAGGCGCGCTCTCGGCCGAAGATATTGCCGACATCACGCATTCGCCCTGAACGTACGATGGCCCGTGAAGTCAGTTAGAGCTGACCTCACTCGCCAGGAAGCCAGTTATGCGTCGCCTGTTATTCGCCTGCCTGCTTATGGGTTCTGCCCACGCTTTTGCCTTTGACCGCCTGCAAGTCGAGGGCTACACCTTGCCCAACGGCCTGCAATTGCTACTCAAGCCGGGCACCGAACGTGGGCACGTGGCGATCCGTTTGGTGGTCGGTGTGGGCCTGGATGACTTCGGCTGTGAGGAAAAGGAGTTGCCGCACTTGCTCGAACACTTGCTGTTCAGTGGCATCGACGGCGGCGGCGAAGGCGACCTCGAAGAGCGCATGCAGGCCCTGGGCGGCGAGTGGAACGCCTACACCAGCAATGCCGACACCACCTTCGTAATTGAGGCTCCCGCGAAAAACCAGCGCAAGGTGCTCGACCTGTTACTGGCAATCATCACCCGCACTGAGTTGACCGACGCCAATATCAATGCGGCCAAACAAGTAGTAGAGCGCGAAGACGGCGGCCATTACTCGCACCTGCAACGCCTGCTGGACCGTCAGGACCTGGGCCACACCGCCAGCAATCAACTGGCCGTCGAGTTGGGCCTCAAATGCGCCGAACGCGCCGAGGTCGAGCAACTGACTCGCGACCAGTTGCAGACACTGCGCAAGAATTGGTACGCCCCCAACAACATGACCCTGATCGTCGTCGGCGAACTCGACAAACTGCTGCCGGCCTACCTGGAACGCACCTACGGCGAACTCGACCCGGTAGACCCCACCGAGCACAGGCCCCTGCCGGAAATCCAGCACACCGCCAACAGCCACCGCGAACTGATCCACGGCTGGGTAGGCAACAGCGCCAAACTGCACTGGCTGTTCCCAGAACCGGTATTGGACGACCAGCACGATGAAACCTACGACCTGCTTAAGGACTACCTCGACTGGGCGCTGTACCGTCAACTGCGCCTCAAGCACGGTTTGTCCTACGGCCCCTGGAGCGAACGCGAAGTGCTCGGCGGCGTAGGTTTCCTCAGCCTGAATGCCGACCTTGAGCGAGAAAACCTCCCTGAGGCCGAACAGGTACTGCACGACCTCACCGCGCAGTTGCTCAAAGACGGCCTCGACCCGGCCACCTTCGCCCGCCTGCAACAGGCCGCCATCGCGCGGCAAGCCTGGGCCGTGCAGGGCAACAGCGCGTTGGCCGACTACTATTGGGCGGCGTTGGCCGACTACGACAAAGGCCGCTTCAGCGACCCGGTCAAACGCATCAAGGCCGTCAACTTGGATCAGGCGAACCAAGCCATGCGCCAGGTACTCAAGCAGCCTGGCTACTGGCGCATCGAAAAACCGCTGTTAAGTTACGACATGCTCAATTGGATCGGCGCCGGCGTGCTTGGCCTGATCGCCATTGTGTTGATCGGCGTGCGGCTTTATCGCAAACGGATCACGTAATCGGGCACCGAACGCCGGGCTAAGACGTTATTCTGTCTGGGATTTTTTCCTACAAAGACTGCGAACCGCCGAATGCAAAACGTAACCCGTTTAATCACCCGCATCCTCGAACTGATGAAGCGCTACCCAGGGGTGATTGCACTCGGCGGCTTCATCTCGGGTGTGTGCAGTTTCATTCTGGTGGACCGTCAGCAGGGCATGGCCAGTTGGATCGCGGTCATCATGCTGGTGAGCTGGTTGTGGCTGATGCTGGAGAACAGCTTTACCCAGCTGTTCACCAAGGTGTTCAAGCGGGAAATTCCCGAACCCCTGCTGCGCTACGCCACCCAGATGATCCACCAGGAAAGTCTGTTCTTCGTGCTGCCGTTCTTTTTCATCACCACGGCGTGGAACAGTGGCCAATCGATATTCACCGGCCTGCTCGGCGCAGCGGCACTGGTGTCGATCATCGACCCGCTGTACTACAAATGGCTGGCGCCCAAGCGCTCGCTGTTCCTGGCGCTGCACACCCTGACGCTGTTCGCCGCGCTGCTCACCGCGCTGCCGATCATCCTGCACCTGACCACCGCCGAGAGTTACAAGCTCGCCCTCGGCGTAGCCATGGCGTTGTCGATCCCGAGCCTGGCAGTGAGCATGCCGCTGCGCAGCCTCAAGGGCTGGGCGATGCTGCTGGGGGTGACCGCCGCGATTGGCTGCGCAGGCTGGTTCCTACGCAGCTGGGTACCGCCGGCCACGCTGTGGATGACCGAAGTGGCCATCAGCACCCAGCTGCAAGACCGCACGCCAGGCGATGACCTCAAGGAAGTGACTGTCGCTCAACTGCGCAGCAGCGGGCTGTATGCCTATACCGCAATCAACGCGCCACGCGGGCTGAATGAGCGGATCTACCACGTGTGGAAATTCAACGGCAAAGAGGTCGACCGCATTGCCCTGGACATCCACGGCGGGCGCAAGGAAGGCTATCGCGCCTGGACCCACAAACAGAACTTCCCGCCCGATTCGGCGGGGCGCTGGCAAGTTCAAGTGCTGACCGAAGACGGGCAGGTGATCGGCGTGCTGCGCTTCAAAGTGACTGACGCAGCACAAACGGACAACCCGAAGTAGGCTGTATCGTGCTATTACGTAGGAATTGTGGATAGCCAATACAAGCTCGGAGCTTATGACCAGTAGTCCCACGGCCGGCGCAGCCCACCTCGATACCTCCACCGCCCCTCCGTTACTGCGGATTACGGGGGACTGGACGCTGGCCCACTACGCAAACCTAAAGAAGCTGTCGGACAAACTCGACGGCCAATACGACGCCGGCGCACGCATAGACCTCAATGGGCTCGGCGCCCTGGATACCGCCGGCGCCTCGCTGCTGGTGGAACTGCTTGGGCCAACCCGTATCGAGCAATCCGCCGAGCAGACCGATTGCAGTCTGTCCGCTGCCGACCGCGCGTTGCTCAAGACCGTCTACCGCTCACTCAACGATTTTTGCGTACCGGAAAAAGCACCGGAAGAGGCTGCCGGTATCCAGGTGTTGGCACGCATCGGGCGGGCGGTGGATACCGTCTGGCAGGACAGCAAGCAATTATTGGGTTTTGTCGGCCTGATCCTCGAAACCTTTGCCCGTGGCATTTTCCGCCCCAAGCGCTGGCGCCTGACGCCGATGGTTGCCCATCTCGAACAGGTCGGCCTCGATGCTGCGCCTATCGTGGCGTTGCTGACCTTTCTAGTCGGTGCCGTGGTGGCGTTTCTTGGCGCCACGGTACTCAAAAGCTTCGGCGCGACAATTTTTACGGTGGACCTGGTGGCGTTCTCCTTCCTGCGGGAATTCGGCGTGTTGCTCACTGCGATCCTGATCGCCGGCCGCACCGCTAGTGCGTTTACCGCGCAGATCGGTTCGATGAAGGCCAACGAAGAAATCGACGCCATCCGCACACTGGGCCTGGATCCGATGGAGTTGCTGGTACTGCCCCGCGTACTCGCGCTGCTGGTCGCGCTGCCGATGCTGACCTTTCTGGCGATGCTCTCGGGGATCGTCGGCGGCGGCGTGGTGTGTGCCGTGGCGCTGGATATTTCGCCGGCGATGTTCCTCTCGCTACTGCAATCGGACATTGGCGTGCAGCACTTTTTGGTGGGCATGGTGAAAGCACCGATCTTCGCCTTTTTGATCGCAGCCATTGGCTGCCTGGAAGGCTTCAAGGTCAGCGGCAGTGCCGAATCGGTCGGCGCCCACACCACCTCCAGCGTGGTGCAATCGATCTTTGTGGTGATCGTGCTGGATGCGGTTGCCGCGCTGTTCTTCATGGAGATGGGCTGGTGAGTCGTCTACACCGTTCGCCCACCGAGGCGGTGATTGAAGTGCGTGGCCTGTGCAATCGCTTCGGCAGCCAGAGCGTGCACGAGAATCTCGACCTGGATTTGTACAAGGGCGAAATCCTTGCGGTGGTCGGCGGCTCCGGCAGTGGCAAGTCGGTACTGTTGCGCAGCATCGTCGGCCTGCGCCGCCCCAGCGAGGGCGAAGTGCGGGTGTTCGGCAAGAATCTGCCGAGCCTGCCGGAGCATGAGCGTTCGCTGGTAGAGCGGCGCTTCGGCGTGCTGTTCCAGAAGGGCGCGCTGTTTTCCTCGCTGACCGTGACCGAGAACGTCGCGCTGCCACTGATCGAGCACGCAGGCCTCAGCCGTCGAGACGCCGAGCACTTGGCGGCCGTCAAACTCGCCCTCGCTGGGCTGCCGCTGTCGGCCGCCGACAAATACCCCGCGTCGCTCTCCGGTGGCATGATCAAGCGCGCCGCACTGGCCCGGGCCCTGGCGCTGGACCCGGACATCCTGTTCCTCGACGAGCCCACCGCCGGCCTCGACCCGATTGGCGCGGCGCAATTCGACCAACTGATCCTGACCCTGCGCGACGCGCTGGGCCTGAGCGTGTTCCTGGTCACCCATGACTTGGACACGCTGTACACCATCACCGACCGCGTGGCGGTGCTGGCGCAGAAGAAAGTGCTGGTGGCGGACGCCATCGATATCGTCTCGGAAACGGACGACGCCTGGATTCACGAATACTTCCACGGCCCCCGGGGCCGCGCGGCATTGGATGCCGCTCAACCGCTCAACGAGGTATGACATGGAAACCCGAGCCCATCATGTGATGATCGGTCTGTTCAGCGTGATCGTGGTGGTCGGCGCGATGCTGTTTGGCCTGTGGCTGGCCAAATCCAGCGTCGACAGCGCCTTCCAGGATTACGAAGTGATCTTCAACGAGGCGGTCAGCGGCTTGTCTCAAGGCAGCTCGGTGCAATACAGCGGGATCAAGGTGGGCGACGTGATCAGCCTGAGCCTGGACCCCAACGACCCGCGCCGCGTACTCGCGCGTATCCGCCTGGCCGGGCAGACGCCGATCAAGGAAGACACCCAAGCCAAACTCGCGCTGACCGGCATCACGGGCACGTCGATCATCCAACTCAGCGGCGGGACACCTCAAAGTGCGGTGCTCAAGGGCAAGGATGGCAACCTGCCGCAGATCATCGCCTCGCCATCACCCATCGCGCGGCTGCTGAACAACAGCAATGACCTGATGACCGGCATCAACCTGCTGCTGCACAACGCCAACGAGATGTTCTCCTCGGATAACGTCGAGCGACTGAGCAAGACCCTGGATAACCTGCAACAAACCACTGGCGCCATTGCCGACCAACGCGGCGATATCAAGGTGGTGATGCAACAACTGATGCAAGTCAGCAAACAAGCCACCGCTGCTCTGGAGCAGACCACGGTGCTGATGCGTAACGCTAACGGGTTGCTCAACGATCAAGGCAAACAGGCGTTCGGCAGCGCCGAACAAGCGATGAAATCCCTGGAGCAAAGCACCGCCACCATCAATACCTTGCTGACCAATAACAAAGACTCGGTGAACAGTGGCATGCAGGGCCTCAACGAACTGGCGCCGGCGGTGCGCGAACTGCGCGAAACACTCGGTTCGCTGCGCGCCATCTCCCGCCGCCTGGAAGCCAACCCCAGCGGTTACCTGCTGGGCAGTGATAAGAACAAGGAGTTCACGCCATGAAGCGTGCTTATCAAATGATCGCTCCTGTGGCGCTGGCATTGGTGAGCGCATGCTCGATCCTGCCTAAAGCCGACCCGTCGGACGTCTACCGCCTGGCCTCCGCCCAGACGACGACTCAAGGCACCCCGGTAGGTTGGTCGCTACGCCTGACCAAGCCACAAACCAGCGAGTTCCTCGACAGCCCACGCATCGCCGTGGTGCCCAATGGCGACCTGATCAGCAGCTACGCCAACTCGCGCTGGAGCGATCCCGCGCCGGTACTGTTGCGTAATCGCCTGCTGGACGGCTTCCAGCGTGACGGCCGAGTGACGCTGTTGAGCACCGACGACACTAACCTGCAGGCCGACTATGAGCTAGGCGGGCAGTTGCAGGCGTTTCAGAGTGAGTACCGGGGCAGTGCGGTGGAGGTGGTGATCCGCCTCGACGCACGCCTGGTGCGTGGCAGTGATCAGCGGATTATTGCCAGCCGGCGGTTTGAAGTGCACCAAGCGGTGAGCGATACCAAGGTGCCGGCGGTGGTGGCCGGGTTTGGAGTGGCCGGGGATCAGTTGAGCAGGCAGGTGGTGGAGTGGGTTGTTCAGCAGGGCAACGGTGTTGCGAAACGCTGAGGACCTCATCGGGGGCAAGCCCCCTCCCACATTTTGAATGTGTTCACAGATCAACATGTAGGAGGGGGCTTGCTCCCAATAGCGATCCGAGCCTCAGCCAAAGAACCAGTAGCACACCGCAATCGCCGCCACGACACCAGCAAACTCAGCCAGCAACGCACAGCCCACGGCATGCCGCGCCCGCTGAATGCCCACCGAGCCGAAGTACACCGCCAACACATAAAAGGTGGTTTCCGTACTGCCCTGGATCGTCGCCGCCACCAGAGCCGGGAAGCTGTCCACACCTTGAGTCTGCATGGTCTCGATCAACATCGCCCGCGCAGCGCTGCCGGAGAATGGCTTGACCATCGCCGTGGGCAATGCATCGACAAAGCGCGTGTCCATGCCGGTCCAAGCGACCAGATGGCGAATCCCCTCAAGGCCAAAGTCCAAGGCCCCGGAGGCGCGCAAAACACCCACGGCACAGAGCATCGCAACCAAGTAAGGCAACAGGTTCTTGGCCACGTCGAAGCCTTCTTTGGCCCCTTCGACAAACGCCTCGTACACCTTCACCTTGCGCAACGCGCCGATCACCAGGAACAGCATGATCAATCCAAACAACGTGAGGTTGCCGAGGATCGACGACAAACCGGCCAGCGCCGTGGCAGATAGCGTGGCCAATAACGCCATAAAGCCGCCCAGCACCAACGCACCCGGAATCAGGTAAGCCAGCACCACCGGATCCCACAGCCGCAGACGCTGCATCACCGCCACCGACAGCAGGCCCACCAGAGTAGAAGCGCTGGTGGCCAACAGGATCGGCAGGAACACCAACGTCGGGTCGGCGGCGCCTTGCTGGGCGCGGTACATGAAGATGGTCACTGGCAGCAGTGTCAGAGACGAGGCGTTGAGCACCAGGAACAGAATCTGCGCGTTACTCGCCGTGTTGGGGATGGGGTTAAGTTCCTGCAACGCCTTCATGGCCTTTAGGCCGATTGGAGTGGCCGCGTTATCCAGGCCCAGGCCGTTAGCGGCGAAGTTGAGGGTGATCAGACCGATGGCAGGGTGGCCGGCCGGCACTTCCGGCATCAGGCGGCGAAACAGCGGGCCAAGGGCCTTGGCCAGCCAATCGACGATCCCGGCTTTCTCGGCGATACGCAGAAAGCCCAGCCACAGGGTCAGGGTGCCGAACAGCAGCACCATCACTTCCACCGACAATTTGGCCATGGCGAAAATGCTTTCCACCATCGCCGCAAAAATCCCGGCGTTACCCCCCACCAGCCATTGCGCCAGTGCTGACACCATCGCCACGACAAAGAAGCCAAGCCACAGGCCATTGAGCATCAGTTAAATCCCCCGAAAGATGGGGCGAATGATAGCGGGGCTGGCAGAAACGACAAACCCCGGATTTACCGGGGTTTGTCTTAGAGCCGTCGGACTATCAGCCGCGAGTGGCTTGGGCAGTCGGCAGGGCTTGCTTGGTGCGCCAGTGCGGCAGCGAATTCCAGTAGCGCTCGCCCTTGGCGTCGTCGTACATGCCTTCCCAACGGGAGATGACCAATACCGCCAGGGCATTACCGATCACGTTGAGGGCGGTACGCGCCATGTCCATGATGCGGTCCACACCGGCGATGAACGCCAGGCCTTCCAGCGGGATCCCGACGCTACCCAAGGTGGCCAGCAGCACCACGAAGGACACGCCCGGCACGCCGGCGATGCCTTTGGAGGTGACCATCAGAGTCAGCACCAGCATCAGTTGCTGACCGATCGACAGGTCAATGCCATACAGCTGGGCGATAAAGATTGCCGCGATGCTCTGGTACAAGGTCGAACCGTCGAGGTTGAACGAGTAACCGGTCGGCACCACGAAGCTGCAGATAGCCTTTGGCGCGCCATAAGCTTCCATCTTCTCGATCACGCGCGGCAGCACGGTTTCGGAACTGGCGGTGGAGTAAGCCAGTACCAGCTCATCTTTGAAGATGCGGATCAGCTTGAGAATCGAGAAGCCAAACAGTCGGGCGATCAGGCCCAGTACTGCAAAAGCGAAGAACAGGATGGCGACGTAAACCAGGATCACCAGCTTGGCCAGCGGCAGCAAGGAGGCAAAGCCAAAGTTAGCGACAGTCACTGCGATCAGTGCGAATACGCCGATCGGGGCGTACTTCATGATCATGTGGGTGACTTTGAACATGCTCTCGGACACGCCTTGGAACATGGTCACAAGCGGCTCACGCAGCTCAGGCTTGAGGCTCGACAGACCCAGGCCGAACAGCACTGAGAAGAAAATGATCGGCAGCATCTCGCCACGGGCAACAGCGGCGAAGATGTTCGACGGGATCAGGTTGAGGATGGTCTCGATAAACGCATGCTCATGCTGCACCTCGGCGGCGGTCGCCTGGTACTTGGAGATATCCACCGTACCGAGGGTACTCATGTCGATGCCCGCGCCCGGATGGAACAGGTTGGCCAGCAACAGGCCGACCACAATGGCGATGGTGGTGACGACTTCGAAGTAAAGGATGGTTTTGACGCCGATACGACCGAGCTTTTTCGCGTCACCGACACCGGCAATGCCGACTATCAACGAGGAAATCACAATCGGGATCACGATCATCTTGATCAGGCGGATAAAGATATCGCCCGCTGGCTGCAGCACGTTGCTGATCCACCAGGCCTTTTCAGCACTGAAATGGTTGAGCACTGCGCCGATTGCGATCCCCAGCACCAAACCGATGAGGATCTGCCAGGCGAGGCTTAGCTTTGCCTTCTTCATGTCATTACCCTTACTTCAAGTGAACTTAAGGCAAATGCGCCAGCTGGACCGCTCGAAAGCGAAAAAGTGTGTGCATCTGCCTCCATGAAAGGTCACCGCAGCGTGGCCGAAATGGCTTACTGGCAGGCGAAAAAAGGCGCAACTATTCCGATGCAAGGGAGCGACGTCTAATGCCGTAAACGCCTACCCTATGCCGAATCGGCATGACTTTTTTTCATAATAACTGTCCGAACGGTCAGTTCATATGCGACATATTGTCAGGTGAATATGCCGTGAACCGGCCAATTCAGGCTCGCGCAGAGATTCTGCACGTGTTTGGTGCGTTGGCAGAAATGCCTGGGAATCACGCGGCATTGCGTCAGAAATGTCCTATAGCGTCGACAAAACTTTCTCGATAGATGGTCGTCCCGACACACCAAGTAATGGTTGGGAACAAGCAAAAAGAAAATTCGCAGCTATGGGCGGCATAAAAGGCAGGGATGAAAGTCATAAGCCCGCCGCAAGTTCAGCAAGCAGGGGGCTTGTGAACTTGCGTCGCAGCTTTTCGCCTGACCCGGCCCTTGCGCAGGCACTCCCTGTACCCGTAGGTCACGCCGATCCCATTTGATCAGAGCAACCCAGCCCCTTGGTCATGCACCGCTCTTGGCGAGCGGTGCAAACAGAAAGAAGCAAGGGTGCTTCTTTCTATGGACGCTGGCCCCGTAGCCGGGACCTAGTACCAATTCGGATCTTTCTTCAGCTGCTCCATCAGCAGCTTCTGCATGCCTTCATCCGGCTTACCGATAAAACGGTAATCGGCATGGCGTGTTGGGGATTTATCTGCCGGCAAACCGGCGGGCACTTCCACCAACATGGCGTAGGCATCTTCCTTGTCGAAGCTGAAGGCGACGATCAGGCGCTTGTTCTTGCACGTGTCTGCAGTTTCGCAAAGCGGCCCGACCAAGTACTTGTCACCATCTTCTTCCACGGCGTTCATCTGCTCGGCTGTGCCTGACAGGTTCATCACCCATTCCGGCAAGCGCTCTTCTTTTTTCACCACGTCTTGCCAAGTCTCGCGGTACTGCGGGTCCGCGGTCAGCAATTGGTTGGCCCGGGATTGGCCGTCATTGGCGGCCATCGCCAGGCCGCTGCCGCCCAAGAGCAGGGCGACAGCCATGGTTTTAAAGCACAGAGTGGTCATATTCAGCCTCGGCCGCGACGACCAAAGAAGAACGAAGCAATGAACATCACCAGGAAGACTACGAACAGGATCTTAGCGATCCCAGTGGCGGTGCCCGCGATACCACCAAAGCCCAGAACTGCAGCCACAATGGCGATGATCAGAAATGTGATTGCCCAACTCAACATGGTGATTCTCCTTACGCTTCGATAGAGGTAACAGCGGTAGTGCCGTGCCGTACGGCCGCCCTACACAAGCGGCCGCTTTTATTGCCTAAAACACCCAACGTTCTTGGGTTGGCAGCTCGCCCAGGGTGGAATCCTGCTCGGCCACTCTCAATTGCGGTGCAGTTACATCAGCAGAAGCAGCACCGACGGTACGGCTGCCAATGGAACTGAAATGTGTCTGCGTCATCGCCGGACGTTCGAAATGCGGGGTTTGCTGCTGACTCTGCTGCCAATGTTGCATCTGCTGGCCTGCTATCAGCGTGACCATTACGGCCAAGCTGGCAAACATGCCTTGCTGTAAGCGCAGTGGCGATACACACAATTGGCTGAGGATTTGGCGAGTCATGCTGATGTTCTCCCGCATTTTGATTATTCATTGAGAGAGGTATTGCAGCGTGCATGCCAGCTTTTTTACAAAATAAAACCCAATGAAATCAGTAGCTTATGCATTAAAGACACAATGGCAGTGCAGCATCCTGCACGATCGCCCTTTATAGGCCGTGCGAAATGCACGACGGTCAGTGGTCGGATCAAAGGATCGAAAGCAACGGAGTAGTTGCCGAAGTGGCAAGAAGGCATGAAAACGCCATCAGGCGGGGCTTTGTAGGAAAAGATGCAGATACCTGCACGGCAATGCCTTTTATCAATCAGAATAAACCATGCAACTTGCCCGATTATTCCGGGACTAAACACCATCATTTATAGTTAAGGAGCGCGGGACAGATGGAATCAGCCAAGGAACTTCAAGGCCGCATTCTTTTAGTGGATGACGAGTCCGCGATCCTCCGCACCTTCCGTTATTGCCTGGAAGATGAAGGCTACACCGTCGCCACCGCCAACAGCGCCGCCCAGGCCGATGCCCTGATGCAACGCCAGGTGTTCGACCTGTGCTTCCTGGACCTGCGCCTGGGCGAAGACAACGGTCTGGATGTGCTGGCACATATGCGTATCCAGGCACCGTGGATGCGCGTGGTGATTGTCACCGCTCACTCCGCCGTCGATACCGCCGTGGACGCGATCCAGGCCGGTGCCGCCGATTACTTGGTCAAGCCTTGCAGCCCCGATCAACTGCGCCTCGCTACGGCCAAGCAATTGGAGGTGCGCCAACTTTCCGCGCGCTTGGAGGCTTTAGAAGGTGCAGTGCGCCAGCCCAAAGACGGCCTCGACTCTCATAGCCCGTCAATGATGGTGGTGCTGGAAACCGCGCGCCAGGTGGCGGGGACCGACGCCAACATCTTGATCCTTGGCGAATCAGGCACCGGTAAAGGCGAACTGGCCCGCGCTATTCACGGCTGGAGCAAACGCGCCAAGAAATCCTGCGTGACCATCAATTGCCCGTCGCTGACCGCTGAGCTGATGGAAAGCGAGCTATTCGGTCATAGCCGTGGCGCCTTCACCGGCGCCAGTGAGAGCACGCTGGGCCGCGTCAATCAGGCAGACGGTGGCACGCTGTTTCTTGATGAGATCGGCGATTTTCCGCTCACGTTGCAGCCCAAGTTACTGCGCTTTATCCAGGACAAGGAATACGAGCGCGTGGGCGACCCGGTCACCCGCCGGGCCGACGTGCGTATCCTCGCCGCCACCAACTTAAACCTGGAAGACATGGTGCGCGACGGACGTTTCCGTGAAGACTTGCTGTACCGCCTCAACGTCATCACCCTGCACTTGCCGCCGCTGCGCGAGCGCAGTGAAGACATCCTGACGCTGGCAGACCGTTTCCTGGCGCGCTTCGTCAAGGAATACGCCCGGCCGGCGCGGGGTTTCAGTGATCAAGCACGTGAAGCGCTGCTCAACTATCGCTGGCCCGGCAACATCCGTGAGCTGCGTAACGTGGTGGAGCGGGCGAGCATCATCTGCCCGCAGGAAAAGGTAGAAATCGTCCACCTAGGCATGGCCGAACAACCGACCAACAATGCACCGCGTATCGGGGCGGCGTTGAGTCTGGACGAGCTGGAGAAAGCCCATATCGGTGCGGTTCTGGCCACCAGCGACACCTTGGACCAGGCGGCACGCACCCTCGGCATCGACGCGTCGACCCTGTATCGCAAACGCAAACAGTACAACCTGTGAGCTGCACCCTATGAAGTTAGCGATGAAACTGCGCACTCGTTTATTCCTGAGCATTTCAGCGCTGATAACCGTCGCTCTGCTGGGGTTGATCCTGGGCTTAGTCAGCGTGATGCAGATGGCTAAGACCCAGGAATCGCTGATCCGCAGCAACTTTGTCACCCTGGACCTGGGCCTCAAACTGCGCCAGATCCTTGGCGACCAGTTGATCATGATGCTGGAGCAGCGCCCTGACCCCGAGGCGCTGCAAGCCTCCAAAAAACGTTACTTCGACTTGCTGGAACAGGGTATCGCCCACGAACAGCGCGATGGCCATGGCAACGGTTTCAGCCAGGCACGCCTCCAATACCAAGACTTGCTTGAAGCCTTCGACCAATCCCAGCAAGCGTCGCCGCCGCCGGGCAGCAAGGAAAAACTCACCGAAACCTTCAATGTGCTGCGCAACGGGCTGATTACCGAACATAAGCAGGCCCTGGATAACATCAGCGCCAGCGAGCATAAATCCCGTGAGCGGGCGTTGCTGATCGCTGGTTTGCTGGGGTTGGTGGGGCTCGCGGTGCTGATCATCGGATTTGTCACCGCCCATGGCATCGCCCGGCGATTCGGCGGGCCAATTGAGGCGCTGGCCAAAGCGGCGGACAAGATCGGCCAAGGTGATTTCGAGGTGACGCTGCCGATTTCTTCAGCAGCGGAAATGAACCTGTTAACCCGCCGTTTTGGCCTGATGGCCGAGGCGGTTCGTCAGCATCAAGCGACCAACGTTGACGAACTGCTGGCCGGCCAGCAGCGCCTGCAAGCTGTGTTAGACAGCATCGACGATGGCCTGCTGATGATTGACCGCCAAGGCCGCCTGGAACATCTCAACCCCGTCGCGCAGCGCCAGTTGGGCTGGGACGAGGAACGCCTCGGCCAAGGCCTGGGCGAAGCCCTGATGCGTCCCGAACTGGATGAACAGCTGCAAATGGTGCTGCGCGGCGGCAACCTGGAACGGGCGCCGGATGATCTGGAAGTGGAAGTCGAGGGCGAACTGCGCCTGCTGACCTACAGCCTCACACCTGTCAGCCATACCGAGGGGCATATTCTCGGGGCGGTCATGGTGCTGCACGACGTGACCGAACAGCGCGCCTTTGAACGGGTACGCAGCGAGTTCGTCCTGCGGGCATCCCACGAATTGCGCACGCCGGTGACTGGCATGCACATGGCGTTCGGCCTGTTCCGCGAACGTGCGAAATTCCCGGCGGACTCCCGCGAAGCGGACCTGCTGGATACGGTCAATGAAGAGATGCAGCGCCTGATGCAGTTGATCAACGACTTGCTCAATTTTTCGCGCTACCAGAACGGCCTGCAGAAACTCACCCTGGGCCCGTGCGACGTGACCGACCTGCTTGAAAACGCTCGTGCGCGCTTTGTGGAGCCCGCCAATGCGCAGAACATAGAGTTGCTGGTAGAGGTTCAATCCGACCTGCCACGCCTGTATGCCGACCAGGCGCAATTGGAGCGTGTGCTCGACAACCTTTTGGGCAACGCCCTGCGTCACACCGCCGACGGCGGGCAGATTCACCTGCAGGCTCGACGCCATGGCGAGCGGGTAATCATCAGTGTCGAGGACAATGGCGAAGGTATCGCCTATGGCCAACAAGGGCGCATCTTCGAACCCTTCGTCCAGGTGGGCCGCAAGAAAGGCGGCGCCGGCCTTGGACTGGCGCTGTGCAAAGAGATTGTGCAACTGCACGGCGGTCGCATGGGGGTGTATTCGCGGCCGGGGCAGGGCACTCAGTTCTACATGGCGTTACCGCTTTAACCTTTAGCGCCGGTTGAGGGCACGCAAAATAGCGGCACTTTCGGCGTCCGGCTCCCCAGCAAACAGGGAAGGCCGAAAACGCATCTGGAACGCCGCGATCACATGACGCGTTGCGACATCCAACACACCGGTCTGGGGTGTCGGGTAACCAAGAAGCGCCAACTCCTCCTGGAACCAGGTGATGCTCGGCAGTTCAGCAGCATATTGCACCTGAAAGCGCGCGACCGCCTGAGCATCCGGCCACACACCCAGACCTTCATCGGCCAGGCGCTTCCAAGGGAACAACGGTCCCGGGTCCAGCTTGCGCAGCGGCGCTATATCGCTGTGACCAATGATGTTCTTGGGGTCGATGCCATTGCGCTTGCTGATGTCCTTGAGCAGCACTACCAGCGATTTTACCTGGGCCTCGGAATACGGGTACCACAGGCGACCTGTGGGCGTGTCCTTATAGCCGGGGTTCACAATTTCGATCCCGATGGAGCTGGAGTTGAGCCAGGTACGCCCCATCCACTCGCTTTCGCCCGCGTGCCAGGCGCGTTGGCTTTCATCCACCAGCTTGTAGATGGTGGCAGAGGCGTCGTCGCCGATCAGGTAATGCGCACTGACCTCGCCGTGGGTCAGCAGGGCCAGTGATTGTTCAAGATTGGTGGAGGTGTAGTGGACAACCACGAACTGCACGCGATTGTCGTGGTTCGCCGAGGGGTGGCTGGTGTTCAGGCGGGGACCGCTGGCGCAGCCGGCGAGCAGAAGAAGCACAAAGGTGAAGTACAAGAATTTCATGGCGGAAGACAGCACGCTGAAGACGATAATGCAACAGTGTAACGTACGGTCCGTGGCCAAGCGGTCAAGTTACAAAATAGAACAACTTTTATGCCGCTTGCACTTGGTTACGACCTGCCGCTTTAGCCCGGTACAGCGCCTCATCCGCTCGTTTGAGCGCCAGGTCACTGCGTTCTCCCGGTTGGAATTGCGCCACCCCCATGGATACCGTAATCGTCACCGGCTCGCCCTTGAAGTGGAACGGGCAGGCCTCGATCGCCGCACGCAGCACTTCACCCACGCCCAAGGCATCCGACAGGGATGAATCAGGCATCAGCAGCACAAACTCTTCACCGCCAAACCGCGCGATGAAATCGTTGGAGCGCAGGCGCTTGCGCAGCACGTTGGCGATAATCTTCAGCACCTTGTCACCGGCCAGGTGGCCGTAGCCATCGTTGATGCGCTTGAAGTGGTCCAGGTCCAGCATCGCCAGCGACAAATTATTGCCGTGCTGGTGCCAAGCATTGACCTCATGGTCGAGGCGCTCGCTCCAGGCGGCGCGGTTGGGCAAGTCGGTGAGCGGATCGATCAGCGCCTTCTGGCGCTGCACCTCGAGGTGCTCGCGATAGCCCTGGGCCTCCTGCTCCATATTGGCAACCCGCTCGGCCAGCCCTTTCAAGCGCGCCGCCACTTCCTGCTCGCGTTGGTCACGCTGCTGCTGGTGCTCGTCCATGGTGCCCAGCAAACCCTCAAGATGGCTTTCCAGCACCTGCTTGAGGCTGTCCAAGTCCGCGGCGTCCTGCACACTGCTTTGCAGGCCGTCGACCTGCTCGCGAATCTGCGTGTCCAGCTCCCGGGCTGCGGAGCGGCTGTCGGCATGACCGTCGCTGGCCACTTGCAGGTGGCCCTGGAAGGCCTCAAGACGCTCGTTAAGCTGTTTCAGGTAGGCCTCGAACTCATGCTGGCCGCTGTCGGTGATCGCCAGCATCAGCACCGCCAAGTCATCAAGGATCGGCAGCAGTTCGTACCAGTTCAGACCGTGGGCCAGGCGCTCGCGCATGGCTTCGGCCTGTGGCCGATGGCGCTCGGGCAGTGACAGCTCTTCCAGCAGGCCGAGCAGGGTGTCTTCAATATGCTTGGCCACGGAGCTGTAGGACGGCTCGGGTGAGTCAGGCAGGGAATAGGGGCCGTCCGATTGCAGCTCGTTGGGGTCAGGCTCATCGACCTCCAACACAGGCGGGAGCGAGAGACTACCGATCACCGTCTCATCCGGCGTCTCGACCGCTACCGGCGGGGTCTCGATTAAGGCCGCGAGGGCGCTTTCGGCCGCTGGCTCTTCCTCCTGAGGCTGTGGCGCCTTAGGCGCTGGAGCTTCGGCGACAGGCGCAACCTCTGCCACCCTCTGCGCAGGCGCCTCGTACACAAACGCTTCGCTGGCGGCCTTGGCGGGTTCAGGTTGTGCAGCAACCGGCTCCTGAGTCTGCGGCGCAAAGGCCCGCAGGGCTTGCGTCAGTTCATCGTTTTGCTCAGGTTCCTGAGGCTCGGCGGCGGCGTGGGTCACAACGGGGGACGGCGCTGGGCTGGCAACGGGCTCAGTGGCTACCGTTTCGCTCGCGGCGTCCTTGGCACCAAACAGACGCTGCAACAAACCTGGCCCAGGACGCGGAGTTTCACCCTCCGGCTCCAGGTTATTCAGCGCCTGCCCTTGCAGGTTGCTCAGCTCGCTGAGCAACAAAGGAATCTCTCGAGCCTGGCTGACGCGGCCATCCAACTGCTTGGCAAAGGTTTTCAGCGGACGGGCTACCTCACGGGGCAGCGGCAACTTTTGCAACTGCGTAACCAGGGACGTCAGTGCGGTGCTCATCTGGTCAATGCGGGTTTCGCGGCGCTGCTCAGAATCGAGCACGGCTTTTTCCAGGCGCGGCAGCAAGGCCGCGAGGGCGGCGTCCATGTCGTCGGTGCGCACAACGTCGCGCATTTCCTTCATGCATTGATCAACGGCCCGGTCGGTACCTTCCGCCGCCAGCGTGCTACGCACCAGCCCGCGGCGCAGCAGATCAAGGCGTGCAGCCCAACGGCGTTCGAGCTTTTCTTGTTGCTCGATACTTAGCAGGTATTTTTCTTTCCAGCGCTGGGCGTCGTCGCTCATGCAAGGGGTCCGCGAGGGCCAGGGCTCAACGCGGGTAATGCATCTGCCGTGAGCGAGCCCGGCAGACGAATCTCTACCGCGACCGGCAGGTGATCGGAAATGGGCTGCGCCAGCACCTGCACACTTTCCAGTGTGAGGCTCGGGCTGAGCAGGATATGGTCAAGACAGCGTTGCGGTCGCCAGCTCGGAAACGTGGCTTCGACTTGCGGCGCCAATAGCCCTAGGTCGCGCAACGGGGAATTCTGCAGCAGGTCGTTGGCATGGGTGTTCATATCCCCCATCAGCACCTGATGCTTGTATTTGCCAATCAAATCGCGCACGTAAGCCAACTGAAGGTTGCGCGTACGCCCCCCGAGCGCCAAGTGCATCATTACCACCACCAAGGCTTCAGGCCCTTCGCCAAAACGCACGAGGATCGCCCCACGCCCCTTTGGACCCGGCAATGGATGGTCTTCGATGGCAGTCGGCTTCAAGCGGCTGAGCACACCATTGCTGTGCTGCGCCAAGCGCCCGAGGTTGCGATTGAGTTGCTGATACCAGTAGGGGAAAGCCCCAAGATGGGCTAGATGCTCGACCTGATTGATGTAGCCCGAGCGAATGCTGCCACCATCGGCTTCCTGCAAGGCGACCAGGTCGAAGTCACTCAACAGGTCGCCGATCTTCTGCAGGTTACCGGCCCGCCCGTTGTGGGGCAGCAAATGCTGCCAACCACGGGTGATGTAGTGACGGTACTTCTCGGTGCTGTTACCCACCTGGATATTGAAACTGAGCAGACGCAGACGATTGTCCGCCGGCAAGCCTGTCGATTCCAGGTGATGCTCATTGACCTGCGGGTCATGCAGGCCAACGACACGTTCGGTGGTGCCCCAGCGGCGCATGGGAAGCCCCTTACTTGGCTGCGCGCTCTTTGGCGATCAGCTGGTCTGCAACGTTGAGGGTATTTTCAGGACCACCAGTAGTGCCCAGGTCGAAACGGTATTTGCCGTTGACGATCATGGTCGGTACGCCTTGTACGCCGTACTTCTGCGCCAGTTCCTTGGCCTGCTTGATCTGGCCTTGGATGGCGAACGAGTTGAAGGTGGCCAGGAACTTGTCTTTGTCGACGCCTTGGGTCGCGACGAAGTCAGCCATTTCTTCTGGCTTGGTCAGGCGCTTGCCTTCTTTCTGGATCGCGTTGAATACCGCGTTGTGGACCTTGTGCTCCACGCCCATGGCTTCCAGGGTCAGGAACAGCTGGCCGTGGGCATCCCATGGACCGCCGAACATGGCCGGGATGCGCTTGAAGTTCACGTCTTTAGGCAGCTTCTCGACCCAAGGGTTGATGACCGGCTCAAACGCGTAGCAATGCGGGCAGCCGTACCAGAACAGCTCCACCACTTCAACCTTGCCCGGCACAGAAACAGGCACTGGATTGGCCAATTCCACGTAGGTTTTACCGGCTTCAAGCGGCACGTCGGCAGCCTGTGCGGTCATGCCGAAAAGGCTGACAGTGACGAGAGCGGCGCTGAGGATCAGATTACGCATGCTTTACTCCTGGACAAATAAAGTCGCCTCACGCGACCTTTAGGTGTGACAGGTCTACGCGGGCATGAGTTCGTTAGTGTAACGGCACCGGCCACAAAAAAGGGCGGCCTGGGCCACCCTTTTTATGCTTGCATCGCGGGATTAATCGAGCGTTAACGTTGCAGGCGCTTAGTGCAGGCCCTGGATGTAACTGGAGAGGGCTGCGATGTCTTCATCGCTCAGCTTGCGGGCGATGGTACGCATGATCGCCGCGTCGCCATCGTTAGCTCGACCACCTTCTTCCTTGCGGAAATCCGTCAGCTGCTTGGCGATGTATTGAGCGTGCTGACCACTCAAGTGAGGAAAGGCCGCTGCCGCAATACCCGCGCCGTTCGGTGAATGGCAGCCGGTGCAGGCCGGCAGGCCTTTATCCAGATTGCCACCGCGAAATAGCTTCTTGCCGCGTGCCACCAATTTAGGATCAGCAGCTCCCACGCTGCCCTTCTGGCTGGCAAAATACGCCGCGATGTCTGCCAGGTCCTGATCGCTGGAGTTCGCCAGTAGGCCGGTCATTTCCAGCACAGTGCGCTTGCCGCTCTTGATATCCTGCATCTGCTTGGTCAGGTAACGTTCACCCTGGCCAGCGAGTTTGGGGAAGTTCGGCGCCGGGCTGTTGCCATCCGGTCCGTGGCAGGCACCACACACAGCGGCTTTCGCTTGACCGGCAGTGGCATCACCTTTAATGGGGCCCTCTGCAGCGACGGCAGCGCCAGTGATGCCCAAGGTCAACAGCAGACTCACGATCAGTTTGTTCATCAGCTAATCCAACTACGGCTAAGGGTTTAAGAGTTATCTACCGGGTTTACTCACCATCAACTCAATGACGGCATGGTAATCCTCAGTACTGCAGTCCATGCACAAACCACGCGGCGGCATTGCCTTGAAACCCTCGGTCACGTGTCGCACTGTCGTGGCCACGCAAACTCGGTTGTACAGCGCTTCCGGTTCCTGTGTAGCCTGAGCGCCGTAAAGCGGGATCAGGGCACCAAAAGCGAGCAACCATCAGGTCATACATCGACCTTTTCAGGGCTTGAGAGCGTTTTGCGTTCTAATGCGCAATAAAGGTCTTTCGCTCCCGTGTACCTCATCCTTCGCTGGGACAAAGCACACACAAAATCTGCGGCATTATATACTGGCGCTACTGAAACGGAAACGACACCGCTTGCCGCACCCTTTCTCGGCACCGCCCACATCGGAAATCTCATGCAACTCAAGAATCCCATCCTAGGCCTGTGCCAACAGTCCACCTTTATGCTCAGCGCCGCCAAAGTAGACCAATGCCCCGATGACGAGGGCTTTGAAGTCGCCTTTGCCGGCCGTTCCAACGCCGGTAAGTCCAGCGCGCTGAACACCCTGACCCACGCCAGTCTCGCGCGCACGTCGAAAACACCGGGCCGCACGCAACTGCTCAATTTCTTCAAGCTAGACGATGATCGGCGTCTGGTCGACCTCCCAGGCTATGGTTATGCAAAAGTACCTATCCCGCTGAAGCTGCACTGGCAGCGTCACCTGGAGGCTTACCTGGGTGGCCGGGAGAGTTTGAAGGGTTTGATTCTGATGATGGACATCCGTCATCCAATGACTGACTTCGACCTGCTGATGCTCGACTGGGCCGTCGCCAGCGGCATGCCCATGCATATCCTGCTGACCAAAGCCGACAAGCTGACCTACGGCGCCGCCAAGAACACTCTGCTCAAAGTGCAGGCCGAAATCCGCAAAGGTTGGGGTGACACAATCACCATCCAGCTGTTCTCGGCGCCTAAGCGCATGGGTCTGGAAGAGGCCTACACCGTACTGGCAGGCTGGATGGAATTAGCAGACAAGGGCGCGGAAATCGCCGAGTAACTTTTCTGCGGGCAAAAAAAACCCCGGACTTCGTATGGGGAGGGGAAGTTCGGGGTTCAAGTTCTGGACCGCTAGGGCGGGGCCCAGATATCTGCCAACACTTAACACAACATAGGAGCATTGAAGGGCTTCACCACCCATTCAGTAACTCTGAGTAGCAGTTCACGGGTTAAGTTCCGGCGGTATCAGAAAACTATTGGAAATAACCAACGTCGACTTTTGAACTAAAGCACTCTGCCACCACGCCCGGTGGTGGCAAACGCCCGATATCAGTGTGCTTCGTCCCAGTTATCGCCAACGCCCACGTCGACCACCAACGGCACATCCAACTGTGCCGCCGCGCTCATGTGTTCGCGGATCTTCTCGCTGACCTGCTCGACCAAGTCCTCACGCACCTCAAGCACCAATTCGTCGTGTACCTGCAGGATCACCTTGGCATCGAGGCCCGAGTCGGTCAGCCAGTTATCCACCAGCACCATGGCTTTCTTGATGATGTCCGCCGCCGTGCCCTGCATCGGCGCGTTGATCGCGGTGCGTTCTGCAGCCGCGCGCTCCTGAGGCTTATTGGAATTGATATCCGGCAAATACAGCCGGCGACCGAAGAAGGTTTCCACGTACCCCTGATCGGCAGCCTGGGCGCGGGTGCGCTCCATGTAGTCGCGAACCCCTGGGTAGCGGGCGAAGTACACGTCGATGTAAGCCTTTGCAGTCTTGGTATCGACGCCGATGTCCTTGCCGAGCTTCTGTGCCCCCATGCCGTAGATCAGACCAAAGTTGATTGCCTTGGCACTGCGACGCTGATTGGACGTGACCTCAGCCAATTCGACCTTGAATACCTCAGCCGCCGTCGCGGTATGCACATCCAGGTCGTTGCGGAACGCATTCATAAGCCCCTCATCCTTGGACAAGTGCGCCATGATCCGCAGTTCGATCTGCGAATAGTCCGCCGCCAGCAGTTTGTAGCCCTTGGGCGCCACGAATGCCTGACGAATCCGCCGCCCTTCGGCGGTACGCACGGGGATGTTCTGCAGGTTCGGGTCACTGGAAGACAAGCGCCCGGTTGCCGCCACAGCCTGATGATATGACGTGTGAACACGCCCGGTGCGCGGGTTAATCTGCTCCGGCAGGCGATCGGTGTAAGTGCTTTTGAGCTTGCTCATGCTGCGGTACTGCATGAGTACCTTAGGCAGCGGATAGTCATCTTCGGCCAGCTTGGCGAGCACTTCTTCGGCGGTAGACGCCTGTCCTTTGCCAGTCTTCTTCAGCACCGGCAGACCCAGCTTTTCGTAGAGAATCGCCCCGAGTTGCTTAGGTGAACCCAGGTTGAATTCCTCACCAGCGATCTCGAAGGCCTGGCGTTCCAGCTCAACCATCTTGTTGCCCAACTCAATACTCTGAACGCCGAGCAACTTCGCATCGACCAAAGCGCCCTGGCGTTCGATGCGGGCCAGCACGGGTACCAAAGGTATTTCGATGTCCGTCAGCACACTGGCCAGGCTCGGGATAGCAGCGAGTTGCGCATGCAGTTCCTGATGCAACCGCAAGGTTACGTCAGCATCTTCGGCCGCATAGGGACCCGCTTGTTCAAGCGCGATCTGGTCAAACGTCAACTGCTTGGCGCCTTTGCCAGCGATGTCCTGGAAGCTGACAGTGTCGTAGTCCAGGTACTTCTTGGCCAAGCTGTCCATATCATGGCGCGTCGCGGTGGAGTTCAGCACGTAGGACTCAAGCATTGTGTCGAACGCGATGCCACGCACGGTGATGCCGTTTGCCGGGTCGCCGCCAATGGCGCAGTTGGCCAAGATATTCATGTCGAATTTGGCGTGCTGGCCAACCTTGAGCTTGGACGGATCTTCCAGCAACGGCTTCAAGGCCAGCAGTACGGTGTCACGATCCAGCTGTTCCGGCGCGCCAATGTAGGAGTGGGTCAGCGGGATGTACGCCGCTTCATGGGGCTGCACAGCGAAGGAAACCCCGACCAGTTGCGCCTGTTGGGCGTCGATCCCGGTAGTTTCAGTGTCGAAAGCGAACAACTTCGCGTCGTTTAGCTTCTTCAGCCAAAGATCGAACGTGGCCTGGTCGAGGATTGTGGTGTACGAGGCTTCTACGGGCGCTTGGGGTTCAACAGCTTTCTCAGCCACCGGTACCGCCTTCAGTTCAACACGCTTGGAATCGCGCTGAATCTCATCAATCCAGCTCTTGAACTCCAACAGCGTGTAAAGCTCCAGCAGCTTCTCGCGGTCTGGTTCAATCAGGTGCAGATCGTCCAATCCCACGTCCAGCGGCACATCAATCTTGATCGTCGCCAGTTGGTAGGAAAGAAACGCCATCTCCCGGTGCTCTTCAAGCTTGGCCGGCAGCGTCTTGGCACCACGGATCGGCAGAGTCGGCACAATATCCAACTGTTCATAAAGCTCTTTGAGGCCGCCATTCACACCCACCAGCAAGCCGGAAGCGGTCTTAGGACCAATCCCCGGAACGCCCGGGATGTTGTCGGACGAATCACCCATCAACGCCAGATAGTCGATGATCTGCTCCGGAGCGACGCCAAATTTCTCCTTTACGCCGTCCACGTCCATGGCGCTACCGGTCATGGTATTGACCAAGGTAATGTGCCCGTCGACCAACTGCGCCATGTCCTTATCGCCGGTGGAGATCACTACCGGACGGTCAGCCGCCGCGCTGCTGCGGGCCAGGGTGCCGATCACATCATCGGCCTCAACGCCTTCAACGCACAGCAGCGGGAAGCCCAAGGCGATCACACTCTGATGCAGCGGCTCAATCTGCACGCGCATGTCATCGGGCATGCTCGGACGGTTAGCCTTGTATTCGGCGTACATGTCATCACGAAAAGTCCCACCCTTGGCGTCGAACACCACCGCAAAGGGGCTGTCCGGGTACTGCTTGCGCAGGCTTTTGAGCATGTTCAACACGCCCTTGACCGCACCGGTCGGCAGGCCTTTGGAAGTGGTCAGCGGTGGCAGCGCGTGGAAGGCGCGGTACAGGTAAGAAGAACCGTCCACCAGGACGAGGGGCGCTTGGCTCATGAGCAGGATCAACCTTTTCGGCGGGTCTGGCGCTAGAATAGCCGGACCAATGAAAACAAAGGGACAAGGTTATCATGCGTACATTCAATCGCCTGCTGTTGACTGGCTTGATTGCACTCGCTCCGATGGCTGCCATGGCGGCAGACGATGCGCCTTCGGGCGACCCGGAAGTGACCATTCGCACGGAAGGCAACAGGACTATTCAGGAGTACCGTCAAAACGGCTTCCTGTATGCAATCAAGGTGACCGTTAAAGGTGCTCCTCCCTATTTCCTGGTGCGCGCGGACGGAACCGACGCAAACTTCATCCGCTCTGACCAGCCGGATATGCTGATCCCGTCATGGAAGATCTTCGAATGGAAATGATTTCTTAACTTCAATTGGCGCCGCCCACAGCGGCGCCCGTAATGGCAGTTTTAACCATGTCTGTGTTCACCCCCCTGGCTCGGCCCGAGCTGGAAACCTTTCTCGCCCCTTACGGGCTCGGCCGCCTGCTTGACTTCCAGGGGATTGCTGCCGGCAGCGAAAACACCAATTTCTTTATCAGCCTGGAGCAGGGCGAATTCGTCCTGACCCTCGTTGAGCGCGGCCCTGTCGCGGAGATGCCGTTCTTCATCGAACTGCTCGACGTGCTCCACGACGCCGATCTGCCTGTGCCATACGCCCTGCGGACCACCGATGGCATGGCTTTGCGCGAATTGAAGGGTAAACCGGCACTGCTGCAACCACGCCTGGCCGGCAAGCACATCAAAGACGCCAACGCACAGCATTGCGCCCAAGTAGGTGAGTTGCTTGGTCACCTGCACTTGGCGACGCAAGGCGAGAAGGTGCTGGAACGCAAAACTGATCGCGGCCTGGACTGGATGCTCAGCGAAGGTGCGCAGCTAATTTCGCATTTGAACGATGCACAGCAAAGCCTGCTGAACGCTGCATTGACTGAAATCGAAGCCCATAAGGCCGAGATTCTCGCCCTGCCGCGCGCCAACGTGCACGCCGACCTGTTCCGCGACAATGCAATGTTCGAAGGTACACACCTGACGGGCTTGATCGACTTCTACAATGCTTGCTCGGGCCCAATGCTCTACGACGTGGCAATCGCGCTGAATGACTGGTGTTCGGATGACGATGGTGTGATCGACGGACAACGCGCTCGTGCGTTGTTGGGCGCTTATGCTGGACTGCGACCGTTTACAGCGAAGGAAGCGGAGCTTTGGCCGACCATGTTGCGAGTGGCATGCGTGCGGTTCTGGCTGTCACGGCTGATTGCCGCTGAGTCATTTGCCGGCCAGGACGTGTTGATCCACGATCCCGCCGAGTTCGAACATCGGTTGGCGCAGCGCCAGCAGGTCACCGTCCACCTGCCATTCGCGCTCTAAGGACCAACCCGGTCAAAAATGTGGGAGGGGGCTTGCCCCCGATGGCGATGCATCAGTCAAATTATCATCGACTGAAGCGCCTTCATCGGGGGCAAGCCCCCTCCCACATTTGATCTTCGTTGTGAGGCTTACAACGACTCCAGGCAACCGGCCAAGTCATTCCCCAGCTTCTCCAGCACCTGCTCATAACCCTGAGCCGTCGCCGGTGTATACCCGCCCAACGCATCCAATTCAGCCAGTTTCACCGGCAGCCCGGCCACCAGCGTCTCTGCCAAGCGCGGGCGCAACGGCGGTTCACTGAACACGCAGGTCTTGCCCACTTCCTGCAAGCGAGTACGCATTGCCGCTACATGCTGGGCACCTGGCTGTACTTCGGAGGCGACGCTAAACACGCCGGTGTGCTTAAGCCCGTAAGCATCTTCGAAGTAATCAAAGGCTTCGTGGAACACGAAATAAGGCTTGTCGCCGATGCTCGCCATGCGTTTTTTCAGGCGTGCATCCAGGGCGTCCAGACGGCCGGCAAACGCCTTTGCGTTGCTCTGGTAACGCTCGGCATTCACTGGGTCAGCGGCGCTCAGGTCGGCTGCCATACGTGCAGCAATCACCCGGGCGTTTACCGTGGACAACCACAAATGCGCATCCAGGCTGCCCGGGCGGTGATCGTGGTCATGTTCGTCGGCATCGTCAGCGTGAGAATGGCTATCTTCGCCGAAACGACGCAGTTTCATTCCCGGCAAGTCTTGCACCGCTACCGTCGTCGCTGTACGACCTTTCAACACGCGAGGCAGGAAACTCTCCATATCCGGCCCAATCCAGTACAGCAGATCCACCGACTGCACACGCCGTACGTCGGATGGGCGCAACGCGAAGTTATGCGGCGATGCGCCGGGGGGCAACAACACCTCCGGCACGGCCACGCCGTCCTGCACAGCCGCGGCTATCAACTGCAGAGGCTTGATGCTGGTGAGTACCCGTACCTCGGCCTGAACTGTGCCTGCGATGAACAAACTGGTGATGAAAACGACAAAAACGGGAAAAAGTCGGGACACGATGACCACTCAATGACGTAGGAACGGGTAACATAATAACGTCTCTATCAAATATCTGTCGCCGCTCATGCCTAAAACACCGCTTGCCAGCCGTCCCCACGACCACTCTCACTGCGTGCACACCGCGCTGTCGGAAGCCGACACCCTGTGTGCGCAGA
Organism: Pseudomonas sp. Irchel 3H9; assembly: GCF_900187495.1. Lineage (NCBI taxonomy): Bacteria > Pseudomonadati > Pseudomonadota > Gammaproteobacteria > Pseudomonadales > Pseudomonadaceae > Pseudomonas > Pseudomonas sp. Irchel 3H9. Next base: position 709,096 of record NZ_FYDK01000003.1, on the reverse strand, counting down.
AAGGCCTGCGCCTGACCGCCTTGCGTCGCCGGGTGCTGGAACTCGTGTGGCAGAGCCACAAGCCGCTGGGCGCCTATGACATTCTGGGCGTGCTCAGCGAGCAGGACGGCCGCCGCGCCGCGCCTCCAACCGTGTACCGCGCGCTGGACTTCCTGTTGGAAAACGGCCTGGTACACCGCATCGCATCGCTCAACGCCTTTGTCGGCTGCAACCACCCAGAGCACGCACACCAGGGTCAGTTCCTCATCTGTCGCGAGTGCCACGCCGCCATCGAACTTGAACAAAAAAGCATCAGTGACGCCATTATCACAAGCTCCGCCGACGTTGGCTTCAGGGTCGAAGGGCAAACGGTCGAAGTGGTCGGCCTGTGCGCGGGCTGCCAGGGGGCTTGATGAGCAACGCTTTAATCCGACTGGAGCAGGTTGGGGTCACGTTCGCCGGGCAAAGCGTGCTGGATAACATCGCACTGAGCGTAGAGCCGGGGCAGATCGTTACCCTGATCGGCCCAAATGGCGCCGGCAAGACCACCCTGGTGCGTGCCGTGCTTGGCCTGCTCAAGCCCGACAGCGGCAGCGTATGGCGCAAGCCCAAGCTGCGCGTCGGTTACATGCCGCAGAAGCTTCACGTCGACCCGACCTTGCCCCTCTCTGTACTTCGCTTCCTGCGCCTGGTGCCTGGCGTAGACCGTGTCCGCGCACAGGCTGCACTTAAGGAAGTCGGCGCCGAACAAGTGATCGACAGCCCGGTGCAGAGCATCTCCGGCGGCGAAATGCAGCGCGTATTGCTGGCCCGCGCCCTGCTGCGCGAGCCCGAGTTGCTGGTGCTCGATGAGCCCGTGCAGGGCGTCGACGTCGCCGGCCAGGCCGAGTTGTACAGCCTGATCACACGCCTGCGCGACCGCCACGGCTGCGGCGTGCTGATGGTCTCTCACGACCTGCACCTGGTCATGAGCACCACTGACCAAGTGGTGTGCCTCAACCGCCACGTGTGCTGCTCCGGCCACCCGGAACAGGTCAGCGGCGACCCGGCGTTTGTCGAGTTGTTCGGCAAAAATGCCCAGAGCCTGGCGATCTACCACCACCATCACGACCACGCCCATGACCTGCATGGCGCTGTGGTTGACGACCCGGCCACACCTCATACCCACGTTCATGGAGATAGCTGCAAGCATGGCTGATTTTCTGCTTTACGCCCTGCTGGCAGGCTTGGCTTTGGCGCTAGTGGCTGGCCCGCTGGGCTCATTCGTGGTCTGGCGTCGCATGGCGTACTTTGGCGACACCTTGTCCCACGCCGCGCTGCTGGGCGTGGCGATGGGTTTCCTGCTGGATGTAAGCCCGACCATCGCAGTGACCGTAGGCTGCCTGCTGCTGGCGGTGCTGCTGGTAACCCTGCAACAGCGCCAGCCGCTGGCCTCGGACACCCTGCTGGGCATTCTGGCGCCGAGCACGTTGTCACTAGGCCTGGTCGTACTGAGCTTTATGCATGAAGTCCGCATCGACCTGATGGCCTATCTGTTCGGCGATCTGTTGGCGATCAGCCCAACGGACCTGGCCTGGATCCTCGGCGGCAGTGCTGCTGTTCTGGTACTTCTGGTAGTCCTGTGGCGCCCACTGCTGGCAATCACGGTGCATGAAGAACTGGCCAGGGTCGAAGGCTTGCCCGTATCGGCTTTGCGCATGGCCCTAATGTTGTTGATCGCCGTGGTGATCGCTGTCGCGATGAAGATTGTCGGCGTATTGTTGATCACGTCGCTGCTGATCATCCCCGCCGCCGCCGCCCAACGCCACGCCCGCTCACCCGAGCAGATGGCCATCGGTGCAAGCCTTCTGGGGATGCTAGCAGTGTGCGGAGGCCTGGCGCTGTCCTGGTTCAAGGACACGCCAGCCGGACCATCGATTGTGGTCGCGGCCGCCGCCCTGTTTCTGCTGAGTTTTGTCCTGCCCCGTCGAGGGGTGTAGACTTGCTCGCTTTTTGCGCAAATAGAGAGTCGCAGGAATGAAGCCGTTCACCTCCCGTTATCTGCTCCTTGCCGCATTTTCCCTGCTGCTGGGCGCCTGCCAAAGCACACCGCCCGCCGCCCCCGAGGCTCCGGACCCACGTGCTGCGGCCATCGCGCAGCTGGAGCAAAACCTCGCCAGCAGCGAGCTTGCCACTGCCGAAGACCAGTTGGCAGCGTTGCAGGCCCAGTCGCCTAACGACCCGACACTAGAGCCTTATCAGCGCCAATTGGCCGAAGCCTACCTGCAGCGCAGCCAGATCGTGCTGCAAAAAGGTGACGTCAACGCCGCCGCCACCGCCCTGAGCCGCGCCCGCGCGCTGATGCCCAAGGCGCCAGCCCTGACCGGCGGCGTCAACAGCGCTATTACCCACGCCCGCAAGGTCGAACTGGATAAAGCCGAAGAGGCGCTCAAGGCCGCCGAGGCCAAGCCCGCCGCCAAGGTCATCGACCCGGCGGCGCCCAGCACCACGGTGGCCTTGAACCTCACCAATATCGAAGAATTGCGCCATCAACTGGATGCGATTGCCACCGACGTGGTGAATTACCAGTGCGACGTGAGCATTCAGGCGCCACGCACCGAGGATTACCCGTGGTTGGCTACGCTGCTGACCAAACGGGTGAAACGCATTGATTCGGCGTATGAGCTGAAGATTCACAGGCAGATTCTGAAACACATCCCGGCGCAGGTTGTGTTGATTCCGCGCAGGGCGCAATAAACGCATCGGGAGCATGCCCCCTCCCACATTTTGAGTGTATTCACAGTTCAAAATGTGGGAGGGGCATGCTCCCGATAGCGGTCTAACAGACACCCAAATAGTTAAGCCGGAATCGCTTTGGCCTTAGGCTCACGATCCCATACCCGATGCTGCCCAATCGCGGCAAAGAACGCTTTGAACGCCTTCGCATCCGACCCCACGATCAGCCCCGCATCCACCTCAAGCTTCAACAGATCCAACAGCGACTTGGCATCAGTGGCGACGGTAATAGCCTTCAAGTGCTTGTAAGCCTCCAGCACGTAGTGCAACGCCACACCATCCGCGCTCAACGCCTTCACTGACTCTTTACCGCCAGGCACAAAGACCGCATCAAACGCAATGGACGGCAATCCTTCCATCGTCGCGTCCACCGGCAGGCTCTTGCCATCCGCCGTGGTAACCGGTGCCGAGGTTGGACCCAGCAATTTGGCGTGCGCACCCTCGGCTTCCAAGGCCTTCTTCAATGCCGCAATCGCCACGCCGTCCACGCCATTCGCCGCCAAGATCGCCACCTTGCGCGTCTTGATATCCGCAGGCAACAAGTTCGCCTGGCTCAAAGCAGGCGAGCGTGCCAACGCGGTCTCGCGCTCTTCCACTGTGCCCTTTTTCGGTACCGGCAGGCCGAGGTTCTGCGCCACGCGCTTGGCCAGTTCCAGGTCAATATTGGCCAGGATCTCGTTGACCTGCCGCGCACGAATAAACTCACGTTCGACCTTGCCCAGCTCAAAGCTGTACGCCGCAATGATGTGCTCTTGCTCATGCTTGCTCATGCTGCGGAAAAACAGGCGCGCCTGAGAGAAGTGGTCGCCGAACGATTCACTGCGCTCACGCACTTTATTGGCATCAACACGCTCGTAGTACGACTCGAAACCACCGTCCTGCGCCGCAGGTGGCGTTTCTTTCGGCCAACCGCCATCGATCGAATTGGGCTCGTAGGCAGCACGCCCCTTGTCAATCACCGTGCGGTGCATAGCATCGCGCTGGCCGTTATGAAATGGCGCTACCGGCCGATTGATCGGCAACTCATGAAAGTTCGGGCCGCCCAGGCGACTGATCTGCGTGTCGGTGTAGGAAAACAGGCGCCCCTGCAGCAGTGGGTCATTAGAGAAGTCGATGCCCGGAACGATATGCCCAGGGCAGAACGCCACCTGCTCAACTTCAGCAAAGAAGTTATCCGGATTGCGGTTCAGCACCATTTTGCCCAGCGGCGTAATCGGCACCAATTCCTCCGGAATCAGCTTCGTCGGGTCGAGAATGTCGAAGTCGAAGGCGTGTTCCTTGTCTTCAGGGATTACCTGTACGCCCAGTTCCCACTCAGGGTAATCACCGGTTTCAATGGACTCCCACAGGTCGCGACGGTGGTAATCGGTGTCTTTACCTGCGAGCTTTTGTGCTTCGTCCCACACCAACGAACACGTACCGGCGGTAGGGCGCCAGTGAAACTTAACGAAATTGGAGACGCCTTCGGCATTGATAAAGCGGAACGTATGTACGCCAAAACCCTGCATGCTCCGTAGGCTTTTAGGAATAGCCCGGTCGGACATGGCCCAGATCACCATGTGTGCCGACTCCGGTTGCAGAGAGACGAAATCCCAGAAGGTGTCGTGCGCCGAGCCGCCGGTAGGAATCTCGTTGTGCGGCTCAGGTTTTACCGCGTGCACAAAGTCCGGAAATTTGATCGCGTCCTGAATGAAGAACACTGGCATGTTGTTGCCCACCAGGTCGAAGTTGCCTTCTTCAGTGAAGAACTTCACGGCAAAGCCACGCACGTCACGCACCGTATCGCCGGAACCACGCGGGCCTTGCACGGTGGAAAAACGCACGAACACCGGGGTTTTGTGCCCAGGGTCGCGTAGGAAGCCGGCCTTGGTCAGCGCCGAATGGTTCTCATAGGATTGGAAATAACCATGGGCGCCCGTACCTCGGGCATGCACGATGCGCTCGGGGATGCGTTCATGGTCAAAATGCGTGATCTTTTCACGCATGATGAAATCTTCCAGCAGCGAAGGCCCTCGCGCGCCGACCTTCAAGCTGTTCTGGTTGTCGGAAATCTTCACACCTTGGTTGGTGCGCAAGGCTTGGCCAGTAGCGTCTGAGCGAAACTGTTCCAGGCTGTGTAATTTGGCGTTGGTGTTACCACGATCCAGGGTATCGGTGCCCGCAAGGTCACTCTTCGGCGGTGTGGCTGGCTTCTTGGTACTCATCAGTCAAAACTCCTTATTCAAAGTGGCCAGAGCGGTGCCCGGCTCGTTTGAGCAAAACCCCAGGCACGGCACCTGGGAAATCGAGTTGCTTAAGTAGTGACTGATGGGGTTTTGGGCCGTTCCTTTTTTATGACCTTTGATCGCGTTATTGCCAAATCGCAGGTTGAATGCGAAATAAATGCTAAGAAACACTAGATGGACAGGCTAAAATGCGCGCCCGGCTAACCGCTGATCCCTTTTCAATGCGCCCCACAAGGTTCGCTACGTGATCGAGTTTCAAAACGTCCATAAAACCTACCGCGTTGCCGGTAAGGATATCCCCGCACTGCACCCCACCAGCCTGCGCGTCGAAAACGGCCAGGTGTTTGGCCTGATCGGCCACTCGGGTGCGGGTAAAAGCACCTTGCTGCGCCTGATCAACCGCCTGGAAGAGCCCAGTGGCGGCCAGATCACGGTCGACGGCGAAGAAGTCACCGCCCTGGACGCCAACGGCCTGCGCCGCTTCCGCCAGCAGGTCGGGATGATCTTCCAGCACTTCAACCTGCTGGCGTCCAAGACCGTCGCCGATAACGTGGCATTGCCACTGACCCTGGCCGGCGAACTGTCGCGTAAAGACATCGACCTGCGCGTGGCTGAACTGCTCGCCCGCGTCGGCTTGTCGGACCACGCCAAAAAGTACCCCGCGCAATTGTCCGGCGGCCAGAAGCAGCGCGTCGGCATCGCCCGCGCCCTGGCGACCAAGCCAAAGATCTTGCTGTGCGACGAAGCCACCAGCGCCCTCGACCCGCAGACCACCGCGTCGGTCCTGCAACTGTTGGCTGAGATCAACCGCGAGCTGAAGCTGACCATCGTGCTGATCACCCATGAAATGGACGTGATCCGCCGCGTATGCGACCAGGTGGCCGTGATGGACGCCGGCGTGATCGTCGAGCAAGGTTCGGTAGCCGCCGTTTTCCTGCATCCCAAGCACCCGACCACCAAACGCTTTGTACAAGAAGCCGAACAGGTCGACGAAGGCGAGCAGCGCGATGACTTCGCCCACGTACCGGGCCGCATCGTACGTCTGACGTTCCAGGGCGACGCAACCTACGCGCCGCTGCTGGGCACCGTCGCCCGCGAAACGGGTGTGGACTACAGCATCCTCGCCGGCCGTATCGACCGCATCAAAGACATCCCTTATGGGCAACTGACCCTCGCGGTCACCGGCGGTGACATGGAAGCGGCCTTTGCCCGCTTCACCGCCGCAGACGTCCACATGGAGGTGCTGCGCTAATGGAAATCTTCCTGAGTTTCTTCGCCAATATCGACTGGTCCGAAATCTGGCTCGCCACCGGCGACACCATGATCATGCTGTTCGGTTCGCTGTTTTTTACCGTGCTACTGGGCCTGCCGTTGGGCGTGCTGCTGTTCCTGACCAGCCCGCGCCAGCTGTTCGAGCAAAAAGGGCTGTACGCGCTGCTGTCGCTGATCGTGAATATCCTGCGCTCGCTGCCGTTCATCATCCTGCTGATTGTGATGATCCCGTTCACCGTACTGATCACCGGCACCTCGCTGGGCGTGGCCGGTGCGATTCCGCCGCTGGTGGTGGGCGCCACGCCATTCTTCGCGCGTCTGGTGGAAACCGCCTTGCGTGAAGTGGACCGCGGCATTATCGAAGCCACCCAGTCCATGGGCGCAACCACTCGCCAGATCATCACCAATGCACTGTTGCCCGAAGCACGCCCCGGCATCTTCGCGGCGATTACGGTGACGGCGATTACGCTGGTGTCCTACACGGCCATGGCCGGTGTGGTCGGCGCTGGCGGCCTGGGCGACCTGGCGATCCGTTTCGGTTACCAGCGTTTCCAGACCGATGTGATGGTGGTCACCGTGGTGATGCTGTTGATCCTGGTGCAAATTCTGCAAACCGTCGGCGACAGGCTGGTGGTGCACTTTTCTCGAAAATAACGGCCATTGCCGGCCAAAAGCCGGCACATGCCCGAACAAGGAGCTTGTTGGATGAAAAAACTACTGGTTGCTTTCGCCGCCGTTGCCGCGTTTTCCGCCCATGCCGAGACCCTGACGGTCGCTGCTTCGCCGGTACCCCACGCGGAAATCCTGGAATTCGTGAAACCTGCCCTCGCCAAAGAAGGCGTGGACCTGCAGGTCAAAGTCTTCACCGACTACGTACAGCCCAACGTACAGGTAGCGGAAAAACGCCTGGACGCTAATTTCTTCCAGCACCAGCCGTACCTGGATGAATTCAACAAAGCCAAGGGCACTCACCTGGTGAGTGTCGGCGCGGTGCATTTGGAGCCTCTGGGCGCCTACTCCAGCAAGTACAAAAAGCTGGACGAGCTGCCAAGCGGTGCCAACGTAGTGATCCCTAACGACGCCACCAACGGCGGCCGCGCGCTGTTGCTGCTGGATAAAGCCGGCGTGATCAAATTGAAGGACTCGACCAACATCCTGTCGACCATCAAAGACATCACCGAAAACCCGAAAAACCTGAAGTTCCGCGAACTGGAAGCCGCCACCCTGCCGCGCGTGCTGACCCAGGTCGACCTGGCGTTGATCAACACCAACTACGCCTTGGAAGCCAAGTTGGACCCGTCCAAGGATGCATTGGTGATCGAAGGCAGCGACTCGCCTTACGTGAACATCCTGGTCACCCGCGAAGACAACAAGGATTCGGACGCTGTGAAGAAGCTGGTAGCTGCCCTGCACACGCCTGAAGTGAAGCAATTCATCGAAGAGAAGTACAAAGGCGCGATCAAGCCGGCGTTCTGATCTACCCGATCTCCAATACACCAGAGATCAAACAATGTGGGAGGGGGCTTGCCCCCGATAGCAGTGGGTCAGTCACCAGATGCAGTGACAGGCACTCAGCAATCGGGAGCAAGCCACCTCCCACATTTGTTTTGGGGTGCATCTAATTGCGCTGCAACAACCCCGGCAACTGCGCCACCAATTTCTGGTTGTTCAACGGCGAACGAATAAACCCACGCTGCGTGCCATCCGGGCCGATGAGCGCCAGGTTACCGCTGTGATCGACGGTGTAGTTCGGCTTGCTGGTATCTGCCGGAATAAACGGGATGCTCACCGCATTCGACACCTTCTGCACATCCTCCACATTCGCGCCGGTCAGGCCCATAAACTGCGGATCGAAGTAGCCCAAGTACTGCTTGAGCTGAGTCGGGGTATCGCGATGTGGGTCGACGCTGACCAGGATCACTTGCAACTTATCCACAGCCTCTTTCGGCAGTTCGCTTTTGATCTGGCGCAATTGGGCGAGGGTGGTCGGGCAGATATCCGGGCAGAACGTGTAGCCGAAGAACAACAGGCTCCACCTCCCCTTCAACTCGTTGAACGCCACCGGCTGGCCGTCCTGATTTGTCATGGTCACAGGCGGTAGCTGACGGCTTTGCGGCAGCAGGATGATGCCGGCGTCGATCAGCGCGGTGGGGTCGCCCTGGCCTTTTCCGCTAAGTACTTTGTTGACGGTCAGGCCCATGATCAACGCGACGATGGCCACCAGGATGAAGACGGTTTTTTGAGTTCGAGTCATAGGTTCAACAGTAGGTAGTGGTCTACGAGCAGGGCGATAAACAGCAGGAACAAGTACCAGATAGAGTACTTGAAGGTGTTGATCGCCGCGTGCGGCCGACCGCCACGGTACAACACCCAGGCCCATTGCAGAAAGCGTGCGCCCAATACCAGCGCGCACGCCAGGTACAGTGGGCCGCTCATATGGATCACGTAGGGCATCAAGCTCACCGCCAGTAGGGCAAAGGTGTAGAGCAGGATATGCACCTTGGTGTAGTGCTCGCCGTGGGTCACTGGCAGCATGGGGATGTCGGCCTTGGCGTATTCCTCTTTGCGGTGGATGGCCAGGGCCCAAAAGTGCGGCGGGGTCCAAGCGAAGATGATCAGCACCAGCAGCAGCGGTTCAGCGCTGATGTGACCGGTGACGGCGACCCAACCCAACAGCGGCGGTGCAGCGCCAGCCAACCCGCCGATGACAATATTCTGCGGCGTCGCGCGCTTTAGGAATCCGGTGTAGATCACGGCGTAGCCGAGCAGCGAGGCCAAGGTCAGCCACGCCGCCAGGGCATTGGTGAACGCCAGCAACAGGCCCAGCCCTGCAACAGCCAAAAACAATGCAAAGGCCAGCGCCGCAACCGGCGACACGCGACCCTCCGCCAGGGGCCGCTTGTGAGTGCGTGCCATCACCGCATCGATCCGCCGATCCACAACATGGTTGACGGCCGCCGCGCCGCCCGCGCACAGGGCAATGCCCAAGTTGCCAAAAATCAGCACCGTCCACGGCACGCCCGCGCGGGTGGCGAGGAACATTCCCACCAGGGACGTGATGAGCATCAGCACCACTACTTTCGGCTTGGTCAGCTCTAGATAGTCACGCCAGATCGCCTGATCGTGACGCGCGCCGATCAAGGTCGCCATGGCATCTCTCCTTTAAGGGTGATGAGGCCTGATACGTGTTTGCGCGGGATGAAGCGCCAGCCGAACGGCAACTGATTGCGCACCCGAACCAGGCTGGTGCGGGCGTGGTAATTGACCAGCACCAGGGTCAGCAGCAACCCGGCACCGCCCGCGTTATGCCCGACCGCTACCGCCAGCGGCAGGCCGAACATCACATTGCTCAACCCCAGGCAGATTTGCACGCCGAGGGCGATCAGCAACAAGCCCGACAGACGCGTCATGCCCACCGCGCGCAGTTGCCAGGCCAGGCCGAGCAGGACCAGGGTCACGAGTACTGCGCCGATACGATGGGTCAGGTGAATGGCCGTGCGCGCCTCGCTGTCGAGCTGGCCGCCCAAATAATTTGGGCCGATGTGTTGGGTCAGGTGAAAGCCATTGGCAAAGTCTGCCGCCGGCCACCATTGTCCATGGCAGGTGGGCAAGTCGACACAGGCTACGGCCGCGTAATTGGAGCTGACCCAACCACCGAGCGCAATCTGTCCGATCACCAGCACCAAACCAGCCGTCGCCCAATATTGCAGGCGCTTGGGCACGATTAGCGCGGGCAGTACACCGGACAGGCGCAAGGTCAGCAAAAACAGCAAACTCAAGGTGGCAAAGCCGCCAAGCAGATGCCCTGTCACCACCTGCGGCCACAGCTTCAAGGTCACCGTCCACATCCCAAACGCCGCCTGGGCAAACACCACCGCCAGCAGAAACAACGGCAACTTGACCGGCTGGCCTGGGTCACGCCGATGACTCCAAGAGCGCGCCGCCAACAACACAATCAAAAGACCCAGAGTGCCAGCGAAGTAGCGATGGGTCATTTCGGCCCAGCCTTTGTCGGCCTCCACCGGCGTGTCAGGAAAATGCAATTCGGCATGGGCCAACTGGGCTTCACTTTGCGGCACGCTGATAAAACCATAACAACCCGGCCAGTCCGGGCAACCGAGGCCGGCATGAGTCAGGCGGGTATAGGCGCCGAGCAGCACGACGATCAGCGCCAGCAAGGTGGCAAACAACGCGAGGCGAAATCCAGGTTTGGCCATGACGATGCCCTTATCCGATGTTCGACAATTTCAGCAGGTGGCGCAGGTCGTTGAGCAGGTCCTTGCCCTTGACCTTGGCGTCGTAGCGCAGCACCAGGTTGCCGTGGGGATCGACGATCCACAGCTGCGCATCGCCCGGCGCGGCAGCGTTTTTGTTAAACGTCGAAAGGTCCAGTTGATAGCGCTGCAATTGCGGGTATTCGGCTTTCAGCTTGGCTTCGTAATCGGCACCGACCGGTTGCGCACCGGCCAACGCGTGACTGGCGCGCGAGGCATCGCGCCCCAGGCCGATCTGCAATTGCCGCGCGAGGTACACCAACTGCTGGCAATCGGCGGCGCAGGCGGCGGGCGCAGTCACCAGCAGTTGCCAGCGCTGTTCATCCGCCTGCACGCCGATATCGGCGCGGGTCTGGCCATTGCCGATCATCTCGCCGTGATAACTGCGGCTGTCCGGCACCCAGAACTGCAGCTTGTACATAAACGTGGCCAGCACCATCGGGCCGATCACCATCAGCAGGATCAGCAGCAGTTGCCAACGGCCTTTGCGCCGATCGGGCAGGTCAGACATGTTGAGTGGATTCGTGGCCGCTCCCATGGGGCTTCTCCTTCTTGTTATGCGATCCGAGATAGAGGTAAAGAACCAGCAGCGCCAGCGCCATGGCGAACCACTGCACGGCATAGGCCAGGTGTTTCTCCGGGCCCATGGCGACCACCGGCCAAGTCGTTTCGTAGGTACCGGGGCCGGCTTCAGCGCGCAGTTCGTAGGCAAAGCCACTGCGGCCCAACTCTGTCCAAAGCGCTGCGGGATGCAGCGCCGTGAGTAATCGCGGCCATTGCGTGGCTGCGGGGTCGGCATGCAGCTGGAAGGTTTCGCCAGGGGCGACGTACACCCACGCATCAATATTCAACGGCTGCTCTGGTGTGGTGAAGGCGGGCGGTGTGCGGCGGTCCGGCCAGGGCAGCCAGCCGCGATTGAGCAGTAGCCACAGGCCGCTGGCCTGATCGTGGAAGGGTTGCAGCAACTCGACACCGGCCTTGCCATTGCGCATGCGATTGTCGAGCAAGACGCTATGGTCGGCGTCGAATTGACCGCGCAGATGCACACGGCGAAACGCCGGATCTGCCGTGTCGTTGAGTTGTTCACTGCTCATCGGCTCAGCCGCGCGGCGCTCGGCATAGCTGTCGAGCAACAGCTGCTTTTCATGCCCGCGCGACAGCTGCCAGCACCCCAAACCCACCATCAAGGGCAGCAGCACCAACACCACCAATGTCGGCGCAATACCGGGGCGAAACTGTTTTATGGCGCTGGCTATACTTGTTTTCATTGCCCGCCGCTCTTCATCAATGCCCATCAAAATCCAGGAGCCAGACCATGCTCAAAGCAGCCATTGCCCTGATGCTGATCGCGACTGTTGTGAGCCTGTTCAGTGGCCTGTTCTTTCTGGTCAAGGACGAGGGCAACTCCAACCGCCTCGTCACTGCCTTGACCGTGCGTGTCGTACTGGCCGTGATCACCCTCATGCTGATCACCTGGGGATTTTTCAGCGGCCAGCTGGTTTCTCACGCGCCGTGGTAAGACGCCTCACAGTACGTAGACGAAGAAAAAAAGCCCGATCCACACCACATCCACAAAGTGCCAATACCAACTGGCTGCCTCGAAACCAAACTGGTGCTCGGCGTTGAAGTGGCCACGCAGGATGCGCATCAGCATCACAAACAAAATGATCGTGCCGATGGTCACGTGGGCACCGTGGAATCCGGTGAGCATAAAGAACGTCGCGCCATACACACCGGAGCCCAGCGTCAGGCCCAGCTCTTTATAGGCGTGGATGTATTCCTCGGCCTGGAACCCGAGAAACGCCAGGCCCAGCAGCACGGTAAGCGCCAACCAGATTTTCAGCGCGCCACGATGGCCCTTGCGCAAGGCATGGTGGGCGATGGTGATGGTCACGCTGGAGCTCACCAGCAGGATGGTGTTGACCAGCGGCAAGCCCCACGGGCTGATGGTGCCCTCGGGGGCGGGATAGAGTTTCGGGTCAGGGTTGTTGAGCAATGGCCAGGCAAATTCGAAATTCGGCCACAGCATGTGCGCGACGCCCTTTGAGCCTTCACCGGCCAGCCAGGGCGCGGACATGTGCCGCACATAAAACAGCGCACCGAAGAAGGCGATGAAGAACATCACTTCGGAAAAGATGAACCAGCTCATCCCCCAGCGAAACGAGCGGTCCATCTGCGGACTGTACAAACCCGCGCGGCTTTCTTTGATCACCGCACCGAACCAGCCGAACAACATATAGGCCAGCAGTAGCCCACCAACGAAAAAGATCCACGGGCCGTGGGATTCCGGGCGAGCGGCCTTGAGATCGTTGAACCACACGCCCAGGCCATACACGGTGATCAGCAGGCCAAACGTGGCAATTATGGGCCACTTGCTTTGTGCCGGTACGTAGTACGTATCATGATTCGACATGTATTCACTCTCCCGATTGAGGGGGCAAACAGTAGCTAGCCGCCGGTATGCAAAGCCACGGGCGGTTGGCGCGCAGTGATATCAAATAGCGTGTACGCCAGGGTCAAATGCTTCACATCCTTGGGCATGTCTCGATCGACGATGAAACGCACGGGCATCTCGATACGCTGGCCTGGCTGCAGCACTTGCTGGGTGAAGCAAAAACACTCGGTCTTGTGGAAGTACATCGCCGCTTCGGCCGGGGAAATACTTGGCACGGCCTGGGCGGTCATCGGCTTGTCAGTGGGGTTGTGGGCCACGAACAGCATCTCGGTCACAGCGCCTGGGTTGACCACCACCTCGTCCGCCTTGGCGTAGAAGTCCCAGACCATGTCGATGGCGTTTGTAGACAGGAACTGCACCCGCACCTGGCGCGTCGGGTCGACGATCTGCTCGCCTTCATACTGCCCGGCAGTCTTGCCGTTGATGCCAAACGCCTTGCACATCACGTCGTAGATCGGCACCAGGGCGAAACCAAAGGCGAACATCGCCACGACCATGACCAGCAGGCGAGTGACCAACCGTTTGAGGGGCAGGGATTCAGCCATGACACACCCCTGAAGCGAATGCGATCAATGCGTGAGGGGGCTTGCCGCCCTCACCGTTGCTGTGTGGCAACCGGTTCATTTGACCTCCGGCGGCGTGGTGAACGTGTGGTACGGCGCAGGCGAAGGAATGCTCCACTCCAGGCCTTCAGCGCCATCCCACGGTTTGGCCGGCGCCGGCGGGCCACCTCGAATGCACTTGATCACGATGAACAAAAAGAAGATCTGCGTGGCGCCAAACATAAACGCGCCAATCGACGAGACCATGTTGAAGTCGGCGAACTGCAGGTTGTAGTCCGGCACCCGACGCGGCATACCGGCCAGCCCCACAAAGTGCATCGGGAAGAACGCCATGTTCATGCCCACGAAAGACAGCCAGAAGTGCAGCTTGCCCAGGGTTTCGTCGTACATGTGGCCGGTCCATTTCGGCAACCAGTAGTAGGCCGACGCGAAGATCCCAAAGATCGCGCCGGGCACCAGTACGTAATGGAAGTGCGCCACCACAAAGTAGGTGTCGTGGTACTGGAAATCAGCCGGGGCAATCGCCAGCATCAACCCGGAGAAGCCGCCGATGGTGAACAGGATCACGAAGGCCACCGCAAACAACATCGGCGTCTCGAACGTCAGCGAGCCTTGCCACATGGTGCTGACCCAGTTGAACACCTTTACCCCGGTCGGCACGGCGATCAGCAACGTGGCGTACATGAAGAACAATTCGCCCACCAGCGGGATACCGACCACGAACATGTGGTGCGCCCACACGATAAACGACAGGAACGCGATGCTTGCCGTGGCGTAAACCATTGAGGTGTAGCCGAACAGCGGCTTGCGCGAGAAGGTCGGAATGATCGAACTGACGGCGCCGAAGGCCGGCAGGATCATGATGTACACCTCCGGATGACCAAAGAACCAGAACACGTGCTGGAACAGCACCGGATCACCACCGCCAGCCGCACTAAAGAAGCTCGTGCCGAAGTGAATGTCCATCAGCATCATGGTCACGCAACCAGCCAGCACCGGCATCACCGCAATCAGCAGGAAAGCGGTAATCAGCCAGGTCCACACGAACAGCGGCATCTTCATCAACGTCATGCCCGGCGCGCGCAGGTTGAGGATGGTAGCGACCACGTTGATCGCGCCCATGATCGAACTGATGCCCATCAGGTGGATGGCGAAAATGAAGAACGTCACGCTTTCCGGCGCGTAGGTGGTGGAGAGCGGGGCGTAGAAGGTCCAGCCGAAGTTCGGTCCGCCGCCAGGGGTGAACAGCGTCGAGACCAGCAACAGGAAAGCCGCTGGCAACAGCCAGAAGCTGAAGTTGTTCATACGCGGCAAGGCCATGTCGGGCGCGCCGATCATCAGCGGGATCATCCAGTTGGCCAGGCCGACAAATGCCGGCATCACCGCGCCGAACACCATGATCAGGCCGTGCATGGTGGTCATCTGGTTGAAAAATGCCGGTTCGACGATCTGCAACCCGGGCTGGAACAGTTCGGCACGGATCACCATGGCGAACGAACCGCCCAGCAGGAACATCGTGAAGGCGAACCACAGGTACATCGTGCCGATGTCTTTGTGGTTGGTGGTCAGCACCCAACGCATCAACCCCTTGGCGGGGCCGTGGGCATGGTCACTGGTGTGTCCATGGTCATCGATCACAGCGCTCATGGCCGTTCTCCTGCAAACGAATGGGCGGGGCGGGGCGGCGCAAATGTAATGAGGGCTGTCATTTGCTTTCCGCCTGTTTGATGGCCAGCACGTCTTTTGGCGTGACCATGTCGCCTTTGTTGTTGCCCCAGGCGTTGCGCTCGTAGGTCACCACGGCGGCGATATCCACTTCCGAGAGCTGCTTGCCGAACGCGGCCATCGCAGTGCCCGGCTTGCCGTGATAGACGATGCTCAGGTGGTCGGCGGCCGGTCCGGTAGCGATTTTCGAGCCCTTGAGCGCCGGGAACATCGGCGGCAGGCCCTGGCCCTCTGCCTGGTGACAGGCCACGCAGGTGGTGTGATAAACCTTGTCACCACGGGCCACCAACTCTTCAAGGGTCCACTCTTTGGAGGTCAGTTCCTTGAGCTTGGCGGCCTCGGCCTTGCGTTCACCCAGCCAGGTTTCGTAGTCAGCCTTGGATTTGACCTCGACGACGATGGGCATGAAACCGTGGTCTTTACCGCACAATTCGGCGCATTGCCCACGGTAGATGCCGGGCTTCTCGACCCGAGTCCAGGCCTCGTTGACGAAGCCGGGAATAGCGTCGCGCTTGACCGCAAAAGCCGGCACCCACCAAGAGTGGATCACGTCAGCGGCGGTAACCAGAAAGCGCACTTTGGCGCCCACCGGCAGCACCAACGGCTGGTCGACTTCCAGCAGATAGTGCTCGCCCTTGGTGGCCTGGTTATGGATCTGCTCGGCGGGTGTGGCCAGGTTGCTGAAGAACTCCACATCCTGGCCCAGGTATTTGTAATGCCACTTCCACTGGTAGCCAGTGACCTGGATATCGATATCCGACTCACTGCTGTCGTAGATGTTGATCAAGGTCTTGGTTGCGGGAATAGCCATCGCGATCAGGATCAGCAAGGGCACGACGGTCCAGAGGATTTCCACGGTGGTGCTCTCGTGGAACTTGGCTGCGACCTGGCCGGTGGAGCGCCGGTGGACCATCATCGACCAAAACATGGCGCCAAACACGATGATGCCGATCACCACACAGATCCAGAAAATGGTCATGTGCAGATCGAACACAGCGTGACTGACTTCCGTTGCACCTGGCGCCATATTCGTTGTCCAGGCGGCGTGCGCCTGGCCGAATACTGACCACAACAGGAGGCCCATCCAAACGTGTGGATGTCGCATCATTGCGGGTTCCCCTTATCGTTCTTGTTATCCCGCCGGTTTGCACCTGCGTCGAAGGGAGCGGCTTCCATACTGCTTACAACCGCTTAGCCTTGCCTGCTTATGCAGTCTGGCGTCATCAGCTAATCGCGTACAAATCCGAGTATAGACAGGGTATGCAACCCCGCAATGTGTAGGGACAAATGAGGCAAAATGGCACGGCCGGAGCCAATGAAACCGGGAGCGGAATCGATTTTCCGACGAACGATGGCAATTCAATATAACGCCTGCGCATAACCATGAAATAATTATGACAAATGCGTCTTAGGCGCTCGTATAAACGAGCTAACTTAACCTCTCCCTTTTCCTACGCCTGCATCACTGGAGCCTTCATGAACACCGCCGCATTGCGCGAGCAGATTTCCCGTGCCCATCAACACGAAGCCACTACGGGCCAGCTTGCCCAGCAACTGGAAAAACAATTGCCGCACCTGCATTCGGCCATCGCTCTGGCTGAAGGTGATCGCAACGTTGTCATGGCGCGCTTTGTCACCGCCTACATCGACTTGGTCCCGGATTTGCTCGACGCGGCCAATGAAGTTGCCCGCGAGGCCGGTATCGAAAGCCAGATCAAGCCGGTGCTGAAGATTGCCGAGCATTTCTTCCTGCAACCGCCAGCTATTCTGGCAGGCCACGAAGGCCTGGACGGGCTGCTGGACGAGGCCTACCTGGCTCATCGTCTGGTGGAGGAAGTAAACGATCTGTATATCAAGCACTTCGGTCGGCCGTTGATTCCGGCGGATACCACCGTGGCTAACTTGATTGCCCATCAGTTGATCGGCGAAGCGTTTGCCAACCAACTGGATGAAGCCGTCCACCTGGCGGTGGATGAGATGCTCAACGAAGACAGCTTTGCGCTGGAGTCCGTCGAGGCGTACCGCGAGCAGTTGAAAAGCCCTGACACAGACGCCGCGTGGAAGCGCTGGCCGTGCCTGTCTCGGCAACTGGGGGTTGAATTGGCGCTGGATCAACCCGCCTGAATCCTGAGGTAGACGCAGAAAAAATGTGGGAGGGGGCTTGCTCCCGATAGCGGTGGCTCAGTCACATATGCTTAGACTGACACTCTGCTATCGGGAACAAGCCCCCTCCCACATTTTGATCCGGCTTCATCAGCCGATTGATGGCGCCGAGCCGATTCCCGTCGTCGTCCTAACCCGGCCTTCGAGCCGTCGCTTCAACCCGCGCGCCTCAATGACCAACTTCGAGCCCTTAGCCGCATTCGCCCGACCCCATTCTTCCAGTAACTCCAGGCAGGAATGGTCGATATAGCTGAGGTTGTTGAGCGGCACATGCACCGTGGTCCCCGCAGGTATCGTCGACAGCACTTGGGTCAGCGCAGGCACTTTGAGAAAGGTCGCCGCTCCGGTCAGCCGTAGCTCCATCTCTCCATCCTGAGGCAGGTCAATCAGGCTGACTTTCAGCCGGGACGCCTTGAGCGCCAGTTTGACCAACGTGAGGCCAAAGCCCACCAGCACACCCGTCAGCAGGTCAGTAAAGATGATCGCCAAGGCCGTGGCCGCATAGGTAAACATCGGCATCCGCCCGTAGCGCCCCAAGGCCTTGAACGCCTTGACGTCTACCAGCTTGATCCCGGTGTACACCAACACGCCGGCCAGGCTCGCCACCGGAATGCTTTGCAGCACGCTCGACAACAGCAACACGAAACCCAGCAACCACACGCCATGGAACATGGCAGACAGACGAGTGGTTGCACCCGCCTGGACGTTGGCTGAGCTGCGTACGATCACGCCGGTCATCGGCAAAGCACCGACCAGGCCGCAGAGCATGTTGCCGACACCTTGGGCGGACAGCTCTTTGTCGAAATCGGAACGCTGGCCATTATGCATGCGGTCGACAGCCGCGGCGGAAAGCAGGGTTTCGGCGCTGGCGATAAATGCCACTGCGAAAGCAGCGATCAGCAGTTGAGGATCGGCCAGGTTCAGCAGGTCGCTGGGGCGCAGCCAGTCGATGGCGTCAGCCAGGTTTTCCGGGACTTCCACGCGTTTGACCTGCAACGCCAGCACCAGGCTGGTGACCGTAGCCAGGCCGACGCCAAGCAAAGCGCCCGGCACAAACCGCAGCGGTTGCGGACGGAATTTATCCCACAGGTACATCACCAGCATCGTCGACAGCCCAAGCAAACCCGCTTGCCAGCCAAGACCTCCGCCAAGGGTCGGTATGGCTTCAGCCAGTGCAGCCGGGAAACCCGCCAGGTTGTCCAGCCCCGAAGGCTTGGGCGCACCGTCGAGCATCACATGAATCTGCGACAGCACAATCAACACGCCAATGCCCGCCAGCATGCCGTACACCACTGCGGGCGCTGTCACGCGGAACCAGCAGCCCAGGCGCAAACGTCCGGCCACCAGTTGCAGAAAGCCCGCCAGCAGCAGGATCGGGCCCAGCATCAACATGCCGTGCTGGCGCACCAATTCAAACACCAGCACAGCCAGACCCGCCGCCGGACCGCTGACCTGCAGCGGCGACCCCGCCAGCCACCCCACCACCAGGCCACCGATAATCCCGGTGATCAGGCCCTTGGCCGGCGGCATGCCGGACGCAATCGCGATCCCCATGCACAGCGGCAGGGCGACCAGAAACACAACCACCGAGGCGAGCAGCTCCCGTGGCAATACAGCTTTCAATTGAGCAGCACGCATGATGACTCTCCCGAGGCATTCGCCGGGCGCGGTAAAGCCTGGCTGCATCCATGGCAGCCACCGCATTACCCGGCAGGGAAGTGTTTTAGAAGCGCGCTTTAGGCGTCGCTGAAGGGATCGGCCCGTCACCGCCCAACGGTCGGAACGCCGACTGGTCGGCATCGTAGGCGCGGATTTCGCTGGTCTCGATGTTGTAGATCCAACCGTGGATGAACAGCTGACCATTAGCCATACGCGAAGCCACGGAAGGGTGGGTGCGCAAATGTTGCAACTGGGCGATGACGTTTTCTTCGGTGAGCACCTTCATGCTCTCGCCTTCGCTGGCGCAATCGCAGTTGTCATGGACCATGGTCTTGGCGACCTCGGCATGCCGCAACCAGGCTTTTACCGTCGGCATTTTCTCCAGGCTGTCGGGGTTGAGTACCGCCCGCATGGCGCCGCAATCGGAGTGTCCGCACACGATGATGTGCTGCACACCGAGGGCAAGTACCGCGTACTCGATGGCCGTGGAAACACCACCGTTCATTTGGCCGTAGGGCGGCACTACGTTGCCTACGTTACGGGTCACGAACAGGTCGCCAGGCGAGCTTTGGGTGATCAGCTCGGGGACGATTCGCGAGTCGGCGCAGGTGATGAACATCGCTCGCGGGCTCTGGGCCGTGGCGAGTTTCTTGAAGAGTTCTTCCTGCTGGGGGAAGACGTCGTGATGGAAATGCAAAAAACCGTCAACGATATGCTTTAGCGCTGCATCGGCGGACTCCGCCATTTGAGAGGCTGAAGCCGACGCAGCCAACGGCTGTTTATCCTTATCACTCATGATTCATCCTCTTGATTAGTGCAGGGGGCGTGTTCAGGACAGTTCGACGCCCGGCCAGTGGAATAGTTGTAAAACTCCAATAACCCGGGTGTCGACTCATCAGTCACTCGCTGAGCAAGGTAACCGCCGAAACTTAACTCAAACTGAATGAACCGCTCTAGATCGCGGGTTTCAGTGATGTCAAAACGCGACTATTCCTACAAGAAAGGTGCGTTCTTCCTGATAAGTCTACAACAATGCCATCTGTCTGCCCGGCGGACAGAACGCCGTGCAATCCAGATTGAATCCTTCACGGCGATTGAGCCCCAGGCGTTTGATCGCCTTGCTGAAACGCTGGGCCAACAAATCAGCAAAAGGTCCTTCGCCCCGCATGCGCACACCGAAGCGGCTGTCATACACCTCGCCACCTCGCACCTGCCGCACCAGACTCATTACGTGAGCCGCACGCTGCGGGTAATGCGCCGTCAGCCACTCTTCGAACAACGGCGCCACTTCCAGGGGCAGGCGCAGCATCATGTACGCTGCGCTCTGCGCACCGGCGGCGTGCGCCTCGGTCAGCAGGCTCTCCAACTCACTGTCGTTGATCATCGGAATCATCGGCGAGCACAACACACCCACGGGAATCCCCGCCTCTCGCATCACACGGATCGCTCGCAACCGCGCCTTAGGCGCTGCCGTGCGCGGCTCCAGGATGCGCTTGAGCTCGTCGTCCAGACTGGTGAGGCTGATCATCACCGCCACCAGACGCTGGCGGGCCAACTCGGTGAGCAGGTCGAGGTCACGCAGGATCAGCGAACCTTTGGTAATGATGGTCACCGGATGTCGGTAGCGCAGCAGCACTTCGAGGGTCTGACGCGTGATCTTGTATTCACGCTCGATGGGCTGGTACGGATCGGTGTTGGAACCCAGGTTGATCGGCGCACACACATAGCCCGGCTTGGACAGCTGCTGCTCCAGCACGTCGGCCGCATTGCTCTTGGCGATCAGCTTGGTCTCGAAATCCAGCCCCGGTGACATGTCCCAATAGGCGTGGCTGGGCCGCGCATAGCAGTAGATGCAGCCATGCTCGCAACCGCGATACGGGTTGATCGAGCGATCAAACGGCAGGTCCGGTGAGTTGTTGCGGGTGATGATGGTTTTAGCCGTCTCAATACGCACCTCGGTGCCTTGGGTCGGCGGTACTTCCTGATACCAGCCATCGTCCTCGGCCACGCTGACCGAAGGCGCAAAGCGGTTGTGCAGGTTAGTGGCCGTGCCCCGGCCACGGGGCGGCAACGGAGTAGACATGAATACGCCTCGATACTGTTTTTATATACAGTATCGAGGCGCGACGTTTCTGACCAGTGCCGTTTGGCGGTCAGTGTTTTTGTGTGACCTGCCCCAGGTCATCGCCCGAGGTGGTGCGCATATCGTTTTTACGCATATCAGCCACGTCGCTGGCTTTCACCGGCGCACCTTTATTGCCCCAACTGCCACGGATGAAACTGACTACGTCCGCCACTTCCTGGTCCGACAGGCGCCAGGCAAATGCCGGCATGGTGAAGGTCGATGGCGCCGCGTGAGTGGCCGGCAAGGTGCCGCCGTTCAACACGATGTTGATCAGCGAGGTGGCATCCGCCGTCTGCAATACCGGGTTGCCCGCCAGCGCCGGGAACACGCGTGTATAGCCATGGCCGTCGGTGCGGTGGCAGGCCGCACAGTTGTCGATGTACACCGACGCACCCGGCTGGCTGTCATCGCCTTTCCACAGCGCCTGCGCTACCTGCTTGTCGTACACATGCGGCTGGTCCTTGGGATCGACTGCAGGCAGGCTCTTGAGGTAACGGGCGATAGCGGTCAAATCGTCTTCCGACATGTACTGCATGCTGTGGACTACAACGTCGCTCATACCACCAAACACCGCGCTGCGATCACTGCGACCGGTCTTGAGGAATTGCACCAGTTGCTCCTCGCTCCAACTGCCAAGGCCGTCCTTGTGGTCGCCGCGCAGGCTCTTGGCGATCCAACCTTCCAACGGCGCGCTGCCGGACAGGAAGGCATCGCCATCTGTGGCACTCAGGGCTTTTTCCTGCATGGTCAACGCACGGGGGGTGTGGCACGCGCCGCAGTGACCGAGGCCTTCCACTAGGTAAGCGCCACGACTTGTCACCGGGTCGGCACCTGCTACCGCTGGTGTGTCAGCCACTTCAGGGGCAAACATCCAACGCCACGCCGCCAACGGCCAACGCATGCTCAAGGGCCAGGGAATGTCGCTGTCCTTATTTGCTTGGGCGACGGGCTCCACGCCCTTCATGAAGTACGCGTACAACGCCTGCATATCGCTGTCGCTGACACGCGCGTAAGACGGGTACGGCATCGCTGGGTAAAGCGTACTACCGCTCTTGGCGACGCCATGGCGCACGGCCTTGTCGAAGTCTTCGAAGCTATAGTCGCCAAGGCCGGTCTTGTCCGGGGTGATGTTGGTGGAGTAGATCACGCCAATCGGGGTTTCCATAGGCAGCCCGCCTGCGAAGGGTTTGCCGCCCTTGGCGGTGTGGCAAGCCACGCAGTCACCGGCGCGGGCCAGGTATTCGCCTTGTCTGACCAGGTCGGTTTCGGCGGCGCTTATCGAGCAACTGCTGAGCAGCGCAAACGTGGCGATAACAAGTGCTTTCATGGTCATCGCTCCTTATGCCTGAACCAGTGGGCCGGGGTTTTTCAGGTACTGCTCACGGATCGCCCGGGCCGACCAGTAGGTCAGCGCCGCCACCAGGCCGGTAGGGTTGTAGCCCAGGCCCTGTGGGAAAGCGGACGCGCCAGGGACAAACACGTTGTGTACGTCCCAGCTCTGCAGGTAACGGTTCAACGCACTGGTTTTCGGATCGGTGCCCATGATCGCGCCACCATTGAGGTGGGTGGTCTGGTAAGACGCAGTGTTGAAATGCTCACCGACTTTTTTACCAAGTACAGCGATGGCCTTGGGGTTCATCGCTTCGGCAACCTTGCCCATTTTCTCGACCATGAAACGGTTCATCTTGATGTCGTTTTCCTGCCAATCGAACGTCATACGCAGCAGCGGCAGGCCGTAGGCATCGCGGTACACCGGGTCCAGATCCAGGTAGTTGCCTCGGTAGGATTGATGGGCACCGTGGGCGTCCATCGACACCTGATGGGTGTAGTAATCGGCGGTGGCGCGCTTCCACGCACTGCCCCAGGCCGGGGTGCCGGGCGGGTTGGACGTACCCGCAATTGGCCGACTGCCGGCCTGGTTGACCCACATCGGCGAGCCGCCCACAAAGCCGTGTGGGCCGTGGTCGAAGTTGTCCGCATTGAAGTCGTCCATCGCCACGCCATTACCGCCCGCGCCGATGAAGTTGTTGGTGTGGGTGTCCTTATCGAAGAAGGCCTTGATGGTTGCCATGTTCTGGTAAGCGAAGTTCCGGCCCACCACGCCTTCATTGGTAATCGGGTCGTACGGCTTGCCGATGCCCGACAGCAGCATCAGGCGCACGTTGTGAAACTGGAACGCGCCGAGGATTACCAAGTCCGCCGGCTGCTCGATTTCACGGCCCTGGGCGTCGATATAGGTCACGCCCGTGGCTTTCTTCTTGGTGCTGTCTAGGTTGACCTTGAGCACGTGGGAATTGGGGCGCAGTTCGAAATTCGGCACCTGACGCAGCGCCGGCAGGATGTTCACATTCGGCGAGGCCTTGGAGTACATGTAGCACACGTAGCCACTGCAAAAACCGCAGAAGTTGCACGGGCCCATCTGCGCGCCATAGGGGTTGGTGTAAGGCCCCGAGGTGTTGGCGGATGGCAAGTTGTAGGGTTTGTAACCCACATCGGCAGCCGCTTTCTGAAACAGCTGTGCGGAGACCGTATTTTTCTGCGCTTCCAACGGAAACGGGTTGGAACGATCCGGCGCGTAAGGGTTGCCGCCACGGCCTTCACCCACCAGCTGACCTTTAACGGTCCAAGCTTGGCCGGAGGTGCCGAAGACTTTTTCCGCATAGTCGAAGAACGGCTCCAGTTCTTCATAGCTGACGCCGAAGTCCTGGATAGTCATGTCCTTGGGAATGAAGTTTTTCCCGTAGCGTTCTTCGTAGTGGCTGCGCATGCGCAACTCGATCGGGTCGACACGAAAGTGCACACCGGACCAGTGCAGGCCCGCGCCACCCACGCCATTGCCCGGCAAAAAAGCGCCGAGCTGACGGTTAGGCAGGGCGACATCATTCACGCTATGGCGAATGGTCACCGTCTCTTTGGAAATGTCCTGGAAGAGTTTCTTACGCACGCTGTAGGTCAATTCGTCGATGACCTGAGGATAGTTACCGTCAGGGTACGTGTCCTGCATCGGGCCTCGCTCCAGCGCCAGCACGTTGAGGCCCGCTTCTGTCAGCTCCTTTGCCATGATCGCGCCGGTCCAGCCGAAGCCGACGATCACTGCATCCACTTTCTTCATGATGGTCGCCACGTTTATGCCCTCTCGCCACGGATGGAAACAGCCGGGAAGGGGTATTGCTCGTTGCGTTCCACCCAATCCATAAAGTCGGCGCGCGCGCCGGGGAAGCCGATCATGGTCCAGCCGACCATGCCCTTATTGCCACCGTGAATCGGGTCGCAGAAGAAGCCTTCCTTGGTGTTTTGCAGTAACAGGTTGAAGAAGATTTTCGGCGGTACGGCGTCGAAATGCGCCGCCACTTCGCCGCCACCAGCCTCCAGACGGCGCAGCATATCGTCTCGGGTAGCGCTGTCTTGCGCAGCAAAAGCTTTACCGTTGAAAGCTTTCGACCACGCATCCGTCGCGGCAATGCCCAGGCGATAAATTTCTTTGGGAACCAACTTGCTCTGCCAGCCCATCTCCGGCGCGGCGTCCGCGTTGAACGGACCTTGCATGTACCACAGCGCGCCGCTGGCGTACGGCGTGTTCATCTGACGGTCGATGTATTCCGGCACGCCGGCTTCCAGGGCACCTGGGCCTTGAGCATCTGCGGGGATCAAACGCTCGACGGCGGCGTTGATGAACGCCCATTCCTCAGCGATGAAATAGCTCGGCTCGTAGGCCTTGTCGTTCTTCGCAGGTTTGGCCGGCGCGGCATGGGCAGGCTCAGGCGTGGCCATCAGTATCGAGCCACCAAGGCCGGTACTCGCAACCGTGACCACCGGGATCAAGGTCAAGGATTTGCGCAAAAAATCACGCCGGGGGTTGTCTTGATCTTGATCAGACATGGGTGCACCTCATCATGTGGTCACGGGTTTATTCGGCCACTTCTGGGGAGCGGCTCGTCGGTATTTGGGCAATCAATAGTTACAAATGATAGCAGGCTAAGGATGTAGATTATGGATTCAGCGACCTAAGTCGAATAATTGCAGGCAAAAAAATGTGGGAGGGGACTTGCTCCCGATAGCGGCGGGTCAGCCAATCCAGAGGCTGGCTGACCTTGCGCTATCGGGGGCAAGCCCCCTCCCACATTGGCCCGGGTAGGGCCGTTAGTCTTTTTTCAATTTCGGATTCGGGAAGAATTGCACTGCCTGAACCTTGGGGTCGGCTGGCGCTTTAAGCGCAGACGTATTCACCCGCGTACCCAACTCCTTGGGCACCGACAGCCCTTGGTCATTGAGCGTATCGGTATACCCGCAGGCCACGCACTCGCGGTGCGGTACGTTGTCCTCGGTCCACATTTTCAGCTTGTCCGGCTCGCTGCACGCCGGGCAGACAGCCCCGGCGATGAATTGTTTTTTGGTGATCACAGGCCCGTCATTCATGCTGCCGCGTCCTCACTCAGGCCGCTGTGGCGCAAGAGCGCGTCAATCGACGGTTCGCGTCCGCGGAAGTCGACGAACAGCACCATCGGCGCCTGGGAACCACCACGCGCCAGGATCGCCTCGCGGAATGCGCGACCGGTCTCAGCGTTAAGTACGCCGTCCTCTTCGAACTTGGAGAAGGCATCCGCCGACA
Source organism: Pseudomonas sp. Irchel 3H9 (assembly GCF_900187495.1). NCBI lineage: Bacteria > Pseudomonadati > Pseudomonadota > Gammaproteobacteria > Pseudomonadales > Pseudomonadaceae > Pseudomonas > Pseudomonas sp. Irchel 3H9. The sequence goes on along the minus strand of NZ_FYDK01000003.1, from coordinate 683,272 downwards.
GCACTTCAGCCCACTTATAGCTGTAATAACCCGCCGCATAACCGCCCGCGAAGATGTGCGCAAAACTGTTAGGGAAGCGGTTGTAGGCTGGCGGACGCATGACCGACACCTCGTCGCGTACGCCTTCCAACACCTGCGCCACGCTGCGGCCATCACCGTGGGTGGCGTGCATCTCAAAGTCAAACAGCGAGAATTCCAACTGGCGGACCATCATCAAGCCGGATTGGAAATTCTTCGCCGCGAGCATTTTTTGCAACAAATCCTGAGGCAGCGGCTCACCGCTTTCATAGTGGCCGGAGATCAGCGCCAGGCCTTCGGGCTCCCAGCACCAGTTCTCCATAAACTGGCTCGGTAACTCCACCGCATCCCAGGCGACACCGTTGATGCCGGACACGCCAGCGTGCTCGACGCGGGTCAACAGGTGATGCAGGCCGTGGCCGAATTCGTGGAACAACGTGGTGACTTCATCGTGGGTCAGCAGGGCAGGCTTGCCACTGTCAGCCGGGGTGAAGTTGCACACCAGGTTGGCCACCGGGCTTTGCAGCACGCCGTCAACGGTGCGGCGACGGTCACGGGCGCCGTCCATCCAGGCACCGCCACGCTTGTTGGCGCGGGCGTAGAGGTCGAAAAAGAAGCGGCCGACGTGCTGGCCGTTTTCCTTGATCTCAAACAGGCGAACATCCGGGTGCCAGGTGTCGAAGCCTTTCTGCTCGGCGATCTCGATGCCATACAGGCGCTGCACGATGGCAAACAGGCCGCCCAACACTTTATCGATGGGGAAGTAAGCGCGCAGGGCTTCCTGGGACACGCTGTAGCGCTGCTCGCGCAGTTTTTCGCCGTAGAAACCGCTGTCCCAGCTTTGCAGGTCGGCGCAGCCTTGTTCGGCGGCATAGGCCTTGAGTTGCTGCAGATCCTGGGCGGCAAACGGCTTGCTGCGTTTGGCCAGGTCGCGCAGGAAACTCAGGACCTGATCGCTGGATTCAGCCATTTTGGTGGCCAGGCTCAGTTCGGAGAACGATGCGAAACCGAGCAGTTGCGCCAATTCCTGACGCAGGTCGAGGATCTGTTCCATCACCGGGCCGTTATCGTTCTGACCGGCATTCGGGCCTTGGTCCGACGCGCGGGTGCAGTAGGCCGCGTAAATTTCCTCACGCAGGGCGCGGTCGTGGGCGTAGGTCATCACCGCGTAGTAGCTGGGGAATTCCAGGGTGATCAGCCAGCCGTCGAGGCCTTTGGCTTGGGCAGCCGCTGCCATTTGCGCCTTGGCCGAGTCGGTCAGGCCAGCGAGGGTTGCCTCGTCGGTGACGTGTTTGGTCCAGGCCTGGGTCGCGTCCAACAGCTGGTTGGAGAACTTGCTGCCCAGCTCGGAGAGTTTGCTCTGCACTTCGGCATAACGCTTCTGCTGCTCGGGCGGCAGGTCGATACCCGACAGACGGAAGTCACGCAGAGAGTGCTCAAGGATGGTTTTTTGCGCCACGTCGAAGCCGGCGGCTTCAGGGCTGTTGGCCAGGGCTTCGAAGGCCTGGAACAGTTCGCGGTTCTGGCCCATCTCCGTGGAGTAGGCACTCAATGCCGGCAGGCAGCTTTCATAGGCCTCACGCAATTCGGCGCTGTTGCACACGGCGTTGAGGTGGCTAACGGGGCTCCAGGCGGCGCCCAGTCGGTCATTCAGTTCGTCCATGGCCAGCACCAGCCCGGCCCATGTCGGATTTTTACCCTGGCTTTGCAGGATGCCTTCGATGGCAACGCGGTTATCGGCGAGGATCTGTTCGATGGCCGGCTGCACGTGTTCGGCACGGATCGCCGAGAACGGCGGCAGGTCGTAGGACTGCAGAAGAGGGTTGTTCGCGCTCACGGTTGGCACCTTGGCTGAAGAAACATGTAAGAACAAAGATGGGGCCATCTTAATTACAATCAACGCCCACCGCAGCTATCAGCAGAAGAGAGAGAGGCTATCGTGACCCTTCGCACCTATCAGAACCACACGCCAACCCTGGGCGCCGGGGCTTTTGTCGATATTTCGGCGGTGGTGATCGGCGATGTCGAAATCGGCACCGACAGCTCGGTTTGGCCGCTGACCGTGATTCGCGGCGACATGCACCGCATCCGCATCGGTGCGCGCACCAGCGTGCAGGATGGCTGCGTGCTGCACATCACCCACGCAGGCCCCTTCAACCCGGACGGTTTCCCACTGCTGATCGGCGACGACGTGACCATCGCTCACAAAGTCATGCTGCACGGCTGCACCGTGGGCAACCGCATCCTGATCGGCATGGGCAGCATCGTGATGGACGGCGCCGTGGTGGAAGACGACGTGATTATCGGCGCCGGCAGCCTGGTGCCACCGGGCAAGAAACTCGACAGCGGCTTCTTGTATGTCGGCAGTCCGGTTAAACAAATCCGCGCGCTGACTGACAAGGAGCGCACATTTTTCACCTACAGCGCCGCGAACTACGTGAAGCTCAAAGACCTGCACTTGGCTGAAGGATTTGACCAATGAGCCTGCATTACCAAACCGTTTTGTTCGACCTGGACGGCACCCTCACCGATCCACGCGAGGGCATTACCCGCTCGATCCAATACGCCCTCGGCAAACTGGGCATCGATGAACCGGACCTGACCAAACTCGAACACTTCATCGGCCCGCCGTTGCTGCAAGCATTCATGCATTTCTACGACTTCGATGAAGCCAAGGCGTGGGAGGCGGTGAATTTCTATCGCGAGCGCTTCAAGGTCACGGGGCTGTATGAAAACCGCGTGTTCGACGGCGTGATGCCGCTGCTGGAAGACTTGAACAGCCAAGGTCGCCAGCTGTATGTAGCCACCTCAAAGCCGTGGGAATTCGCCCGTGAAATCGCCAGGCATTTCGACTTTGCCAAGCACTTCAAGGTGATCTACGGCAGCGAACTTGATGGGACGCGGACCAACAAGGTCGAGCTGATCGCCCATCTGATGCGCGAGGAAGGCCTAGAACCGGCGAACACCTTGATGATTGGTGATCGCAAGCACGACCTGATCGGCGCGCGTAGCAACGGGCTGGATTCGGCAGCCGTCGGTTATGGGTTTGGTAGTTTCGAAGAGTTGAACGCCGAGGCGCCGACGTGGCACTTCGAGACGTTGGCGCAGATGCATCAGGCGTTTTTGCAGCGCCCTTGAAGCCGCCATTGGGGGCAATCGTCTTCCCGCATGTTGAAAAACTGTGGGGGACTTGCCCCCGATGAGTCCCTAGAGCTCAACCTCCCTCCAACTGCCTCAACGCAGCCTTGCGCTGCACTACAGGCAACCCACCCAACTTCTCCACCGCAGCATAGAACTTCAGCCAATCCCCACCTTCCTGCCGGAACAACGCCGCAAATGCCGGCACCCACTGGTCATACAGCCCGAACGGTAGCAACCGCGCGTTGTTCATCGGCTGGTTGATCCAAGCGTCATAGCGCTTGTCCCCACCCCATTGGTTATCGCGCATTTTCCCGTAGTCACGGCGCAAGTACTCGAATTCGGCCGCCTTGGCCTGGCGCATCTGCGCGGCGGCCAAAGGCTGGGCGTAGAGCTTTTCCAGGCGCTTTCGAGTATCCAGGATCAGTTGGATAAATTGGTCACGCTGCTTTAACGTCGCATCGCTCAGCGGCGCCAGGCCACGGGCGGCGCGCCATTGGCGAGTGCCTTCCTGCTCGACAAAGTTGGCAAATGACTCGTTGAACTCGGTGTCGTCCTTCACATAAAAACGCTGATGCGCCAACTCATGGAAGATCAGCGTGGCCAGACGTTCATCGCCCCAGTTCATCATTGAACTGATGATCGGGTCATTAAACCAACCCAGCGTGGAATAGGCCTCAACACCGCCAATCGATACATCCATGCCTCGCTGGCGCAACAACGCAGCCTCACCCCGCGCGGCACCTTGGCTGTAATAGCCGCGATAAGCCACGCAACCAGCGATGGGGAAGCAGTGGTTTTCAGGAGACAGGGAAAATTCCTGCGTGGCGAACACATTCCAGACTACATAAGGCCGACCAATATCGGCGTACAGCCGGTAACTCTGATTGTCAGGCAGGTGCAGGTGTTCACTGGCGAAGGTTCGCGCTTTCTGGGACTGCGCCAAATGGTCACGTAGCTGCTTCGGGCGGGACGAGTCAGCGACGACCGCTGAAACCGGCTGCCGAGCCTGCAAAAGCTGCCATTGGCCACCCGCCAGTTGGCCGTAATAGCTAATGCTGGAACAACCGCTGAGCAGCACAACCATCAACCCCGGAAGAAAACGCCTGACCATGCCCTCACTGCTCCTGGGTGATAGGTTCGTGTTTATACTGACCGCGATACCCGTCCTATCACCGAGTGCCTGTCATGCGTCAGCTCTTGCTTTGTGTCGCCGCCGTGTTCATCAGCGCCTGTACGTCGACCCCGATGCCTGCCGCCGATCCGCAACAAGCCTGGATTGATTTTGCGACGCCGACGCCGGGTGCCAAGCTGGTGATGGCGCAGCGCCTGGACGGCAAGAACCTTAACGATGGACGTTACTTCCAATTCCCGCCTGGCAGCCACGAGCTGATGGTTCGTTTTGATTTTGAAGTGCCTACGGGCGGAAATTTCAGCAGCTTTGGCCAAACGACCGAGCGAACCTGCTTCATAACCCTGCAGTACGACCATTTCGAAGCTGGCCAACGCTATCGCCTGGAAGGGCGCTCACTGGGCTACACGCCGAATATCCGCCTGTATAACGCTGCCCGCCAATTACTGGCTGAAGAACGCAGCGTGAACTGCCTCTGATCAGTCGTTGTTTTTTTGGTAAACGATTGCTTTGGTGCCGTTCTCACAACTGCCGACGACCATGGCCACGTCGTGCTTCTCAGCTTCTTCCTTGCTAACGATCTCAAGCGTGTAGGACGGCACAGCGTTAGCCTGGATCTTGACCTCGATCTCTTTCCTAAGCTCTTCACAATCTTTCGGCGCGGCCACGGCCGAAGTGGCCAACACACCGCAGATGATCGCCAAGGCAAAACGTTTCATGTGTGAAGCTCCCTGAATACAGTGCGCACGGGTGTGCGCCTAGGCTGCATATGGCTATTCGACCACAGTTTGGAAACACGAGTTCTGATTTAACTCAGAATTGAACGTGAAAGGGGGCTTGCTCCCGATAGCGGCGCATCAGTCAACATTTCTGTAACTGACCGACCGCTATCGGGAGCAAACCCCCTCCCACAGTGGACCTGCTGTGTTAGTTAACCAGCGTGGCATCCAGGCTGATTTTCGCATTCAGCACTTTGGACACCGGGCAGCCTTCTTTCGCCTTCTTGCTCAGCTCATCAAACTGCGCCTGGCTCGCGCCGGGAATTTTGGCCTTGAGGATCAGATGCACCGCAGTGATCGCGAAGCCGCCATCCACTTGGTCCAACGTCACTTCGGCTTGGGTGTCGATGCTGTCAGCCTTAAGCCCCGCATCGCCCAGGATCATGGAAAACGCCATGGAGAAGCAGCCGGCATGGGCCGCGCCGATCAGTTCTTCTGGGTTGGTACCCTTGCCACCCTCGAAACGGGCCTTGAAGCCGTAAGGCGCTTCGCGCAGCACGCCGGTTTCCGTGGAGATGGAACCCAGGCCAGTCTTAAGGTCGCCTTCCCAATGCGCGGATGCTTTTTTAACAATACTCATAGCTTTCTCCTCGAACGGTGGTTTTGCGTCAGTAAGGGTTCTGAGGATAGTCAGCATGGCAAAGTTCATCTTGTCGGAGAAACCTAGCAATTCAGTAGGAAATTTCCACCCTCGCTATTGAATCTCGGGTATATGCCCTCATTGCATAGAACATGCATATGAAGCGGCAGGTTTTGGATAGTCTAAAAAGCCTGCGCCCCAATTGGAGAAGCAGGCTTATGAAATCGCTGTCCGACGTGAAGTTCTCGACCCTCGACCTGGTGCCCGTACGGGCCAACGGCAGTGTGGCGCAGTCGTTGCGCAATTCCCTGGATTTGGCCCAGCACGTGGAAAAGTTTGGCTACAACCGTTTTTGGGTGGCTGAACACCACAATATGGACGGCATCGCCAGCTCAGCCACCTCGGTATTGCTGGGTTACCTGGCCGGCGGCACGTCGACTATCCGCGTCGGCTCCGGCGGCGTGATGCTGCCCAACCACGCGCCGCTGGTGATCGCCGAACAGTTCGGCACCCTGGAAAGCCTCTACCCCGGACGTATCGACCTGGGCCTTGGCCGCGCACCAGGTTCCGACCAGATGACCGCCCGTGCCCTGCGCCGTGAGCGCTCCGGCAGCGCGGATGACTTCCCGCAAGACGTGGCCGAACTGATGGCCTACTTGGGCCCACGCACGCCGGACCAACGGGTGATCGCCGTACCCGGCACCGGCACCAACGTGCCGGTCTGGTTGCTCGGTTCCAGCCTGTTCAGCGCACAGCTGGCAGGCGAACGCGGTTTGCCCTACGCCTTCGCCTCGCATTTCGCACCGCGTCTGATGCACGAGGCAATTCGCGTCTACCGCAATCACTTCAAGCCGTCGGCTGTGCTGGACAAGCCCTACGTGATGCTCGGCATTCCGCTGGTGGCGGCCGACACCGACGAACAGGCCGACTACCTGGCCACCTCGGTTTACCAACGCATCCTTGCGCTAATGCGCGGGCAAAGCCTGGTGCAGCGACCGCCGGTCGATACCATGGATGGCCTGTGGCTGCCCCATGAAAAAGACGCTGTAGGCAGTTTCCTCGGCCTGGCGATGGTGGGAAGCCCGGCGAAGATCCGCGCCAAGCTGGAGGTGTTGGTAGAGCAGACCGGCGCCGATGAGTTGATCTTCACCAGCGACCTGTACGAACACGCCGACCGGATTCATTCCTACGAGCTGCTGGCTCAAGTGATGAAGGGCTAACATCCAGGCGAAAAAAAACCGACGCACCTGCGTCGGTTTTTTATGTCTGCAACACAGGATTAACCGCGCTTGTAGACGATTTCCTTGGTGCCACCTTCACAGCTACCGACCACTTTAGCGTCGGTTGAGGCGCCTTTATCCACCACTTCCAGCGAATAACCCGAAGCGCCCTTGGCGTCGATTTTCGCTGCAATTTCGCTTTTCAGTTCGTCACAAGGCTTGCCCGCCGCCAGGGCTGTGCCTGCAATGCTCAACAAACCTACCGCTAACAGGAACTTCTTCATCCGTTACTTTCCTTGCGCTGATCGAAAAGAGTGTGCCGACGCTCATCACGTCGGCACCCATTGTTTGTAGCGCAGGTTATGGCAATCGGCCAGCCAGCAAAGTTCAACTCGCCCTATCAACTACTGGCAATTCGGAACCCCACCTTGAGGGTGACCTGGTAGTGGGCGACCTTGCCATTTTCGATATGCCCACGAGTTTCAGTCACCTCAAACCACTCCAAGTGCTTGATGCTTTTGTTGGCTTCAGCAATGGCGTTGTTGATGGCGTCTTCGATGCTCGTGGTCGACGAGCCAACCAATTCGACTTTCTTGTAGGTGTGATGATCACTCATGGCGTTTCTCCTAGGGGTCGTCAATCAAGACTAGCAGTGAATATTCGTACTGCTTCTGGCGGTTATTCCCACTCGAAAGTTCAGATTTACTGCACTTTCTGAAACCGCTGGAGTCGGTATCTACACACGCCACTCAATCACTTCAGGAGAGTCCAAATGGCCAACACTTCTTTACGTAAAGCGTCGCTGGAAAGCATGGAAGCCGAGATTTCGAGCCTGCTCAAGTCCCTTGAAAGCCTCAAGGACGATGCGTCCGATGAGTCGCGCAAAACGTTGAAGGCCCTGAAAAGTAACGCCGAGAATGCTCTCAAGCACTCCCGCCACCTGATCAGCGACGCCTATGAAGAAAGCAAAGTCAAAATCCGCGAAACCAGCGTTGCTACCCGCGACTACGCCCAAGAGCACCCATGGACTACAGCCGGTGTGGCGGTAGGCGCATTGGGCCTGCTGGCGGCGTACCTGCTCTGCAAACGCGGTGACTGATTGACCGGCTAAACAGGCTGGCGCATCAGCTCAGCTTTGAGCCACTGCGCCAGTTGCCCGGCGCGCCCGTCTGCGGCGCGCTTGGGTAGCCACAATGCCAGGTGCGCCGGAGTTTCACTGAAACCCCACGGCGCCACCAGGCGACCTGCACGCAAGTCCTCCGCCACCAACGGCTCCGGAGCGATCGCTACACCCAGCCCGGCCACCGCCGCTTCCAGCAAATAATACAAATGCTCAAAACCCTGGCCGTGTTTCAGCGCGCCCGACGCGATGCCGTGTTGCTGCGCCCAACTTGGCCAGGCTTGCGGACGCGATGTGGTGTGCAGCAGCGCTTCGCCACATAAAGCCGAGGCGGGCGCGAGCCGCAGACGCTCGTAACCGATAAAGCGCGGGCTCATCACCGGGCCGATGCGTTCGCTGGCCAGCTCATACACCTGCATGTCCGCCGGCCAAGGTGGCTCGGCGAATAGCAGCAGGGCATCGAGACCGGGACGCCGAGGATCAAGGTCGCCGTCACCCGCCGACAAGTGCAGGCGCAAGTCCGGCAAGTCTGAGTTCAGACGCCCCAAGCGCGGGATCAACCAACGCGCCAGCAAACTCCCCGAGCAGCCGAGCACGAAGGGCGCATCGGCGCTGGCCTGAGTCAATTCGGCGCAGACATCCCTTAAACGTTCGAACGCCTCGAAACTGGCATCCCGAAGTCGAACGCCGGAATCTGTGAGTTTAAGGCCGCGCCCGTCTTTGGCGAAAAGGCTCACCCCCAGGTGCTCCTCCAGCACCTTCAACTGCCGGCTGACTGCACCGTGGGTCACGTGCAATTGCTCAGCAGCTTGGCTGACGCTATTAAGCCGAGCGGTGGCTTCAAAGGCGCGCAGGGCATTGAGGGGCGGAAGGTCTCGACTCATCTGTGAGTTTTCCTGACAGGTTGCGGCAATCTTATCGGTTTTCAGCCTGGGGCGTGAGGGGTAGAGTGGCCCTCATTGTTTCTTACACATCTTCTTTCCTGGAGCGTCCCATGACTCAGTCCCAGACCGATCTGCGCAACGGCCCTGACGCCAGCGGCTTGTTTGGCGCGTTCGGCGGCCGCTACGTCGCCGAAACACTGATGCCGTTGATCCTCGACTTGGCCCGCGAATACGAAGCGGCCAAGATTGATCCGGCGTTCAATGAAGAATTGGCCTACTTCCAGCGCGACTACGTCGGCCGCCCAAGCCCACTCTATTTCGCCGAACGCCTGACCGAGTTCTGCGGCGGCGCCAAGATCTACCTCAAGCGTGAAGAGCTGAACCACACCGGCGCGCACAAGATCAACAACTGCATCGGCCAGATCCTGCTGGCACGGCGCATGGGCAAAAAACGCATCATCGCCGAGACCGGTGCCGGCATGCACGGTGTGGCCACTGCCACCGTCGCAGCGCGTTTCGGCCTGCAATGCGTGATCTACATGGGCACTACCGACATCGAGCGCCAGCAGGCCAACGTATTCCGCATGAAACTGTTGGGCGCTGAAGTCATCCCCGTGGTCGCCGGCACCGGCACCCTGAAAGACGCCATGAACGAAGCCCTGCGTGACTGGGTAACCAACGTCGACGACACCTTCTACCTGATCGGCACCGTGGCCGGCCCACACCCGTACCCGGCGATGGTGCGCGACTTCCAGGCCGTGATCGGCAAGGAAACCCGCACTCAGCTGCAAGCCCAGGAAGGCCGCCTGCCGGACAGCCTGGTGGCGTGCATCGGCGGCGGATCTAACGCCATGGGCCTGTTCCACCCCTTCCTGGATGACACCAGCGTCGAGATCATCGGCGTTGAAGCCGCCGGCCATGGCATCGAAACCGGCAAGCACGCCGCCAGCCTCAACGGCGGCGTACCGGGCGTGCTGCACGGCAACCGTACCTTCCTGCTGCAGGACGACGATGGCCAGATCATCGATGCCCACTCGATTTCCGCCGGTCTCGACTACCCCGGTATCGGCCCGGAACACGCCTGGTTGCACGATATCGGCCGCGTCCAGTACACCTCGGTGACTGACCACGAAGCCCTTGAGGCCTTCCACAAATGCTGCCGCCTGGAAGGGATCATTCCTGCCCTGGAAAGCGCCCACGCGCTGGCCGAAGTGTTCAAGCGCGCACCGTCCTTGCCAAAGGATCACCTGATGGTGGTCAACTTGTCCGGCCGTGGCGACAAAGACATGCAGACCGTCATGCATCACATGGAAACCGCCCAGCAGGAGAAACACTGATGAGCCGCCTGCAAACCCGCTTTGCGCAACTGAAAGAACAAAACCGCGCCGCCTTGGTGACCTTCGTCACTGCCGGTGACCCCGGTTATGACACCTCGCTGGCGATCCTCAAAGGCTTGCCTGCTGCTGGCGCCGATGTGATCGAACTGGGCATGCCCTTCACCGATCCGATGGCCGACGGTCCAGCCATCCAACTGGCAAACATCCGCGCCCTGGAAGCCAAGCAGAACCTGCTGAAAACCCTGCAGATGGTTCGCGAGTTCCGTAAAGACAACAACGACACTCCGCTGGTGTTGATGGGTTACTTCAACCCGATCCACAAATACGGCGTGCCTAAGTTCATCGCCGACGCCAAAGAGGCCGGTGTAGATGGCCTGATCGTGGTCGACATGCCACCTGAGCATAACGGCGAGCTGTGCGACCCGGCGCAAGCGGCGGGTATCGACTTTATCCGCCTGACCACGCCGACCACCGACGACGTGCGTCTGCCAACCGTCCTCAACGGCAGCTCCGGCTTTGTGTACTACGTTTCGGTAGCCGGCGTGACCGGTGCCGGTGCCGCCACCCTGGAGCACGTCGAAGAGGCCGTGACCCGCCTGCGTCGCCATACTGACCTGCCGATCAGCATCGGTTTTGGTATCCGCACGCCGGAACAAGCCGCCGCTATCGCGCGCTTGGCGGACGGTGTGGTGGTGGGGTCGGCGTTGATCGATCACATCGCCAATGCCAGCAACGGCCAACAAGCCATCGACGGGGTGTTGAGCCATTGCGCGGCGCTGTCGGAAGGTGTGCGTAACGCCCGTAAGTAAGCGCCATGTAGCGAGAGGTAAAGTTCCTGATACAGAGGAATCAACTCGCAGCTTCACGGCCTAAACAGCAAGACCAAGGGATTTCGAACCTCGTTCGAAATCCCTTTTTTGTTTGTGTGCCCTGAGGAATACCCGATGAAAATGCCCAAATCCGTGATTGCAGGTCTAGGTGTACTGGTGCTTGGCGCCAGCGCCCTGGTGCAAGCCGCACCGCCTGACCAGCGAGGTGATGACCGTGGCGGCCCGCAGGGCCAGCACGAGCAACGTGGCGACGACCATCGCGGTCCGCAGGCCAACCGTCGCGGCGGCCCACCTCAGGACTTCGGCCCGGTGCGCCAGATCATCCACGATAACCACGGCCAGTTCTCCCGTGGCGCGCCGCCGCCGCCGAATGTGCGCCTGGTACGCGGCCAGCCGCTACCGCGCGGTTACTACGGCGAACGCCTGGACAACCGCGCCCTGGCGCGCCTGCCGGTTTACCCGGGTTACGAATGGCGCCGTTCGGGGCCGGATGTGGTGTTGATCGCGGTGGGCACCGGCATCGTTTACGAAATTCTTGATGGTGTTCTGAACTAAGGTCTTACTGGCGAGCGGGCTTGCCAGAGCAAGCCCGCTCGCCACAGGTTATTCATTCAGCTCAATACGTTCGACTTTGCCTACAAGCAATATGTAAGAAAGCGCCCCAAGCAACGCCAGCACCGCAATATAGGTAATCGCCGGCGCAAACGAATCGCCGCTGGCCAAAAAGCCAATCACGATGGGCGTGGCAATCGCCGACAGGTTGCCGATGAAATTGAATACGCCGCCGGTCAGACCCAGCAAACGCGCAGGCGCGAGGGTCGATACCAGCGACCAGGTAATCGACGCCAGGCCGTTACCAAAGAACGCCACCGCCAGGAACGCAATCACCCACGCCGTTGAGTCCACGTAGTTGGCGCCGATGATCGCCGTGGAAATCAACAGCCCGCCAATGATCGGCAACTTACGCGCAAAACCCACCGAAGCGCCTCGGCGAATCAGCCAGTCGGAAAAAATCCCCGAACACAGCACACCCACAAACGCGGCCAGGAACGGCAGCGACGCCAGCAGGCCGGACTTGATGAAGTCCATGCCGCGATATTTCACCAGGTAGGTTGGGAACCACGTCAGGAAAAACCACAGCGTTGAGTTCAGGCAAAACTGGCCCAGGTAGATGCCCCAGAGCTTGCGCTTGCTCAGCACGATGCCCAGGTCGACCCAGCTGAATGGTGCCTTGGTGGCTTTTTCCTGCATATCCACGAGGCCGCCGCCATCACGGATCAGTTGGATTTCAGCGTCGTTGGCGCCTTTGAAGTCCTTCGGCTCGCGGTACACGGCGTACCAGATCCCCGCCCACAAAATACCGACACCACCGGTCACGACAAACACCATGTGCCAGCCGTAATAGTGTTGAAGCCAAGCCAGTACCGGCGTGAGGAACGCCAACCCGACGAATTGCCCGGAGGTGTAGAAACCGATCGCCGTCGCGCGCTCACGCTCAGGAAACCAAGTGGTGACCACGCGGCTGTTGATCGGGTAGGCCGGGGCTTCGAGCGCGCCAACGGCCATGCGCAATACAAACAGCGCGATGAAGCTGGCAGCGAAGCCGAGCATCACCGTGGCGATGGACCATAACAGCAAGGCGACGGTGTAGAGGATACGCGGCGGCACTCGATCCACCAGCCAACCGCCGGGGATCTGCATGGCGGCATAGGTCCAGCCGAACGCCGAGAAAATCAGCCCGACATGTACCGGGTCGATGCCCAGCTCGCTGGTCAACGCCGGGGCGGCAATCGACAGGTTGCTGCGGTCGAGGTAGTTGATCACCACGGTGATAAACAACAGCACCATGATGAAGAAGCGCTTTCTGGTAGGCGTGACTAAAGAAGCCTGCCCGGTGAAGGATTCAGGGTGCATGGGGGTTGCCTCTTCTTATGTTTGTTGAGGACTGAAACTGAGCTGACTGAAGAAATCGGATCAACCTGTGGGAGGGGGCTTGCCCCCGATTGCAGTCTGCCTGCTATGGATGTACTAGCTGACACACCACTATCGGGGGCAAGCCCCCTCCCACATTTTTTGACCGCATTGATTCAGTCAGAGGCTATTACCACTCGGCAAAGCTGCCATCAGCATGACGCCAGATCGGGTTGCGCCAGCGATGGCCGATGGCCGCGCGTTCGATCACGTATTCCTCGTTGATCTCAATGCCCAGGCCCGGCCCGTTAGGGATCTTCACGAAACCCTGGTCATAGTCGAACACGCCCGGATCACGCACATAGTCGAGCAGGTCATTGCTCTCGTTGTAGTGAATGCCCAGGCTTTGCTCCTGGATAAACGCGTTGTAGCAAACCGCATCCAGTTGCAGGCACGCCGCCAGGGCGATCGGGCCCAGCGGGCAGTGCAGGGCCAGGGCCACGTCGTAGGCTTCGGCCATGTTGGCGATCTTGCGGGTTTCGGTGATGCCGCCAGCGTGGGAGGCATCCGGCTGGATGATGTCGACGTAGCCTTCACTGAGCACGCGCTTGAAGTCCCAACGCGAGAACAGGCGCTCGCCCAGGGCAATCGGCGTGCTGGTCAGCGGTGCCAGTTCCTTGAGCGCTTCGTAGTTTTCGCTGAGCACCGGCTCTTCGATAAACATCAGCTTGTACGGGTCCAGCTCTTTCATCAGCACCTTGGCCATGGGCTTGTGCACCCGGCCATGGAAGTCGACGCCGATGCCCACGTTAGGGCCGACCGCATCACGCACGGCAGCCACGTTGGCCAGGGCCAGGTCGACTTTTTCGAAGCTGTCGACGAATTGCAATTCTTCGGTGCCATTCATTTTCACGGCGGTAAAACCGCGAGCCACGGCCTCTTTGGCAGCGCGGGCGGTGTCGGCCGGGCGGTCGCCGCCGATCCACGAGTACACGCGAATCTTGTCGCGCACCTGGCCACCCAACAGGTCGCTGACGGACACACCGAGGGCCTTGCCCTTGATGTCCCACAGCGCCTGGTCGATACCCGCGAGGGCGCTCATGTGAACAGCGCCGCCACGGTAGAAGCCGCCGCGGTAGAGCACGGTCCAGATGTCTTCGATATTGCGTGGGTCTTTGCCGATCAGGTAGTCGGACAGTTCCTCGACGGCAGCGGCCACAGTGTGAGCGCGGCCTTCGACTACGGGCTCACCCCAACCGGTCACGCCCTGGTCGGTTTCAACCTTGAGGAAGCACCAGCGCGGCGGGACGATAAAGGTCGTCAGTTTGGTGATTTTCATCTGTTATCTCTCTTATAGATGCAGCGCCAGGGGCGCGGAACTTGATATCAGCTCAGGGCTTTCCATGCGGCGACATACGCTTGGGCGCGGCTCGCTACCTGATCCACTGTCATACCCGGTTTGAACAACCCGGAACCCAGCCCGAACCCTTTGGCGCCGGCATCGGTAAACACCTGCATGTTGTCCGGGGTGATGCCGCCCACCGGCAGCAACAGCGTGCCGGCTGGCAATACTGCAAGCCACGCCTTGATCACCGCCGGGCCCATTTGCTCGGCCGGGAACAGCTTCAACACATCGGCGCCTTCGGCCAGTGCGGCGAACGCTTCGGTGGGCGTAGCCACACCCGGCGACAGGTACAGGCCTGCGGCTTTCGCGGCGCGCAAGACCTTGGCATCGCTGTGGGGCATAACGATCACCTGGCCGCCAGCGGCTTTGACCTGCTCGACCTGCTCCGGCGTCAACACCGTCCCGGCACCGATCAGGCAATCGGCGGGCAGGCTGTCGCGCAGGGTGCGGATGCTGGTGTAAGGGTCCGGCGAATTCAGCGGGACTTCGATCACACGAAAACCGGCGTCGTACAGCACCTGGCCGACCGCCTGGGCCTCGTCAGGGCGCAGGCCGCGCAGGATCGCGATCAAACCGTTTTGTGCGAGTGCTTGCTTGAGCATGTCAGGCCTCCGTTGCAGGTTGAGTGAGCCCGGCGGCCACTGCCAGTTGCCACAGGCCGCGCTCGGTCGCTTCCTGCGCCAGGCTGACGTGGGCGAAACCGCAGAGGGCGAGGGCGCGTTGGTAGCGCACGCACAGCGGGCCGGCGCCTACCAGGATGATGGGGATGTGCCGTGCACTGGCTGGCAAGCCGGCCAGTTCATGACCGATCAGCAGGCCGGATAAGTAATCGGGCTGCTGCTCAGGGGTGAGTTCGGCGGTCAGGCCCAGGGTGCGCGCACTGAACAAGGTCGACAGCACGCCGCGCTGGCCATCTTTTGACAGCGCCACTTGAACGCCGCGGTCGAAAGCCTCGGCCTGGAACTGCTCGGATACCTTTTGCGTACGCCCCAAGAGGCTGTGCTTGCTCAGCACCGCGAACAGTTCACCGGTCATGAAGGTATCGAAGTGGGTGATGCAACCTTCCACCACCTCGACCCATTTGGAATGACTGCCGGGCAGGCCGATCAGCAATTCACCAGCGACCGACAGGCTTTGCAGCACACCCAGCACCTGGGTTTCTTCGCCGCGCATCACGTTGGGCAAGCCGACCTGCTCGATCACGCCGGGCACGATATGCACATCGACACCGCGCAGGCTGCGTACCGTGTGCAACGCCTTGCCCAGGCTGGCGACGTCGACCGGCGTGCTGCGATACGCCGCTTCGCTCCAGCCTTGGGCGCTGCCGACCATACCGCAGGCAATCACCGCAAGATTGGGTTGGGCGTCGAGCCAATCGCCGCACGCCGTATCGAACGCCAACTCGAAGCCATCGCTGCAGCGCACACCGGCAATGTCCCGGGGCTCGCTGGGCAAATGCATGATGCCCGACGCCAGCGAGCGCTGTTCCAGCACTACGCCCGCGGGGCCGAGTTTATAAGCACGAAGGGAGCTGGTCCCCCAATCGAGCGCGATCAATTGCGCCTGCATCGCTTCACCTGAAATGAGTGGGTGCTGAAAAAAGCAGATGGGCGAATATAAACCTATGGCCGGATATATCTCAATATATAAATAACAGTCCCATATAGTGAGACGAAACAAGATAAATCCTACAACTTCCTCGCCTTTTACTGCGGGAAGGAACGGGTTTCATCTGATAAAGAGAGGTTAAAAAACCGACAGGTCCAGCTCGCGCATCGCACCCATCCAGATCGCGTAGTCGGTGTGATCCTTCAAGTCATCACCGGTATCAGGGTGCAGGAACACCACCAAACCGTTGCGATGGATCACCAGCCACGGCAGCACCACGCCGATGTATTCGGGGTCGAACGCCAACTGGCAGCTCCAGTCCGGGTGTGGGCCTACGGGTTTTTCGTGCACACGTCCCATACGCAGTGGGAAGAGTTTGGCGGCGTCTTCGCACAGGGTGCGCGCCTGCTCAATGGTGCTTGCGTCGAAGTAGATATGGGCGTGATAGCCCTTGATACGTTGCATGACGGACTCCGGATCCAATGTGCGGCAAATCCTAGACCGCAATCGACGGCAGGGCCAGTCCGGTCAGGGACTGCGCGCTGCTGGCCTGTTCTGCCTGCAACCAGTCGACGAAACGTTCGACCAACTGTCCACGCCGCTTGCGCTGGGGCTGCACCACGTAATAGCCAAAGCGCGAAATCACCGTATTGCCGATCGGTCGGCACAACCAGTTCTGTTCCAGCAGGTTATCCACCAAATGGCGCCAGCCGATCGCCACCCCTTGGCCGGCAATCGCTGCCTGGATCAGCAAGGTGTAGTTGTCGAAGCGAAGCTGGCCGGGGGTGGGCGCAGCGCTGATGCCCAGCTCGCGGAATACGCCACTCCAGTCGAACCACTGGCTGTTGTTTTCCTGGCGCAAGTGCAGCAAAGGCACATCGTGCAGATTCTGTAACGTCAGCGGCGCGGATTGGTCCTTGAGCCACTGCGGGCTGCACACCGGGAACACTTCCTCATTGAACAGCCAAAGGCTGTCGCCCTGCTTGAAGCGGCCGTCGCCAAACAGCACGGCCACGTCAATGTCGCTGCGCAGGGTCGCGTGATTACGCTCGCTGGTCACCAAGCTCACATCGACCTGAGGGTTGGCCTGATGGAAACGGTGCAGGCGCGGCATCAGCCAGTAGGCCGCGAAGGCGAAGTCGGTGGCCACTTGCAGGACTTCGTGCTGATCCTGCTGGGTGATGGCGCTGAGGCCCTGATTAATGGTTTGCAGGCCACCTTGCACATGCTCGAACAGCAAGGCGCCGGCGTCCGTCAGTTCGATGCCGCGGTAGATGCGATCAAACAGGCGGACCGCCAACTGTTCTTCCAGGCGCTTGATCTGCTGGCTGATCGCTGGTTGAGTGGTGCCCAGCTCCATCGCGGCGGCGGTAAAGCTGCGATGACGTGCCGCCGCTTCAAACGCGCGCAGCAGGTCGAGGGACAGGTCACCAAGGGATTCATACATAAGCTGTGCTTATCCTAGACATTGCTTTTCATGGGCTTTACCCCATTTTCCATGGGCCGCATGCTCAATCGCATAAACACCGCCTATGGAATGCCGAGAACCCATGAAGCGCAAGAACATTCTTTTCATCATGGCCGATCAAATGGCCGCGCCGATGCTGCCGTTCTACGGTTCCTCCCCGATCAAGCTGCCCAATCTGAGCCGCCTCGCCGAGCAAGGCGTGGTGTTCGACGCCGCCTATTGCAACAGCCCGCTGTGCGCACCCTCGCGCTTTACCTTGGTCAGCGGCCAATTGCCGAGCAAGATTGGCGCCTACGACAACGCGGCTGATTTCCCCGCCGATGTACCGACCTACGCTCACTACCTGCGTCGTCTCGGTTACCGCACTGCGCTGTCGGGCAAGATGCATTTCTGCGGCCCCGACCAACTGCACGGCTACGAGGAACGCCTGACCAGCGACATCTACCCCGCCGACTACGGCTGGGCAGTGAACTGGGACGAGCCGGACGTGCGCCCCAGCTGGTACCACAACATGTCCTCGGTGCTGCAAGCCGGTCCTTGCGTGCGCACCAATCAGCTGGATTTTGACGAAGAGGTGGTGTTCAAGGCCCAGCAGTACCTGTTCGACCATATTCGTGAGGACGGCGACCAGCCGTTCTGCCTGACCGTATCCATGACCCATCCCCACGACCCGTACACCATTCCCAAGCCGTTCTGGGATCTGTACGACGACAACGACATTCCTTTGCCTGCAACGCCCGCGCAAAGTGATCTCGACCCGCATTCCCAGCGCCTGCTCAAGGTCTATGACCTGTGGGACAAGCCGCTGCCTGTGGATAAGATCCGCGATGCGCGCCGGGCTTACTTTGGCGCCTGCAGTTACATCGACAGCAATGTCGGCAAGCTGCTGCAAACCCTGGAAGACACCGGCCTGGCCGACGACACGGTTATCGTGTTCTCCGGCGACCACGGCGACATGCTCGGCGAGCGCGGCCTCTGGTACAAAATGCACTGGTTTGAAATGGCAGCCCGCGTGCCGCTGCTGATCTGCGCTCCGGGGCAGTTTGCGGCGGGCCGCGTGTCCAACGCCGTGTCCACCGCCGACCTGCTGCCGACCCTGGTGGAACTGGCCGGCGGTCAACTCGACCCACACCTGCCACTCGATGGCCGCTCGCTGATCCCGCACTTGCAAGGGCAGGGCGGGCACGACGAAGTGTTCGGCGAATACATGGCCGAAGGCACCATCAGCCCGCTGATGATGATTCGCCGTGGCGCCTACAAATTCATCTACAGCGAAGACGACCCTTGTCTACTGTTCGATGTGCACAACGACCCGCACGAGCGGAAAGAGCTCAGCCAGTCACCGGAACACCGGCCACTGTTCGAGGCGTTTTTGAATGAAGCGCGGGCCAAATGGGACATCCCGGCGATCCACCAGCAGGTGCTCGCCAGCCAACGCCGTCGACGCCTGGTGTTTGAGGCGCTGACCCAAGGCAAGCTGAAGAGCTGGGATCACCAGCCACTGGTCGACGCCAGTCAGCAATACATGCGCAACCATATCGACCTCGATGACCTGGAGCGCAAGGCACGTTATCCACAACCCTGCCAAAACCAATAAATACAGAGGGAAGGCCATGCAAAAGTTATCTGTGATAGTGGGCATGCTGGTGCTGGGCAGCGCCAATGTGTATGCAGACACCAGCTGTGAAACCGTAAAAATGGCCGATCCGGGCTGGAGCGATATCGCGGCCACCAATGCCATCACCGGTTTTCTGCTGACGAGCATGGGCTACAAACCCAAGGTCGACACCCTGGCGGTGCCGATTACCTTTGGCGGGCTCAAAGACGGCCAGGTGGATGTGTTCCTCGGCAACTGGATGCCCGCGCAGCAGGGTTTTTACGACAAGTTCGTGGCCAATGGCGATGTGGTGCAACTGGCGAAAAACCTCGACGGCACCGAGTTCACCCTCGCCGTGCCGGACTACGTGTGGGACGCGGGTGTGCATGACTTCGCCGACCTGAACAAATTTGCCGACAAGTTCGACAAGAAGATCTACGGCATCGGCTCCGGCGCGCCGGCGAATATCTCGTTGCAGGAGATCATCAAGAAGAATGACTTTGATCTGGGCCAATGGAAGCTGGTCGAGTCCAGCGAACAAGCGATGCTCGCGGAAGTGTCGCGGGCGGTGAAGAAACAGCGCTTCGTCACCTTCCTCGGTTGGACCCCGCACCCGATGAACGTGCAGTTGAAAATGCACTACCTCAAAGGTGGGGAAAAGTATTTTGGTGACACCGGCAGCGTTTATACCTTGACCCGCAAAGGTTATGCACAAGCCTGCCCGAACGTAGGAAAACTGCTGACCAACCTGAGTTTCACCCAGGAGATGGAGAACAGCATCATGGCCGAAGTGGCCAACAACAAGGTCAGCAACGCCGATGCGGCGAAGGCATGGATCAAGGCCAATCCGGCAGTATTGGATAAGTGGCTGGATGGGGTGAAAACCGTGGATGGCAAGGACGCGTTGCCGGCAGTAAAGGCCAAACTCTAGGGCCTTGCGCTATTCCAATGTGGGAGGGGGCTTGCTCCCGATAGCGGAGTGCCAGTCAGAGAGATTTAGACGGGTCCACCTATATCGGGAGCAAGCCCCCTCCCACAAGGACCAGTGTGTACTGATACCCTGAGTCAAACCTTTTCAGCCGAGTTATAAATGCCCCGGCCCAACCGCCATACACTCTTCCCCTTCCTCAGCTGGCTCCCGCGTCAAACCCGAGCCACTGTGGGCCGGGACGCGCTGGTCGGCCTCAGCGGCGCCGTGCTCGCGCTGCCCCAATCGATTGCCTACGCGCTGATCGCCGGTCTTCCACCGGAGTACGGTCTGTACGCCGCCATCATCCCGGTGCTGATCGCGTGCCTGTGGGGTTCATCCTGGCACCTGATCTGTGGCCCCACGGCGGCGATTTCCATCGTGCTCTATGCCAGCGTGAGCCCATTGGCCGTGCCGGGGTCGCAGGACTACATCACCTTGATCCTGTTGCTCACCTTTCTCGCCGGCGTATTCCAGTGGCTGCTGGGCATGCTGCGCTTTGGCGCACTGGTGAACTTTGTCTCCCATTCGGTGGTGTTGGGTTTCACCTTGGGCGCCGCCGTGGTGATTGCCCTGGGGCAGTTGCCGAACCTGTTGGGGCTGGATTTGCCGAGCCAGGCCACCGCAATCAATAGCCTGCTGGCGCTGATCCACCATGCTGGCGAGTGGGACCACGCGTCCCTTGTCCTGGGGATCGGGACGTTGCTGGTGGGTGCTTTGCTCAAATACCTCGTGCCTCGCTGGCCAACGCTACTGATCGCACTGACCCTGGGTAGCCTGGCAACGTGGCTATGGCCGTCGATGTTCGGGCATGTGGCGTTGGTCAGTTCGTTTATCGGCAAACTGCCGCCGTTCAGCCCGTTACCGTTGGACCTGGACATGATCCTGCGCCTGCTGCCCAGTGCCGTGGCGGTGGGCATGCTGGGACTGGTGACCAGCCTGTCGATTGCCCGCTCGCTGTCGGCTCGTTCGCAACAGTTGCTCGACGCGAATCAGGAAGTTCGCGCGCAGGGTTTATCCAATATCGTCGGCGGATTTTTCTCCGGCTATCTGTCGGCCGGTTCCTTTACCCGCTCAGGCCTCAGCTACGAGGCAGGCGCCTGCTCGCCGTTGGCCGGGGTGTTTTCCGCGTTATGGGTGGCGCTGTTTGCGTTATTTGGTGCGGCATTGATCGCGCGTATTCCAATTCCGAGCATGGCGGCGAGCATCCTGCTGATTTGCTGGGGCTTGGTGGATCATCGTGCTATTCGCGCGCTGTTTCGCGTCAGCCGTGCAGAGTTTGTGGTGATGAGCCTGACCTGTGTCGCCACGTTATTACTGGAGCTGCAAACGGCGATCTATGCGGGGGTGCTGGCGTCGCTGTTTTTCTATCTCAAACGCACGTCGCAGCCACGGGTTCAACAATGGCGAGACGGTGAAGAAGATATATTGCGAGTCGGCGGCTCGATCTTTTTTGGCGCCAGCCATTACCTGCAAGTGCGCCTGCAAAGTTTGCAGGGCAAGCGGGTGGTGATCGAGGCGCAGCAGATCAACTTTATCGACTATTCCGGGGTAGAGATGCTGCACCAGGAGGCGCGGAGATTGAAGGGGTTGGGGCGTAGCCTGACATTGCGCGGGGCACGGCCGCAGGTGGTTGAAGAGCTGAAGAAACTGGAAGGGGCCGATAACTGCCCCATCCAGTTTGAAGATTGATTACTGCGCCAACTGACGGCGCAGTTCAGCCAACACCGGCGCCGAATCCGGGCGCACACCGCGCCATAGAAAGAACGCTTCAGCGGCCTGTTCAACCAGCATGCCCAGGCCATCCATTGCCACAGCTGCACCTTGCTCAGCCGCCCAACGGCAAAACGCGGTCGGCTCCTTGGCATACATCATGTCGTAGCAAAAGGTCTTGCCCGGTTCTATCAAGCTGCCGGCAATCGGCGGTAAATCGCCTGACAGGCTGGCAGACGTGGCATTGATGATTACGTCCACCGGCTCACGGAGCCAGTCGAAACCACTGGCCGACACCGGGCCCAAGTCGTCGAACAGCTCGGCGAGCAATTCAGCCTTTTCCACAGTGCGATTGGCGATGATCAATGAAGCAGGACGCTCAGCCAGCAACGGTTCCAACGCCCCGCGTACCGCGCCACCGGCACCCAGCAACAGGATGCGTTTGCCTTGCAGGCTCAACCCGGCGTTTACCGTCAGGTCGCGCACCAGGCCCGCGCCGTCGGTGTTATCACCCAGCAGCGTGCCATCGGCCAACTTGCTCAGGGTGTTCACCGCACCGGCGCGTTGAGCGCGCTCGGTGAGGCTATTGGCCAGACGGTAAGCGTCTTCCTTGAACGGTACGGTGACGTTAGCGCCACGGCCTTGCTGGAAAAACTCACGGGCACAACCGGTGAAATCCTCCAAGGGCGCAAGCAAAGTGCTGTAGTCCAATTGTTCGCCGGTCTGCTCGGCGAACATGCGGTGAATCAGCGGCGACTTGCTGTGACCGATGGGGTTGCCGAAGACAACATAACGATCCATCAGACCGCCGCCTTAGGCGCGACAACGCCAAGCCAGTCGCGGTCTTGCAGGAAGTAATCAGTGAGCCGCGCCTCTTCGCTGCCGGCCTCGGCCTTCCAGTCATAGCTCCAGCGCACTTGCGGCGGCAGCGACATCAGGATCGATTCGGTACGCCCGCCCGATTGCAGACCAAACAGGGTGCCACGGTCGTAGACCAGGTTGAATTCAACATAGCGGCCGCGACGGAATTCCTGAAACTGGCGCTGCTGCTCGGTATAGGCCATGGCTTTGCGACGCTGCACGATCGGCAGATAAGCATCGATATAGGCATCGCCGATGGCGCGGATGAAGGCGAAGCAGGTGTCGAAGTCCCACTCGTTCAAGTCATCGAAAAACAGGCCGCCGATACCACGGGGTTCGTTGCGATGCTTGATATGGAAGTAGGTGTCACACCAGGCCTTGTAGCGCGAGTACACGTCCGGGCCAAAAGGTGCGCAGGCCTGCTCGGCCACACGGTGCCAGTGGATGCAGTCTTCTTCGTTGCCGTAATACGGAGTGAGGTCAAAGCCACCACCGAACCACCACACCGGCTCTTCGCCTTCTTTTTCAGCGATGAAAAAACGCACGTTGGCGTGGGACGTCGGCACATGAGGGTTGTGCGGGTGGATCACCAGCGACACGCCGAGGGCTTCAAAGCCACGACCGGCCAGCTCTGGGCGGTGTGCGCTGGCGGATGGTGGCAGGCCGCTGCCGAATACGTGAGAAAAGTTAACGCCGCCTTTTTCGATCACCGAACCGTTTTCGATCACACGGGTGCGACCGCCACCGCCGGCAGGCCGGGTCCAGGCGTCTTCGATAAAGCGAGTGTCCGTCTCAAAGGTTTCCAGGGCGCTGCAAATGCGGTCTTGCAGGTCAAGCAGGTAGGCCTTTACAGCCTCGGTGCGGGTAGTCATGGCATCACCTTGAATCGGGCAAAGCTACGCGAGGCCATTGGGCGTCGGCGGCAAATGGGCGCACAGGATACCACTGCACCCTATGCCGTCGCAGTTGACGAAGATCAAGCTTAGGAGTCCGATAGGGGGCTACGCGAATTCGACCCAAGGAGAAGTGCAGATGGCCAAACGTATCCAGTTCAGCGCCCATGGCGGCCCCGATGTACTTGAATATGTGGACTACACGCCGGCGGAGCCGGGCCCGCAGCAGGTTCGTGTGCGTAACGAGGCCATTGGCCTGAACTTCATCGACACCTATTTCCGCAGCGGCCTATACGCACCACCGGCCTTGCCGTCCGGTCTGGGCGCAGAAGGCGCCGGCGTAGTTGACGCGGTTGGCAGCGAAGTCACCCAATTCAAGGTCGGCGAGCGCGTGGCCTACGGCAGCGGCCCGCTGGGCGCGTACAGCGAACTGCACGTACTGCCCGCCGCTAACCTGGTGCACCTGCCGGACGACATCAGCTTCGAACAAGCCGCCGGTGCCATGCTCAAGGGCCTGACCGTGCAGTACCTGTTGCGCCAGACCTATGAACTGAAGGGCGGCGAGACCATCCTGTTCCACGCTGCGGCCGGTGGCGTGGGCTCCCTGGCCTGCCAATGGGCCAAGGCGCTCGGCGTGAAGTTGATCGGTACCGTGAGTTCGCCAGAGAAAGCCGCTTTGGCCAAATCCCTCGGTGCCTGGGAAACCATCGACTACAGCAAGGAAAACGTCGCACAGCGCGTGCTGGAATTGACCGACGGCAAAAAGGTCCCGGTGGTGTACGACGGTGTCGGCAAGGATACGTGGCTGACTTCCCTGGACAGCGCGGCGCCCCGTGGGTTGGTGGTGAGCTTTGGCAATGCCTCGGGCGCGGTGGATGGGGTGAACTTGGGGATACTCTCGGCCAAGGGCTCGCTGTACGTGACACGACCGACCCTGGCGACCTACGCCAACAACCCAGCGAACTTGCAGGCGATGGCGGATGATCTGTTTTCGATGATCCAGAGCGGCAAGGTGCGCATTGATATCAACCAGCGGTATTCGCTGGCGGACGCGGCGAAGGCACAGACGGAGTTGTCGGGGCGGCGCACCACCGGGTCGACCATCCTGTTGCCGTAAGGCTTAAGAACGCTATCGCCGGCAATAGCACGCAATCCTCTGTAGGAGGTGCCTTGCCGGCGATCAGCCACACCTCAGTATTACGACGGTCGCACCACCTCACCGGTTGCCAGATTGCGAATCAGGCTTGGATTCTTGCGCCCGCCGAGGGCGCCACCCAGTACCAAGTCGACCTGACCACGGAAATACTGCTCCACGCGAATCCGCGAGCGCGCAGCCGGGCGGCCTTGAGGGTTGGCCGACGTGGAAATCAACGGCCCGACCAGCGAACACAAATCCCGCACCAGAGGATGGTCAGTGACCCGAAGCGCGACCGTGTCGTGCACACCGGTCACCCATGCCGGCAGCAAGTCCTGATGGGGCACCAGCCAAGTGTTCGGCCCTGGCCAGGTGCTGGCCATGCGGTCGATCCAGTCTTGGGGGAAATCTTCGAAGAGAAAATCAAACTGACGAATGTTGTCGGCCACCAGGATCAGGCCCTTGTCCACCGAGCGATTCTTGATGGCGAGCAAACGGTCGACTGCTTCTTCATTCCACGGGTCGCAGCCCAAGCCCCATACCGCCTCGGTTGGATAGGCAATCACCGCGCCTGCGCGAATTTCTCGTGCGGTTTCCAACACACGCCACCTGTTGACCATTGCTCATTCTCCGGACTAAAGCTCTGGGCAGTTTACCGATCTTCTTTACAAAACCTAGTTCCAAAAAACCGGCAGCTATAAAAGCTGACCACGCGCCAGCCAGCGACCGCTTTCGCAAATCACCTGGCCTTCAAGCTCCAGCTCCGTGAGGGTCGCCAACACTTGGGACAAAGGCCGACCGCTGGCAATCGCCAGGGCTTCGCTGGTGTGGGGCGCCGCGTGCAGCAACGCCACCAGCGGATGGATCACCGGCATCGGCGCCGGGCGCGACAAGGCCTGCCAGCCCCGCAAGCCTTCGAGGATGTGCTCAATGGTTTCCACCAGCATTGCACCATCGCGGATCAACTGATGACAGCCTTTGGCTCCAGGGTGATGGATGGAGCCCGGGATGGCATACACCTCCCGGCCTTGCTCGGCAGCCAGCTTCGCGGTGATCAGCGAGCCACTGGCCACACTGGCTTCCACCACCAGCACGCCCAGCGACAGACCACTGATGATTCGATTGCGCCGCGGAAAGTTGCTCGCCTGAGGCCCAGCGTCCAGTGGGAACTCGGAAATCACTGCGCTGCCCTGGGCAATCATCGCCTCTGCGAGCCGTCGATGGCGCTGTGGATAAACATTTTCCAGGCCGGTGCCAAGCACGCCGATGGTGTGTCCACCCACATCCAATGCCGCCTGATGCGCCGCGCCATCGATACCCAGTGCGAGGCCACGGGTGATGACAAAACCGGCGCCGGCCAAACTACGGGAAAAAGCGGCAGCGGTGTCCATGCCAGGGCGCGACGCGCGCCGGCTGCCGACCATCGCCAGTTGAGGTTTTTCGAGGATTGAAGGGTTGCCAGCGACGAATAACAGCGGTGGCGCATCGTCGATCTGGGCTAGTAATGCCGGATACTCAGGCTGGTCCCACATCAGCAAATGCTGGGCCGGACGACTCAACCACGCCAATGCCTCACTGGCGCCATCTCGGATTTCGGGACTGCGGCGAGCGTCTGCGCTGATGGGTGGCAAGCCCAGTGCACGCCAGGCACTGGCAGGCGCGCTGATGGCCTTTGAAGCGCTGCCGAACGCTTCGATCAACAACCTAAAACGCTTCGGGCCTACTTCTGGCAGCCTGTGCAAGCGTAGTCGGGCCTCCAGTTCTGAAGGGGAAATTTCACTGCTGTTTATCGGAAACATCTGATCATCCTTGACCGGAAAAAGCTGTGGATAACTCTGTTGGTAACTTATTTAGCAGGCTATTTATTGCGTTTGCGCAGCAGTCTCGAAACGATCCATGACTGCCAACGGGCGTGAGGCGCTGAGAACCAGGCCATAACTGAGTTTTTCGTAGGTGCGGAACACCAGCAGAGTGCCGGCGCGCTCATCGGGTAGCTTCGTGGGAACACCGGTGAGCGGGTCGCGGACGGTGGCGCCGGTTTTAATGACGGTCAGCAGTTGACCCTCCATCAGACCGTCGCGCCGGCCTTTACTCAGGGTGACGGCGTCCAGCACGCCAATCTGGGTGACGCCCCTTGGGATATCGATGATTTTTCCTTCGATGAAAGGCGCTGACTTTACGGGCTCCAGCGCCGTAGGCAATTGCGCGCGGAGCAGGCGGTCGCCAGGGCGTACCTCCTGAGTTACCCGTTGCACAGCGAGGGTGGTGAGGTCGCCCGCCATCACAAAGCGCGCGGTACCGATGTCATCGGCGTTGATACCCAGCAATTCCTGCGTTTTGGGGTCGGCGTAGACCTTGCCTCGGCGAAAGATCCCATAGCTTGGCTGGGCCGGATCCAAGTCGCCTCTGGCGTGCACACGTTCGCCATTGGCCCCCAGCACGCGCCCGCCGTCGGTCGCGACAATGTAAGGCGCATTGTCCAGATCCTGAGGCGTATCAAGAATACGGTTATGCAATAAAAACCGCTGAATGGCCTGTTGCGTCGGTTGATCCAGACGCGAGCCAGGTTGGGGAAGCAGGGCTGCGGCGAACGGGGCCCATAGCAGCAAGACGAGTAGCGATTTCCTCATGGGGTGAATCTCCTTTATTATGTGCGTTCGCGTGAAATGCCAGAGCCTTCGCGGCTTTCGAACCTTTCACACCGGCCGTATGGGTCCATCCCACCGCCGATTTGCCTTTACCTCACATGTGCAGCAATTACGCTTATGGCTATTTTGAACATCCTCGAATTCCCCGACTCGCGCCTGCGCACGATCGCCAAACCGGTGGCCGTAGTGGACGACAAGGTTCGTCAGTTGGTCGATGACATGTTTGAAACAATGTATGAAGCCCCGGGCATTGGCCTCGCCGCCACCCAGGTCAACGTGCATCAGCGCGTCGTGGTCATGGACCTGTCGGAAGACCGTAGCGAGCCGATGGTGTACATCAACCCTGAGTTCGAGCCACTGACCGAAGAGATGGGCGAATATCAGGAAGGCTGCCTGTCGGTGCCGGAGTTCTACGAGAACGTCGAGCGCCCGCTGCGCGTGAAGATCAAAGCCCTGGACCGTGACGGTAAGCCGTTCGAGCTGATTGCCGAAGGCCTGCTGGCAGTGTGCATCCAGCACGAATGCGACCACCTCAACGGCAAACTATTTGTCGATTACCTGTCCACGCTCAAGCGCGACAGGATCAAGAAGAAGCTGGAAAAAAAGCATCGCCAGCAAGCTTGATGCCCTCCTTCCAAAGGCTTGCTGCGGCAAGCCTTTTTCTTTTGTGACTGTTTTTAACCGAGACTTCCCATGACCGAGCCATTGCGCATTGTTTTTGCCGGCACCCCTGAATTCGCCGCCGAACACCTCAAGGCGCTGCTTGCCAGCCCTCACGATGTCATTGCGGTGTATACCCAGCCGGATCGCCCGGCCGGTCGCGGGCAAAAACTGATGCCGAGCCCGGTCAAGCAGTTGGCGCTTGAGCACAACATTCCTGTACTGCAGCCGCCTACCCTGCGCAACGCCGAGGCCCAGGCCGAGCTGGCTGCGCTCAATCCTGACCTACTGGTGGTGGTGGCTTACGGCTTGATCCTGCCGCAAGTGGTGCTGGATATCCCGCGCCTGGGTTGCATCAACAGCCATGCGTCGCTGCTGCCACGCTGGCGCGGTGCGGCGCCGATCCAGCGCGCGGTGGAAGCCGGTGATGCGCAAAGCGGTGTGACCGTGATGCGCATGGAGGCAGGTTTGGACACCGGCCCGATGCTGCTCAAAGTGGTTACGCCGATCACCGCCGAAGACACTGGCGGCAGCCTGCACGACCGCCTGGCCGAAATGGGCCCAACTGCCGTCATCCAAGCCATCGCCGGCCTCGCCGAAGGCACCCTGGAAGGCGAAGTGCAAGACGATAGCCTGGCCACCTACGCCCACAAATTGAACAAAGACGAAGCACGCATCGACTGGAGCCGCCCGGCGGTGGAGCTGGAACGGCTGGTGCGTGCCTTCAACCCGTGGCCGGTCTGCCACAGCACCCTCAACGGCGAAGCCTTGAAAGTGTTGGCTGCCCATTTGGCGGACGGCAAAGGCGCCCCCGGCGAGATAATCGGCGCCAGCAAGGAAGGCCTGTTGGTCGCCTGCGGTGAACAGGCGCTGTGCCTGACGCGTCTGCAATTGCCCGGCGGCAAGGCGCTGAATTTCAGCGACTTGTTCAACAGCCGTCGTGAGAAATTTTCCCTGGGCACTGTACTTGGGGTGGCCGCGCAATGAACCCACGTCTGGCCGCCGCCAAGGCTCTCGCCGCCGTACTCAACGGCAAGGCTTCGCTGAACAGTTCACTGCCCACGCAGTTGGATAAAGTCGAAGACCGTGACCGCGGCTTCACCCAGGACCTGGCCTTTGGCACCGCCCGTTGGCAACCTCGTTTGTCGGCGCTGGCGGCCAAGCTGCTGCAAAAGCCTTTCAAGGCGGCCGATGCTGACGTCGAGGCGCTGCTGCTGGTAGGGCTTTATCAGTTGCTCTACACCCGCGTGCCGGCCCACGCCGCCATCGGTGAAACCGTCGGATGCGCCGACAAGCTGAAAAAACCTTGGGCCAAGGCCCTGCTCAACGCTGTGCTGCGCCGTGCCCAACGCGAAAGCGAGGCGCTGCTGGCGGAGCTGGAACATGACCCGGTAGTGCGTACCGCCCACCCGCGCTGGCTGCAAAAATCCCTCAAGGCGTTCTGGCCCGAGCAGTGGGAAGCCATTTGCGCGGCGAACAATGCGCACCCGCCGATGATCCTGCGGGTCAACCGTCGCCATCACAGCCGTGACGCATACCTGCAATTGCTGACGGCCGCAGGCATCAACGCGACGCCGTGCGTGTACAGCACCGACGGCATCGTGCTGGAGGCCGCCGCCGATGTACGCAGCCTGCCGGGCTTTGCCGAGGGTTGGATCAGTGTGCAGGACGAAGCCGCGCAACTGGCCGCCGACCTGCTCGATCTGGCACCGGGCCAGCGCGTGCTGGACGCTTGTTGTGCACCAGGCGGTAAGACATGTCACATCCTGGAAGTCGAAAAAGGCTTGGCCGGTGTCGTCGCTGTTGACCTGGAAGCCAAGCGCCTCGTGCGTGTAAGGGAAAACCTCGCACGCCTGGGCCTGAGCGCCGAACTGATCGCCGCCGACGGCCGTGACACCGCCGCATGGTGGGACGGCAAACCGTTCCAGCGCATTCTGCTGGACGCGCCTTGCTCCGCGACCGGTGTGATCCGCCGCCACCCGGACATCAAGCTCACACGCCAACCCGACGACATCGCCGCCCTGGCCGCGCTGCAAGGTGAACTGTTGGACGCGATGTGGCCGACCCTCGAAGTCGGCGGCATCCTGCTCTACGCCACCTGCTCGACATTGCCCACCGAAAACACTGAGGTGATCGAAGCCTTCCTCGCTCGCACCAGCGGCGCCCGTGAGCTGGATCTCGCCACGACGGCCGGTATCAAGCAGCCTCACGGTCGCCAACTGCTCGCGCAAGAAGGCGGACACGATGGCTTCTACTACGCCAAACTGATCAAGATCGCCGCCGCGCGTGGCTGAATGGTTATTGAGGGAGTGACCGGATGAAAATCATCATCCTTGGGGCAGGGCAGGTCGGCGGCACACTGGCCGAACATTTGGCCAGTGAAGCCAACGACATTACCGTGGTCGACACCGATAGCGAACGACTGCGCGACTTGGGCGACCGCCTGGATATCCGCACCGTACAAGGTCGTGCATCGTTTCCTACGGTGCTGCGTCAGGCCGGGGCCGACGATGCCGACATGCTCGTGGCCGTGACCAACAGCGACGAAACCAATATGGTCGCCTGCCAAGTCGCCCATACCCTGTTCCACACCCCGACCAAGATCGCCCGGGTCCGCGAAGCCGCCTATCTGACCCGCGCCGGCCTGTTCGATAACGACGCCATTCCTGTAGATGTGCTCATCAGTCCTGAGCAAGTGGTGACCCACTACATCAAGCGCCTGATCGAAATCCCGGGCGCTTTGCAGGTGATCGACTTCGCCGGTGGCAAAGCCCAATTGGTCGCAGTGAAGGCCTATTACGGCGGTCCACTGGTCGGCCAACAACTGCGCCAACTGCGTGAACACATGCCCAATGTGGAAACCCGCGTAGCGGCGATTTTTCGGCGTGACCGGCCGATCCTGCCGCAGGGCGATACAGTGATCGAAGCCGACGACGAGGTGTTTTTCATCGCGGCCAAAGCGAATATTCGCGCCGTCATGAGCGAAATGCGCCGGCTCGACGAGAACTACAAGCGCATCGTTATCGCCGGTGGCGGCCAGATCGGCGAACGGCTGGCCGAGGCCATCGAGAGTCGCTACCAAGTGAAGATCATCGAGATGAATCCGGCGCGCTGCCGGCATTTGTCCGACACCCTCGACAGCACCGTCGTCCTGCAAGGCAGCGCCTCGGACCGCGACCTGTTGATGGAAGAGAACATCGCCGACGCCGACATCTTCCTGGCCCTGACCAACGATGACGAAGCCAACATCATGTCGTCGCTGCTGGCCAAGCGGCTGGGGGCGAAGAAGGTGATGACGATCATCAACAACCCGGCCTATGTCGACCTGATCCAGGGCGGCGATATCGACATCGCCATCAGCCCGCAACTGGCGACCATCGGCACCTTGCTGGCCCACGTACGCCGTGGCGATATCGTCAGCGTGCACTCCCTGCGGCGCGGCGCGGCGGAAGCCATTGAGGCGATCGCCCATGGGGATTCGAAGTCGAGCAAAGTGATCGGCAAAGCCATCCGCGATATAGGCCTGCCGCCGGGCACAACCATTGGCGCGATCATTCGTGACGAAGAGGTGATCATTGCCCACGACGATACGATGATCGCCACGGGTGACCACGTGATCCTGTTCCTGGTGGATAAAAAACATATCCGCGATGTGGAGAAGTTGTTCCACGTGGGATTGAGCTTTTTCTGATCAACCGGAGTGACCGACATGCTCGAATCCCTGGAAAAAATGCTCGCCAAGGGTGTGGATAATTCGCTGCTGCGCTTCGGCTTGGGCAAGGGTTATCTGGATTTGAAGGACAACGCCAAAGCGGCGGAGCATTTGCAGAAATGCGTCGAGTTCGATCCGAAGTATTCGGCGGCGTGGAAGTTGTTGGGCAAGGCACAGTTAGGCCAGGGTGATAACTCCGCAGCGCGACAGGCGTGGGAGAAGGGCGTTGAAGCGGCCCAGGCCCATGGCGACAAGCAGGCCGAAAAAGAGATGACGGTGTTCCTGAAGAAACTCGACCGCCAAAGCTAAGCAGATCGAAAATGTGGGAGGGGCAAGTCGAATCGTCGCACCGCCCCTCCCACATTTGGTTTTGTATTGTCTTTGGGTCAATACCACCGCTCTTCACCCGGCGGGCGTTTCTTGAAGCGCTTCATGCTCCACATGTACTGGCTCGGGTAGGCGCCGACATAACGCTCAACGACCTTGCTCATCGCGGCGCAAGACGTGGCGGTGTCGGTGCTGTACATGTCTTCCGGCGCAGCTTCCAGGATCACTTTGTAGCCCGAACCATCCGGCAGTCGCAGGGCATGCAGGAATACACCGACCGCCTTATGGCCCGCGAGCATATTCGGCACGAACTTGCTGGTGAGCGCCTGGGTTGCAAAGAATGGCACGAAGATCCCCGCCGATTCCGCCGGCTCCGGGTCAGCGGGAATACCCACTTGGCCACCTTTACGCACTTCCTTGATCACACTGAGGATGCCTTCCTTAGTGGAAGCCGCCACACGGTTGCCCAACTGCACGCGCTGCTTGCGCAGCAACTCATCCACTGCCTTGAGCTTGGGCGGGCGGTAAAAAATGATCGGTTTGCACTGGTTGCAGTAAAAGTGGTTCAACACTTCCCAGTTGCCCAGGTGGCTGGTGATGCCGACTACGCCTTTGCCCGAGGCCAGAGCTTCGTGCAGCACTTCCAGGCCTTCGACTTCACGCACCAGGTCGATGGAACGCTGGGCCGGCCAGATCCAGGCGCAGGCGCTTTCAGTCAGGGACTTGCCGATGTCCATCAGGCTTTGGCCGACCAGGCGCTCCCGGGCGGCGGGGTCCATGTCCGGAAAGCATTTTGAGAGGTTGATCCGCACCGTTTCGCGGGATCGGTTGGGGGTTTTCCACATGATCCAGCCGATGGCCGAACCCACGGCTTGCACTGCGCGCCATGGCAGCAGGGCAAACAACCGAAGAGCGCCTACCAGCAAGGCGCCTTTAAACTTTTCCACAGGTCACTCCTGATCGTGTGTGGTGCGCAAAGCGCGCATTCTAACCGGCGTTGACCAAGTCCGCGTAACGGTCGCAGTCCTGAGTGTGGTCCATGACCATGCCAGAGGCCTGCATGAACGCGTAACAGATGGTCGGGCCAACAAAGGTGAAACCGGCTTTCTTGAGTGCTTTGCTCATGGCTTCAGCCTCCGGCGTAATCGCCGGCACTTCGCTGCGGTCCTTGAAATGGTTGACCTTGGGAACCCCGCCGACAAACGACCAGAGCAACCCCACCGGGTCCTCCAGCGCCAGCCAAGCCGCAGCGTTGCGCCGGGTGGCGTTGAGCTTGAGGCGGTTGCGCACGATACCTGGGTCGAGCATCAGCGCTTCGATCTCGTCATCGCTCAATTGCGCCAACCGCTTCGGATCAAAACCGAACAAGACCTTTCGATAATGCTCGCGTTTGCGTAAAACGGTGATCCAGGAAAGGCCCGCCTGGAACCCTTCGAGTAAAAGCAACTCGAACAAACCCTGCGCATCGCGTAGCGGCGTTCCCCACTCCTGATCGTGATAAGCCATGTACAGCGGATCTTCAGAACACCAAAAGCAGCGTGGCATAAGGCTCCAGGGGATGGTGGCGCGGCCGAATCGGGTATACTCCCGCTCTTTAAATCGCAGCCCAAGTAACAGGTGAATTTCGTGAGCCAGCCTACGCCAGCCGTGCGTACCTTCCAAGACTTGATCCTCGCCCTCCAGCAATACTGGGCCGAGCAAGGTTGTGTGGTACTTCAGCCCTACGATATGGAAGTAGGCGCCGGCACTTTCCACACCGCTACCTTCCTGCGGGCCATTGGCCCGGAAACCTGGAACGCCGCTTATGTGCAGCCCAGTCGTCGCCCGACTGACGGCCGCTACGGCGAAAACCCGAACCGTCTGCAGC
Organism: Pseudomonas sp. Irchel 3H9; assembly: GCF_900187495.1. Classification (NCBI taxonomy): domain Bacteria; kingdom Pseudomonadati; phylum Pseudomonadota; class Gammaproteobacteria; order Pseudomonadales; family Pseudomonadaceae; genus Pseudomonas; species Pseudomonas sp. Irchel 3H9. The sequence continues at coordinate 649,462 of NZ_FYDK01000003.1, read as the reverse complement.
ACTACTACCAGTTCCAGGTGGTATTGAAGCCGAACCCGGACAATTTCCAGGAACTGTACCTGGGCTCGCTCAAGCATGTTGGCCTGGATCCGCTGGTCCACGATATCCGCTTTGTCGAAGACAACTGGGAGTCGCCGACCCTGGGCGCCTGGGGCTTGGGCTGGGAAGTCTGGCTCAACGGCATGGAAGTGACGCAGTTCACTTACTTCCAGCAAGCCGGTGGCATCGAGTGCTACCCGGTGACCGGCGAAATCACCTACGGCCTTGAGCGCCTGGCCATGTACCTGCAAGGCGTGGACTCGGTCTACGACCTGGTGTGGGCTGACGGCCCGTTCGGCAAAGTGACCTACGGCGATGTGTTCCACCAGAACGAAGTGGAGCAATCCACCTACAACTTCGAACACGCCAACGTCGAGAAGCTGTTCGAACTGTTCGACTTCTACGAAAGCGAAGCCAAGCGTCTGATCGAACTCGATCAGCCGCTGCCGCTGCCAAGCTATGAAATGGTGTTGAAGGCGTCCCATACCTTCAACCTGCTGGACGCCCGCCGTGCCATCTCGGTAACCGCGCGCCAGCAATACATCCTGCGTGTACGCACCCTGGCGCGTTCCGTCGCCCAAGCCTACCTGCTGGCTCGCGCCAAGCTGGGCTTCCCGATGGCAACCCCGGACCTGCGTGATGAAGTGTTGGCTAAGCTGGAGGCTGCACAATGAGTGCTCAAGATTTCCTGGTTGAACTGGGCACCGAAGAGCTGCCACCGAAGGCACTCAACACCCTGGCCGATGCGTTCCTGGCCGGGATCGAAAAAGGCCTGCAAAGCGCTGGCCTGAAGTTTGAAGCCAAGAAAGTCTACGCCGCGCCACGTCGCCTGGCCGTGTTGCTGACCGCGCTGGAAACCCAGCAACCGGACCGCAGCATTAACCTCGACGGCCCGCCGCGCCAGGCGGCTTTCGACGCTGAAGGCAATCCGACCCAGGCTGCCCTTGGTTTTGCCAAGAAGTGTGGCGTGGAACTGAGTGAGATCGACCAGAGTGGTCCGAAACTGCGTTTCAGCCAGGTCATCACCGGTAAGCCGACTGCCAGCCTGCTGCCGACCATCGTTGAAGACTCCCTGAACGACCTGCCGATCCCCAAGCGCATGCGCTGGGGTGCACGTAAAGAAGAATTCGTCCGCCCAACCCAATGGCTGGTGATGCTGCTCGGTGACCAGGTCATTGACTGCACCATCCTCGCCCAGAAGGCCGGCCGAGATTCCCGCGGTCACCGCTTCCACCATCCAGAAGCCGTACGCATCACCTCGCCGGCGAACTATGCCGCCGATCTGCGTGCAGCCTATGTGCTGGCCGACGCCAACGAGCGTCGCGAGCTGATCAGCAAGCGCACCGAAGAACTGGCCCGCCTGCAGGAAGGCACCGCCATCGTGCCGCCAAGCCTGCTCGACGAAGTGACCGCGCTGGTTGAATGGCCTGTGCCGCTGGTGTGCTCGTTCGAAGAGCGCTTCCTCGATGTGCCGCAAGAAGCACTGATCACCACCATGCAGGACAACCAGAAGTACTTCTGCCTGCTGGACGTGGACGGTAAGTTGCTGCCGCGCTTTATCACCGTAGCCAACATTGAAAGCAAAGACCCGCAGCAGATCATCGCCGGTAACGAGAAAGTCGTTCGCCCGCGACTGACTGACGCTGAGTTCTTCTTCAAGCAAGACAAGAAGCAGAAGCTCGAAGACTTCAACCTGCGCCTGCAAAACGTGGTGTTCCAGGAAAAACTCGGTAGCGTCTACGACAAGGCTGTGCGTGTTTCCAAACTCGCTGCCTACATCGCACCACGCATCGGCGGCGATGCGGCCTCGGCCGCCCGCGCTGGTTTGCTGTCCAAGTGCGACCTGGCGACCGAGATGGTCGGCGAATTCCCAGAGATGCAAGGTGTTGCCGGCTACTACTACGCCCTCAACGATGGCGAGGCCGAAGACGTCGCCCTGGCGCTGAACGAGCAGTACATGCCACGCGGTGCTGGTGCAGAACTGCCAACTACCTTGACCGGTGCGGCCGTGGCCATCGCCGACAAGCTGGATACCCTGGTGGGCATCTTCGGTATCGGCATGCTGCCTACCGGTAGCAAAGACCCGTACGCCCTGCGCCGTGCGGCATTGGGCGTGCTGCGTATCCTGATCGACAAGAAGCTCGACCTGGACCTGACACAGGCCATCGTGTTCGCGGTGGGTCAGTTCGGTACCAAGGTCAAGCAAGCGGGTCTGGCCGAGCAAGTGCTGGAGTTCGTGTTCGACCGCCTGCGTGCGCGTTACGAAGACGAAGGCGTGGACGTTTCCGTCTACCTGTCGGTTCGCGCCCTGCAGCCGGGTTCGGCGCTGGACTTCGATCAGCGCGTACAAGCCGTACAGGCCTTCCGTAAGTTGCCGGAAGCCGATGCCCTGGCCGCTGTGAACAAGCGTGTGTCGAACCTGCTAAGCAAGGCCGAAGGCCTGGGCAATGGCGACGTCGACCCTGGCCTGTTTGCCGATGCCAAAGAGTTCTCGCTGAATTCGGCCATCGCCAAGGCAGAAAACGCCGTCAAGCCGCTGATCGCCGAGCGTAATTACGCCGAAGCGCTGGCGCGCCTGGCCACCCTGCGTGAGCCGGTGGATGCGTTCTTCGAAGCCGTGATGATCAATGCCGAAGATGCCGGCGTGCGGAAAAACCGTTACGCCATGCTGGCGCGTCTGCGCGGCTTGTTCGTCAACATCGCTGACATTTCGACATTGAGCTGACCATGTTGAAACTGCTGATTCTCGATCGGGACGGGGTGATCAACTACGACTCCGACGCTTACATCAAGTCGGTGGCGGAATGGATTCCACTGCCCGGTTCGATCGAGGCCATCGCGCAGTTGAGCAAAGCCGGCTGGACGGTGGCCATCGCCACCAACCAGTCCGGCATTGCCCGTGGCTATTACGACATCGCTACCCTGGACGCCATGCACGCGCGCTTGCGCACGCTGGTGGCGGAGCAGGGCGGTGAGGTGGGGCTGGTGGTTTACTGCCCTCACGGGCCGGATGAGGGCTGCGATTGCCGCAAACCCAAACCTGGCATGTTGAAAACCATTGCAGAACATTACAAGGTGCCCTTGGCTGGGATATGGTTCGTCGGGGACAGCCTCGGTGACCTGGAGGCGGCCAAAGCCGTCGACTCTCAGCCAGTTTTGGTAAAGACCGGGAAAGGCGAAAAGACCCAGGCGAAAAACCTGCCGGTAGGCACCTTGATTTTTGACGATCTGGCGGCGGTTGCCGCAGAACTTATCAACAACTAGCCGCCCTCGACTTCCTGACCAAGGACTGTTCGGGAGTGCGCTTTTAACAGGCGGGCCCTGTCCCGCAACGGTAAATGCCGCCATGTCGATTTTGCAGGCCATCAGAACCTTTTTCTTTTACCTGCTGCTGGGCACCAGTTCGTTTCTCTGGTGCACCCTGAGCTTTTTTATTGCGCCGTTCCTGCCGTTCAAGGCGCGCTATCGCTTTATCAACGTCTATTGGTGCCGCTGCGCGTTGTGGCTGACCAAGGTGTTCCTGAACATTCGTTTCGAGGTCAAGGGCGCGGAAAACGTACCGGACCAGCCGTGCGTGATTTTGTCGAATCACCAGAGCACCTGGGAGACCTTCTTTCTCTCGGCTTACTTCTCGCCATTGAGCCAAGTGCTCAAGCGTGAACTGCTGTACGTGCCGTTCTTCGGCTGGGCCATGGCCATGTTGCGCCCGATTGCTATCGACCGTGACAACCCCAAGGCAGCGCTCAAGCATGTCGCCAAGAAGGGCGATGAGCTGCTCAAAGACGGCGTGTGGGTGCTGATCTTTCCGGAAGGAACACGAGTCCCCTTCGGGACCGTAGGCAAGTTCTCCCGTGGCGGTACAGCATTGGCGGTCAACGCCAACCTGCCGGTGTTGCCGATTGCACATAACGCCGGCAGGTTCTGGCCGAAGACCGGTTGGGCAAAACGCGAGGGCACCATCACGGTGGTGATTGGCGAGCCAATGTACGCAGAAGGCGAAGGCCCACGCGCTATTGCAGCGCTGAATGAGCGCGCCCAGGCGTGGAATGAGGCACAGCAGCGGGCCATGGGTTCTCTACCGCCAGAGCCAGTTGTTGTGGATACGCCGGTGATATGAGGATCTGTGGATAACCTGTGTACGGTTTGTTGGCGAATCAGCTTTTTTGAGTCATAAGAAGCTGATTTACTTACATATTTCCAGAGCCGATAAAATCTCGAAAAACGTGCATAAGTTTTTTCCGCATAAAAAAACCGGTCCTTGTGACCGGTTTTTTATGCACAGCAGAAAAGGACGTTTTAACAGTCTTCCAGCAAGGGCAATTGCAGTCTGAATGTGGTGCCTTTGCCTAGGGTGCTTTCACATTCGATACGTCCTCCATGGCGCTCCACGACTGCCTTGACCATGGTGAGCCCTAGCCCCAACCCTTCGCTGCCGTGGGCTGAATCAAAGCGTTTGTACTGGCTGAACAGCTCCGGTAAATCCTTGGAGGCTATCCCGGGGCCCTGGTCGCTGATAAGGCATTCCAACCAACCTTGTTCGCTGCTGTGTCTCAACCGGACGGTGGTGCCGGATGGCGAGTACTTGATCGCGTTCTCCAGCACATTGAATAACGCGCGAGTGAGTAGGGACTGATCGGCTGACACCATCCCTTCATCCGCCTCTTCAAGATCGTGGACCAGGTGAATACCTTTGAGCTGGGCGATCAGTGCTACCTGGTCAAAAGCATCCATTACCAGCATGGCAAACAGCGTCGGTTGGAAGTGGTAACCATCGGCCTCCGCTTTCGCCAACTGGACGAAGGATTCGGTCAGGCTCAAGGCTCGGCGTACTTGCTGCTCAATCTGAGAAAATACTGGCGACTCGGCGTTGTGCACGTCGAGCAGCGCGAGGATCGCCGAGTGCGGTGCACGCAGATCATGGGAAAGGAAACGCAGCATGGTTTCCCGGTGCTGCTGGGCCTCGCGCTCTTTGCTCAGGTCTGTGAGGCTTAGCAACCAACCCAGCGCTACATCCCCTTCGGCAGGTAGTAAAGGAGCAAGCTCCATGCGCAGGCTGCGTTGGTGAATATCACGGAACTCAACAAGCTCCAACGCAGAAAGGGCAGGACGCACGCCGTTGTGCAGGGGTGGATAACCCAGATCAACCAATTGGTCCAATAGGTTTTGGTTGACCAGATCGCTGCCGAACACGTCGCGGGCAATGCGATTGGCCAGCAGGATATTGCCTTGTGTGTCTGTGATCAGCGTCGCCACCGGCAGGCACTCCAGCCCATCGGCCATAAAGCGTCGTGTGTCCCTTGTACGGCTTACCGCTTGCTCTAGGGCAAAGATGCGCCCCTGCAACACATCACCTTTGCTGGCAGGCGCACGTCGGCGCTCGGGCAGAACTTTGGGTTCGTCATCCAATCGGGCCAACTCCCAGCCAAAGTACGCCAGGATCACGCTGAGACGTCGCCAGTTCCAGATCAGGTAGCTGAGCAGCAATCCGATCAGGCAGGCCGCAGGCGACCACCAGTAGCCGATACGCAATAGGGCAAATGAGCCGAGCAAAGCCGTGAACATACAACCAAGGGTCATCCACAGTGCAAAGCGTGGGCGGTAGAGCAGCAGCCCCAGTAGTGCCGCCACCAGGGATGTTGCCATCAGGGCTGCCACCCAGTCGGGCAAGTCCACAATGCTGCGACCTTGCAGCAATCCATTGAGCACGTTGGCCTGAATCTCCACGCCCGCCGTGGTTCCCACCATGGGTGAGAGCGGCGTGACATAGCGATCGCCCATTCCCGATGCTGGCGCTCCTACCAGAATCAGGCGATTGCGCAGGCGCTCGGGGGAGACTTCTCCACGTAATACGCTGACATAAGACACGCTTGGAAAATGGCTGTCGGGGGCGATATACGGGATGCGAACTGCATACTCTCGATGCCAATCCTGGGAATTCGAATCCACAGGCTCACCTGGCATCTCTGAAGGCTGGCCGCTCATCGTGAACGCCAACCACGCCAACTGAGGTGCCGTCGCATTGGGTGGGCCCTCACGTAAATAAAGGCTGCGCACCACGCCATCGCTGTCAGCCTCCACGTTGATATGCCCAACCCCCTTGGCACATTTGAGCAGCGGCCGCATTTGTACTCTGGGTGGGCTATAACTGGCAGAGTCGTCACGCCCCAAGGGCAACAGTACGTTGCCGGCGTTGCACACCGCATCTGCCAAACGTTTTTCTTGGAGGGGATCGGCGGGATCGCTGAAGATTACATCCAACAGAATGCTGGCGGGTTGTGCAGCGCTCAGACGATCGATCAGGTCGGCGTGCAAACTAGGGGGCCAAGGCCACTGGCCGAGCTTCTTCAGGCTGGAGTCATCGATAGTAACCAGCAAGATACGCGGATCCACCGGCAGCGGTGTTAGACGGCGAAGGCTGTCATACAGCGGGTTGTTCAAAGCCAGGCCAGTACTCATTGAGAGGTAGGCTGTGATCGGCAACAACAGCAAACCGATCCACAACCACTCACGAACCAGACCGTGGAACAGCCGTTGGGCATGGGTGGGTTGACGTTTTTCGGCCTTGCCCCAGAGCATCATTGATCAGCGTGTCCCTGTTGTTGGCATGCGGTAGAAGGTGGCATAGCGCCCAGTGAAGCTCATTTTTGACGCGGTGGAAAAGTTTTACTGCTTGGGACTCGTAAAGGTGCGAATTCCAAAGGGCATCCACTATCAGGGCACAGGAGTTTACGACAGCGCACGCGTCGGCTGATCCTTTTCCTTAAGGCTTGGAGCCGGTATCTTTCCCACGTAGGTACCGAGGACTTTAACTGGGTTAATCACTTATTGATCCCAGCGTACCGAGAGATCCAAGGGGCCGACGAATCTGCGCACAATTCTTCAGATTCGACGACCGGCATCTGTGCAGTACGTGCCTTCACTACGGCTGCAGTACTCTTCGAGAAGAAAGGACCCACCCATGCGTGTCGCAATACTGGATGACGAACCCGCTGAATTGAGACGGGTGGAACAGACACTGCGACAAATCCCCAGCACCGCCGAACAGCCCTGGACCCTTCATTGCTTCGAGCGTGGCGAAGACCTGCTGCGCCAATTGCGTCGGGAAACCTTTGACCTGCTGATACTCGACTGGCAACTGCCCGATATCACTGGCATCGCATTGCTGCGCTGGACCCGTGAACACATGGAGTCCCCACCCGCCGTGATCATGCTCACTAGCCGCGATGCTGAAAGCGATATCGTCACCGCGTTGAACAGTGGCGCCGATGATTACGTCAGCAAACCCTTTCGCCCCAATGAACTGAAGGCTCGGGTGACCGCCGTTCTACGTCGCCATGGCCTGCAGAAGCCGGCGACCCAGGAAGTACAGAGCTTCAATGATCTGACCTTTGACGATGCCGAATTGACCGTCACTCGTGCGGGAAAACCGATCAACCTCACCGAGCGGGAATACCGCTTGGCGAGCTGCTTGTTCGCCAACCTGGCCCGGCCACTGTCCCGCGAGTACCTCTATGAGCGGTTCTGGACCCATGAAGAAATGGTGTCATCGAGACCCTTGGATACGCATATCTATCGGTTGCGTAACAAGCTGGGGCTTACTGCTGACAGGGGTTGGCAGCTGTTGACGATCTATGGGTATGGGTACCGTTTGGAGAGTGTGGCGACAGCTTCCCATGGGTGAAAACGGTGATGTTCCACGTGGAGCATTTTAGAAAAACTGATTTTCACGTAATAAAAAAGGCCAACGCATAGCGTTGGCCTTTTTTCTGTGGGTCTCGCCTGGATCAGAAATCCAGGTTAGACACTGCCAGAGCATTACTCTCGATGAAGTCACGGCGAGGCTCGACCGCATCCCCCATCAGGGTGTTGAAGATCTGGTCTGCCCCAATGGCGTCTTCGATGGTCACGCGCAGCATGCGACGCTGAGCAGGGTCCATGGTGGTTTCCCACAATTGATCAGGGTTCATCTCACCCAAACCTTTGTATCGCTGGATGGTGTGGCGCTTGGTGCTTTCTGCCATCAACCAGTCCAGGGCCTCTTTGAACTCCTTGACTGCTTTCTTACGCTCGCCACGCTGAATGTAGGCGCCGTCGTCCAGCAGGGTGCTGAGTTGCGCGCCCAAGGTGACCACAGTTTTGTAGTCATTGCTGCCGAAGAAGTCGCGGTTGAAGGTGACGTAGTTCGACAGACCATGGGAGATCAGTTCGACCTCTGGCAGCCATACGTTACGTTCACGGTCTTCACGCAGACTGGCTTTGTACACCAGGCCAGATTTCTCCACAGTGCGCAGACGTACTTCGTACTGGGCCAGCCACTCCTGCATCGCTGCATGATCGCCCAACTGCTCCAGGCTCACGGCCGGCAGATAGATGAAGTGTTCGGTCAGTTCCTGTGGGTATAGGCGCGACAGCCGCTTGAGGGTCTTCATCACCATGCGGAAATCGTTAACCAGACGCTCCAACGCCTCACCGGAAATACCCGGTGCTTCGTCGTTCAAGTGCAGGCTCGCATCTTCCAGGGCCGACTGCGTCATGTACTCTTCCATGGCGTCGTCGTCTTTGATGTATTGCTCTTGCTTACCCTTTTTCACTTTGTACAAAGGTGGCTGGGCGATGTAGATGTAGCCACGCTCGATCAGCTCCGGCAACTGACGGAAGAAGAAAGTCAGCAGCAGAGTACGGATGTGAGAGCCGTCGACGTCAGCATCGGTCATGATGATGATGTTGTGATAGCGCAGCTTATCGATGTTGTACTCGTCGCGACCGATACCGCAGCCCAACGCCGTGATCAAGGTGCCAACTTCCTGGGAGGAAATCATCTTGTCGAAGCGAGCTTTCTCTACGTTAAGGATCTTACCCTTCAACGGCAGGATAGCCTGGGTGCGACGGTTACGACCCTGCTTGGCGGAACCGCCAGCAGAGTCACCTTCCACCAAGTACAGTTCGGAGAGGGCAGGGTCTTTTTCCTGGCAGTCAGCCAGTTTGCCCGGCAAGCCGGCGATATCCAACGCGCCTTTACGACGGGTCATCTCGCGAGCCTTACGCGCGGCTTCCCGGGCACGCGCAGCATCGATCATCTTACCGACGACCAGCTTGGCTTCGTTCGGATTCTCCAGCAGGAAGTCCGAGAAGTATTTACCCATTTCCTGTTCAACGGCTGTCTTCACTTCGGAAGACACCAGCTTGTCTTTAGTCTGGGAACTAAACTTAGGATCCGGCACTTTCACCGAGATAATCGCGGTCAAACCTTCACGCGCATCGTCACCGGTGGTAGCAACTTTATGCTTCTTCGCCAGGCCTTCGGCTTCGATGTAGGTGTTCAGGTTACGCGTCAGCGCGGAACGGAAACCCACCAAGTGAGTGCCGCCATCGCGCTGGGGAATGTTGTTGGTGAAGCACAACAGGTTCTCGTTGAAGCTGTCGTTCCACTGCAGGGCGATTTCCACGCCGATGCCGTCATCGCGCTGGATGTTGAAGTGAAACACCTGGTTGACCGCAGTCTTGTTGGTGTTCAGGTATTCAACGAATGCACGCAGACCACCTTCGTACTTGAACAGCTCTTCCTTGCCGCTGCGCTCGTCCTTAAGGACGATACCCACACCGGAGTTGAGGAAGGAGAGTTCGCGAATACGCTTGGCCAGAATGTCCCAGCTGAAGTGGATATTCTTGAATGTTTCATCGGACGGCTTGAAATGAATCTGAGTACCGGTGGTTTCACTGTCGCCAACGATTTTCATCGGCTCCTGTGGAACACCGTGGACGTAGGTCTGTTCCCAGATCTTTCCGCTACGGCGAACGGTCAGGATCAGCTCTTCGGACAGAGCATTCACTACCGATACACCCACACCGTGCAAACCGCCAGATACTTTATAGGAGTTATCGTCGAACTTACCGCCGGCGTGGAGCACGGTCATGATGACCTCTGCTGCCGAAACACCTTCTTCTTTGTGCACATCTACCGGAATGCCACGACCGTTGTCGCGCACGGTGATGGATTCGTCCGGGTGGATGATGATGCTGATGTCGTCGCAGTGACCGGCCAAAGCTTCGTCGATGGAGTTGTCGACCACCTCGAACACCATGTGGTGCAGACCGCTACCGTCATCAGTGTCGCCAATGTACATACCGGGACGTTTGCGTACGGCATCCAAACCTTTCAGCACTTTAATGCTGGTCGAGTCGTACGTGTTTTCTTCGCTCATGCCTTCACTCCCGATGGTCGTGGGTCTGGGTGATACGGCCTTGTTCCACGTGGAACAAAGCGACTGGCGTTTCCGTCTGCCAGCCTTCCCTCAATAATTCGTGGTCTACACAGGTGATAAAAACCTGGCAGCGTAATTCTTCCAACAAGCGGCATAACGCACGGCGATGTTGCTCGTCGAGTTCAGACGGCAAGTCATCCACCAGATAAATACACTGACCACGTCGGGCTTGGCTAACCAGATGACCCTGGGCGATACGCAGTGCACACACCACCAACTTCTGCTGGCCACGGGACAAGATGTCCGCAGCATTGTGTGCGCCTAATCTAAGACGCAAATCAGCCCGTTGGGGTCCGGCCTGGGTATGGCCAATTTGCTGATCCCGTTGCAGGGAAGTCGCGAGCACTGCACTCAGCTCACGCTCTTTATCCCAACCACGGTAGTAACTCAGCGTCAGCCCCTCGAGATCCAACAACTCACTCAAGGTCTGCTCAAAGACTGGTTTCAAGGCTTTGATATAGGCGCGGCGGTATTCATCTATTTCATCGCTGGCCAGGCACAATTCCCGGTCCCAGGCCGCTTGCGAAGCGGCGTCAAGTGTACCATGCCGCAGCCACGAGTTCCGCTGCCGCAGGGCCTTCTGCAGGCGCTGCCATGTGGCCATGAATCGTGGTTCCACGTGGAACACTCCCCAGTCGAGGAACTGCCTGCGGATTTTCGGCGCACCTTCCAGTAATCGGAAGCTGTCAGGGTTGATCAGTTGCAACGGCAGGATCTCTGCCAGTTGCGCAGCACTGCGAGCATTTTGCCCGTCGATGCGAATCTGGAACTCACCGCCGCGATCACGAGAAATCCCCAGGCTGCTGTGGCCTCCTTCTGCCAGTTCGACTTGGCCAAAGACCGTGCAGGCCAGTTGTTCGTACTGAATCACCGGCAACAAGCGGGCACTGCGAAAGGAACGGGCAAGCCCTAGCAGGTGGATGGCTTCCAGCACGCTGGTTTTGCCACTACCGTTGGCGCCGTGGAGGATGTTGATGCGGGGGGAGGGGGAGAAGGTCACCGGATGCAAATTGCGCACCGCGGTGACCGAGACGCGACTAAGGGACATCTAGCTTCTGCTGAGCATGATTACAGGCGCATCGGCATAACAACATAAGCCGAGTCGTCGTTGTCGGATTCCTGCACCAGAGCGCTGCTGTTGGAGTCAGACAGGATCAGGCGAACCTGTTCAGTGGTCATCACACCCAACACGTCCAGCAAGTAGCTCACGTTGAAGCCGATTTCCAGGGAACCACCGTTGTAGTCAACGCCGACTTCTTCTTCCGCTTCTTCCTGCTCCGGGTTATTGGCCTGGATTTTCAACTGACCGTTGGCCAATTGCAGACGAATACCACGGTACTTTTCGTTGGAAAGAATCGCGGTACGGCTGAACGCTTCACGCAGGGCCTGACGATCACCGATTACCAACTTGTCACCACCTTTAGGCAGCACACGCTCGTAATCCGGGAATTTGCCGTCGACCAGCTTGGACGTGAACGTGAATTCGCCGGTGGTCGCGCGGATATGGTGCTGACCCAGCACGATGCTGACATTGCCATCAGGCTCGGTGAGCAGGCGTGCCAGTTCGAGAATACCCTTACGCGGAACAATCACCTGGTGACGATCAGGTTGACCGATATCAGCCCGCATCGAGCACATCGCCAGACGGTGACCGTCGGTGGCCACGGCGCGGATGATGCCTTCCGACACTTCCAGCAACATGCCGTTGAGGTAGTAACGCACGTCTTGCTGGGCCATGGCGAAGCTGGTGCGTTCGATAAGACGGCGCAGTTTACTTTGCTCAAGGCTGCAGGTCAGTGAGCCTGGGCCTTCTTCCACAGTCGGGAAATCATTGGCCGGTAAAGTGGACAGCGTGAAACGACTGCGACCTGCCTTGACCACCAACTTCTGCTCATCAACCTTAATGTCGATCAGCGCGTCGTTCGGCAGACTCTTGCAGATGTCCATCAGCTTACGCGCTGGCACAGTAATCTCGCCAGGCTCTGCAGGCTCTTCCAGCTGCACGCGGCCAACCAATTCGACTTCCAGGTCGGTACCAGTCAGGGACAACTGCTGGCCTTCGACAACCAGCAATACGTTGGAGAGCACCGGCAAGGTCTGTCGGCGCTCGACGACGCCTGCGACCAGTTGCAGGGGTTTCAACAGGGCTTCGCGTTGAATGGTGAAATGCATGGTCTAGTCCCTTGCCTTAATAAGCTGCGCTGGTGTCATCAAGTGGTCAGTGTACGCAGCAGGTTCTTGTAGTCCTCGCGAATATCCGCGTCGGATTCCTTAAGTTCGTTGATCTTGCGGCATGCGTGCAAGACTGTGGTGTGGTCGCGACCACCAAACACATCGCCGATTTCCGGCAGGCTATGGTTGGTCAACTCCTTAGAGAGGGCCATGGCCACTTGTCGCGGACGAGCCACCGAGCGAGAACGGCGCTTGGACAGCAGGTCGGAAATCTTGATCTTGTAGTACTCGGCCACGGTGCGCTGGATGTTATCCACACTCACCAGTTTGTCCTGCAGTGCCAGCAAGTCTTTCAAGGATTCGCGAATCAGCTCGATGGTGATGTCGCGCCCCATGAAATGCGAGTGTGCGATGACTCGCTTGAGCGCGCCTTCGAGTTCACGCACGTTGGAACGAATGCGCTGTGCGATAAAGAAAGCAGCGTCGTGTGGCAGATCGACTTTTGCCTGATCGGCTTTTTTCATCAGGATCGCAACGCGGGTTTCCAGCTCCGGCGGCTCTACCGCAACGGTGAGGCCCCAGCCAAAGCGCGACTTCAAGCGTTCTTCCAGGCCTTCGATTTCCTTCGGATAACGGTCACTGGTCAAGATGACCTGTTGGCCGCCTTCGAGCAGGGCGTTGAAGGTATGGAAAAACTCTTCCTGTGAACGTTCCTTACGAGCAAAGAACTGAATGTCATCGATCAGCAAGGCGTCAACGGAACGGTAGAACCGCTTGAACTCGTTGATGGCATTGAGCTGCAAGGCCTTAACCATGTCCGCTACGAAGCGCTCCGAGTGCAGGTAAACGACCTTGGCATTCGGGTTCTTCTTTAATAGGTGGTTACCCACAGCGTGCATCAAGTGAGTTTTACCCAAGCCCACGCCACCATAAAGGAAGAGCGGGTTGTAACCATGCTTGGGGTTATCCGCCACTTGCCAGGCCGCGGCGCGAGCGAGCTGGTTAGATTTACCTTCGACGAAATTCTCGAAGGTAAAGGTGCGGTTCAAGTAGCTGGTGTGCTTGAGCGCGCCTTCGACCTGTACGGTGCGCTGTTCGGCGCGAATCGGTGCCTGCTGCGAGCTGGCACCAGCCATGGGGTCAAAGCTGTCGCGAGACGGCTCTTCATTAATAGGTGCGTTTTTCTGTGACGCCGATTTGGAAGGCGTCTGGGCAACGGGAGCAGGCGAGTTATTAACAGGTGCCGCTGCGGCCTGAGCTTGAGAAGCGCTCGCCGCCAATGGCGCATTCGGCGCAGCGCGAGGCGCCGAGCTGCGTTTGCTGCCTATTAATAAGGAGAGCACAGGCGCAAGGCCATTGCCGTGTTCGTCGAGCAATTCGAGAACGCGGCTCAGGTACTTCTCGTTGACCCAGTCGAGAACAAAACGATTAGGTGCGTAGACACGCAACTCGTCGCCTTCGGCTTCGACCTGTAGCGGACGGATCCAGGTGTTGAATTGCTGGGCAGGCAGCTCATCGCGCAAAAGCTCCACGCACTGCTGCCAAAGTTCCACTGACACGGATATCCCCTAAGTTGAAAGCCGGTGAGGCAAAAACAGCCGCCATTGTAGCGGCGAGCCGCCCACTTATCCACATGTAGGTTGCCCACAGGGCACCCAAAATCAATGTCTTATCCCGGAAAAAGCCGACCAGTGGTCTGTGCATAAGGTCTGTGGATAAGCGGCCCTGAGCTCGTTGTACAAGTGGGGGTGAAAGTCTGTGGGTAACTGGGCTGTGGATAACATGCCATTCCACACACAGCTTATCCGACAGCGCAGCACAGGCAGAGCACCGCTTCTCCCCCATGTTGTCATCCTCTGTACATCAAGTGGAATATGGCCTCAAGGCAGTTATCCACAGAGGATGGCCTGCCTAGCTTTTATAAGCTTTACAGAAAAGCTTTAAATAACTTCCTTCTTTATTTTTATATCTATGACATTGCTCATGGAAGCCAGGCGGATAGAAAAGGGGGTTTTACCCGATAGAGATCTAATTGAAGGAAAAGCTGGTTGGAAATTGACCTAGAGGCTTGCTTTCTCTAGAATCGCCGGTCTCTTAAAACGGGGGCCATTCCGGCCCGTTGTGGACGAACCAGGTAACAACGCCATGAAACGTACTTTCCAACCAAGCACCATCAAACGCGCCCGTACTCACGGCTTCCGTGCTCGCATGGCTACCAAGAACGGCCGTGCTGTCCTGTCGCGTCGCCGCGCCAAAGGTCGTGCGCGTCTGGCAGTTTGATAATCCGGTACTGGTGGTGAGTCAGGACTTCAGTCGGGAAAAGCGTCTGCTAACACCCCGGCACTTCAAGGCAGTCTTTGACTCCCCCACCGGCAAGGTTCCGGGGAAAAATCTCCTGCTCCTTGCGCGTAACAACGATCTTGATCACCCCCGTCTCGGGTTGGTGATTGGCAAGAAGAGCGTAAAGCTCTCCGTTGAGCGCAATCGCCTCAAGCGTCTGATGCGCGAATCGTTTCGCCTCCACCAGGACACTCTGGTTGGTTGGGATATTGTTATCGTCGCGCGCAAAGGCTTGGGGGATGTAGAAAACCCCGAATTGATTCAGCATTTCGGCAAGCTCTGGAAACGTCTGGCGCGTACCAACAAACCAGCACCAGCAGTCAGCACCGAAACTGTAGGGGTAGACAGTACCAATGCGTAAACTGGCACTCGTTCCGATCCAGTTTTATCGCTATGCCATTAGTCCTCTGATGGCCAGTCACTGTCGTTTCTACCCCAGTTGTTCCTGCTACGCGTTAGAAGCCATAGAAAATCATGGTCTTCTGCGCGGTGGCTGGCTGACCTTTCGTCGTTTAGGTCGCTGTCATCCGTGGAATCCCGGTGGTTATGACCCGGTTCCACCTATCCCTACCTCCCGTTCTTCTTCGATGGCCGAGTAATCATGGATATTAAACGCACGATCCTGATCGTCGCCCTGGCAATCGTGTCCTACGTCATGGTTCTTAAGTGGAACCAGGATTATGGCCAAGCTGCCCTGCCGACTCAGAATGTTGCTACCAATCAGGCTGCCCCGGCTATTCCGGACACCCCGCTGGGTACCAATGCGTCCGCGAGTGCAGATGTTCCCAGCGCGAATGGCGAGACAAGCGCCCCTTTAGAAACGCCAGTGGTCACCAATAAAGACCTCATCCTCGTGAAAACGGATGTGCTCGACTTGGCTATCGACCCACAAGGTGGTGATATCGCGCAGTTGAAACTGCCGCTGTATCCACGTCGCCAAGACCATCCGGATGTACCGTTCCAACTGTTCGATAACGGTGGTGAACGTACTTATCTGGCGCAAAGCGGTCTGACCGGCACTAATGGTCCGGATGCGCGCGCTACCGGTCGTCCGGTTTATTCGACCGAAAAGAAGGTTTATCAACTGGCTGATGGCCAAAACCAGTTGAACGTCGACCTGAAATTCAGCCTCGACGGCGTCAACTACATCAAGCGTTTCAGTTTCACTCGCGGTTTGTACGACCTGAAGGTCACTTACCTGATCGACAACACCAGCGAAAAACCTTGGAGCGGCAATCTGTTTGCCCAACTCAAGCGTGATGGCAGCTCCGATCCTTCTTCAAGCACCGCTACTGGTACCGCTACCTACTTGGGCGCAGCCCTGTGGACAAGTAACGAGCCGTACAAAAAAGTGTCGATGAAAGATATCGACAAAGGCGCGCTGAAAGAAACCGTTCAAGGCGGCTGGGTTGCCTGGTTGCAACACTATTTCGTGACCGCCTGGATCCCGAACAAGGGTGAAGCCAACCTGGTTCAAACCCGTAAAGACAGCCAAGGTAACTACATCATTGGCTTTACTGGCCCGGCGTTGACCGTCGCTCCAGGTGCCAAGGCTGAAACCAGCGCTACCCTGTACGCCGGCCCGAAAAGCCAGGCCGTGCTGAAAGAGTTGTCCCCAGGTCTGGAACTGACTGTGGATTACGGCATTCTGTGGTTCATTGCCCAGCCTATCTTCTGGCTGCTGCAACATATCCACAGCATTGTGGGTAACTGGGGCTTCTCGATCATATTCCTGACCATGCTGATTAAGGGGATCTTCTTCCCACTGTCGGCTGCCAGCTACAAGTCGATGGCTCGCATGCGTGCCGTGGCTCCGAAACTGGCCGCGTTGAAAGAGCAGCATGGTGATGATCGGCAGAAAATGTCGCAGGCCATGATGGAGCTGTACAAGAAAGAGAAGATCAACCCGTTGGGTGGATGCTTGCCTATTCTGGTGCAGATGCCGGTGTTCCTATCGCTGTACTGGGTACTCCTGGAAAGCGTGGAAATGCGCCAGGCACCGTTCATGCTGTGGATAACTGATCTGTCGATCAAGGACCCATTCTTTATCCTGCCGATCATCATGGGCGCGACCATGTTCATCCAGCAGCGTCTGAACCCAACACCGCCGGATCCGATGCAGGCTAAAGTGATGAAAATGATGCCAATCATCTTCACCTTCTTCTTCCTGTGGTTCCCAGCTGGTCTGGTTCTGTACTGGGTGGTCAACAACGTGTTGTCGATCTCTCAACAGTGGTACATCACACGTAAAATCGAAGCGGCTACCAAAAAAGCCGAGGCGTAATTTACTCTGTGGATAACCACTCAAGACGCCCCCTAGTGGGGCGTTTTGCTTTCCGTCACTTTTGTTCTGGAACCTGCTGATGAGCGCTCCTCGTGAAACCATCGCTGCTGTCGCAACCGCTCAAGGTCGCGGCGGTGTGGGTATCGTTCGAATTTCCGGGCCCCTCGCCGGCATGGCAGCCAAGGCCATCAGCGGCCGGGAATTGAAACCGCGGTATGCCCATTACGGCCCGTTTCTGGATGCAGACCACAGCGTATTGGATGAGGGCCTGGCCCTCTATTTCCCTGGACCTAACTCTTTCACCGGTGAGGATGTCCTGGAACTGCAAGGCCACGGTGGTCCTGTAGTTCTGGATATGCTGCTGCAGCGTTGCCTGCAATTAGGCTGCCGTCTCGCCCGGCCGGGTGAGTTCAGTGAACGCGCGTTCTTGAATGACAAGCTCGATCTGGCCCAGGCCGAAGCTATCGCGGACCTGATCGAAGCGAGTTCCGCACAGGCCGCACGCAATGCGTTGCGTTCGCTGCAGGGGGCATTTTCCCTGCGTGTGCATAACTTGACCGAGCAATTGATCAGCCTGCGCATCTACGTAGAGGCGGCGATTGATTTTCCTGAGGAAGAGATCGACTTCCTCGCCGATGGCCACGTATTGGCAATGTTGGATAAAGTCCGCGAGGAGTTATCCACAGTGCTGCGTGAAGCGGGGCAAGGCGCCTTGCTGCGCGATGGCATGACGGTGGTCATTGCCGGTCGCCCCAACGCGGGTAAGTCCAGCCTTCTAAATGCCTTGGCCGGACGTGAGGCTGCCATCGTCACCGAGATTGCCGGCACCACCCGGGACATCCTGCGCGAACATATCCACATCGACGGCATGCCGCTGCACGTGGTTGATACCGCAGGCTTGCGCGATACCGATGACCAGGTGGAAAAGATCGGTGTAGAGCGCGCCCTCAAAGCCATCAGTGAAGCAGACCGCGTATTACTGGTGGTTGATGCCACTGCGCCTGAGGCTGCG
Source organism: Pseudomonas sp. Irchel 3H9 (assembly GCF_900187495.1). NCBI lineage: Bacteria > Pseudomonadati > Pseudomonadota > Gammaproteobacteria > Pseudomonadales > Pseudomonadaceae > Pseudomonas > Pseudomonas sp. Irchel 3H9. The sequence continues at coordinate 631,353 of NZ_FYDK01000003.1, read as the reverse complement.
GATCCTTTTGCCCTTTGGCCGGAGTTTCTTGAACAACGACCTGACCCGGCTAACGTCACCTTGATCCGCAACAAGGCTGACCTGACAGGCGAAGCCATCGCGCTTGAAATGGGTGAGGATGGCCACGTCACGATCAGCCTGAGCGCCAAGTCGGCGGGTAATGGCCTGGAATTGCTGCGCGACCATCTCAAGGCCTGCATGGGTTACGAGCAGACCTCGGAAAGCAGTTTCAGTGCGCGTCGCAGGCACCTGGAGGCACTGCGTCATGCCAGTGCGGCCCTTGAGCACGGACGCGCGCAGCTGACCTTGGCGGGGGCAGGGGAGCTGCTGGCCGAGGATCTACGTCAGGCACAGCAGCTGCTGGGGGAAATCACCGGCGCCTTCAGCTCCGATGATTTGTTGGGACGGATCTTTTCCAGCTTCTGCATCGGTAAATAGCAACGTTATCCACAATGGTTTACCAGTTGTAGGACACCGTACCGAGCAAGGTACGGCTGTCACCCCAGTAACAACGCCCTGCATCGTTGCAACCGGATACATATTCCTTGTCGAACAGGTTCTTGGCATTCACATCAACCGACCAGTTTTTGTCGAACTGATAGCCAACGGATGCATCCACCAAGGTGACGCTTCCCGCGTCCAATTTTCCGTACAGCGTGGGCGCGGTGTAGGAAAAGGTACTGTCGAAATAACGCACGCCCGCCCCCAGGGACAACCCCTTGAGCTGACTGTCGAGGAATCGGTATTTGCCCCATACAGACGCCTGATTCCGCGGCACCCCGGTCAGCTGGTGCCCTTCGACCAGAGAAGTAGCGGAGTCCTTAGTGATTCGAGCGTCAGTGTAGGTGTAGGCCGCCGTTAAATTCAGGTTAGGCGTGACGTTGCTGTTGACCTCGACTTCAACGCCCTTGGACCGACTTTCGCCCACTTGGCGGTAGCTGTTAGTGGTGGCGTCGAGGTAGGTGTCATCTTCCTTGCGCAAGTCATACACCGACACAGTCATTGCCGTATCCCAGCCGATCGGTTCGTACTTCACGCCTACTTCGTATTGGCTGCTGGTAATCGGCTTCAAGGGTGAACCGGCGTTGGAAATCTGCTGTACCGGCACGAATGCAGTGGAATAGCTCACATACGGCGTCAGGCCGTTGTCGAACTGGTACATCACCCCGCCTTGATAGGTGAACTTGCGATCTTCAGAGCCGGTATCGCTGGCCTTGTTGACCTTGTCGCGGAAATCACTCTCGACCCAGTCCTGACGGCCACCCAACAGGAATAACCAGCGGTCATACTTGCTCTGCAGCTGTGCATAAACCCCTTTCATCTGCTGTTCGAGCAACGTGTTCTGTACTGCCAGAGGCGTGGTCGGATCGCGCAAGTAAACAGGGTTATACACATCGATGGTGCCGGCGAACCCGGCATTCCAATCTTGATTGAAAGAAGTGCGGTCGTAGCTGGCGCCGAACAGCAGGGTATTTTCCAGCCCGCCGACCTGAAATTTGCCTTCCAGCTGGTTATCCAGGGAATAAACCATCGACTTGTTGTAGCGATCGTAGGCGTTCATGTTCAGCCGAGTCCCGAAACCGCCGTTGTTCAATTGGCCCGGCCAGGTTTCGTGACGGTTGATACGCGACTGCATGTAGCGCGAGTTCTGGCGGAACTGCCAGTCGTCATTGAAGCTATGAGCGAGCTCATACCCCGTGCTCCAGGCTTCACGTTCGAAGGTGCTCCAGTCTGGATTCCCGAGCATGGTGTGCTTGGACAACTTACCGTTGGGATTCGTCAGTAACGTGCCGGCAGCTGGTAGGCCGAGTTCCAGGTTGGTGTGATCCTTCTGGTAGCTGGCGAGCAGGGTGAGGGTGTTGTAGTCGTCGAAATTCAGGGTCAGGGAGGGAGCAACGTAGAGGCGATCATCCGGCACATGATCAGTCTGGGTATCAGACTTGCGCCCCAGCATCACCACGCGTCCAAGGATGTCGCCGCTGTCGTTGAGCGGACCGGAGATATCTACACCCACCTGACGGCGGTTATTCGAACCATAGCCCAGTTGTACCTCGCCTTGCGGCGTGGCGGTTGGATGTTTACTGACCAGGTTTACCAAGCCACCGGGGGCATTTTCACCGTAGAGCAGCGACGAAGGCCCACGGAATATTTCGACCCGCTCCAGGCCATAAGGCTCACTGGTGGTGTCGTACCGATTGCCCTGAACACGTAGTCCATCACGCAGCAGGCCGTAGCCATAGTCTGTGGCGTTGAAACCGCGAATGAAGAACAGGTCACCGGCCAGACTATCGCCGGCAGCGAAGGGCGGGGCGAAAATACCCGGCACGTAGCCCAGTACTTCGGTAAGGGACTGGGACTTCTGGTCCTTGATGCGCTGACCGGTGACGACCGATACCGACCGCGGTGTTTCCGACAGTGGCGTGCTGGTTTTGGTCCCAATCCGGCTGTTTTGAGCTTTGTAGCCCACATCCCCGGCGATCTCCTGATTGAAACCGTCCAGTTGAACCGTGCTTACAGTCGTAGGCGCAAGGGTCAGTTCTCCTGTGGGCGCCGCTTGCAATATGTAGCTACCAGGCGCCTGGGCCACAGCCTCTAACGCCGAGTTTTGCAACAGCAGCGCAAAGCCCTGCTCCACCGAATAGTCCCCCTCAAGCCCAGGGGTGTTCAAATGAGCGGTCTGCTGGGGCGAAAAGGACAGGATCACATTGGCCCTGGCCGCAAATTGGCTCAAGGCGCTGTCGAGCGGACCTGCGCCAATAGCGAAGTGCTGCACCACGCTGGCTGCAAGGGCGCCTGTTGATAACAACCCGCAGGCAGCGGCGGTAGAGGTAAGCAGCAAACCGTAGGTCAGGCCGTGGCAGGAGAGTCGCTGGCGAAGCTTAGGAGGAAGGCGCATAGGTGGATAAACCCTGAAGGTAGCGTCGTGATTACCTGTAGGGCCGCGTCAGGTAAAAAAAAGATAACCCTGTGGATTATTTTTTTGCTCAGCCGATTCGCTTCACCGAAACCCAGTAACGGGTGAAGTAATTGACCTGGATCGGCAGCGTCGCTTGCAGGTTGGCCAGCACCGCATCGGTGGAATCCAATCGGAATGTGCCGGAAACCCGCAGGCGCGCCGAAGCTGGATCGCATTGCAGGACCCCAGGTCGATAACGACCGAGCTCGTCGATCACATCGCCGAGCCGGGCATCGAGCACGATCAATTGTCCGTCGACCCAGGCAGCTTCAGCTCCGCTGTAAGGTTGGCTTACCCCTACGCTTTGCCGATTGAATTGCGCACTCTCGCCTGCAACGAGCAGCCGGCTGAGGTCTGGTCGATCAGTGGGTGAAATGCTGACGCGGTCTGCCAGCACTCCGACCCGTGTGAAATCCGCCAGTTGGCGCACAGTAAAGTGTGTCCCTAAAGCCTGGATGCGACCCTGCTGAGTCTCAACATAGAAGGGCATCTGCGCGCCCGACTTGCCAGTGTGGATAAGAACTTCGCCTTCGCGCAGGCGTATCAAGCGCTGGCGTCCGTCGAACAGCACATCAATGGCGGTTTGGGTATTCAGGTCAATCCGGGTGCCGTCGGCCAGTTCGATGCGCCGGCGCTTGCCCAAAGGTGTACAGAAATCGGCCCAAACATTGCCCAGGGACGTATGTTGCTGAACATTCCACCCCAAGTAACCGGTGCTGCCGAGTACCAGCATCCACTTGAGCACCTGGCGACGTTGCTGTGTGGCCGACAAAGCGCGGCGAGTGAAATCCTGGGGCAAGGCACCCAGGCTGCGTTGCAATTGCTCCATCTGATTCCACGCCGCCTGATGGGACGGGTCGATGTTGAGCCATTGCTGCCAGGCATGGCGCTCGGCCGCTGTGGGCGTCTGGGATTGAAACTGCACGTACCAGCCGGCGGCCGCCTCGAAGGTCTTGCGATCAGGCGCTGCCATTACAAGGTGGCCATGATCATTGAACATTCGGTCAACGCGCGAACCATGTGCTTCTTCACGGTCGTCAGTGACACCTGCAGTTGATCGGCGATCTGTTGATAAGTCAGGCCGTCAATCTGCGACAGCATGAAGATCCGCCGCGAGCGTTCGCCCAAGCTGGCGAGAGCTTTATCCACAGCCACCAGGGTTTCGATGATGATCGCCTTATCTTCTTCACTGATGGCAGTGGCATCAGGACGCTCGGCCAGGCTTTGCTTATAAGCCTGTTCAATGGCGTGACGCCTGTAGCGGTCAATTACCAGACCCCTGGCGATGGTCGCCAGATAATCACGTGGCTCAAGGATCTGCGCCGCATGGCGCCCACCAAGAATGCGCACGAACGTATCGTGTGCGACATCGGCCGCATCGCAGGCGTTATGCAACTTACCTCTGAGCCACCCGTGCAACCAAGAATGGTGCTGTTCGTAAATATGCTGGACGGCAACCGTGTGTGAAGGAGTAGGCATAGGGTGCGAGAGGGCAGGTTAATGATAATCGCTATTATTAACTGCACTGCAGATTTCTCACAATAGATCTCTTTTTACGCTGTTCACTTCCGAGTCGAAGGATTTCGGTGGCTTCACCGTGACCTCGGTATCGCGTGTTTGCTCGATTTCTGTGGATTAAGCCCTGTGAATAACCGCCCCTGTGCCCAGTTGATAACAGGGCTTGAAACCTGAGTAAAAACCCCTCTGTGGATAAGTGACTGTTTAATCCACAGGATTAGCGTACTTATCCAAGGACCTCATTGGCACATGACCACAGACTTTTGAATCTCTGTACATACCGTAAATAAAGGCCTGTAGAGATCTATCCACAGAAATGATGCTCAGTAGAAATAAACATAAAAACAAAGATTTAATAAATTTCTCTCTTTTAATTTCTATTGTCTGTGATTCATCCACAGCTGGTTAAATTTTGTGCAAAGGGTTCTTTAGGAAGGGCTAAGTCCCTATACTTGCCGCCAAAGCTCTAAAACCAGTTCAATCAATCAATTCCTAATTACCTACTTAAGCAGGCACGAGGTGCGTGGTGGATTTCCCTTCCCGTTTTGAAGTGATCGTCATCGGCGGCGGTCATGCCGGTACCGAGGCAGCACTGGCGTCAGCACGCATGGGCGTAAAAACCCTGTTGCTCACGCACAACGTGGAAACCCTCGGTGCAATGAGTTGCAACCCCGCCATTGGTGGTATCGGCAAAAGCCATCTGGTCAAGGAAATCGACGCCCTTGGCGGCGTAATGGCCATGGCAACCGATAAGGGTGGTATTCAATTTCGCGTTCTCAACAGCCGCAAAGGCCCGGCAGTGCGAGCCACTCGGGCACAAGCTGACCGCATTCTGTACAAGGCTGCTGTACGTGAAACCCTGGAAAACCAGCCGAACCTGTGGATATTTCAACAAGCAGCGGATGACCTGATCGTCGAACAAGACGTGGTGAAGGGCGTTGTCACCCAAATGGGTCTGCGCTTCTTCGCAGAATCTGTGGTTTTGACCACGGGAACCTTCCTTGGCGGACTTATCCACATCGGAATGCAGAATTATTCCGGTGGCCGTGCCGGTGATCCTCCGTCGATTGCCTTGGCAAAACGCCTGCGTGAATTGCCGCTGCGTGTCGGTCGCCTGAAAACCGGAACCCCGCCGCGTATCGACGGGCGTTCTGTGGATTTCTCGTTGATGACTGAGCAAGCGGGCGATACGCCGATCCCGGTGATGTCGTTCATGGGTTCCAAGGAGCAACACCCCAAACAGGTGAGTTGCTGGATTACCCACACCAATGCCCGAACTCACGAGATCATTGCCGCGAACCTCGACCGTTCGCCGATGTATTCCGGTGTAATCGAGGGGATTGGCCCGCGCTATTGCCCATCGATCGAAGACAAGATCCACCGCTTTGCCGACAAGGAGAGCCATCAGGTCTTCATCGAACCCGAAGGTCTGACTACTCACGAGCTGTACCCGAACGGGATATCTACTTCCCTGCCGTTCGACGTGCAAATCCAGATCGTGCAATCGATTCGCGGCATGGAAAACGCACATATCGTGCGACCTGGCTATGCCATCGAGTATGACTACTTCGATCCTCGTGATCTGAAGTACAGCCTGGAGACCAAAGTGATCGGCGGGCTGTTCTTCGCCGGCCAAATCAATGGCACAACCGGTTACGAAGAAGCCGGCGCCCAAGGTTTGCTGGCCGGGACCAACGCCGCATTGCGTGCACAAGGCAAAGACAGTTGGTGCCCGCGTCGCGATGAAGCGTACATCGGTGTGTTGGTGGACGACCTGATTACCTTGGGTACCCAGGAACCGTACCGGATGTTCACTTCTCGGGCGGAATACCGTCTGATCCTGCGCGAAGACAACGCCGATCTGCGGCTGACCGAAAAAGGCCGCGAACTGGGGCTGGTCGATGACGTGCGCTGGGAAGCCTTCTGCAAAAAACGTGAAAGCATTGCGTTGGAAGAGCAGCGCCTGAAAGGCACTTGGGTTCGCCCCGGTACCGAACAAGGTGATGCAATTGCCGAGAAATTCGGCACGCCGCTGACTCACGAGTACAACTTGCTGAACCTACTGTCACGTCCGGAAATCGACTACGCTGGCTTGGTCGAAGTGACGGGCGGCGGCGCAGAAGATCCACAGGTTGCCGAGCAGGTCGAAATCAAGACGAAGTACGCCGGTTACATTGACCGCCAGCAGGACGAGATTGCTCGTCTGCGCGCCAGTGAAGACACCAAGCTGCCTGTGGATATCGACTACACCGGGATTTCCGGGCTTTCGAAAGAAATTCAGAGCAAGCTGGGGATAACTCGACCAGAAACCCTGGGCCAGGCTTCACGTATTCCCGGCGTCACCCCGGCAGCCATTTCGCTGTTGATGATTCATTTGAAAAAACGCGGCGCGGGCCGTCAGTTGGAGCAAAGCGCTTGAGTTCGTTGGTCACCCTGCAACACGCCGAAGAGTTATCCACAGGTGCACGCCAATTGGGCGTCGATCTGACGTCCGCCCAGCATGAGTTGCTGTTGGGCTACCTAGCCCTGTTGATCAAATGGAACAAGGCTTACAACCTCACGGCAGTGCGCAATCCCGATGAGATGGTGTCCCGGCATTTGCTCGACAGCTTGAGCGTGATGCCATTTATTCAAAACGGTCGCTGGTTGGATGTGGGCAGTGGCGGCGGCATGCCAGGTATCCCCTTGGCCATCCTGTTTCCCGAGTCCCAAGTGACCTGCCTGGACAGCAATGGCAAGAAAACCCGATTCCTGACTCAGGTCAAACTCGAACTCAAGCTGGATAACCTTCACGTTATCCACAGCCGTGTCGAAGAATTCACGCCTGAACTGCCTTTCAACGGAATTGTTTCCCGGGCGTTCAGCAGCATGGAGAACTTCAGCAACTGGACACGCCACCTGGGTGACCGCGATACCCGCTGGCTGGCAATGAAGGGCGTCCATCCGAGTGATGAGCTGTTAGCATTGCCGGCAGACTTCCACCTCGATAGCGAACACGCCTTGGCCGTACCCGGTTGCCAAGGCCAACGCCATCTGCTGATACTGCGCCGCACGGCATGATTGGGAACACAAGCAAGAATGGCTAAGGTATTCGCGATAGCGAACCAGAAAGGTGGCGTGGGCAAAACCACCACCTGCATCAACCTCGCAGCATCCTTGGTCGCTACCAAGCGACGGGTGCTGTTGATCGATCTCGATCCACAGGGCAACGCCACCATGGGTAGCGGTGTGGATAAACATGGCCTGGAAAACTCGGTCTACGACTTGCTGATCGGCGAGTGTGACCTGGCCCAGGCCATGCACTATTCCGAGCATGGCGGTTATCAATTGCTGCCGGCCAACCGCGATCTGACTGCGGCGGAAGTGGTGTTGCTGGAAATGCAGATGAAAGAAAGCCGTCTGCGCAGCGCCTTGGCGCCGATCCGCGAGAACTATGATTACATTTTGATCGATTGCCCACCGTCGCTGTCGATGCTGACGCTCAATGCGTTGGTGGCTGCCGATGGGGTGATTATCCCCATGCAGTGTGAGTACTACGCACTGGAAGGTTTGAGCGACCTTGTGGATAACATCAAGCGTATCGCCGAATTGCTCAACCCAAACCTGCAGATCGAAGGCCTGCTGCGGACCATGTTCGATCCGCGCCTGAGCCTGATGAACGATGTGTCGGCACAGCTCAAGGAACACTTCGGCGAGCAGCTTTACGACACCGTGATTCCGCGCAATATCCGTTTGGCCGAAGCGCCAAGCTATGGCATGCCTGCGTTGGCTTATGACAAATCGTCCCGTGGCGCCATCGCCTACCTGGCTCTGGCTGGCGAGATGGTTCGCCGCCAACGCCGCAACTCCCGCACCGCTGCAGCCCAGCCAACTTAAGGAATCCCCATGGCCGTCAAGAAACGAGGTCTCGGACGTGGACTGGATGCACTGTTGAGTGGTCCGACCGTCACATCGCTTGAAGAACAAGCGGTGCAGGCCGACGAGCGCGAGCTGCAGCACCTGCCTCTGGACTTGATCCAGCGCGGCAAATACCAGCCACGCCGTGACATGGATCCCCAGGCGTTGGAGGAACTGGCCAATTCGATCAAAGCTCAAGGCGTGATGCAGCCGATCGTGGTGCGCCCGATTGGTGGCGGTCGTTTTGAAATCATCGCCGGTGAACGCCGCTGGCGCGCCAGTCAGCAGGCCGGCAAAGAGACCATTCCCGCGATGGTGCGTGATGTGCCTGATGAAACGGCGATCGCCATGGCGTTGATCGAGAATATTCAACGCGAAGACCTCAATCCGATCGAAGAAGCGATCGCCTTGCAGCGCCTGCAGCAAGAATTCCAGCTGACGCAGCAACAAGTGGCCGAAGCGGTGGGTAAGTCCCGCGTCACCGTGTCCAACTTGCTGCGCCTGATCGCTTTGCCGGAAGTCATCAAGACCATGTTGTCCCATGGCGATCTGGAAATGGGCCACGCCCGTGCTTTGCTCGGTTTGCCGGAAAATCAACAGGTTGAAGGGGCGCGACACGTTGTCGCACGAGGGCTTACCGTTCGTCAGACTGAGGCCCTGGTTCGCCAGTGGCTCAGCGGCAAACCTGCACCGGTCGAAACGGCCAAACCTGATCCGGATATCGCGCGTCTCGAGCAGCGCCTGGCCGAGCGCCTGGGCTCTGCGGTACAAATTCGCCACGGCAAGAAAGGCAAAGGGCAATTGGTCATCGGATATAACTCCCTTGATGAGCTTCAGGGTGTCCTTGCCCACATCCGCTGAAACATTTGCTTATGTAGCGTGTGATCGGAAATCACTACCCGGCAGTTGAATAGGGGCAGAACCGCCCCTATACTCTGCGCGCATTTTGTCGGCACAAATTATGCCAAGTTATTGATTTCCGGCAGCCGACTATTGAGGAGCAAGAGTGATGGAAACCCGCACGCCAAACACGTTGCCCTTCCATCGCTTGGCTGTTTTTCCGGTTTTATTGGCTCAATTTGTCATTTTGCTAATCGCCGCATTGGCGCTTTGGTACTGGCATGGAGTCGTAGCCGGATATTCGGGACTTTGCGGAGGCCTGATAGCCTTGCTGCCCAATATGTATTTTGCTCACAGGGCCTTTCGGTTTTCCGGCGCCCGAGCAGCCCAGGCTATCGTCCGGTCTTTTTATGCCGGCGAGGCGGGGAAACTGATTTTGACGGCAGTGCTGTTTGCACTGACCTTTGCAGGTGTGAAGCCATTGGCGCCGCTGGCTGTATTCGGCGTCTTCGTGTTGACCCAACTGGTCAGCTGGTTCGCTCCCCTGCTAATGAAAACAAGACTTTCGAAACCTTAGGGCGTTTGAGGCAACCATGGCAGAAACAACCGCTTCGGGCTATATCCAGCACCACTTGCAGAACTTGACCTTCGGTCAGCTTCCCAACGGCGGCTGGGGCTTTGCCCACTCCGCAGCAGAAGCCAAAGAAATGGGCTTCTGGGCTTTCCACCTGGATACTCTGGGCTGGTCGGTCGCTTTGGGTCTGATCTTCGTCCTAATTTTCCGCATGGCGGCGAAGAAGGCGACTTCCGGTCAGCCAGGTGCTTTGCAGAACTTCGTTGAAGTATTGGTCGAATTCGTCGATGGCAGCGTGAAAGACAGCTTCCATGGCCGTAGCCCGGTGATTGCACCGTTGGCACTGACCATCTTCGTCTGGGTGTTCCTGATGAACGCCGTCGACTTGATCCCGGTTGACTGGATTCCTCAGTTGGCCATGGCGATTTCCGGCGACCCGCATATTCCATTCCGTGCCGTATCGACCACTGACCCGAACGCTACCCTGGGCATGGCCCTGTCGGTATTCGCGCTGATCATTTTCTACAGCATCAAGATCAAGGGCATCGGCGGCTTCATCGGCGAATTGACCCTGCACCCGTTCGGCAGCAAGAACATCTTTGTTCAAGCCCTGCTGATCCCGGTGAACTTCCTGCTGGAATTCGTGACCCTGATCGCCAAGCCGATCTCCCTGGCCCTGCGACTGTTCGGCAACATGTATGCCGGCGAGCTGGTGTTCATTCTGATCGCTGTGATGTTCGGCAGCGGCCTGCTCTGGCTTAGCGGCCTGGGCATTGTTCTGCAGTGGGCGTGGGCTGTGTTCCACATCCTGATCATCACCCTGCAGGCCTTCATCTTCATGATGCTGACCATCGTCTACCTGTCGATGGCGCACGAAGAGAACCATTAAGACCAGTCTCGACTAGTCTGATGTCCTTCCCGGTGAAACGGGAAGGTGGCCCACCAGGGCTATGAAACGATTTGTTTTACCGCTTTAAAATCTAAAAAACCTAAACCATACGACGTAAAAGTCGGGAGGAAAGATGGAAACTGTAGTTGGTCTAACCGCTATCGCTGTTGCACTGTTGATCGGCCTGGGCGCCCTGGGTACTGCCATTGGTTTCGGCCTGCTGGGCGGCAAATTCCTGGAAGGCGCAGCGCGTCAGCCAGAAATGGTTCCAATGCTGCAAGTTAAAATGTTCATCGTCGCCGGCCTGCTCGACGCCGTGACCATGATCGGTGTTGGTATCGCTCTGTTCTTCACCTTCGCGAACCCTTTCGTTGGTCAACTCGCCGGTTAATCACTCGTCTTTTCGAGTGATTGGTGTGTTGTGCAACGAATGAGCGAGGTATTGGCGTGAACATTAATGCAACCATTATTGGTCAGTCCTTAGCGTTCTTGATTTTTGTCGTTTTCTGCATGAAGTTCGTATGGCCTCCGGTCATCGCAGCTCTGCACGAACGTCAGAAGAAGATCGCGGATGGACTGGACGCTGCAGCACGAGCAGCTCGCGACCTGGAGTTGGCCCAAGATAAAGCGGGTCAACAACTGCGCGAAGCGAAAGCTCAAGCAGCCGAAATCATTGAGCAAGCCAAGAAACGCGGTAACCAGATCGTTGAAGAGGCTGTTGAAAAAGCCCGTATCGACGCTGACCGTGTGAAGGTTCAGGCTCAGGCCGAGATCGAGCAGGAACTGAACGGTGTCAAAGACGCGTTGCGTGCCCAACTGGGTGCTCTGGCCGTCGGCGGTGCTGAGAAGATCCTGGGTGCCACAATCGATCAAAACGCGCACGCGGAGCTGGTTAACAAACTGGCTGCTGAAATTTAAGCGAGGGCGATCATGGCAGAATTGACCACGTTGGCCCGACCTTACGCTAAGGCAGCCTTCGAGCACGCCCAGGCCCACCAGCAGCTGGCCTCTTGGTCAGCCATGCTCGGCCTGGCTGCAGCAGTGTCGCAAGACGACACCATGCAGCGCGTGCTCAAGGCCCCGCGACTGACGAGCGCAGACAAGGCCGCCACTTTTATTGAAGTGTGCGGCGACAAGTTTGATGTGAAAGTGCAGAACTTCTTGCACGTCGTTGCCGAAAACGACCGTCTCCTGCTTCTGCCGGAGATTGCCGCTCTGTTCGACCTGTACAAGGCCGAGCAAGAGAAATCGGTAGACGTTGAAGTCACCAGTGCTTTTGCATTGAACCAAGAACAGCAAGACAAACTCGCCAAGGTTCTCAGTGCACGACTCGACCGGGAAGTGCGCCTGCAAGTTGCGGAGGATGCCACCCTTATTGGTGGTGTCATCATTCGCGCCGGCGACCTGGTTATCGATGGCTCGATTCGCGGCAAACTCGCGAATCTTGCCGAAGCATTGAAATCTTGAGTTTGAAGGGGCAGCAGAGCAATGCAGCAACTCAATCCTTCCGAAATAAGTGAAATTATCAAGGGCCGCATCGACAAGCTCGATGTGACCTCCCAAGCCCGTAACGAAGGCACTGTCGTCAGCGTATCTGACGGCATCGTGCGGATTCACGGTCTGGCCGACGTTATGTACGGCGAGATGATCGAGTTTCCGGGCGGCGTCTACGGTATGGCCCTCAACCTGGAGCAAGACTCCGTAGGTGCCGTTGTATTGGGCGCATACACCAGTCTGGCTGAAGGCATGAGCGCCAAGTGCACAGGCCGCATCCTGGAAGTTCCGGTTGGTAAGGAACTGCTGGGTCGCGTAGTCGACGCACTGGGTAACCCTGTTGACGGTAAAGGTCCACTGGGCAACACCGAGACCGACGCGGTCGAGAAAGTTGCTCCAGGCGTGATCTGGCGTAAGTCGGTAGACCAGCCTGTACAGACTGGCTACAAGGCTGTCGATGCCATGATCCCTGTCGGCCGTGGCCAGCGTGAGCTGATCATCGGTGACCGTCAGATCGGTAAAACCGCTCTGGCAATCGACGCGATCATCAACCAGAAGAACAGCGGCATTTTCTGCGTCTACGTAGCTATTGGTCAGAAGCAATCGACCATCGCCAACGTGGTTCGCAAGCTGGAAGAAAACGGCGCCCTGGCCAACACGATCATCGTGGCTGCCAGTGCTTCGGAATCTCCTGCGCTGCAATTCCTGGCGCCGTACTCCGGTTGCACCATGGGTGAATTCTTCCGCGACCGCGGTGAAGACGCGCTGATCGTTTATGACGATCTGTCCAAGCAAGCAGTGGCTTACCGCCAGATTTCCCTGCTGCTGCGCCGTCCACCAGGCCGTGAAGCTTACCCAGGCGACGTGTTCTATCTCCACTCCCGTCTGCTGGAGCGTGCATCCCGCGTTTCCGAAGAGTACGTAGAGAAGTTCACCAACGGCGCAGTGACCGGCAAAACCGGCTCCCTGACCGCTCTGCCGATCATCGAAACCCAGGCTGGCGACGTTTCCGCGTTCGTTCCGACCAACGTGATTTCCATCACCGACGGTCAGATCTTCCTGGAATCGGCCATGTTCAACTCGGGCATCCGCCCTGCAGTGAACGCCGGTGTTTCGGTATCCCGTGTGGGTGGTGCCGCTCAGACCAAGATCATCAAGAAGCTCTCCGGTGGTATCCGTACCGCTCTGGCTCAGTACCGTGAATTGGCGGCATTCGCCCAGTTCGCTTCTGACCTGGACGAAGCGACCCGTAAGCAACTTGAGCATGGTCAGCGCGTTACCGAGCTGATGAAGCAGAAGCAATACGCCCCAATGTCGATCGCTGACATGGCGTTGTCGCTGTATGCCGCTGAGCGTGGGTTCCTGACCGACGTTGAAATCGCCAAGGTCGGCAGCTTTGAACAAGCGCTGATTGCTTACTTCAACCGCGATCACGCCGAATTGATGGCGAAGATCAACGTGAAGGGTGACTTCAATGACGATATCGACGCTGGCATGAAAGCCGGTATCGAGAAGTTCAAGGCCACCCAAACCTGGTAAGCCGCAGCGGGAGCCGCAAGGCTCCCGCTTGCTAACCTGATAGGTGTTACATGGCAGGCGCAAAAGAGATTCGCAGTAAGATTGCGAGCATCAAAAGCACGCAAAAAATTACCAGCGCCATGGAAAAAGTGGCGGTAAGCAAAATGCGCAAGGCACAAATGCGCATGGCTGCTAGCCGTCCTTATGCGGAGCGTATCCGCCAGGTAATTGGGCATCTGGCCAACGCCAACCCGGAATACCGCCACCCGTTCATGATCGACCGCGAAGTTAAGCGTGTGGGTTATGTGGTAGTGAGCAGTGACCGTGGTTTGTGCGGTGGTTTGAATACCAACCTGTTCAAGGCCCTGGTCAAGGACATGGCGGTAAACCGCGAAAACGGCGTCGAGATCGATCTGTGTGTTGTTGGTAGCAAGGGTGCGGCCTTTTTCCGTAACTTCGGCGGTAACGTCGTTGCAGCTATCAGCCACCTGGGTGAAGAGCCGTCGATCAATGATTTGATCGGCAGTGTGAAGGTGATGCTGGATGCGTACCTGGAAGGCCGGATTGACCGCCTCTCCGTGGTATCCAACAAGTTCATCAACACCATGACCCAGCAGCCAACCGTGGAGCAATTGATTCCACTGGTGGCGACTCCGGATCAGGAACTCAAGCACCACTGGGACTACCTCTACGAACCAGACGCCAAAGAGCTGCTTGACGGCTTGATGGTGCGCTACGTGGAGTCGCAGGTGTACCAGGCGGTGGTCGAGAACAACGCAGCTGAACAAGCGGCGCGGATGATCGCGATGAAAAACGCTACCGATAACGCCGGTGATCTGATCAGCGATTTGCAGCTGATCTACAACAAGGCGCGTCAGGCTGCGATCACCCAAGAGATCTCGGAAATCGTCGGCGGCGCTGCCGCGGTTTAACGGTTCAAATATTCAGAGGATCCAGCTATGAGTAGCGGACGTATCGTTCAAATCATCGGCGCCGTTATCGACGTGGAATTTCCACGCGACAGCGTACCGAGCATCTACAACGCGCTGAAAGTACAAGGCGCGGAAACTACTCTGGAAGTTCAGCAGCAGCTGGGCGACGGCGTAGTTCGTACCATTGCGATGGGTTCCACCGAAGGCTTGAAGCGCGGTCTGGACGTAATCGACTCTGGCGCAGCCATCTCCGTACCGGTCGGTAAAGCGACCCTGGGCCGGATCATGGACGTACTGGGCAACCCGATTGACGAAGCTGGTCCGATCGACACCGAAGAGCGCTGGGGCATTCACCGTCCAGCACCTTCGTTCGCGGAACAAGCTGGCGGCAACGACCTGCTGGAAACCGGCATCAAGGTTATCGACCTGGTTTGCCCGTTCGCCAAGGGCGGTAAAGTCGGTCTGTTCGGTGGTGCCGGTGTAGGCAAGACCGTAAACATGATGGAACTGATCCGTAACATCGCCATCGAGCACAGCGGTTATTCCGTGTTCGCCGGTGTGGGTGAGCGTACTCGTGAGGGTAACGACTTCTACCACGAGATGAAGGACTCCAACGTTCTGGACAAAGTGGCACTGGTTTACGGTCAGATGAACGAGCCGCCGGGAAACCGTCTGCGCGTAGCACTGACTGGCCTGACCATGGCCGAGAAGTTCCGTGACGAAGGTAACGACGTTCTGCTGTTCGTCGACAACATCTACCGTTACACCCTGGCCGGTACTGAAGTATCCGCACTGCTGGGCCGTATGCCTTCCGCAGTAGGTTACCAGCCGACCCTGGCTGAAGAGATGGGCGTTCTGCAAGAACGTATCACTTCGACCAAGGAAGGTTCGATCACTTCGATCCAAGCGGTATACGTACCTGCGGATGACTTGACCGACCCATCGCCTGCGACCACCTTCGCCCACTTGGACGCCACCGTCGTTCTGTCCCGTGACATCGCTTCCCTGGGTATCTACCCAGCGGTCGATCCACTCGACTCGACTTCGCGCCAGCTGGACCCGAACGTGATCGGCCAGGAGCACTACGACACCGCTCGCGGCGTTCAGTACGTGCTGCAGCGTTACAAAGAACTGAAGGACATCATTGCGATCCTGGGTATGGACGAGCTGTCGGAAGCCGACAAGCAGTTGGTAAACCGTGCTCGTAAGATCCAGCGCTTCTTGTCGCAGCCGTTCTTCGTGGCTGAAGTCTTCACCGGTGCTTCGGGTAAATACGTTTCCCTGAAAGACACCATTGCTGGCTTCAAAGGCATCCTCAACGGTGACTACGACCACCTGCCAGAACAAGCGTTCTACATGGTCGGCGGCATCGAAGAAGCGATCGAGAAAGCCAAGAAACTGTAATCCAGGCGCCCGGAAACGGGCGCTCATCAGGTTGAGGCAATCAGATGGCTATGACAGTCCATTGCGATATCGTCAGCGCGGAAGGGGAAATCTTCTCCGGTCTGGTAGAAATGGTGATTGCACACGGCGAACTCGGTGACCTGGGTATTGCCATGGGCCACGCGCCGTTGATCACCAGCTTGAAGCCAGGTCCGATCACTCTGACCAAGCAAGGCGGGGAACGTGAGGTGTTTTACATCTCCGGTGGTTTCCTTGAGGTTCAGCCGAACATGGTCAAGGTACTTGCCGACACCGTGCAGCGTGCTGGCGATCTGGATGAAGCCTCCGCTCAGGAAGCCGTCAAGGCTGCTGAGAAGGCCCTGAACGAAAAGGGTGCGGACTTCGACTACAGCGCTGCTGCTGTACGTCTGGCCGAGGCTGCAGCTCAGCTGCGCACGCTCCAGCAGATCCGCAAGAAGTAAGCGGCTACGCCGTGATGCTTATGCGCGATTGATTAAAAAGGGTAGCCTCGGCTACCCTTTTTCTTTTTTAGCAAAACACATCTTTGGTCTGAAGCCGGACCGTCCAGGATTGGTAGCCATTCATGTCTCTTGAAATCGTCATTCTCGCCGCAGGCCAGGGCACCCGCATGCGCTCGGCCCTGCCCAAGGTGCTGCACCCGGTGGCCGGCAACTCCATGCTTGGCCATGTTATCCACAGCGCCCGGCAGTTGGACCCGCAACGCATCCACGTAGTGATCGGCCACGGTGCCGATGCAGTGCGTGAGCGCTTGGCTGCGGATGACCTGAATTTCGTATTGCAGGACAAACAACTGGGGACCGGCCACGCCACCGCGCAAGCTGTGCCGTTCATTACCGCTGACACCGTGCTGATCCTCTACGGCGACGTGCCGCTGATCGAAGTGGAAACCCTGCAACGCCTGCTTAAGCACGTAGTGCCTGGTCAGATGGGCCTGCTCACCGTGGAGCTGGAAGACCCCACCGGCTACGGACGCATCGTGCGCAATGCCGATGGCAAGGTCGCGGCCATCGTTGAGCACAAGGACGCCAGCGAGGCCCAACGTGCCATCACTGAAGGCAATACCGGTATTCTCGCCGTGCCTGGCAACAAGCTCGCCGACTGGATGAGCCGTCTGTCCAACAACAACGCTCAGGGTGAGTACTACCTCACCGACGTGATTGAGATGGCCGTGAGCGATGGCCTGCTGGTAGCTACCGAGCAGCCCCACGACCCTATGGAAGTGCAGGGCGCCAACGACCGCAAGCAGTTGGCCGAGCTGGAGCGTCACTACCAACTGCGAGAAGGTCGCCGCCTGATGGCTGAGGGCGTGACCCTGCGCGACCCTGCGCGTTTTGACGTACGCGGTGAGGTCACCGTGGGGCGCGACGTGCTGATCGACATCAACGTGATCCTCGAAGGCCGCGTAATCATCGAAGATGACGTAGTCATCGGCCCGAACTGCGTGATCAAGGACAGCACCCTGCGCAAGGGCGTGGTGATCAAGGCCAACAGCCATATCGACGGCGCGGTGATGGGCGAGGGCAGCGATGCTGGCCCGTTTGCTCGGTTGCGTCCGGGCACTGTGATGGGGGCCAGGGCGCATGTCGGCAACTTCGTCGAACTGAAAAATGCACGAATGGGCGACGACGCAAAGGCCGGCCACCTTGCCTACCTCGGCGATGCGGTGATCGGTGCTCGCAGCAACATCGGCGCTGGCGCAATCACCTGCAACTACGACGGCGCCAACAAGTACCAGACCACTATTGGCGAGGACGTATTCATTGGCTCGAATAACTCGCTGATTGCGCCAGTGACGATCGGTGATGGTTCGAATACTGCCGCAGGCTCAACCATCAACCAGGATGTGGATAAATCCCAACTGGCCGTAGCTCGGGCCCGCCAACGCAATATCGACGGCTGGAAACGCCCGGTCAAAATCAAAAAGACCTGAGTTATCCACAGCGTCATCAGCAGTGCTATTCAAATGTGGGAGGGGGCTTGTCCCCGATGGCGGATTTTCAGTCAATGTTCTAGTCGACTGATCGACTGCAATCGGGGGCAAGCCCCCTTCCACATTTGGCCTGCGTTGTTTGAAGAATCTGTTCCAGACGCTTGACGATATAGTCCTAATAGGTTTTGATTGCCTTCGTTATCTTTCGAAACGAAACTTATCAATACCATGTCGAAACGAAATACACCCCAACGACGCCACAACATCCTGACCTTGCTCAACGAACAGGGCGAAGTCAGCGTGGACGAATTGGCCAAGCGTTTCGAAACCTCCGAAGTCACTATCCGCAAGGACTTGGCCGCCCTAGAAAGTAACGGCCTGTTGCTGCGCCGCTACGGTGGTGCGATCACCATGCCTCAGGAACTGGTAGGCGATCCTGCCCAACCGATCTCGGCCTACAAGCGTGCGATCGCCCGTGCTGCCGTGATGCGTTTGCGGGAACACGCCCGCATCATCATCGACAGCGGCAGCACCACCGCCGCCATGATCCCGGAACTGGGCCACCAGCCCGGACTCGTGGTCATGACCAACTCCCTGCACGTAGCCAGCGCCTTGAGCGAATTGGAACACGAGCCGGTGCTGTTGATGACCGGCGGCACCTGGGACCCGCATTCGGACTCGTTCCAGGGCCAGGTCGCCGAGCAGGTGTTGCGTTCCTACGACTTTGATCAATTGTTCATCGGCGCCGACGGCATCGATCTGCAGCGTGGCACTACCACCTTCAACGAATTACTGGGTCTGAGCCGTGTGATGGCCGAGGTCGCCCGTGAAGTGGTGGTGATGGTCGAATCCGACAAGATCGGCCGCAAGATTCCCAACCTGGAACTGCCCTGGAGCAGCGTCCATACCCTTATCACCGATGATCGCCTGCCGCTTGAGGCCCGCGACCAGATCCAAGCCCGCGGCATTACGCTGATATGCGCGGCAATCATCTAGGAGAAGCACCATGTGTGGAATTGTTGGCGCAGTCGCCGAACGTAACGTTACCGCCATTCTGATCGAAGGCCTCAAGCGCCTTGAATACCGTGGCTACGACAGCGCCGGCGTGGCCGTCTTCACCAACGCCGGCAAGCTTGAGCGCATGCGTCGCCCGGGCAAGGTCAGTGAGTTGGAGCAGGCCCTGGCCGGCGAACCGCTGGTAGGTCGCCTGGGGATTGCCCACACCCGCTGGGCCACTCACGGCGCACCGTGCGAACGCAACGCCCACCCGCACTTCTCCGGTGACCTGGCCGTGGTGCACAACGGCATCATCGAAAACCACGAAGTGCTGCGCGAACAGCTCAAGAGCCTGGGGTACGTGTTCACCTCAGACACCGACACTGAAGTCATCGCCCACCTGCTCAATCACAAGCTCAAGGACCACAGCGACCTGACCACCGCCCTCAAGGCCACGGTCAAGGAACTGCACGGCGCCTATGGCCTGGCCGTCGTCAGCGCCAGCCAACCGGACCGTGTGGTAGCCGCCCGCAGTGGCAGCCCGCTGGTGATCGGCCTGGGCCTGGGCGAGAACTTTCTCGCTTCCGACCAACTGGCCCTGCGTCAGGTCACCGACCGATTCATGTACTTGGAAGAAGGCGATATCGCCGACATACGCCGTGAAAGCGTGGCGATCTGGGACGTTAACGGTAATTCCGTCGAACGCGAAGCTGTGCAATACCGCGACGGCGCCGAAGCGGCCGATAAAGGTGAGTACCGCCATTTCATGCTCAAAGAGATCCACGAGCAACCTGCCGTGGTCCAGCGCACGTTGGAAGGTCGACTGAGTCAGAGCCAAGTGCTGGTCAACGCGTTCGGCCCCCAGGCCGCCGAGCTGTTCGCCAAAGTGCGCAATGTGCAGATCGTCGCTTGTGGCACCAGCTACCACGCCGGCATGGTTGCCCGTTATTGGCTGGAAGACCTGGCTGGCATCCCGTGCCAGGTCGAAGTCGCCAGTGAGTTCCGCTACCGCAAGGTGGTGGTGCAGCCCGATACCCTGTTCGTGACTATCTCCCAGTCCGGCGAAACCGCCGACACCCTGGCCGCGCTGCGCAACGCCAAAGAGTTGGGCTTCCTCGCCAGCCTGGCGATCTGCAACGTCAGTATCAGCTCCTTGGTACGTGAGTCCGACCTGACACTGCTGACCCAGGCGGGTCGCGAAATCGGCGTAGCTTCCACCAAAGCCTTCACCACCCAACTGGTTGGTTTGTTGCTACTGACCCTGTCTCTGGGCCAAGTGCGAGGCACCCTGGCCGAAGGTGTTGAAGCTACCTTGGTGGAAGAATTGCGCCGCCTGCCGACTCGCCTGGGCGAAGCACTGGCCATGGACAGCGTCGTGGAAAAAGTCGCCGAGCTGTTCGCCGACAAGAACCACACCCTGTTCCTTGGCCGTGGCGCGCAGTACCCGGTGGCGATGGAAGGTGCCCTCAAGCTCAAGGAAATCTCGTACATCCACGCCGAAGCCTACCCGGCCGGCGAGCTGAAACACGGCCCGTTGGCCCTGGTGGATGACGACATGCCGGTGGTCACTGTGGCGCCGAACAACGAACTGCTGGAAAAGCTCAAATCCAACCTGCAGGAAGTACGCGCCCGTGGCGGCCAACTGGTGGTATTCGCCGACGAGAAGGCGAGCATGATCAATGGCGAAGGCACCCACGTCATCAACATGCCGCACATCAACGACACCTTGTCGCCGATCCTCTACACCATCCCGCTGCAGCTGCTGTCGTACTACGTGGCCGTGCTCAAGGGCACTGACGTAGACCAGCCGCGTAATTTGGCCAAGTCGGTGACAGTCGAGTAATACCTCGCTCACCTGGAGGCCCATCGGGTCTCCAGGTTTCAACGCAAGGACGCCACGTTGATGCCATCTTCCTTTCCCCACCTCGGCGAGCGTTTGCACAATCGCCGATTTGTGGTCGCGAATAACACCCATGGGCTTTCCGGTACCGGCACGGTGTTTCATTACCGTGTCGACGGTGATGCCTTATCCAGCACCTACCAAGGCGGCCGAATCCGCACGGGGACGCAAGTCGGTCGCGTGACCGGCGCCGATACCATTGAGCTGCTTTTTCAGTGCCTGACGCTGGACGGTGAGCTGCTGTCCGGTTGGTCGCGAGGCACAGTGAGTGTGGATACGTCTGGGCGTACCAGCCTGAGCTTTGTATGGGGTTGGTTATCGGGTGCGACCGGAGGCGGGGAATCGAATTATGTTGAGCTTGCTGAGGGTGACAACTGCTCCTAAGGTACAAACTCCACCCGCAACCCCCGACTTGTGCTGCGTCCTTGATCATCACTCACCCGCAACCGATATTCCCCTGACTTGCCCGGCCTCCAGTTCAGCGTGGCTTGCGGCGGGCCTTGGCCGATCAAGGTTTGATCAGCGAACCAGTACAGCGTCGCCGCATCGCTGGCCGCATTCGCGTTCAGCGGGATGCTTTCCTGGGGTTGAGACAAGCGCAGTTGGTAGCTCACCTGAGTCAGTGGCGAGCGAATCTGCGGCGCTTCGCTCTGGTCGGTGATGCGGTTGGGTTGGCAGTTTTTCATCACGTTGGGCGGGGTTCGGCGGGGCAGGCCGGCTGCTCGGTACAGGCGTTGAACGTCGCTGGGCCAGAACTCGAAGATGTCCTCTCGTGTGTATTGCGGATCGAACGGCGGGCACGCGGCTTTGCCGGTGCGGGTGTCGATCAGCACCGGGCGGTGCAGGTTGGAAACACGGATCGGCGAGACGCCGGGGATGTACCAGGTCTTGCGGGTTTGCGGGCACCAGCGGTTGGGCAGCTCACCGGAGGCAGCGCAGACATCAATGCGCACCAGCCCCGCGGGCGGCTTGTCGGCTTTGATCGCGACGTTGGGTAATGCCAGGGGCAAAGCGTCAGCAATGCGGAAGAATAGCGGCGCGGCGGTCTTGGCACCAATAAAGGCTGGATTTGGCCGACCATCGAAGTTACCCACCCACACCACCAACACATACGGGCCGACCAGTCCGGCGCTCCACGCATCGTGAAAACCCCATGACGTACCGGTTTTCCAGGCGGTTCGCCAATGGCGGCCGGGCAGGCCATCTGGGCGTGGGTTGCGGCGCAGCATGTCGCGCACCATAAACGCGGCCTGCGGGCTGAGCAGTTGTGCGCCGGTGGTTTGCGGCTGTTGCTGCAAGTAGCGCAACGGCCGTAAATGCCCGTCTCCCGCCAACATCACATACAGCCGCGCCAGCTCCTCCGGGGTCATCTCGCCGCCACCCAGTGCCAGGGCCAGGCCGTAATGGCTTTCGTCGCGTAGGCCTTTGATGCCGGCGCGTTGCAGTAAGCCGTATAGAGAAGGCGACTTGACCTGGCTGGCCAGCCACACGGCGGGGATATTGCGACTGCGGATCAACGCGTCGCGGGCCGTCAGTGGGCCGACAAAACTGCCGTCGAAGTTTTCCGGTTGGAAGTAGCCGAAGTTACTCGGTAAGTCTTTAAGGATGCTCATGGGGTGGATCACCCCTTGGTCCAGCGCCAGCCCATAGAGAAACGGTTTGAGCGTAGACCCCGGCGAGCGCCGTGATAGCACACCATTCACCTGTCCATGGATGTCTGTGGATAAGTAGTCCGCTGAGCCCACCAGCGCCTTGACGCTCTGATCGCGGCTGTCGACCAGGATCGCGGTGGCGTTCTCCACCCCGGTGCTGCGCCGTTCGGCGATAAACCCGGTGATCAGACGTTCTAGCAATTGTTGCAAAGGCAGATTGAGCGTGCTGTTCAACTCGTTACCGGCTTGAGCTGCCAGCAATTGCTCGCTCAAGTGTGGCGCCAAAAAAGGAATCTCCTGGCGGTTGCGCGCTTCCAAGGGCAAGTCCAGCAAACTGTCATTACGCGGGTCTTGTGGATAAGTCTCGCGCCAATCAGCCATCAAGCGCAGCCGGGCGTTTTGCAGCGAAGGCCCGAAGCGTGCTCGACGGCCGGGCTGTTGGGGGATTACCGCCAATGCCAACGCTTCGGACAGCGACAAGTGCGCCGCCGCCTTGCCAAAGTAGATGCGACTGGCCGCTTCGGCGCCTTCGATATTGCCGCCCATGGGCGCCAGGTTCAGGTACGCCTCAAGGATGTCGTGCTTGCTGTAGCGCGCTTCCAGCCACAGCGCCAACGCCATCTGCTGCAATTTGCCGGGCACTTGGCGGGTGTTGAGATCCCACAGGCGCCGCGCCAGTTGCATGCTCAACGTCGAGCCGCCTTGGCGCTGGCCTCCGCTGTAGGTGGCCATGGCCGCCCGCAGCAACGCCGGGGGATTGATCCCCGGGTGCCAGTAGAAATTGCGGTCTTCCTTGAGCAGCAGTGCCTCAATCAATGAAGGTGAAATGCGCTCCAGTGGTAGCCATAGGCGATATTGACCGTCCTGGGCCAGCGTCATACGCAACAGCGAGCCGTCATCGGCCAATACGACCCTGGAGGAGGTAATGGCCTGTTCCAGCGGCGCATGGGGCCAAAGCCGCACGCCGGCCAGTAACGCCGCAGCTGCCAGCAGCGGCGTCAGACGTTTAAGGCTTGGTAATTTCAAGCTGGCCTACTTTGCCGCGTCCCTGCAGGGTGGTTTCGTACATGCCTTCGGCGTAGGCCGGTGGCGTATTGAACGTCCCTGCGTTGGTGGCGCGTACGCGGTAAACGAAAGTGCCTACATCACGTAGCGCAGTGCCGTACAACACCACCCGATCATCCCGCACATCCACGTAGTCTGGCTGCCAGTTGCTCAGCTCGGTTTCGCCGATGGGGGCCTGCCAGGTGTCAGCTTCTTCTTCGCTGGCTTCAACGTACTCGGATTCTTCGCCTTCGCTTTCCTCGCTGCTCGCGGCTTCCGGCTCAGGGGGCAAGTTATACACAGGCTCGACACCGCCGGGCAGCAAGTCGACCACGGCCACTTGCTGCACTTGGTCACGGTCGGTAGCCCGTAGGCGCAAGCGCACCAGGAACTCATCACCCACGGCTACCTTACTCACCGGCTCGCCTTTGAGGTCGAGGTATTCGTGGATGATTTCCAGGCCGTTGTTGATGGCTTTGAGCTTGGCGCCTTTATCAAAACCGGCTTCGCTGAGCATGTAGAACGCTGCCGGGCCATCGGATTTTTCCATGACCAGCTTCTGCGTGGCGCGCGGTACGGCGGCGCGCGGTGGCTGGCCGGCCATTTCCAGCAATTGTTGCTGTTTATCGCCCAGCCAGGCGGTGGCCTTGAGGGTCATGTCGCTTTGCGCGCGCTGGCCATAGTTGTCCAGGGCGCGCAGCAACAATGCCGCCGACAGCGAATTGTAGCGCTGCTCGTTGAGGCGTTTGCCGAGCTTATCCAGTAGCGCGGTGGGCACGTCATCCATCAGTTCAGGGAAATGGCGCGCCAGCAGGTGCAAGTGTTCGGCGTCGTGCACCAGCGGGTCGTAGTACAGGCCGTCGCTGTCCCACTTATCCACAAGCGAACGCCACGGGATTTTGCGGAACAGCGTATCGGCCTGCCGATCCTGCTTGAGCAGTTTGTAGCTGGCAGCCAGGTAGGCGGCGCCCAGGTCGTTCTGCCAGCTGTCCTTGAAGTAACTCTCGTAGCGCTCGCGGATGTCGCTCAGCGCGCCGCTCACCAGAATCCCCTGACGGCTCAGCAGGTAACTGGCGTAGGCACGGTTGCGCAATTCCGACAGGCCTTCGCTCGGGCCGTTGGCCAGGTCTGTCAGATACGCGTTGAAACGCACCAGCAGGTCTTCCGGCACCGGCAGCCCGCGCTCCTTGGCTTCGATCAGGAAATCAGTGGCGTACAGGCTGGCGTACGGCGCCACGTCAGGGTTGGCTGCCCACAATCCAAAGCCACCGGCCTGGTTTTGACGCTGGCGCAACATGCGGACCGCGCTGCTGAAGGCTTGTTCAGCCTCGGGTGCGGTGCCGCCCCAGATCAATGCCGGCATGGCCTTGGACACCAATTGCTCGGTGCATGCATAGCCGTAGTCATCCAGGTAATGCTTGAGGCCGTTGGCCCATACCAGCGGCGAGGCGGCCACGCCCAACTGCACATCACGCAGTTGGCTGAACAGTTCACGTGTGGGCTTGAGTTCTTTGCTGGCGCTCTCGAAACGGCCCAGGCTCAGAGCGACGCGGTGTTCGCTCAAGGGGCGGATTGACGTGGTTTCCGCCACCTGGATTCGCTTGCCATCCGGCAGCACCGCGACAAAGCGCAGGTCTGCCGAACCGAGGGTGTCGCCGACTTTGATCTTGAATTCGGCAGTGCCTTCTTTGCGCGGTTGCAGTGACAAGGTGCTGCCCTTGTCGCCCTGCACCACGAGGCCGGCGCTGGTCTGCACTTCAAATTTCACATCCGCTGCCGCGTCGAGGTTGCTGAACACCCCGGCGCTGACGTTGAACACATCCCCCGGCGCCACGAAGGCCGGCACGTTGGGCGTGATCACGATCGGCCCGCGCACGTCGGTAGTGGTCTCGCTGACGCCCACGCTGTCGGTATCCACCGCGACGGCAAACAGGTGCAACTTGCCGTTGAAGCTGTCGGGTACCTGGTAATGCAGCACGGTTTCACCGACCGGCAAATCCACCAGCCCGGACCACCACGCCACTGGCGGCTGATGTTTACGTTTGAACGGGTTGAGGTGATTGGCCAGGGCGCCTTCCGTATCGCCTCCAGGCGCCGCCCCACTGAGCAGGCGGCTGAACTCCGGCAGGATCAGGTCAAGAATCTGACTGGTGCCGACTTCCAGCGCACGCTTCTGGAAGAAGAAACCCAGCGGATCCGGCGTTTGATAGCGCGCTACTTGCAGGATGCCTTCGTCCACCGCGTAGATCACGGCGCGGCCCGGGCGGTCGGTGTTGACCTTAATGTCGAGGATTTGCCCCGGCTCGATCTTCGCCGGGCCGTCGACCTTCAGTGCCATGCGCCGCGCGTCCAGGTTGATGCTGAAAGGCACCACACCGTAGGAAAGCGGGCTCATATAAACCTCGGACGAACCGATGTCTCGCACGAACTGCACGTTGACGTAGGCATTGCCCTCAAGGCCCGCAGGCACGCGGATATGTTGCACGCTGTTGGTGCTGTCGGCCTTGAACCACTGCTGGGTGTAAACCTTGTCGCGCTCGATGGTGATCAAGCCCGCGCCGGTGTACGGCGCGCGAATGCTGATGGCGATCTCATCACCGGTGGCGTAGCTGCGTTTATCCAAGCGCAGTTGCAGCTCGGCGTTACGCTCCAGGGAGCGCGAGGTGTTGCCGCGCCCGGCCACGCTGTAGTCGATCTGGTTGAGCAGGTTGCCGTTGGCGTCCTTGAGTTGCAGGGTGAAATCCCCTGGCGTACCGGTATTCAGGGTCTGCTTGGCGCCGTCTTTGGTCATCACCAGCGGTGAGGCCGGTTGGCTGATGTTCTTGATACGTGACTCGTACTTGTAGGTACCGTTGGATTGCTTCACCAGCACCGACACATAACGGTGCTCGACCACTTCGCTGGTCAAGCCATCCACCGCAAGCGGTGTGAGGTCTGGCGCGACGGCCAGCCATTGCACTTGGCGTGGGGCGTCCTTAGCGACGTATGACAGCGAATCCTGACTTTTCACACCCACCAGGTACGGCGCGGACGACACCAGCAACGCACTTTGCGCCGCCACGTTGCGGCCACCTTCAGCCTCGAACACCTGGGTCATCACTTGCAAACGATAGGTGCTGTTGGCGAAACGTTGCAGGTTGAGGTCGAGCACGGCCTGGCCGTTATCGTCGACGGTGGTTTCGGCCAGGTCTTCGGTGCTGGCGTCTTCCAGGGAATCATTGAGGCGGAAGCGGTAATCGGGGTAACGGTCGAATGCCGCGAGCGTCGGGCTCAGTGACATTTTTGCAGTAACGCGACGGCCCGAGGCCGGGGCGCCGAACAGGTGCATGGCGGTGACTTTAGCCACCACTTGGTCCGGGGGAATCCAGCCCTGCACCGGCGTGTCGTGCAGGCTCAAACTGACCTTCATGCGGTCCGGCTCGAAATCGCGGACTTTGAAGCTGACACTGCCCAGGTCTGTGCGCGTTTGCTTCTGGCCAATCAACTGCAAGGTCGCGGTGTATTCCCCGGCTGGGGCCACTTCGCTGCTGGGGAAATCAAAGGTTTCAAACCCGCTGGCGGAGAGCTTCAGTGGCTGGCGAATCACTTCCAGACCGCGCGGGTCGGTGATTTGCAGCTCCACCGGCAGACCTTGCAAGGCGCCTTTCCAGTTGCCGCTGCGCACGATCATGCCCAGGTGGGCGGTTTCGCCGGGTCGGTACAGGCCGCGGTCGGTAAACAGGTAGGCGCTGAGGCGATCAATCGCACCGTCTTCTTCCAAACCGCCTACATCAAAGCGCGACAAATCCAGCTGCTGGGACTGACGGGCGATTGGCAGGAACGATTGGTCATTGCCGCGACTGACCACATACATAAGCGGCGTTTTCTCACGGCGCAGTTCATCCAGCTTGGCGAAATGCACATGGCCTTCGCCGTCCGTGTGACCGCTGCTCACCGGCAAGCCATTGCGACCGATGATGTCGACTTGCGCGTCGGCCACCGGCGAACCATTACCGATGGACTGCACATACACGTCGTGACTGCCGTCGCTGGAGCGTTTGGCGATGATGCCGAGGTCGGTCACTACGATAAACCGCAGGTCGCTGGTACTGCTGAGTTCATATTCGAACGTACGCTCGGCCGGTTCATCCTGTGGGCTCAGCTTGAGCACGAAAATGCCGCGACGGCCGCCGTTGGCGGTGAGGTAGTGGCTCAAATCTACGTTGTCGTAGACGGTTTTGGCCGGGTCATTGGATGACAGAGGAATGTCCAGAGACTGACGCTCGACCATACGATCGAAGTACTCATTGCCAAAGTTCGGCCGCGCAAAACTGCCGCTGCTCTGGTCCACCAAGTGTTGCAACTGGTTGGGCAACAGGCGGGCGATTTCCACGTGGGCGCCGGGCACTCCCCTGGCCATGAAGCCCAGGCGTTTCTCGCCAGTGAGGCTGAGCAGGGCGCCGTCAGACAGGAACTGCAAGGTGCGCGGATACGCCGGCATGCTTACCAGCGACGCCGTAGGATCCTTCGCCAGATAGCCGCCGATGGCCTCCAGGTTAGCGGGCACGCGTACATACAGCGCACGTCCGGCAGGGGCCTTGAACTTGAAGGCGTGCAGGGTGTTCAGCGGTTCGACGCTCGGCACGTGGGTCAGGTTGACCTTGGTGCTGCGGGCGAGCAGGGCGTCGTCGATTTCATTGGTGTTATAGGGGCGGGTGTCGTCCTGGGCTTTTTCCGGCAACAGCCATGCTTGGACTTTACCGGCGATGGTGTCATCGGCTACAGCGCTGGAACTGCTGAACATCAGCACTGGCTCTGGCTCTGCGCGTTCGTTATCCACAAAGCTGATTTCGGCGCCCGTAAATGTCAGGCGATAGCGACCGGGTACGGTGACTTTGGCCACCAACGATGCGGCGCTGGCGTTGCCGCCATCGCGGGCCTTGATGCCTTCGTCGAGTTTGGCGCTGACCGGGGTGCTTTCCAGCGGGGTGGCCAGGGCTGCGGAGCGTACGTAGGCGTTGAGTTTTTTCTCGTCGAAGGTGATCTCCGGGCGATTTGGCAATTGGGCGTCGCGGTAGGTCAGGCCTTTGTCGAGGGTCACCGTTACGTGCTTGCGCAGGCTGTCTTCATCCACAGGGTGGGAAAAATGGAAGGTCGCCACCAGCTGCTTCAGCGTCGGGTTGGATGGATCCTGGTACAACTCGTTGGCGGCCAGGGTGGCGCGGAACGGTTGGGTGGAGAACTGGGTGCTGTACTGATCCAGCAATACGCCATCTGCCAACAGGTTTCTCTTGGCCAGATCAAGGGTGTAATGGGCGTCGATAGGCCAGTCTTTCTCCGGCACGAACAACAGGCTACGGTCATCCGCCCAGCGCCAGGTGCCTGCGACCTCGGGCTTTAGGGTAATGCCCTCGGTGACGGGTTTGCCGATGGCCGCAAGGGGCGCCACGGACTCGGCGAAGCGCACCTGTAAGTTATCCACAACTGGCGTTGGCTGGGTGTAGTCAGTCAGGTTGGGCTTGTGCAGCGAGTAGCTCGCGGTATGCGGCTGCGGCAGATTGGAATACCAGTGCCAGCCGTAGAAGCCAGCGGCCACGAGCAGTGCTAGCCCGAGCACTCCGGCACCCGTCTGACGCGGGTAAGCACGGGCTTTACTCCCAAGTTTTTCCACGCCACGGCCGATAGCACGCAGCCACAGCGGAGGATGCCATTGGCCTAAAACGGCCCCCACCACGGTCAGAAACACGCCGACAACACGACGGCTGATGGCTTTGAGCGAATCGAACATGGTGAGCATCCCTGGCTAAGTGCGGCGTATCTTACAGCGTCTTTGATACAAAAGATGACGCCGATACGCCGTATGGCGGGATGTTTATAGGGTTAGTGAGCGCCCATGCATGCCAGCGAGCGGTCGACCATGAGGTTGGCCATGTCCTTCAGGTGTCCGGCGGCTTTTGTGGGAGTGGGCGAGCTCCCGATGACGGTCGATCAGTCAACATCTTCAGCGACTGACACACCGCCATCGGGAGCAAGCTCCTCCCACATTTAGCGCTCCATTGAGCTGAGAATGCTGGTGGTCAGGTCCACCAGTAGCGTACGAGGTGGAAGAAAATCGGCGCGGCGAAGCACACCGAATCCAGCCTATCCAGCATACCGCCGTGGCCTTCGATCATATGCCCCCAATCCTTAACGCCCCGATCCCGCTTGATGGCTGACATGACGATCCCACCGGCAAAACCGAGCAGGTTGATCAGCAAGGCGATCAGGAACGACTGCCATGGGTTGAACGGCGTGGTCCACCACAGCGCGGCGCCGATCAGGGAGGACAGCAGAATCCCGCCGACAAAACCTTCCACGGTTTTGGACGGTGACAGGTTGGGCGCGATCTTGTGTTTGCCGAACAGCTTGCCGCACACGTACTGCAACACGTCCGAGAGTTGCACGACGATCACTAGATAGGCGATCAGCAGCAGGTTGCGGCCTTCGTAGCCGGGGATGTCCAACGTCAGTAGGGCCGGGACGAAAGACACGCAGAACACCGCGATCATCAAGCCCCATTGCACTTTCGAGGCACGTTCGAGGAAGTGTGTGGTGTCGCCGCCCAATGAGGCGAGGATCGGCAGCAGCAAAAACACGTACACAGGGATGAAGATCGAGAACAGCCCGTACCAGTCCGAATAAATCAGCAGGTATTGCAGCGGCAGGGCGAGGTAGAACGCGGCCACCAGCGCCGGGTAGTCGCTGCGTCGGGTCGGGGTGAGGGTGAGGAACTCGCGCAGGGCGTAGAAGGACACCGCGTAGAACAACAGAATCACCGCACCGGTGCCGAGCCAGAAGGCGATACCGATCACCACCACCATCACCCACCAGGCATTGATACGGGCGTTGAGGTTGTCGATCACCGCGTTCGGCGTGCCACGGGTGCGCAGTTTGAGGATCAGGCCGATCAGCGAGGCGAGTACCAGGATCGCGCCGATTCCGCCGAACAGCATCAGGGTTTGGCTATCCATGTCAGACATGCTCCGGGGCGAGGGCGAGCAGGGAGTCGCGTGTGCGGGCTAGAAATAGCGCCTTGTCTTCACCGTCTTCCAGTTGCAGCGGTGCACCGAAGCTGGTTGTGCATAACAACGGCAGCGGCAAAACGCGCCCCTTGGGCATGACCCGGTTGAGGTTGGCGATCCACACGGGGATCAATTCGGCCTGTGGGTAACTTTTTGCCAGGTGGTACAGGCCGCTTTTGAACAGCAGTAAGCCGTCCTCCGGATTGCGCGTGCCTTCAGGGAAGATGATCAGCGAATCGCCACCCTCCAGGGCAGCGAGCATAGGCTGTAGAGGGTTATCCACAGGGTCCTTGCGTTCGCGGTCGATCAGCACACCATTAAACACGCGGTTGATGATGTAACGACGCAGCGCGCTTTTATTCCAGTAATCACTGCCGGCCACCGGGCGCGTGAATTTGCGCAGGTTTTGCGGTAACGAGGCCCACAGCAGCACAAAGTCGCCGTGGCTGCTGTGGTTGGCGAAGTAGATGCGTTGCACCGGCACGGGCGCGCAACCCAGCCACAGGCTGCGGGCGCCGGTGACGGTGCGGGCCATGGAGGTAATCAGCGTGGCGACCACAGGTTCGAACATGGGGATTCCTTATCCGGCGAAAGGCAGCCAAGGGCTGGCGAGGATCACGCCCAGGGTCAGCAGCGCTTGCGCGCCCAGCAGCCAGGCTTGTTTGCGCAACAATTTGAGGGCGCCGCGACGGCGCTCGGCCCAAGGTCGGCCGGCCCGATTGGGCGATTGCAGGCCGAGGGTCTGCAGGGCTTGGTCGAGGTCGGTGGTGCGCTGAGTATCGCGGGCCAGCAGGGCGAACAGGTCGGCGTCGAAGGCCACGCGCAGCGCCCAGTACTTTTGCAGCAGGCCGAGGATAATCATCCACAGGCTGAGCAGCAGGCAGATGATCGAAATACTCGCCATCAGCAATTGGGCCAGGCCGAATAGCACACCGGCCACGGTCAGTCCTGTGGATAACTGATCCAGCGAACGGCCACGGCGCAGCAGGCTGGCCACCACCTGGAGTTCCATATCAGCGGGCATGGGGCAAACCCTCCAATGCTTCACGGTGAGCGGGGTGCAGGACCACATCGGTCCGTGCTGCACGAATAATAGTCAGCGCTTCGTCCACCGTCGTGGCGCGCCCGCTGTGCAACAGCCAGGCGGCGACGGCGGTAGCGCTGCGTGAGTAGCCGAGGGCGCAGCACACCAACAGCGGGCCGCGTGCGCGGAGGCGTTCGATGGCTTCAGCAGCTTGCCGGCATTCGGTGGGTGTCGGCGCTATCAGATCGAGCACCGGGATGCATTGATACGCGCGGCCCTGTGGATTAATCGGCAGTTCGGCGCATAGATCCACAATGGCGCTGAATGAACTCTGCTCCTTTGAGGTAGGAATCCGCCCCAGCCAAACGTTATCCACAATCACGTTGGGCTGTGGATGGTTGCGTGTCCACAGCCGGGAATTGATCCAGGCAGCCACTAGATAGGGCGCATATAACCAGCGCGCGGCAGGTGTGAGCTGACCATCAGCGCGCTTCTGGAAACCCGCCGCGCCCAGCACGAAGTAATTCGCCTTGATCAGCCCAAGGGAAACCGCTGGCCACAGCAGCCACAGCCACCAACCGCCCAGGCTTAACGCCACGATGATCAGCGCCAGGGCGCCCAAGCCGTAGCGCACGCCCAGCTGCCAGCGCTTGCGGTCTTGGGTAAGCCGCGTATTCAGCAGCGGGCTCGGATGTTCGAGCGGCCACAACCACACGCAAATCCAACCCGCGAGGGCGCCTGTGGGTAAGTCGATAAAGTGATGTTGATAAGTGGTCAGCACCGAAATTCCGATCAGCGCGAACCAGCCATGCACCAGCCAGCGCCAGAAACCTTGGGTATGACGTTGGAACATGACCCACAGGATCACCAGCAGCGCGATGTGCAGCGACGGTGCCTGGTTGAATGGCTTGTCGAAGCCCGCCAACACCGCAAACAACCAGCCAAACACGCCATCCAGCTCGGGCCGCTCGAAGGTGAAACGCAGTGGCCAGATCAGGAAGCAGCTCACCGCGATCACCTGGGCACTCAGCAGGCGCAGTGCGTGTTGCTTGAGTTCATGACGGGTGCTGGGCAGCAGCAGGGAGAAACCGTAGAGCAGGTCGATGGACCAGTAAGGCACGATGGTCCAGGCCCAGAACGGCATATGGGTTTCCCAGCCGAACACCAGCGTGCCCACGTCGCTGCGCTGGCTGGTGACCCAGGTGGCAAAGCCGTAGGTGCTGAAGAACAACGGCGCTAATAGCAGCAGCCACAGGACGGCTGGTTTCAACAAACCGGGTTCGCGCATGCTCAGATCTTCTGTGCCAGTGACACGGTAAAGATGCCCCACTCATCCACACGCTGGGTGATTTTGCGGAAACCGGCGGCTTCCACCAGTTGGTCCATTTCCGCCTGGCTGCGACGACGCATCACCCAGGCCTGGCCTTGGCGATGGCTGGTCAATGCGCGGGCAATCAGCTCC
This sequence comes from Pseudomonas sp. Irchel 3H9, assembly GCF_900187495.1. Taxonomy (NCBI): domain Bacteria; kingdom Pseudomonadati; phylum Pseudomonadota; class Gammaproteobacteria; order Pseudomonadales; family Pseudomonadaceae; genus Pseudomonas; species Pseudomonas sp. Irchel 3H9. The sequence continues at coordinate 598,262 of NZ_FYDK01000003.1, read as the reverse complement.
AGTTGCGGGTGCCATGGCTGGCCGGTGTACACCAAGTAGCCACCGGGTTCGACCGCTTCGGCGAGGCCGGCCAGCGAACCGCCGACCATGCTGTTATCGGCAAACAATTCATACAGCCCAGACACCACCGCCAACGTCGGCTTGGGTTCCAGCGCCGCCAGGTCCGCGCGATCAAACGCATCGCCTTTGACGAACTGCGCGATATCCCCCAGGCCTTTCTCGCGGATCAGCGCGCCACCGTCGCGCACGTTGATGTCGCTGTAGTCGCGCAACAGGATCGATTCCGGCAGCGGCGACACGCCCTGCAAGGCTTCCAGAATGTAACGCCCGTGGCCGGCGGCGATGTCGACGATACGTACTTCACGCTGTTCATCCCGCAACTTGGCCATGGCCAGGCGCAGCAGTTCTTCGACGTTCAGCTTGCGCTGACGGATGCCGCGCCAGCCGATGGAGTTGAGGTAGTTGGTGTCGATCATCCGCCCCAGCCCGCCCTTGCCGGTGGGTTTGTTGCGGTAGACGTAGTCCAGGGTACTGCCGGAGTCGAAACCGGTGTCGAAGCCCAGTTTCACCCCATCTGACAGGTTCTTGCCCAAGCCCATGCTGGCGCGGGTCATGCGCCAGTACAGGTCACGCAGGGAGTTGCGCGGCAGCGGCGCGGCGAGGGATTCGGACTCGGCGCAGGTGGCGCCCAGTTTGTCGGCGTCGAGCAGGGAGGCGCGGTCCAGCGGGTGAGCAAAGTTTTGCAGGATAAAGCGCCTGGCACTGCTCACCGCCACGGCGCGGTCACGTTCGCCGAGGGTGTCGTGGAAAAAACCGGGCAGGATATGCAGCTCTTTTTTCAGGCTGCCTAGGCGGTCGAAAAATTGCTGCTGGGGTTTGCGATGCACCACGAAGTCGGAGCCGGAGATGAGCAACTGAGTCGGCACTTGGATGGCCTGGGCATCCGCTACAACCCGGTCGGCTGCTTCGTACAGACCCAGGAGCACATTCACTGAAATCGCCTTGGTGATCAGCGGATCGCTGTCGTAGGACGCCACCCGCTCCGGGTCATGGCTGAGGAACTTGGCCTTGACGTAGCTGTTGACGAAAAAGTTACCGCGAAACTTGCGCATCAGCGCCAGGCCTGGACGAGCGAACGGCACGTACAGCTTGACCTTGAACGCTGGCGAGGCGAGCACCAACGCGCGGATTTTCGGCGCGTAATCGTGCACCCATGTGGCCGCGATTACCGCACCGACGCTTTGGGCGATGACAGCGAAGTTTTCCTCTTCGATGCCGTAGGTGGCGCCGATATGGTCACAAAAGGTTTGCACGTCGCGGGCGCTGGTGGCGAAGCTGGGGCTGTCACCGCGCTCGCCGGGGGATTGGCCGTGGCCGCGGGCGTCCCAGGCGAAGAAGTCGAACTGGGGCAGGTTCAGCTCATCGACCAGATGGGCGATGCGGCCCGAATGCTCGTGGCCGCGATGGAACAGCACGATCGCCTGGCGTGGCTCGCCATCCGCAGGGGAAGTGGCCGGCCAGTGTCGGTAAAAAAGCTCGACGCCATCATGGGTACTGAAGGTGTGTGCTTGCTGTTCGCGCATCGCAAAATCCTTATGCAGAAGGGGAAGGGGTTTCTTTCAGGCCTTGGCGTACGCGGTTGACCAGGGTGTAGGCGAGCAGGGCGGCGACCAGCCACATCACCGTGTCGACCCAACCTGCGCCGAGCCAGCCTAGCGCTACACCGGTGGCCAGCACGCCGAGTACAAACGCTCGATCACTCTTGCCCATCGGCCCGTCGTAGCGCCGCGAAGCGCCGACCATGGGCCCGAGCACACCGGCGTATTCGCTGAATACCGCCAGCAATGCCACCAAGAGCACCGGCGCCAGGCTCACGCCCGGGATCAGTGCAAAGGGCAGGATCAGCGCGCTGTCCGCGATCACGTCACACAATTCATTGAGGTAGGCGCCCAAGCGCGACTGCTGGCCGAATTCACGGGCGAGCATGCCGTCGATGGCATTAAGGGCCATGCGCGCAATCATCCACAGCGGGATCAACGCAAACAGCCAGAGGTGTTGGGCGAAGCTGGCAATCAGCAGGCCCACCAGCAGGGAAATCACTCCGGCCAGAACGGTGATTTGATTGGCGGTGGTGCCGTTGTCGTAGAGGCGCTGCACGAGAGGACGCAGCAGGTTTTGAAAACGCGGTTTGAGCTGATAGATCGAAATCATGGGGGGTGACGCTTCCTTGTCCGTGAGCCCGCGAAAAACTGGTTTGGAGTGTGCCGATTAATCATGAGATCTACCAGTGATGGCTCGTGTTTATGGGGGTTTAGTCACGCTCTGGAGAGCACTGAGAAACAAATGTAGGAGGGGGCTTGCTCCCGATGGCGATGGATCAGCCAGCACAGGCACCAACTGACAGGTCGTTATCGGGAGCAAGCCCCCTGTCACAGGGGATGTGTATCGTGTTCAAAAGCGCTTTTTGACGAACAAAAATTTCACGTCGCGTGTTATATCGTAACGAATTGTGTACAGACGGGCGTGTTGGGATGCAAGTGGATCTAGAAGCTGACGGCGCTTCTGTAGAAGGCCTCGCGCGCTTTCAACAGGGGCAGTTCCATGCCCGTCGATTGCGTCAGGCCGGTATCAGCCTGACAGTGCTGGCCGTCGCCGGTTGGGTGCTGGCGCTGTTTGTCGCCTTGTTTGCGCCGCTGTCGATCTGGCCGGTGGTATTGATCAACAGCGCCTGCGCGTTGCTGGTGCTGGTGGCGGGTTTACAGTCGGCGTGGTGGGTGGCCGATTGGCGCGCCCAGGCGCTGGAGGAACCCGCGGTTGAAGTACCGGTTGAGCAAACGGGCGGGTACGCGCGGCTGGTTGGGCGCTTTGGCAAGCAGATTGGCGCGCCGGTGTTGTGGCTTGGCGGCTGGTCGCTGCTCGCGCTGGTTAGCGTTATCGAATTCTGGAACCTGGCGTTGCCGGCTTCGGCTGTAGGTCAGTCCGCCAGTATTGGCGCCGCGTTGGCCTTGGCCCTGGCGTTTGGCTTGCTGGTGTTCGAACGTCGCCTGGCCCAGGAAACCGCCGCGCAATGGCCGGAAGCTTCGCAACTGGCGCAGTTGAGCCGAGTGGCGATCAGTTGCCTGGTGGTCAGCGCGATTTGCCTGCTGTTTGCCGGTGCCGAGTCCGTGTGGCCGTTGCGTCTGGCGGTGTTGATTGGCCTGCTGCCGGCACTGGTGGCGGCGGAGTTTCTGCTCAGGGGCGCGTTGTCATTGTTCAGCCCGCGCCAACCGCATCTTGAACCCCGCCTGATGGCGCAAAGTTTTATCGCGGGTTTGCTGCGCTGGCCGCCACAACCGTTGCTGGCGTTGCAGCACGAGTTGCACAACCGCTTCGGCATTGACCTGCGTCAGATCTGGGCCTTTACCTACATGCGCCGCGCATTTTTTCCGGTGGCGCTGGTGGTGCTGGCGATCGGTTGGGCGCTGACCGGTGTGCATGAAGTGCCCCTGCAAGGCCGTGGGATCTATGAACGCTTCGGCAAACCGGTGCAAGTCTTCGGCCCCGGCCTGCATGCCGGGTTGCCTTGGCCATTGGGTCGCGTCATTAAAGTGGAAAACGGCGTGGTGCATGAATTGGCCACCAGCGTCAGCGAAACTGCTTCGCCCGAGCTGACACCTGCGGAAGGTCCGGCGCCGTTGATAGCCAATCGACTGTGGGACGCCAGCCATGTGAATGACAAATCCCAAGTCATCGCCAGCAGCAGCGGCGATAAGCAGGGCTTCCAGATCGTCAATATGGATGTGCGCTTCGTCTACCGCATTGGCCTTACCGACGAGGCCGCGCTGTCGGCTACGTATAACAGCGCGGATGTACCGACCCTGATCCGCAGCACCGCCAGCCGCATCCTCGTGCACGACTTTGCTTCGCGCACTCTCGACGAATTGCTCGGCGAACAACGCACCAGCCTGGCTGACGAAGTGGGGCGCGCGGTGCAGGCGGATCTGCAGAAACTCCACAGCGGTGTGGAAATCCTCGCCACCGTTGTGGAAGCCATCCACCCACCGGCCGGTGCCGCCAACGCCTATCACGGCGTGCAAGCTGCGCAGATCGGTGCTCAGGCCCTGATCTCCCGCGAGCGCGGAGCCGCCAGTGAGCAGACCAACCAGGCCCTGTTGCAAGCCAGCATTGCCCGCGATCAAGCCACGGCCATGGCCCATGAAGTGAATGCTGGCGCACAGGCGGCCGACCTGCGTTTCGCCGCCGAACAAAAGGCCTATGCCAGTGCGGGTCAGGCCTTCGTGTTGGAGCAGTACCTTGGCCAACTCAGCCAGGGCCTGGCCCACGCCAAACTGCTGATTCTGGATCATCGCCTGGGCGCCGATGGCGCACCGACGATCGATCTGCGTTCTTTTACCTTGCCGGCCGATCCCTCGGTGCCGCGTAAAGCCGTTCAATAAGGAGTCTGTCTGTTGAGCGCTCATTCTCACGATCACGGTCATCACCATCATCACGGCCACCACCATCACGGTGATGAGCACGCTGCTGGCCCATTCCCTTGGCGGCGTATGGGCTGGGCCGTGTTGCTCGTATTGTTTGCGGTCGCTGCGGCAAGCCTGGTGCAAGTGCGGTCCGGCGAAGCCACGGTGATTACGCGGTTCGGCAACCCGTCGCGGGTGTTGCTGGAGCCGGGCCTTGGTTGGCGCTGGCCGGCGCCGTTCGAAGCGGCGATCCCGGTGGACCTGCGCCTGCGCACCACCTCCAGCGGCTTGCAGGACGTGGGCACCCGCGATGGCTTGCGCATCATCGTGCAGGCCTATGTGGCGTGGCAGGTGCAGGGCGATGCCGACAATGTGCAGCGCTTTATGCGTGCGGTGCAGAACCAGCCGGATGAGGCGGCGCGGCAGATTCGCACTTTCGTCGGCTCGGCACTGGAAACCACGGCGGCCAGTTTTGACCTGTCCAGCCTGATCAATACCGACGCCAGCCAGGTACGTATCGCCGATTTCGAGGCGCAGTTGCGCCAGCAAATTGATCAACAATTGCTCACTACCTACGGCGTACGCGTGGCCCAAGTCGGTATCGAGCGGCTGACGTTGCCCTCGGTGACGCTGACCGCCACCGTCGACCGCATGCGTGCCGAGCGCGAAACCATCGCCACCGAACGCACTGCCGTGGGTAAGCGCGAAGCGGCCCAAATCCGTTCCGCCGCCGAGCGCGACGCGCGCATCGTGCAGGCCGACGCCACGGTGAAAGCCGCCGATATCGAAGCGCAATCGCGTGTCGAGGCCGCGCAGATTTACGGGCGGGCCTACGCGGGTAATCCCCAGCTGTACAACTTGCTGCGCTCGCTGGATACCTTGGGCACGGTGGTGACGCCGGGCACCAAGATCATCCTGCGCACCGACGCCGCACCATTCCGTGCGCTGGTGGACGGACCGAAGGACGTCCAGCCATGACCGAGCGTGACAGCCCGGACAGCCCATGGATTCAGGCCGGGCGCCTGACGTTCATGGCGCTGTACGCGGTGACTGTGTTGGCGGCATTGGCCTGGGCATTTTCCAATGTGCGCCAGATCGACCCGCAGAACCGCGCCGTGGTGCTGCACTTCGGCGCCCTCGACCGTATTCAGAATGCTGGCTTGCTATTGGCCTGGCCGCAGCCATTTGAGCAGGTGGTGTTGCTGCCGGCCGCCGATCGGGTGATCGAGCGGCGGGTGGAAAACCTGCTGCGTTCGGAGGCGGCGGTGCAGGCTGACCGCGTGGCCAGTTTCGCCACGCCCTTGAGCGATGCCATGGCCGGCTCCGGCTACCTGCTGACCGGGGATGCCGGAGTGGTGCAGCTGGATGTGCGGGTGTTCTATAAGGTCACCGAACCGTATTCCTTTGTATTGCAGGGCGAGCATGTGTTGCCGGCCTTGGATCGCCTGGTCACGCGCAGCGCCGTGGCCCTGACGGCGGCGCGGGACCTGGACACGATTCTGGTGGCGCGCCCGGAACTGATCGGCGCCGACAATAGCGCCGCCGAGCGTCGTGAACGGTTGCGCGGTGACCTGGTGCAAGGCATCAATAAGCGGCTGGCGGAGTTGACCTCAAGCGGCTTGGGCTTGGGGATCGAAGTCACCCGTGTCGATGTGCAGTCGAGCCTGCCGGGCCCGGCGGTGAATGCGTTCAATGCGGTGCTGACGGCCAGTCAGCAAGCCGATAAAGCGGTGGCCAATGCGCGCACCGAAGCGGAAAAGCTCACCCAAACCGCCAATCAGCAAGCTGACCGTGTGGTGCAGGTTGCCCACGCCCAGGCCAGCGAACGCTTGGCCAACGCCCAGGCGCAAACCGCCACCGTCGCCAGCCTCGCCCAGGTCAAAGACCCGGGTTTGCTTCTGCGTCTGTACCGCGAGCGCTTGCCGAAGATTCTCGGCCAGGCGGGCTCCGTGACCACGGTCGACCCTAAAGACGACTCCCGCTTGATCATCCAGGGAGCCGAGCAATGAGCGCACCTATGTTGACGTCCGCCGAGCAGCGCAGCGCTGCCCGGCAATTGACCCTGGCCATGCTGGCCTTGGGATTACTCGTGCTGGGCCTGGTGTGGCGCTGGCTGGCGCCGGACCAGACTGGCGTCAGTCAGCTATTACTGGGTGTGGCATCACTGCTGGTGGCCGTGCCGGTGATGCGTTCGGCGTGGTACAGCCTGCGGTTTCCCAGCCTGCATGGCATTACCGATCAACTTATCGCCTTGGCCATGCTTGGCGCCTGGGCTACGGGGGATCTGCTGACGGCTGCGTTGCTGCCGATCATCATGATCTTTGGGCATGTGCTGGAAGAGCGCAGCGTGATCGGTTCCCAGGAAGCGATCCATGCTCTGGGCAAACTGACTCGCAGTCATGCGCGGTTGGTGCAGGCCGACGGCAGCATTGTTGAAGTGGACAACGGCACGCTGAACACCGGCGATATCGTGGAAGTGCGCGCCGGTGACCGTGTGCCCGCCGATGGTGTGGTGTTGTCGGGCCAGGCGAGTCTGGACACGGCGCCGATCACCGGTGAGTCGGTGCCGTTGGAAGCCAGCGTCGGCGTGCAGGTGTTTGGCGGGGCGATCAACCTCGACGGTCTGCTGCGCCTTGAAGTGACGCGCACCGGCAACGAGTCGACCTTGGGCAAGGTCATCGCGCTGATGCAGAACGCCGAGCGGTCCAAGCCGCCGATCACGCGACTGCTGGAGCGCTATGCGGGCAGTTATATGGTGTTGGTGCTGCTGCTGGCGGCGGTCACCTGGTTTGTGACCAATGACGCCCAGGCGATGCTCGCCGTGCTGGTGGCGGCGTGCCCCTGTGCGTTGGTGTTGTCGGCACCTGCCACGGCGATTGCCGGGATTGCCGTGGCGGCGCGCCATGGGATTCTGATTCGCAGCTCGGCGTTCCTGGAAGAGCTGGCGGACTTGACCTCGCTGGTGGTCGACAAGACCGGCACCCTGACCTTTGGCACGCTGCGATTACAGTCCATCGAAACCCTTGAGCCGGACCGGCAGGCGTTGCTGAATCTGGCGGCCAGCCTGGGCTCGGCGAGCAGTCACCCAGTCAGCCGCGCGCTGGCGGGGTTGGCTACCCAGCAACAACTGTTGATGCTGACCGACATCCGCGAACGCCAGGGCCTCGGCGTGGTGGCGCAGACCGAGCAGGGCGAAGCGGCCCTTGGGCGTCCGGAGTTGTTCGAGCAGTTGGGCATTGCCACCACGGGCGTGCCCAACCATGACGGCCCGATTGCCGGGCTGGCCCTGAACGGGCGATTTCTCGCCTGGCTGTTGCTGGCTGACAGCGTCAAGCCGGAAGCCCGCCAGGCGCTGCAAGAATTGCGTGAGCTGGGCCTGGGCCGCCAATTGCTGCTGACCGGCGACCGTCAAAGCGTGGCCGACAGCTTGGCCTTGGACGTGGGCATCAGCGATGTCGAAGCCCAGGCGTTGCCTGAGGACAAGCTCAACCGCGTGCTGGGCGAAATCGGCAGCGGCTTTCGGCCAATGGTGGTCGGCGACGGGATCAATGACTCCCTGGCGCTCAAGGCCGGCGTGGTGGGCGTGGCAATGGGGGCGGGCGGGGCGGACATCGCGCTGGCATCGGCGGACGTGGTGCTGATCGGCAGCGACCTGCGCCGCCTCGGCACCTGTGTGCGCTTGAGTCGCCAGTGTCGGCACACGTTGCAGGTCAATGTGATCATCGGTCTGGGCTGGACGCTGGCGATTGTGGTGTTCGCCGCATTTGGCTGGTTGGGGGCCGCAGGGGCAATGATCGCGGCAGTGTTGCACAACCTCAGCACGTTGCTGGTGCTGGGTAACGCCGGGCGTTTGCTACGCTTCCACGAGCCGCTTTTGAAACTCGACGAATAATTTTCAGCAATATTTGCGCACCGCTGTAACGCCGGTGGGGGGCCTCACTCTAGTGGTGTGTCGAGACTGAACAATCCGTTCAGACCGACGCCACTACTGATCATGAGGAATACAACAATGAACATTAAATCCGCTGCTGCTGGTGCCGCTTTCGCGATGGCCGCCGCTACCATGTTTGCTGGTGTCGCCACCCAGGTACAAGCCGCAGACGCGCCAGTGCATTGCTACGGCGTAACCTCCTGCAAGGGCATGAACGACTGCAAGACCGCTGAAAACGCCTGCAAAGGCCAGGCAGAGTGCAAGGGCCACGGCTTCAAGGCTATGACCAAGGCAGCCTGTGACGCGGCTGGCGGCAAAGTCGGCGAATAACCGGCAAACGAGTGCAACCGCAGCGGCAGCCCCCCTCCGCTGCGGACACACTTTCCCCAGGAGTCAGCCATGTCCGCTTCCCTTCCAAGTCTGGGTTACGGCCTGGGTTTACGCAGTGAGTACTACCAGCAGATCCTTGAACAATCGCCGGCCGTGGATTGGTTCGAAGTGATCTCCGAGAATTATCTGGTGCAGGGCGGTAAAGCCTTGTACTTCCTGGACGCGATAGCCGAGCGCTATCCCCTGGTGATGCACGGGGTGTCCCTGTCCATCGGCGGGCCCCACGCCATCGATATCGATTACCTCAAGCAGATCAAACAGCTCGCCGAGCGTATTCACCCGGCGTGGGTTTCCGATCATCTGTGCTGGAGCCGCGGCAGTGCGCACCAGTTGCACGACCTGCTGCCTCTGCCTTACACCGAAGAAAGCCTCTATCACGTCGCCAGCCGCGTTCGCCAAGTGCAGGACGTGTTGCAGCGCCCGCTGGTGCTGGAAAACGTCTCCAGTTACGTGCGTTCCAAGGCAGATGAATTCACCGAGTGGGAATTCCTCAACGCCTTGGCTCATCTGTCGGGGTGCCAGTTGTTGCTGGACGTCAATAATGTGTACGTCAGCTCTCGCAACCATGGCTTTGATGCCTGGACCTTTATCCGCAACCTGCCGCCCGAGAGCATTCGCCAGCTGCATTTGGCGGGGCATATGGACTATGGCGACTACGTGGTCGATACCCACGACCATCCGGTATGTGATCCGGTGTGGGCGCTGTACCAACAGACCCTGGAGCACGGGGGGCCTGTGTCGACGCTGTTGGAGCGCGATGACCATTTTCCGCCGTTCGAAGAGCTGCTCACCGAGTTGAGCAAGGCCCGCGAACTGGGCGCCACCGCCTTGGCCAGGAGAGCGGTATGCGCCTGACCGATTGGCAGTTGGCCTTCGAACAGCATTTATTAGCCCAAACCCCCGACGCCAACAGTGGCTTTGCCGCCACTTTATTGGGCGGGCCGACGCTGGACGTAGACACGGGCCTGGCGATCTATCACAACGCCTATATCGCGCGGTTGCAGGAAGTACTGCGGCACGACTTCAGCGCCATCCTCTATTGGCTGGGGGATGATGAGTTTGCGGCGCTGACCCACGCTTATGTACGCCGTTATCCGTCGGCCCATTACAGCTTGCGTTGGTTTGGCGAACGGTTGCCGGCGTTTATCCACGAGCACCTCGTGGCCGAACAAAGTGCACCGCTGGCAGAGCTGGCTAAGTTGGAGTGGGCTTTTACCCTGGCCTTCGATGCGCCGCAGGGTCAGCCGCTGTCCCTGAATGACATGGCGCTCCTGCCGCCCGAGGACTGGCCGGATTTGCAGGTTGCCCTGACACCGTCCGTGCAGCAGCGACTGTGTCACTTCAACAGCGTGGGCATCTGGCGTGCCAGCAAAGATGGGGCGGATTTCCCAGGCAGCTACACCTTGGACCTGGCGCAGATCTGCCTGGTATGGCGCCTTCATCATGTGTGCCATTACCGCAGCCTGGAACCTGCGGAAGCCTTAGCATTGGCCGGTATGGTGACGACCGGTTGGACCTTCGCAGAACTGTGTGAGCAGCTAGCAGTCACTTATGCAGAGGGTGCGCCGCTGCAGGCTGTTACATGGCTGAAACAGTGGGTCCAGGACGGTTTGCTCCAACGCCGAGCTCCATAGAAGAGGGTTATCAAATCGATAGCCTCCTACTTTTATTGGGATGGTCTACCCTCAGTTCAGACGTCTGAAACAAGGGGGGACTACTCATGCTCGCGCAACTTCCACCGGCCTTACAGAATCTTCAGCTACCGCTGCGTCTGCGACTCTGGGACGGCCATGAATTCAACTTGGGCCCAGAGCCCAGTGTGACCATCGTGGTGAAGGACCCCACGGTCGTCTCGCAACTGACCCATCCCACACTCGACTCACTGGGCGAAGCCTTCGTCGAGGGCAAACTGGAGCTGGAAGGTTCCATCAGCGAAGTGATCCGGGTCTGTGATGAGCTGAGTCATGCCTTGATCGAGGGCGACGGCGACAGTCATCCGGTGCGCTCGATCCACGACAAGGCCACGGATGCAGCGGCGATTTCCTACCACTACGACCTGTCCAATGAGTTCTATCAGCTGTGGCTGGATCAGGACATGGCGTACTCCTGCGGCTATTTCGAAACCGGCAGCGAATCCATCGACCAGGCCCAACAAGACAAATTCCGCCACCTGTGCCGCAAGCTACGCTTGCAGGCGGGGGAGTATTTGCTCGACGTCGGTTGCGGATGGGGCGGGCTGGCGCGGTTTGCGGCGCGGGAGTTCGGGGTGAAAGTGTTTGGCATCACCCTGAGCAAAGAGCAGTTGGTATTGGCTCGCGAGCGAGTCAAAGCCGAGGGACTGGAAGACCAGATCGACCTGCAACTGCTGGACTACCGTGATCTACCCCAGGACGGCCGATTCGACAAAGTCGTAAGCGTGGGCATGTTCGAACACGTCGGCCACGCCAACCTGGCGCAGTACTGCCAGACCCTGTTCGGTGCGGTGCGTGAAGGCGGCCTGGTGATGAACCATGGCATCACCGCCAAGCACACCGATGGCCGCCCGGTGGGCCGTGGCGCCGGGGAGTTTATCGAGCGGTACGTGTTCCCGAACGGTGAGTTGCCACACTTGGCAATGATGACCGCCGAGATCAGCGAAGTCGGGCTGGAAGTCGTCGACGTCGAAAGCCTGCGCCTGCACTACGCCCGAACCCTGGACCATTGGAGTGAGCGACTGGAGGACAACCTGGAAGCGGCGGCCAAGATGGTGCCAGAACAGGCGTTGCGTATCTGGCGGTTGTACCTGGCCGGTTGCGCCTATGCGTTTGCACGGGGTTGGATCAACCTGCACCAGATCCTCGCGGTGAAGCCTCACGCGGATGGCAGCCATGAACTGCCGTGGACGCGGGAAGACATCTATCGCTGATCTGATGTTCCAGAAAGGTGGAGATCCAACTGTGGGAGGGGGTTTGCTCCCGATAGCGGTATATCAGTCGCCACCCGTTGACTGACCCCCCGCTATCGGGAGCAAGCCCCCTCCCACATTTTGTTTTGTGTTGTCTGGTTAAAGGATTGGTGAGATCAAGCGCGCCACACGCATCCCAAGTTGTTGCAGGCGCCGTGTTTCGCGGCTTTCTTCCTGGCTGACTTCATGGGCCTGCGCGAAGTCATCGAGCAGCATATGCTCCACCTCCTGGGCGAAGGCTTCATCGACGGTCAGCAGCATCACTTCAAAATTCAGCCGAAACGAACGGTTGTCCATGTTGGCACTGCCAATGGCGCTGATCTCGCTGTCCACCAACACCACCTTCTGATGCAGAAAGCCCGGCGTGTAGCGGAACACCCGCACTCCGGCGCGCACGGCTTCGATGGCGTAGAGGCTGGAGGCGGCATACACAATGCGGTGATCCGGCCGCGACGGCAGCAGCAGGCGCACATCCACTCCGCGTAGTACCGCCAGGCGCAGGGCGGCAAACACCGCTTCATCGGGGACGAAATACGGGCTGGTGATCCATACCCGCTCGGTCGCTGCGTGGATGGCCTCGACGAAAAACAGCGAACAGGTTTCATACGGATCGGCCGGACCGCTGGCGAGCAATTGGCAGAGCACGCCATCTTCGGGATAGGTGTCCGGTAGGATCAGCGGCGGTAGTTCGCGCGCGGCCCAGAACCAGTCTTCGGCAAACGACTCCTGCAGGCACGCCACCACGGGACCGGTGACCTGTACATGGGTGTCGCGCCATGGCGCCAATGGCGGTTTTTTGCCCAGGTATTCATCACCCACGTTATGCCCGCCGACAAACCCGGTGATGCCATCCACCACCACGATTTTGCGATGGTTGCGAAAGTTGACCTGGAAGCGGTTGAGCCATCCACTGCGGGTGGCGAAGGCCTTGACCTGCACGCCGGCGTCGCGCAGTGATTGCACGTAGCGATGGGGCAGGGCGTGACTGCCAATGCGGTCGTAGAGCACGTAGATAGCCACGCCTTGGGCAGCCTTTTCTTTCAGCAGCGTATGTAATTGGCGGCCAAGTTCATCGTCATGAATGATGAAAAACTGAAACAACACAGCGGTTTTGGCGTTGCGAATGGCTTCAAAGATCGCGCTGAAGGTGGCGTCGCCATTGATCAGCAGGCGTACTTCATTGTTGGCCAGGCACGGCATGCGACCCAGTTTGGGCATGGCGCGCAACGAGGCGTAAGCACTGGAGTTGCGCGCAGCGAGCGCCTCCTCAACCCAAGGACGCCAGTTCAGCGCGGTGATGGCGGTGTGCATTTCCTGATTGGCCTGGCGCCGCGCTTGGATATACGCGTCGAAGGTGCTGCGGCCAAAAATCAGGTAGGGGATCAACGTGAGATAGGGCATGAACATCAGCGACAAGGCCCAAGCTATCGAGCCTTGAGCGGTCCTGACGGTCAGCACCGCGTGGATCGCGGCGAGAGTCCCGAGAAAGTGCAGCGTGGCGATGAAGTAGGCGAGCAGGTGCGGGCCAAAGAAATCCATGGACGACAGTACTCCAGACAATCCAATGCCTAACAGACCATGTTCGGCTGCGAATGTCGCTATTTTATTTGGCGTGCAACACTGGCGCCTTTGCAGCGTCTAACGCCCACAATTGCCCAGGAGTTACCCGATGAATGCTCGTCTGCTCTGTTTATCCATGGTTGTTGGTTTGTCGTTGCCGGTGGCAGCGCAGGCGCAGATGCTGGCGCCGGGCTTGTGGGAATTGACCACCAGCAATATGAAAGTCGATAACCAGGACCTGCCGGACCTGTCGCTGATCCTCGGTCAGCTCAAGCAACAGATGACCCCCGAACAGCGCGCGATGCTCGAAAAGCAGGGCATCACCATGGCAGGTAAAGGCGTGCAGGTGTGCCTCACTCCAGCCCAGGTCGCCTCGGACTCAATCCCTTTGACCGACCCGCAATCGGGCTGCAAACAGGAAGTGACCGACAAAACCGGCAACCAGTGGAAATTCCGTTTCAGCTGCCCGAAAGCTCAGGGCACCGGAGTCGCCACTTTCCAAAGCCAGAAAGAATTCACCACGACCGTCAACGGCACCTTCAATGCCACCGGCATTCAGCAGAAGGGCAGCCTGGACACTCACGCCCAGTGGCTGGGCAACGATTGCGGTACGGTCAAACCACGCGCTTAACGCAGAAAGTGCAGCGGCAAACCCTGGCAGCTGTCGACCACCTTGCCGTTGTGCCAGGCCAGGTGGCCGGAGACCAGGGTGGTGCTGACGCTGTGGCGAAAGCTGCGCTCTGCAAAGGGCGTCCAGCCGCAGCGGGCAAGAATCGGCTCATCCCTGACCGGCTTACCTTCGGGCTCGGGTTTGATCAGCACCAGGTCGGCCCAATACCCTTCACGCAGATAACCACGGTCCGGGATAGCAAACAGGTCGGCGACCCGGTGGCTGGTCTTCGCGACCAGCGTGGCCAGCGACAGCAGCCCGTCTGCCACCAGCTCCAGTAACGCCGGCAGCGCATGTTGCACCAGGGGCAATCCCGACGGCGCTTCGCGATAAGCCAGTTGTTTTTGCGCCCAGGTATGCGGCGCGTGGTCTGTGCCAATCACATCCAAACGATCATTCAATAACGCCTGGCGCAACGCGTCGCGGTCGGCGCGGGTCTTTATCGCCGGGTTGCATTTGATCTGATGGCCGAGGCGGTGATAGTCCCGGTCATCGAACAGCAAGTGGTGCACACAGACTTCAGCGGTGATGCGTTTTTGTGCCAGGGGCTTGTCTTCAAACAGAGCCAATTCGCGCGCGCTGGTGAGGTGCAGCACATGCAGGCGCGTGCCGTGGCGCTGGGCTAACTCCACCGCGAAAGAGGACGAGCGATAGCAGGCCTCGGCGTCGCGGATCAGGGGGTGCGCGACGGCGGGGATGTCATCGCCGAAACGCTCGCGCAAGCGCCGCTCGTTGGCCTGGATACTGGGCGTGTGTTCGCAGTGAGCCAGGAGGATGGTCGGGACTTCGGCAAACAGACGCTCCAGGATCCGTGGGTCGTCCACCAGCATATTGCCGGTGGACGCGCCCATGAACACTTTGACTCCCGCCACCTCGCAGGGGTCGAGGGCGGCGACGATGTCGAGATTGTCGTTACTTACCCCGAAGTGAAAGCCGTAGTTGACCACCGAGTGCAGGGCCGCGCGGCGTTTTTTATCGGCCAGCGCCTCCAGGTTCAGGGTGGCCGGGTTGGTGTTGGGCATGTCCATCACACTGGTGATGCCGCCAGCCGCGGCCGCGCGGGACTCACTGTAGAAACTGCCTTTGTCCGGCGCGCCGGGGTCACGAAAGTGCACCTGGTCGTCGATCATGCCCGGCAGTAGCCATTGCCCCTTGGCGTCGATGGCCAGTGGCGCGTTACAGCCGGTGATGCTGCTGGCGATCTTTTCGATGCGGCCATTGGCGACCAGCACGTCGGCGTCGAAAATCTGGCCCTCGTTGACCAGGCGGGCGTTGCGGATCAGCAGGCGGCTCATGGCTTAGAACTCGTTTTGCAGGGCTTTGTAACCGCGCACCAAGTCGACGTTGGTAAGTGCCACGTCTTCGGAAAACTCCGAGGCGCTGACGCTCACCGGTGGGAATTGTGACAGGTCGGTATTCGGTCCGATGCGGGTGGTGGAGGGCACGTAGAACGCGGCGGGTAAATCACGACCGTCGACCACCGAGTTATGGCGCACCACGCACCCATCGCCCACGGCGCAGTTGAACAGCACGCTGTTGAAACCGATGAATACGCGGTCGCCAACTGAGCACGGGCCGTGGACGATGGAGCGGTGGGCGATGGAGGTGAACTCACCGATGGTCACTGCCGCGCCGGATTTGGAGTGGATGACCACGCCGTCCTGAATATTGGAATTGGCACCGATGGTGATCGGATCCATGGCGCCGCTGGCGTCGACTTCGTCTGCGCGGATCACCGCATACGGGCCGACGAAGACGTTCTCGCCAATGATGACCTTGCCGCAGATGATGGCGGTCTTGTCGACGTAGGCCGATTCGGCAATCACTGGCAGATCGCCGGAAGGGTTCTTGCGGATCATGCGCTGGGCTCCGTGATGATGTGGACGTAGTCGCCATCAATGGCGTTGTAGAAACAGGTGGGCCGGCCTGTGTGGCAAGCCGGGCCGAGTTGGTTGACGATCAGCAGCACCGCGTCGCCGTCGCAATCCAGGCGTGCTTCCACCAACTGCTGCCAGTGACCGGAGCGTTCACCTTTGCGCCACAGTTGCTGGCGCGAGCGTGACCAGTAGCAAACTTGCCCGGTAGTGAGGGTTTCGGTGAGGGCCCGGCGGTTCATCCAGGCCAGCATCAACACCTCGCCGCTGCTGTGTTGCTGGGCGATGGCGGCAATCAGGCCATCGCTGTTCCATGGCAGGGCATCGAGTACCGGTTTGAGTGGGAAGCGACTGCCTTTGGCAGCCCCTTCCAGTTCGAGCATGCTCAGGTTCATGGCTTGCTCAGGGCGGCGCACAAGGTGTTGAGGTTGTATTCGAACAGCCCTGTAAACGTGCTGGCCGGGCCTTCGGCGGCGAGGGCGTCGGAGTACAGCGTGCCGCCGATCTGCGCGCCGCTTTCGTCGGCAATTTGCTTGAGCAGGCGCGAGTCCTTGATGTTTTCCATGAACACGGCTTTGACCTTGTCTTTGCGGATCTGTGTGATCAGCGCAGCGACTTCAGCGGCAGAGGGTTCACGTTCGGTAGACAGGCCTTGGGGGGCGAGGAACTGAATGCCATAGGCCTGGCCCAAGTAACCGAAAGCGTCATGGGAGGTGACGATGCGGCGGTTGCCTGGGGGCAGAGCACTGAACTTGGTCTTGGCTTCGGCCAGCAGGCGGTAGATTTCTTTCAGGTAGGTTTGGCTGTTGCGCAGGTAGTCGGCCTTGTTGGCCGGGTCGGCAGCCACCAGCGCCTTGGTGATGTTGTTCACATAGATTTCAGCGTTGGCCAGGTTATGCCAAGCGTGCGGGTCGGGGATGGTTTCGCCATCCTCTTCCATGGTGTGGGAGATCACGCCTTTGCTGGCGGTGACCACCGTGGCTTTGGTTTCGGTACTGGTGACTAAGCGGTCCAGCCAGGGTTCGAAACCGAGGCCGTTCTTGATGATCAGCTTGGCCTTGAGCAGCGCCTTGGCATCGTCCGGTGTGGGCTCGTAGGTGTGGGCGTCGGCATCCGGGCCGACCATGTTGCTGATCTGAATGTGGTCGCCACCGATCTGGTGCGTAATGTCATTGAGAATACTGAAGCTGGTGACCACCTGGAGTTTGTCGGCGGCCTGGGCCATCGACAGCGGCAGCAGCAGGCTGAACAGCACGAGTAGAGCGCGCATCGGGAGACACCTCATTGGGATGTAAGCAGGGGCGGGCGGCGCATCAAACCGTGCACCGGACCGAAGACCACGGACAGCAGGTACCCAGCGCCAGCCACCAGCACAATCGCCGGGCCGCTGGGCAGTGAGTAGTAGAACGACAACAACAAACCAAGCCATACCGACAGGCATCCCAGCACCGCCGACACCGCAATCAACACCGGCAGGCGCCGGCTCCAGAAACGTGAAGCGATGGCGGGTAACATCATCAGACCCACCACCATCAACGCGCCGATGGCCTGGAAACCGATCACCAGGTTCAGCACCACCAGGGTTAAAAACAGCCCATGGGCCAGCGGGCCAAGGCGGCTGACGGTTTGCAGGAACAGCGGGTCGAGGGTGTCCAGCAGCAGTGGTTTGTAGATCAGTCCCATGGCGACCAGGCTGAACCCGGACACCCAGAGCATTCCGGTAAGGGTGGTTGCGTCGACGGCCAAGGCAGAGCCGAACAGCAAGTGCAAAAGATCCAGGCGTTTACCGGCGAGGCCGAGGATCAGTACGCCAGCGGCAAGGGAAATGGGGTAGATGGCGGCGAGGCTGGCGTCTTCGCGCAGGCCGGTACGGCGAGTGATCCAAGCGGAGAGGCCAGCCATGCTCAGGCCGGCGCCGAGGCCGCCGATGGTCAGCGCCGGCAGGCTGAGCCCGGCGAACCAGAAACCCAGCGCAGCGCCGGGCAGGATGCCGTGGGCCACGGCGTCACCGATCAGGCTCATGCGGCGCAGGATCAGGAAGACACCCAGCGGGGCAGTGCTGCACGCGAGTACAAGTCCGCCGATCAGTGCGCGGCGCATAAAGACGAAGTCGAGGAAGGGCATCCATAAGTGGGCGGCGAAGTGCATCAGGCCACCTGCATCTGGGGCTGCGGGCGGATCAGCTCTTTGCTATGGCCGAACACACAACCGGTGTTTTTGATTTGCAGCACTTGCTCGGTGTGGTGGCGTACGGACGCCAAATCGTGGCAAACGATGACCAGCGTGCGGCCTTCGGCATGCCAGGCGTGGATATGTTTCCAGCACAGCGTCTGGCCGTCCTCATCGAGGGCTGCGTGGGGTTCATCGAGCAGCAACACCGGCGAATCGGCCAAACTCATGCGGGCGAGCAGGGCGCGTTGCAATTGGCCGCCGGACAACGCCATCAGCGGGCGCTGTTCCAGGCCGCTGAGGCACCAGTCTTCCAGCACTGCTTGCAGGCGCTGATTGCGTTGTTGCGGGGGGAGTCGGGTGCCCCAGAAACCGGCGGCGACCAGTTCTTGCAGGCTAATGGGAAATTGGCGGTCAAGGTGTTGCTGCTGAGGCAGGAACGCTAGGCCGCCCCGGCGTGGAACATCGACGACCACCTTGCCAGCCAGCGGCTTTTGCAGGCCGGCGATGACTTTGAGCAGGCTACTTTTGCCGCAGCCATTGGGACCAATTACGCCGGTGAGGCTACCTTTTTCCAGCATGAGATCTATGGCGGGTGTGAGTGGTTGTCCGGGGGCGCCCCAGCGCAAAGCGTTGCAGGTGATCATTCAGGGTGTCTCGTCCAGCGGCTTTCAGCCACGGCATCGTGCGCGTGCAGGCTTTCGGCGTGGATCACTTTGAGGTGGAAGGCGTTGACGGCATCCGAGCGTTTCAAGGCGAGGTTCAGACGGCGGGCGGCGTCTTCGCAGAACATCAGGTTCTGCCCGTTGGCCAGGGCGAAGGCTTGTTCGTCCGCACGTTTCACAGCGGTTTGTACGGCGGTGCCGAGAGCAGCTTCGGCGTCGTTGATGATGTCGGTCAGCGCCAGTTGCTCGCCTCGCAGGTGTACGTGCAACTGCGCGCTGCTGCGCTGGCTGTGGGGTGTGGCGACGATGCCGTCTGCGCTACCGAGCCAGGTCAGTACGTCTTCATGCTGCAACGGCGTGTCGGCGAAGTCTTCGAGAAATTGCTGCTGAATCAACTGCCTGGCCAGGGCAGCGGAACAGGGGCAAGTTGAGGAATAAGTAACGTTAATTTTTAGTTCCACGTGGAACATCTGGTTTTCCAGGCGCGCTTCGATGCTGACTGGGTAGCCTTTCCAGCCAGCTAAGGGGCTGACCAGCGCCGGGCGTTTCAACAGCAAATTCGTGTGCAGACGCAGGTAGGCGTTCTTAGATAAATCTTCATGACTGTCGAGAAAACGCTGAAGTACATTGCGCAGAAGTGCAGGCGTGAGGGGCTGCTGGTCGAGCATCTCCAGTGCCAGGTACAGGCGTGACATATGAATGCCACGGGCGGTGCCGTCATCCAGGCTCACGCCGGCATCGGCGGTGGCGGTCAAGCGCTGACCGTCGATCAGGATTGGCAGGGCGATGCCGCACATGCCGACCCAGTCGAGTGGCAAGGCTTGGCGTGAAGCCTGCGCGGCGATATCCGGCAGAGTCAGCGCGTTCATGAGCAGGTCCATCGTTGGAAATAATTCGACATGTTATAGTATAACAATAGGGTCTACGATGAATTTTCTGTCGTAGCCTTTTTTCAGTCATGTCGAGTACGGACGCTCCTTTATCTGCGGTATTTGTCATGCACAGACGTCAGCTTCTCAATCTGCTCTTGGCCAGCCCCTTTTTTGTTTTGCCGCTCACGGCCTACGCCACGCAGATTCGTAACGCGCGTTTATGGCGCTCAGATGACAAGCTGCGGTTGGTGTTCGACCTCAGCGGTCCGGTGCAGTACAAGACCTTCTCCCTGACGGCGCCGGAGCGCCTGATCATCGACCTGAGCGGCGCGGCGCTCAGTGGCGACTTTTCTCAACTGGATTTGAAGAACACCGGAATCACCTCGATTCGCTCGGGGCATTTCGGCAAATCGGATACGCGCATCGTGCTCGATCTGGCCGCACCGATGCGGCTCACCAGCTTTGTGTTGCCGCCTCAGGAGGGTCAGGGGCATCGCCTGGTGCTCGATCTCACTGGCGCCACTCAGGCGCCACGTCAGATCTCGGCTGCCCCTGCGCCTTTGGTGGCGCCAGAGGGCAAGGCGCATCCGAAGCGCGACATCATGGTGGTGGTCGACCCCGGCCACGGCGGCAAAGACCCGGGCGCTATCGGCTCCAAGGGCCAGCGCGAAAAAGACGTGGTGTTGTCCATCGCCCAACTGCTGGCCAGGCGTTTGAAGCGCGAGAAGGGCTTTGACGTGAAACTGGTGCGCAACGACGATTTCTTCGTGCCGTTGCGCAAGCGTGTGGACATCGCCCGTCAGCACAAGGCCGATATGTTTATCTCGGTGCACGCCGATGCAGCGCCGCGCCTCACCGCTTCAGGGGCGTCGGTGTATGCGCTGTCGGAGGGCGGCGCGACCTCGGCCACCGCACGCTTTATGGCCCAGCGCGAAAATGGCGCGGACCTGTTGGGCGCTACCACGTTGCTCAATCTGAAGGATAAAGACCCGATGCTGGCCGGCGTGATTCTCGACATGTCGATGAACGCCACCATCGCCTCAAGCCTGCAACTGGGCAGTTCGGTGCTCGGGAGCCTGCAAAGCATTACCAGCCTGCATCAGAAACGTGTGGAACAGGCCGCGTTTGCAGTGCTCAAGTCACCGGATGTGCCCTCGATCCTGGTGGAGACGGGCTTTATCTCCAATGCCCGAGACGCCCAGCGCTTGGTGACGGCGCGTCATCAACAGGCGGTGGCGGATGGCTTGTTCGATGGCCTGAAAAACTACTTCCAGAAGAATCCGCCGATGAACAGCTACATGGCGTGGGTGCAGGAACAAAAGAATGGTCAGGCCTAACAGCCGGTAATGCGGCTGCAGGTGAACTTGGCGCTGGCCCCGCCGGAGCTGGAGAAGCGATTGATCGTGGTCCAACCCACGCGCCGCGTGTAGCCGACCCACGCCTCCCCATCTGACGCCAAACCAGTAAAAAACGTCAGTTGCCCATAACGGCTGTTGGTCTGTGCCCAATAGCGTTTGCCGACCACCTCGAAACCGCGCAAATACGTGGTTCTGCCCTCGGTCGACACACTGTAGGCGTTGCCCAGTGGGTCGACACAGGCCAGCAGGTTGGCGCTGCGCGTGCAGTTGGCCAGCAGGCTGGGCGCTTGGGCGCAAGCGGTCCCTGCCGCTGCCAGTAACAGGGCGCACAACAGGTATTTCATAAGGTTTCTCGGGGCAAGGATGCGTTCAAGCATTGCCCTCTTTGTCGAAGCGAGCAAGGGGGGATTGGATTATTTGTATTGTTATACTATAACATTGAAAAACAGCCTGACCCGTGAACCTCTCCCCATGACTGAACAAGACCTGCTGACCCAACCGCCTGCCGACTACATGAATGAAGCCCAGCATGGCTTCTTCCGCGAACTGTTGTTGGCTCAGCGCACTGAACTGCAAGCGCGTATCGAAGGCGAATTCCTGGTGCTGCGCGAGCAGGAAACCAACAGCGACCCGGCTGACGTGGGCAGCGCCGAAGAGCAGCGCCAATGGCAACTGCGCCTGCTGGAACGGGAGAAGAAGCTGCTGGACAAGATCGACGACGCCCTCGAACTGCTGGCCCGTGGCGAATATGGCTGGTGCCGCGAAACCGGCGAACCCATCGGCCTGCAACGTCTTCTGCTACGTCCCACCGCCACCCTGTGTATCGAAGCCAAAGAACGTGAAGAGCTGCGCGAACGCCATAAACGGGCGATTTGACCGGCCAACCCTGATGAGGATTACCTGATGCCCAATCGTCTCCCCGTTACCGTGTTGTCCGGCTTTCTCGGCGCCGGTAAAAGCACATTGCTCAACTATGTCCTGCGCAACCGCGAAAATCTGCGCGTGGCGGTGATTGTCAACGACATGAGTGAAATCAACATCGACGGCAGCGAGGTGCAGCGTGACGTCACCCTCAACCGTTCCGAAGAAAAGCTGGTGGAGATGAGCAACGGCTGTATCTGCTGCACCTTGCGTGAAGACTTGCTTGAAGAAGTCGGAAAACTCGCCAAGGAAGGTCGGTTCGATTACTTGTTGATTGAATCCACCGGTATCTCCGAACCGTTGCCGGTGGCAGAAACCTTCACCTTTCGCGATGAAAATGACCAAAGCCTGGCCGATGTTGCGCGCCTGGATACCATGGTTACCGTGGTCGATGGCATGAACTTTCTGCTCGACTACCAGGCCGCCGAAAGCCTGGCCTCGCGGGGCGAAACCCTCGGGGAAGAAGACGAGCGTTCAATCACCGACCTGTTGATCGAGCAGATCGAATTCGCCGACGTCATCTTGATCAGCAAGATCGACCTGATCAGCAGCAGCGAACGCGAAGAGCTGATGGCTATCCTTGAGCGCCTCAATGCTCAGGCGGAAATCATCCCGATGGTCATGGGCGAGGTGCCGCTGCACAAGATCCTCAACACCGGCCGCTTTGACTTCGAGCGTGCGGCCCAAGCGCCAGGCTGGTTGCAGGAGCTGCGCGGTGAGCATGTACCGGAAACCGAAGAATATGGCATCGCGTCCATGGCCTATCGCGCACGCCGCCCGTTCCATCCGCAACGCTTCTTCGACTTTATCGATCGACCTTGGGTGAACGGCAAACTGCTGCGCTCAAAGGGCTTTTTCTGGCTGGCCAGCAAGCATCAGGACGCCGGTAGCTGGTCCCAGGCAGGCGGCCTGATGCGTCACGGGTTTGCCGGACGCTGGTGGCGTTTCGTACCGAAAAGCCAATGGCCACAAGACCAAGAAAGCGTCGCGGCGATTATGGGCAACTGGCAACTGAGCACCGGCGACTGCCGCCAGGAACTGGTGTTTATCGGGCAGAACATCGACTTCGCCCACATGCGCGTCGAGTTGGATGCGTGCTTGCTCACCGATGAAGAAATGGCCCTTGGCGTGGAAGGGTGGCGCCTTTTGGCTGATCCGTTTGGTCCCTGGTATGAAGAGGCAGCCTGATGCTGGCACCGGCTATCCCCCTGCGCCCCGTGATTCGCCAGACCTGCGGTGAAACCCCGCTGGTGCTGTCCGACATCCTCGAAGACGGCGTGAACCTGGCGCTGTGGCAGCGCCAGTTGCCGCTGCATATCGCTGAGTTCGGCGCCTTGCTTGTGGCACTCAACGAGCCGTTGGCTGATTCGATGGTGATCGAACTCAACAGCGAAGACGCCAAGCCGAACTTGCGAGGATTGGCGTCCAGTTGCCGCGATCTTGAAGGTTATGAAGGCTTTGTCGCCGATGTGTCGTGGCTGGTCAGTGCTTTTGCCTGTCTGCTCGGCGCCAAGCGCATAGGCGTTCGTCTGCGATTGTTGGATAAAGCCATGTGCCCGCGTTTTCACGTCGATCATGTGCCGGTGCGGCTGATCACCACCTATGCAGGTATCGGCAGCCAGTGGTTGCGTGAAGGGGTAATGGACCGGCGCAAACTCAGCCAAGCGGACGCCGAGCCCAGCGAGCGCATTGAGCAGATTCAGTGCGGTGAAGTGGCACTGCTCAAGGGCACCAAATGGCATGGCAACGAAGGCCACGGCCTGATCCACCGCTCCCCCGCGCTGAAAGCGGATGAGCGCCGATTGATTCTGACGCTGGATTGGCTCGCGTAACCGCGTAGGATCAAACGCTCTACACGGTCCGAACGATGGCACTTATGCTGCAGAACATTCCCACCCACGTGATTGCCGGGCCCCTGGGCGCTGGCAAGACCAGCCTGATCAAGCACCTGCTCGCCCAACGCCCGGCCAACGAGCGCTGGGCGGTGCTGATCAATGAGTTTGGGCAGATCGGCCTGGATGCTGCGTTGCTGACCCAGGACGACGACGGCATTGCCTTGGGGGAGGTCGCCGGTGGCTGCCTGTGTTGTGTGAATGGCGCACCGTTCCAGGTAGGCCTGGGCCGGTTGCTGCGTAAGGCCAAGCCGGATCGGTTGTTTATCGAACCCTCGGGCCTGGGTCATCCTGCGCAGTTGCTCCAGCAGTTGCGCGAAGCGCCGTGGCAGACGGTGCTTGCGGTTCAGCCTTGTGTGCTGGTGCTGGATGCCCAAGCGCTGGCTGCGGGCAAACCCTTGCCGCCAGCGCAGCAGGAAGCGTTGGCCAGTGCCGGGCTGTTGGTGTTGAACAAGGATGAGGGGCTGGATGCTGCGCAACGCGAGGCCGTCGAACGACAGCTACCCGCCCGTGGCATTTATTGGACGCGGCAGGCGTACGTGCCGCTCGGCAAACTGCCAGGTTTGAATGCGCAGGCTGAAGAGGCTGTGGATAACGTCGAGGTGCCCAAGGGGCTGGCTCAATTGCCGGCTATCTGGAGCGATCCGGCATTGCCGATCTGCCTGAGCCAGGCCCAGGAGGGCGGTTGGAGTATCGGTTGGCGCTGGCACCCGAGCCAGAAATTCGATTCCGAGCGTCTGCACCTGTGGCTGACATCGCTTGAGTGGCGCCGCGCCAAACTGGTTATCCACAGCCGTGATGGGTGGATCTCGGCCAACGCTGTGGATAACAGCCCGCTCGCCTGGCACCCCAGCGAATGGCGCCGCGACTCACGTATCGAATTGATCTTCAGCACACCACAGGATATGGCTGCATTGCAGGCCGCGCTGACTGCCTGCCGTTACTGACGGTTTTTAGTCGCATGGTTCTGACGCCATTGGCTCAGCTCAATGACTTCAGCACTGGGCAGCACTTCCTTGGCCTCGAACGGGTAGGGCGCCAGTTCGATCTGCGCGCTATGGGCGCCAAACTGCGTGATGGTCCCGCTGTGACGGGTCTCGCCCGTGACGGTGAACTCGAAATTATAGATACGCGCCAGACGCCGCCGGCCATTGGCGTCCTTCACAAAACCGATGCGTTTCAACGCTACGGCACCGTCGAGCAATTCGATATCGAGCTTGGCGCAATGCTGCTTCACCCGCGCGAGCGCCCGTTCGCGCAGGCCGTGGTTGTGCCAAACCCAGGCGGCGCCGGTCGCCAGCAGCATCAACACGAAGATGTTTCCCAGGGTCAGCATGCGAAAAACTCCAACAAAGTGAGAGCAGCTTAACTGTGTCGCTGGCCTGTCGTACAGGCTGTGTTTAGTCGCATACTGCGCGGCCAGAATTTCAATGGCTTTACGGAAATCCCCTGCATGAAACGCACACCTCATCTGCTTGCGATCCAGTCTCATGTGGTCTTTGGCCACGCCGGAAACAGCGCCGCCGTGTTCCCCATGCAGCGGGTCGGGGTGAACGTCTGGCCGCTTAACACTGTGCAGTTCTCCAACCACACCCAGTATGGCCAGTGGGCGGGCGAAGTGTTGGCGCCGCAGCAAATTCCGGCGTTGGTGGAAGGGATTGCCGCCATCGGTGAGTTGGGCAACTGTGATGCGGTGCTGTCCGGCTATCTGGGCAGCGCGGCCCAGGGCCAGGCGATTCTCACCGGTGTGGCGCGTATTAAAGCGATCAATCCCAAGGCCTTGTACCTGTGCGACCCGGTGATGGGTCATCCTGAAAAAGGCTGCATCGTGCCCCAGGAAGTCAGCGATTTCCTGCTCGATGAAGCCGTCGCCATGGCCGACTTCCTGTGCCCCAACCAACTGGAATTGGACAGCTTTGCCGGGCGCAAACCGCAGTCGCTGTTCGATTGTCTGGCTATGGCCAAGGCGTTGCTGGCTCGCGGGCCTAAAGCCGTGTTGGTCAAACACTTGGATTACCCGGGCAAGTTGCCGGATGGTTTCGAGATGCTGCTGGTGACCGCTGACGGCAGCTGGCACCTGCGTCGACCGCTGCTGGCGTTCCCGCGCCAACCGGTGGGCGTGGGCGACCTGACCTCGGGGTTGTTCCTGGCGCGGGTGTTGTTAGGCGACAGCCTGCTGGCCGCGTTTGAATTCACCGCAGCGGCCGTGCACGAAGTGCTGCTGGAAACCCAGGCTTGCGCCACTTACGAGTTGGAGTTGGTGCGGGCCCAGGATCGCATTGCCCATCCACGTGTGCGCTTTGAAGCCACCCCGATCGGACTTTAAGTTTACAAAACCCAATGTAGGAGGGGGCTTGCTCCCGATGGCGGTGTATCAGCTACCTAAGTAATGGCTGACCCACTGCAATCGGGGGGCAAGCCCCCTCCCACATTTTTGATCGGGTTTGCGGCTTGGGACTTACAGCGCGTCTGCCTTGATTTCCTGGTAGCGCTTCTCCAGCTCCTGGCGAATCTGCCGGCGTTGCTGGGCCTGCACGAACCGGCGCTTGTCTTCACTGTTATGGGGTTGCAGCGGTGGTACGGCAGCGGGTTTACGCTGGTCGTCCACCGCCACCATGGTGAAGAAGCAACTGTTGGTATGACGCACCGAGCGCTCGCGGATGTTCTCGGTCACCACCTTGATGCCCACTTCCATCGACGTATTGCCGGTGTAGTTGACCGATGCAAGGAACGTCACCAATTCGCCGACATGGATCGGTTCGCGAAAAATCACCTGATCCACCGACAACGTCACCACATAGCGACCGGCATAACGGCTCGCACAGGCGTAGGCCACTTCGTCGAGGTACTTGAGCAGGGTGCCGCCGTGGACATTGCCTGAGAAGTTGGCCATGTCAGGGGTCATCAATACCGTCATCGACAGCTGGGCGTTTCCGGGTTCCATAACACACTCACGGGTTGTAGGCATTGGTTGGGGTGCACCTCTGCGGGTGCTGGAATCTTTGCAGCGCCATCCCTTACGGGACGCCGGTGGGCGGCTTGCCGTCACGCCTGCACCGATCTGTTTCCATATATTGCACCGGCTTTCTGCTGGAAGTCGCGGTGTTAACCTTCAAAAGCCCATGTCAGGGCATTTCTTACGATCAAGGCAGACTTTTCCTTCCGCACTTTGCGCATTTTCATGTGCGTGGGCGGAAGTGGGAAAAGCGCCAGTACCCTCAAGGAGCCCCTCGCCATGCACGCCATCAGCTTTATCCAGGACTTGGCCGTGATCATGCTGGTGGCAGGGGTGGTCACCATCCTGTTTCACCGCCTCAAGCAGCCGGTGGTGCTGGGTTACATCGTCGCCGGCTTCATCATCGGTCCCCACACGCCGCCGTTCGGTCTGATCCACGACGAAGACACCATCAAGACCCTCGCCGAGCTAGGGGTGATCTTCCTGATGTTCTGCCTGGGCCTGGAGTTCAGCCTGCGCAAGTTGTTCAAGGTGGGCGCGACGGCGTTTATCGCAGCCTTCCTGGAAATCATCCTGATGATCTGGATCGGCTACGAAATCGGCCGCTGGTTCGACTGGAACACCATGGACTCACTCTTCCTCGGCGCGATCCTGGCGATTTCCTCGACCACCATCATCGTCAAGGCCCTCAATGACCTGAAAATGAAGAACCAGCGTTTTGCCCAGCTGATTTTCGGCGTGTTGATCGTTGAAGACATCCTTGGCATCGGCATCATCGCCTTGCTGTCGAGCATCGCCGTCAGCGGCACCGTGAGCTCCGGCGAGGTGTTCTCCACCGTCGGCAAGCTCTCGCTGTTCATGATCGTCGCCTTGGTGATTGGCATCTTGCTGGTGCCGCGTCTGCTGGCTTACGTAGCTAAGTTCGAAAGCAATGAGATGCTGCTGATCACCGTATTGGGCCTGTGCTTCGGCTTTTGCCTGCTGGTGGTCAAGCTGGAATACAGCATGGTGCTGGGGGCATTCCTGATCGGCGCGATCATGGCCGAGTCCAAGCAGTTGATTAAGATAGAACGCCTGATCGAGCCGGTTCGCGACATGTTCAGCGCCATCTTTTTTGTGGCGATTGGCTTGATGATTGACCCGCAGATCCTGCTGCAATATGCCTGGCCAATCGCGGTAATCACCGTGGCCGTGGTGCTGGGCAAGATGCTGTCCTGCGGCCTGGGCGCATTTATCGCCGGTAATGACGGCCGCACCTCACTGCGCGTGGGCATGGGGCTGTCACAGATTGGCGAGTTTTCCTTCATTATCGCCGCGCTGGGCATGACCTTGCAGGTAACCAGCGACTTCCTGTATCCGGTGGCGGTGGCGGTTTCGGCGATCACTACACTGCTCACGCCCTACCTGATTCGCGGTGCTGATCCCCTGTCGCTGAAGATTGCGGCAGTGATGCCCAAGCGCATGAGTCGGGTCTTCGGGATGTACGGCGAGTGGTTGCGCAGCATTCAGCCTCAGGGCGAGGGCGCGATGCTGGCGTCGATGATCCGCAAGATCATCCTGCAAGTAGGGGTGAACCTCGCGCTGGTGATCGCGATCTTCTTCGCTGGCAGCTTTTTTGCGGTGCGCATTGGCGGGTATCTGGAGGGTTGGATCAGTGATCCGAGCTGGCAGAAGGCGTTGATCTGGGGAGGGGCGTTGTTGTTGTCGCTGCCGTTCTTGATAGCGGCTTACCGCAAGCTCAAGGCGCTGTCGATGCTGCTGGCAGAAATGAGCGTGAAGCCGGAAATGGCCGGGCGACATACCCAGCGTGTGCGAAGGGTAATCTCGGAGCTGATCCCGATTCTGTCGCTTCTGGTGATCTTTCTGCTATTGGCAGCCTTGTCGGCCAGCATTTTGCCGACCAACAAGTTGCTGGTGCTGATTGCAGTAGTCGCGGCGGCGGTAGCGGCCGTTCTGTGGCGCTGGTTCATTCGCGTGCATACGCGGATGCAGGTGGCCTTGCTGGAGACTCTGGATAATCACAAGGACACGTCGGAGCACTAAGGTGCTGCGGTGCATTCGCTTGTGGCGAGCGAGCTTGCTCGCCACAAAAACCGGTCCGCCACGGGTGACAGGATTCAGCTTTCCAGCCAAACATCCCGCGCCCAGTGCCAAACCGATTCCCACGTCTCTTCAGTGACGAGTTCTTCTTCGCCGGACCACAGCACCACGGTGCCGTCTTCTTCAACGCAGTAGTAGTCGTCGCCGTCCTGGCAGATCGGAATCATGCTGCGATCAACGCCGGCATCCCAGGCGTTGGCCGCTACATCCGGCAGGTAGGTGTGGGATTGCGGGTCGGTGACGGTCACCGGTTCCAGGCTGCCGTACACCACATCGCTGACGGTCAGCAGGAATTCACGGAAGACAAACGGGATGTCGATGAACAGTTGTTCTTCGATTTCCACCAGTTGATCTTCGTCAGGCAGTTCCAGAGGAACCGGGACCGGTTCGTTGGCTTCACGCAATTGTTCGATGATTTCTTCCACGGCCGGGATCCTCTTGCTAGATGGCGCGGTTTATAGGGGCGTTTTATACAGTAGCTCGCTATAAGTGCAACCGTGAAATAGAAAACCCCGGACATGAGACATGTCCGGGGTTTTTCGTTACGGCGTGCTCAAGCGCGTGGGTATCAGCCGTTTTGGCGAATACCGGCGACCAGCCATGGCTGGTTCTCGCCTTGAGGGCGTTCCATGTTCCAGCTTTCGCTGAACACTTCGCCCTGGTCGAAACGCGAGGTCTTCGACACACCGCTGAAGGTCAGGGTAGCGATGGTCTTGTCGGCGCGATCATCCACACCGTCCAACTGAACGCGCAGGTCGTCAATGTAGGTCGACTGGAACGCGTCGCCGATCTCGGCACGTTCGCGTTTGAGGAACTCCAGCAGTTGCGGGGTCACGAACTCGGCGATCTTGTCCATTTCGTTGGCGTCCCAGTGTTGCTGCAGGGACTGGAAGTGGCTGCGGGCCGCTTCGACGAAGCGCTCTTCATTGAACCAAGCCGGTGCGTTGATCACCGGACGGGCCGCAGCAGGCGCTGCCGAACCACCAAAGATCGAGCCCATGGCTGGTTTCTGCTCGAACACTTCACGCTGCATTGGCGCGCCGGCTGGAGCCAGGTGCTCCTGCTGCTTGCGGCGACGGGCGGCGATAAAGCGGAAGACCAGGAAGGCGATGACGGCCATGATCAGGATGTCGAAGATCTGCATGCCCTCGAAGCCGCCGCCCATGAACATGGAGGCGAGCAGGCCACCGGCCGCGATACCGGCCAGAGGGCCAAGCCAGCGTGAAGCACCGCCAGCCTTGGCTGCGGCGCCAGCAGCACCGGCTGCGCCTGCGGAAGCGGCAGCACCGCCTGCACCGGCGGATGGAGCCATTTGGCTGGTCTGGTGAGTCGGTGCCGCACCCGAGCTTTTGCCGCCACCGAAGCGTTTGGCGTTGGCGTCGAGGCTCATCGTCAGGCCGATGCACAACGCCATGGCGATGCTAAGAAAACGTTTCATAAAGGGAATTCCCATTTGTGGATTGCACGCGCGCCATGTTGCACAGGTGTAGTGGCAGTGGCTAGCGGCATAATGTTTCGGGCTTTTGCGTAAGACCGATTCCGAAGGATCTGTAGGACTGATTACTGATATTGGCCCGCGCTCGTTGAATACAAGGGCGGGCCAATAAGCTTCATGTAGGCAAATGTTTCAGACTGCTTCGAGCTTCGCGTAACCCATCATCAGCCATTTGCTGCCTTCGGCGAAGTTCACCTGCACTCGTGCCTGGGCGCCAGCGCCTTCGAAATTGAGGATCACGCCCTCACCGAAGACCGCATGCCTGACCTGCTGGCCCAAGCTGAACGGAGTTTCCGGAATCTCGGAACCGGCAAACATACTGCTGGAGTTCTGCTGTTGGCCGCCACCGAACGGGCGGCTGACGCTGTTGGACAGGCGAACTTCCTGAATCAGGCCCTTCGGTACTTCACGTACGAAGCGCGACACCTTGTTGTAGGTCTCGCTGCCGTACAGACGTCGGGTCTCGGCGTAGGTCATGACCAGGTTCTGCATCGCCCGAGTGATACCCACGTAGGCCAGGCGACGTTCTTCTTCAAGACGGCCGGGCTCTTCCAGGCTCATCTTGTGGGGGAACAGGCCTTCTTCCATGCCCACCAGGAACACATACGGAAATTCCAGGCCCTTGGCGCTGTGCAAGGTCATCAGCTGGATGCTGTCTTCATGCTCATCGGCCTGGGTATCACCAGCTTCCAGCGAGGCGTGGCCGAGGAATGCGGCGAGTGGGGTCAGCTCTTCGTCTTCCTCGGTGTTTTCGAACGCGCGGGCGGCGCTGACCAGTTCCTCAAGGTTTTCTACCCGGGCCTGGCCTTTTTCGCCTTTTTCCGCTTCGTGATAGGCGATCAGTCCGGACTGCTCGATCACGGTCTGGGTCATCAAGTGCAGGGGCATTTCCAGGCACTTGGCGGCCAGATTCTCGATCAGCTCTACAAACACGCCCAGCGCACCCGCTGCCCGCCCGGTCAGGCCTTTGTTGGCGATCAGCAAGCGCATGGCTTCCCACATCGACACGTCGGCGTGGCGCGCGTGGTCGCGGATTGCTTCGACGGTTTTTTCGCCGATACCGCGGGCCGGGATATTGATCACTCGCTCCAGCGCCGCATCATTGCCGCGACCTTCCAGCAAGCGCAGGTAGGCCATGGCGTTCTTGATTTCCGCACGCTCGAAGAAGCGCTGACCGCCATAGATGCGGTACGGGATGCGTTCGCGCAGCAAGGCTTCTTCCAATACCCGCGATTGGGCGTTGGAGCGGTACAGAATCGCGATATCGCTACGTGCCAGGCCGGTTTTCAGGGCGCTTTCAATGGTTTCCACCACGTAGCGCGCTTCATCGTGCTCGTTGAAGGCGGCGTACAGGTTGATCGCTTCGCCTTCGCCGCCGTCGGTCCACAGCTCTTTGCCCAGGCGTCCGGTATTGTTGGCGATCAAGGCGTTGGCGGCCTTGAGGATGCCAGCGGTAGAACGGTAGTTCTGCTCCAGACGGATAGTGACCGCGTCCGGGAAGTCTTCGGAATACTGGTAGATGTTCTCGATTTTCGCGCCACGCCAGCCGTAGATGGACTGGTCGTCGTCACCCACTACCATCAGGCTGTCGCCGCCCTTGGCCAGCAGGCGCAACCAGGCGTACTGCACGGCGTTGGTGTCCTGGAACTCATCCACCAGAATGTGGCGGAAGCGTTTCTGGTAATGGGCCAGCAAGCCGGGGTTGTCGCGCCACAGGTCGAGGGCGCGCAGCAGCAGTTCGGAGAAGTCGATCACGCCGGCACGTGCGCAAGCAGCCTCATAGGCTTCATAAATGCTGCGCATGGTGGCCAGGAAAAGATCGCCGCTGGCTTGAATATGTTGCGGGCGCAGGCCTTCGTCTTTCTGGCCGTTGATAAACCACTGCGCCTGGCGCACGGGCCAACGCTGTTCGTCGAGGCCGAGTTCGCGGATCACGCGCTTGACCAGGCGTTGCTGGTCGTCGCTGTCAAGGATCTGGAAGGTCTGGGCGAGGCCAGCTTCCTGCCAATGGGCCCGCAACAGGCGGTGCGCAAGGCCGTGGAAGGTACCGACCCACATGCCGGCCGGGCTGATGCCCATCAACTGTTCGATGCGATGGCGCATCTCGGCAGCGGCCTTGTTGGTGAACGTCACCGACAGGATGGAGTGCGGAGACGCGTTTTCGACCTGGATCAACCAGGCGATACGGTGCACCAGCACTCGGGTTTTACCGGAGCCAGCACCGGCCAGGACCAACTGACGGCCAACGGGGGCCGCTACGGCCTGGCGTTGGGCATCGTTGAGGGAGTTCAGCAAAAGAGAGAGATCATCGCGCATCGGCGCATTCTAGGGTGCTGGGGGGAGTCGGGCAAATCCCAATGCCGGGTGGTCGATGGAAAATATTCAACGTGATCCGGGCCGGCTCAATATTCTGCTCAGGGTGATGACCGGTCGGTCAATGCCCACAGCCCGCGCCGGGTCTCGCTGAAGCCGTCTGGCACCGAGCTTTGCGGCGTGTGACCACGCAGTTTTTATGACGTGGAGCAGTTTGGCCCAAGCGTTTGCTTGTGTATGCTCCGTCCACGTTTCGGGCTCACCATTATAAGAACACTGCCTATGACCCTCAGCACCGACCTGCCTGGCCCCTCGATGGCGCCTGCGCAGGTTATCCATAAACACTACGCCACTGAGATGGCGGTCGAGCGCACTCGCCTGTTGTATCAAGGTTCGCTGCTGCCGACCCTATTAATGTTGGTGAACGGCCTGGTATGCGCCTGGCTGCTGTGGAACCCCAAACAATACCTGCTCGACAGCATCTGGCTGGTGTGGCTCCTCGCCCTGGTGGCCATGCGCGTGATCCAGGTGGCGGCGTTTGATTCGGCGATGCCAAGCCGACAGGCGCAGCCGGTGTGGCGGCGCATGTTCATGCTCGGTTCGGCGGTCAGTGGCCTGACGCTGGCCACTGCGGCCATCGCCCTGGCGCCGGTTAACAGCTTCATGCAGCAAGCCTGGGTGTTCGGCCTGATCGGCGCGGCGACATTATCGGCCAGCGTGGCCTACGCCGTGAGCCTGCCGGCGTTTCTATCCTTCGCTGTGCCGTGCCTGGTGCCGTCTATTGTCTACCTGTTATGGGATGGTAGCCCGCAGCAACAAGGTTGGGGTGTGCTCGGTCTGATCCTGCTGGTGTCGCTGAACCTGGTGGCCTGGCAGGTCAACCGCCTGATCCAGCGTGAACTCCTGCGGCGTTTCCAGAACCAGGCGCTGATCGAGCATCTCCAGCAGGCGCAGCAGCGCAGCGAACAGTTGAATCAGGATTTGGTGCGTGAAGTCGAGCAGCGCCGTCAGGTCGAGCAAGAGCTGCGCGAAGCCCAGATCGGCCTGCAGGACCGTGTGGCGCAACGTAGTCAGGAGTTGGACGTCGCCAGCCTGGCCCTGAATAAAAGTGAAGCGCGTCTGGCCATGGCGTTGCAAGCCAGCGAACTGGGCTTGTGGGACTGGAACCTGCAAACCGACGAAGTCCATCACACCCAGCTCAAAGAGCTGTTCGGCCTGGAGCCGGAGTACGTCACGGCCATGCTCGGCCACCTCAAACCGCGCTTGCACCCGGATGACTTACCGTTGCTCAAACGCGCGTTGGTGGAGCACCTCAAGGGGCGCACCGAGGATTACCAGGTGGAATACCGCGTGCGCCATGGCGATGGTCACTGGGTATGGATCGAAGACCGTGGCCGCGCGGTGGAGCGCGCTGCGAGCGGGCGAGTGATTCGAATGCTCGGTACGCGGCGCGACATCAGTGCCGGCAAGGCGCTCGAAGAACAACAGCGGCTGGCCTCGACGGTGTTCGAAGCCGCCAGCGAAGGCATCGTGATCCTCGACCCGGATTACGCGCTGATCGCAGTCAACCAGGCCTTCAGTCGCGTCACCGGTTTTGACATTGATGACATGCTCGGTCGCAACGTGGTGGAGCTACCCAGCAGCCGCGATGCCCGACGCCACTTCCCGGTGATCCGCCAAGCTTTGCTCAGTCACGGCACCTGGCAGGGCGAACTGGTGGAAACACGCAAGAACGGCGAGCTTTACCCGCAGTGGCTGCAATTAAATGTTGTGCGCGATGTTCGTGGAAAAGTCAGCCACATCGTGGGCTTCTTCGCTGATCTGTCGGCGCGGCGCGAGTCCGAGGAGCGCATGCGCTATCTCACTCACTACGATGAATTGACCGGACTGGCCAACCGCTCGCTGTTCCGCGAACGGCTGCGCGAAGCCCACCAGCGCGTGCGCCAGGGCGGGCGCAGTCTGGCGTTGCTGCATATCAACCTGGACCGCTTCAAGCTGCTCAATGACAGCTTGGGCCATGAGGTGGCCGATCAGTTGCTGCAAAAGATGGCCCGCCGGTTGATCAACGCCTTGCCCGAAGCCGACACCATTGCACGCCTGTCCGGCGATGAGTTCGCTGTCTTGTTCGACGCCTACGGTAGCTTGTCGAGCCTGGCGCGGGTGGCCACGCGGCTGCTGGCCAAGCTGCGAGTGCCGGTGACGGTGGAGGGGCATGAGCTGGTGGTTAGCGCTTCGATGGGCGTGAGTTTGCTGCCGGACAATGCGCGTGAAATTTCCGAACTGGTCAACCAATCGAATATGGCCATGCAACACGCCAAGCACCTGGGCGGCAACAACTTCCAGTTCTACACCGACAGCCTGCAAGGCAGCACCCTTGAGCGCCTGCAGTTGGAAAACCATCTGCGTAAAGCCATCGAGGAGCGCCAGCTTTCGGTGTTCTACCAGCCGAAACTGTGCCTGGCCACCGGTAGGCTCAATGCTGCTGAAGCGTTGGTGCGTTGGGAGCATCCACAATGGGGCATGGTGCCGCCCTGCGACTTTATCGGCCTGGCCGAAGAAACGGGCCTTATCGTGCCGCTGGGCGAATTCGTGTTGCGCGAGGCTTGCTGGCAAGCCTGTGAATGGCAGCGCCAGGGGTTGGCTTCGATTCGGGTGTCGGTGAATCTCTCGGTTCACCAATTGCGCCAGGGCAAGCTGGTCAGCCTGGTGCGCCAAGTATTGGAAGAAACCGGCCTGGACCCGCAATACCTGGAGCTGGAACTGACTGAGAGCCAACTGCTCGACAGCGTTGAACACATCATCGCCACTTTCCAGCAACTGCGTGACCTGGGGGTGAAGCTTGCCATCGATGACTTTGGCACGGGTTACTCGTCCCTCAGCTACCTCAAGCGCATCCCTGTGGACTACGTGAAAATCGACCAGACCTTTATCCGTGGGCTCGGACAGGGGCGCGAGGATGCGGCCATCACCCGAGCGATTATCGCCATGGCCCACGGCTTGGCGCTCAAGGTCGTGGCCGAAGGCGTGGAAGATCAGCAGCAGCTGGATTTCCTGCGGGCGGAGCGTTGCGACGAAGTGCAGGGGTATTTGATCAGCCGGCCGATGCAGGCTGACGGGTTGGCAGAATTGTTACGGAAAAATGCAGATTATCCTTAGCGACGCCAAGGGCGCCGGAGTGGCTACAAAGCTCCTGGCCTTTGAATATGAGGGTGGCAGGGCAATTAAGTGATGCGTCGGACGGGCAAAACGACAATTCTTGTAGTATAACTACAAGCTTGCTACATCCCCTGGCCCTGCCAATAACAAGAGTCCGTCCTTTGAACCTGTTGCAACATATCGCCCAGTCGCGCCACCTGTTACGCAAATCGGAACTCAAGGTTGCCGATCACGTGCTGCTTGACCCTGCGGCTGTGATGCACAGTTCCATGGCCGACTTGGCCCACAGCGTTGGCATCAGCGAGCCGACCATCGTGCGCTTCTGCCGCGCCATCGGTTGCTCCGGGTTCCAGGACCTGAAACTCAAATTGGCCCAAAGCCTGGCCGCCGGTGCCAGTTTTGGTCAGTTTGCAATCCATGAAGACGACTCCGTCGCCGATTACAGCCTCAAGATCTTTGACACCACCTTGCACACCCTCATGGAAGTGCGCGAGAAACTCGACCCGGTGGAGCTGCAAAAAGCCGTGACTGCCATGTCCCAGGCCCAGCGTGTGGAGTTCTACGGCTTCGGTGCGTCCGGCGCGGTGGCGGCAGATGCCCAGCACAAATTCTTCCGCCTGCTGCTGACAGCAGCGGCTTACAGCGACCCGCATATGCAGGCGATGTCGGCGGTGACTTTGAAGCCGACGGATGTGGCGATCTGTATTTCCCAGTCGGGCCGCTCCAAGGACCTGCTGATCACCGCCAATCTGGTGCGTGAAAGCGGCGCGTCGTTGATTACTCTGTGCCCGAGCCAGACGCCGTTGGCCGAACTGTCCACAGTCA
Organism: Pseudomonas sp. Irchel 3H9; assembly: GCF_900187495.1. Classification (NCBI taxonomy): domain Bacteria; kingdom Pseudomonadati; phylum Pseudomonadota; class Gammaproteobacteria; order Pseudomonadales; family Pseudomonadaceae; genus Pseudomonas; species Pseudomonas sp. Irchel 3H9. The sequence continues at coordinate 561,714 of NZ_FYDK01000003.1, read as the reverse complement.
ACCTGGCGATCGACGTGCATGAAGACACCGAGATCTACACGCCTCTGACGTCACGCATCGCCCATCTGGTGGTGATCGACGTGTTGGCGATGGGCGTGGCCATGGCGCGCGGACCGAGCCTGGTCAACCACCTCAAGAGTGTGAAACGCAGCTTGCGTAGCCTGCGGTTGTCGCCCAAGTCCGTCAAAGCCCTCGACGACTGATCCAGGGCCATACACGCTCAAAATGTGGGAGGGGGCTTGCTCCCGATAGCAGTGGGTCAGTCAAAGAGAAATCGGCTGATGTACCGTAATCGGGAGCAAGCCCCCTCCCACATTTGGATTGTTTACCTATTCGGAAGATTCATCGTCCTGTAACCCCCGCGCCGTTAAACCGTCATCGCTACGACCCATCCTGTACTCCCCGTACTCGCTTTGGGAGACACCAAATGGCCCGTCCCTACGAAGACAGCAACAGCACCGTAAAGACCCGTCGTCAGCAGGAAGACCAGCGTCGCATGGCGTTCCGTCGCGCAATTGAAGACCGTTGCCAGGAGCGCCAACTGCTCCAGAGCATCAGTGACTACCCAGAACTCCACTGGCAGGCACCCGCGGCTGCCCAGCGAAGCGTTCAGCCAGCGCGCTGATTTGCACACGCTCGCTGCGAATAAAGCCCAGGAACGCATGGGCCACCGGTGACAGGCGCTTGGCCTTGGCTTGTACCAGGCACCAACTGCGGTACAGCGGCAGCTCTTCCACCGGCAGCTCCTTGAGCCCGCCGGTGGCCAGTTCCATATTCACCGCATGGCGCGTCAGCAAAGCCACGCCCAAGCCTGCGCACACGCATTCACGCTGCGCCTCGGCCGAAGCCACTTCCACCGTCTGGGTGAAGTGCACGCGCTTCTCCTTGAAATACTCCTCGCAGGCCAGTCGCGTGCCGGAGCCCGGTTCGCGCACCAATAGTGTGTAAGGCTCCAGGTCTTGCAGACGCAGTGGCCCCTGCAGACTCAATGGATGATCGGGTGGAGCCACGGCAACAATCGGATTGTTGAGAAACGGCAGGAATTCCAACCCCATGTCTTGGGGCACCATGGACATAATCACGAGGTCGTCGCGGTTGTCGGAAAGACGCCGGATCACTTGGGCGCGGTTGACCACCGTCAGGTGCAGTTGTACTTCCGGATGCTGGCGCTTGAACGCGGCAAACAGGTGCGGCACGAAATACTTGGCACTGGATTCAATCGCGAGCTTTAGCTGACCTTGCAATGAACCTTGCATGTCCGACAGCTGCATATCGAGGTTTTCCAGGCGCCCGAAGATGTCACGACTGGCCCGTTGCAGCGCCTCGGCGGCCTCGGTCATGTAGAGTTTTTTACCGACGTAATCGAAGAGCGGCTGGCCGATCAGCTCCTCTAGCTGACGAATTTGCAGGCTGACGGCCGGTTGTGTCAGAGACATTTCCTCGGCTGCACGGCTGTAAGAGCGTAAATCGCACACTTCATTGAAAATCTGCAATTGACGCAATGTCATACGCATCAATGACTTACGCATAATTCAAATACCCATCCCGGCCGTAATGCGGTGACTATAAGTCTTTACTTATACACAACCCAATAATTATTGATTTTTGTTAATCCCTGCTGGGGCTTAGTGTGTGTCTCGCGACTGTCATGAAACATTTAGTCACGCGCCGACCTAGCTCCAGGGGTCGAAGAACGCAGCAATCGGCTCAAGGGAATTTCCAAGTGATAAAAAAGATCCTGATCGCCAACCGTGGTGAAATTGCCGTACGAATCGTGCGTGCTTGCGCCGAGATGGGCATTCGCTCGGTCGCGGTCTATTCCGACGCCGACCGCCACGCGTTGCACGTTAAACGTGCCGACGAAGCTCACAGCATTGGTGCCGAGCCTTTGGCCGGTTATCTAAACCCGCGCAAGCTGGTGAACCTGGCCGTGGAAACCGGTTGTGATGCGCTGCATCCTGGCTATGGCTTCCTGTCGGAAAATGCCGAGTTGGCAGACATCTGTGCTGAGCGTGGGATCAAGTTCATCGGCCCGTCCGCTGAAGTGATCCGCCGCATGGGCGACAAGACCGAAGCGCGCCGCAGCATGATCAAAGCCGGCGTGCCGGTCACGCCAGGCACCGAAGGCAACGTCGCCGACATCGCCGAAGCCCTCACCGAAGGCGACCGCATTGGTTACCCGGTGATGCTCAAGGCCACCTCGGGTGGTGGCGGTCGCGGGATTCGTCGTTGCAACAGTCGCGAAGAACTTGAACAAGCCTTCCCCCGCGTCATCTCCGAAGCCACCAAGGCCTTTGGTTCGGCGGAAGTGTTCCTGGAAAAATGCATCGTCAATCCCAAGCACATTGAGGCGCAGATCCTCGGTGACAGCTTTGGCAACGTGGTGCACCTCTTCGAGCGCGATTGCTCGATCCAGCGTCGCAACCAGAAGCTGATCGAGATCGCCCCAAGCCCACAGCTGACCCCTGAACAGCGCGCCTACATCGGCGACCTGTCGGTGCGCGCGGCCAAGGCCGTGGGCTACGAGAACGCCGGTACCGTGGAGTTCCTGCTCGCCGAGGGCGAGGTGTACTTCATGGAAATGAACACCCGGGTTCAGGTGGAACACACCATCACCGAAGAAATCACCGGGATCGACATCGTTCGTGAGCAGATCCGCATCGCCTCGGGCCTGCCTCTGTCGGTGAAACAGGAAGACATCCAACACCGTGGCTTCGCGTTGCAGTTCCGCATCAACGCCGAAGACCCGAAAAACAACTTCCTCCCGAGCTTCGGCAAGATCACCCGTTACTACGCGCCCGGCGGTCCCGGCGTGCGCACTGACACGGCTATCTATACCGGCTACACCATCCCACCGTTCTACGACTCCATGTGCCTGAAACTGGTGGTGTGGGCGTTGACCTGGGAAGAAGCCATGGACCGCGGCCTGCGTGCCCTGGACGACATGCGCCTGCAAGGCGTGAAGACCACCGCCGCCTACTACCAGGAAATCCTGCGTAACCCGGAATTCCGTAGCGGCCAGTTCAACACCAGTTTTGTGGAAAGCCACCCTGAGCTGACCAACTACTCGATCAAGCGCAAACCCGAAGAGCTGGCCCTGGCCATCGCCGCCGCCATCGCCGCCCACGCAGGCCTGTGAGGAACATAATAATGAGCAAGAAAATCTTCGTTACTGACACCATCCTGCGCGACGCCCACCAATCGTTGCTGGCGACCCGCATGCGTACCGACGACATGCTGCCGATCTGCGACAAGCTCGACAAAGTTGGCTACTGGTCCCTGGAAGTCTGGGGCGGCGCGACCTTCGACGCCTGCGTACGCTTTCTGAAAGAAGACCCGTGGGAGCGTCTGCGCAAACTGCGCGCCGCGTTGCCTAACACCCGCCTGCAAATGTTGCTGCGTGGTCAGAACCTGCTGGGCTACCGCCATTACAGCGACGATGTGGTGAAAGCCTTCGTCGCCAAGGCAGCAGTGAATGGCATCGATGTGTTCCGTATCTTCGATGCGATGAACGATGTGCGTAACCTGCGCGTGGCCATCGAAGCCGTAAAAGCCGCCGGCAAACATGCCCAAGGCACCATCGCTTACACCACGAGCCCGGTGCACACCATCGACGCGTTCGTGGCGCAGGCCAAGCAACTGGAATCCATGGGTTGCGATTCGATCGCGATCAAGGACATGGCCGGCCTGCTGACCCCATACGCCACCGGCGAGCTGGTCAAGGCGCTGAAGGCCGAGCAGAACCTGCCGATCTTCATCCACTCCCATGACACCGCCGGCTTGGCCGCGATGTGCCAACTCAAGGCCATCGAAAACGGTGCCGACCATATCGACACGGCCATCTCCAGCTTCGCCTGGGGCACCAGCCACCCGGGTACCGAGTCGATGGTCGCCGCCCTTAAAGGCAGCGAATTCGATACCGGCCTCGACTTGGAACTGCTGCAAGAGATCGGTCTGTACTTCTACGCCGTGCGCAAGAAGTACCACCAGTTCGAAAGCGAATTCACCGCCGTCGACACCCGTGTGCAAGTCAACCAGGTACCGGGCGGGATGATTTCCAACCTGGCCAACCAGTTGAAAGAGCAGGGCGCCCTCAACCGTATGAGCGAAGTACTGGCCGAAATCCCGCGTGTGCGTGAAGACCTCGGCTTCCCGCCGCTCGTGACGCCAACGTCGCAGATCGTCGGCACTCAAGCGTTCTTCAACGTGCTGGCCGGTGAGCGCTACAAGACCATCACCAATGAGGTGAAGCTCTACCTGCAAGGCGGCTACGGCAAAGCGCCGGGCACTGTGAACGAGCAGTTGCGTCGCCAGGCCATCGGCAGCGAAGAAGTGATCGACGTGCGCCCAGCCGACCTGCTTAAGCCAGAGATGACCAAACTGCGCGGAGAAATCGGCGCATTGGCCAAATCCGAAGAAGACGTGCTGACCTATGCCATGTTCCCGGACATCGGCCGCAAGTTCCTCGAAGAACGCGACGCCGGCACCTTGGCCCCGGAAGTGTTGTTACCCATCCCTGAAGCCGGCGGCGTAGCCCGTGCAGGTGGCGAAGGTGTGCCGACCGAGTTCGTCATCGACGTACACGGCGAAAGCTACCGCGTGGACATCACCGGTGTCGGCGTAAAAGCCGAAGGTAAGCGTCATTTCTACCTGTCCATCGACGGCATGCCGGAAGAAGTGGTGTTCGAGCCGCTCAACGAATTTGTCGGCGGCGGCAGTAGCAAGCGCAAGCAGGCCAGCGAGCCGGGCCATGTCAGCACCGCAATGCCGGGCAATATCGTTGACGTGCTGGTCAAGGAAGGCGACGTGGTCAAGGCCGGTCAGGCAGTGTTGATTACCGAAGCCATGAAGATGGAAACCGAAGTGCAGGCACCGATTGCCGGCAAGGTGACCGCTGTCCATGTGGCCAAGGGCGACCGGGTGAACCCTGGCGAAATCTTGATTGAAGTCGAAGGCTGATACAGCCTTCGACACTAACGTTTAATCCTCGGGGGGCATGTGCCCCCTTTTTTTTCGCCTTTAAAACGCCATCGCCCACTGGCCCGTCAGACCCTGGTTGCGGCTGTTGCTGCCAAATTCCGCGGTGTAGGCCAGGCCGACGCTGTGTTCGGCCGACAGCGTCAGGTCCAGGCCGGTGCGCAGCGCGAGGCTGTTGCGGTCAAGAGATGTGCCGCCGATGGTGAACTCACTGTTGAAGTCCTCGCGTTTTTCATGGACGAAGGACTGGCGCACGCGGCTGTCGACATTGCCATACAGGTGTTTCCAACTGCTGCTCAGGTGCGGTTTGAGGATCATGCGGTTGCCCAGCGCGAAGTCTTGGGAGACACGCACGCCGAAGGTATTGCTGAGGTTTTGCTGGGTTTGTGCGCCAACGTTCAGCGCGCCGTAGCCGCCTTTTTCCTCGAAACGATCACGCTGGTAGCGCTGGAAGCCGACGGCGGCATAGGGTTCGGCACGCCAGCCGGCAGCGTCCAACTGATAGCCCAACTCGGCAAAAGCGTTCTGGCTGTGGGCCTTGTATTTGCCGCTAAGCTGCTCACGATAGTCGAGCAAGCCTAGATCGACCGAGCGTTTGTTCTGCCCGCGATGGCTGCTGTAAAGCGCACCGAGGCGCATCGAGAGCGGCCCGTCCTGACGTGCGGCGTAGGTGCCGAGGTGCCAGCTGTCCACTTCACCCTTGAAACCCTTGGTGCTCAAGTCGCTGCCGGACTTGCCGCCCACCACACCGATTCGCCACGCGTGGTCGATTGACCAGTCGGCGCCGAGCAGCACGCCTTGGGTGCTTTGGCTCAAGCCGGCGCTGCCGTGTTGGGCGTCGAGCCTGCCGCCGCTGTCCAGGCCCTGCAGCCAAACTCGGCCTGTCTCGCGGGTGTCCATATCTAACTGACGTACTGCCGAGAGCAGGCTGGCGTTCAACTGCTTCAGGGCGTTTTGCGTGGCGGTGCCCAGATTGGCGTTTTGGCTGCCGGCCAGTTGCTCAAGCGCGGCCCCGACCTGGCCGGGTGCAAGGCTGGACAGGTACTGGCCGTAATCGTCCAGCTCGTCCTTGGCCTGTTCGCTGATTTCGTCCGACGCGTACAGTTCATCCACGGCAGCGTCGAGCACGCGGGCGACGTTCAGGCCGTTGCGACTCGTCGCCCGATCCGCGAAGTAGAAGTCATCTGGCCCTGGGACGGCCGGTTCGAACTGTCGGCTTTCATCGGGCATGACAATCCAATCAAGCCATTCGCTGTCCGGCTCCATATCGCCCCGTGCCTGCGCGTCTTGAGTACTCGCGACACCCAGCGACAGCATGATCGCCAGTGCGAGTTGTTTGTGTATGAACGGCATGTAGGCCCACCTCTTGATATTTGAGGCGGGGAATTTAGCGATGCTCAGGCGGGATAAATGTCAGGCGCAGTGCCGCTGGATTGCAGGAGACTTCCCAGGTCTTGTGCGATAAGGCGCGCGGTTTGCAGAGGGGGGGGCGGGTGCGACGCGCGCGCTACTGACTTCACCCGCGCCGAACATAGCCCTTGCCAAAGTGACGTTCCATCCGCGCCTGGATCAATTCCAGGGCGAGGGACATCACCCAGTAGATGATCGCGGCAGTGGTGAGCATCTCGATGTAGCGATAGCTTGAGCGGCCGTAGGATTGCGCGAGGAACATCACTTCCCACACGCCCATCACCGAGATCAGGGACGAGTCCTTGAGCATCGAGATGAATTGGTTAGTCGCGGGCGGAACAATGGTGCGCATGGCTTGGGGCAGGGTGACGTGCCAGAAGATCGCGTTATCGCGCATGCCCAGCGCGAGGGCGGCTTCGCGTTGGCCGTGGGGCACGCCAAGGATGCCGGCGCGGAAGATTTCGCTCAGGTACGCGCCATAGTTCAGCGACAGAGCAATGATCCCAGCCGTGATCGCGCCGGGCACCAGGCCCAGTTGCGGCATGCCCAGATAGATCAGCAGGATCTGGATCAGCAACGGCGTGCCACGGAAGAACGAGGCGTAGAAGGTGGCGATGCCAAACGCCACCGCGCTTCTGGACAGGCGCCCCAGTGCCGTGACGAAGCCCAGCGCCGACGACACCAGAATCGAACACAGGCACAGGAACAGCGTTAACGCCGCGCCCTGCAGGAAACCATTGGGCGCCAGGTGCAGGCCGACCAGGTTGGGCAGCTTGTCGAGAATGATCGAGAACTTCAGGTCAAAGCTCAGGAAGAAGCTCGCAAACAGGGCGAACAGCGCCGCCCAGGTCAGGTAAAGCCGCGTGCGAAAACTCATCGGCTGATATCAGCGCCGATCCATTTTTGCGACAGCTTGCTCAAGGTGCCGTCCTGCTTGAGCTGGGCAAACACCTCACGCACTTTGCTGTCCCACGCGGCGTCGCCTTTTTCGATAGCTACCGAGTTGGGCTCCGAGTACAGCGGTTCGCCAGCAAGCTTGAAGCGTTTGTCCTGGGTCAGGCGAGGCTGTGCGGTCACCAGGTTGGTAAGGATCGCGTCCAGGCGCACGCCGGCGCCGAGACCGAGGTCCTGGAAGGCGACGTTGTCAGTGTCGTACGGCGCGATCTGCACCTCTTCGAACGGGTACTGCAGTTGCGTGTCTTCGGCGCCTTCGATCACCAGGTTCTTGTTCAGGTAGCTTTCATAGCTGGAGGCACTGGTGAGGCCGACTTTCTTGCCGCTCAAATTCTTGGCGGCGTGAATGCGGTCGTCCTTGGCATTGACCACGATCACGGCCGGCGAGGCGTAGTACTCCACCGGGAAGTCGAACACTTCGGCGCGAGCCTTGCTCGGGGTCATCGAGCAAATGCAAATATCGTAGCGCCCGCTCCAGCGGCCAGCGGCGATCACGTCCCACGATGGCGTTTCCAAACGCAGCTTCACACCCAATTTTTGCGCCACGGCCTTGGCCACATCGACGTCAAAACCATCCAGCTGGTTCTGGTCATTGAGAAACGAGAACGGCGGATAGCTTTCCATCAGCACGCCCACCAGCTCTTTTTTCTGTTCGATCCGGTCCAGGGTCGTACCGCCAAACGCCTGGGTGGAGGCAGCCAGTGTCATCAGGCCCAGGGCCAGCAGGGGTTTAAGTTTCACGAAGGACACCTTTAGAAAAAAGAGTTGGTATGAAGCGAATTGAACGTATTAAATAGTTATAAGAACGACTCTCATAGTGAGTTATTTTCATAAGCTTATGAGTAAAAAGCATATGGGCGCAGAAACAGTAATTCTCGATGGCGGCATGGGCCGTGAACTGCAGCGCCGTGGCGCGCCGTTTCGCCAGCCGGAGTGGTCGGCATTGGCGCTGAGCGAAGCGCCGCAGGCGGTGGAGGCTGTGCATGCGGCCTATATCGACAGCGGTGCCAACGTGATCACCAGCAACAGCTACGCGGTGGTGCCGTTTCATATCGGTGAAGCGCGGTTTGCTGCCGAAGGCCAGGCCTTGGCGGCGTTGGCCGGCGAATTGGCGCGTCGTGCGGTAACGGCGTCGGGCAAAAACGTGCGGGTGGCCGGTTCGCTGCCGCCGCTGTTTGGCTCCTATCGTCCGGACTTGTTTGAAGCACAGCGCGTGTCTGAGTTGCTCACCCCACTGGTGCAGGGGCTCGCGCCCCACGTCGACTTGTGGCTGGCGGAAACCCAGAGTTCAATCGTCGAGGCGCGGGCGATTCATGCCGGCCTGCCTCAGGATGGAAAGCCGTTCTGGCTGTCGTTTACCTTGAAAGATGAAGACACTGACGACGTCCCGCGCCTGCGCTCCGGCGAGCCGGTGGCAGACGCGGCCGAAGTAGCGGCGCAGTTGGGTGTGCAAGTGTTGTTGTTCAATTGCAGCCAGCCGGAAGTGATTGGCGCGGCCATCGACGCGGCGCGTCAAACCTTCGAGCGTCTGGGCGTGTCGATCCAGATCGGCGCCTACGCCAATGCCTTCCCGCCGCAACCCAAGGAAGCCACGGCCAACGATGGCCTGGATCCGTTGCGCGAGGACCTCGATCCGCCGGGCTACCTGCATTGGGCCGCGGACTGGCAGAAACGCGGTGCCAGCCACCTGGGCGGTTGCTGCGGGATCGGGCCGGAGCACATTGCGGTGCTGGCCCAGAAGCTGAACTAAGGCTTAAGCCTGGCGGCACTGCGCCAGGCTTTTTACCTGACCCGAGGCGGTTTGGTTGGACTCCGACAACCACGCCTCAAACCCCGCGCCCACCGTCGGCCATTCCGAATCCAAAATCGAATACCACGCCGTATCCCGGTTCTGCCCCTTGACCACCATATGCTGGCGGAACACCCCCTCAAAACTGAACCCCAACCGCTCAGCCGCATATTTGGAGCGGGCGTTGCCGTTGTTGCACTTCCATTCCAGGCGGCGGTAGCCCTGCTCGAACGCGTATTTGGCCAAGAGGTACACCGCTTCGGTGCTTTTGGGTGAGCGTTGCATCGGCGCGCCGAAGGTGACATGCCCGATTTCTATGCGGCCTTGAGCCGGGACGATGGACATCAGGCTGAGGATGCCCTGCACCTGGCCGGTCGCGCGGTCGACGATGCTGAAGAAGTACGGGTCGGTATTGGCCGCGTGGTTGTTCAGCCACGCATCGAACGCGGCGCGCTCGGTAAACGGGCCGTACGGCAAGTAATCCCACAGCTTGGGGTCGGCGCCGGGGCCTTCGAGGGCTTGCCACAGTTGATCGGCGTGGCGCGCCGGGTCGAGTTTTTCCAGGTGGATAAAGCGCCCTTCGAGCAGTTGAGCGGTGGGCGCCGGGACGCCTTTCCAGTCGGCGAGGGAAGTAGACATGCTGCGCTCCTTAAAGACCTTTACGAAATTGAATGAAGCCAGGGCGTTCGGCGATGTGCTCGTAGAGTTGGATCGCGGTGGCGTTGGTCTCGTGGGTCAGCCAGTGCACCTTGCAGCAGCCGTCGGCCTTGGCAGTTGCGTAGACGAACTCGATCAGTTTACGGCCGACACCGGTGCCGCGTTGGGCAGGGTCCACCAGCAAATCCTGCAAATAGCAGGAGTTCTCGATGCTCCAATTAGATCGGTGATAGATGAAGTTGACCATGCCCACCGCCTTGCCGTCCTGCCAGGCCAGTGCCGAATGGGTCGGCTCGCTGGCGTCGATCAGGCGCTGCCAGGTGCTTTGGCTGACGGCGTCCGGCAGTTCGGTGTTGTAGAACGTCAAGTACGCCTGCCACAGCGGCAACCAGGCGGCGTGGTCGGCTGCGGTGACCTGGCGGATGTCGATCTGGCTCATTCTGAAACTCCTTGGGGAATAAAGCGTGCGAGGGTCTGGTCGCGCACGTCCGCGCTGGCGGCGAGGCCGTCGCGCACGCCGGCGATGTCCGCCGCGCTGCGGTTCTGGCTGAGTTTGCGTTTGCCGATCAGGCGCTCGATGGGCAATGCAAAGCCGACGATGGCCTTGAGCATGCCGTCGATGTAATCAGCGGGGGCGTCGCTGACTTTCCATGGTTGCGCACGGTTACCTTCGTGGCGGTCGGTGAGGGCGCTGACCAGCGCCAGCAGGCGCTCGGCATCGGTAAACACCTCGGCCTTGCCGTAAGCATGCACGGCGATGTAATTCCAGGTCGGCACCACTTTGCCGTGCTCGGCCTTGGCCGGGTAAAACGCCGGACTGATATACGCGTCGGCGCCGGCAAAAATCAGCAGGGCGTCGTTGCCATTCTGTAAATCGCGCCACTGCGGATTGGCCTTGGCCAAGTGCCCGTAAAGCGTGCCGTTGGGGCCTTCATCGGGGTTGAGCAGCAGCGGCAAGTGGCTGGCTTGCAGGCCTTGCTCGCCAAAGGTCACCAGTTGCGCCAGGCGGGTGTGCTGGATCAATTGATGCAGTTCGGGTAAGTCGTCGAGGGCAAAGGCGCGAGGTGTGTACATGAATATTTTCCTTGGCGAATGCCAGCATCCTAGGCAGGCTAATGGTCCGTTGTAAGAGCCATCTACAGCCAATTTCATAGGTCCAATATGTCGCCGACTGCGCCGCCTCTGTCATTCAACCCCGCCGGTATCGAGCTGGATCGCGGCCAGGGCCTGACGCGTCAGCTCTATGAAGCCCTACGCCAGCGCGTACTCGATGGTCGCCTGATCAGCGGCACGCGCCTGCCGGCCAGCCGTGACCTGGCCGCCGCGCTGTCGATTTCGCGCAACAGCGTGGTACGTGCCTACGATCAGCTGTATGCCGAGGGGTTTATCGAAGGGCGTGTCGGCGATGGCACTTACGTCGCTCAACTGCCCTCGGCGAAAAAACTATCCACAAAAGTATCCACAGGGTTACACACAGGCTTATCCCCAGCCTTATCCACAAAATGGGAAAATTTGCCAGCGGATCTCGATGATGAAGTTATCCACAGACCGGCCTTGGGGCGACTGCAAAACCACTACCTGTCGCAGCCACCCGCAGGGCCGCCGAAGGCGTTTCGGGTCGGTGTGCCGGCTTTCGATCTGTTCCCGTTCGAGGTCTGGGCCAAGCTGAACGGGGCCTTCTGGCGCAAGCCGGACCTGCAACAGCTGTGCTATGGCGACCCTGCAGGCGATGGGCGTCTGCGCGGGCTGATCGCGGCATACCTGCGCAGTTCGCGGGGGATGCAATGTACGGCTGAGCAAATAGTAATCACCAGTGGTGCACAGCAGGCGATTAGCCTTTGTGCACAGTTGCTGGTGGAGCCCGGCGATGGCGTGGCCGTGGAAAACCCTGGCTATCGCGCCGCAGGCCATGCATTTGCCCTGGCCGGTGGGTGCCTGCATGGGGTGCCGGTGGACAGTGACGGCATCGACTGCCAGGCCCTTGATCAACTGGGCGACTGTCGCCTGGCGTACGTCACGCCTTCCCATCAATACCCTTTGGGCGTGGTGATGAGCCTGGCGCGGCGCTTGGAATTGCTGGCCTGGGCCGAGCGCCGAGGCGGCTGGATCGTCGAAGATGACTACGACGGCGAATACCGATACAGCGGCGCGCCCCTGTCACCGTTGGCCGCGCTGGACCGCAGTGGTCGCGTGCTCTACGTGGGCACCTTCGGCAAAGTCGCGTTTCCGGCGCTGCGCCTGGGTTATCTGGTGTTGCCGTCGGGTCTGGTGGACGCCTTCTCACGGCGCCGCGCTGTCGACATGCGCCACTCGGAAGTCAGCACTCAGGCAGTGATGGCCGAGTTCATGGCGGCGGGCCATTTTCAACGGCACATCCGCCGCATGCGCCGCGCAGCATTAAGCCGGCGCAATGCCTTGCTGGCCGGTTGGCCCAGCGGTCTGCCGGGGGTTGGCGAGTTGCCGAGCGTAGCGGCGGGGCTGCACATGACGGTGCGCGTGGACAGCTTGGCCCGCGAACAGCAACTGCTGGAGCAGGCCCGCTCGGCCGACGTGGAGGTCAATGGTCTGAGCAGCTACTGGCTGGCGCACTCCACCACGCCGGCGGATCAACGCGCCGGCCTGGTGTTGGGGTTTGCCGCCGTGCCTGAAGCCGCGATTGCCGACGCGCTGAAGCGTCTGCGCAAGGCCTGGGGCGCCGACAAGCAGCACGGTCAGCTGTCAAAAAACAGCGATTTGGCGAGTTTCGACCCGATCTGACTGCGGTAAATCGCGATCTGGTCGTGGTCGTTCAAGCCGGTGCGCTGCAGGCTTCCCCCTTGCTTCTGTTGTTCACGCGTCTTGAGGTGCCCGGCGATATATTCTTCGGCGGCCGCTTGCGCTGAGCTGTAGTGAAAGTGGGCATACCACAGCACGTTGTGGGTTTGATGGTCGCGTATTTCGTACTCGTCCAGAAAGTCTTTGCCCGGCCCCTTGAGGCGACGCCGGGTGATGACCTTGGCAATTTCCACCAAACCCCGGTCAAACAGCCACTCCACCCGTGCCGCTGTGGGCGGTTGCTGCTTGGTCATGCTGATCCGGGTCGTGGTGCCCAGCTCGTACAGGCGCTGCGCCGTGTCGTTGAGCTGCTTGTTAGTGGAGGCTGCGGAAGGGCGATCGCTTTCGGTCAGATTACGTTGGGTCAACGCTTCTTCGATGCGGCTGACGGCACGCTCCAGGCGAGCGGCGTATTGGTGGAACATCTCCTCGATTTCGACCGGAATGCGCCTAGCCTTTTTTGAGTGGCCCAGGGTCCGCAAGGTCGCGGCAGGTTCGTCCTGAAGCAACTGGTCACCCTCTTCGAGGCTCACGTTCAGGTCTATTGCCTGGGGCGGTCGCGGTCCGGAAGGGCGGCTGTCGCGTTCGACCCACACCCCAGGCTCTTTCTCATGGAAGGTCGCAATGACTTTGCCCGTCAGCGGCGACTTTACATCCACCAGCCCTTCTTCGGCCGCGCGCGGTTCGCCGACCACCACGCCGTTGAAGCGTGTCTTGATGATCTTGCGCTTGGGGGGTGATGCGGTTTTCGAACTGCCGGGCTTGGGCTCCAACGCTTTGCTTTCCCTGAGCAACAGGGCCAGCTCGCGAACGACGTGCTGATTGAATTCGTTGATCTGCTTGCGCAGGGTTTCCAGGGGCTCGCGCTGTACCTGCTCGGGGTATTCGGCATGCAGGTCCAGCAGGCGCTGGTCAACGATGGAAAATTGATCGACCAGGCTGTTGAGCACGTCGATACGCTCCTCCAACGAGCGAATAGCCGTGTCGGCCAGCGCCTCCGTGCAGCTCTGTATGTGAAGATCGGCGGCATCGACAATGGTGTCGAGCAGGGCGCGCGCAGTATCGAACGCTTCGCCGTCTCCCTCTTGGACGCACAGGTGACGGGCCAGGGTGACTTGAAACGCCTTCAAGTCTCGCAATTGAAGCTTGGGCAGAGCGTGTTGCGTGCTCTGAATGACCTTGTTGCCGTCGATGCCAAGCGTTTCCAGTTCATGAAAACGTGTCTCCACGTACTCCATGCGTCTGATCATTTCGCCCGTCATGTCCGACATGGCCCGGGCGGTTTGTGTCTTGGTCTTGGCATCAATGCCGGTGACCGACTCAAGGCTGGGGACGGAGCTTTCCAGGGTTTCACGGAACCGCGGTAAGCGTTGGTTGATGGCGGAGCGCGTCAACAGCAGTTGCTTGTGCAAATAGTCGATCATGGAGCTCTGGTAGTTGGGCACGTTATCGATAATGCCCAGTGACCTGAGTTGGCGGATCGGCACGTCGTAATCTAGGATTCGGGCGTCGACCTTGTCGATGAAGCTCTGGCGGCGCAATTCGGTGGAGGGGCCTGCTTCGTCGCCTATCGCCGTGTGTGCGCCGGCGATTTCCGACTGCCTGCTGCGCTCATTGGCGTCGAATTCGTCGAGCTGCCTGCGCAGGTCGCCGATTCGAGACGTATTGCGGGTTTGCACGGCCTTGCGCCGGTTTTTGAAGCCACCACCGCGCAGGCGCAGGCGTGTGTCCACAAACCATTGGCCCGCCTTGTTGTTGAGTAGCATGGGGCCCATTCGCGAGGGATTGCCTGGGTCGATGATGACCACGTTATCCGCTTCGTCTACGTTGACTTCGAACCAGCGCGTGCCGACCACGGCGTACCATTTCTGGGCGTTCGGGTAGAGGTGCAGATAGATACCAGGCTCTGTGACCTGAGGTTCCAGGCCCGCGGGCCTCTCGATTTTGAAGCTGTCCAGCGTGGCCTCCAGGCTTGGACGGTCGGTGGGGATGGCGCCGCGAATGTTCAGCAGGCCCTGATGCCGACTCGGCAGCTCGGTGCCCGTTACGTTGTCCAGCCGGGCCACGGAGGTTTTGCTGGGCGGCGGCTCGATTTTTTCGGCGGGTTCGACCGCTGACGATTCTGTTTTCAGCCTGGTTTCTTCGCTGGGTTTTTCGACCGGCGCGTGACGCAAGGCCCCGTGCAGCGCCAGGGCCATGCCAAGGTTGAGTAACAGGTCGACCTGGGCTATCCAGGCGCCTTCGGGGTCCGCTTCGGGGTTGTCCTGCTGGGCGATGTCCTGCAAGTCATCCATGATCTGCCAGATCCAGGCGGCGATACCGGCCGTGCGCCCCAGGAACGGCAATGTCGCATTGAAGATTTGCCAGCCTGCCTGGCGCAAGGTTGCCCAGCGTTTTTGCGCATTGGAGACTGACTGGCGGCCCGCCAGTTCGACCATGGCCTCGGCATTGGCTTTGAACAGTGCGACCAGCGGGGCTGCGCCAAGCACCTGGTCGCTCAAGGTAATGGAGCCGCTCATGTACACCATGACCTGCGGCTCGACCAGCCCTCGAATGACCGTCCATGGCGATGGCCATTTATCGGGGAATACATACTGCGCGTAGTTGAAGCGCGCCGCCTCTGGCAGCCAGGCCAGCACCGAGTCGCGAAGTAGGCGCGTGTGTTTGATGGCGTAGATCAGGTTTTGCCGTGACGGATACTGCAGCAGCGTTGGTTCCAGCAAGGGACGGTACAGCAGGCACGGGCCCGCGGCGGCGTCTTTGGCGCCGATCACGAACATATTGGCAACCACATCCTGATCATTGCCGGGGCGCAAGGTCGGTAAGAATGCCAAGGGGCGAATGACAATCTCCTGCCCGTCGACGAGTCGCCCGTGGTCTTCGTCCTGCATTACGGCAGCGACGTAGCGCGCACCGAGTTCATCGACCCCGTGCTGTTGGCGAATCTTGAGTTGCAGTGCCAGCAAAGGCAGCTGTACGCGCAAATGGTTGATGTAGAGCGTTTGTCTGCCCTTGGCCTGAACCGTATCTTCCAGCAGCGTGCGCTTGATCAGCGCCGGGTAGTGCTGGCCGATATCGATGTTTTCAATCACGCCCTTCAGGTAGGTGTAAGACAGCCACGGGGGAGCTGCGCTGCCGTTATAGAGCACGCGGGGTTGGCCGGTCGGCAGGCCTGTGAGGTTTTCCAGGGCTAGGTCGATCAGGTTACGGCGTGTGATGTCCGGCGCCGTGGGCACGATGAACGTGCTTCCCCAGACAACCGGGCTTTCGATGTGAACTTCGATCTTGTCGACGTTGATGTTTGCACCTTGGGCGTGCGCACGAATCTGGCTCTGCAACTGATCGCGGGTATATTCGCGGATCGGCGCAATATCGTCATTGAAGGACGCGCCCTTCTGGAGGGTATGCAACTCGGCAAGATCGATCAGGCGCCGACTGTAGATGGAAATATCCAAGTCCGAGGCGTGGGCCAGCCAGTCGGGCAACCGCTCATGGATGTTACGGATATTGGATAGCGAGTGATCGCTCAAGTCCTCGACCACCGGCAGGACGTTGGCAACCGCGACCAGGGGGCTGGCGTCGGCGTCCACGTTGATCGCTTTGCGGTCGTCTTTGTCAATCGAGCCTATTGCGTCGAGTTGCAACGCAATCAGTGCGCCGGCCAGGCTGTCGAAGAAATTGCCCGGCGGTTCGTACAGCCGCCACTGCAGGCTTAGCTCATTGTTCCGTGCGTTCATTCGGTCGGGCAGTTGTTCTCCGAATTGCTCCAGCGAGTCGAATTTTTCGTAGCCGTTGACCAGTGAGTAAGCCAGGACCCGCTGGCCCTGCTCATGCTCGCCAATCACTACGGCGATGTCCATGAGGGCGGTGTGAGCGGTCTGGCTGTCTTGCAGCGCATCGACGTCGATCAGGTAGGCGTGAGTGTTGTAGCTGTCCTGGGCAGAGCGTGTGGCTCGCTCCGGAAAAAGGAACAGCGACCTGGCTATGGCGCAATCATGTTCATCCCAGCCCTCTTGCGCCGTGACATTCCATACTTTGCGCAGGGATTGTGAGAACACTTTCCAGCGGTGCCCGCTTCGGCCATCGGAGGCATTCCAGTAATTGAGGTACTGCTCCTGGAAGGCAGACAGCATCAGTTCTGACAGCTCATTGATCATGCGCGCAATGGCATCGATTTTTACCGGTAAATGCACCGGTGGCCGGGCGTCGGGTTGCAGTGTCAGGAAGTGTTCGCCATCGAGGTAGATCACCGGCTTCGGGTTCAGCATCTGGCTTGCCAGCACCGAAGTGAGCGACATGGCATAGGCCGGGGCGGATAGGACTTGATCATCGACGACGCGCCAATTCGGCGTGACGACCATGGCCAGGTCCGGGTCGATGGCCAGGGTTGGATACAGCTCCTTGAGCGCCGAGCGCAGGGTCACGGCGGCCACCTCCCGGCTGTTCGGGCCGGAGGTCAGTTGAGTCAGTAGCTCATAGGTAGTAGGGGGTCGATTGTGGCTGGTGGCCGACGGATGATCAGGAAGCGTTGCTTCAGGCATAGGCAAGTCCTTTGCAGAAATGAAGGGCGCGTGAGCGTGGGTGGCTCGGGGCCCTTTCTTGGGAAGTACGGCGCCGGGGTGCGGCGCCGTTGCAGAGGACAACGGTAGTGAGGGGCGGATTGGCGCGGGCGGTAATTACTTAGCCTGAGTCCTGTGTGAGGGGCGGTCAGGTCCCCGATTTGATCTTGGTCCAGGCCCGGGTCCTGGCGCGTTCAGCTTTACTGTCCAACGGCTTCAAGGTGTACAACGTCGCCATCGCCGCCTCGGTCGGGTACAGGTTGGGGTTATTGCGGATGGTCGGGTCGACCCGTTCGGTGGCGTCCTTGTTCGGGTTGGGGTAGCCGACGAAATCGCTGATCGGCGCAATCACCTCAGGTTGCAGCAGGTAGTTGATGAAGGCGTAGGCGTCCTGCGGGTTCTTTGCGCCCTTGGGAATGGCGAGCATGTCGAACCAGATCGGCGCGCCTTCCTTGGGCAGGCGCATGTCCACGGTCACGCCGTTCCTGGCCTCCTTGGCGCGGTTGGCAGCCTGGGAGAAGCTGCCGGAATAACCGACGGCCACACAGATGTCGCCATTGGCGATATCGGCCATGTATTTGGAGGAGTGGAAGTAGGTGATGTTCGGGCGGATTTTAAGCAGCAGGGCTTCGGCTTTCTCATAGTCCTTCGGGTTATTGCTGTTGGGGTCCAGGCCCAGATACTGCAAGGCCAGCGGCAGGATTTCCGATGGCGAATCCAGCAGGGCGACGCCGCACTGCTTGAGCTTGCTGATGTTCTCTTCCTTGAAGATCAGGTCCCAGCTGTTCACGGGAGCGTTGTCGCCCAGCACGGCCTTGACCTTGGCCGGGTTGAAGCCAATCAGGATGGTGCCGTACATGTAGGGCACGGCGAATTTATTACCGGGGTCATTGGCCTCGATCAGCTTCATCAGCTTGGGGTCGAGGTGGTTCCAGTTTGGTAACTGGCTGCGGTCCAGGGGCTGGAACACGCCGGCTTCAATCTGCTTGGCCAGGAACACGTTGGACGGCACCACCACGTCATAGCCGGAGTTGCCGGTGAGTAGCTTGGCTTCCAGGGCTTCATTGGTGTCGAAGATGTCGTAGACCAGTTTGATCTGAGGGTTCTGACCCTTGAAGCCTTCCAGCGCCTTGGGGGTGATGTAGTCGAACCAGTTGTAGACCCGCAGGGTTCTTTCTTCGGCGTGGACGGCGCTGCTTAATACGGCGACGCACAACGCAAGCGACTTGAGCATGTTCATTGGATTGACCCCTCAAAACCTTCGAGAACGTTGACGGTATTGATGCCGATTTCTTCCACCGCGTAGCCGCCTTCCATGACGAACAGCGTGGGCTTGCCCAGCCGGGCGATACGCGCACCCATCGCCAGGTAATCCGGGCTGTCGAGCTTGAACTGCGAGATGGGATCGTCCTTGAACGTGTCTACCCCCAGGGACACCACGATGATGTCGGCGCCATAGCGCTCGATTTGCGCGCAGGCCTGATCCAGCGCGGCGCTCCAGGTATCCCAGCCGGCACCGGCCGGCAGCGGGTAATTGAAATTGAAGCCCTTACCGGCGCCGTCGCCCAGCTCATCGGCATAGCCGAGGAAGAATGGAAACTCGGCTTCCGGATGTCCGTGGATCGAGGTGAACAGCACGTCACTGCGGTCATAGAAAATCGATTGGGTGCCGTTACCGTGGTGGTAATCCACATCAAGGATCGCGACCTTGGCATGGCCTTGATCGAGAAAGGCCTGGGCGGCAATTGCAGCGTTATTGAGGTAGCAATAGCCGCCCATCAAGTCGCCTGCAGCGTGGTGCCCCGGTGGGCGGCAGAGGGCAAAGGCACTTTGAGCACCTTGTTGAATCGCTTGTTGCGCGGTCAGTGCCACCTGCGCTGCGCTATAGGCCGCTTGCCAGGTGCCGGCGGTGATCGGCGCGCCGCCGTCGAAGCTGTAATAGCCCAATTGACCGTGCAGGCTGGTGGGCAGCACGCGGCGCAAGGTGCGGGCTGGCCACGTGTAGGGCAGCAGGTCGCCGTCCTGGCCGAACTCAACCCAGCGTGCCCAGGCCCCTTTGAAAAAATCCAGGTAGGCGTGGCTGTGGATGCGTTGCAGCGGTGCCAATCCAAAGTCCTCGGGGGCTCGCACCGGCCCCAGATCACGGTCCTTGACCCGTTGCAGTACGTGATCAGCACGGGAGGGCATTTCGAAACAGGGCATCAGTTGCCCGTCCATCAGTTCGCATCGACCGTGGTGCAGATGATGATCGTCCGAGTAGATCGTCAGCATAGTGGTGTACTCGCAGGCGTTTGGCGGTGTCTTGCAGTGTTGCCTCGCCGGCGCGGCAAGAGAACGGCAGGAGCGGCCAAAAGGGGATGAATATGGCCAAAGGCACTGTCCGTATTCACCCCGCCTGGACGTGGGGATCAGGGGCGGAACTGGCTTGGCGCGACCCCGCTCCAGCGCACAAAGGCATGACGGAAGCTGGCGGTCTCACTGAACCCCAGGTGCTCGGCAATGCGGTGGATGGGCATTGCATCGTTGGCCAGCCACTGCTTGGCCTGCTCGAAGCGCAGTTCGTCGAGCAACTCCTGATAGCTGCTGCCCAAGTCATGCAGGTGCCGGCGTAAGGTGCGTGGCGAGCAATTCAACTGCTCCGCCAGTTTATCCAGCCCTGGCGCTGCCGGCAGTTGCGCCGCCAGCAGTTGACGCACGCGGCCCAGCCAGGCCTGGCGTCCGGTGAACTCGGTGTTTTGTTTGCGGCAGCGCTCGGTCATGGCGCGATGGGTGACGGCGTCGGCCAAGGGCAGCGGTTGATCGAGCCACTGGCGGTCGAAGGCAAAGGCGTTGCTGGTGGCGTTGAATTCCAGCGGGCAGGCGAAGCGCTCTTCGTAACGCGCCTGGTAGGTTGGCGCCGGGTATTCAAAACGCGCCCCCAGCAGAGGGAGCGGGCGACCGAGCAAGTCGTCGCAGATGACGTTGAGTGAAGCCAGGCACAACTCAATATTGAACGCGGCCAGCGCAGGGTCTTCACGGTAATCGCGGGCGGTGAACCAGACGCGTTGGCCGTCCTCCTCAAGGCTCAGCTCGAAAAGTGTTCCCAACAGCGCCGGGTAGCGCAGGGCCAGGCGCAAAGCGTCACCGAAGGTGGCACTGGTGAGCAGCGCGTAGCCCAACAGGCCGTAAGACGACACGCGCATGCGCTGGCCCAGTTCCAGGCCGATGGCTTGGCGCAGGGCCACCGCGTTGGCGCACACCTGCATTTCCTGGCGCGTGGTGATGCGTGTATCGGCGTGGTTCAGGTCCGCCGCTGCAATACCGCTGCCGGCCAACAGCACCTCAGGGCTGATGCCCTGGGCGCTGAAAGCCTCAAGCACCAGCGAAACGGCGTTGAGGGTAGTCAGGTGCGAGTGCAGCATGGGGATGATCCCGGCCAATGAATACTTGAACCGAGCAATTCCCATGCCGTGCGCCGCCGGGATCGTGGCGGGAGTGACGCTCTACCGGATCGCTTGAATCGGATCTCAAGCCAACTCGGCGCACAGGTCCAGTTCGACCAGTCGGCGAATCTCGGCGTTGGCCAGGCCTGCGCCGATCAACGCATTGAGCTTGCCGAACGCGGCCTCGCGGGTCATGCCGCCACCGGACAGCACGCCCACGCCGCGCAGGCGGCTGCCGGCTTCATACACATCCAGCTCCACGCCACCTTCATGGCATTGGGTGATTGCGACCACGACCACGCCCTGATCCTGCGCGCGCTGGAGGCTGGCGAGGAACGCCGGGTTGTCGCTGGGCCCGGTGCCGCTGCCATAGCATTCAAGCAGCAGCGCCTGGATGCCGCTGTCGACCAGCGCATCCAACTGCGCGGCGGCGATGCCCGGCACCAGCGGCAACACGCCGACGTTGGCCACGGCCTTGGGCTGGCGATAATCCAGGGCGGCGGGCAGTGCCTCGGCCTTGGCTACGCCACCGTTACGCTGCAGCGCGGCGAAGGGGTTGCGACCAAAGCTGCGCACTTTCGCGCAGCGGGTCGGCGCCATCAGCGCACCGTGGAAAAACAGGTGCACGCCGGCGTTCAGGCCTTCGCCCAGCGCCGTCAACGCGCCGCTGACGTTTTCCCAGGCATCGCTGTCAGGCACGCCGGCCGGCAGCATCGAGCCGGTAAACACCACCGGCGCCGGTAAACCCAACAGTTGGAAACTCATGGCCGCTGCGCTGTAGGCCAGGGTGTCGGTGCCGTGCAGGATCAACACCGCATCGCAGCCCTCGTCCACGGCCTCGACCACGGCACTGCGCAGGCGCTGCCAGTAAGCGGGGGTCATGTTGGCGCTGTCGATCAGCGGCGCCATTTCGCGAAAGCGCCAGGCTGGCAATGGCGCGTCGGCCAGTTGCTCGCGCATGCGCGCTTCGAAGCCGGACGCGGGCGCCAGGCCATTCGCGCTGGCCTGCATGCCAATGGTGCCGCCGGTGTAGAGCACCATCACGTTGTTAGCTGGTTGCATGAACAAATCTCCTGAACGAAAAACGCCGCCGGGCCCAGAGCATGCCCAAGGCCAGGCGGTGTGTCATCTATCTAGCTGCGCTCAGCGTTGTACTTGAGCGTTCAGTTCAGCCGATGGGGCCGCGTCCGGTTTTGCCGGGTTGGCCGGCCAGGCCTTGCGGTCCAGATCCAGGTCCGGGAATTGGCTGGAATCGAACACCGGGGTCTTGATGCCCGCAGCGCGTTGGCGGTCGTAGTCGTCCAGCACACGCATGGCGATCTTGAACAGGAACGCCAGGGCGAACAGGTTGACGAAGGCGAGCATGGTCATGGTGATGTCGGCGAAGGCGAATACGGTGCCCAGGTTCTCGATCGAGCCCCAGAAAATCAGCACCAGCACCAGCGCGCGATAACCCATCAGCACCTTACGGTTGTTGCCCACCAGGAAGCGCAGGTTGCTCTCGCCGAGGTAGTAGTTGTACATGATCGAGGTGAACACGAACAAAGCCAGGGCCACCGAGATGAACATGCGGCCCCAGTCACCGACCACAGCAGCCAGGGAGTTCTGGGTCAGGGCAATGCCGTCGCCTTCAAAGCCTGGTGTGTAGAAACCGGAGAGCAGGATCAGCAGCGCGGTGCAGGTGCAGATCACGAAAGTGTCGAGGAAAACGCTGAACGCCTGGACCACACCTTGGGCGATCGGGTGTTCTACGGAGGCCACCGCTGCCACGTTAGGCGCACTGCCCAGACCGGCTTCGTTGGCGAACACGCCGCGTTTCACGCCCATGATGATCGCGCTGCCTACCAGGCCACCGAAGGCTTGGTCGAGGCCGAAAGCGCTCTTGACGATGGTCGCGAGCATGGCCGGCACGTGGTCGAATTGCAGCACGATCACGTACAGGGTCACGGCGATGTACACCAGGGTTTTGACCGGGACCAGCAGGTCGGCGATGGACGCGATGCGCTTGATCCCGCCGATGAACACCAGGCCCAGCAGCACCGCCAGCGCGAGGCCGGTGTAGGTGGTGTCGAGTCCGAAAGCGTTGTTCAGCGAGTGAGTCACGGCATGGGCTTGCAGGCCGTTGAAGGCGAAGCCAAAGGTCACCAGCAGCAGGAACGCCATGACCATACCCAGCCAGCGCTTCTGCAAACCGTGCTGGATGTAATAAGCCGGGCCGCCACGGTAGGTGCCCTCTGCGTCGGTGCGCTTGTACAGCTGGCCGAGGGAGCATTCGATGAAGCTCGACGACATACCCACCAGCGCGGTGACCCACATCCAGAACACGGCACCCGGGCCGCCGAGGGTTACGGCAATGCCGACACCGGCGATGTTACCGGCACCCACGCGACCGGCGAGGCTGAGCATCAGCGCCTGGAACGAGCTGAGTTGGCCGGAGCTGCTCTTCAAGCTGTCTTTGAACACCGAGAACATGTGGAAAAAGTGACGCAATTGAACGAAACGCGAGCGGATCGTGAAATAACCGCCGAGCCCGACAATGAGCACGATCAGTACTTTCCCTGAGAGGAAGTCGTTGATGACTTCGAGCATGGAGTGTTCCTCGCTGATTTTTCTAATGGCAAACGCAGGACGGTCCGACACGTCGCATGGCACCAGGCAGTGCGCGACAGTTCGACCCCAATCCTTTTGCGGGTGTTGTTATTCATGCGGTTTCGCGCTCTACCGGGCCTCGTTACCGACGGCCGCAGACGCGAGAGGGGCGGCACTATACCTAGGAGTACGTGATACGTCTGCACGGGCCGATTAAAGGTTTCAGCGCCGCTGATTCGGGCAAGGCGGGTTTGCAGGGCGATATTGGAATTTTTATGGGCTTCATTTCACAACCTTGAGGCAAAAAAAAGGGCCTGAAGAACGAGCCTTCAGGCCCTCAAAAGGTGAGAGGTGTCTAGTCCCTCAACCTGGTGAGCGGTGCAACAAACGCTTAGGCCTTCAACGGGACCAAACGTGGAGCGATCATGTTTTCGGGGCGCAGGATGTCGTCGAGCATGGCGTCGTCGAGCAAGCCTTCTTCGCGCACCAGTTCCAGCACTCCGCGGCCGCTTTCGAGGGCGATACGCGCAATGCGGGTGGCGTTTTCATAGCCGATGTACGGGTTCAGCGCGGTGACCAGGCCGATGGAATGTTCCACCAGTTCGCGGCAGCGTGCTTCGTTGGCGGTGATACCGACGATGCAGTGCTCGCGCAGCATGTCCATGGCGCGTTGCAGCAGGCGGATCGAGTCGAAGATCTTGAAAGCGATCAGCGGCTCCATCACGTTCAACTGCAGTTGGCCGCCTTCGGCTGCCATGGTCAGGGCCAGGTCGTTACCGATGACTTGGAACGCTACCTGGTTCACGGCTTCCGGGATGACCGGGTTGACCTTGCCGGGCATGATCGAGCTGCCTGGCTGACGCGCTGGCAGGTTGATCTCATTGATCCCTGTGCGTGGGCCGCTGGACAGCAGGCGCAGGTCGTTGCAGATCTTCGACAGCTTCACGGCGGTACGCTTGAGCATGCCGGAGAACAGCACGAAGGCGCCCATGTCGGAGGTGGCTTCGATCAGGTCGGCAGCCGGTACCAGCGGCTGGCCGCTGATGGTGGCCAGGCGTTGCACGGCCAGGGCCTGGTAACGCGGGTCGGCGTTGATGCCGGTGCCGATGGCGGTGCCGCCCAGGTTCACTTCGGTCAGCAGCTCTGGCGCCAGGGTTTTCAGGCGTGCCAGGTCTTCGCTGAGGGTGGTGGCGAAGGCGCGGAATTCCTGGCCGAGGGTCATCGGCACGGCGTCTTGCAATTGGGTGCGGCCCATTTTCAGCACGTGGCCGAACTCGACGCCTTTGGCGGCGAAGGCTTGGATCAGGCTGTCGAGGCTGGCCAGCAGCGCGTCATGGCCCAGCAGCAGACCCAGACGGATCGCGGTCGGGTAGGCGTCGTTGGTCGACTGCGCCATGTTCACGTCGTTGTTGGGGTGCAGGTATTGATATTCGCCCTTCTGGTGACCCATGGCCTCCAGCGCGATGTTGGCGATGACTTCGTTGGCATTCATGTTGGTTGAAGTGCCGGCGCCGCCTTGAATCATGTCCACCACGAACTCTTCGTGGAAATCGCCGCGGATCAGACGGGCACAGGCTTCGCTGATGGCAGCGTGCTTGGCTTCGCTAAGCTGACCCAACTCGCGGTTGGCATCAGCGGCTGCTTGCTTGACCATTGCCAGGCCGACCACCAATTTCGGGTAATGCGAAATCGGAACGCCCGAGAGGCGGAAGTTATTCACCGCTCGCAGGGTCTGGATGCCGTAATACGCTTGGGCGGGTACTTCGAGTACGCCAAGCAGGTCTTTTTCTGTGCGGAATGATGCAGCGGAGGACATGACGGAAATCATCTCAATATGGACCCGGAACAGGCCGGAACGCTGCGAATGCTAGGCCTGTAGGAAAATTTGGGCCAATGCTGTTAAGCACTGGCCTATGCATAAACGGCATAATGCAGATGTGACCCGGCTATCATGGCGGGCGTGTGTGCCAAAATGGTGCGTACCCGTGGGAGGCAGTGATGAACCTTGAGAGCAAATGGCTGGAAGACTTCAGCGCCTTGGCGGCGACGCGCAGCTTTTCCCAGGCGGCGGAGCGGCGCTTTGTCACTCAGCCAGCGTTCAGCCGACGTATCCGTAGCCTTGAGGCCGCGTTGGGGCTGACCCTGGTCAATCGCTCCCGCACACCGGTGGAATTGACGGCAGCAGGGCAGCTGTTTCTGGTCACCGCGCGCACCGTGGTCGAACAGCTCGGCGAGGTCCTGCGCCATTTGCATCACTTGGAAGGCGGGCAGGGCGAAGTCATGCAAGTGGCCGCCGCCCACTCCCTGGCGCTGGGCTTCTTCCCGCGCTGGATCGCGCAGTTGCGCAATGAAGGTTTGAACATCGCCACCCGCCTGGTCGCCACCAACGTCGGCGACGCTGTGCACGCCCTGCGCGAAGGCGGTTGCGACCTGATGCTGGCGTTCTACGATCCGGACGCGGCGATGCAGATGGACGCCGAAATTTTCCCTTCGCTGCACCTGGGTAACACCGAAATGCTCCCGGTGTGCGCGGCCGATGCTGATGGCAAGCCGCTGTTCGATCTGGAAGGCGAGGGCAGCGTGCCGTTGCTGGCCTACAGCGCCGGCGCGTTCCTTGGTCGTTCGGTGCACTTGCTGCTGCGCCAGCGCGCGCTGCGCTTTACCACCGTTTACGAAACCGCCATGGCCGACAGTCTCAAGAGCATGGCCCTGGAAGGCCTGGGCATTGCCTGGGTGCCGCAGTTGAGCGTTCGTGCCGAACTTGCCCGAGGCGAACTGGTGGTCTGCGGCGGACCGCAATGGCATGTGCCGCTGGAAATTCGGCTGTATCGCTGCGCGTTGGTGCGCAAGGCGAATGTGCGGTTGTTGTGGCGCAAGTTGGAAGGTGGCGCGGCGCAGAACACCTGAGCCCGATCTCGGACCGAATGCAGGGCAAATGTGGGAGGGGGCTTGCTCCCGATAGCGGTG
Organism: Pseudomonas sp. Irchel 3H9; assembly: GCF_900187495.1. NCBI lineage: Bacteria > Pseudomonadati > Pseudomonadota > Gammaproteobacteria > Pseudomonadales > Pseudomonadaceae > Pseudomonas > Pseudomonas sp. Irchel 3H9. Next base: position 535,576 of record NZ_FYDK01000003.1, on the reverse strand, counting down.
TATCAGTGACAGATAAGTGCCTGGCACACCGCCATCGGGAGCAAGCCCCCTCCCACAGTATTTCGCGGTGTATGGGACTGACTCTTAAGTCAATAAAACCGCCGGTTTGCCCCGCTAGACAGATGGTCATCCGAGGGGCTGTTTATCTGGATTATTACGGTATACTGCGCGGCCTTCGGCCGGTCCAACCGGCCAAAATTCGTACAACAAGCCACGCCGGATTTCCCGCGTGGCTTGTTGTTTTTTGACGCGCCTGCGGGCGCCCAGAGAGAAGAGGCACGACGATGAGTGCATTGGTTGGCGTGATCATGGGCTCCAAGTCCGATTGGTCCACCCTTAGCCACACCGCCGATATGCTGGAAAAACTCGGCATTCCGTATGAAGTGAAAGTGGTCTCTGCCCACCGCACCCCGGATTTGCTGTTCCAGTATGCCGATGAAGCAGAATCCCGTGGCATCGAGGTGATCATCGCCGGTGCCGGCGGCGCAGCGCACCTGCCGGGCATGTGTGCAGCCAAGACTCACCTGCCAGTGCTTGGCGTACCGGTGCAGTCGGCAATGCTCTCGGGCGTCGATTCGCTGTTGTCCATCGTGCAGATGCCGGCCGGCATCCCGGTGGCGACCTTGGCAATCGGCAAGGCCGGCGCGATCAACGCAGCCCTGCTGTCCGCCAGTATCCTGGGCGCCAAGCACCCGCAGTTCCACGCGGTGCTGAAAAAATTCCGTGCTGAGCAGACAGACAGCGTGCTGGACAATCCAGACCCACGTATCGCCTGAGGTTGTTGACGATGAAAATCGGTGTAATCGGTGGCGGCCAACTGGGCCGTATGCTGGCCTTGGCGGGCACCCCGCTGGGGATGAACTTCGCTTTCCTGGACCCTGCGCCGGACGCCTGTGCGGCGGCCTTGGGTGAACACCTGCGCGCTGACTACAGCGACCCGGACCACCTGCGCCAGCTGGCCGATGAAGTCGACCTGGTGACGTTCGAGTTCGAAAGCGTCCCGGCTGAAACCGTGGCCTTCCTGTCCCAGTTCGTGCCGGTGTATCCGAGCGCCGAAGCCCTGCGCATCGCTCGCGATCGTTGGTTCGAAAAGAGCATGTTCAAGGACCTGGGGATTCCGACGCCAGCCTTCGCCGATATCCAATCGCAGGCAGACCTGGACGCCGCCGTCGCCAGCATCGGCCTGCCAGCCGTGCTGAAAACCCGCACCCTGGGTTACGACGGCAAGGGCCAGAAAGTCCTGCGCACTGCAGATGATGTGGTGGGTACCTTCGCCGAGCTGGGCAGCGTCGCTTGCCTGCTGGAAGGCTTCGTGCCGTTCACCGGTGAAGTCTCGCTGATCGCCGTGCGTGCCCGTGATGGTGAGACCCGCTTCTATCCGTTGGTGCACAACACCCACGACAGCGGCATCCTCAAGCTGTCCGTGGCCAGCACCGACCACCCGTTGCAGGCCCTGGCCGAAGACTATTCCAGCCGTGTGCTCAAGCAGCTGGATTATGTCGGCGTGATGGCGTTCGAGTTCTTTGAAGTCGACGGAGGCCTCAAGGCCAACGAAATCGCCCCGCGCGTGCACAACTCCGGGCATTGGACCACCGAAGGCGCCGAGTGCAGCCAGTTCGAAAACCACCTGCGGGCGGTGGCGGGCTTGCCACTGGGCTCCACGGCCAAGGTCGGCGAGAGCGCCATGCTCAACTTCATCGGCGTTGTGCCGCCGGTGGAAAAAGTCATCGCCATCGATGACTGCCACCTGCATCACTACGGCAAGGCCTTCAAGGCCGGGCGCAAGGTCGGCCACGCCAACCTGCGCTGCAAGGACCGTGCGACGCTGCAAGCGCAGATCCTCAAGGTTGAAGCGCTGATCGCTGAGCAATAAGCCTGGTGACGGCGGGAACCATTGGTTGCCGCCGTCTCTCTGATTGCAGGATGGCAAAGCCTGACTAGGCTTTGGCATGACTAGGCTTTGGCATGACTCACATTCAATCAGAGGGAAATGCCATGGGCATCATCGGAACCATCTTTATCGGCTTTATCGTCGGCCTGCTGGCGCGTTTCCTCAAGCCCGGCGACGACAGCATGGGCTGGATCATGACTATCCTGCTGGGTATCGCCGGCTCCCTGGCCGCGACCTACGGTGGTCAGGCACTGGGTATCTACCAGGCTGGCCAAGGTGCAGGCTTCCTCGGTGCGTTGGTCGGTGCCATTGTGCTGCTGGTGATCTACGGCCTGATCAAAAAGAAGTAATCAGCCGACAAAGTCCTCTGCGCTGCGCAGGCGCAGAGGGCTAGAATGCTCGGCACTTGTACTTGCCGAGCCTCTCCATGCGCCGTCTTCTGTTGACTCTCCTCCTGCTGGGCTCTGGCCTGGCGCACGCCGGCGAATTGCCGGAAACCGACTGGCTCGACCTGATGCCGCTGTCGGACCAAAAGGCTCTCGAAGCCATGCCCGAGATCGATCACAACTCCCCGGAAGCCCAAGGCACCTTTACCGATAAGGGCGGCCTCAAGCAGAGCAAAGGCTTGCCGGCGGTGATGTATTCCACCAAGACCGTGGCTGCGATGAACGGCAAGGACATCCGTATCGGCGGCTACCCGGTGCCGTTGGAAACCGATGCCAAGGGCCGCAGTACGTTGTTCTTCCTGGTGCCGTATCCAGGCGCGTGCATTCACGTCCCACCACCGCCGCCTAACCAGCTGGTGCTGGTGCGTTATCCCAAAGGGTTGAAGCTGGATGATATCTACACGCCGCTTTGGGTTACGGGTACGTTGAAGGTAGAGAAGGTGAATAACGACCTGGCGGATGCGGCGTATGCGCTGGATGCGGGCAAGGTGCGGGTGGTGAAGGAGTCAGATCTCTAAAATCCGGCGCATAACAATGTGGGAGGTGGCTTGCTCCCGATAGCGGTCTATCAGCAATAAATCTGCTGACTGACACTCTGCTATCGGGAGCAAGCCACCTCCCACATTTTCGATTGGGTTTACAGGGCGATAGAGGTGATGCTCACGCCCAGTGTGTGGCTTTCACCTGGGGCCAAGCTCACCACATCATCCAGCACATTCGCCGTCTCGATGCACAGCATGCCCTGCCAGCCATCGTCGGCCATGTCGTCGAAGGCCTTGGCGCGTTCGGTCCAGGGGTTCCAGATCACGGTCGATTTCGAGCCTTCACTGGTGAGTTGGATTTGGCGCTGCCAGTCTCTGTCGACAATGCTCAACTGCGCGGGCGTATCGAGGTAAATGCGGTCGGTTTCGGCACTGAAGTGCAGCAGGCCGGATTGCTTCTTCTCGCTCCAGCCATCGGCGGTATCGATGTACGCCGAGCCGTCCAGGCCGTCGACCTGCACGTTGCGCACATCGCTCACGGCGAAGTAGGTGTGCAGCGCCTGGCTCAGGGTTACGGCGTCGGTGCCACGGTTATGGCTGGTCAGGCGGATGTGCAGTTGATCGTTTAGCAGCAGACTCAAGGTCAGGTCGACCTGATGGGGCCAGCCGGGAAAGCCGCCTGCAGGAACGGGTAGTTCCAGGTCCACCCGCAGCGTTTCACCTTCAAGTGTTGTCCCGGCCAATGCCCAGGTCGCGGTACGCACGAAACCGTGAGCGCCCGCAGGTTGATCACTTTGGCGCATCGCCTTCACGCTTTGCGGGTTGCGGTCGAACACCCCGAACCATGGCCAGCACACCGGTACGCCAGTGCGGATGCCTTTGCCTTGCTTGAATACCGCTTCAGGGTTCGGCCAGATCAGCGGCTGCTCGCCCTCACGCCCGTAACTGAAGATATGCGCGCCCTGCTGGGCAATCATGAGTTCAGCGCCGTTGTGGCGGATACGCCAGCAGTCCAGCTCGTCGATTTTCACGGTTTCAACGTGGGGCGTAGGCATACACAGCACTCTCAATGGCAGGCAATGGGGCAATTGACCGTCAAAACCCGGCGAGGTTTAACGCGCGCGCGACGGTACTGAGCGCGTGCGGCCGCTGCCATCGATAGCGACGAATACAAACACCGCCTCGGTCACCTTGCGCCATTCGCTGGACAGTGGGTCGTCGCTCCACACTTCGACCATCATCTGGATCGAGCTGCGGCCGATTTCCAGGGCCTGGGTATAGAAGGACAACTGCGCGCCCACGGCCACCGGCACCAGGAACGCCATGCGATCAATCGCCACGGTAGCCACGCGACCGCCCGCAACCTTGCTGGCCATGGCGGTACCGGCCAAGTCCATCTGCGCGACCAGCCAGCCGCCGAAGATATCGCCAAAGCCATTGGTTTCACGCGGGAGCGCGGTGATTTGCAGGGCGAGATCGCCTTGCGGGATAGGATCTTCTTGTTCGAGTTCGATCATGCCGTGGGGCCTCTGACCCGTGACGCTTTTATAGGTGGAGCAGGGTGGATAGCCGACTGTTAGAAAAACGTTTCAGCACAAACATACTCCGTTCGATACGTTTCTCGTAAGGCGTACTAAAGGGAAACTCTGCCAAATCGGCTGGATGGCACCCAACGACGTTTTGGCACAGCAGCCCCTCAAGGCTGCGGGTCTTGCGCTCGCAAGGGCCGAGTATATCGAGACCCTGGCGCCACGACGACCTCCCGGCGTTCATTTGGTCGGTAAATAGACGCTGTATCGCGGCTTTTGTGCACAACTGTTCTCCTGGCGCTGTGCTTTTACAAGCGATTTGCTATCTTGCCAGACCCGCCGCAAGTCCCGGGCGTGCCGTCCTTATTACGATGATTACTATAAGAGAAGCCTTGCCATGTCCTCCGTGCCCGCAAGCAGTGCGCAACCTTCGCGCCCGCTGACCCGCAACGACTACAAAACCCTGTCGCTGTCTGCCTTGGGCGGGGCGCTGGAATTTTATGATTTCATCATTTTCGTGTTTTTCGCCACCGTGGTCGGAAAGCTGTTCTTCCCTGCCGATATGCCCGAATGGCTGCGAATGATGCAGACCTTCGGCATCTTCGCCGCCGGTTACCTGGCCCGCCCGCTGGGTGGCATCATCATGGCGCACTTCGGCGACCTGCTGGGTCGCAAGAAAATGTTCACCCTGAGCATCTTCATGATGGCCGTACCGACCCTGATCATGGGCCTGCTGCCAACCTACGCGCAGATCGGCCTGTGGGCGCCGATCCTGCTGCTGCTGATGCGCGTCATCCAGGGCGCGGCGATTGGCGGTGAAGTGCCAGGCGCGTGGGTGTTCGTCTCCGAACACGTTCCGCCACGCCACATCGGCTACGCCTGCGGCACCCTGACCAGCGGCCTCACCGCCGGCATTCTGCTGGGTTCGCTGGTGGCTACCGCGATCAACACTATTTATAGCCCTGAGCAGGTCTCGGATTACGCCTGGCGTATCCCGTTCCTGCTTGGCGGCGTGTTTGGCCTGCTGTCGGTGTACCTGCGTCGCTGGCTGCATGAAACGCCGATCTTCGCCGAGATGCAGCAACGCAAAACCCTGGCCGCCGAGTTGCCATTGCGCGCGGTACTGCGCGACCACCGTGGCGCGATCGTACTGTCGATGCTGCTGACCTGGCTGCTGTCGGCCGGCGTGGTGGTGGTGATCCTGATGACTCCGACCGTGCTGCAAACCATCTACCATTTCAGCCCGACCGTTGCGCTGCAAGCCAACAGCCTGGCTATCGTGACCTTGAGCCTGGGTTGCATCGCCTCCGGCGCCCTGGCCGACCGCTTTGGTGCAGGCCGCGTGCTGATCAGTGGTTGCGCGCTGCTGCTGGCGACCTCTTGGACGCTCTACCACAGCCTGCTGACTCACCCGGACTGGCTGTTCCCGCTGTACGCCTTGACCGGCCTGTTCGTCGGCACCATTGGCGTGGTGCCGTACGTGATGGTGAAAGCCTTCCCGCCAGTGGTGCGCTTCAGCGGCTTATCGTTTTCCTACAACGTGGCCTACGCCGTGTTTGGTGGTCTCACGCCGCTGGCGGTGTCCCTGCTGATGAAGGAAAGCCCGATGGGCCCGGCTTACTACGTGGCCGCGCTGTGTGTCATGGGGATGGTGGTAGGTGGGTATCTGTGGAAGCGTGGCCGCTAAAAGCAGCCCGATCCACCCGTGGCGAGAGGGCAAGCTCCCTCGCCACGGGGCAGGTGTCCGTTCATTGATTGCAGTGTGTAGCTGATTTACCGCGTTACCTGCGCATTACCCCCGTTTCTCCGCGCCATACCTTACTGACCTGCTTGATCTCCCAATGCTGGCCTTTCATCCAATTGTCATATTTCAGACATAGAGTGTTCACACGGCCTCTCGATACTTGGCCCCGATCCAACTATCCCTATCTGCTAGGAGCAAGGCATGAAACTGAAACGTTTGATGGCGGCAATGACTTTTGTCGCTGCTGGCGTTGCGACCGCCAACGCGGTGGCCGCAGGTGTTGATCCGGCAATCCCGGCTTACGTTAAGACCACTGGTGTGTCGGGCAACTTGTCCAGCGTCGGTTCCGATACCCTGGCTAACCTGATGACCCTATGGGCCGAGGGTTACAAAAAGGAATACCCGAACGTCAACATCCAGATTCAAGCTGCCGGCTCCGCTACCGCACCACCTGCGCTGACTGAAGGCACCTCCAACCTGGGCCCGATGAGCCGCAAGATGAAGGACACCGAACTGGCTGCCTTCGAGCAGAAGTACGGCTACAAGCCAACCGCTATCCCGGTTGCCGTGGATGCCCTGGCCGTGTTCGTGCACAAGGACAACCCGATTCAGCACCTGACCATGGAGCAAGTCGACGCGATCTTCTCCTCGACTCGCCTGTGCGGTGGCAAAGCCGACGTGAAAACCTGGGGCGACCTGGGTGTGACCGGCGACCTGGCCAACAAGCCAGTACAGCTGTTCGGTCGTAACTCGGTATCCGGCACCTACGGCTACTTCAAGGAAGAGGCCCTGTGCAAAGGTGACTACAAGCCTAACGTGAACGAACAACCAGGCTCGGCGTCGGTCGTGCAGTCGATCAGCTCCTCGCTGAACGGCATCGGTTACTCGGGCATCGGCTACAAGACCGCCAGCGTGAAGACCGTGGCCCTGGCCAAGAAAGGCAGCACTGACTTCATCGAAGACACCGAAGAAAACGCCCTGAACGGCAAATACCCGCTGTCGCGTTTCCTCTACGTTTACGTCAACAAAGCCCCGAACAAGCCTCTGGCTCCGCTGGAAGCTGAGTTCGTGAAGCTTGTGCTGTCGAAGCAAGGCCAGGAAGTTGTAGTGAAAGACGGCTACATCCCACTGCCAGCCAAAGTTGCCGCCAAGGCCCTGGCTGACCTGGGTTTGAAAGAAGGCAACTGATTGCCTCCGCGGGGCCGGCTCACCGGCCTCGCATCCGAATTTTCTAGTCCGCTGCCAGCTATGCTTCGCGGCGGATTTGTTGCGTCACTGCACTGTCATCTTTCTGTCATACAGGATCGCTAGGGTGTGCGCATGAATGATCTGGCCAATTCCACCATGACGACGACTTCTCCTCCCAAGCGCATTGATTTCAATACGCCTGAGCTGCAACGCAAGCGCCGCATTCGCGCGCTTAAAGATCGCCTGACCCGTTGGTACGTGCTGGTGGGCGGCCTCGCTGTCCTTGGCGCTATCACCCTGATCTTCTTCTTCCTCGCCTACGTCGTCGCGCCATTGTTTCAGGGCGCCTCGCTGACCAAGGAAGACGCGCTGACCCCGGCCTGGATTCAGGACGCCGGCAAGCCACTGATGATCTCCCTCGAAGAACAGAACCAAGTCGCCATGCGGGTTTCCGACAAGGGCCAGGCGCTGTTCTTTGAAGTCGAGACCGGTGCTGAACTCAAGCGCGTCGACCTGCCGCTTCCAGCCGGCACCAGCGTTGCTTCTATTGGTGAAGACCAGCCGGGCAGCCCGCTGGTGATCCTCGGTTTGTCCAATGGGCAGTCCCTGGTGTTCCGCCACACCTATAAGGTGTCTTACCCGGACGGCAAGAAAACCATCACCCCGGCGATTGAATACCCTTACGGTGAAACGCCGATCGTGCTGGATGACGCCGGCCGCCCGCTGGAGCATGTCGCCCTCAACGCCACTGATAGCTCGTTGGTGATCGCAGGCTCGGCCGGTTCGCACTTGAACGTGCTGACCCTGAGCCGCGAAGAAAACATGATGACCGGCGAAGTCACCAGTGAGCAGAAGCGTGTCGAGCTGCCGCAAATGACCGAGCCGGTGAAGGCGATCTTCATCGACCCGCGCCAGCAATGGCTGTATGTGATCAACGGCCGTGCCCTGGCGGATGTGTTTAGCCTGCGCGACAAGAGCCTCAACGGTCGCTACAAATTGTTGGAAGACGGCAACGCCGAAATCACGGCCAGCACCCAACTGGTGGGCGGTATCTCGCTGATCATCGGTAACTCCAAAGGCGGCCTGGCCCAGTGGTTCATGGCCCGCGACCCGGATGGCGAACAGCGCTTCAAGCAGATCCGCACCTTCCAGATGGGCACTGCGCCTATCGTCGAAATCACCGCCGAAGAGCGCCGCAAAGGCTTCACTGCCCTGGACGCTTCCGGCAAGTTCGGCGTGTTCCATAGCACCGCCCACCGCACCCTGCTGGTGGACCCAGTGGTCGATGGCCAGGGCGTGTTCGGCCTGTCACCACGGGCCAACCGCGTGATCGTCGAAGCCGGCGGCAAGCTGCAACCGCTGCTGCTCGACAATCCGCACCCGGAAGTGTCATGGAGCGCGCTCTGGAGCAAGGTCTGGTACGAAAACTACGACGAGCCTAAATACGTGTGGCAGTCGACCGCCGCCAACACCGACTTTGAACCCAAAATGAGTCTGGCCCCGCTGACCTTCGGTACCTTGAAGGCCGCGTTCTACGCCATGCTGCTGGCCGCACCGCTGGCCGTTGCCGCTGCGATCTACACCGCCTACTTCATGGCCCCGAGCCTGCGCCGCAAGGTCAAGCCGGTGATCGAATTGATGGAAGCGATGCCGACGGTGATCCTCGGTTTCTTCGCCGGCCTGTTCCTGGCGCCGTATGTCGAAGGGCATCTGCCGGGGATTTTCAGTCTGCTGATGCTGTTGCCGATTGGCATCCTGGTGGCCGGGTTTGTCTTCAGCCGCCTGCCTGAATCCATCCGCCTGCGCGTGCCCGATGGTTGGGAAAGCGCAATCCTGATCCCGGTGATCCTGTTTGTGGGCTGGCTCTCGCTGTACATGAGCCCGTACCTGGAAACCTGGTTCTTCGGCGGCGACATGCGTATGTGGATCTCCCACGACCTAGGCATTACCTACGACCAGCGCAACGCCCTGGTAGTCGGCCTGGCCATGGGTTTTGCGGTGATTCCGAACATCTACTCCATCGCCGAAGACGCCGTATTCAGCGTGCCGCGCGGCCTGACCCTGGGCTCCCTGGCGCTGGGCGCCACGCCTTGGCAGACCATGACCCGCGTGGTGATCCTGACCGCCAGCCCGGGCATCTTCTCCGCACTGATGATCGGCATGGGCCGTGCAGTAGGCGAGACCATGATCGTGCTGATGGCCACCGGTAACACGCCGGTGATGGAGATGAACCTGTTCGAAGGCCTGCGAACGCTCGCGGCCAACGTCGCGGTGGAAATGCCGGAGTCGGAAGTGGGCGGCAGTCACTACCGCGTGCTGTTCCTCTCGGCGCTGGTGCTGCTGCTGTTCACCTTCGTCATGAACACCCTCGCCGAGCTGATCCGTCAGCGTCTGCGCAAGAAATACTCGTCGCTTTAAGAAAGGTAGAAGTCTGTGAAACAGAACTCCCTGAATGGATGGTTCAAGAGCGGCGCCCCCGGCGTCTGGATCAGCGGTGGCGCGGTGTCCATCGCGGTCATCATGACCATTGGTTTGCTGGCCGTGATTGCCGTACGTGGTTTGGGCCACTTCTGGCCAGCTGACCTGATCCAGGCCAACTACAACGTGCCGGGCCAGGAAAACCACATCGTCATCGGCGAAGTGGTGCAGAAAGAAGAAGTGCCCCGCGAGCGCCTGAAAAGTGCTGGCCTGCCGGTGCCTGATGAAGGCCCGGAGTTCATGACCCGCGAGCTGATCAAGGTCGGCAACCGAGATTTGAATGGCAACGACTTCACCTGGATCGTTGGCGAGTGGTTGAAAGACCAGAGCACACCGAAAAACCTCATGGCCATCGAGCGTCGTGAGTGGGGCAATTTCTACGGCACCCTGGTCAACGTCAAGCAGGATGGCAAGGTCATCGCCGAAGGCGAGGCCGCTTGGCCGGAGCTGCAAGCCCGTGTCGATCGCGTCAACAAGCTCGCCGCACAGCTCAAGAGCTTGGAAAAGACCGATATCGGCGCGATCAACGCCGGACTCGAACGCATTCGTCTGCACGGTCGCAAACTGGAGCTGGAAGGCAAGCTTGATGCCGCCGCCCAGGCCGATATGGATGCTGACCGCGCCGAGCTGAATGCCCGCTACCAGGACATCGAAGCGCGCCTGGCCGACCTGCACGCCCAGTTCAACCGCGATGCCTTGACTGCTCGCGATGGCAACGGCAAGGAAATTGAAATCGGCATCGGCAAAGTGGTCCACGCCTACCAGCCGAACGCCATGGGCACGATGACCAAGATCGGCTTCTACTTCAGCAAGGTCTGGGAATTCTTGAGCGATGACCCACGGGAAGCCAACACCGAAGGCGGGATTTTCCCGGCCATCTTCGGCACCGTGATGATGACCCTGATCATGGCGATGATCGTGACCCCGTTCGGCGTGCTGGCGGCCGTGTACCTGCGTGAATACGCCAAGCAGAACACCCTGACTCGAATCATCCGCATCGCCGTGAACAACTTGGCCGGTGTACCGGCCATCGTCTACGGCGTGTTCGGTCTGGGCTTCTTCGTGTATGTACTGGGTGGCTCAGTTGACCGCCTGTTCTTCGCCGAAGCCCTGCCGGCACCGACCTTCGGTACGCCGGGCCTGCTGTGGGCCTCGCTGACCCTGGCGCTGCTGGCGGTGCCGGTGGTGATCGTGGCCACCGAAGAAGGCCTGGCGCGGATTCCCCGCACCGTGCGTGAAGGCTCCCTGGCTCTGGGCGCGACCAAGGCGGAAACGCTGTGGAAGATCGTGCTGCCGATGGCCAGCCCGGCGATGATGACCGGCATGATCCTGGCCGTGGCCCGTGCCGCCGGTGAAGTGGCGCCGCTGATGCTGGTCGGCGTGGTGAAACTGGCCCCGTCGCTGCCGCTGGACGGCAACTACCCGTACCTGCACCTGGACCAGAAGATCATGCACTTGGGCTTCCATATTTATGACGTCGGCTTCCAGAGCCCCAACGTCGAAGCCGCACGGCCACTGGTGTACGCCACCGCCTTGCTGCTGGTGCTGGTGATTGCCACGCTCAACTTGTCGGCGGTGTGGATTCGCAACCACTTGCGCGAGAAGTACAAGGCGCTGGACAGCTGATCTGAATTGAACGCGGACTTATTTGTGGGAGGGGGCTTGCTCCCGAGCGGTGTGCCAGCCGGCACACATGTTCCTGAAGCATCGCTATCGGGGGCAAGCCCCCTCCCACACAACAGCACAGGGAGCATCCCATGCAACACGACACCCATTCCCATGGCATCAACATGTCTGCCCTGGGTCGCGACAAGCAGAGCCTGAGCCTGGCCCAGGAAACCGTGGCCATCGAAGTACCGGGCTTGAGCCTTTACTACGGTGACAAGCAGGCGCTGTTCGACGTCAGCATGAACATTCCCAAGCAGCGCGTGACCGCCTTTATCGGCCCGTCGGGCTGCGGTAAGTCCACGCTGTTGCGCACGTTCAACCGCATGAACGACCTGGTCGACGGTTGCCGTGTGGAAGGTGCGATCAACCTCTACGGCACCAACATTTACCGCAAGGGCGAAGACGTGGCCGAGCTGCGTCGCCGCGTGGGCATGGTGTTCCAGAAGCCGAACCCGTTCCCCAAGACCATTTACGAAAACGTGGTCTATGGCCTGCGTATCCAGGGCATCAACAAGAAGCGCATCCTCGACGAAGCGGTTGAGTGGGCCCTTAAAGGCGCGGCGCTGTGGGACGAGGTCAAAGACCGTCTGCATGAGTCGGCACTCGGCTTGTCCGGTGGTCAGCAGCAACGTCTGGTGATCGCCCGCACCATCGCCGTGGAGCCGGAAGTGTTGCTGCTCGACGAGCCGTGTTCGGCACTCGACCCGATCTCGACCCTGAAAGTGGAAGAGCTGATCTACGAGCTCAAGTCCAAGTTCACCATCGTTATCGTGACCCACAACATGCAACAGGCGGCGCGGGTTTCCGACTACACCGCGTTCATGTACATGGGCAAGCTGGTGGAGTTCGGCGATACCGACACCCTGTTCACCAATCCGGCGAAGAAGCAGACCGAAGACTACATTACCGGTCGCTACGGCTAGGAAGCTGTGGTTCTGTTTGCACTGACGCTGCGGTTCTCCGCACCTTACCGGACGCTCCAAGGACGCCAACATGATTAGCAAAGAAGGCCTTACCCATCACATCTCCGCGCAGTTCAACGCCGAGCTTGAGGAAGTGCGCAGCCACCTCCTGGCGATGGGCGGCTTGGTGGAGAAGCAAGTCAACGACGCCGTGACCGCGCTGATCGAGGCCGACTCGGGCCTGGCCCAGCAGGTGCGTGAGATCGATGACCAGATCAACCAGATGGAACGCAATATCGACGAAGAATGCCTCCGCATTCTGGCCCGTCGCCAGCCAGCGGCCTCGGACCTGCGTTTGATCATCAGCATCTCCAAGTCGGTAATCGACCTGGAGCGCATCGGCGATGAGGCCACCAAGATCGCCCGTCGCGCCATCCAGCTGTGCGAGGAAGGCGAAGCGCCACGCGGCTACGTGGAGGTTCGCCACATCGGCGACCAAGTGCGCAACATGGTGCGCGATGCGCTTGACGCGTTTGCGCGTTTCGACGCCGATCTGGCGTTGTCGGTGGCGCAGTACGACAAAGTCATCGACCGCGAATACAAGACAGCCCTGCGTGAACTGGCCACCTACATGATGGAAGACCCGCGCTCTATCTCGCGGGTCTTGAGCATCATCTGGGTGCTGCGTTCCCTGGAGCGGATCGGCGATCACGCGCGCAATATCTCGGAACTGGTGATCTATTTGGTTCGTGGTACTGACGTACGGCACATGGGCCTTAAGCGCATGAAGGCTGAAGTTGAAGGTTCCGCCGATCAAATCCCTAATGTTCCGGGCGAATCTGACGATAAGTAAGGTTGCCCGAGAAATTAACGCCCGGCCTTTGGCCGGGCGTTTTCGTTTCTGGTGTCTGAATTTTTTGCGCAGCGGAATAAATAAAGTCCAGCTGTGACTACCGAGTTTTGGCAAAATGCCATCAGTCAGGCGTTCTGCGTGCCGAAGTTTTTATAGGATGAAGGGTCGATGAGTAAAGTCAGTGTATTGGTGGTGGATGACGCCTCGTTTATCCGCGATCTGGTGAAGAAGTGCCTGCGCAACTACTTCCCCGGGATCAAGCTTGAAGATGCGGTAAACGGCAAGAAGGCCCAGACCATACTGATGCGCGAGAGCTTCGACCTGGTGCTGTGCGACTGGGAAATGCCGGAAATGTCCGGCCTGGAGCTGTTGACCTGGTGCCGTGAGCAACCGCACCTCAAGGCCATGCCGTTTGTGATGGTGACCAGCCGGGGCGATAAAGAGAACGTAGTGCAGGCGATCCAGGCCGGGGTTTCTGGTTACGTCAGCAAACCGTTCACTAACGAGCAACTGCTGAACAAGGTCAAACAGGCCCTGCACAAGGTCGGTCGCCTCGACGCCCTGGTTGCCAGCGCGCCGACCAAAATGAACTCGGCCTTTGGCAACGATTCCCTGAGCGCCCTGACGGGCGGCAAGCCTGAAGCGTTGCGTTCGGCCCCCGTTGCAGCTGCAGCGTCAGCGCCCAGCAAAGGCCTGCTCAACAGCCCGCCAGTGCAAGCCCCTTCCGCCGCGCCGGCCGCCGGTCGTGGCCAGGGTCAACTGCGGCTGTCCAGTGGCACCCAGCAATGTGTCATCAAAGCGCTGAGCATCAAGGAGGCGCTGCTGGTAGTGCGTCGCACTGAAGTCCTGCCTCAGGTGCTGGAAAGTGCGGTGCTCGACCTTGAGCAAGGCGACAACGCCGAGGTGGCCCGTCTCAACGGCTACCTGCACGCCATCGTCGCCTTCGAGCCCAAGCCCGACAGCGACTGGCTGCAACTGACCTTCCGGTTTATTGACCAGGATGCGCAGAAACTCGACTACATCTCCCGCCTGATTGCGCGCGGTACGGCTCAGAAGCATTTTGTGCCGGGTGCCTGACCCTTTAAGGTTCAGCTCACCACAAGATTGTCATTATCCCTTGCTAACCTGCCGCTCAGTCATCCCGGCAGGTTCGCGCCATGCTCCTTCGTCTTTTGATCTGCTGCGGGTTGGCCACGGTCACCACCTCGACCTTGGCCATGACCCTCTACAAATCCACTGACGCCAATGGCGTGGTGTTTTTCAGCGACCGGCAAACCCCCGGCGCCCAGGCGTTCGTGATCCAGGAACGCAAGGTCGAGCGTCCAATGCTCGACAGGCCAACCCCCCGTTATCGACCCCAAGCCTACCGCTACCCCTTGCCCTGGCGCGGCGGTCCGTTCCGCTTGACCCAAGGTCCCAGCGGCAGCTTCAGCCACACCGACGTCAAGAGCCGCTACGCCATGGACATCGCCATGCCCGAAGGCACGCCGATCATCGCCGCGCGCAGTGGCGTGGTGGTGAAGACCGAGAACGAGCAGGCCGGGCGGGGCAATGATGCATCGGGGAATTTTGTGCGGGTGCAGCATGATGACGGCACCGAGGGGGTCTACCTGCATCTGAAGCAAGGGTCGGTCAGTGTGAGGGTAGGGCAGCGCGTGGCGGTGGGGAGTCCGCTGGCGTTGTCGGGCAATACCGGCAACAGCAGCGGGCCGCACCTGCACTTTGTGGTACAGCGCGCCACCGAGGCAGGGCTGGTGTCGATCCCGTATGAGTTCAACCAGCCGGTGGGCGCATTGCCCAACTTTGCGTTGGGCAATTGAGGGTTAATCGAGCATCAATACCTTGGCCAGTACGATCTTCGGTCCTTTCATCTTCTTGATGATGATCCGCAGGCCTTCAACCTCCAGCACTTCTTCCTCTTCCGGCACCCGTTTCAGGGTTTCGTAGACCAGGCCGGCCAGGGTTTCGGCTTCGATATGGTCCAGGTCGATGCCGAGCAGGCGTTCCACCTTGAACAACGGGGTATCGCCACGTACCAGCAGCTTGCCCGGCTGGTAGGCCAGGATGCCGCGTTCGGCCTTGCGGTGTTCGTCCTGGATATCGCCGACCAGCACTTCCAGCACGTCTTCCATGGTCAGGTAGCCGATGATGTTGCCGTCGGCCTCTTCGACCACGGCGAAGTGCGAGCCGCCTTTACGGAACTGCTCCAGCAACTGCGACAGCGGCATGTGGCGCGACACGCGCTCCAGCGGGCGAGTCAGCTCGGCCAGGTTGAACGACTCGGGGATATGGTCGAGTTCGGCCAGCTCCAGCAGCAAGTCCTTAATGTGCAGCAGGCCGACGAACTCTTGGCGGACGCTGTCGTACACCGGGTAGCGGCTGAACTTATGGCGGCGGAACAGTGCGAGGATTTCCTTGAGCGGTGCGTTGAATTCCAGTGTCACTAGGTCTTCGCGGGAGTTGGCCCAGTCGACCACTTCCAGTTCGCCCATTTCCACGGCCGAGGCCAATACGCGCATGCCTTGGTCGCTAGGGTCCTGGCCACGGCTGGAGTGCAGGATCAGCTTGAGTTCTTCGCGGCTGTAATGGTGCTCATGGTGCGGGCCAGGCTCGCCTTGGCCGGCGATGCGCAGGATCGCGTTGGCGCTGGCGTTGAGCAGGTAGATGGCCGGGTACATGGCCCAGTAGAACAGGTACAGCGGCACCGCCGTCCACAGCGACAGCAACTCGGGTTTGCGAATGGCCCAGGATTTGGGCGCCAGCTCACCGACCACGATGTGCAGGTAGGAAATCACGAAGAACGCCGCAAAGAACGACACGCCCTTGATCACTTCCGGCGATTCGACGCCCACGGCGGCCAACATCGGTTCAAGGATGTGGGCAAACGCCGGCTCACCGACCCAACCCAGGCCCAGGGAGGCGAGGGTGATACCCAACTGGCAGGCCGACAGGTAAGCGTCGAGCTGGCTGTGTACGGTACGCAGGATCTGTCCACGCCAGCCGTTGGTGTGGGCGATGGCCTCGACTCGGGTGGAGCGCAACTTGACCATGGCAAATTCCGCCGCAACGAAAAAACCGTTGAGCAGTACCAGGATCAGAGCAAAAAGAATCATGCCGAAGTCGGCGAAGAGTGTAGAGAGGGTGATACCAGGGGAAGGGTCCATGATTGGGTTTTGCAGGTTCCATGTGTTCAATAAGGGGTGACAGGCAGGCCCGAGAGGCAGGCGCAAGTCGGCCAATGTAGCGGCTGGCGGGGCGCTTGCCTAGTGGTTACCGCCGGGTGGGGCCTGGAATGCCTTATTCGAAACAGCACAATTCCAATTGTGGGAGGGGGCTTGCTCCCGATAGCAGTGTGTCAGTCAGCATATCTGATACTGATGCACCGCCATCGGGAGCAAGCCCCCTCCCACATTTGGTTTTGTGCTGTGTTTGAGTTATTCGTCATTTCCGACAAGCCGCGAACGGGTCATCTGCGCCGGCGGAAAATGGCAGGTAAAGGTGCTGCCATGTCCCAGCACGCTGCTGATTTCCAGGCGCGCTCGGTGGCGCAGCAGCACATGCTTGACGATGGCAAGGCCCAGCCCGGTGCCGCCGGTGTTGGAGTTGCGGCTGGAGTCGACACGGTAGAAACGCTCGGTCAGGCGAGGCAAGTGCTTGGCGTCGATGCCGATGCCGGAGTCCTGCACGCTCAGGTGCGCGCCTTGCTCGTCGGCCCACCAGCGGATGCGGATGGCGCCTTTGTCCTGCGTGTACTTCACGGCGTTGAACACCAGATTGGAGAACGCGCTACGCAATTCGCCTTCGCTGCCCTTGAGCAACACCTGTGGGTCGGCTTCCAGGCTGATCTGCTGCCCGCGCTCGCCGGAAAGGGCCTGCGCGTCATTCTTGATGGTCTGCAACAGGCTTTGCACCGCCACCGGATGATTGTCCGAGGGGTAATCGGTGGCTTCAAGCTTGGCCAGCAACAGCAGGTCGTTGAGCAGGGTCTGCATGCGCGAGCCTTGTTGCTGCATCTGCTGCAGGGCACGGCTCCAGCGTGGGTTGATCTCGTCGACGTTATCCAGCAGCGTCTCCAGATAGCCGCAGATCACCGTCAACGGCGTGCGCAGTTCATGGGAGACGTTGGCGACGAAGTCTTTGCGCATCTG
The DNA here is from genome assembly GCF_900187495.1 of Pseudomonas sp. Irchel 3H9. NCBI lineage: Bacteria > Pseudomonadati > Pseudomonadota > Gammaproteobacteria > Pseudomonadales > Pseudomonadaceae > Pseudomonas > Pseudomonas sp. Irchel 3H9. Next base: position 518,247 of record NZ_FYDK01000003.1, on the reverse strand, counting down.
CTCCAGTTGGTGGATGCGCGTTACGTCGCGAACCAGCATCAGGTGCTCGTTGTTGCCATAGCGCGTCAGGTACAGCTGGATGCGCACACGGTCGTTGGTCGGCGAGGGGATTTCCAAGGCTTCTTCGTAGTTGTCCTGCTCGAAGTATTCCTTGAAGCGCGGGTGGCGTACCAAGTTGGTCACCGGCTGGCCGCTGTCCTGGGGCGTTTTGAGGCCCAGCAGGGTCTCGGCGGCGCGGTTCCACCATTCCAGGTTGCCGTCGCTGTCGAGCATGATCACCGCGTCCTTGAGCGCGGCGGTGGACTCCTGCACCCGGTCGATCACCGCTTGCAGGCGACCGCGTACCCGTTGGTCGCGGCGTTGCAGGTGGTAAATACTGTCGAACACCTCGCCCCACAGGCCGTAGCCGTCGGGTGGTGCTTCGTCGGGTTTGTGCTGGCGCAGCCATTCGTGCAGACGCAGCAGTTGCTTGAGGGTCCAACCCAAGTACAGGCCGATGCCGATGGCCAGGCTCCAGCCGTAGTAGCCGCTGATCAGCCCGACCAACAGGCAGCCGGTGATCAAAAGAAGCATGTGGCGGATCAGGGTGCCATGCCAGTTCTGGTTCACTTAAACATGCGTCCTTGTCAGCTGCTAAGGAAGTAGAAGGGTTGGCTCAGCTTTTGGTGGAGAACCGGTAGCCAGTGCCGCGCACGGTTTGTACCAGATTCTCGTAGGCGTCGCCCAAGGCTTTGCGCAGGCGGCGGATATGCACGTCAACGGTGCGCTCCTCCACATACACATTGCCGCCCCACACCTGGTCCAGCAGCTGGCCACGGGTGTAGGCGCGTTCCTGGTGGGTCATGAAAAATTGCAGCAGGCGGTATTCGGTCGGGCCCATCTCGGCCGGTGTGCCGTCGATGGTGACGCGGTGGCTGATCGGGTCGAGAATCAGACCGCCGACTTCAATCGGCGCTTCGCCATCGGTCGGGCCGGCGCGGCGCAATACCGCCTTCAGACGCGCTACCAACTCCCGTGGGGAAAAGGGTTTGGTGATGTAGTCATCAGCGCCCACTTCCAGGCCCTGAATCTTGTTGTCCTCTTCGCCCTTGGCGGTGAGCATGATGATCGGAATATCCCCGGTCAGTTCATCACGCTTGAGGCGGCGGGCCAGTTCGATGCCGGAAGTGCCAGGCAGCATCCAATCCAGCAGGATCAGGTCCGGCTTACGGTCGACGATAATGGCATGGGCCTGCTGGGAGTTCTCAGCCTCCAGGCAGTCATAGCCGGCCATTTCCAACGCAACGGCGATCATCTCGCGGATGGGCGCTTCGTCGTCAACAATCAGAATGCTCCTGCCAACCATGCTCAAAAATCCTCTTGTCATTTAACTGTCTTGCGCCGCATTAGATAACGGAATTATTGCAGTCGTGTGACAGTAATTTAGTCGCTTGGGCAAATCACGGCACTCTGGACTACCCTTTGGGTCCGAATCCTGACAACCACAAAAGGAAGGTTCCTATGACTTACCGTACTGTTTCCTGGAAAGCCCTGCTGGTAACGGCCGCGTTGACGCTGCCGACCCTGGCGTTCGCGGCGGAGCCGGCGATGACCAAAGACGGGATGCTGGTGGATCACAAGGAAATGACGCTTTATACCTTTGCCAAGGATGCCGATGGCAAATCCATGTGCAACGACAAGTGCGCGACTAACTGGCCGCCGTTGATGGCCGAGTCTACCGACAAGCCAATGGGCAAATGGACTGTGATCACCCGTGATGACCAAAAGAGCCAGTGGGCCTACAACGGTAAGCCGCTCTATACCTTCGTCATGGATAAAAAGGCCGGCGACATGACCGGCGACGGCAAAATGGACGGCGCCTGGCAAGTCGCCAAGCCCTGATTCAGGCCACTCTCGGTGAGGGGCCTGGCCCCTCATCGAAACCCGTAATCCGCCACAATCCCAACAAAAATTGCCAACCCGGCCCAGTGGTTGTGCAAAAACGCCTTGAAGCATTTCAGGCGGTCCCGGTCGCGGGTGTACCAGAACTCCCAAGCGAAACACCCCGCCGCAGCTAGCAGCCCCAGATGGAACCATCCGCCCAACTCAAACCGCGTCCCCGCCAGCAACAGGCATACCAGCGCCAGGCTTTGCAGGGTCAGGATGATCACGCGGTCGGCATCGCCAAACAGGATCGCGGTGGATTTCACGCCAATCTTCAGGTCGTCGTCACGGTCGGTCATCGCGTAATACGTGTCGTAGCCTACCGTCCACAGCAGGTTGGCGATATATAACAGCCACGCAGCAGCGGGCAGGCTGCCGGTCTCGGCGGTGAAGGCCATCGGCATCCCCCAGGAGAACGCCGCGCCCAGCACCACCTGCGGGTAATAGGTGTAGCGCTTCATGAACGGGTAGCTCGCCGCCAGCGCCAATCCACCAAGGGATAACAGGATCGTGGTGGCGTTGGTCAGCAGCACCAGCAGGAAACTGATACCCATCAGCACCGCAAAAAACACCAGCGCCTCTTTGGAGCTGATCTTTCCGCTCACCAGCGGGCGCTGCTCGGTGCGCTTCACATGGCCATCGACCTTGCGGTCAGCCCAGTCATTGATCACACAGCCGCCCGCCCGGGTCAGCACCACGCCCAACACGAAAATCACAATATTGATGAAAGAGGGAGAACCCTTGCCCGCAATCCACAACGCCCAGAGTGTCGGCCACAGCAGCAAGTAAATGCCGATGGGCTTGTCCATCCGGGTCAACTGAATGAAGTCCCAGGCCCTCGGGTTCAGGCGGTTCAGGGATTTGAGCAGACGTTGGTACATCAGCAGTTCTCCGGATGTTCATGCAGCACGTGCCAGAAGTCCGGCAGGAAGATTTCCGCTACCAACACGCTTAGCGATCCACGATCAAAACGTGAGCGGCGTGCCCATAGCCCATCCGCCTGATCGGCTGTCGGCAGCCATTGCCGTGGGTAATGGCACACCTCGATTGCCTGGCGCGTGAAGGCTTGATCGCAGAACAGCAACTCGCCCAGGGAGCGGCTGCCCAGTTCATCCATGTGCAGCCCATCGCCCTGCAAGGCACTGCGCGCCGCCACGCTGCGGGCAAACACCCACGGCTGACCGTGCCCACGCAAGTACACCTCGCGCACCCAGCCGACAGTGGCCGGGGCCAAGTCCAGCGCGGCGCACTCGTCGTCTCGCAGCGGCTGCCAGCCTTCTAACAGTGGCGTTACGCTGAAACCGTCGTTGGACAGCCCTGTCAGCCGCCGTGTCAGCGAGCCGTCATCGAACAGCCAATTGAGGGTCAATGGTGTAGGCAGAGGGCTCAAACGGCTCTGGATCAGCCATTGGCAAGCATCGGGGAGGGCGATTGAGTGCGGCACGGTGAGTCAGTATTGGCAGCAAAAGAGGCGGCGAGCTTACCATGGCACCCTGGGCTTTTGCCGGGCTCAACCGGCACCTTGCGTCGATCGCGCTTGCATCTGCCGGCCCCGATCAGTACAAAACGCCCTGAGCCGCGCGGCAACGCTGGATCCAACGAACGCCGGCCAAGACGCCTGAACCTGAGGAAGCAAGTAATGAAGAAGTGGCAATGTATCGTCTGTGGCCTTATCTACAACGAAGCCGACGGCTGGCCGGATGACGGCATTGCGCCCGGCACTCGTTGGGAAGATGTCCCTGCAGACTGGCTGTGCCCGGATTGCGGCGTGGGCAAAATGGATTTCGAAATGATCGAAATCGCTTAATCCCGAATTTAAGAAACGTATTACAAGGAGAAAGGAATGAACGCACCTGTCGTGATCATCGGCACAGGATTGGCCGGTTATAACGTGGCCCGGGAGTTTCGCAAGCTCGACAGCGAAACCCCCTTGCTGCTGATCACCGCAGATGACGGGCGCTCCTACTCCAAGCCCATGCTCTCCACCGGCTTTGGCAAAAACAAGGAGGCCGACGGCCTTAGCATGGCTGAGCCGGGCGCCATGGCCGAGCAACTCAAGGCCGAAGTGCGAACTCACACCCGTGTCAGCGGCATCGACCCGGGCCACAAACGCCTGTGGATCGGCGAGGAAGCGTTGGTTTACCGTGACCTCATCCTGGCCTGGGGTGCAGAAACCGTACGCGTCCCGGTTGAAGGCGACGCGGCGGAACTGATTTTCCCGATCAACGACCTTGAAGACTACGCACGCTTTCGCGCTGCCGCTGCTGGCAAACGCCGCGTGCTGCTGCTCGGCGCCGGCTTGATCGGCTGTGAATTCGCCAATGACCTGATCCTTGGCGGGTATGAAATCGACCTGGTCGCTCCGTGCGAGCAAGTGATGCCAACCCTGCTGCACCCGGCAGCCGCTGCCGCTGTACAAGCTGGCTTGGAAGGCCTGGGGGCGCGTTTCCACCTGGGGCCGGTGCTCAACCGCCTGCAGCGCACGGCGGACGGGCTGGAAGCGCACCTTTCTGACGGTGAAGTGATTCCCTGCGATCTGGTCGTTTCGGCCATCGGCCTGCGCCCACGTATCGACCTGGCTGCCGCCGCGGGCCTGCAAATCAACCGTGGGATCATGGTGGACCGTCACCTCAAGACCTCCCACGCCAACATCTACGCCCTGGGCGACTGCGCTGAGGTCGACGGCCTGAACCTGCTGTACGTCATGCCTCTGATGACCTGCGCCCGCGCTCTGGCCCAAACCCTGGCCGGCAATGCCACCGCCGTCAGCTACGGCCCGATGCCCGTCACCGTGAAAACCCCGGTCTGCCCGCTGGTGGTTTCGCCGCCGCCAAGGGGCTCCGAAGGCGTCTGGAGCGTCGAAGGCCAGGGCGCCGACATCAAGGCCCTGTGCCGCGACGCCAGCGGTCGCCTGCTGGGTTATGCGCTGACGGGCACGGCGGTGATGGAAAAACTGGCCCTCAACAAAGAACTTCCACCTTTGCTGGCGTAAATGCCGGTCGTTCTGTCGGAATTAGCACATTCCTACCCTCAGAAAGGTCGCCGCGAGACTGGCGGAGCGTGCGAGGGCATGCCATCCTCACTCCCGTCTGCCGCAGAGTAGAGCCTGCGGCGCTTTGGGCGCTGCTCCAGAAGAGAGCAGCACGGACATAACAACAAAAAACCGTCAAAGAGGCTTCACACATGCGTAAACCAGAACTCGCAGCCGCCATCGCTGAAAAAGCAGATCTCACCAAAGAACAGGCCAACCGCGTCCTCAACGCCGTTCTCGAAGAAATCACCGGCGCCCTGCACCGCAAGGACAGCGTCACCCTGGTTGGCTTCGGCACCTTCCTGCAACGCCATCGTGGCGCCCGCACCGGCAAAAACCCGCAAACCGGTGAGCCTGTGAAAATCAAGGCGAGCAATACCGTTGCATTCAAACCGGGTAAATCGCTGAAAGACACTGTTAACGCGTAATTGCAGTGCCGTCTCGACAGGGGGCGGGGTGGTAGGAAAAATGGGCACGCCGACTGGGTCGGGTGCCCATTTTTTGTGGGGGTACCATTGAAACTAAGCGCCAAGCATGAACTTTATTTGATCGTCCTGTTTTGGGCTGTAGGCGGGGTAGTCCTGTGACGCAGCATTTGAGACAGGGCTGGTGTTGCCAAATATGTCGACTTTTTTACGGTTTTCTTCTGCACCATAAACGAAATAAAAGTTCTCTACGTCGCCAGGGATAAATTCGGGGCCTGAACCGATGATTCGCCACTCGCCCGATATTTTTTTATCGAACAGACCATAACTGTCCAGCACAACGGGTGGAATTATTCTCTTTGCGGCGCTTATCTGTTGCTCCGAAACAGTGGGTTCAGGCAGAAACAGGTCATAAATTTCTGCAGTGTGTCCGACGCTGACTTTGGCAATTATCCGTCCGAAGCAGTAACGGCCTTTACTCACTTCAAAGCAGAAGACATCCCCAGGCTTGATTGAGCGCAGTACCGTTCTTGGCTTTTTTTCCCAGCCGAATAATTTGAAATTACTCAACGACATTTTCCTCCTCCTCTTTTTCCTGGGCCGGAATTTTTGCTGTTATAGGCATCTGTAAAGTACTTATGGCGACCTCGTTCACGCGTGGTGTTGTCGTGATCGAAGGAGTTGTATTTATTGCCTCGGTTGGTGGCCGATGGGCTTTCGCCGATTATCCCGTTCTTGGTTTGATAGCGTTCGATATAGGCTTGTTCATAACCCCTGGCTTTCCCATAAGTGATGTCCTCATCAATCGGGATCAAACCGGTTTTTCTCGTTCCGGTCAGCCTTCCAGAGTCAACATGTTCTGCCGTTCTTCGATCAAGGTCGTTGGTGATGCCCACGTAATAGGGGTCGCCGACAGGCTTACCATTTATGTCCAGATCATACAGGCCGTATACGTTGTAGCCAGGAGCGTCAACTGGCGTCAGGCCTAGCGGATCGATATATCCGACAGGATTTTTCGCATACTGGTAAAGATTGATTCCTCCCGCCAACCCTATCGGATCAGGCGTGGTGAACCGGCCGATGTCGGGGTCATAAAATCGAAACGTGTTGTAATTCAGTCCCGTTTCTCGATCGAAGTACTGCCCCTGAAACCTCAGGTTCTGTTCTTCGATGTAATAAGGTTCCCGGATTTCTTCTACCGTATTACCCCATACCCGGTAACTGGCCTGCCATAGTGCATGCCCGTTGGACTCGGTCAGCAGTTCGGGCAGGCCATTGAGGTCATTGTGGTAATAACGCACTTTCGACAACGTACCTACACCGTCAACGCGTGCTAACGGTTGGTAGCCACTGCCTTCGTATAAGTACAGGCTGGTCTGCTGGTTACGGTTCTCAAGCAGCAATTGCAAACCGCCCCATGTGAAGCGGGTCTCCCCAAGGACGTAGCCGTTACTGTCATATTCACACTTGGCGACCCGTCGTCCCACCGGGTCGTAAGTCATGCGCACAATGGTTTGGCCGGCGCTGCTTTGATTGACGACTTCAACCAAGCGATGTTCTGCGTCATAGCTGAAGTGCTGTGCGCCTCGGCTAGCGCTACGCTTCTCGATCAGCCTGCCAAACCCGTCATAGCGGTATCGCTTGTCTTGATAGGTGAGCAGTTGGTTATTAACGACAAGCCCGGCACCTGTGGCTGGACCATCGAGTAAATTGGCTGCAGCGTCGTAGGCAAACGTTTCACGTTGTCCACCCAGGCTGTCCTGGCTGGCAATGATTCGGTGGGTAGCGTCGTAATGCAGCAAGTTTCTGCGTTGTCGGCCCGAATGCTGATCGAGCCGACCGATCAGATTATCGCTTGGATCATATTCAAACTGACGTTGATCGGCGCTCGGGAACGGCGAGAGCGCAGCGGAAAATATGCGCTGGCGTGAGCGCAATCGCCCAGCACGATCAAACTCGCTGCGCGTGCTGAGCTGGCCTTGAGTCCTTAATACTTCACGGTGCAAACGATCACGCTCAAAGTCGCTGATGACTCGGCCATCAAGATTGATTTGATGTAAATGTCCGCTGCCGTAGTAAAGCCGATTGACCCAGCGTCCGTCGGGGAGTTGGGTTTGTATCAGATTGCCAAGTTCGTCATGGCGATGGCGCAAGGTTCCGGCAGTATTGTGCTCCTCCACCAGTTGTCCTAGTGCGTCATAGGCAAAGCTCAACAGATGTTCGCGGTCTTGGCGGTCAACCATCCTGATAGTCGTCAGTTGGTTCAAGGCGTCATAACAATATTCAGTGCGCGCATCGCTGGTGACTTTGGCAGTCAGGCGCCCGACGGCGTCGCGCTCCAGGTGATGGACGATGGGAGCCTGCGGCTCAGAGGAGACTAGCGCCAAGCCGTTGCCATAGGCCGCAGGAACAGCCTCAACAACGGCGACTTTGTCCAGAGCACCGTAGCGATAACGACGCACACTGCCATCCAGGTTGTACTGCTCTGTCAGTCGGTCCCCTGCATCCCAAGCAAATCGATAGCTCTGCGCGTTTTCGTTGGTGAGTGTTTGCAATCGACCATAGGCGTCATAAGCAAAATGCACCTGGCGACCATGAGCGTCCACACGCAGACGGACCTGGCCTCGGCGGTTACGCTCGTAGTAAGTGGAGTGACCGTCGGGGTCGGTGTAACTCACCAGCTGGCCACTGGCATCTCGTTGGTAGTGAACACTTCGGTCATCGGGCAGTTGACTGCGAAGTAATCTGCCTTGCATGTCATAACTGAACTGAGTGCGCTCTCCAAGCGCATCGGTAATGGTCATGAGCAGGCCACGGTCGTCGTAGCTGAACCGGGTTGGGTAGCCCGAGCAGTCGATGCGTTCGGTGAGCTGGCCCAGGTGATTCCATTTCAGGCGTTTGCTCTTTCCTGTCGCATCGATAATTTCCACCACCTGACCATGGGCGTCATAACGGTACTGAGTGACGTGTTCCAGAGGATCGGTTTCGCTTACACAGTTCCCACGCGGGTCATACCGATATCGCCAGCTGTTGCCTGCAGCATCTGTTTGCACCAAAGGCAAAGCCCAATGCTCCAGCCAAAGCGTTGAGTGAGAATGCCCCAGTGGGTTCAGCTCAGCGATTAGGTTGCCGGATTCGTCATAGCTGAGCTCATAGCGCCCACCTTGTGGATCGGTTGTACTGAGTAGTTGGCGCTCATCGTTCCACTCAAAGAGCCACGTCTGCCCAAGATTGTCGGTGTAGGAGATGATTTGATGCTGGATATTCCACAGTCGCGTACTGACACGCTCAAGGTTGTCAGTGATGCGTGTCAGGCCGGCATTCAGGTCGTATTCAAACCAGTACTCATCGCCTTCATCGGTCCAGTGTCGCAAAACTCGCCACTCAGTGGCGTCAACCAGGCCCCATTCATAGAAGCAGCGCAGTCCGCTTGGCAATTGGTGTTCGACCATCCTCCGCCCAGCGTCGTAACTGAAACGTCGCTGAATCTGGTCAGACGCATCGCGAACTTCGGCCAACTCTCCGGCTACGTCATACCCATAGCTGGCAAGCGTTTCGCGTTGCTGGTCGGCGCGCACACGATCGATACGGCTGACGCGGCCTAGTGCGTGTACCAGCTCAATCTGTACGTGATCAAATGTATCGCGCAGCCGAAACAGTTGCCCTGACTGGTCATAATCAAGGTAAATGCGGTTGTCATTGCGGTCTCCCAGCTGGCTCAACCGTAGACGTGACGGGGCTGTGGGTGAGCTGTCGAACAATCGGTACAGCCCGTTGTTGCTCTCAATCAACAACTGCCCGTTACGGTGCCGACGAACGCTCAAACCTTCGCCCGCACTGAACATCGCACTGCCCGGCGATACCGAGCCCAGGTTGATGCGTCGACCCTGTTCGTCGGTGTAGATCAGTTCTTCACCGCCATCCGGATGCGGCAGAATCTCTACGCTGACTTCGTATGAGACACTCCAGCCCGCGCCAAACATCCCGTCGCGGCGCTCATCCCGGCTGTTGTAAAAACGCTGCCAGTCGATCGGCAAGATACCCGGCAATACAAAGTCCAGCTCGGTATCACCGCCCAGCACCTTTGCCCCAGTCGCCGCATGCACCGGGTTGGGCGACCCCATCGTCGCATTGGCTGCTGCGCCCATGGCCTGGCTGACCGCGTAGGAAGTCACCCCACTGAGCAACATGCACGGCAGGTTGCTCAGGGTTTTGCCTTTTGCCCCCTTCAACATCATCAGCGCTTCAATCGCCAAGCCCACACCCGGCGTCTTGCCGCTGCGAATCTCCTGTACGACCACGGTACCGCCACCAATCGTGACGTTCGGCGAGATCAGCCCCGACGACACCACCGTCGCATCACACATGCTGCGGTCGCCACTGCGCACAGCAGGTTGGCCGTTGATGGTGACTTTGTCCGAACCCTCGGCCAGAAGCTGCGGCGGCATCGGTGGGTGACGGGCACATAGGACGAGGTCCGTGAGGGCAGGGATGACGCCTGGAGACGGCGTGGCGACGGTCGGCCGCCACAGTTGGGAAAAGAAGCCCTCAGCCATATCCAGGAAGCCAGGTTCGGGCTGCGGCATGGGGTCGGGTTCAGGCGGTGTCTGTTCAAGCTCCGTGCCTGCCGGTGCCACATGTGAGGGAATGGAGCCGGCTGCACGCGCAGCGGGAATGCCATTGACAAAGGTATTGGTGGACCCCACGGCGATAGTGGCTTCGACCGTGGGCGGGAATAGCGCGTTGCTGAAGTTCTCGCACATCTTACTGAGGCCTTTATCTGCCCCCGTTTTGCTCATCGCCATGCCCACCACGATGCCCACCACCGCGCCAAGGATGCAGCCGCCAATACCGGCAGTGGCAATCGTCACGCCTACAGCCGCCGCGACTGCTGCTGTTGCCAGCGCCGTAATCGCCACGTTAGCCGCCACCTCCAGCACCCCACCGAGGATATCGGCCATCATGGATGTGTGAGTCAGCGCATCGCCCATCCGGGCCGCCCAAAGTGCGTCAGACATGCAGGCCGCTCATCAAAGCGCGTCGAACGACAGCGAGTTCTTGATCAACGCCCAATGCGCCGCCTCGGCATCACCCAGCTTATCCGCCTTCACATAACTCAACGCGAGCATCTTGCGTGTGCCCGGTATCACCAGGGCCAACTGATACTGGAACACCTTGTCATTGCCCTTGTTGAACTGGCTGCGCAGCTCGATGCCTTCGACCTCTTGAGCGGCGCCCAGGCGCACATCGACACCCGGTTGGTAGCGCAAGTCCTGCACCTGTTTTTCCAGGCGCTGGAGTTGGTCGTTGAAGTTGCTGTGCAGGGTTTCGCCTTCGGCCAGCAGGCTGCGGCTGACGATCAGGGACGTGCCCAGTTCGGGGAACTTGAGGATGTTGATCGTCGCGTCCTGCAACTCACTGGCGGGCAGTTGAAACTGGAATTCGTTGATTCGGTACGTCATGGCAAACAGGTCTCGTCAGGAGCTTTTAGGTGCGGGGAACGCTGCCTTGATATTGGCGTCAATGGCGCCTTTCTGGCCTTGGCCATCGGGCGTGGCGCCGGGGCCGCCGCCGTTGTTCAGGTGCAGCACGCCGCCGGTGTTGAACTCGGCATCGCCGCTGGCGTGGAAGCTGATATTGACGCCGCTCAGGTTGATCTGCCCGCTGGCGTTCAACTCCAGAATGCTTTTACCGCAGACCAGGCGTAGGTTTTCGCCCACTTCAATCACGTAGCTCTGGCTGATACTGTCGGTTTTCCTCTTGCCCACAGAAAGGATGTCTTCCTGCTTGACGATGCGCACACGGTTATTCCCAATCGTCACCGTCTCGTTGTGCCCGATGCTCTTGTTGCGGTCATGCCCTACCGAGTGACTTTCGTCCACTTCGACGACGATGTCCTGGTTACGCTCGGCATGGATGTACAACTGCTCCAACCCCTTCTTGTCCTCCATGCGGATTTCATTGAAGTTGGCCGGTGTGCCGCCCTTGCTCGAACGGCTTTTCATGCCGCTCTGGGTCGCGTTTTCCGGCAGGTCGTACGGTACGGTCTGCTCAGCGTTGTACACGCGGCCGGTGATGATCGGCCGGTCGGGGTCGCCTTCAAGAAAGCTGACAATCACTTCCTGGCCAATCCGTGGAATCTGCATCGAGCCCCAGTTCTTGCCAGCCCAGGACTGCGATACGCGAATCCAGCACGAGCTGTTTTCGTTGGATTGGTCGTGGCGGTCCCAGTAGAAGTGCACCTTTACGCGGCCGTACTGGTCGGTCCAGATCTCCTCGCCTTTGGGGCCCACAACCAAGGCGGTCTGCGGGCCTTTGACGATGGGCCGGTGGGTGGTGGCCAGCGGCCGGAAGCTTTGTTGGGCGTCGATGCAGGTCAGGCTGCTTTCGAACTGCGCCGAGCCCGAGCCGCCGCCGCTTTCCAGGCTTTCCTGGACGATGTAATAGCGGCAGCCGACGATCAGGTATTCGCGGTTCTGGTCCTGGCGGCTGAAGCCGGTGAGGCTGAACAGGTTGCCAGAACCTAGCCCGCGCGCGTTGCCGGCGAACTCGATTTGCTCATGCAGGGTTTGCAGGGCTTCGATGCGGGTGCGCGCGTAGTGTTCGCCGTCGGCGCTTTGCACGTAGGTGCCGGGGTAGTCGTACAGCGGGTAGTCGCCGGCGGTGTGCGGGCGCGGCATGGCCGAGCGCACGTCGATGCTGGCGCTGGGGCGCTGGAAGTCGTAGTCGTTGAGCTCCAGGGAGCCCGGTTGCACTTCCTGCGCCAGGTGCCAGTTGTGCATGTGGTCGCGTTCGCGCTGCTGCTCGTCCTTGGGGTAATACGGGATAGACGCGTAGCCTGGCACCGTGGTGTGGGCGCCATAGGCGTCGGCCAGCACCAGCACGTGACGGTCCTGTTCATGGCGGAAGAAGTAGTAGATGCCTTCCTGCTCCATCAAGCGGCTGACGAAATCGAAGCTGGTCTCGCGGTACTGCACGCAGTACTCCCACTCGCGGTACGGCCGGCTCAGGGCGTCTTCGAAGTCGGAAAAACCCAGGTCGCGGAACACCTGCTTGATGATCTGCGGGATGCTCAGGTTCTGGAAGATCCGGCAATCGGAGGTGCGGCTGAGCAGCCAGAACCACGGGCGCAGCGTCACCTGATAACTGGCGAACTGACCCTGATCGATGTTCTGGCTGCAACGCGCGACGATGCCGTGGAAGTGCCGCTCGCCACCGTCCGCCAGTTGCACGCCGACGCTCATCGGCTTGCCCAGCAACTGGTTGAGGTCGATGTTGGCGTCCAGGGACGTCAGTTGCAGCTCATAGTTGAACAGTCGGCCCAGCTCTTCGCCACCGCCCATTTCATTGAGCAGCAGCACATCCGGCCCGAGGGGGCTGGTGATCTTGGCCAGGCGTGAGGCTTGGTTGAATAGCATCGGGCGTCTCGAAAATGACTAAATAACTGAAGAAACTGAGTTCAAATGTGGGAGGGGCTTGCCCCCCGATAGCAGTGTGTCAGTTGAGGTATCAGGCGACTGATTCACCGCCATCGGGGGCAAGCCCCCTCCCACACTTAAACCGCATTCCAACAGTCGTTATTCGGCGTCGCTGAAGTCGTAGTGCAATTCATTATCCCGGCTGCTGATGCGCACACCCGCCAGCGCCTTGCCCTCAAGCATGCGCGTGAGGAATTCACGGCTCATGTCCGGCAGCAGGCTGTTGGTGAGGATGGTGTCGATCATGCGTCCGCCGCTTTCGGTTTCGGTGCAGCGCGAGACGATCAGGTCGACCACCGCGTCGTCATAGTCGAAGGCGACCTTGTGGGTATTCTCCACGCGCTTCTTGATGCGGTTGAGTTGCAGGCGGGTGATCGCCTTGAGCATCTCGTCGCTCAGCGGGTAGTAGGGGATCGTCACCAGGCGGCCGAGCAAGGCAGGCGGGAAGATCTCCAGCAATGGCTGACGCAGGGCCTTGGCGATTTCTTCTGGCTCGGGGATGTTCGCCGGGTCTTTGCAGACGCGGGAAATCAGCTCGGTACCGGCGTTGGTGGTCAGCAGGATCAGGGTGTTCTTGAAGTCGATCACCCGGCCTTCGCCGTCTTCCATCACGCCTTTGTCGAACACCTGGAAGAAAATTTCATGTACGTCCGGGTGGGCTTTCTCCACCTCGTCCAGCAGCACCACGCTGTAGGGCTTACGCCGCACTGCTTCGGTCAGCACGCCGCCTTCGCCGTAGCCGATATAGCCCGGTGGCGCGCCCTTGAGGGTCGACACCGTGTGAGCTTCCTGGAACTCGCTCATGTTGATGGTGATCACGTTCTGCTCACCGCCGTACATGGCCTCGGCCAAGGCCAGGGCGGTTTCGGTCTTGCCCACGCCGGAGGTGCCGGCGAGCATGAACACGCCAATCGGCTTGCTCGGGTTATCGAGGCCGGCTCGGGAGGTCTGGATGCGCTTGGCGATCATCTGCAGGGCGTGGTCCTGGCCGATGATGCGTTTCTTCAGGTGCTGGTCGAGGTTAAGCACCGTCTCCAGTTCATTGCGAGCCATGCGGCCCACCGGGATACCGGTCCAATCAGCGACCACCGAGGCCACGGCCTGGTAATCCACGGTCGGTAGGATCAGCGGAGTTTCGCCTTGCAGCGAGGTCAGTCGCTGTTGCAGATCGACCAGTTTCGCGCGCAACTCATCGCTCTCGTTGTTACCCGCATCGCTGTCCACAACCCCGGCCTTTTCACGCAGGGTGGCACGGGTGGCGAGCAATTCATCCACCAGGGTTTTCTCTTCGGCCCAGCGGCTTTCCAGGGTCGCCAGGCGCTCACGCTCGGCGCTTAACAGGGTTTCGCTGTTGCTCTGGCGCGCGCCAATGTCGATGCCGATGGCATGCTCGCGGGCGATGATTTGTAGCTCGGTTTCCAGGGCTTCGATGCGGCGGCGGCTGTCGTCCACTTCGGCCGGTACGGCGTGCAGGCTGATGGCGACGCGGGCGCAGGCGGTGTCCAGCAGGCTTACGGATTTATCGGGCAACTGGCGCGCCGGGATATAGCGGTGAGACAGCTTTACCGAGGCTTCAAGGGCTTCGTCGAGGATCTGCACCTGGTGGTGTTTCTCCATGGTCGAGGCCACGCCGCGCATCATCAGCAGAGCCTTGTCTTCCGACGGTTCAGCAACTTGCACGACCTGGAAGCGGCGGGTCAGCGCTGGGTCTTTCTCGATGTGCTTCTTGTACTCGGCCCAAGTGGTGGCGGCCACGGTACGCAAGGTGCCACGGGCAAGGGCGGGCTTGAGCAGGTTGGCCGCATCACCCGTCCCGGCGGCGCCACCGGCACCTACCAGGGTATGGGCTTCGTCGATAAACAGAATGATCGGCTTGGGCGAGGCCTGGACGTCTTCGATGACCTGGCGCAGGCGCTGTTCAAACTCGCCTTTCATGCTGGCGCCGGCTTGCAGCAGGCCTACATCGAGGCTGCGCAGTTCCACGTCTTTCAGTGCAGGCGGCACGTCACCGGCGACGATGCGAAGGGCGAAACCTTCGACCACGGCCGTCTTGCCGACGCCGGCTTCACCGGTGAGGATCGGGTTGTTCTGGCGGCGGCGCATGAGGATGTCCACCAGTTGGCGGATCTCTTCGTCACGGCCGACGATAGGGTCGAGCTTGCCGCTGCGAGCCTGTTCGGTCAGGTCGACGGTGAAACGCTTGAGGGCTTCCTGTTTGCCCATCGCACTCGGTGCCATGGCGCCGCTGGCCTCGCCTGGAACACCGGCGTTAAAACCATCGCTGGCGCTGAGGGCGTTTTCCGGCGAGTCGCCGACGTATTCATCAAAACGCTCGCTCAGTGCCTCGGCCTTGATCTTGTCGAATTCCGAAGACAACCCCAGCAGCGCGTGGCGCAGGCTTGGCGTCTTGAGGATGCCTAGCACCAGATAACCGGTGCGCACCTGGCTTTCGCCGAACATCAGGCTGCCGTATACCCAGCCGCGCTCCACGGCTTCTTCCACATGGGACGACAGGTCGGTGATCGACGTCGAGCCACGCGGCAGGCGGTCCAGGGCTTCGGTGAGGTCACGGGCCAGGCGCGCCGGCTCGACGTTGAACTGGCGGATGATGCGGTGCAGGTCCGAGTCCTGCAGTTGCAGCAACTGGTGAAACCAGTGGGCCAGTTCCACATACGGATTGCCCCGCAACTTGCAGAACACGGTGGCGGCTTCGATGGCCTTGTAGGCCACGCTGTTGAGTTTGCCGAACAGTGCGGCGCGACTGATTTCACCCATGCTCTGGATTCCTTGAGGTGGTGGCTTGATCGGCGTAATGCCGGGCCAGGATTAGGTCGTTGGCGTCATGCTCGGGATTGCCGAGCCAGGTGTTAAAGCCCAGGCGGAACTCGCCATTGAGTTGCAGCGCCGGTACTTCGGGTTGTTGCAAAACCAGGTTCAAGTCCCAGTCCAATTCATGGCCCAGGTACTCGGCCACCCACGCCACCAGCTCGTTGAACGGCTGACTGCCGGGCAGCATGCCCATGTAGTCGTCCAGCTTGAGCGGGCCCAGGCGGATACGGAATTTGTGCTGGCGGTCCCACACATGGCTGCCCAGGCAAAAGTCCACACCCAGCCGGTTGGCGCTGACACTCACACGGCTGCGCTCTGGCAGTTCCAGCCATTGGCCGACGTATTCTTCAATCTCCACCGGCAGGCCGAAATACTCGCCGAGGATTGCCTTCAAACCGTCTGGGTAACGGGTTTGCGCTGATAAGTGACCGCTGTAATGCAGCTTCGCCGTGTCGGGAATCAGCCCTTGGTTGAGCAGACTCGGCATGCCTCGACCACTTAAGGCGGCGAGGCGTGCAGACCAGTAGTCATCATCCGGTCGGTCATGGCTGACCGTCGGCCGCGCCTCGGCCCAAGCCCGATAAAACAGGCTTAGCAGGCGGTGGTGGAACACGTCCAGGAACTGCTTGCTGGTGCTGTCGGCATTGTTGCGCTGGCGCTCGCGTACGTACTCGGTGATGTGCAGCGGCAACGGGCCGTTCGGGCCGCCGAGGCCAAAGAAGAACTGCTCCAGGCGTGCGGGTTTGCCATCGCCGCCGGGGTCGACCGACGCCAGGGTGGCCGGGGCGAACGTGCAATCGGCCTGTTGCCCCAAGCGTAGCGGGTCGTCTGCCAGGCGCAGGGAATGGCCCAGGCGCGGCAGGTCCGGCGATTCGCACTCGATACGCCGCAACGCCTGGAAGAAATCGTATTCCCAGGGCTCCTGATGCATCGCATCCAAAGTACTCACAGGGTCGGACGACGCCCGGGCTTGGCTTTCCATCGCATGATCTCGCCGCGTTCGGTGGTACGGATCACCGTCTCGGTAAAACTGTTGATCGACACGTAGCGTGCCAGGAAGCGTTCCAGCACCGCACCGAGCAGGAACACGCCGGTACCGCGAAACGCGTTTTCATCGAACTCCAATGTGATCTCAAGACCGCGGCCAAATACGATCGGTCCGGGCATCGGCAGGCGCCGGGTGACGGCCTTGCTGCTGACGTCGCGCAGACCTTCGATCTGCAATTGCAGGGCGGCGTCATTGCTGTCGCCATACAGGCGCAGTAATTCGCGCAAGGCACCCGCGCCCTGGCCTTGTTCGCTCAGGGACAAATAGTTGAGCGACAACTGGCTGATCAGGCGCCAGGCCTTGGCGTCATGGGCATGGCTGGCGCGCGGGCGACTTGGGCCGGCGACGCAACGCACGGATAAAACCGGCGCGCTGTCGGAGAGGGTGAAGTCGGTCTTGCCATTGCCCACGCTCATGAACAACGGCAAATCGCGATTCGTGCACAGCGCCGTCACGCCCAGTTGGCGCAGGTCGTGGCCGTAGGGCGCCTGGCGGCTGTCCACCAGGCTGACGAAGGTTTCGCTGCCCACGTAGGTAGAGCGTGGGCCATTGCGGCGTTGGTCGCTGGATAGCACGCGCGGCTCGCGACGCACTGTGTAGTACGCCTGGTCGCGGCCATAACGGGATGGATCGCGTACTGCATAGAACGGCAAAAATGGCTGCTCTGGCCCAGTACCGTGGCCGGTGATGCCGCTCAGCGAGTGAATCTCGAAATCCATTGGCCGTGTGCGGTCGGCGATCACGTGGTGCTCGTTGACCCGGTCGGACAAGTGGATGCGGTCCACGCGCTTCGGGAACAGGTTGATCGCCGGGGTGCAGAACGGCAGGAATTGCGCCGCGCCGACGCTGCCTTCCAGGCTCGGTTCGTGACGGTCGAACAGCACGATCAGCTCCAGCTCCTGGCCGTCGCAACGTTTGACCGCGCGGCTCAGTTCGGCGAATTCGACGAACAGGAAACGGTGGGGCAGGGCGAAGTATTCCTGCAACAACCGATAGCCCTGGAATGCGCGCGCAACGACCGGCATAGCCGCGTCGGCATCGTCGAAACCCCGGGAGCGCAGTGCGTCCTGGGGCAACCGCTCAACCCAATCGCCACCGGGCTTGCGCGCAAACACCGCGCAGGCGTTGCCCAGCAGTTGTTCGTAAAGGCGGAACGGCTGCTCGTCGGCACCGCTGAGGTACAGCGGCAGGTTGTCCAGGTCGAGGCTGTTGAACGGCAATTCTGCGCCGGTGCGTAGGGTCAGGCGCAGGCCGGCCTTGGCTTTCGGCTCACTGGCGGCCAGGCGACCGAGTACGGCGGCGGGGTTGCCGAAGTACTCGGCATTGCTGACCTGCAACGGCCACAACGTCACCGGGTGTGCGGTGCGGTACTCGCAGCAGGTCTGGGTTTCGCGGCCCAGGGCGGCACGCAACACGGTGTCGCGCGGCAGCGGGAAACCACTGGCCAGGGAGCCTTCGTCGGGGTCGGTCTGCAATTGCACCACGGTCATCGACGGGGTCGGCGCCAGGTAGTGCGGGTAAGCGATTTCCAGCAGGTTGTGGGTGAAGGTCGGGTACTCGGCGTCGAGTTTGAGCTGTACGCGGGCGGTGAGGTAAGCGAAGCCCTCAAGCAAACGTTCGACATACGGGTCGGCGCAGTCCATGCCAGACAACGTCAGCCGACTGGCGATCTTCGGGTATTCCTTGGCGAACTCGGCGGCGCTCTCGCGCACGTGATGCAGTTCTTGGTTGTACAGCTCCAGCAGGCGCGGATTCATGGGCGTCTCCGCTGGTCGGCATTGACCACGCGCACGTGGCCGGATTCAAGGTCGAGGTCGGTTTGCAGCAACAGGCGCAACGGCACTGGCTGCGCCCACAGGTCGCCTTCGATCTCGAAACTCAGGGCGTTGTGATTCATCTCGCCATGGCCGACGCGAGCCTTCACCCGCAGGGTATGGCGAAGGATGCGCGGTTCAAAGGTGGCAATCGCCTGGTAGATCAGGGCTTCCAGAGCCTTGATATCGACACTGGAAACGCTGTTGCCCGCCAATGCAGGTAGGCCGTAATTGACCACCGAGGTACCGGCCGGGGTGTGCAGCGTGGCGTCGGCATCGAGCAACGACGTGGTATTGAGCAACCACGCAAGGTCGCGCAGCACCGAGGCTTTCAATTGGGTCAGGGACAGCACGCGTTTGTCGGCGCTTTCCTTGGGATTGGTTGGGTCGTCGTCAGTCAGCCGGTCCAGCAAGGACGGTTGCAGACGGTCGCGGGAAGCGATTTCAGTTACCACCAAAGCAGCTCCACGGACGGGTTGTGAGAGGGACGATTGTTCTGAGGGGCAGGGCTAGTGGCCGTGGCATGAGACCACGGCCACCAGGGCTATCAGCGCTTGGTGTTGGAACGGATGTTCCAGCCAAACTTGATTGCACCGCCGTCTTTGGTGCCGTCGGCTTTCTGCGGCTGGTAGTCAACCATCACTTGGGCGAAGTTCAGGGTGACGTTCTCGGTCAGGCGATCATCGGAGCCCGAACCGCCGGTGCTCAGCGACGTGACCAGCACTTCTTCCAGGTTGATCACCATGTACTCGACCTGGCTTTCACCACCGGCCTTGCGCACAGTCAGCTTGACCTTGTCGATGTGCTTGCCGCTGGCGCAGTGCATCATCAGGTTCGGCGAAGCTTTGTCGACGTACTTGGTCAGCGACAGGTCCTGGATATTCACCTTGCCTGCACCACCACCACCGCCCACGTGCATGTTGCCGGACTGGGCCATGCCCCAGCTCCAGTTCAGTACGTCGATTTCGTCCTTGTGGGCCTTGTCCATGGACTCGCCCTTGATGTCGCCGATCTTGATGAAAATATCAACAGCCATGTTTTCTCCCTGTGTGGCGCTTGCCACTGAATTTGAGTAACTCCAAATGGGCAGTGCCTTTGTGTGGGAGGGGGCTTGCCCCCGATGCAGGCACCTCGGTGTGTCAGTCACACCCCAGTGATGCTATCGGGGGCAAGCCCCCTCCCACAGAAGAGCCAGCTCATCCGTGGGTTAGGCGCTTTTCGCCGAAGGCAGTTTCGATACCAGGCGCAGCGACACGGTCAGCCCTTCGAGCTGGTAGTGCGGGCGCAGGTAGAACTTGGAGTTGTAGTACCCCGGGTTGCCTTCGACGTCTTCCACGATCACTTCGGCGGCAGCCAATGGGTGCTGGGCCTTGGTGGTTTCGGTGGAGTGCGCCGGGTCACCGTCGACGTAGTTGAGGATCCAGTCCTGCAACCAGCGCTGCATCTCGTCCTTCTCTTTGAAGGAACCGATTTTGTCGCGCACGATGCACTTCAAGTAATGCGCGAAACGGCAGGTGGCGAACAGGTACGGCAGGCGCGCGGCCAGGTTGGCGTTGGCGGTGGCGTCCGGGTCGTCGTATTCGGCCGGTTTCTGCAACGACTGAGCGCCGATGAACGCGGCGAAGTCGGTGTTTTTCTTGTGCAGCAGCGGCATGAAACCGTTCTTCGCCAGCTCCGCTTCACGGCGGTCGCTGATGGCGATTTCGGTCGGGCACTTCATGTCCACACCACCGTCGTCGGTAGGGAACGTGTGGGCCGGCAGGTTTTCCACTTCACCACCGGACTCCACGCCACGGATGCGCGAGCACCAGCCGTAGTGCTTGAACGAACGGTTGATGTTCACCGCCATCGCGTATGCGGCGTTGGCCCAGGTGTACTTGGAGCTGTCGGCGCCGTCGGTGTTTTCTTCGAAGGCGAAAGCTTCCACCGGGTCGGTCTTGGCGCCATACGGCAGACGCGCCAGGAAGCGCGGCATGGTCAGACCGATGTAGCGTGAATCTTCCGATTCACGCAGCGAGCGCCAGCCGGCGTATTCCGGGGTGGTGAAGATCTTGGTCAGGTCGCGCGGGTTCGACAGTTCCTGCCACGAGCCCATGCCCATCACGGTCGGCGAGGCCGCAGCGATGAACGGGGAGTGCATGGCCGCGCAGACTTTCGACAGCTCGCCCAGCAACTCGACGTCCGGAGGCGACTGATCGAAGTAGTAGTCGCCGACCAGGCAACCATACGGTTCGCCGCCGAACTGGCCGTATTCTTCTTCGTACATTTTCTTGAAGATCGGGCTCTGGTCCCACGCGGTGCCCTTGAATTTCTTCAGGGTCTTGTGCAGGTCCGGCTTGGAGATGTTGAGCACGCGGATCTTGAGCTGCTCATCGCTCTCGGTGTTGTTGACCAGGTAGTGCAAGCCACGCCAGGCGCTTTCCAGCTGCTGGAAGTCCTGATGGTGGATGATCTGGTTGACCTGGGCGGTGAGCTTGGCGTCGATGGCGGCGATGATCGATTCGATCGACTTGATCGCGTCGTTGGACACCAGGTCTGTTTGCGCCAGAGCCTGTTCGGCCAAGGTGCGCACAGCGGTTTCCACGGCTTCGCGGGCACGCTCGGTCTTGGGTTTGAACTCTTGTAGCAGCAGGTTGGCGAACTCGCTGGCTTCTTCGGTGGCACCCAGGATCTGGCTGCCTTCGCGGGCGGTATTGTCAGTCATGATTATTGGTCCCCTGCAGGCTTAGGCGCGCTGGCAAGTGCCTGAAGCAGTGCCGGGTCCTTGATTGCCTTCATGATGATTTCTTCAGCGCCGGTCTTGCCGTCCATGTAGGTCAGCAGGTTGGCCAGCTGGGTGCGGGCTTCGAGCAACTGGTTCAGCGAGTCGACTTTGCGCGCCACGGCGGCCGGGCTGAAGTCGTCCATGCTTTCGAACGTGATATCCAGGCTCAGGTTGCCTTCGCCGGTCAATTCGTTCGGTACGTGGAACGCTACGCGCGGCTGCATGGCCTTGAGGCGCGAGTCGAAGTTGTCGACGTCCACTTCAAGGAACTTGCGATCAGCCACTGGCGCCAGAGGCTCGGCAGGTTTGCCGGCGAGGTCGGCCATCACACCCATCACGAAGGGCAGCTGGACCTTTTTCTCGGCGCCGTAGAGCTCGACGTCGTACTCGATCTGCACCCGAGGCGCGCGGTTGCGCGCGATGAATTTCTGAGAACTTTGCTTCGCCACGTTGCTGCTCCTGGTCGCTTGAGCGACGGTGTTGTTACTGCGCAGTCGGACGGCTTACTCGCCGTCCGGCCCACGCAGGTTTTCAAATTGGGACATGCCATCGGGAATCAGATTGCGCACGATCGCGGCAAAGTCGGCATGCACCAGATTCTTCGCTCGGTTCAACAGCACCGGCAGCGGGCTCGAAGGCTCGTGACGGGTGTAGTACGCAAGGATCTTGTCCAGGCTGCGCAGTACATCATCGCGGCTGGCGATATCGCCGGCCGGGCGCGATGCCGCAGGGGCAGTGGCGTACTCGACCGAGGGGGCATTGTCGTCACTGACGGCCTCGGGTTCGCTGCTGCCTTGGGTGTCTGGAACCGCTTGATTAAGCACTTGCAGCGCCTGCTTGAGCGGTTGTTTCAAGAGGGTCAGGTCCACGCCTTGGGCTGAACCGACCTGGTCGCTGACCTGCTGCTCGATGGCTTCGCAAGCCGCACGCGCGGCGCTCAAGGCGTCGCGGGTGGCTTGCAGGTGTTCGGGGTCGCTGTCGAGGAACGCGGCGTTCAGTTGCTGGGCGCCGAGCTGTTCGTCGGGGAAATTCATCAGGCCGCTGGCATTCAGCGCGGCGCGCAGGCTCACGGGGCCGAAGGTGCGCGAGCGCGTGAGGATGCTTTCGCGCAGCAGGCGAATGGTCGCGTCACTGGTCAGGCCAGACAGGGCGTTGATGCGCACGGTCGGGTCGTTGTCGTCGTCGGCATCCAGGCGCGGGTGCAGGTCGGACCAGTATTCGCGCAACAGGGCGTCGATCAGTTTCAGAACGTCGGCCAGCCCGGCCACACCCTGGAGGGCGAGGGAACTTTGCAGGAGGAAATGGGTGATGCGCAGGTCTTTGCTGCGCTGCAGCAAGTCGAGGCTCTGCTGCTGGATGCTGCGCCAGTCCGGCGGCTCGGCGGGCAAGATGGAATCACCCATGCTGCGCTCAGGCTGGCCCTTGGCATCACGCTCCAGTTGGAGAAATTGCGCGTCATATTCCATGTCTTCGCCACAAGGCGAAGTCGCGG
Source organism: Pseudomonas sp. Irchel 3H9 (assembly GCF_900187495.1). Classification (NCBI taxonomy): domain Bacteria; kingdom Pseudomonadati; phylum Pseudomonadota; class Gammaproteobacteria; order Pseudomonadales; family Pseudomonadaceae; genus Pseudomonas; species Pseudomonas sp. Irchel 3H9. The sequence continues at coordinate 495,443 of NZ_FYDK01000003.1, read as the reverse complement.
AAACGGCGGTGAGCAGCAACGGCACATCCACTGAAATTGATCTCCCTATCAGCCCGTTATATGGCGGGCAATTCATGCATTAGTTGCGCGAGGAACTTTGCATGTTTTCTTGGTCATATAAGCACGATGCTACTAATGTGCCATCATTGGTGTTCAAGAAGTTGTGCATTTTTGGTGTAGTAGTTAGGGCTTGTCAAGGTAAGCTATTCGCCCTCTGTGACAGATGTGCGGTGCTTAACAACCTGCGCGACTGGTGGGTCGAACGGCGCACCGGGACAGGATTTTTGTCATAGAGCCCAGTTAAGATCAGCGATCATGCTGGCATCGGCCGGTTGTAGACGGTCGGAGGCACGATCTGATGGGGAACTCGCGGGATTCTCTGTCCCGTGAATCGCTCGCGCGCGAAGTATCAGCAAGGAGGCAAGATGTCGCTGTGTTTGACTATCACTAGTTATCACAAGATTACCCCAGGGCAGTGCGCCGAAAAGTCCATGAACCAGGGCTCGATGGCGATCGGCCGCAGTTCGGATAATGACTGGGTATTGCCTGATCCTGAGCGGCTGGTGTCTTCACAACATTGCGTAATTCAATACAAAGATGGCCGTTATTATTTAACCGATAACAGCACAAACGGTGTGGAGTTGGTTAACGCCGGTGTTCGCATGCGCCGGGGTAATAGCGAGCTGCTGCAAAATGGCGAGCTGATCCGCATCGGCGATTACGAGATTCAAGCGCGTATCGACTTCAACGTTCAGGTCGCCGATAGCCAGCCGTTTGCCGGTGAATCGCCGAACAGCTTTGAGGCACTGATGGGGGCCGTGGTGAACGCTCCGGTGGCGACCCCAGTAATTGCGCCGCAGTTTCAGGGCGCCTCGTCGATGGACACCTTGCCGGACCTGTTCGACTTCCTCAGCCCCACCGCCGTGCCGCCGCCGACCGTGCCGGACCACGTGCCCTGCGAACAACACGACTTCCGTCCGCCGACACCTGTGGCTGTACCGGTGGTCGAAGCGCCCCCAGTGTCGGGCTCGGTGATTCCTGAAGACTGGGACTTGTTCGGCGACGCGCCAGCGCCGTTGGTCAGCGCGCCGCCACCCCCACCTCCAACCGCGCCGATCATCCCGTCGCCACCCGTGGTCGAGCCTATGCTCCCCGTGGCCGACAGCCAACAACCCGACCTCTTGCAAGCCTTCCTGCGCGGCGCTGGCCTCGACCAGTTGCGTCTGGACAAAGCCCAAGCAGAGGCCCAGATGGAAAGCATCGGCCGCAGCTACCGGCTGATGGTCGAAGGCTTGATCGACGTGTTGCGCGCACGCGCCAGCCTCAAGGGCGAATTCCGCATGCAGCAGACGATGATCCAGCCTGCTGAAAACAATCCGTTGAAATTTGCCCCGAATGCCGAGGAAGCGTTACTGCTTTTGCTTCGTCATGGAAACCAAGCGTTTATGGCGCCGGACCTTGCCGTGCGGGACAGTTTCGACGACTTGCGTGCCCATCAGTTGGCCGTGATGGCCGGGGTGGAAGCCGCAATCAAACACCTGCTCACGCGTTTCGAACCGGCCCAGCTGGAGGAACGCATGGGCAAGCCCGGCGGGCTATCGAGCATTTTCAACGGCTCGCGCCAGGCCCAGTACTGGCAGCAGTTCACCGAGCTCTACAGCAATATTTCCCGCGAGGCCCAGGAAGACTTCCAGGACCTGTTCGGCCGCGAATTCAGCCGAGCCTACGAAGAACACAGCGCACGACAGCGTCGCTAATCGCGGCGCCGCAACAATGGATCAACGGATAGCTAAGTACGTCATTGAGGACGCAGGATGATTCCCAGGTTTTTACTCGCAGTCGCCACCGCGCTGCTGCTGACGGCGTGTGCCAATGACGCCGTCAAACCCGAAGCGGCGGCCGAGGAGCAAGCGGATACCGCTGCGGTCGAGTTGCACTTCCACGCGATTTCCGGGCTTAACCCCGGCCCCAACGGCCAGGCCGCGCCGGTTCGGGTGCGCATTTTCGAGCTGAAAAACGCCGCCACCTTCGGCCGCTCCGACTACTTCGCCCTGGCGGACCGCGCCCAATCTACCCTCGGCCTGGACCTGCTGGACCAAGACGAAGTAATGATCCAGCCCGGCCAACAACTGAGTATCCAGCGCGATCTCGACCCGTCCACGCGCCAGATCGGCTTGCTGGTGGGTTACCGCGAGTTGGACCGCGCGCAATGGCGCACGGTGATCAACGTGCCGGCGCGCCAGTACACCGAATACCAGATCAGCCTCGATGTGCGTGCCGTGCGCGCCGACGTCGTGGTTTCCCCATCCAGCCCTGCCCAATAACAAGCAATCGGAGCCCCCATGTCCTGGAACAATCGCGTGGTCTGGTCGGAAGGCATGTTCATCGGAACGCAGCACTTTCAGCAGCATGACCGTTACCTGGAAAACCTGATCGACGCCCGCAGCCGCCCGTTGGCCGCTGGTGCCTGGGGCTTTTCCGAGTTGCTGATCGACCAGGGCCTGCTGGCCCAGGGCAAGCTGGCCATCGTCTCGGCGCGTGGCCTTTTGCCCGACGGCACGCCGTTCAATATCCCCCAGGACGACCTGGCACCAAGCCCGCTGAACATCGACGACAACCTGCGCGATGGCCTGGTCTACCTGGCCTTGCCCCTCAAACGCGCGGGTGCGCGGGACACGGTTGACGAAGGTGAAGCGCTGGAAGCCGCACGTTACGTGAGCCAGGTGCGCGAAGTGCGCGACGACAACGCCCCGTTCGAAAACCGTGCGCCCGTGGCCGTGGGGTCCCGTGCCCTGCGCCTGCTCACTGCCCAGGATGGCATCAGCGATTACGCCGCCATCGGCCTGGTGCGTATCAAGGAAAAACGTGCAGACCGTGCCCTGGTGCTCGACGACACCTACATCCCTCCGGTACTGGACGTGGCCGCGAGCAAGCCGCTGACCGCGTTTCGCAGCGAACTGCTGGGCCTGTTGCACCAGCGCGGCGAAGCCCTGGCCGGCCGCGTGGTCGCCTCGGGCGCCGGTGGTGCGTCGGAGATTGCTGACTTCATGCTGCTGCAATTGGTCAACCGCGCCCAGCCGCTTATCCAGCATTTCAGCCAGTTGAGCCCACTGCATCCGGAGCGCTTCTTCAGCGAACTGGTGAGCCTGGCCGGTGAGTTCTCGACCTTTTCCACCTCGGGTCGTCGTCCCCAGGAATACCCGCAGTACCAGCACGATGACTTGGCCCTGAGCTACGCCCCGGTGATGGCGGCTCTGCGTGAAGCGCTGTCGATGTTGATCGATAGCAAAGCCACACCGATCCCGATTGTCGAGAAAGCCTACGGCATCCACGTGGCGATGCTCGCCGACAAGACCCTGCTCGACAACGCCAGTTTCATCCTGGTGGTGCGTGCCGATGTGCCTGGCGAAACCCTGCGCGGCCGCTTCGGCCAGCAGAGCAAGGTCGGCGCGGTGGAGCACATCCGCGACATGGTCAACCTGCAACTGCCGGGCATTGGCCTGGTGCCGTTGCCGGTGGCGCCGCGCCAACTGCCGTACCACGCGGGCAGCACTTATTACGAGCTGGACCGGGGCAGTGAGCATTGGCAGCAACTAAGCAACTCCGGCGGCTTTGCCTTCCATATCGCCGGGCAGTTCCCGGGCTTGAACTTGGCCTTCTGGGCGATCCGAGGATAATCCGCGATGCATCCCAATGATGACGACCGCACCCAGTTCATGCCCCGCCCAGGTGGCCGCGCGCCTGAACCTGTGCGTGCAGAGCCGGCTCCGCTGTCGATGCCGGCAGCACCGATGCTCACCGGCAAAAGCCAGGGCCTCAACCCGCTGGAAAGCGCCGCCGGCCCGCTGCTGGCTTTGCTGACGCGCCTGCGCAACACCATCGCCCACCCCGCGCCAGCCAGCCTGCGTGCGCAGTTGCTGGCCTACCTGCGTCAGTTCGAAGAGCGCGCCGAAGCCGCCGGCGTGGCGCGCAACGAAGTGCTGCTGGCCCGTTATGCGCTGTGTACCGCCCTTGATGAAGCCGTATTGAGCACGCCATGGGGCAGCACCAGCGATTGGGGTAAGCAAAGCCTGCTGATCACTGTGCACAACGAAGCCTGGGGCGGCGAAAAAGTCTTCCAGTTGCTCGACCACTGCCTGCAAAGCCCACGGGAACGTCTGTACCTGCTGGAGCTGTTGTACCTGTGCATGTGCCTGGGTTTCGAAGGCCGCTACCGCGTGATGAACGACGGTCGCAGCCAGTTGGAAGCCCTGCGCGAGCGCACCGCTGCGGCGATTCGCAGTGCTCGTGGCGAGCATGAGCGCGAGCTGTCGCCGCACTGGCGTGGGGTGACCGTGGCCCGTGATCGCCTGGCGCAATTCATGCCGCCGTGGATCGCCGTAGCCATTGGCGTGGCGCTGTTGTTGGCGTTGCTGTTCACCTTGCGCATGCTCCTGGCGTCGCAGGCGGAGCCGGTGTTCAAGAATATCCATGCACTGGGCGAGATCCCGGTGCAGGCCATCGACCGTCCGGTGGCGCAGCCTAAAGTCATCGAGCGGCCGCGTTTGGCGGGGTTCCTGGCTGAAGACATCAAGGCCGGTCGCGTTGCCGTTGAAGATAAAGTCGACCGTTCCGTGGTCACCATTCGTGGCGATGAACTGTTCGCATCGGCCAGCTCCAGCATTGTCGATGACTACCAGCCGCTGATGCTGCGCATCGCCGATGCCATTCGCAAAGTGAAGGGCCAGGTGCGCGTGACCGGCCACAGCGACAATCGTCCGATTGCCACGCTGCGCTTCCCGTCCAACTGGGCGCTGTCCGAAGCACGGGCCAAGTCGGTGCTGGAAATCCTCGCGGCCAAGACTGGCCAAGCGGATCGCTTCAGTGCCGAGGGCAGAAGCGACACCGAGCCGTTGGCCACCAACAGCACAGCCGAAGGCCGCGCCCGCAATCGTCGGGTTGAAATCACCGTATTGGCGGAGGGCGTCGAGTGAAGGCGTTTTTCAGTTTTATGATTCGCTGGGTGATCCCGCTGCTGGGCCTGATCGCCTTGAGCCTGATCATCTGGTTTGTCGGGCCGTTGCTCGACGTGCTGGTGCCGGAAGGGCGCCGTTGGGCGCTGATCATCCTGGTGTTCGCGGTGTGGATCGCCTACCGCGTGTTCCGCATCATCCAGGCGCGGCGCCAAGCGGCCGAAGTGATGCGCAGCCTGGCTGCCGAAACCCCGGCCGACCCCAACAGCGTGGCCACTGCCGAAGAGCTGACCACCCTGCGCCAGCGCATGGACGAAGCCCTGGCGCTGCTGAAAAAAGCCAAGCTCGGCGGTGACGAGCGCCGCAATCTCTATGAGCTGCCGTGGTACGTGATCATAGGCCCGCCGGGTTCGGGCAAGACCACCGCGCTGGTCAATTCCGGTTTGCACTTCCCGTTGGCTGCGCAGTTGGGCGCCGGTGCGGTGCGTGGCGTCGGCGGTACGCGCAACTGCGATTGGTGGTTCACCGATCAAGCAGTATTGCTCGACACCGCTGGCCGCTACACCACTCAGGACAGCAACTCCACGGTGGATAAAGCCGCGTGGCTGGGCTTCCTTGACCTGCTGAAAAAGCAGCGTTCACGCCGCCCTATCGACGGCGCATTTATCGCCATCAGCCTCTCGGATTTGCTGCTCGGCACTGATGCCGAGCGCGCTGCCCATGCTGCCGCGATTCGCCTGCGCATCCAGGAGCTGTACACCCAATTGGGCGTGCGTTTCCCGATCTACCTGATGCTGACCAAGCTCGACCTGGTGCCGGGTTTCATGGAGTACTTCGACAACCTGAGCAAGGAAGAGCGCGCCCAGGTGTGGGGCATGACCTTTGCCCTGGACGACGGTAAAAACAGCGACAGCCCGCTGGCCCATCTGCAAAGCGAATTCGCGGGTCTGGAGCAACGTCTCAATGAGCGTTTGGTTGAGCGTCTGCAACAGGAACGCGACCCGGCGCGGCGCGACCTGATCTACGGCTTTCCGCAGCAGTTCGGCGCGTTGAAGGATTGCCTGCAAAGCTTCCTCGAAGGCGTGTTCAAACCCAACGCCTTTGAAGAGCGCGTGTTGCTGCGCGGTGTGTATTTCACCAGCGGTACCCAAGAAGGCAGCCCGATTGACCGCCTGATCGGCGCCATGGCCCAGAGCATGAACCTGGACCGCCAGCACCTGGCACGGCAGAGCGGCACCGGGCGCAGTTACTTCATCGAAAAACTCTTCACCGCGGTGGCGTTTGCCGAGCGTGGCTTGGTGGGGGTGAACCCGAAGGTCGAGCGGCGGCGCAAGTGGATTGCGCGCGGCGTGCTGGCGGCCACCGTGGCGTTGGTGGTGGTGGTCAGCGGCCTGTGGTGGGTGAGTTATCGCGCCAACCAGGCGTATATCGCCCAGGTCGACCAAAAGGTCGCGCCGTTGGGCCAGACCGTGCAGAACCTAAGCCCGGCGCAGCGTGAAGTCCTCGCCGTACTGCCGTTGCTCAACGCGGTGAAGAACCTCGCGGGCGACTCGCCGAGCTGGTCCGAAGGTCTTGGCTTGTATCAGGGCGACATGCTCGAAGCCGAATCCGCCAGCGTGTACCGCAAGTTGTTGATCGCGGTCTTCGCGCCACGCTTGGTGACGCGTATCGAGGAGCAGCTGCACGGCGGTGGCAATTCCGATTTCCTCTACGAAGGCCTCAAGGCCTACCTGATGCTCGCCGACAGCGAGCATTACGACCCGGACTTCATCAAGGCCTGGATCGCCCTCGATTGGGACCGCAACCTGCCGCGCGACCTGCCGGCCGATCAGCGCCAGGCGCTGACCGGGCACTTGCAGGCGCTGTTTGATCGTCACCCTCCGAGCGCACGCCTCGATCCGCGCTTGATTGATGACCTGCGTCGCCAGTTGCAACAGCTGCCAGTGGCCCAGCGCGTCTACGACCGGGTCAAACGCCAGAAACTGCCTGAAGGCATCCCGGACTTCCGTATCAACGAAGCCGCTGGCCGCGATGCCGCGCTGGTGTTCAGCCGTAAAAGCGGCAAGCCGTTGGGCGAGCCGTTGAGTGGTTTTTTCACCGCCAAGGGCTATCGCCAGGCATTCCTGCTGAGCAGCCTGAACCAGACCGGCACCTTGGCTGAAGAGCAGTGGGTGTTGGGCCGCGAGCAGGCCGATCAGCAGAACGTGGTCAGCCTCGCCGCCGATGTGCGTCGCCTGTACTTCCAGGACTACCAGCGCCAGTGGGATGCCTTGCTCGCCGACATCGACTTTGTGCCGATCACCAGCGTGGCCCAGGCGGCCGATGTCCTGCGGGTAATTTCCGGGCCGACTTCACCGCTGAAAAAGCTGCTGGTGGCGGTGGCCAAGGAAACCGATCTGCAAACTGAAGAGCGCCAATTGGCCGCCAAAGGCGTGCCGGTGGAAGGCGGCGTCGACAAGCTCAAGGAGCGCCTCGGCAGCCTGCTCGGCCAGGAGCAACCGACGGCCAATGCGCCGGCGGCAGCGGATGATCCGGTCACCGCGCACTTTGCTGAACTCAACAGCATCGTCAGTAAAAATGAAGGCGAGCCAGCCGCTATTGATGGCTTGTTGTCGGACATGAACGCGCTGTATGTGCAGGTCAGCGCCATGGTCGGTGCCAGTGGCGACGCGTTGCTCGGTGAGGCGAAGAACCAGGCGGCCGCTGCTGCCACGCGGGTCAGCCTGAACGCCGAACGCCAGCCGCCGCTGGTGCAGGGCATGGTCAAGTCGGTGGTCAACTCCACCACCAACAGCATGATGGGCGGGGTGCGTAACCAACTGAACGCGGCATGGGTCAGCGAAGTGGTCAACGTGTATCGCCAGTCCCTGGCAGGGCGTTATCCGATGTCGCCGGGCAGTGCGCGGGACGCCACGCTGGATGACTTCGGGCAGTTCTTTGGTGTGGGCGGGGTGATGGATAACTACTTCCGCAAATACCTGCAGCCGTATGTGGACACGTCTGCGCAGACTTGGCGCTGGCAGCCGGGCGCGGCGCAGAAGCTGGGGATCGCGCCGGGTGTGCTGCAAACCTTCCAGCGCGCCGCGACAATCCGCGATGCGTTTTTCCGCTCCGGGGGCACGCAGCCCATCGTCCGTTTCGAACTCAAACCGGTGTCGATGGACCCGACCATCACCCAGTTCCTGCTCGATCTCGACGGCCAGCAACTGAGCTACGACCACGGTCCAAGCCGCCCGGTGGCGATGCAATGGCCTAACCCCGGCAGCATTGGCGTGGTGCGCATTTCCATCATGCCGCCATCGGCCAGCGGCCGTTCGGGCGTGACACTTGACGGCCCATGGGCGTGGTTCCGCCTGTTGGAGCAATCGGACCTCACCGCTGGCAACTCGCCGGACCGCTTCAATCTGCGGCTGCGGGTCGACGGCGCGAGCATCGCCTACGAGTTGCGCGCCAACAGTGCTTTCAACCCGTTCAAGAGCCGCGTGCTCAGTGGCTTCAGCCTGCCGGAGCGGCTATGACGACACTGGGTTTCTACGGCAAGTTGGCCAGTCGCGGGGATTTTGTCAGCCGCGCATTGCCCCAGAGTTTTGTCGGTCCGTGGGACAGTTGGCTGGCCGCGGGTTTGCTGGCCAGCCAGAACAGCCTGGGCGGTGATTGGCTCAACGTTTACCTAGTCAGTCCGCTTTGGCGTTTTGTACTGGCGCCGGGCGTGTGCGGGCCGGATGCGGCGGCGGGTGTGGTGATGCCGAGTATCGATCGGGTCGGGCGCTATTTTCCGTTGGCGGTGGTGGCCTTGCTTGATCACGACACCAATCCCGCCTCACTGGTAGGCGGGCCGGACACGTGGTTCGAGCATGCCGAAGAGCTGTTGCTCAGCACGCTGGACACCGGCGCGACCTTTGAAAGCTTCAACGATGGCCTCGATACCCTCGGCTTTCCAGCCAGTGAGCCGCGCGCGGTCGATAGCCGTTTCGCGGGCCTGCAAAGGGTGTCCGCCACCGTGCCCCATGGGCGCATGACCGCGCTCGCCGAACAGGCCTGCGAAGGCGCAAGCCTGTGGTGGGGCCGAGGGTCGGAACGTATTTCCCCTGGTTTATTACGGTGTCAGGGCTTGCCTGCCGCCGGTGATTTTGCGCAGTTTTTGCTCGGACAAGAAGGTGTGGTGTAGATGGGGGCGACGTACAAATCCGCGAGCAAAAGCCATGTGGGCATGGTGCGCCAAGTTAACGAAGACGCGTGCTTGGACCTGCCGGAAAACCGCCTGTGGGTGGTGGCCGATGGCATGGGCGGGCATGCGGCAGGGGACTATGTCAGCAGCCTGATCGTCGACAGCCTGCGCAGTGTGCCGTTGGGCCGTTCCCTGGACGAATACTCGGCGGCCCTGCGCAATGACCTGATCCGCATCAACGCCGCCGTGCGCGAAGAAACCGCCAATCGTGGCGTGACCATGATGGGCAGCACCGTGGTCGTACTCGCCACGCGTGGCTTGCGCGGTGTATGCCTGTGGGCTGGTGACAGTCGCCTGTACCGCCTGCGCGATGGCGTGCTCGAAGGTATTTCCCGCGACCACAGCTACGTGCAAGACCTGCAAGACAGCGGCCTGCTCAGCGAAGCCGACGCTCGCGTGCATCCGCGCGCCAATATCGTCACTCGCGCCATTGGCGTGGAAGCCCAGCTTGAAGTGGCGGTGGTCGACCTGTTGATCGCCCCCGGCGACAGCTACCTGCTGTGCAGCGATGGCTTGAACAAGACCGTCGAAGACCATGAAATTCGCGAAGTGCTCAGCCACGACGCGCCGGATGAAATCGTGCGCAGCCTGGTGCACCTGGGGCTCAATCGCGGCGCGCCGGACAACATCACCGCCATCGTTGTGAAGGTATCGGCATGAACATTGTGATTCCTGGCTACGACATCGAAGGCGAGATCGGCGAAGGCGCCATGGCCAGCGTGTACCTGGCGACCCAGCGCTCGCTGGAGCGCAAGGTGGCATTGAAGGTGATGGCGGCGGCATTGGCAGCCGACCCGAGCTTTTGCGAGCGCTTCCTGCGCGAGGGCAAGACCCTGGCGCGCCTGTCGCACCCGCATACGGTGACCATCCATGACATCGGCAATGTCGGTGAGCTGTATTACATGGCCATGGAGTTCCTGCCCAACGGTACGCTCAAGGAGCGTATCGCCGCGGGTATGACGCCGGAACAGGGCGTGACATTGATCCGCCAGATCGCCTCGGCGCTGGGGTATGCCCACGCTCAAGGATTGGTACACCGGGACGTCAAGCCGGCGAACATCCTGTTCCGCGCTGACGGTACGGCGGTGCTCTCGGACTTTGGCATCGCCAAGTCCCTGGACGACCGCACCCAGTTCACCCAGGCCGGTTTCGCCGTCGGTACGCCGAGCTACATGAGCCCGGAACAGGCGCGGGGCCAGGAGATCGACGGGCGCGCTGACCTGTATGCGTTGGGCGTGGTGCTCTATGAAATTCTCGTCGGCAAGCTGCCGTATAGCGGCACCGATGCGCTCTCCACCGCGCTGGCGCACCTGACCGAACCGTTGCCGGAATTGCCGGTGCACCACGGTCGTTATCAGGGCGTGTTGCGTAAGTTGTTGGCCAAGGATCCGGCCGAGCGGTTCCCGGATGCAGCGGCATTGCTGCTGGCGCTGGACCAACTGCCGGCGGATTCGCCGGAAGCCACGCTGGTGCGACCACTCCCGATCCCGGTGAGTTTTGACCTGGCGGGTATCACGCCGGAGTCCATCGAAATCCCGACAGCCAAACCCGAGCCAGTGCGCCAACCGGTGGTGCCGCCGACGCAGCACAGCGAGCAGCGTCGCGGGCCTGTGTTGGCGCTGGCAGCGGTGGCTGTGGCGGTTGCCCTGGCGATTGGCGGCGCTTCCTATTGGTGGCTGAGTGGCGATGATGAACCGGCCAAACCACCGGCCGCCGTAGTCCCCGCAGCAACACCCCCAGCAACACCTGCAGCGGCAGTGGTTGAGGCGGATGGCGGTCAACGTCCGCTGTTGATGGCGGGCAAGAAAACCCTGTTCCAGCGCGTCCTCAGCAAGCCGGGCGCGAAGCTTTCGGATGAGGCAGGCAGCGCGGCTGGCAAGGCGCTGCCGGCGTTCTCGGTGCTTTACGTGTACCAACGCAAAGACATTGAGGGTCAACCGTGGGTACGCGTCGGCACCGCCACCGATGGGCGCAGCGACGGTTGGTTGCCGGCCTCGCAAGTCAGCGACTGGAAACAAAGCCTGGTGCTCAAGTTCACCGAGCGCTCGGGCCGTGCGCCGGTGATGTTCCTGCGGCAATCGGGGGAAGTGGAAAAGCTGCTCGCCGACCCGGCCGCCGCCAAGAGCGCGCTGGCCAAAGCGCAGAAAAACAGCGAAGACAACGGGCAAATCCTTGCCCTGGAACCGACGGCCAGCGCCGTGCCGCAGAACCAGTTTTACCTGTTGCCGATCTTTGACTCCAAAGAGAGCTTCGACGAAAACGGTCAGCCGGTGCAGTTGCTCAATGTCGCTTCCATCGACCCCGGCAGCAGCGCCGTGGCCAAGCCCGCCACGCCGGTGATCAACGCCAATGCCGATGCCTTCCGCACTGCGGTGGTGCTGGTAGTGGATACCACCGTGTCGATGCAGCCGTATATCGACCAGATCCGTGACGTGGTTCATGAGCTGCAAACCCGCATCGCCGAACGCGGCGAACTCGATAGCGTCAGCTTCGGTATGGTCGGTTTTCGCAGCAGCATCAAGAAAACCCCTGGCCTGGAATACGTGGCCAAAACCCTGATCAGCCTCGACCAGGGGCGTGATCCACAACGCTTCCTCGACATGGCGCGGCAAGTCAAAGCGTCCAGCGTTTCCAGCCATTCGTTCAACGAAGACGCGTTTGCCGGGGTGATGCAGGCTGTGGACGGCATGGACTGGTCCGGTTATGGCGGGCGCATCATTCTGCTGGTCACCGATGCTGGGGCGCTGCGCAAGAACGACCCGTTCGCCGCCACCCAGATGAACGAAGCCGAAGTGCGCCAGGCCGCGCTGGGCAAGCAGATCAAGATTTACGCTCTGCACCTGCGCACCGACGCCGGCAAGAAAACTCACGCTGGCGCCGAGAGCCAGTACCGCATCCTCACCGCCGACGCCAACCCGCAGATCGGCGACTTGTACACACCGGTGCCCGGTGGTGATGTGCGCAAGTTGGGTGAGCGTGTCGACGAGATCGGCAGCGTGTTCGCCAACCTGGTGCATCAAGTGCGCAGCAACACGCCGCAACCGGTCCCGCTGCTCAGTTCGGCACCGACCTTGGCGGATAAATCTGCCGCCGTTGGTTACGCCATGCACATGGATTTCCTGGGCCGCAAAACCGCGAGCCAGGCGCCGCAGCTGGTTAGCGCCTGGACTGCCGATCGCGACCTGACCAACCCGGCGCTGCCGGCGTTCCAGGTGTGCGTGATGCTGACCAAGTTGCAGCTCAACGATTTGCAGCAGTCACTCAAACTGATCGTTGACGCGGCGCGCAAGACCCAGACGTCACCCAAGGATTTCTTCCAGGAAATTGCCAGCGCCTCTGCCTACATGAGCCGCGACCCGCAAGCCCTGCGCAAGGGCGGCAACTTGGCCGATGGCGGCATTCTCGGCGAATACCTGGAAGGCCTGCCGTACCGCAGCAAGTCGCTGAACATGACCCAGGACTTGTGGTTGTCGTTGAGCGTGGCCGAGCAGGAAGACTTTATCGACGAGCTGGATTCGAAAATCCGCCTCTACGAAACCTTCCATAACGACGTGGCCAACTGGGTCCGTTTCGGCGATGCCGAGCCGGGCGATGCGTTGTACCGCGTGCCGTTGTCGACGCTGCCGTAATGCTGACCCTGAGCGCGGTGCACAAGAGCCGGGGCGTCGGTAGCCAGCGCTATAGCCTGGTGATCCCGGCGCTGGCGCTGCGCGCGGGTGAGCAAGTGGCGATTGTTGGGCCCAGCGGTTGCGGCAAGAGCACCTTGCTGGATTTGCTGGCGTTGGTCCTGGCGCCGGATCAGGTGGGGCACTTCGAATTTAATGCGATCGACATTGGCAGTCTGTGGCGTGCGGATCAGCAATCGCGGCTGGCGCAGTTGCGCAGCCAGCACTTGGGCTACGTGCTGCAAACCGGTGGCCTGCTTGGCTTTCTCGATGTGCGCGGCAACATCGCCCTGTCCCGGCAACTGCTGGGCTTGAAAGACGATGGCAGTGTGGCGCGCCTGGCCGAGCAGTTGGAAATCAGTGACCAGTTGGCGAAGAAACCCTCGGCGCTGTCGGTGGGCCAGCGCCAGCGCGTGAGCTGCGCCCGAGCCCTGGCCCATGCACCGCAACTGGTGCTGGCGGATGAGCCGACCGCGTCCCTTGACCCGTTGAATGCCGAGCGCGTGATGCACGCCCTGTTGGCCCAGGCCCATGAGCACCGCGCCGCCTGTGTGATCGCCACCCATGACGAACCTCTGGCCCGTGCCAGTGGCTTGCAGATTCGGCGTATCAGTTGCCGTCGCGATGCTGACGGTGGCGTCACCGCCACCCTTGGGGAGGCGTGCTGATGCGCATCCCCTTGATCGCTTCCCTGGCCTGGCAGGATTACCGCAACGACGCGTGGCTGTCGGCCTGTTCGGTGCTGGCATTGGTGGCGGTGATCGCGCCGTTGCTGGTGTTATTCGGCCTGAAATTTGGACTGGTTAGCAGTTTGACCGAACGTTTACAGACCGACCCCGCCACCCGTGAAATTATTCCGTTGGGCGGTGGTCGATTCAGCAGCGCATTGATTGAGCAGCTTGCCCAGCGCCCCGATGTGGCGTTTGCCATACCGCGTACGCGGCAGATTGCGGCGACGGCGCAGGTGGGCGCGCTGACGTTGGAGATGCTGCCGACAGCGCCGGGTGATCCGTTGTTGGGTGCGCTGGTGCTGCCGCATGGCCTGAACCAGATCGTGCTGAGCCACACCGCTGCCGAGAAGCTTGCAGCGCGGCCTGGGGATCTATTGGAAACCCGCTTTGCCCGCCAGGTAGCAGGACGTGTCGAGGAGCAGCGCACAAAGGTACAGGTGGTTGCGGTACTGCCGCTGGAAGCCTTCGCGCGGGACGCTTTGTTCGCCGATCTGGCCCTGCTGGAAGCGGCGGAAGATTACCGCGATGGTCGCGCCGTACCGGCGTTGGGATGGACGGGCGAAGAGGTGGCGGTGGGTGAGCAGCGGGTGTACCCGGCGTTTCGCCTGTACGCGCGCAATCTCACTGATGTAGAAACCCTGCGGGTGTATTTCGCTGGGCAGAACGTGTTGGTATCGACCCAGGCGAACACCATCGCCCAGGTGCAGTCGTTGAGCCGCAACCTGTCGATCGTATTCTGGGTTATCGCCGGGCTGGCGTTGGCGGGGGCGTTTGCGGCGATCTTCGCTGGGGCCTTGGCCGCCGTGGCGCGCAAGCGACGGGAATTGTCAGTGCTGCGCCTGTTGGGGTTTTCCACCGGCGGGTTGTTGTTGTTTGTAGTGGTGCAGGCGCTGTATAGCGCAGGGTTTGCGGCCTTGCTCAGCGCCGGGCTGTATGGCTTGGCCGAAGCAGCGTTGAACAAATTATTTGCGCAAGTGCCGGGCGAGTACGCCAGTCATCTGCTGGCGCGTCATTACGGCATGGCCCTGGTTGCAGTCCTCGGCGTCAGCGCCGTGGCGGCGGCGTGTGGTGGCTGGCGAGTGGCGCGTATCCAGGCTTCTGAAGGAATCAGAGATGTATAAGTTACTGGGCGCCGTCGTGGCGCTGAGCCTGGCCTCGATGGCCTGGGCCGATGAAGCAAGCGATAAACTGGACAACCCCAAACCGTTGCCGGATGACGTGAGCCTGCCGCTGCCATGCGAGGGCAACATGGTGTTCCGCTACGCCTACGTACTGGCCCAAGGCACTCTGGATGACCGCGAAATCAGCCTCGGCTACCCCTTCGCCGAAGGCGAGGCCGGTTACCAGCAGTCGTTTATTTCCGGCTATCGCCGCGACTTTATCAACGGCCAGTTCACCCTCAAGGATTTGCCGAAAGACTGGAACAAAGTCATCGCGCCGTTGATGCCGAAGACAGACGCCAAGACCCCACTCAAGCCGATGCTGTACTTCATCGGCAAGTATGAAGTGACCGCTCGCCAATACGCCCAAGTGATGGCCCAGGCGCAGTCCCTGGCCAGTGGCGAGCCGGCGCCGGCCTGCGATGCGCCGACCGGTATGGCCGGGCGTTTGCCCAAGGTGAAACTGTCGCGGTTTGAGGCCGAGCGGTTCTCTGCGGTGTACAGCGCCTGGCTGATGAAGTACCACCGCGACTTGCTACCGGTGAGCGGGCGCGGTTCGTCGGCAGAAGACGGCGGCCTTGGTTTTGTGCGCTTGCCCACTGAAGTGGAGTGGGAGTTTGCCGCACGCGGTGGCCAGGCGGTGAGCCGTCAGGATCTGGAGGGGCGTCTGTTTCCTCGTCGCACTGAAGGCAGCGAAAGCGATGGCCCTCTGGGTGATTACGCCGTGTTCAACCAAGTTGCTGGCGGTACTGGCCAGGCGGCGCGCCTGATGCCCATTGGCACCAAATTACCCAACCCAATTGGCATGTTCGACGTGATCGGCAACGCGGCGGAAATGGTCCAGGAGTCTTTCCAATTGGTCCATGCCGGTCGACGCCAGGGCACTTACGGCGGCTTTGTGGTCAAGGGCGGCAACTACCTGGAAGGCGAGGGCACGCTGTTCACTGGCATGCGCCGCGAATACCCGCTTTTCGCCGCCGACGGCACCGAGCAAAGCAATGAAACCACCGGTTTCCGCGTGGCAATTGGTGCGTTGTCGGCCCCGCGTTCACGTTACAAGGAGTTGTTTGCGCAGTGGCAAAAGGAAGGGCGCCTGGCCGCGCTGACCGACGCCATCGATGACGCCCAAGACCCGACCAAACGCCTGGACAGCATCATCGCCGCCAGCGTCGACCCCAAGCTGCAAGCCGAATTGGGGCTGGTTAACGAAGAGCTCAAGCGCAACGTCTCGCTGATCGCCCAGCAACGCGAAGAAGCGGCGGGCAACCTGATTCAGTCGGCTGCATTGGTGGCTGAGACCATCAGCAACTACAACATCCGCCTGGCCAACCTGCAGAAGAGCCGCCAACAGTCTCTGGACAATAAGGATGAGGCCAGCGCGAAGCTGTTTGATATGGCCATTGCCAACGGCCGCAGTGCCCTCGACGGCGCGGTCGCGATTTACATCGATAACTTGGCGACGGGCACGCGCTACACCGATGCGGTGATCCAGGCGCAGTTTCAAAGGATCAAGGAAGAGTTGGATCGCAAGCCAGTGCTCGGCAAGAGCCTGGTGACGCGCGCGACACTGTTCGTCCGCCATGTCGGCAACTACCGCAAACAACAGCGGGCTGACCCGGCGACGATCTTGAAGGAATTGCTCGCAGCGAGCGGTCAGCGGTCTTGATCGTTGGCTGTATAGCGAGCTTGGAAGGGACTCAGGCGGCAGTTGCCGCGCTGGGCAAGTCAAACTTAGAAGAGAACACAACCTATGCTTTTTTCCCGTAAGGCGGTTTCCAAGCGTCACCTGTTGCTGATTGCCGCTGGCTTCAGCACCGTGCTGACAGGCTGCGCCACATCGCCGGCCTCCAAGGTGGCGTCCAGCACCAAGGTCGAGTACTACCCCAACTGCTACGAGCCGGTGCAGCACTTGCGCGCCACCGATTCGAACATGACCAAGTCGGTTGTCACCGGCGCGGCCATCGGCGCGGCCGGCGGTGCACTGCTGGGCGCCCTGACCGGCGACTCCGAAAAGCGCGGCCGTAATGCTGCCATTGGCGCAGCGGGCGGCGCCCTCGCCGGCGGCGCGGCGGGTTACTACACCGAGCGTCAGAAGCAGATCGCCGACGACAACCAGCGCATTGCTTCGTATGCGGCTGACGTAAACAAAAGCGCCTCCGACATCGACCGCAGCACCGCGTATGCCAAAGCGTCGCAACAGTGCTATCAGAGCGCGTTCACCAAGCTGGTGGCTGACCGTAAGGCCAAGACCGTCAACGACACCGAAGGCCGCAAGCGCCTGGCGGAAATCGTCTCGGGCTTGAAGGAATCCAATGACCTGATTGTTGCAGTCAACGGCAAGGCCAGCGAAGACCTGAACAACTACACCCAGGCTTATGAGAAAGACCTGCAGCAGGTTGGCGTACAGCGTGCCGACGTGGTCACCGTGGCCCAGGCCGATTCAAAACCCGTTGTGACACCGGGTAAGAAGAAAGGTACAGGCACTAAACCGCCGAAGAAGCCGCCTCTTCCAACTGTCCCAACAGAAGCAGTGAGCACCGAAAAAACCTTCCAGACTGCCCAGACCAAGCAAGATGAGAGCAAGAAGGTCGCCAGCGCCGGTAAAGCGCAGATCGAAGGCACTTGCCGCGATCCAAACCTGGCCGACTGGGCGCCGGTGCCTTGCCCTAACGTTTAAGGGCGGCGCGTTGTCCTGACGCATTAACGCCAGTCGATAGTGGAATGATCGGCTGGCGGTTTTTGTGTATCTATGAGGCCGTCGGGGTCAGCCCGGCGATATCAAATTTGCCGTTTTCAAATTGGACAGTGGGTTGGCCGGGAACGAGAGCCTTGAAGCTCAGTTGGCCGCTCAGTCTTTGCGAGTCGGCATCGTACGTGTAAGTGACGGTTCCTTCGGTAGCCCGGTGTACGCCCGCAAATAATAACGTCGCAATCGCTGATTCCCCATTTTCGTTGTTGGTAATTGGCAGTGACGTTTCCCCTAGTTTTGATTTTGGAATGTGCAGGTAAACCCGCTTGTCGCCGTGCTTGTCAGTCACCGCGAGCACTTCGAGAAAGTGCGGGTGATTTTTAGGCTCTACAAACTGCATGCTCAGGATAGTTGAGTCAAAGGTATAGCCATCCGGGTCGACGGTGCCGCGCAGATACCCCTTAGTGTCTGTATCAAGTGATTGGCTGAATGTGACCTCACCCTCGGTTAACTCGGCTTCCTCACCACCAGACCCTACGCTTTTTACGGTGCAATCAAAACTACCCTCGACCTGCTGCAACGATGCGTTCTCCTTGAGTCTGAATTCACCGGAAATGTCTTGGTAATAGTTCAGCAAGTTTGTATCCGGCGGAAGATAGATCAGGCCGACGATGTTTCCCGCTTGACCATCAAGCGTATAAGTACCCGGCGTGGCACCCAGGGCGACTTTCACGTCGAGGGAATAAATACGAAAGGGTGAAAAGGCATTCTGACTGGCATAAATCACCATATAGTTGTCTTTTACCGTAGCCCTGGTGATTTGTGAGACAAATTGATGAGTAGCACCGGACTGTGTGATTTTGACCCTTACTTGTCCCGCTCGAGTTGTTGTATTAGTTGTCATGCTGGCGCGCTCCTTTATACAGACTCTCTAAGGTTTAGTACTGGGCCAGACTAGTGCGCGTGCAGATCAGGGGATACTGTGATCCTTCACAGGTAATTAGAGTTTTTTTGAATACACGGTATTCGGGAATGGAATCAACGCGATATTGGCCGAGCGGACTTTAGAGGCTGAATTTAGACTGTTCAGTCATTGCGTGGCAGTAATAAAACGCAAGGAGGTGAACTAAAAAGCGATAGTGGCGTTCCCCAAAAGAATCGCTAAACTGCGCGAGCCGTTCACCTTTGCGAGGTCTGTGAGTTTATGAAATTTCGTCTTCTCCTCTGGGTGCTGGGCCTGATGATGGGCAAAGCCAGCCGGACCAATCCCGCCTTCCAGCAACAGTTGGGTGATAAAGACCTGGCGTTCCAGTTGCAGACCCTCGACGGCAAGGTTGCCCGTCACTTCATCGTCAAAGACCAACGTATTACCAGCCGCTCAGGTGTTCATCCTGCGCCGGCGTTCGCCATTGCGTTTAAAGATGCCGCGTACGGCTTCGCCACGATGCAGGCAAAGAACAAGCAACTGGCGTTCATGACGGGGATTCAGGACAAGTCGATACAGATCAAGGGCAACCCGGCGCTGGTGATCTGGTTCCAGGGGTTGACCAAGTATTTGAAGCCGAAGAAAAAGAAGTAGGCGTTCAGGGAAACCAAGTTGGATTCATCGGGGGCAAGTCGCACTGCCCCCGATAGCTATCTGAGAGGCGACAGATTCAGTTTTGAGTGAACTGGGACGCCAGCTCACGCAACAGCACTTCTGCATCCAGCACCTTGCTCACCACTTCTTCAGCCTTGTCACGGCTCAACCCCAGGCGCTCCAGCAACGCATCCGGGATCGCCTCATCCGGCCCAGAACCAATCCCTCGGCTGCGCAATAGGCGCACGGCCAGGCAAACCAGATTCGGGTATTCGGCATATTGGCCGTCGTAGGTTGGGTCGTGCTGAAAGCGCAGGGCGGTGGACAGTTCGTCCGGCATGTCCCAGTAGCGCATCAACCAGGCACCGATCTGCTCGCGACTGATGCCCAGCAAATGTTGCTCCACGTAGCTGTGGCACAGATGCGGGTTGACCTCCAGGTGGCGGCAGATCAGCGAGAAGTGCGGCGGGAACACGTGGGCCAACAGCAGGTAACCGAAGTTATGCAGCAGGCCGGCCAGGTAGGTCAGGCCTGCTTCCGGGCGCTGTGCGCGGGGCATGGCGCGGGTCAGGCCTTCGATCACGGCGGCGGTGTAGATCGACTGGTGCCAGTACGGCGTGGCCTGGTGAGGGTGGTCTTTGGGCAGGCTCAAGGTCTTGCCGAGGGCCAAGCCCAGTGCCAGGTTGATCACCAGATCGAAACCCAGTACGCGCACGATGGCGTCTTCTACTGAACGGATCTTGCCGGGCGACGCGTAGTACGGCGACGCGGCCCAACTGACTACTTGGGCCGCCAAGGCCGGGTCGGTCTCGACCACGCCGGTGATGTCGTCGATGGTGGCGTTAGGGTCGACGCGCAACTTGATGATCTTCTGCGCGGTGTCAGCCAGTGGTGGAATCTCGATAGTCGCTTCCAGGCGCTGCTGGAT
Source organism: Pseudomonas sp. Irchel 3H9 (assembly GCF_900187495.1). Lineage (NCBI taxonomy): Bacteria > Pseudomonadati > Pseudomonadota > Gammaproteobacteria > Pseudomonadales > Pseudomonadaceae > Pseudomonas > Pseudomonas sp. Irchel 3H9. The sequence goes on along the minus strand of NZ_FYDK01000003.1, from coordinate 475,511 downwards.
ACGGCGAGCGGTGAACGCCTGCATCGCCTGGGTGATTTCCTCTCGGTCATCATTGGGGCGGTCGAGGTTCGGTCGGATATTACTCAGCGGCTCGCCGAAGTTTGCGGCGCTGGCTTTGGTGAGCATGGTCTTGAACGCATCGCTGGCGATCTCCAGCAGCAGCCCTGGCTCGCCCGAATGCACCAGCAGGCTCGGCTCGTCGAGCAGGCTGCCTTCGTACAGGCACGGCGAGCTGGTGAGTGCCGGCAGGCCTGGCAGCAGGCTCAGCTCATGCTTGTCCAGCATACGCTTGACGCGATCCGGCGACACCGCGATGAGGCGGCGACCGGTGAGTTCGGCGAGGCGGTTGAGGTCGAGCAACTGGTTTTGGGGGAACAGCACCATCAGTGCACCCACCGCATCTTCCAGCAGCACAGCCTGCACCTTTTGCGCAGGATTCAGGCCAGGGTGTTCAGCAACTTCCGTGTAGGGGATGGCGAGCTTTGCGAGCAGAGCCCGGATGACCGGTGGGGCGGTCAGCGGGGCTGTGGCGAGGGCAACTTCTGACATGGCCTGATCCAATTTCTTACAGTCATCGGAGTATAACCAGCTTGATACATTTGTAGGTCGCTTAAGTGAGTCAGGCGTCACACTTGGCCGTATTGCTGCCCATGGCGTAGCCAGCGATCCAACAGCGGGCTGACGTGATCCGGCCAGCGCTCCATCAGGGCCTGTGCCGCATCGCGCACGGCGGGCAGCAGGTCGGCGTCGCGCATGAGGTCGGCGACTTTGAATTGCAGCAGGCCGGTCTGGCGGGTGCCGAGCATTTCGCCGGGACCGCGCAGTTCGAGGTCTTTTTCGGCAATGACGAACCCGTCGTTGGTCTCGCGCATGATGCCCAGACGCTGGCGACCGATCTGCGACAGCGGCGGGTGATACAGCAGCACGCAGTGGCTGGCCGCGCTGCCCCGGCCGACGCGGCCGCGCAGTTGGTGCAGTTGCGCCAGGCCCAGGCGCTCGGGGTTTTCGATGATCATCAGGCTGGCGTTGGGCACGTCCACACCGACTTCGATCACCGTGGTGGCCACCAGCAGTTGCAGGTTGCCGGCCTTGAAATCGGCCATCACGGCGGCTTTTTCGGCGGGCTTCATGCGCCCGTGGATCAGCCCGACCTTGAGTTCGCCGAGGGCACTGGTGAGGTCTTCATAGGTGGTCTCGGCGGCCTGGCAGGTCAGTTCTTCAGACTCTTCGATCAGCGTGCACACCCAGTAAGCCTGGCGCCCTTCGGCACAGGCGCCGCGTACCCGTTCGATCACTTCGACACGCCGGGTATCGGTGACCAGCACGGTGTTGACCGGAGTGCGGCCGGGCGGCAGTTCGTCGAGGATCGAGGTGTCGAGGTCAGCGTAGGCACTCATGGCCAGCGTGCGCGGGATCGGCGTGGCGGTCATGATCAACTGGTGCGGGTTCATGCGACCGCCCACGCCTTTCTGGCGCAGGGCCAGGCGCTGCTGCACGCCGAAGCGGTGTTGTTCGTCGATGATCACCAGGGCCAGGTTCTTGAACTTCACCTCCTCCTGGAACAGCGCATGGGTACCTACCACCATCGGGGCGCCGCCGGCGATCTGCTCCAGTGCCGCTGCGCGGTTCTTGCCCTTGAGCTTGCCCGCCAGCCACGCGACTTCCAGGCCCAAGGGTTCGAGCCAGCGCTTGAAGGTGATGAAGTGCTGCTCGGCGAGAATCTCGGTGGGTGCCATCAGCGCCACTTGGTAACCGGCTTCCAGCGCCTGCAAGGCGGCGAGGGCGGCGACCACTGTCTTGCCTGCACCCACGTCACCCTGAATCAACCGGAGCATGGGTTCTTTTTGGCTGAGGTCGTAGGCGATTTCATTGCCTACACGTTGCTGGGCACCGGTCGGCGCGAAGCCAAGATTGGCCAGGTATTGCGCAGGCAGGCGCGTGGCCTTGGGCATCGCTGGGGCGCGCAGGGAACGCATGCTTTCGCGCAGGCGCTGCTGGGACAGTTGATGAGTGAGCAGTTCTTCGAAGGCCAGGCGGTGCTGGGCCCAGTGGTGACCCAGGGCCAACTCGTCGACGTCGGCGTCGGCTGGCGGGTGATGCAGGTAGCGAATTGCGTCGTCCAGCGGCGCCAGTTGGTAGTCGCGAGCCAGCTCCAGTGGGAGCCAGTCGGGCAGGCTTTTCGGGCCGAGCATGGTCAGGGTCTGCGTGCACAGTTGGCGCAGGCGTTGCTGGGTCAGGCCTTCGGTGAGCGGGTAGATCGGCGTGAGGGTGGTGTCCACCGGAGGCGGTTCGTCGCCGGTGATCGCGCGGTATTCCGGATGGTAAATCTCCAGGCCCGAGGCACCGGGTCGCGCCTCGCCATAGCAGCGCACGCGTGTGCCGCGTTTGAGGCCTTCCTTCTGCGCGTTGCTGAAATGGTAGAAGCGCAGGCTCAGACCGCCGGTGCCGTCCTGCAGGCGCACGACCAGGCTGCGGCGCTTGCCCATGACCACGTCGGCCCCGCTGACGGTGCCTTCCACTACAGCGTCTTGCCCTGGGCGCAACTGGCCGATGGGCACCACGCGGGTGCGGTCCTGATACCGCAAGGGCAGGTGGAACAATACGTCCTGGAGGTTTTCCAGCCCGACCTTGGCCAGCTTCTCGGCCATGGCTTCACCGACACCCTTGAGTGCCGTCACCGACACCTGCGACAGCTCAGTCATACGGCTACTTAGCTCGCAGCAGGCGGCTTGGCCACCGAACAGAGGCGGATCGAGTCGGCGAGGATCTCAATGGCTTTAGGCCGTGGGAAGCTGGCACGCCAGGCGATTGCCACGGTGCGGAAGGGCACCGGAGGTGTGAGCGGGCGTACTGCAATAACGCCGGGGGCGTAGTGATGGCTATCCACCGCTGACAGCGGCAGGATCGAAATGCCCAGGCCGGAAGCGACCATATGGCGAATGGTTTCCAGGGAGCTGGATTCCACGGTGGTGTGCTTGGCGCCGTCGTTGCCTTTGGTCAGCGTCGGGCAGGCTTCCAGCACTTGGTCGCGGAAGCAGTGGCCCTCGCCAAGCAGCAGCAGGCTCTTGTCATTGAGCAGGCCGGCGTCGATGGTGTCTTTCTGCGTCCACGGGTGGGAGGCGGGCATCAGCACGTAGAACGGCTCGTCGTAGAGCGGCAGCGTGAGCACGTCGGCCTCGTTGAACGGCAGGGCGATGATGATCGCGTCCAGCTCGCCGTTGCGCAGTTTGTCGCGCAGCACGTGGGTGAAGTTTTCTTCGATATACAGCGGCATCTGCGGTGCGACGCGGTGCAGTTGCGGGATCAGGTGCGGGAACAGGTACGGGCCGACGGTGTAGATGGCGCCGACTTTCAGCGGAGCGGTCAGCTGGTTCTTACCGGCCTGTGCCAGCTCGCGAATGCTTTGCGCTTGTTCCAGGACTTTCTGGGCCTGGGCAACAATGCCTTCACCCACCGGGGTAAGGCGCACGGCGCTTTTGCTGCGCTCGAAAATCAGCACACCGAGTTCGTCTTCAAGCTTTTTCACGCCCACCGACAACGTCGGCTGGCTGACGTGGCAACGCTCGGCCGCATGGCCGAAGTGCTGCTCTTGGGCGAGGGTAACGATGTAGCGTAATTCTGTAAGAGTCATAGCAGGCGTCCATGAAGTTGCGGGCCAAGCATACCGGCTGCAATCGATAGACGCACGTTATCAGAAGTTTGTTGGGGATTGAGCGGGGGATTTTGCTGTTTGCTGAGAATGGCAAGGGTTGCCCCTTGCCACAGTCATATCAGCGGCGGCGCTTTTCGATGTTGTACACGAACGGTGCAACGATCTCGACACTGCCGCTTTTCACCATGTCGGCCGGTGGCTTGGGCAGCGGTTGGGCACGACGGATCATGTCCAGGGTTGCACGGTCCAGGTCAGCGTTGCCGGAACGGCCCACCAACTCGTAGGACAGCACGTTGCCTTCGGCATCGACCACGAAGCGCAAGCGGTTCAGGCCTTCCTTGCCACGGGCCTGGGCACCTGGCGGGTACTTTTTGTACTTCTGCAAATGCGCCAGCAGGGTGCCTTCCCAAGAGGCCTTGGCTGCAAGCTGCTGCGGCGACGGGCCTGGAGCCGGCTGCGCCGATTTTTCGGCCGGCGCTTTGGTCGGCGGAGCATCGCTCGGCGGATCCTCGGAAGGTTTCTCCTTGGGTGGCTCGATCTTTTTCTCTACCGGCTTGGGCGGCTGAGGTTTGGGCTTGGGCTTGACCGGCTTGGGCACCTGGATCGTCGGCTTGGGTGCCTCGGCCAGTTTCGGCAAAGGCAACTCTTCCACCGGTGCGGGCGGTTGCGGTGGCGTGACCACTTTCGGTGGAGCCGGTGGCGGCGGTGCTGGCATCGGCGCCAGGTCAATGACCATGGCGGCCGGCGGCAGCTGCACAGTGCGCGGCGCCGACCAATGGAGCGCGATAGCAATCGCGACGGCGTGCACGCCCAGCACGACGGCAAGGCTGGTGCCATAACGCGTCAGTTTGTGGCGCGTCGTGATCATTTCTTGGCTGCCGTCTCAAGTCCGACCAAGCCTACCTTGAGGTAGCCGGCTGCCCGCAGGGCATCCATCACGCTCATCAGGTCGCCGTAGTCCACGCCCTTGTCGGCCTGGAAGAAGATCGTCGTGTCTTTCTTGCCTTGGGTCTTGGCGTCGAGGACCTGGCCCAAGGTTTCAGCTTTGACTTCTTCTTCGCCCAGGAACAGGCGTTGGTCCGCCTTGACGCTGAGAAACACCGGTTTCTCGGGCCGCGGCGCAGGCTTGGCGCTGGACGCGGGCAGGTCGACCTTGATATCCACGGTGGCCAAGGGAGCGGCCACCATGAAGATGATCAGCAGTACCAGCATTACGTCGATAAACGGCGTGACGTTGATTTCGTGGTTCTCGACGAGTTCATCGTCGCCTTGATTCAAATGCAGGCCCATGGCCGATTACCCCACTTTCACCATGTGCGGTTGCGAGCTGCGCTCGGTAGGCAGGTGATCGAGGTCGCGGCTGACCAGCAGCAGGACTTCTGCCGACGCGTCGGATACCTGGGCTTTATAGCCGGCAATCGAACGGGCGAAGACGTTGTAGATCACCACCGCAGGAATTGCAGCAACCAGGCCCAGGGCGGTTGCCAGCAGCGCTTCGGCGATGCCGGGGGCAACGACGGCGAGGTTGGTGGTCTGGGTTTTAGCGATGCCGATAAAGCTGTTCATGATGCCCCACACGGTACCGAACAGACCGACGAACGGCGCGGTGGAACCGATGGTGGCGAGTACGCCGGTGCCGCTGCTCATGTTACGGCCGCAGGCTGCTACCAGTCGCTCCAGGCGGAACGCCACGCGCTCCTTGATGCCTTCCTTTTCACGGGTGTTGGCCGACAGGCGCATTTCTTCCAGTGCGTCATGCACTAAGGTATTGGCCAGGGTGCCCTTTTTGGTCGCGCTCTCGCTGGCTTCCTTGAGGGTAGTGGCCTTTTTCAGGCGGACGATTTCAGTACGCAGACGGCGCTTGGCACCCAGCAACTCGAAGCCTTTGGCGATCCAGATGGTCCACGTGATGATCGAAGCGATGGCCAGACCGATCATCACGGCTTTCACCACGACGTCTGCGTTCTGGTACATGCCCCACGGCGACAGGTCATGGGCCATGCCCAGAGTGTTGTCTTCTTCCAGCACGACGCCAGTTTCGTCAGTGGCGGCTGGGGCAGCAGCCTGGGCTGGATCGGTGGCGGCTGGAGCGGCCGGGGCAGCAGCGTTTTGCTCGACGGCCGCCGGCGTGGCTGGGGCGTTGGCATCAGCGAATGCGGCGGTCGGCGCCAGCAGCACGCTGAACAGCATCGCAGCAATCGCGCGCCAGGCGCGGGACGGGCTGTGAAGCTTGGTTGGCGAAGCGGGGGTGGTATTACGTGTCATGCTGGCCGGACCTGAGAAGAAAAAATGAGTGATCGTCCTACCAGACCCTAGGCGGCCGAGGACAAATGGGCGGTCATTATTGCAAGTAATTCTTGTTAACAAAAGTAATACAGTAACTTTATTTGTGCTTTTTCTGGCCGCTGGTCAGCCGAGAAGGCTAACCTAGACCTTTGAGAATGGAGTTTTGTGATGTCTGCACCTTCTGTTGTGATTGCCGGATGCGGCGATGTGGGTGGTCGCCTGGCTAGCCAATTGCTGGCCTCGGAATGGGAGGTTTATGGCCTGCGACGCGACATTTCGCGTTTGCCCAACGGCGTGATCGGCATTGCCGGCGACCTCTTCAACAAGGATTGCCCCGACACCTGGCCCATTGGCGGGGTGGATTACCTGGTGTATTGCGCTGCCGCGACGGATCACGATGAGGCCGGTTATCGCGCGGCCTACGTGCAAGGATTGCAGCATGTGTTGGAGTGGCTAAAAGATTACGGTCAGGAACCCAAGCATTTGTTGTTTGTATCCAGCAGTAGCGTATATGGGCAACTGAATGGCGAGTGGGTCGACGAAACCTCTGAAACCAAGGCGAAGGGCTATTCCGGGCAGGTCATGCTGGAGGCCGAACAGGTCGCACTCAATAGCGGCATTCCTGCGAGCATTGTGCGTCTGACCGGCATTTACGGTCCGGGCCGCGAGTGGCTTCTGACCCAGGTACGCCAGGGTTATCGCGTGGCGATCGATCCACCTTTATATGGCAACCGCATTCACGCGGACGACGCGGCGGGTTTGCTGGCCTTCTTGTTGCGCCATGTGGAGCAGGGCGGTTCGCTGGATAAAATCTATATCGGCGTCGACGATGCGCCGGCTCCCTTGGCCGAGGTGGTGGCCTGGTTGCGTGACTACCTGGGCGTAACGGAGTGGTCCGAGGACGCCAGCGTGCGGCGTGCTGGTAGCAAGCAATGCAGCAATGCTCGCATCAAAGCGCTGGGTTGGGTGCCGACGTATCCGAGCTATCGAGAAGGGTATGCGGCCATTCTAAAAGGCTGAAGCCCCTCCCCACCGTTGGATCTGTGTTATTGCTGTTCTAGCAGCCATTGGCGCGGGCCGGGCGTGAACGTGGGTATTTCGTCGCTTTGCGCGCCGTTGATTGCCTGGAGGATTTCCATCTGCTTGCCCTTGCGCACGAAGATCCAGGTATTACCGACGTCTCCATTGGTCAGGAAAAGGGTGTTATTGCCTGCGCCTTGGGAGGCGCAGTCACCGTCCAGGCATAGTTCGTATCTGTCCGTTTTTGCAAGCCCTGAGACCTGGCCATCCGCGGTGAACGTTACAGTTTCACCTGTTCCTGGCCCCTCGATGATGCGCCATTTTCCACCCATGTAAGCGGCGTTCAGGGCCCTCCTGAAAGTGCTGCCCCACCTTTCTTCGGTTTTAGCGGTGTCGATAGGGCGGCTGAACACCTGTTCCTTCATATGCTCTTTGCCCAGTTGGATGAGCTGTTTGCCGTCGAGGCGCAGTGCGTCACTGCTATAGCCGCCATAGTCGACGGTCCAGGCGTCAGGGGATGTTTGCAACAGGTTGCCTTCGGCCATTTCGAAGCCGCTGCTCACCTGCGCCTTGCCGGCGTGGATATCGATATTCCATTCCAGATTTGAGCCCTGAGTGTTCAGCGATTGGCTCAACGCAGCGGCATCAAGGATTGTCTGGTTGATCCAGATGCCGCTGATATCCGTTTTCGGCGACGTATGGGTGCATCCGCCAAGCAGTAGCAGGCCGAAGGTAAGCAATGCGCGCATGGAGCCATCTCTGAGGGTAAGAAACCGTGGCGCAGGCTAAAGAAAAAGGAGCCTTTGGGCTCCTTTGTTCTGTATCACTATTTTTCCAGCAACCACTGACGTGGCCCAGGCGTAAACGAAGGCACCTCATCGGTCTGTGCAGTGTTGATCGCCTGGAAAATTTCCAGCTGTTTGCCTTTGCGGGCAAAAATCCATGGGTTACCCACGCCGTTGAGTTGCAGCCACATGCTGTCGTAGCCGCCGCTCATGGATGCGCAATCACCTGCCAGGCACAGTGAGTACCGATCGACGCCCGGTAAGCCGGCGACTTTGCCGTCAGACTGGAATTGCACCGTGGCCCCGCTGCCGAAGCCGTCGGTGATCTTCCAGTCGCCGCCCATATAGGCCGCATACAGCGCACGTTCGAAGTTCGCGCCCAGCGGCGCGCCTTCCGGGGCTGGATCTTTGGCGCGAGCAAACCGCTGTTCGGGCTCATTGTCGTTCGCCACTTGCAGCAGTTGTTTGCCTTTGCGCTTGAGCTCAGTGGCGGAGCTGCCGTAGAAATCCACGCTCCAGGCGCCGGATTGCTCGCCGAGCAGCTTGCCTTCGGCAACCTCAAAACCGTTGTAGTAGCGCGCCTGCGCCGCCTTGGAGTTGACCTCCCACTCGAGGTTCGGGCCAAAGCTCTGCAGTGCTTCGCGCAAAGGGCCGCCTTTGGCTGCCGCATCGATGGCGACCTGGTTGATCCAGGTGCCGCTCACATCCAGGTCGGCCGGGTTGCTGGCGCAGCCGCCGAGCATCAGGGCGAGCAACGAAGTGGCTACAAGCGCTTTGCGCATCATGAAATCCTTTTAAAACGAAGTCGGCGCGGCCTGTGAGGGCTGCGCCGGGTGTTTTACTCGATGACCAGAATCGCGTCCATCTCAACCTGCGCGCCCTTTGGCAGAGCAGCAACGCCGATGGCGGCGCGGGCTGGGTAAGGCTGTTCGAAGTACTTGCCCATGATCTCGTTGACCTTGGCGAAATGGCTCAGGTCGGTAAGAAAGATGTTCAGCTTGACGATGTCCTTGAACGAACCGCCGGCAGCTTCGGCGACGGACTTGAGGTTCTCGAAAACTTGCACGGTCTGTGCTTCGAAGCCTTCCACCAGTTCCATGGTCTTCGGGTCCAGAGGGATCTGGCCGGACATGTAGACAGTGTTGCCCGCCTTGATTGCCTGGGAGTAAGTACCGATGGCGGCCGGGGCCTTGTCGCTGGTGATAACAGTCTTGGTCATGAATGACTCCTTGTAATGGGGCGATGACTTATCTGAACAGCTATGCGCGCATGCGGGTGATGCGGATCACGCCGGTCAAGGCACGCAGCTTTTTGATCACGCGGGCCAGGTGCACGCGGTCGTGCACGCTGACCACCAGTTGGACAACGCTGATGCGACCATCGCGTTCGTCCATGCTGATTTTCTCGATATTGCCGTCGGCCGCGTTGACGCTGCTGGCCAGCAAGGCGATCAGGCCGCGCTGGTGTTCCAGCTCCACCCGCAGCTCAACGTTGAATTCGCCGGTGACATCCTTGGCCCACGAGAGCTGGATGCATTTTTCCGGGTTGTGGCGTATTTCGGTGATGTTGCGGCAGTTGTCCAGGTGCACGACCATGCCTTTGCCTGCGGAAAGGTGGCCGACAATAGGGTCGCCCGGGATCGGCGTGCAACACTTGGCGTAGCTGAGTACCAGACCCTCGGTGCCGCGAATTGCCAGTGGGCCTTCGGGGCTTGGCAACTGCTCGCCTTCGCCAAGCAGGCGGCGGGCGACCACGTAAGCCATGCGGTTGCCCAGGCCGATATCTTCCAGTAAGTCTTCGACGGTTTCCTGGCGATACTCGTGGAGCATCGCTTGCACACGCTCCTGCGGGATCTTATCCAGAGCACTGTCGAAACCGTTGAGCACCTTATTCAGTAGGCGTTCGCCGAGGCTGATGGACTCGGAGCGGCGCTGCAGTTTGAGGGCGTGACGGATGTGCGTACGCGCCTTGCCGGTGACCACGAAGTTGAGCCACGCCGGGTTCGGGCGTGCGCCAGGCGCGCTGACAATCTCCACGGTTGAGCCGCTTTGCAGCGGCTCGGACAGTGGGGCAAGGCGACGGTTGATCCGGCAGGCGATGCAGCTGTTGCCCACGTCGGTATGCACCGCGTAAGCGAAGTCGACCGCCGTGGAGCCTTTGGGCAGCTCCATGATCCGGCCTTTGGGCGTGAACACGTAGACCTCGTCCGGGAACAGGTCAATCTTCACGCTTTCAATGAATTCCAGGGAGTTGCCAGCACGTTGCTGCATTTCCAGCACGCCTTTGACCCATTGGCGGGCGCGGGCATGGGTGCCTTTTGGCTGCTCGTCGCCACTGGACTTGTACAGCCAGTGGGCGGCAATGCCGTTGTTGGCCATCTCTTCCATTTCGCGGGTGCGGATCTGGATTTCTATCGGCACGCCATGCATACCGAACAGCGTGGTATGCAGTGACTGATAGCCGTTGGCCTTAGGAATCGCGATGTAGTCCTTGAAGCGGCCCGGCAAGGGTTTGTACAAATTATGTACAGCGCCCAGCACGCGGTAACAGGTATCAACCTTGTCGACGATGATCCGGAACGCGTACACGTCCATTATCTCGTTGAAGGCCCTACGCTTGCCGCGCATCTTCTTGTAGATGCCGTAAATGTGCTTCTGCCGCCCGCTGACTTCGCCCTCGATTTCGTCGATCGCCAGGCAATGGCTTAGCGACTCTTCGATCTTGTTGACGATTTCCTTGCGATTGCCACGGGCACGCTTGACCGCTTGGTAGATGCGCGCCGAACGCATCGGGTGCATGGCCTTGAAGCCGAGGTCTTCGAACTCGATACGAATGGCGTGCATGCCCAGCCGGTTGGCGATGGGCGCATAGATTTCCAGGGTTTCCTTGGCGATGCGCCGACGTTTTTCGCCGGACAGCACTTCCAGCGTGCGCATGTTGTGCAGCCGGTCGGCCAGCTTGACCAAGATCACCCGGATGTCCCGGGCCATGGCCATGGCCATCTTCTGGAAGTTTTCCGCCTGGGCTTCAGCCTTGGTTTCGAAGTTCATCTGGGTCAGTTTGCTGACCCCGTCGACCAGTTCGGCCACGGTTTCGCCAAATTGCGCACTGAGCGCTTCCTTGGCAATACCGGTGTCTTCGATCACGTCATGCAGCATCGCGGCCATCAGGCTCTGATGGTCCATGTGCATGTCGGCCAGGATATTCGCCACCGCAAGAGGATGGGTGACGTACGCCTCACCGCTTCGGCGGCGTTGGCCGTCGTGGGCTTGTTCGGCGTAGAAATACGCTCGGCGGACCAGGTTAACCTGGTCGGGGCCGAGGTAGGTCGATAAGCGATCGGCGAGGGCGTCTATGCTCGGCAAAGTGTGAACTCCTGCCGAAGGCTGTGACTCCGCGCCGTGCTACGTCGACCAGGCATAGGCTTAGACGGCCTCGTTGGACTCGTCCTCGAACGCTGCAAACAGCGGTTCGTCTTCAACGATCTCAGCGTTGGCGATGAACTCGTAGCTCATCAGGCCTTCAGCGATTTCACGCAGGGCTACAACGGTAGGTTTGTCGTTTTCCCACTGGACCAGGGGCTCTTTGCCGCCAGTGGCCAGTTGACGGGCACGCTTGGTAGAGAGCATGACCAGCTCAAAGCGGTTTGCCACGTGGTCTAGGCAGTCTTCAACGGTTACGCGGGCCATGATATTCCTCGGAGCGAATGCAAGATGCGCGCTGCCCGGTTGGGCGAGCGGACTGAGCAGTTTAAAAAATCACCAGCGTTTAGGGAAGCGCTGATTTTTCGCAGGCCCTCGCAAAACCGCTACAAGGGCCAATGTAAAGCCCTTGCAGCCGTTTTGGGAAGACCCAATCAGCCAAGCAGTTCGGCCAGTAATTTGCCGAAACGCTGCTGTTGACGCTTTTGCTGGAGCTGATTCGTGCGAAAAATCGCCTTCAGGTCGTCCAGTGCGTGGGAAAAATCGTCGTTAATGATCAGGTAGTCGTAGTCGACGTAGTGACTCATTTCACTGACGGCTTCACGCATGCGGCCTTCGATGATCTCGTCACTGTCCTGACCACGGTTGGTCAGGCGCTGATGCAAGGCTTCGAGCGACGGCGGCAGGATGAAGATCGAGCGTGCCTTGGGCATCAGCTGGCGAACTTGCTCGGCGCCCTGCCAGTCGATTTCCAGGATCAGGTCGTGGCCTTCGTCCAAGGTCTGCTGCAGATGGCTCTGCGAAGTGCCATAGAGGTTGCCGAACACTTCGGCACGCTCCAGGAAGTCGCCGTGCTCAATCATTTTGACGAACTCGGTACGCTCGACGAAGTGGTAGTGCACGCCGTTCACCTCGCCCGGGCGCATGGCACGGGTGGTGTGGGAGACCGAGATGCGAATCTGCTCGTCAGCGTCGGTCAGGGCCTTGACCAGGCTGCTCTTGCCCGCGCCCGAAGGGGCGGAAATGATGTAAAGGGTGCCGGTGCTGTGGGTCATGTAGGTTGCCTTACTCAATATTCTGTACTTGTTCGCGCATTTGCTCGATCAACACTTTGAGGTTGACGGCAGCCGTGGTGCTGCGCGGGTCAAATGCCTTGGAGCCGAGTGTATTGGCTTCGCGGTTGAGTTCCTGCATCAGGAAGTCCAGGCGCCGACCGGCGGCGCCGCCGGATTTGAGCACGCGACGCACTTCGAGGATGTGGGTGCTCAAGCGGTCCAGCTCTTCGGCGACGTCGCTCTTTTGGGCCAGCAGGACCATTTCCTGCTCCAGGCGCGTCGGGTCGAGGTCGGCCTTCATGTCGGTGAAGCGGTCGAGAACCTTCTGACGTTGGGTGGCGAGCATCTGCGGCACCAGCTCGCGCAAGATGACCACGTCTGCTTCGATCGAAGTCAGGCGCTCGTTGATCAGGCGTGCCAGTTCGGCACCTTCGCGTTCGCGGCCGGCCTTGAGCTCCTTCAAGCCCTGATTAAACAGGGCAAGGGCTTCGGCATTGAGGGCTTGCGGATCGGAGGCATCGGCCACCAGCACGCCGGGCCAAGCCAGCACTTCCAGAGGGTTCAGCGCTGCGGGCTGCTTGATCAGGCCGGCGATGGTTTCGGCGGCAGCGACCAGTTGCGCGGCGCGCTCGCGGTCTACCTGCAGCGGCTTGCCGGTGGTTTCTTCGGTAAAGCGCAGGGTGCATTCCAGCTTGCCGCGGGAGATGCCCTGGCGCAGTGCCTCACGCACGGCGCCTTCGAGGTCGCGGAAGGATTCCGGCAGGCGCAGGTGCGGCTCCAGGTAGCGGCTGTTGACCGAGCGCAGTTCCCAGCTCAGGGTGCCTTGGGCGCCTGCTTTTTCGACGCGGGCGAAGGCGGTCATGCTGTGCACCATGGAGGTACCTCGCGATGCAGTCCCGCAAACACGGGCTGATGGGTAAATTGAAGCCGACAGGCTGCGAAGGCGCAGGATTGTAGCGCAGTGGGGCGAGTGCGCCCAAACAATGGGCGATAGGCTGACCATTCGTAACCAGATTTTTAGAAGTGCCCCGAATCGGCTCGCGGCTCTATAATGCTCGGCAGTTTTTCGTCCTCAGTACAGGTATCCCCTATGAAACGTCCAAGTGGTCGCGTTGCCGATCAGCTCCGCTCGATCCGCATCACCCGCAACTACACCAAACACGCCGAGGGATCTGTACTGGTCGAGTTTGGCGATACCAAGGTTATCTGCACCGTCAGCGTTGAAAATGGCGTGCCGCGTTTCCTTAAAGGCCAGGGCCAGGGTTGGTTGACCGCCGAATACGGCATGCTGCCGCGCGCCACCGGCGAACGTAACCAGCGTGAAGCCAGCCGTGGCAAGCAAGGCGGCCGCACCCTGGAAATCCAGCGCCTGATCGGTCGCTCCCTGCGTGCAGCCCTGGACATGTCCAAGCTGGGCGACGTGACCCTTTACGTCGACTGCGACGTGATCCAGGCCGATGGCGGCACCCGCACTGCATCCATCACTGGCGCGATGGTGGCCTTGGTCGACGCACTGAAAGTGATCAAGAAACGTGGCGGCCTGAAAGGCGGCGACCCGCTCAAGCAAATGATTGCCGCTGTATCGGTGGGTATGTACCAGGGCGAGCCTGTGCTGGACCTGGACTATCTGGAAGATTCGGCTGCCGAGACTGACCTGAACGTCGTGATGACCAGCACCGGTGGTTTCATCGAAGTGCAGGGCACCGCTGAAGGCGCGCCATTCCAGCCGGCCGAGCTGAACGCCATGCTGGCCCTAGCCCAGAAAGGCATGACCGAGATCTTCGAACTGCAGAACGCCGCACTGGCTGACTAAGCCGACTTCAAGGAGAAGCGCCATGAGTGACAGTCAATTGCCGGTTCCGGCACCGACCAAGGAAGTTCGCCAATGGGCGATGTTGTGTCACTTCGCGGCGTTTCTGGGGTTGGTATTCCCCTTTGGCAGCCTGTTGGGGCCGTTGATCGTGTGGCAGATCAAGAAGGATATGGACCCGCTTATCGATGATCAGGGCAAGGAAGCCCTGAATTTCCAGATCACGGTGGCCATCGCCTGGTTGGTCTGCATGGTGCTGGGGTTTGTGGTGATCGGCTTTGTGTTGATGTTGGTGCTCGTGGTTGCGGCGCTGGTGCTGACGATCATTGGCGGCGTTAAAGCCAACAACGGCACAGCCTACCGATACCCATGGACCTGGCGTTTGGTCAAATAGTGATCGCCCACAAAAAAACCGACAGCGATGTCGGTTTTTTTGTGCCTGGAGAAAGACCTTAGATGGTCAGTGTCCAGTCGTAGTCCACGATCAGCGGCGCGTGCTGCGAGAAACGCGGCTGGCGCGGCAAACGTGCACTGCGTACGAACCGGCGCAGACCTGGGGTCAGCAACTGGTAGTCGAAGCGCCAGCCCAGGTTGAGCATTTCAGCCTGTTCATTGTCTGGCCACCAGCTGTACTGGTCGCCTTCGCGGCTGACTTCACGAAGGGCATCCACATAGCCCATGTTGCCGACAATCTCGTCCATCCAGGCCCGTTCCGGCGCCAGGAAACCTGGGGATTGCTGGCTGTCGCGCCAGTTCTTGATATCCAGCTTTTGTTGCGCCACGTACAGCGAGCCACAGTAAATGTACTCGCGACGTTTACGCCGCTGTTTATCCAGATAACGGGCGAAATCGTCCATTAGCTTGAACTTCTGGTTCAAGTCTTCATCGCCGTTCTGCCCCGAAGGAAGCAGCAAGGTCGCGATGCTGACCTTGTCGAAATCGGCTTGCAGGTAGCGCCCGTAGCGGTCGGCTGTCTCGAAGCCGAGGCCGCTGATGACCGCCTTGGGTTGCAACCGCGAGTACAAAGCCACGCCACCTTGGGTGGGCACTTCGGCATCGCAGGCATAAAGGAAGTAGCCATCCAGTTGGAAGGCTGGGTCGTCCAGTTCAAAGGCGGAGGCGCGGGTGTCCTGCAGGCAGATGACGTCGGCATTCTGAGCTTGCAGCCAACTGAGCAAACCACGCTCGACTGCAGCCTGAATACCATTAACGTTCACACTGATGATCCGCATAAATGGCCCCAAAAATCGCGTGCGTGTATGATACACGCCGTCTACCTAATTAGCTAAATCCGTGGTATCTGAGGCTTTTTTCATGCAGGCGTATCAACGCGATTTCATTCGTTTTGCCATCGATCGCGGGGTTTTGCGCTTCGGTGAGTTCACCCTCAAGTCCGGGCGCACCAGTCCGTACTTCTTCAATGCGGGCTTGTTCAACTCGGGTTCGGCCCTGGCTCAGTTGGGGCGTTTCTACGCGGCAGCCATTGTTGAAAGCGGTATTTCCTTCGACGTGCTGTTTGGCCCGGCCTACAAGGGTATCCCCCTGGCAGCTGCAACAGCCGTGGCCCTGGCGGAACACCATGGGCGCGATCTGCCATGGTGCTTCAACCGCAAGGAAGCCAAGGCTCATGGCGAAGGCGGCAGCCTGGTGGGCGCGCCGCTGACCGGCGACGTGCTGATCATTGACGACGTAATCACCGCCGGCACCGCCATCCGTGAAGTGATGCAGATTATCGCTTCCCAAGACGGCGCCAAGGCTGCTGGCGTGCTGATCGCGCTGAACCGCCAGGAGCGCGGCAACGGTGAGTTGTCGGCGATCCAGGAAGTGGAGCGTGATTTCGGTATTCCGGTGGTAAGCATCGTTTCGTTGAACCAGGTGTTGCAGTTCCTGGAAGATGATCCGCAGCTCAAGCAGCACTTGCCGGCAGTTAAGGCGTATCGCGAGCAGTTCGGCGTTCAGTAATCGCCGAACCATAAAAAAGCCCCGCTCAACCAAGTTGAGCGGGGCTTTTTGTTTTCAGCGTTTTAAGGGCGCTTGCGGTTGCTGATCAGCGTACCCACACCTGTATCGGTAAAGATTTCCAGCAGGATTGCATTCGGTACACGGCCATCCAGGATCAGCGAGCTGCCAACGCCGCCTTGCACTGCTTCCAGCGCGCAACGGATCTTCGGCAGCATGCCGCCGTAGATGGTGCCGTCGGCGATCAGTTCGTCCACCTGTTGGGTGGTCAAGCCGGTCAGCACCTTGCCTTCCTTGTCCATCAGGCCGGCGATGTTGGTCAGCAGCATCAGCTTTTCAGCCTTCAGCGCCTCGGCGACCTTGCCGGCGACGAGGTCGGCGTTGATGTTGTAGGACTCACCGTTCGCACCCACGCCGATCGGCGCGATCACCGGGATGAAGTCACCCTTGACCAGCAGGTTCAGCAGGTCGGTGTTGATGCCGATCACTTCGCCTACCTGGCCGATATCGATGATTTCCGGCTGGGTCATTTCCGGCGTCTGACGGGTAACGGTCAGTTTTTTCGCGCGGATCAGCTCGGCGTCCTTGCCGGTCAGGCCGATGGCGCTGCCGCCGTGGCGGTTGATCAGGTTGACGATGTCTTTGTTCACCTGGCCGCCGAGGACCATCTCCACCACGTCCATGGTCTGCGCGTCAGTGACACGCATGCCATCGATGAAGTGACTCTCGATCGACAAGCGCTTGAGCAGGTCGCCGATCTGCGGGCCGCCACCGTGCACCACCACAGGGTTGATCCCCACGGCTTTCATCAACACGATGTCGCGGGCAAAGCCGGTTTTCAGCTCTTCGCTTTCCATGGCATTGCCGCCGTACTTGATCACCAGCGTCTTGCCGACGTAGCGTCGAATGTAAGGCAACGCTTCGGACAGGACCTTGGCGGTGTTGGCAGCGGCTTCGCGTTCGAGGGTCATTCAGGGCTCCGGTAAAAAATCAGAACGGTAATTGGAGATCAGGGGCAACACGTTTCAACTGGGCGTGGAACACGTCCTTGATGCGCTGCAACTCAGCCTCGGTATCCGCCTCGAAACGCAGCACCAGCACCGGTGTGGTGTTGGACGCGCGAACCAGGCCCCAGCCTTTGGCGTAATCGACTCGCACACCATCAATGGTGGTCAGGTTGGCGCCTTCGCCCCATTGCGCGTCGTGCAGTGCGTCAATGATGCTGAATTTGCTCTCCTCGGTCACATGGATATTGATCTCTGGCGTAGAAATATCATTCGGGAAGGTCTGAAACAGCTCTTCGGCAGTGGATTTTTCCTTGCTGAGGATCTCCAGCAGACGAGCGGCGCTGTAGATACCGTCGTCAAAACCGAACCAGCGCTCTTTGAAGAACACGTGACCGCTCATTTCACCGGCCAACAGCGCGCCGGTTTCCTTCATTTTCTTTTTGATCAACGAGTGACCGGTCTTCCACATTAGCGGGCGGCCGCCGTATTCCTTGATCAGCGGCGTGAGGCGGCGGGTGCACTTCACGTCGAAGATGATTTCTGCGTTGGGATTGCGCGCCACTACGTCACGTGCGAACAGCATCAGCAGGCGGTCGGGGAATACGATCTCGCCGGTCTCGGTCACCACACCTACGCGGTCGCCGTCACCGTCGAAGGCCAGGCCTACATCGGCGCCGGTTTCCTTGACCTTGGCGATCAGGTCCACCAGATTTTCTGGCTTGCCTGGATCCGGGTGGTGGTTGGGGAAGTTGCCGTCAACCTCGCAGAACAACGGGATTACTTCGCAGTTCAGGGCTTCGAGCAGTTGCGGCGCGATCACACCGGCCGCGCCGTTGCCGCAGTCCACTACCACTTTGAGGCGGCGGGCGAGCTTGACGTCGCGGGTGATTTCGTCGGAGTAGCGCTGCAGGATGTCGACTTTGGTGATGCTGCCTTTGCCGCTGGTCAGGTCGTTGGTTTTCAGGCGGGTATGCAAGGCCTGGATCTGTTCGTTAGCCAGGGTGTCGCCAGCGATGACGATCTTGAAACCGTTGTAATCCGATGGGTTATGGCTCCCAGTGAGCATCACCCCGGACTTGCCGGCCAGGACGTTGGCGGCGTAGTACAGAGCTGGCGTTGGTACCAGGCCGACGTCGCTGACATGGCAGCCGGCGTCGGCCAGGCCTTGGATCAGTTGCTCCACCAGCTCCGGGCCGGACAAACGACCGTCACGGCCTACCGATACGTTGGGCTCATCCTGAGCCAGGCTCTGGGCGCCGATGGCGCGGCCGATCCAGTAGGCCGTTTCGGCAGTCAGGGTCTTGGGCACCACGCCACGGATGTCATAGGCGCGAAAGATGCTGTCGGGGAATGTCGGGGCTACTCGGGCTGCGGTACTCATCGCGGGGGGAAACTCCATCTGAAGGGGGCAAGGCTGGCCTTAAAGTGGCTGACCGGCAGGCTCAAACTGAAGGGTATGACGGTGTTTTCGGCAGAGAGTTCGTGGTGCAAAAATGCCATCGGCGTTTGGAAGCCAGGCTTATTTCTGCGTAATACATTGATTTAGCTAGGGAAATCTCGCTGATAAATTCCGCGCATTCTTCATCCTGAAAAGCCATGCGGTGGCGTCTGGCCGGGCAAAAGCACCCGGCCACGTTCAGCTTAGTCAGAGACTGCCTGAATGCCCAAAGCCGCCTGCACCACGTTGGGTTTCGTCGAATTCCTGCACCAGTTCGAAGTGCGCCTGTACCACCGGCACAAGAACAAGCTGGGCAATGCGCTCGCCGACCACGATGTTGAATGCGGTTTGGCCGCGGTTCCAGCACGACACCATCAGCTCGCCTTGGTAGTCCGAGTCGATCAGGCCTACCAGGTTGCCCAGCACGATGCCGTGTTTGTGGCCCAGGCCGGAGCGCGGCAGGATCAGCGCAGCTAGACCAGGGTCGCCCACGTAGATCGACAGGCCGGTAGGGATCAGGACGGTCTGTCCCGGCTCAAGCAGGGTGTCTTGCTTGAGCATGGCACGCAGGTCCAGGCCGGCAGAGCCTGGGGTGGCGTAGGCCGGCAGTGGGAATTCGGTGCCGATGCGTGGGTCGAGGATCTTGGCTTGCAAAGCGTGCATGGAAATTAAACCTGGTTCAGCCGTTGGGCGATAAAAGAGATCAGTTGGCGGGCAATCTTGCCCTTGCTGGTCTGGGCGAAAAGTGTCGCGTGCAGGTCGCGGTCAATCACGCTGCAGGCGTTTTCCTCGCTGTTGAAGCCGATGCTCGGGTTGGCGACATCATTGGCAACGATCAGGTCGAGGTTTTTGTCTTTCAATTTGCGTGCGGCGTAGTCCAGCAGATGCTCGGTCTCGGCGGCGAAGCCGACGCTGAACGGGCGGTCAGGACGTGTGGCGATGGTGGCCAGGATGTCCGGGTTGCGCACCATTTGCAGGAGCAGGCCGTCGCCGCTTGTAGGGTCTTTCTTGAGCTTTTGCGGGGCGACGACTTCCGGGCGGTAGTCCGCAACCGCTGCCGAGGCGATAAAAAGGTCGCAGGGAATAGCCGCTTCGCAGGCCGCGAGCATGTCTCGGGCGCTGACTACATCGATTCGCGTGACGCGATCAGGGGTCGGTAGATGTACCGGTCCGGTGATCAGCGTGACGCGGGCGCCTGCCTCGACCGCGGCTTCTGCCAGCGCAAAGCCCATTTTTCCTGAGCTATGGTTGGTGATGTAACGCACCGGGTCGATGTTTTCCTGGGTCGGGCCGGCGGTGATCAACACGTGCTTGCCGGTCAGGGCCAAGTGCTGGAAGCACTCGGCGGCACACAGGGCCAGGTCGGTGGCTTCGAGCATGCGGCCCATGCCCACGTCGCCACATGCTTGGCTGCCCGATGCCGGGCCGAACACCTTGAGGCCACGGCTTTGCAGGAGTTGGGTGTTGGCCTGAGTGGCCGGATCGCGCCACATGGCCTGGTTCATCGCGGGGGCAATGGCAACGGTGGCGTCGGTGGCCAGTACCAAGGTAGTCAGCAGGTCATCGGCGATACCTTGGGCCAGGCGGGCGATCAGGTCGGCAGTGGCCGGGGCGATCAGCACCAGGTCGGCCCATTTGGCCAGTTCGATGTGGCCCATGGCGGCTTCGGCCGCCGGGTCCAGCAGGTCCAGATGAACCGGGTGGCCGGACAGGGCCTGCATGGTCAGGGGTGTGATGAACTCGCTCCCGCCACGGGTCATGACCACGCGCACTTCGGCACCTTGGTCCAGGAGCCTGCGAACCAACTCTGCGCTCTTGTAGGCGGCAATGCCGCCGCCGACGCCGAGAACGATGCGTTTCCGATACAGACGCTGCATTGGTTTGCCTTTCCAGTTCAGTGAAGCCAGTTCAGTGGTGCGTGCGATCTCCCCTCCCCAGGTGAAATCGCACGCAAAAAAGAGGGCCTACGATAACACAGCGTCTGCCCCGCAACAGCGGCGCACATGTACAGGGAGGTGGGATGAGTATTCGTGATTGGCCGGCGGCAGAGCGGCCCAGGGAGAAGCTTTTGGCGTGGGGCGCGGCGAGTCTGTCGGATGCTGAACTGCTGGCAATCTTCCTGCGCACCGGTGTCGCAGGTCGGAGCGCGGTGGACCTGGCGCGCCATCTGCTAGCGCAATTTGGCGGCTTACGCCCGCTGCTGGAAGCAAGCCAGGCGCTGTTCAATCAGCAACTGGGCTTGGGGCCGGCGAAGTTTGCCCAGTTGCAGGCGGTACTAGAGATGTCCCGGCGGCATATGGCCGAACAGTTGCGCAATGAATCGGCACTGGAAAGTCCGGAAGTCGTGCGGGGATACCTCAAGGCGCTGTTGCGTCATGAGCCCCACGAGATCTTTGGCTGCCTGTTTCTCGATTCAAAGCATCGGGTGTTGGGCTTCGAGGCGTTATCCGAGGGCACCATCGACGCTGCTGTGGTGTACCCCCGGCAAGTGGTCAAGCGCGCGTTGGCTTACAACGCGGCGGCGTTGATCCTCTGTCATAACCATCCTTCGGGAAGCGTGGAGCCGAGTGCAGCTGATCGAAAATTGACCAAAGTCCTGCAAAAAGCGCTGGAGATGGTGGACGTGCGGGTGCTGGATCACATCATCGTGGGAGATGGTGATCCGTTATCGATGGCGGAATACGGATGGATGTAACCCCACCCTTTCAGGTGGGGTTACGGTTCAGGGCTTGACGCTGACCTTCGAGAAATCCTGGCGCCCGAACGGACTTACTTGATAGCCGTCGACACTCTTGCGCGCGAGGGCGAACGCCGTCGGATGCGCCAGTGGCAGCCACAGCGCCTGCTGCTGGATTTGCGCCTGGGCCTGTTGATACAGCTTGCTGCGCACCCCTTGCTCGCTGGTGGTTTTGCCAGCACTGATCAGTTTGTCCAGCGCCGGGTCGCAGTAGCGAGCGAAGTTGGTGCCTGACTTCACTGCTGCGCAGGAAAACTGCGGGGTCAGGAAGTTATCCGGGTCACCGTTGTCGCCGGCCCAGCCCATGAACAGCAGGTCATGCTCGCCGGCTTTGGCGCGGCGAATCAGTTCGCCCCATTCGATCACTCGGATCTCGGCCTGGATGCCGACTTTGGCCAGGTCGGCTTGCAGCAATTGCGCGCCGAGGTTTGGGTTAGGGTTCAGCAGGCTGCCAGTCGGGCGTGTCCAGATGGTGGTCTTGAAGCCGTCCTTGAGCCCTGCGCGATTCAGCAGGGCCTTGGCCTTGGCGAGGTCCTGTGGATAACCCGGCAAGTCCTTGGCGTAGCTCCAGGTGTTGGGAGGATAAGGGCCGTTGGCGGCTTCGGCGGTGCCTTCAAATACGGCTTTGAGGTAGCTGGCCTTATCGAAGGCCAGATTGATCGCTTGACGTACTTCGGGTTTATCCAGGGGAGGGTGCTGGCTGTTGATCGCCACGAATGCAGTCATGAATGCAGCGGTCTTTTCCACCTTGAGGGCTGGGTCTTTCTCTGCCTCGCCTACATCCAGGGGCTTGGGCGACAGGGCGATCTGGCACTCATCGCGGTGCAGCTTCTGCAGGCGCACGTTGGCATCCGGCGTGATGGCGAAGATCAAGTTATCCACAGCCGGTTTGCCGCCGAAGTAGTCCGGGTTGGCTTTGTAACGAACCACAGCGTCTTTCTGGAAACGGCTGAAAATGAACGGGCCGGTACCAATCGGTTGGCTGTTGAGTTTCTCCGGCGTGCCGGCCTTGAGCAACTTGTCGGCGTATTCGGCCGGGTAAATCGAGGCGAAGCCCATGCTCAGGGCTGCGAGGAATGTGGAGTCGGCATGATCCAGAGTGAAGCGCACCGTCAGCGGGTCGAGGGCATCGATCTTCTTGACCAGTGTTGGCAGTTGCAGAGACTGGGCGTGAGGGAAGCCGCTTTGGGCGATCTTGTGCCACGGGTTGGCCGGGTCGAGCATGCGTTCAAAGCTGAAGCGCACGTCTTCGGCGGTCAGGCTGCGGCTTGGGGTGAAATACTCGGTGCGGTGGAACTTCACATCCGGGTGCAGCTTGAAGGTGTAGGTCAGGCCGTCCGGCGACACTTCCCAGCTGTCCGCCAGACTTGGCACCAGCTTGCCGCTGGCGGCATCGAAGTCCACCAGGCGGTTCATCAGTACGTCGGCGGAGGCGTTGGTGGTGGTCAGCGAGTTGTATTGCACCACATCAAACCCTTCAGGGCTGGCCTCGGTGCACACGCTCAGGTTGGTGGCGGCAGAGGCCAGCGGCGCGATAAAGAAAGGGGCAAGCAACA
Source organism: Pseudomonas sp. Irchel 3H9 (assembly GCF_900187495.1). Taxonomy (NCBI): domain Bacteria; kingdom Pseudomonadati; phylum Pseudomonadota; class Gammaproteobacteria; order Pseudomonadales; family Pseudomonadaceae; genus Pseudomonas; species Pseudomonas sp. Irchel 3H9. Next base: position 452,784 of record NZ_FYDK01000003.1, on the reverse strand, counting down.
GCGGTAGGGCAGCGAGGCGCATATTCGGTTTCCTTTGCAGATCGAAGGCCCATCTGCGAGTGCAGTCTGGAAAAGTCCTACCGTAGTGCTCTGATTGATAAATGACTAGCCCATTTTTGCCTGTGCTTTTGGCTCAAATGCTGTTTTGATGGCGCCTCAGATTGTTTCGCCGTGCACTTTACGGTGCGTGCGGGCGCTGAAAATCATTCTGTGCGACGAGCGGTCGGCTGTTGTATCGGCCCCTCCTGGCAACGGTTCAGGCGCCAATGGTCGAGATTTACTCCGGTAAAAACACACTCGCTGTTGTTGCACCAAGGTCTTTCTGGTATAAAGCAGCGCTCTTTTCTAGGGGCCCGGTTCCTTCGCTTGTAGGTGTAGCCGGTAAGACCCTAAAGAAACGCGGCGCCTGGCGCCAAATGACTGAGAGATTAAGCGGCCAACCCATGCCGGGTTGGGCATGTGGTTTTAGAGGGCTGAGGCATGTCGAGAGTCTGTCAAGTTACCGGTAAGGGTCCGGTGACTGGGAATAACATTTCCCACGCAAATAACAAAACCCGTCGTCGTTTCCTGCCGAACCTGCAGCATCACCGCTTCTGGGTTGAAGAAGAGAAACGTTTTGTTCGCCTGCGTGTATCTGCTAAAGGCATGCGTATCATCGACAAGCGTGGCATCACTGTCGTGCTGGCCGAAATCCGTGCCGCTGGCAAGATCTAAGGAGCTCTATCATGCGTGAATTGATTCGAATGATCTCTAGCGCCGGTACTGGTCACTTCTACACTACCGACAAGAACAAGCGTACTACCCCGGACAAGCTCGAAAAGAAAATGTTCGACCCGCGCGTTCGCAAGCACGTGATCTACAAAGAAGGCAAAATCAAGTAATTGATTTTCTTCCTTGTGAAAAAAAGCCCGTCTCTCACGAGTCGGGCTTTTTTTTGCGTGGAATTTGGTTGATCAGGTCTTCTGTTCAAACACCACGTAGATCTTGCGGCATGGTTCCAGTACTTCCCAGGTGCCGCTGAAGCCAGCAGGAATCACAAAGCGGTCGCCGGCGCGCAAGGTCTTGGCATTTCCCTCGGCGTCGCGCAGCACGGACACACCCTGCACGATTTCGCAGTACTCATGCTCGGTGTAGCTGACCGTCCACTGCCCGACATCACCTTCCCAGACCCCGGCGCTCATCTGGCCGCATGGGCTGTTGTAGTGGTTGTAGACCGTTTGTTCGGGATCGCCCTTGAGGATTTTTTCGGCGGCAGGGCGATAGCGGTCGGGGGCGGTGGTGGCTTGGCTGAAGTCGACGATGTCCTGGATGCTCATGTGCGTGTCCCGTCTGGCCTGGGGTTGAAGTGCCCAAAGTCTATGTTTATTAAAATGAACATCGCAAGGGCGTTTACCCGCGTTATGTCAAATATATTGAAACATCCCCAGCCGCTGGTTTAGGGTGGCAGCTGCCTTTGAGCCGAACAGCTGGTTGGCGGGCAAGCATTCTTTGAGGCTGCCGGGGGACATCGCCTGGCCCTTGTATTCAATAAGAGGAGGACACTCGCATGACCACCCTGACCCGTGCCGATTGGGAACAACGCGCCAAGGATCTGAAGATCGAAGGCCGCGCCTACATCAATGGCGAGTACACCAACGCTGCTTCCGGCGACACCTTCGAATGCATCAGCCCGGTCGATGGCCGTCTGTTGGCCACTGTCGCCAGCTGTGACGCCGCCGACGCCCAGAGCGCAGTGGAAAATGCCCGCGCCACCTTCAATTCCGGTGTCTGGTCGCGCCTTGCGCCGGCCAAACGCAAAGCCACCATGATCCGTTTCGCTGCGCTGCTCAAGGCCAATGCCGAAGAGCTGGCACTGCTTGAAACCCTGGACATGGGCAAGCCAATCAGCGATTCCCTGAACATTGACGTACCCGGCGCGGCGAATGCCCTGAGCTGGAGCGGCGAGGCCATCGACAAGATCTATGACGAAGTCGCCGCCACGCCGCACGATCAACTGGGCCTGGTGACCCGCGAGCCGGTCGGCGTGGTTGGCGCCATTGTGCCGTGGAACTTTCCGCTGATGATGGCGTGCTGGAAACTCGGCCCGGCGCTGTCCACCGGTAACTCGGTGATCCTCAAGCCTTCCGAAAAATCTCCCCTGACGGCCATCCGCATCGCGGCCCTGGCTGTTGAGGCCGGTATTCCGAAAGGCGTTTTCAACGTGCTGCCGGGCTACGGCCACACCGTCGGAAATGCCCTGGCGCTGCACATGGACGTCGACACGCTGGTATTCACCGGTTCGACCAAGATCGCCAAGCAACTGTTGATCCGCTCCGGCGAGTCGAACATGAAGCGCGTATGGCTGGAAGCTGGCGGCAAGAGCCCTAATATCGTGTTCGCCGATGCGCCGGACCTGCAAGCTGCCGCCAACTCCGCAGCCAGCGCCATTGCCTTCAACCAGGGCGAAGTCTGCACCGCGGGTTCGCGCTTGCTGGTGGAGCGCTCGATCAAAGATACATTTCTGCCGCTGGTTATCGAGGCCCTCAAGGCCTGGAAACCTGGCAACCCGCTGGACCCGGCGACTACCGTCGGCGCGGTGGTGGATACCCAGCAGATGAACACCGTGCTGTCTTACATCGAAGCGGGTCACACCGATGGCGCCAAACTGGTGGCCGGTGGTAAGCGCATCCTGGAGGAAACCGGCGGTACTTACGTGGAGCCAACGATTTTCGATGGTGTGACCAACGCCATGAAGATCGCCCAGGAAGAGATCTTCGGCCCAGTCCTGTCGGTAATTACGTTCGACAGCGCCGAAGAGGCTATCAAGATCGCCAACGACACGGTGTATGGTCTGGCCGCAGCCGTGTGGACTGCTGATATTTCCAAAGCGCACCTGACCGCCAAGGCCCTGCGCGCCGGCAGCGTGTGGGTCAACCAATACGACGGCGGTGATATGACCGCGCCGTTCGGTGGCTTCAAGCAGTCGGGTAATGGTCGCGACAAGTCGCTGCACGCGTTCGACAAATACACCGAGCTGAAGTCGACCTGGATCAAGCTCTAAGCAACACCGCAGGCCAAATGTGGGAGGGGGCTTGCCCCCGATAGCCGTGTGTCAGGTACTAAAAGTGCCCAATGATTCACCGCGATCGGGGGCAATCCCCCTCCCACACTGCTTTGTGTGTCCTCAAGAATTATCCACAGGAGTGTGGCAATGCGTTGGGCGACCTATTTCGCCGTGTTGGCCTCGGTACTCAGTGTCGGTCTGGCCCTGGGGGTGAGCATGCCGCTGGTGTCCCTGCGCCTGGAAGGTTGGGGTTACGGCAGTTTCGCCATTGGCGTGATGGCCGCCATGCCGGCCTTCGGCGTATTGCTCGGTGCCAAGGTCTCCAGTCGGCTGGCCTCCTGGCTCGGCACTGCCAACCTGATGCGCCTGTGCCTGTGGGCGGGGGCTGTGTCCATCGGTTTGCTGGCGATTCTGCCCAGTTACCCCGTATGGCTGGTGCTGCGGCTGATGATCGGGGTGATTCTGACCATTGTGTTTATCCTCGGCGAAAGCTGGATCAACCAACTGGTGGTGGAGCAGTGGCGCGGCCGCCTGGTGGCGTTATATGGCTGCAGTTATGCCCTGAGCCAGCTCTCGGGCCCATTGCTGCTAGGCCTGATTGGCACCGACCATGACTACGGCTTCTGGGTCGGCGTTGGCCTGTTGCTGGTGGCGCCGCTGTTGCTGCTGGGACGCTCAGGTGCGCCCACCGCTGACTCGTTCAGCGTGACCTTCGCTGACCTGTGGCGCTTTTGTAAGAGCCTGCCGGCGATTGCCTGGGCGGTGGCGCTGTTCGCCGCGTTCGAGGCAATGATCCTGACGCTGCTGCCGGTGTATTGCCTGCAACAGGGTTTCACTGCCGAGATCGCCTTGGCGATGGTCAGCACGGTGGTGGTCGGCGATGCGCTGCTGCAATTGCCCATCGGTGCGCTGGCCGACTACCTGCCTCGACGTACGCTGTTTCTGAGTTGCGCGGTGCTTCTACTGGCGTCCAGCCTGGCGATTCCATTGACGTTGCACACGCTGTTGATCTGGCCGATATGGGTAGTGTTCGGCGCCAGTGCTGGCGGGTTGTTTACCCTCTCGTTGATCCTGATTGGCGAGCGCTATCGTGACGATGCGCTGGTGCGCGCCAATGCCCATATCGCTCAGTTGTGGGGCATCGGGTGTCTGGTCGGCCCGCTGGTGGCCGGTGCGGGCAGCCAGTGGATCAACGGGCATGCGCTGCCGCTGTTAATGGCAGCCGGGGCGTTGGGGTTGGTGGTGCTGTTGCTGCGCCAGGGCGCATTCGGTACCGCACAGCCAGCCTGATTTGAAAGGCGATCGAATGTGGGAGGGGGGCAAGCCCTCTCCCGCATTGGATCTTCATTGTGCTTAGAGCATGCGTTCCAGGCCGACCGAAGTGGCAAACCAGGCATTGAAGCGCCGCCACCAACTGCCAGGTTCGCGTGTCAGGGTGTGCAGTTGACCGTTATCTTCGGTCACCCACACCACGTTGCCGTCCTGCAGTTTCGCCTCATAACTCAAGGCGGGCGCCATGCCTTGCAGCGCCAGTTTGCGCACGTGTTCCGCCAGTTCGGGGCTGTCCACCAGGACACCGACTTCGGTGTTCCACAGCACAGAGCGTGGGTCGAAGTTGAACGAGCCGATAAACGATTTCGTCCGATCAAAGATCATTGCCTTGCTGTGCAGGCTGGAATCCGAACCTCGGAAGGTGCCCCGGCGAAACAAGTGCGGGCCGCTGCCACCCCCGTCGCCCGGTTGGCGGCGTAGTTCATAGAGTTTGACTCCGTGCTCCAGCAGCGCCTTGCGATACGGCGCATAGCCACCGTGCACCGCCGGCACGTCGGTGGCTTCAAGGGAGTTGGTCAGCAGGCTCACGGATACACCCGCGTCGGCGCGCCCCGTTAGGTACACCAGTCCTGGCTGCCCCGGTACGAAGTACGCCGAGATCATTATCAGCTCTTGGTTGACACCCTCCAGCTCCGGCGCCAGTTGGGTGGTCAGCAGCAGGCGTGGGTCTGGGTCGGCCTTGGACAGGACCTTGCTCGGCGCGTCCCACAACGCCTGATTCCAGGCCCAGATCAACTCGCGACGCCAGATGTCCATGCGCGGTTGGGTCTGGTAGGCGCGCAGGCGGTTGTACAGCGCGTGATTCTGCTGGCGCGACTCGGCCAACGACGCCTCCAGGCGCACGCGCGCGACGGCCAGGTCGCCTTTGGAGGGGCTGTTTGATACGAAGTCGTCGATGGGTTTGCTCAGGGCGCTGTTCCAGTACTGATCGAAACTGTGCCCGAGCTGCTCGGCCACCGGCCCGACGCTGAGCATGTCGATATCGGTGAAGTTCAGATTGGGCTCGGCGTCGAAATACTCATCTCCCAGATTTCGCCCCCCGACGATGGCCACGCTGTTGTCCGCCAGCCACAACTTGTTGTGCATGCGCCGGTGTTGCAGCGACAGGTCGAACAGGCGACCCATGGCCCGCGTCACACCCGTGCTGCGCCCCAGGTGCAGGGGGTTAAACAGGCGAATTTCGATCTTGGGGTGGGCGGCGAGGGTGGCGATGATTTGGTCGAGGCCGTCGCTGGTGGTGTCGTCCAGAAGGATGCGCACGCGCACGCCACGGTCGGCGGCTTTGAGCAGTTCATCTACCAGCATGCGCGTACTGATGCCATCGTGGACGATGTAGTACTGCAGATCGAGGCTGGTCTGGGCGTTACGGATCAGCTCGGCGCGGGCCATGAAGGCTTCGCTGCTGTTGGGCAGCAGGCGGAAACCGGAGCGCCCTTGGTAAGGCGCGGCCTGAGCCTGGATCGAGCGGCCGAACGACGACTGTGCAGCCGGCAGTGCGTCGCTGGGGATGCGCTCAGTGCTCACCGTGGCGCAGCCACCCAGGCTCAGTGCTCCCAGCAGGAAAAGCGGTAAAAGCCGTCGAATCATCAAGGGAGGCGCTTCCAGATCAGGGCAGTTGTCGGCATATGACGGCAATTTCCCGCGAAAGGTCAGTCGGTCGACTCGGCCAACATCTTTATCGCGGCGGCACCGACCTTGCGTACCGCTTCTTCAATCTGCGGGGTTGGCTTGGCACCGTAGTTCATGCGCAGGCAGTTGCGGTACTTGCCCGACGCAGAAAAGATACTCCCTACCGCAATCTGCACACCCTGTTCCACCAGCACCCGGTTGAGCTTGAGGGTATCGAAGCCTTCCGGCAGTTCTACCCAGAGCATGAAGCTGCCTTGGGGGCGGCTGGCGCGGGTGCCCGCCGGGAAATAGCGGCTGACCCAATCGAGCATCAAGTCGCGATTACGCTGGTATTGAGTGCGCATCCGCCGCAAATGAGGTTCGAAATGCCCGCCCTTGAGAAATTCGGCAATCGCGATCTGCGGTTGGGTCGCGGTGGAGCCGGTGCTGATGTATTTCATGTGCAGTACCCGCTCAAGGTAGCGCCCCGGTGCTACCCAGCCAATACGCAGGCCCGGCGCGAGGGTTTTCGAGAAGGAGCTGCAGAGCAGCACTCGGCCGTCTTCGTCGAAGGATTTGATAGTGCGCGGGCGCGGGTAGCTGTAGGCCAATTCGCCATAGACGTCGTCTTCGATGATTGCCACGTCAAAGCGTTGGGCCAGGGTCAGCAGTGCGCGTTTGCGTGCCTCCGGCATGATGTAGCCCAAGGGGTTATTGCAGTTGGGGGTCAACTGGATGACCTTGATCGGCCACTGCTCCAAGGCTAGTTCCAGTGCTTCAAGGCTGATGCCGGTGATGGGGTCGGTGGGAATCTCCAAGGCTTTCATGCCCAGCCCCTTGAGGGTCTGCATGGCGCCGTGAAAGCTCGGCGAGTCCACCGCGACGATATCGCCAGGATCACAGATAGCGTGGATGCTGGCGGACAGCGCCTCATGGCAGCCAGTGGTGATTACGATGTCTTCGGCGGTCAGTTGGCAGCCGGAATCCAATGACAGCCGTGCGATTTGCTCACGTAATTCCATACAGCCGAGGATGTTGTCGTAGTACAGCCCGGGCAGATCCTGACGCCGGCTTACGCGCGCGAGGCTGCGCAACAAGGGCTTCAGGGTGGGCGACAATACATCCGGCATGCCGCGGCCCATCTGTATGACGTCTTTGCGTGGCACGGCGCGAATCAGTTCCAGCACTTGGTCCCACTGGGAGATTTCCACCGGCCGCTGTGCTGGCCGGCCCACCTCCGGCAATGCCGGCAGCTCGCGGCCGACGGGTACAAAGTAGCCGGACTTGGGCTTGGGCATCGCCAGACCGTTGTCTTCCAGCACGCGATAAGCCTGTTGCACGGTGCTCAGGCTGACCCCGTGTTCCACGCTTAAGGCCCGTACAGATGGCAATCGATCACCGGGGCGATAGAAGCCCTGTTCGATACGAGTGCCCAGCAATTCGGCGAGGTTGACATAGAGGGTCATGACGGTCGCTCCCAATGGACCAGTACAGATAGGGGGAAAATACAGGATTCAGCCGCTCAGAGTCAGTGTCTGTATGGATTTAATAAAGGTGGGTTGAATCTGTAATGGTTTTTGCCGATCGCCCATTCTTGTCACTCAAGGCAACACGCCACTGAGGGGCAACAAAATGAACGGCATGAGCGATGTGAGGCTGGCGTTACACGGTCAGGAACTGGAAGCAGGGCAGCAGCGGGCACTGTCTGTGCTGACGAGTAACCGCTGGAGCCTGTTCTGGCATCGTCGCCATACCCGCAAGGCCCTGCTGACGCTGACCTGCGAGCAATTGCAGGATATCGGGCTGACTGTCGAACAGGCACGCCAGGAAGGCTTGAAGCCTTTCTGGCGCGGTTGATCACACCAGCTCTTTGAGGCGGTGCCAGAGCATCCCCAGCGCCAGAAGCGGCGAGCGCAGGTGCTTGCCGCCGGGGAAGGTGATGTGCGGCACCTTTGCGAACAGATCGAAACGCCCTTGCTGTTGGCCGCTGATGGCTTCGGCCAGCAGCTTGCCTGCCAGGTGCGTGGCGTTTAGGCCATGGCCCGCGTAAGCCTGGGCGTAATACACGTTGGGTTGATCCGCCAACCGGCCGATCTGCGGCAAGCGATTGGCGCCGATGCCGATCATGCCGCCCCACTGATAGTCGATTTTTGCGTCGGCCAACTGTGGGAACACCTGTAGCATTTTCGGCCGCATGTAGGCGCTGATGTCCTGGGGATCACGACCGGAGTAGTGGCACGCCCCCCCGAACAGCAGGCGACGGTCGGCGGACAGGCGGAAGTAGTCCACCGTCACTCGTTGGTCGCACACCGCCATGTTTTGCGGTAACAGGCTGGCGGCCTGAGCTTCGCTCAAAGGTTCGGTGGCGATGATGTAGCTTCCGGCGGGCAGCACTTTGCCGCTCAGGTGCGGGTTGAGGCCGTTGAGGTAGGCGTTGCAGGCCAGCACCAGAGTCTTGGCACGCACATGGCCATTGGCGGTATACACCTTGACCTCGGGGCCGTAGTCGATGCGCGTCACTTCGGACTGCTCAAACAACTGTACGCCCAACCCCTGTGCGGCGGCCGCTTCGCCGAGCGCCAGGTTCAGCGGGTGCAGGTGGCCTGAACCCATGTCGATCATGCCGCCCACATAGCGGTCGGAACCGATCACACTGCCCATCTCGGCGGCTTGCAGCAGGCGCACCTCATGGCGATAGCCCAGGCTGCGCAGTTCTTCGGCGTCTTCGGCCAGGCCGTGCAGGTCACGAGGCCTGTTGGCAAGGTCGCAGTAGCCCCACGTCAGGTCGCAGGGGATCTGGTAGCGCTCGACACGCTCGCGCACGATCTCCACAGCCTCCAAGCCCATCAACTTCATCTCGCGCACGCCATCGGCGCCGATCACGTTGGTGAACTGGTCCAGGCCGTGGCCGACGCCGCGAATCAGTTGCCCGCCATTACGCCCGCTGGCGCCCCAGGCGATCTTGCGCGCTTCCAGCAACACCACGCGCAAGCCGCGCTCGGCCAGTTCCAGGGCGGTGTTAAGCCCGGAAAACCCCCCACCGATAACACACACGTCGGCAGTCACTTCGCCTGTCAACGCCGGGTAATCGGGTTGCGGCACGCTGCTGGCGGCGTAGTAGGAAGCGGTGTGCCGGGCGCTGGCGATCATGGGCGGAATCCCTGTTTGGAAAATTTGACGCAGGATACAACGGTCGGGCGAAGCTGTCTGCGCAGGGCGTTTTGCGTCAGAATCCACGCCTATTCGCCGTTTGGTACGTGTTTCGATGAGTTGCAACAGTCAGAAAGTCAGCGCATTGCGCCGTCAGATTCCTTCGTTCGAGTGCGTCCCCGGTTGTCACGACTGCTGTGGGCCGGTGACCACATCGCCCGAGGAAATGTCGCGCCTGCCGCGTAAGACCGCCGCCGAGCAGGACGCGGCCATGGACGAACTGAACTGCGTCCACCTAGGGCCCAATGGCTGCACGGTGTATGACGAAAGGCCGCTAATCTGCCGGTTGTTCGGTACCACCTCGACCTTGCCGTGCCCCAATGGGCGGCGGCCGGTGGAGCTGATTCATCCTCGGGTGGAGAAGCAAATCCATGAGTACATGGCGAGCACCCGGCAAGTACTCGTCTAGCGGGTGAGCTCGATCAAAATTTCGTCGGTTAGTCAGGAATCGGCAGGTTCAGGCTCTCTTTCACCTCTTCCATCACGATATAGCTCTTGGACTCCCGCACATGGGGCAGCTTGAGCAGAATGTCCCCCAGCAATTTGCGGTACGACGCCATCTCGGAAATCCGCGCTTTCACCAGGTAATCGAAGTCGCCGGACACCAGGTGGCATTCCAGCACATGGGGCAGTTTCAGTACGGCGCGGCGGAACTCTTCAAAGGTGTCGCCGGATTTGTAATCGAGGCTGATCTCGACAAATACCAGCAAACTGCCCTTCAAATGCTGGGGATTGAGCCGCGCGTTATAGCCCATGATGATCCCTTCACGCTCCAGCCGACGGACCCGTTCGGTGCATGGCGTGGTCGACAACCCGACCTTTTCCCCCAGCTCTGTGAACGAGATACGCCCGTCGGTCTGCAGGATGCGCAGAATGTTGCGGTCGATCTTGTCCAGTTCCCGTTTGGTCTGGGTGTTGGTACGCATAGGGGATACGCCTCTGTGAAAAGGGTTTTTGCCGAGAATTGTCGCCAAATATAGGCATTTATATAGTGAAATGCACTGGTGATTGCTTTTTATACTGCGCCCATCATTGCTCGAATAACACACGTCAGCGGCTAAGCCCGCGATGAGGATATAAAAATGCGCGTTCTGGTCTTGGGTAGCGGCGTCATTGGTGTGACCAGTGCCTACTATTTGGCTCGGGCTGGCTTTGAAGTCGTTGTGGTCGACCGTCAGCCCGCTGCTGCCATGGAAACCAGTTTCGCCAACGCCGGCCAAGTGTCCCCAGGCTACGCTTCGCCATGGGCCGCGCCAGGTGTGCCGCTCAAGGCCATCAAATGGCTGCTGCAACGCCACGCACCGCTGGCGATCAAGGCCACGGCCGATATCGATCAATACCTGTGGATGGCGCAGATGCTGCGCAACTGCACCGCCAGCCGTTATGCGGTGAACAAGGAGCGGATGGTGCGCTTGTCCGAGTACAGCCGTGACTGCCTCGACGAGTTGCGCGCCGAGACCGGCATTGCCTACGAAGGTCGCAGCCTGGGGACTACTCAACTGTTCCGCACTCAGGCCCAGTTGGATGGCGCCGCCAAAGACATCGCTGTATTGAAAGAATCCGGCGTGCCCTTCGAACTGCTCGACCGCGCCGGCATTGCCCGCGTTGAGCCGGCCCTGGCCAATGTCACCGATATCCTTGCAGGTGCCTTGCGCCTGCCGAACGACCAGACTGGCGACTGCCAGATGTTCACCACCCGCCTGGCCGAGATGTGCAAGCAGTTGGGCGTGGAGTTTCGCTTTGAACAGGACATCCAGCGCCTCGACCGCGCCGGTGACCGCATCAACGGCGTGTGGATCGACGGCAAGCTGGAAACCGCCGACCGCTATGTGCTCGCGCTCGGCAGCTACTCGCCGAAGCTGCTCAAACCGCTGGGAATCAAGGCGCCGGTTTACCCGCTCAAGGGCTACTCGCTGACAGTGCCGATCACTAACCCTGCGATGGCGCCGACTTCGACCATTCTTGACGAGACCTACAAGGTCGCGATCACCCGTTTCGACAACCGCATTCGCGTCGGAGGCATGGCTGAAATAGCCGGTTTTGACCTGTCGCTTAACCCGCGTCGGCGTGAAACCCTGGAGATGATCGTCAACGACCTTTATCCTCAGGGCGGCGATCTGGCAACCGCCGAGTTCTGGACCGGCCTGCGCCCGACTACACCCGACGGCACACCAATTGTCGGTGCCACCCCGTTCAAGAATCTGTTCCTGAACACCGGCCACGGCACCCTCGGTTGGACCATGGCCTGCGGTTCCGGTCGTTTGCTGGCTGATCTGATGGCTAAGAAAACCCCGCAGATCAGCGCCGCAGGCCTCGATATTTCCCGTTACGGCAACCACCAGGAGTCCGCACAACATGTCAATCCAGCGCCAGCTCACCAATGAGCGCATGAGCCAGATCGTAGTCCACAGCGGTACCGTGTATCTGGCCGGGCAAGTCGGCGACGACATGAACGCCGGGATTGAACAGCAGACCCGTGAAACCCTCGCCAATATCGAGCGTTTGCTGGACCTGGCCGGCACCGACAAGACCAAGCTGCTGTCGGTGACGATCTACCTGAAAGACATCGACGCCGATTTCGCCGGCATGAACGCGGTGTGGGACAAGTGGCTGCCAAAAGGCGTCGCTCCGGCCCGCGCCACTGTCGAGGCCAAATTGTGCGAACCAGAAATCCTGGTAGAGCTGTCCGTCGTGGCCGCGCTGCCTTAAACAACGATCCCTCTCCCGGTGCCGAAGCTGTTGGTCGGTGCCGGTTTTTTCTTCACTTAGCCGCCTAGAAGCCTGCCGCCATGCGTCCTGCCCGTGCCCTGATCGACCTCCAAGCCCTGCGCCACAACTACCAACTGGCCCGTGAAATTACGGGGACCAAGGCCCTTGCCGTGGTCAAGGCCGACGCCTACGGCCATGGTGCCGTGCGTGTGGCCCAGGCGCTGGAAGCCGAGGCAGATGGGTTTGCCGTGGCATGCATCGAGGAAGCACTGGAGCTGCGCGCCGCCGGTATTCGGGCGCCGGTGCTGCTGCTGGAAGGTTTCTTCGAAGCCGAAGAGTTGCCGCTGATCATCGAGCATGATTTGTGGTGCGTAGTGCATTCTTTGTGGCAACTGGAGGCGATCGAACAGGCCAAACTGAGCAAACCCCTGACCATCTGGCTCAAGCTGGATTCGGGCATGCACCGCGTCGGCCTGCATCCAAAGGATTATCACGAGGCCTACCAGCGCCTGCTGGCCAGCGGCAAAGTCGCGAAAATCGTATTGATGAGCCACTTTGCTCGCGCCGATGAACTCGATTGCGTCAGCAGCAACGAGCAAGTCGCGGTGTTTGAGGCGGCGCGCCAAGGCCTGGCGGCCGAGGTCAGCCTGCGCAATTCGCCGTCGGTGCTGGGCTGGCCGAGCATGACCAGCGACTGGGTGCGCCCCGGCATCATGCTTTATGGCGCGACGCCGTTTGGCGAAGACCATTCCATTGCCGCACGTCTGCAGCCGGTGATGACCCTGGAATCGAAAGTGATCTGCGTACGCGAACTGCCGGCCGGCGAGCCAGTGGGCTACGGCGCCCGGTTTATCACGCCTAAACCGATGCGTATCGGCGTGGTTGCCATGGGTTATGCCGACGGCTACCCGCGCCACGCGCCTACTGGCACGCCTGTGTTGGTAGCGGGGCAGCGCAGCCAATTGCTGGGGCGCGTGTCCATGGACATGCTGTGCATCGATCTGACCGACGTCCCTGAGGCAGGTCTTGGCTCTACGGTGGAGCTGTGGGGCAAGAACATCCTCGCCAGTGACGTTGCGGTTGCCGCTGAGACCATTCCCTACCAGATCTTCTGCAACCTGCGACGGGTACCAAGGCTCTATTCCGGCGCTTGACGGTCAGGCACGAACACAGCTTCCTGGGATTTAGGCCCAAGTGTTGTAAATACTGAACGCTGTCGCCATGATAACGCTCAATTACAACAAAGCCTGAATCCTAGGAGGCTCCCGCATTGGACGTCGGCGAACGACTGCAATCCATCCGCAAGCTGAAGGGTCTTTCCCAGCGTGAACTCGCCAAGCGCGCGGGCGTCACCAACAGCACCATTTCGATGATCGAAAAAAATAGTGTCAGCCCCTCGATCAGCTCCTTGCGCAAGGTGCTGGGCGGCATCCCCATGTCCATGGTCGAGTTCTTTTCCGAAGAGATCCTCCAGGAAATACCGACACAGATCGTCTATAAAGCCAATGAGCTGATCGACATCTCTGACGGCGCCGTCACCATGAAACTGGTGGGTCGAGCGCACCCGAGCCGGGCCATCGCGTTTCTCAACGAGATCTACCCACCGGGCGCCGACACTGGCGAAGAAATGCTCACCCACGAAGGCGAAGAAACCGGGATTCTGGTGGAAGGTCGCCTTGAATTGGTGGTCGGTCTTGAAACTTTTGTGCTCGAAGCTGGCGATAGCTACTACTTTGAAAGTACCAAGCCCCATCGTTTTCGCAATCCGTTCGACGTACCGGCGCGACTAATCAGCGCAGCCACACCCGCGAACTTTTAAGAATAGAGGCGTCCTGCCAGCGTTGCAGAGACACCCGAGCTGTATTCCGCGAGGCTGAATCTCCCTTTATTTAATAGGGTTGTTTCGGCCCGGCGGGCTAACCGTTATACTTTCGCCGCCTGCGAAACCGTGGCCGCAGGCGTGAATAGCCACCATTGAGGGTGAACGCGTGAACCTAATTATGAAAATGCTGGCTGCACCAGCAACCGTACTGGCCCTATGGGCTGTGAGCGCACAAGCTGCGACCAATGATGACATTGCCAAGCGTCTGGAGCCGGTGGGCCAGGTCTGCGTCCAGGGCGAGGAATGCAAAGGCATGGAAGTCGCCGTGGCAGCGGGCGGCGGCGGCGGCGCGAAAACCCCGGATGACATCATCGCCAAACACTGCAACGCGTGCCACGGTACCGGCCTGCTGAACGCGCCGAAAATCGGCGACACCGCCGCCTGGAAAGAACGCGCCGACCACCAGGGCGGCCTCGACGGCATCCTGGCCAAGGCGATCACCGGCATCAACGCCATGCCACCTAAAGGCACCTGTGCTGATTGCTCGGATGAAGAGCTTAAAGGCGCGATCAAGAAGATGTCCGGCCTGTAACCTGCCGATCTTCGCCAAAAAAGCCGCTTACGAGCGGCTTTTTTGTGCCTGTGATTTACCCGTCGAGGCTGTTCTTTGCAGCAAAGACCCGGCAAGCTCGGTCCAACCCCTAATCATGGAATGTTCAGGAGGGTCGGATGGTGCAGTTGTGTTCAATCGAGCAAGCAGTTGACGACGTATTGGCGCGTTTGCCAGCGCATATTCACATGGGCATGCCGCTGGGCCTGGGCAAGCCCAATCTGTTCGTTAATGCGCTGTACCGGCGTATCGCCAAGCTGCCGGAGCGGGCGCTGACGATCTATACCGCGTTGAGCCTGGGCCGTCCGACAATGGGTGATGGCTTGCAGAAGCGCTTTCTTGAACCCTTTATCGAGCGGGTGTTTGGGGATTACCCGGAGTTGGAGTTTCTCGCCGCGCTGCATTCAGACAGCTTGCCGAAGAATATCCACGTGCAGCAGTTCTTCATGCAGCCCGGTAGTCTGCTGCACAGCACGTCGGCCCAGCAGGATTACGTCAGCAGCAACTACAGCCACGCAGCCCGCGATATCAACGCCGCTGGCCTGAACCTGGTGGCACAACTGGTCGCGAGCAGCGCGGAACACCCGGACCGCCTGAGCCTGAGCTGCAACCCCGACATCACCCTCGACCTGCTGCCCATGATCGCCAAGCGCCGTGAAGCGGGCGAAACCGTTTTGATCGTTGGGCAGGTTCACACCGATTTGCCCTACATGCCCGGCGATTCCGAGTTGGGCATGGACGCGTTCGACTACCTGATCGATGCTAAGGACAGCACCACACTGTTCTCCACGCCGAACATGCCGGTGGGGTTTCAGGACCATTTCATCGGCCTGCATGCCAGCACTTTGGTGCGCGATGGCGGCACCTTGCAGATCGGTATTGGCTCCATGGGCGATGCGTTGACCGCCGCCTTGCTGGCGCGCCAAGCCGATAACGAAGCTTACCGCCTGCTGCTGACGGATCTGGATGTGTATCAGTGGGCACCGCTGATCAGCCATGAAGGGGGTGTCGATCCCTTTGCCCGTGGCCTTTACGGTTGCAGCGAAATGTTCGTCAACGGCCTGCTGGTGCTGGCGGATGCGGGGATTATCCGGCGCAAGGTCTACCCGGATGTGGCCACTCAGGAACAAGCCAACGCCGGTTTGCTGGACGATGCGGCGCAGCCCGATGGGGTATCGATCCACGGTGGCTTCTTCCTCGGGCCACGCAGTTTTTACCAGCGTTTGCAGGAAATGACCCACGCCAAACGCCTTGAATTCAACATGACCCGCATCAGCTATATCAACGAGCTGTACGGCCAGGAAGAACTCAAGCGTTTGCAGCGCCAGGATGCACGGTTTATCAACAGCGCGATCACGGTGACGTTGCTGGGCGCAGGCGTGGCCGACCAGTTGGAGGACGGCCGCGTGCTCAGCGGTGTGGGCGGACAATACAACTTTGTGGCTCAGGGGCATGCGCTGGAAGGCGCGCGCTCCATCCTGATCCTGCGCAGCTGGCGTGAGTCGGCGGGGGAGGTCAGTTCCAATATCGTCTGGGAGTACGGACACTGCACCATTCCCCGGCACCTGCGGGACATCGTCATCACCGAGTACGGCATTGCCGACCTGCGCGGGCAGACGGATGCCAAGGTCATTGAGGCGTTGCTCAACATCACCGACTCGCGCTTCCAGGCCGACTTGATTGAGCAGGCGCAAAAGGCTGGCAAGTTGCCCAAGGATTTCCAGATGGATCCGCGCTTCACCGACAACACGCCGGAGCGGCTCCAGGGTATCCAGGCGCGGCATCGGCGTTTGTTCCCGGAGTATCCGCTGGGCAGCGATTTCACGGACGAAGAGCGGGATCTGTTGCGCGCATTGAACTGGCTCAAGAGCAAATTCAAGCTGACGGAAATTCTGGAGTTGGGCAAGGCGGCGCTGGATGCACCGGAGCCGGAGGCGTTTCCCGAGCACCTGAAACGGATGTGCCTGGATAAGCCGGAGGGGTTGAAGGAGGATCTGTATCAGCGCTTGTTACTCGCCGGCCTGCAGGCCACCGCGCACTAACAGACAAAAGAGGGCAAATGTGGGAGGGGACTTGCCCCCGATTGCGGTGTATCAGTCACCGAAAATATTGGCTGACCCACTGCTATCGGGAGCAAGCTCCCTCCCACATGTTGAGCGGTGTTGGCTTCAGATGAAGGTAACCACGCCACCGGCCAGCGATTTCACCCGCGCCAGCGACTCAACCCGATAACCCTGCGCATCCAGCTCTGCACGGCCACCCTGGAACGACTTCTCAATCACAATCCCCAAACCGGCAACGGTCGCACCGGCCTGCTTGATGATCGAAATCAGCGCCTGGGACGCCTTGCCGTTGGCCAGGAAGTCATCGATCACCAGTACACGGTCGCTGCTGGTCAGGTGACGCGGCGAGATGGCCACGGTGCTCTCGGTTTTCTTGGTGAAGGAATACACCGTTGCCGACAGCAGGTTTTCGGTCAGGGTCAGGGACTGCTGCTTGCGGGCGAAGATCACCGGCACGCCCAGGTTCAGGCCGGTCATGATCGCCGGCGCAATGCCCGAGGCCTCGATAGTGACGATCTTGGTGATGCCCGAGTCCTTGAACAGTGCGGCGAATTCATCACCAATCAGCTTCATCAGCGCCGGGTCGATCTGATGGTTCAAAAAGGCGTCGACTTTGAGTACCTGATCGGAAAGCACGATGCCTTCTTCGCGAATTTTCTTGTGCAGTGCTTCCACGGAAAGCTTCCTCTAATGGCGCGGTCTGCGCCGAAAGTAGATTAAAAAGTAGTCGATTCTAGCGCTTTAACATCGCGCGTATGTCCGCCAGGGCGGTGTTGCCGCGTACGGCTTTCACCTCGGTCGGGGTGTCGTCATTGCCTTCCCAGGCCAGGTCATCCGGCGGCAGTTCATCCAGGAACCGGCTGGGTGCACAATCGATGATCTCGCCGTATTGCTTGCGCTTAGCGGCAAAGGTGAAGGCCAGGGTCTGACGCGCGCGGGTAATGCCCACGTAGGCCAGACGGCGTTCTTCCTCGATAGTGTCGGCTTCAATGCTGGAGCGGTGCGGGAGGATTTCTTCTTCCATCCCCATGATGAACACGTAGGGGAATTCCAAGCCCTTTGAGGCATGCAAGGTCATCATCTGCACACCTTCGGCGCCGTCTTCCTCTTCCTGCTGACGTTCGAGCATGTCGCGCAGTACCAGCTTGCCGATGGCGTCTTCGACGGTCATCTCGCCGTCTTCGTCTTTTTCCAGGGTGTTCTTCAGGGCTTCGATCAGGAACCAGACGTTGCCCATGCGGTAATCCGCAGCTTTGTCGCTGGAGCTGTTGGTGCGCAGCCAGTTTTCGTAGTCGATGTCCATGACCATGCTGCGCAGGGCGCTGATCGGGTCTTCGCCGGCGCACTGCTCGCGAACCTTGTCCATGAAGCGCTTGAAGCGCGCCAGGCGATCGGTGAAGCGCGTGTCCAAGTGCTCGCCCAGGCCGATCTCGTCGGTGGCGGCGTACATCGAAATCTTGCGTTCGGTCGCGTAGTTGCCGAGTTTTTCCAGGGTCGTCGAGCCGATTTCCCGGCGCGGCACGTTGATCACGCGCAGGAAGGCGTTGTCGTCGTCCGGGTTAACGATCAACCGGAAGTAGGCCATCAGGTCTTTCACTTCCTGGCGTCCGAAAAAGCTATTGCCCCCCGACAGACGATATGGAATCTGGTGGTGCTGCAACTTCAGCTCGATCAGCTTGGCCTGGTAGTTACCGCGATACAGGATCGCAAAGTCGCTGTAGGGCCGATCGGTACGCAGGTGCAATGTGAGCAGCTCGACGGCCACGCGCTCGGCTTCGGCGTCTTCGTTGCGGCAGCGGATTACGCGGATCTCATCGCCGTGGCCCATCTCACTCCACAGCTGTTTTTCAAACTCGTGGGGGTTGTTCGAGATCAGCACGTTGGCGCAACGCAGGATGCGGCTGGTGGAGCGGTAGTTCTGCTCCAACATCACCACTTTCAAGGACGGGTAGTCGACCTTGAGCAGCATCAGGTTCTCCGGGCGGGCGCCGCGCCAGGCGTAGATCGACTGGTCATCGTCGCCCACCACGGTGAACTGGTTGCGCTTACCGATCAGCAACTTCACCAGCAAGTACTGGCTGGCGTTGGTGTCCTGGTATTCGTCCACCAGCAGGTAGCGCACCTTGTTCTGCCACTTTTCGAGGATGTCGGCGTGTTCCTGGAAGAGCTTGACCGGCTGCAGGATCAGGTCGTCGAAGTCCACCGCGTTGAACGCCTTGAGCGTGCGCTGGTAGTGGGTGTAGACGATGGCCGCGGTCTGTTCCTTGGGGTTGCGCGCGTTTTCCAGGGCCTCGGGGGGGAGGATCAGGTCGTTTTTCCAGGCGCCGATCATGTTTTTGATCTCGTCGACGCCGTCGTCGCCTGCGTATTCCTTCTGCATGATGTCGGTCATCAGGGCCTTGACGTCGGTCTCGTCAAAGATCGAGAAGCCCGGCTTGTAGCCCAGCCGCGCATGCTCCTTGCGGATGATGTTCAGCCCCAGGTTGTGGAAGGTACACACCGTGAGGCCACGGCCTTCGCCACCCTTGAGCAGGCTGCCGACGCGTTCTTTCATCTCGCGCGCGGCCTTGTTGGTAAAGGTCATGGCGACGATGTACTGGGCGCGGATGCCACAGCTCTGGATCAGGTGTGCGATCTTGCGGGTGATCACGCTGGTCTTGCCGGAGCCTGCACCGGCGAGCACCAATAGAGGGCCGCCGACGTAGTTCACGGCTTCTTGCTGCCGGGGATTGAGTCGGGACATACAGAATTCAGGGAGTCGTTGTTCAAAAGGGCGGGCATTTTAACAGGCTGGCAAGATTCTGCTGCTCTGGATCGACGGTGTGACGTACCACTCGATCTAAATTTGCCGGTTTTGCTACTTTGCCGCAGGATGTCGAGGCTTTTTGCGGTTAAAACAGCGACAAATGCTTACACCTGCGTATTTGATAACCCCTATCATTGGTCATTATCAGGCCGCACGTCATAATGCCCGCCGCCAACGAAACTTTGCAGAGTCTAGGGAGCTAGCTTGTCTACGCCTGTCGAACCCTTGCGTTTGCTGCTACTGGCCGATACGCCTGAGTGGGCAGCGTTGTTGCGCGAGTGCCTGGCGCCGATGGGCGATGGGGCTGTGCTGATCAGCGCGCCAAACTGGGACTCGGTGAGTCGTCTGTTCGAAGATGACACCAGCGCCGTGCTGTTGACCACGCCCAGCCTGCAACCCGGCCCTGGCCGTTGCAGCTTGTCGTGCGTGGTGTTGTTGGAGCAGGAACCGTTGGTTTCTCCGCTTGGCGTGAGTGATTGGCTGATCCGTGATGCATTGGACGCCGACACACTGCGCCGCTGCCTGCGCCATGTTCGTGAGCGCGGCTTGCTGGAAAACACCCTGCAACGCCTGGCCGAACAAGATCCGCTTACCGGTATCGCCAACCGCCAGGGCTTCCAGACCCTGCTGGCGGCGCGGCTCGCCGAGAACGAGGGCCGTGGCCTGGCCCTCGGTCACCTTGACCTCGACAACTTCCGCCACGCCAACGATGCCCTCGGCCACCAGGCTGGCGACCGTTTGATCCTGCAAGTGGTCTCGCGGCTCAAGAGCCAGCTCGAAATCGGCGACCAACTGGCACGCCTGGGCAGCGACGAGTTCGCTTTGCTGATTGACACCCGCCGCGCACCCCAGCGTGCAGAGTGGATGGCCGAACGCATCACCGAAGCCATGGCCGAACCGTATTGGGTGGATGGCGAAAGCCTGCTGATCGGTTGCAGCCTGGGCGTGGCCCATGCCCGCGCCCGCGCTGGGGCCGACCCATTGATGTGGCACGCCCATATCGCCATGCAGCAAGCCAAGAGCACTCAAGGCTGCACCTTCCATATCTTCAACGAGCGCATCAACCGCAACGCGCGCAGCCTGGCCGACCTGGAAAGTGAACTGCGCCGCGCCTTGCGCCGGGATGAGTTGGAGCTGCACTACCAGCCGCGCCTGGACCTGGATGACGGCCACATTGTCGGCCTCGAAGCCCTGGTGCGCTGGCGCCACGGCGAGCGCGGCCTATTGCCGCCCAGCGAATTCGTCCCCCTGGCCGAACAGAGCGGCCTGATCGTGCCGTTGGGCTACTGGGTGATCTCCCGCGCCCTACGCGATATGCAGGACCTACGCGAGCGCGGCCTGCCGCCGTTGCACATGGCGGTCAACCTGTCGTTCCGCCAGTTTCAGGACAGTCAGTTGCTCTCTACCCTCAGCCGGCTGATTGCCGAGCGCGGTGTGGAAGCGCAATGGCTGGAGTTCGAGCTGACCGAAACTGCCGTGATGCGCCGCAGCGATCTGGTCAAACAGACCATGGATGCCCTCGGGCGGCTGGGTGTGCGGTTTTCTTTGGATGACTTCGGCACCGGTTTCTCGTCGTTCGTGCACCTCAACAGCCTGCCGATTGCCTTGTTGAAAATCGATAAGAGCTTTGTCGGTGGCATGGAAGAGCGCGAAGAGAATCGCAAGCTGGTGCACGCGATGATCAACCTGGCGCACAACCTGAATCTGGAAGTGGTGGCTGAGGGCGTGGAGACTCCGGAGCAGTTGGCGCTGCTGAGGCTGTTTGGCTGCGATCAGGCTCAGGGTTACTTGATCAGCAAGCCGCTGCCGTTGCCGGAGTTGGTGGAATACCTGACATTCGGCAAGGGCCAGCAGACGCTCGCTGGCGAAGTGTTCTAATCCGGCTGAGTGGCCCGGAACCCTTGGCGGGTTTCGGGTACTGCACCTTCCAGACCAATCATGCGCTTCATCTTCGCTTCAAACGCCCAAGTCAGGCTGACTGCCGCACACGCCAGCCCCAGCGCCAATCCCCACCACACGCCGGTCGGCCCCCAGCCTAGGGTGAAAGCCATCAACCACGCCGAAGGCGCGCCGATTAACCAGTAGCAACCCAGGCCCACCAGGAAGGTGGTCTTGGCATCCTTGAGCCCACGGATGCAGCCCATGGCGATGGTCTGGACGCCATCAAACAGCTCGAACCAAGCCGCGACGGCCAGCAGGCTGACGGCAAGCACGATCACCTCGTGGAATGCCGGGTCGTCATGGTCGAGGAACAGGCCGATCAGCGGGTCGGAAAACAGCCACAACACTAAGGCAAATCCCAACATCACCGCCGCGCCAAAACTGATGCCGACACGACCGGCCATGCGCGCTTGCAGCAACTGCCCGGCGCCATAGTGCTGGCCGATACGCATGGTCACCGCATAGGACATGCCCGCTGGCACCATGAACGCCACCGAGACGATTTGCAGGGCAATCTGATGCGCCGCCAATTGCGTACTCCCCATGGTGCCCATGCACAGCGCGGCGAAGGCAAACAGCCCGACTTCTACTGCATAGGTGCCGCCAATCGGCAGGCCCAGACGCCACAACTCGCGCAAGTACTGGGTGTTGAGGCGCAGCAGGCCGGCGCTCAGCGGGTAAGCGGCGTAAGCGCGGTTGCTGCGGATGTACCACATCAGCGTCAGGGCCATGCCATTGGCGACGATGGCAGTGACCAGGCCAATGCCCATCAAGCCGAGCTTCGGCAGGCCGAACATACCTTCGATCAAGGCGTGGTTGAGCAGGTAGTTCAGCACCGTGCCGCCGAGGCTGATCACCATCACCGGAGTGGCCTTGCCAATGGCGCTGGTGAAGCCGCGCAAGGCCATGAAACTCAGGTAGCCGGGCAGGGCGAACGGCAGCATGGTCAGGAATTGCCCCGCCGACTGCACGTTGGTATCGGTCTGGCCGAACATCAGCAGCACCGGCTTCAAGTTCCATAACAGCAGCGCCGCCGCCAAGGCCATCAGCCAGGCGAGCCAGAGCCCGGCCTGGGTTAGGCGAGTGGCACCTTCGATGTCGCCAGCGCCGTGACGGATTGCCACCAAGGTGCCCACGGCAGCAATCACTCCGATGCAGAAGATCGACACGAACGAATAGCTCGCTGCGCCCAGGCCACCACCGGCCAGCGCTTCAGGGCTCAGGCGAGCCATCATCAAAGTGTCGGTCAGTACCATCAGCATATGCGCCAACTGTGAGCCAATCAACGGCCCAGACAGCCGCAGAATGGCCCAGAGTTCGTTACGCGCTGGATGCTGCATGATCATCACACTCAGAAAGTCAGAGGGTTGGAGAGGGTTGGATTCTCGGCCCTCTCAGCTCATTGCACAAAGGGATAAAAGCGATCATCTACATGATTAAAACTCATGCCTGACTGATTCTGGTACGGTTTCGGCATCCTGCTGTCGGAGCTTTCCTCATGTCTCGTCGTCTTCCTCCTCTTTATGCCTTGCGTGCATTTGAAGCGGCCTCCCGGCATAACTCCTTTACCCGCGCCGCCGAGGAACTGTCGATTACCCAAAGTGCGGTGAGCCGACATATCCGCACGCTGGAAGAGCATTTCGCCTGTCGCCTCTTCCAGCGCAGCGGCCGTAACCTACAGCTCACGGAAGCGGCGCGCCTGCTGTTGCCCGGTGTGCGCGAGGGGTTCGCGGCGCTGGAGCGGGCCTGCCATACCCTGAACGCCGAAGATGACATCCTGCGCATGAAAGCGCCGTCGACCCTGACTATGCGGTGGTTGTTGGCGCGCCTCAGTCGCTTCCGCGCATTACAGCCAGGCAATGAAGTGCAATTGACCAGCGCCTGGATGAATGTGGATGAAGTGGATTTCAACCAGGAGCCTTTCGACTGTGCGGTGCTGTTGAGCTACGGGCACTTTCCGGCGGATTGGGAGGCCAGCTATTTGTTTCCTGAGCTGTTGATACCGGTGGGCGCGCCGAATCTGTTGGACGATGGCCCATGGGATGTAAATCGACTCGCCGGTGCCGAGTTGCTGCACCCCACGCCCGACCGCAGGGACTGGCGCAATTGGCTGGAGCGCATGGGGCTTTCGAATCAGGTTTCGCTCAAGGGTGGGCAGGTGTTCGATACCCTGGAGCTGGGCATGATCGCCGCCGCTCGCGGTTATGGCGTCTCCATGGGCGATCTGCTGATGGTGGCCGAGGATGTGGCGCAGGGACGTTTGAGCTTGCTGTTGCCGACGGCGGTAGCGAGCAGGGAAAATTACTATTTGGTGTGGCCGAAAACCCGTCCGGGCGGCGAGCGCTTGCGACGCTTGGCGGATTTCCTCCAGAGCGAAGTGCAGGCCATGGTTTTACCCGATGTCGAACGGCTTGATTGAATAATTCTGGCTCTATCACGCAACCGTTTGCGTGATACCCCTGCGATTCGCTCAAGTATTGCAAAGCGCCGCCGAAGTAGGGGTGTTGGAACCATCGTGCACCAACGTTTCCCACCAGATAATTTGCCGAGCAGCGCTATGAGATCAGGATGATCCTGGCCTCGGCCAGGAGCTTTCATGTCTCAACCTCGCGCCCGGATCGCCTCGCAGTTAGGTCTTGCATTAGCCGTGATTTTGGCTGTCGTCATCAGCGGCAGTACTGTTTTCGCCTTGCGTTCCCTTGACTCCGCCAACCTCGATACCCGCGAGGAACACTTGGCCAGCGAGGCACGACTGCTGGCCGACCAACTCAATACCTTCCACAGCACGCTGCGCGAGAGCACCCAGCGTCTGACCGGATTGTTTGAAAAGCGCTTCAGCGCCGGGTTGCGTGTGCAGGCTGATCAAATGGTCGCGGTGGCTGGGGTCCAGACGCCGAGCTTGTTGCTGGGCAGCGAAGTGCTCAATAACAACTTCACTGAAGTCGATGAGTTCAAGCAGATGTCCGGCGGTGTGGCCACGGTGTTCGTGCGCAGCGGCGACGACTTTGTTCGCGTCAGCACTTCCCTGACCAAGCAGGACGGCAGCCGCGCCATCGGCACCGTGCTTGACCGCCAGGGTCCGGCTTACCAGCGCGTGCTCGGTGGTCAGGCGTATATCGGCCGCGCGGTGTTGTTCGATCGCTCCTACATGACCCAATACAGTCCCGTACGAGACAGCAGCGGCAAAGTGATCGCTGTGTTGTTCATCGGCTTTGACTACACCGACGCCCAGGCCGCGCAGTTTGAGAACCTCAAGCGCTTCCGCATCGGTCAGACCGGCTCCTTGGCGTTGCTCGACGAGCAGAAGCGTTGGCTGGTACCGCCCGCGGGTGTGCAGGCCTTGGACCAGTCGGTTGCGGTGATGCTGGACCTGGCCAAGACCCCAGGCAAAGGCCGCTTCTGGAGCGATAAGAACGAAGACTTCTACAGTGTTTCGGTACCGTTCGACGGCGGTCCTTGGGCCGTCGTTGCGAGCATGCCGAAAGCTGAAATCCGTGCAGTGACCTGGGCGGTCGGTATTCGCCTGGTGATCGGCAGCATACTGGCGATGTTGCTGGCGGTAGGCGCCACGGTCTGGTTGCTGCGCAGCAAACTGCAGCCGCTGAGTGATCTGGTGCGCCAGGCCGAAGCCTTGGGCGCGGGGGACTTGAGTGCGCGCCTCAACGTCTCCAGCCATGATGAAATCGGCCAACTGGCCCGCAGCTTCAACCAGATGGGTGAAGCGCTCTCGACCATGGTTTCCCATATCCGCAAGGCGGCCGAAGAGGTCAACAACCGTGCACAGGCACTGTCCGGGTTATCCGGCGGGGCCTATGACGGGATGGAGCAGCAGTCTGGCGAAATCACCAGCATGGCTGGTGCGGTGGAAGAGTTCAGCGCCACTTCGCTGAATATCGCCGACAACATGGGCAACACCGAGCGTCTGGCTCAAGAAAATGCCCAGCAAACCCGCATCGGCCGCACCTCGATGCAGGAGGCGTCGTCGTCGCTGGAACATATCGCGACCGCGCTGAATAGCACGGCCACGGTGATCAATACCCTGGGCCAGCGCTCCCAGGAAATCGGCGGCATCGTCGGTGTGATCACCTCCATCGCCGAACAGACCAACCTGCTGGCACTGAACGCCGCCATCGAGGCTGCTCGCGCAGGTGA
The DNA here is from genome assembly GCF_900187495.1 of Pseudomonas sp. Irchel 3H9. Taxonomy (NCBI): domain Bacteria; kingdom Pseudomonadati; phylum Pseudomonadota; class Gammaproteobacteria; order Pseudomonadales; family Pseudomonadaceae; genus Pseudomonas; species Pseudomonas sp. Irchel 3H9. The sequence continues at coordinate 427,488 of NZ_FYDK01000003.1, read as the reverse complement.
ACAGGGCCGTGGGTTTGCCGTGGTCGCTGACGAAGTGCGTAACCTGGCCTCGCGTACCCGCGAAGCCACCGATGAAATTTCCGGGATGATCCAGAGCATTCAGCGGGAAACCGGCAACGCCATCAGCACCATGGAGCACGGCAACACGCTGATGCAGGAAGGCCTGTCGCGCAACGCCGACGTGGCTTCGGCCCTGGCACGTATCGACGAGCAGAGCCGTTCGGCCGGTCAGCAGTTCGCGGCGATCACCACGGCGACTCAGGAGCAGAGCAGCACCGCGACATTGCTCAGCAGCAATTTGCAGAGCATCGCACTGGCCAACAGCGAGCAGCGGGAAGTGGTGTCGAACCTAGCGATTACGGCCAAGGAGCTCGAGACGTTGGCGGCGGGCTTGCGTCATGAGGTGGATCGCTTTCGCTGAGGCTCAATTGAGGGAGGCCGGGCGGTACTGCAAGGCCTCCTTCAAATGGTCCCGCGTGATGGCATCCACCTGATCCAGGTCCGCCAATGTGCGTGACACTTTGAGCAGCCGATGAGCCGCACGCAGCGACAATGTCAGTCGCTCGCAGGCGCTTTCCAGCCAGCCTTCGTCGGCTTTCAAAAGTTGGCAGTGCTCACGCAACCTCGGTAGATCAAGGAAGGCGTTGGCACAGCCTTGGCGCTGTTGCTGACGCTCCCGAGCATCTGCCACCTGGGCTGAGGCCGTTGCCGTCGTATCTCCAACCTGCTGGGTTGGATTCAGCGCAGTTGTTTCCCGCGCCACGGTGAGGTGCAAGTCAATCCGATCCAGTAACGGCCCAGACAGCTTATTGCGATACCGCTGGACCTGCTCCGGTGTACAGCGACAACGCCCAGTGGGTTCGCCCATATACCCGCAAGGGCAGGGGTTCATCGCTGCCACCAGTTGAAAACGCGCTGGGAAACTCACGCGGTCGCGGGCACGGGAAATCACGATATGCCCTGACTCCAATGGCTCACGCAAAACCTCCAGCACCTTGCGATCAAACTCCGGTAGCTCATCCAGGAAAAGCACGCCATGATGAGCCATGGTGATTTCCCCAGGCTGCGGTTTCGATCCACCGCCCACCAGTGCGGGCCCTGACGCAGAGTGGTGCGGCTGGCGAAACGGCCGGTGCGGCCAATGGCTCAGCGGTGCGAGGCTGACCACCGACTGAATTGCCGCCACTTCCAGGGCCTCCTGCTCGCTCAGCGGAGGCAGCAAACCGGGCAAGCGGCTGGCAAGCAAGGTCTTGCCGGTGCCCGGTGGCCCGCTGAACAGAAGGTTATGTGCGCCCGCTGCTGCAATCAACAACGCCCGCTTGGCGGAGAGTTGGCCTTGCACTTCGCTCAAATCCGGGTAGGGCTTGTTCAGGTACAACAAACCATCGGATTTATAGGGCTCAATCGGCACTTGTCCGTTGAGGTGCGCCACCACCTGTAGCAAGTGATCCACGGCAATCACCTTCAGCCCCGACGCCAGGCAAGCTTCCTCTGCATTCGCCCGCGGAACTATCACGGTGCGCCCAGCCTTGCGCGCCGCCAAAGCGGCTGGCAACACACCTTTGACCGCACGCACTTCGCCGGACAACGCCAACTCACCCAGGCATTCAATGTCATCGAGCATCAACGCTGGCACCTGCACACTGGCGGCGAGGATCCCCAGTGCAATCGCCAAATCAAAACGCCCGCCGTCCTTGGGCAGGTCGGCGGGCGCGAGGTTGAGCGTGATGCGGCGGGAGGGGTATTGCAGGGCGGAGTTGAGGATGGCGCTGCGTACTCGGTCCTTGCTTTCCTTGACGGCGGTTTCGGGAAGGCCCACCAGCGTGAGGGACGGGAGGCCGTTGGCCATGTGCACTTCGACGGTGACGGCTGGGGCTTCTACGCCGATCTGGGCGCGGCTGTGGACGATGGCGAGGGACATGCTCGTTCCTTGAAAGAGAGGCCGCTTCCTGCGGGTTTTTCAAGGGTAGACGAGGGGTGGGGCTAGCGAGGGAGGGAGGTTTTACAGAACGTATCCAGAGAACGACGCAGAACAAATGTGGGAAGGGGCTTGCCCCCGATAGCAGTGGGTCAGTTGATAAATATGTCACTGACCCAGCGCCATCGGGAGCAAGCCCCCTCCCACATTTTGGCCTCGTTGCGTCAGTTACTCGGCCGTTGGGGTTAGCCGCGCTTCCAGTTCAGCCACCTTCGCCTCCAGGCTCTCCAGCCGCGCACGCGTGCGGGCCAGCACCACCATTTGGCTATCAAACTCTTCCCGGCTTACCAAGTCGAGCTTGCTGAAACCACTTTGCAGCAAGGCCTTGAACTGGCTTTCGATTTCATTGCGGGGCAGAGGGGTTTCGCCGCTGAACAGGCGAGAGGCGTGGCCGCTCAGGGCGTCGAGTAGGTCTTTGGGCGCGAGCATGGGAAATATTCCGGAAACTGTTGGCGGGCAGTGTATCACGCAGCGTCTATAGTCTTTTTCGCGGCCTGCAGCGCACGCTTTTCGCGCATCGGGCTGTGCGACGGCGCACTGTTTTCGTGCGCATTGCAGCTGCCAAATAGTCCTGTGGGTGAGGTTAAGTGGGCAAAGGACTGATTTCAGTGATTTTTACGGAGCTGGCAAGGTTTCTGCTTAGACGATCATGACCCATGCACTGATGCAGTCGCTGTGACGAATGCAGTGCGCCGACGGATCAGGGGTACAGGTTTCGTCACCAGTGGTTCGCTGGCGTCGCAAAGGCAACTGCCCTTGCGACGATGCGTTACAAAGCCAGGCACTGCGCTTAGACTTGAGACGGGTTTGTTTTCCTGGGGCAAGTCCACCAATTCGGGAGAGAGTTTTCATGAAGCTAGTCACTGCCATCATCAAGCCGTTCAAGTTGGACGATGTACGCGAGTCGCTGTCCGAGATCGGCGTGCAGGGCATTACCGTTACTGAGGTCAAGGGCTTCGGTCGGCAGAAGGGTCACACCGAGCTGTATCGCGGCGCGGAATACGTAGTCGATTTCCTGCCGAAGGTGAAGATTGATGTCGCCATTGACGACAAGGATCTTGACCGGGTTATCGAAGCGATAACCAAGGCCGCCAACACCGGCAAGATCGGTGACGGCAAGATCTTCGTGGTCAATCTGGAACAGGCTATTCGCATCCGTACCGGCGAAACCGATACCGACGCAATCTAAGCCGCCAAACCCCAACGCCCCAGGAGAAAACAATATGACTCTGCGTAAATTCGCAGGGCTCGGAGCCCTGTTGTCCATCGTAATGCCAAGCCTGGCCATGGCGGCAGACGAAGTGGCTGCTCCAGTCCTCAACTCTGGCGACACCGCCTGGATGCTGACCGCCACCGCACTGGTGCTGTTCATGACCATTCCCGGCCTGGCGCTGTTCTACGGCGGCATGGTCCGCTCCAAAAATATTCTGTCGGTGATGATGCAGTGCTTCGCCATCACTGGCCTGATCAGCATCCTGTGGGTCGTCTACGGCTACAGCATTGCGTTCGATACCACCGGTATGGAACAGGGTGTGGTCAACTTCAATTCCTTCTTCGGCGGCATGGGCAAGGCGTTCCTGGCGGGTGTGACCCCAGCCAGCATCACCGGGCCTGCGGCGTTGTTCCCGGAAGCGGTGTTCATCACCTTCCAGATGACCTTCGCCATCATCACCCCGGCGCTGATCGTCGGTGCCTTCGCTGAGCGTATGAAGTTCTCTGCGATGCTGATCTTCATGGGCATCTGGTTCACCCTGGTTTATGCGCCAATCGCGCACATGGTCTGGAGCGGCAACGGCGGCCTGATGTGGGACTGGGGCGTGCTGGACTTTGCCGGCGGCACCGTGGTGCACATCAACGCCGGTGTGGCTGGGCTGGTGGCGTGCATCGTGCTCGGCAAGCGTAAAGGCTTCCCTACCACCCCGATGGCACCGCACAACCTGGGTTACACCCTGGTGGGCGCGGCAATGCTGTGGATCGGTTGGTTCGGCTTCAACGCCGGCTCCGCTGCTGCGGCCAACGGCACTGCTGGCATGGCGATGCTGGTCACTCAGATCGCTACCGCTGCTGCGGCGTTGGGCTGGATGTTCGCCGAGTGGATCACTCACGGCAAGCCAAGTGCATTGGGCATCGCCTCGGGTGTAGTCGCTGGTCTGGTAGCTGTAACACCAGCCGCCGGCACCGTTGGCCCGATGGGCGCTCTGGTAATCGGCCTGGTGGCCGGTGTGGTCTGCTTCTTCTGCGCGACCAGCCTCAAGCGTAAGCTGGGCTACGACGACTCCCTGGACGCATTCGGCGTGCACGGTATCGGCGGCATCGTCGGTGCGATCCTCACAGGTGTATTCGCAGCCCCTGCTTTGGGCGGCTTCGGCACCGTCACTGACATCGCGGCTCAAGTCTGGATCCAGTGCAAGGGTGTTGGCTTCACCGTGATCTACACGGCGATCGTCACCTACGTCATCCTCAAGGTGCTCGATATGGTCATTGGCCTGCGTGTTACCGAAGAGGAAGAGGCTGTCGGCCTCGACCTGGCGCAACACAACGAACGCGGCTACAACTTGTAAATGCGCGTAAAAAAAATGCCCGGCTTGCCGGGCATTTTTTTGCCTGGTGTTTGTCAGTCGTAAGACGCTGTGCCGGTTTTTGCGCAAAGTTTTTGATCGGCCGCACACGGCACTTTTCAGTGTGCGAATGTCTTACAGGCACGTAGGCGTATTCGGCACTTTGTTTTTTCCCAGAGCGCGCTAGAATGCGCGCCGATGGGCGGAGAACTCTATGTGGCAACAGACCCTGATTACCCTGCGGGCCAAGCCCCGGGGCTTTCACTTGGTGACCGATGAGTTGCTTGCCGGCTTGCCTGAATTGAAGGCGTGTCGTGTGGGCCTGTTACACCTGTGGTTGCAGCACACCTCGGCTTCTCTGACCGTCAACGAGAATGCCGATCCGGCGGTTCGCCGTGACTTCGAACGTTTCTTCAACTTGCTGGTGCCGCAAGGCCGTGCCGGGTTCGAACACAATGACGAAGGTCCGGATGATCTGCCGGCGCACTTCAAGGCCAGTCTCCTGGGCTGCCAGCTGAGTTTGCCGGTCAAGGCCGGCCGCTTGGCGATGGGTACCTGGCAAGGTGTTTATCTGGGCGAGCACCGTGATCATGGCGGTGCTCGTAAAGTCCTCGCCACCTTGCACGGTGACGGGGCGTAAGCCACTGGTTATCCAGTGGATGTTGATTTTTCCCTGGCGGCCTCGACAGAGGGCGAAGCTGGGCTATAACTAAGCTGCTTTTCGCAAGTCATGAGGTAGAACATGAGCGACGATGATCTGGAAAACGACGAACTCGAAGTAGGTGACGAAGACGACACCGAAGAAGGTCTTGAAGCTGCAGCGGAAGACGTTGCGGACGACGATGGTGGCGATGATGCGCCTGCCCCTGCGGCCAAAGGCAAAGCCAAGGCAGCTGTTTCGGTAGATGAATTGCCGAGCGTTGAGGCCAAGAACAAAGAGCGCGATGCTCTGGCCCGTGCGATGGAAGAATTCCTCGCTAAAGGCGGCAGAGTGCAGGAAGTCGAGGCTAACGTGGTGGCAGACCCACCCAAGAAGCCGGATAACAAGTACGGCAGCCGACCTATCTGAGGTCAGTCACCTGCTTGTAAGAAAAAGCCCGCCGTCGCTGCGGGCTTTTTCATGCTTGCTGATTTATTTGAGCTTCGTGGTGATCCCCATATTGGGATCTCTAGTACTACTGCCACTTGCGGAGTAATTCCGGCAGCTCCGTAAGGCTACGAATCTCCGCGTCGGGGCGTTTATCCCCCTCCCACACCTTTGCGCTGGGGTTAAACCACACGGCCCGCAGCCCCGCCTGCTGCGCCCCCGCAATGTCGTCCCCGGGATGGTCGCCAACATGCACCGCTGCGCTGGCATCCACTCCGCCGCGTTGCAGCGCCTCCTGGAACAGCCGCGCATCCGGCTTGGCAATACCAATATCTTCAGCGCGCAGCGCAAAGTGAAAGTAGTCAGCCAGGCCCACACGCTGCACATCGGCATTGCCATTGGTGATCACACCCAGCAGAAAGTGCTGGCGCAGCGCTTGCAACATCGGCTCGGCTTCAGGGAAGGGAGTGAGCTGATGACGGGCGTGAATGAACGCCTCGAAGCACACGTCTGCCATTTCCGTGGCTTGCGGCTGTGGATATCCGGCCTCCTCGAAGGCGTGCATCAGCACCCGGTGGCGCAACACGCTGATGCGGTGTTTGAGCTCCGGATGACGCTGCAGCACCTGTTGGCGCAGGCTGGCGAAATGCTCCAGTGGCAGGTCGCCGACGTTGGGGGCATGCACGGCCAGCCATTCGCGCATCGACGCCTCGGCGCTGATGATGACGGGTACGTTGTCCCAGAGTGTGTCGTCCAGGTCGAAGGTGATCAGCTTGATACTCATGAGTCGCCGCCCTTGATGCGTTTGGCCCGTGGATGGGCGCTGTCGTAAACCGTTGCCAGGTGTTGGAAGTCCAGATGGGTATAGATCTGCGTGGTCTTGATATCGGAGTGGCCCAGCAACTCCTGCACGGCGCGCAGATCCTGGGACGATTCCAGCATATGGCTGGCAAAGGAGTGCCGCAGCATATGCGGGTGCAGGTTTTGACCCAGTTCGCGCTCCCCGGCGGCTTTGACCCGCACCTGAATAGCCCGCGGCCCCAGTCGCCGGCCTTGCTGGCTGATAAACACGGCGTCGTCCGCCGGGTTGGCCAACGCCCGCAGCGGAAGCCAGAGTTGCAGGGCTTCGCGGGCCTTCCTGCCCACCGGCAGCACGCGGGTTTTGCTGCCCTTGCCGAGTACTTGCACCAGGCCGTCTGCCAGGTCCAATTGGTCTAGGTTCAGGCCGGTGAGTTCCGACAGGCGCAGGCCCGAGGAATAGAAAAGCTCCAGGATCGCCTGGTCGCGGTGGGCCAGGAAGTCATCCTCTACGGCGCCATCGAGCAATTGCAGGGCGCGGTCGGTGTCCAGGGTCTTGGGCAGGCGCCGTTCGCCCTTGGGCGGAGACAGGCCGTTGGCCGGGTCGTGGTCGCACAGGCCTTCGCGGTTGAGGTAGTGATAGAGCCCGCGCACAGCCGACAGCAGGCGAGCCAGGCTGCGCGAGGATTGGCCCGTCTGGTGCAAGCGCGCGATCAGGCTGCGCAGGCTTTGGATATCCAAGGCCTTCCAACTGGTGACCTGCTGTTTTTCGCAGTAGGCCAGGACTTTGTTCAAGTCCCGCCGATAGGCTTCCAGTGTGTGGGGCGACACCTGGCGCTCGTTGCGCAGGTGAGCGCAGTAAGCGTCCAGTTGCCGTTCCATGGCTAGCGCACCGCGCGCAGGGCGGTGGTGAAGCGCGGCAGGACGCGGCCCAACACTTCGGCGATATAGGTCAGGAACAGCGTGCCCACCGAGCTTTTGTAGTGCGCAGGATCACGGCTGGCGATAGCCAGCACGCCATGCAAGCCTTGATGGCTGAGGGCGACCACAGCTGTGGAGCCGATCTCCTTGAGCTGTTCGGGACCAAACAGGAAGTCCAGCTCATGCTCGCGCAAGGTGCCGCTGATGGTCTTGCCCTCGGACAACAGGCCGCCAATCGCGGTCTGTGCGTCGCTGCCGCTGACCCAGCGGCCTACAGGCATCGGGTTGTCGCTGAATAGGATCAGGCTGACAAATGGCACTTGGAAGTCCTGGCGCAGGCTGTCTTCCACGGCGATCACGGTTTCTTCCAGGCTGGTGGCGTCCATCAGCGCAAGGATCAGGCGACGGGTTTTGTCGAACAGGCGGTCGTTGTCGCGGGCGACGTCCATCAAGTGCGAGAGCTTATGACGCATCTCGATATTGCGCTCGCGCAGGATCTTCATCTGTCGCTCCACCAGCGACACGGTGTCGCCGCGTTGGTGGGGGATGCGCAGCGCCGGCAGCAGTTCTTCGTGCTCGACGAAGAAATCCGGATTCGCCTCAAGGTACGCCGCGACAGCAGCGGCCTCCAGACTTTCGCTCGGGGTTGCGGGTGCGGGTACTTGAGGCTTATCGGTCATTAGCTTGGCTCACTCATAGACGGACCTGTCCTTCGTATACACGCGAGGCCGGCCCGGTCATCAGAACCGGGTGGCCAGGGCCTGCCCATTCGATGGACAGGCGTCCACCGGGCAGGTCGATCAGCAGCGGCGAATCCATCCACCCCTGGCTGATCGCGGCCACGGCAGCGGCGCAAGCACCGGTGCCGCAGGCCTGGGTTTCGCCGGCGCCGCGTTCCCACACACGCAATTGCGCGCGGGAACGGTCGATCACCTGCAGGAAACCCACGTTGACCCGTGCCGGAAAGCGCGGGTGGTGTTCGATCTTCGGCCCCAGTTCATGTACGGGGGCATTGTTGATGTCGTTGACCCGCAACACAGCATGGGGGTTGCCCATGGAGACGGCCGCCAAGTCGACGATCTTGCCGTCGACATCGACTGCGTAGCTGGTGGCCTGCTCGCTGGCCTGGAACGGAATATCCGCTGGCACCAAGCGCGGCGCGCCCATGTTGACGCTGATTTGGCCGTCGCTGCGAATATCCAGCTCGATCACACCGCTCTTGGTCTCGACGCGGATCTGGCGCTTGGCGGTCAGGCGCTTATCCAGCACGAAACGCGCGAAACACCGCGCACCGTTGCCGCACTGTTCCACTTCGGAACCGTCGGAGTTGAAGATCCGATAACGGAAATCCACCTCCGGGTTGCTTGGCGCCTCGACGATCAGCAATTGGTCGAAGCCAATCCCTGTATGCCGGTCGCCCCACTGTTTAGCGTGCTTGGGCAGGATGTGCGCGTGCTGGCTGACCAGGTCGAGGACCATGAAATCATTGCCGAGCCCGTGCATCTTGGTAAAACGCAGCAGCATGGCTTACTCCGGCAGCAGGCTTTCGCCAGCATACAACTCGGCTACCGTCTCGCGGCGACGCACTTCAAACGCTTGATCACCGTCCACCAGTACCTCGGCGGTACGGCCGCGGGTGTTGTAGTTGGAACTCATGACAAACCCGTAGGCACCAGCCGAATGCACGGCCAGCAGATCGCCTTCCTCCAGCGCAAGCTGACGATCCTTGGCGAGGAAGTCGCCGGTTTCGCAGATCGGGCCGACGATGTCATAGGCGCGAGCTTCGCTGTCGCGAGGCGTCACAGCGGTGACATTCATCCAGGCCTGGTACAGCGCCGGGCGGATCAGGTCGTTCATCGCCGCGTCGACGATGGCGAAATCCTTGTGCTCGGTGTGCTTGAGGTACTCGACCTGGGTCAGCAGCACGCCGGCGTTGGCGACGATGTAGCGGCCCGGCTCGAACATCAGCGTCAGGTCGCGACCTTCGATGCGCTCGCGCACGGCCTGGATATAGTCGGCAATCAGCGGCGGCTCTTCATCGCGATACCGCACGCCCACGCCGCCACCGAGGTCGATGTGGTGCAGGTAGATGCCGCATTCGCCCAGGCGATCAATCAGCGCCAGCAGGCGGTCGAGGGCATCTAGGAACGGCGGCAGAGTGGTCAGTTGCGAACCGATGTGGCAGTCGACGCCCAGCACTTCCAGGTTCGGCAACTGCGCGGCGCGGATATACACGTCCTCGGCGTCAGCAATGGCGATGCCGAACTTGTTCTCTTTGAGACCGGTGGAAATGTACGGGTGGGTGCCAGCATCGACGTCCGGGTTGACGCGCAGGGAGATCGGCGCGCGTACGCCCATTTCGGCGGCCACGACTTGCAGGCGCTCCAGCTCGTCGGTGGATTCGATGTTGAAGCAATGCACACCGATTTCCAGGGCACGGCGCATGTCTTCGCGGCTCTTGCCGACGCCGGAGAACACGATCTTGTCAGCCTGGCCACCAGCTGCCAGTACCCGCTCCAGCTCGCCACGGGAGACGATGTCAAAACCAGCGCCCATACGCGCCAGGACATTCAGTACACCCAGATTGGAGTTTGCCTTGACCGCGTAGCACACCAAGTGCGGTACGCCGTCGAGTGCGTCGGTGAAGGAGCGGTATTGAGCTTCGATGTGAGCGCGTGAGTACACGTACGTCGGGGTACCAAAGCGCTGGGCAATCGCGGACAGCGCCACGCCTTCCGCGAACAGCTCGCCGTCCCGGTAGTTAAAAGCGTCCATGGAGCTCCCTTATTCGTAGGTGTCGTGCTTATGCGCTTTGGATGGCTTTTGCGACGATTGCGCCTGTTCATTCGGGTCTTTGCTGTCATCGGGCAGGTACAGCGGGCCTTTTTGACCACAGGCACTAACGAGGCAAGCGACCGCGACGAGCGCAGCAAGGGAAGAGATCAGGCGCTTCATGGCGAAATCCTTGAATATGCATTAATTGCGCCCGAGTATACCGACCACCCGCCAGCTTGCCTATGCGCCGAAATACCCGTCCGGCGGGGGTTTGCCGACATGAAGGTGAAGCGGGCTACGCTGGCAGAGGATATTTCATACCGTCATCGGTAATGAAATCGGTATCCTTTGCAATCGGCGAGGCTCGCCCGTATCGTGCGGCGCTTGAGCAAAACCAGACACTTTTGAGGTTGCCACAATGAGTTTGACCGAAGCCCGTTTTCACGACCTGGTGGATGCGACCCAGCAGGCGCTGGAAGATATTTTTGACGACAGCGGCCTGGATGTGGACCTGGAAAACTCGGCCGGCGTGCTGACCGTCAAGTTCGAGAGTGGCCAGCAACTGATCTTCAGTCGCCAGGAACCCCTGCGTCAGCTCTGGCTGGCGGCGCGCTCCGGTGGCGTTCACTTCGACTACGACGAAGAAAGCGGCAAATGGCAGTGCGATAAGAGTGAAGAGTTGTTGGGCGAGATGCTCACGCGCCTGGTCCACGAATATACCGGCGCCGAGCTGGATTTCGACGAGATTTGACCGTGACTCAGCCTGCGCCCGTACGTCCGCCAAAGCCGCTGTTCAGTAATGTCAGCCCGGCGGTGCCGTCACCTTGTATCAGTTTGTGTCGTCTGGATGAGCAAAAAGTCTGCCTCGGCTGCTTTCGTCACGTTGAAGACATCCGCGAATGGCGCTCCGCCGACGATGCCCGGCGCAGGGTGATCTGCGCCGAGGCCGAGCAGCGCAGGGCGCACGCCTGAGGCTGTCTTGTTTATTTGTGACGCTGTGGTAGTGTCCGGATACGCCTCAACTCATCGAGGCCCGCGAGAACCCCGCCTTTTTTTGGCGGGGTTTTGCTTTTTTGTGCAGAAAAAAGGAGTCTGCCTGAATCATGACCACCGCACCGTCCATCATCCTCACCCGTCTTGACGTGCAGCGTCTGGAGCAACTGATCGACCGGTTGGGCGACGAAACTCCCGGCGTCGAAGCGTTGCAAGCCGAACTCGATCGCGCCGAAGAAGTGGTTGGCCACGATGAAGTGCCTGCGGGTGTCGTGACCATGAACTCCAGCGTACATTGCCGTGAGCAAGGCAGCGGCAAGGACTACCACCTGACGCTGGTCTATCCGAAAGATGCCAATGCAGACGCCGGCAAGATCTCGATCCTGGCACCCGTGGGCAGCGCGTTGTTAGGCCTGAAAGTGGGCCAGCATATCGACTGGCCGGCACCTGGCGGCAAGACCCTCAAGCTTGAATTGCTCAGTGTTGAAGGCCAGCCAAAAGACGGCGGCGCCTTCACTCTCTAAATCTGGCTCAGCGCCTCGTTGAGCGACAGCTCCAGCTCGGCCTTGTAGCGCAGGTAAAGGTTGCTCGGGCTCTGCACATCACCGAGCAGGCCCGATAGATCCAGGTCGGTGATGTAGCAACGGTAGCGCTCGGTTTCCCGGCGCTGTCCAACGATCTCCTGGGCGACCACGGCAAATAGCTGGTCGCCGAATTCCAATTCGGAAAACTCCCGCTGATTGCAGTACAGGGTAATGCCCACCTTGCCGTGTGCTGCTTTGCCGATAATCGCCTGCACGTCGTAAAACGGTTTGTTCGTTGGATTGTGCGGCGCCGGCCGAGGTTCGATCCCGCGGGCGCGTCCGCTTCCTGTCGGCAATAGTTGGTAATACAAGGTCTGCACCGCGCCCAGGGGTTGTTGCGTGTCCAGCGGCGACAACGCATCCCGCCGATAGATGATGGATTGCAGAAAGCGCTGCAAAGGCGCCAGCAGGCTCTGCTCATCATGAAACGGCAGGCGCTGCTGCCAGAGCGCGTTGAACTCATCCAGCACATACAGCTCGGCGAAATCCTCATTGACCCGGTAGAACACTTGCACGCAATCAGCCATGCCCATGGGCAGCAGCAGCGCCAGGTCGTGGTCTTCCAGGGCCATCGTGTCCAGATGCAGCGGGCTGTAGCTGGCCAGCTCCTCGCTGAGGTAGGCGATCAGCGCGTCCTGGGTTGCCAGTGACACATGGGTGGCTTGGCCCGGCATCAACTCCATTACGTGGTAGTGCTGCTGAACTTGCAGCAAGTAGCGGTGGTTGGACTGACCCAGCAGCAGGTTCTGCGCGGTGTCGAAGATTTCCTCCACGCGTTGGGCAATGAACTGCGCACGGTTATGACAGAAGCAGCGCACCCGCAGACGCGGCAGGCGGTCCGATGGCAGTTGGTTGAGGTAGTCGCGCAGGCAATCGAGCAAAGCGTGCGGGCCGTCGTAACGGCTGACCATCACCTCGTTCCAGCTGTTGAGCGTGACTTGGTCCAGGGTCAGCACCAGGTTATCGCGAACACCGGCATAACTCAGGGAGTCGGTGCGCTCGGTGGTCATCAGGATGTTCAGGTCGCGGTGATGCTTGAGCGGGTCGACGCCGACGTTGATCAGCAGTAACACTTCCTCGGGCACCGCCGATCGCAGCAGGCTTATTTCATCGACGCTGGTCAGGGGCAGGGCGACCGTTTGTTGCAGGCTGCCCAGCAGGTTGAACAACTCGAATTCGGTCATGTCGCTGGTGCCGGGGTGCAGCGCCAGGCGCGTGCTGCTGTCGATTACACCGTTGCGATGGCACCACGTCAGCATTTCCAGCAGGTCGCGGCTGCGCTTGATCGGCGCAAAGTGTTCCCACTCCAGGGCCGTGAGGTTGCCGTTGTACAACCCCCAGTGATGCTGGCCCGGTTCCTTGCGGTTGGGCGACTGCACCAGGGTCAAGGTGTCTTCAGCCAGGTCCGGTGCGATGCCGGGGTTGATGAATTCGACCTTGCCGGCCTTGCGCTCAAAAGCGGCATACAGGCGCCGGCCCAGCACGTTAAGGTCGCGCTTGTTGATCAGGCTGACGGTTTGTTCGGTCCGGGCAAACTGGGTCAGGAAGCGATAGCTGTAGTTCAGCTCGCTGACCAGGGCGCGGCGTTCCGAGGCCACCTGACGCACTTTCCACTGGCTGCGGCTGTCCAGCAGGGCGAGTTGACGCTGGTCCCAGCTCCATTCGCGGGCCAGGCGCTCCAGCAACAGTCGCTGCCAACTGCTGGTGCGTTGGCCGGCGGTGAGCTTGCGATTGACCTTCAGGTACAGCGCGCGGCGTACCAATTCCAGGCGTTCGGGCTCGTTGCGTGCCTTGAGGTATTCCTCGATGCGGCGGTACACCACGATGTATGGGTCCAGCTCATCCAGGTCCATCTGGTTCGCGAACACCGCGCGCTTGAAGCGCAGGCTCAGGCAATGCACGTTGGGGTGTTCGCTGGCGTAGACCTCAGTCAGCAGCAGTTTGAGCACCGATTTGTAAGGTGACTCGATGCCTTTGAACAACTGCCATAGACCGGCTCCGATGAATTCGCCGGGTGGAATATGTGCCAGGTGGCCGAGGTCAAGGGTTTCATCGGCGCGGATAAACCGCTTGGAGAGCAGTGTGTGGGTGAATTCGGCGTAACGGGTCTCTTCGTATACCGGCACCAGCCACCAAATCGGCGTGCGCCCGGCCAACCAGATGGCTGTGCGGTAGAACTCGTCCAGCAGCAGGTAATGCTGGGTGGTACCGCAGTCGTCGGAGCTCAGTTGGGTGTCGCGCTCGCCGAGTACGAAGCGCGTTGGCTCGATCAGGAAGAAGTGTGCCTCGGCGCCCATGGTGAGGGCCCAGGCTTCCAGCAGTTGGCATTTCTTGCGCAGTTCGGCCAGCTCGTTTTCGCTCAAGTCGGGGGCGTGGCACACCCATACGTCCATATCGCTCTGATCCGCTTGGGCGAGGGTGCCAAGGCTGCCCATCAGAAATAGGCCATGGATAGGCTTGGGCTGATTGACCGGGCGCGGCTTGTAAGAGAACGAGCGGGTCAGGCGTTGGGCTTCGGTCAAGGCCTGAGCGTCGGGCTCGAAATTCGAAAGCCCGGCTGGCGTGCTGCCCGAAACATAACCGGGCAACAGCGGATGATTAACGTGAAAAAACAGTGGCAGGAGGGTCAGCACGCTTTGCTGGCGCGGCGTCAGCCCCTCGACGGCACGCGCCATGCGCCCCTCATTGAGGGCCATGAAGCGCGCACGCAATTGGGCCAGCACCTTGCGGTCGATGCCTTCGTCCAAGTCAGGGCGGATTTCATGGGTGCGGGTCATGTCGAACTCGGTGGCTCGCAGGGCCCGACGTGGGCGGCCGTGTAGGAGTTTACAGCCAGTGGCGTAGGAGGTTTAGGGGGAAATGGTCTTTGACGCCAGAATTTTAACTGGCCCACAGCAACGCCCTTGGAATCCGCAGTGAGCGGACTCCATGGGCGGTATCGGGTATCAGGCTGCTTCTTTGGTGCTGGCAGTGGTCAGAATAGTCAGCAGGGTTTGGGCCTGCTCTGCGGCGTCCCGACCGAGGCTGGTCAGATAGCCCCCGTCTGGCTGGTCGATAAGTCCTTTGGCATGGAGGCGCTTGGCAGCGGCGATGGCAGTAGGAGCGGCGGTCTGATGGACCTTCAGACCTTCCTTGGTGCTGTCCAAGGGGAAGAGTACAAGGATTTCCAGTTCGGCAACCAATTCAGGGGTATACGACATAAGGACTCCAGACTTTCTAAAATTTATTAGAGGCTAGCAGGCCATAAGGTGAACGCACTTTGCCGAACTGTCCAGCGTGTTGCTGCGTGCCGGGATTATTCCTTTTCAGGCGGCAACTCAGGCAGCGCCCGCAGCGCGGTTTCATACCATTCGGTATTGAAGGCACGGTCCTCGTCCAGCATCGCGTCGATCTCGAACGCCAGCACGTGGGCCATAAGATTCAGGATGTCTTCGCGTTCATAACCCACCAGGGTCAGTTTGTTGAAGGTCGCTTTGGCGGCGGGGGGATTGTCGCTTTCGATCTGGTTCTCGATCGCTTCGATCAGGGTGTTTTCGGTGAATTCTTCTTCGTCACTGTCGATATCGGTCGGCTCGCTCATGGCAGGCTCCTCAAGGAAAGGGCGCCAGTCTACCTCCATTCAGGCAGGTGATGCTGCTGGTCAGGCTGGGCGCCAAGATCTATAACTCTTGCAGCCAACCCCGCACACGGCCTGGAGGCTTTGCGATGCTCAAGCTCTACGGATTTTCGGTCAGCAACTACTACAACATGGTGAAACTGGCGCTGTTGGAGAAAGGGCTCCTGTTTGAAGAGGTACCTTTCTATGCCGGTCAAACCCCGGAAGCCCTGGCAATCAGTCCGCGCGGCAAGGTACCGGCGCTTGGCGTAAAGCAGGGGTTTATCAACGAAACCAGCGTGATACTCGAATACATCGAGCAAACCCAGGAAGGCCCTTCGCTGTTGCCGGCAGACCCATTCCAGCGTGCCCAAGTGCTGGCGCTGTGCCGGGAAATCGAGCTGTACATCGAATTGCCCGCCCGCGCGTGTTTTGCCGAGGCGTTTTTCGGTATGCCGGTGCCGGAGGCGATCAAGGAAAAATCCAAGGCTGAGTTGCTGCTGGGGATTGGTTCTTTAGGTCGGCACGGCAAGTTCGCGCCTTACGTGGCGGGGGAAAGTTTTACGATTGCGGATCTGTATTTCATGTACAGCGTGAACCTCGCCTGTGGCGTGGGCGAGAAGCTGTTTGGATTGGATTTGCTGGCTGAGTTGCCAAAGGCGAAAGCGTTGTTGGAGCGATTGCATGCCATGCCCAACGCCCAAAAGGTGGCAGCGGACCGGGAGGCGGCGATGCCGGCGTTTATGGCGATGATTGCGGCCAAAAAGTGACCAAGTGTGGGAGGGGCAAGCCCCTCCCACATTTTTTAGCGGCTGGCGAGCAACGCCTGGCCGCGTACGACCGCTGCCTTCACCTGCGCGGGCGCAGTGCCGCCGATGTGATTACGCGCATTCACCGAACCTTCCAGGGTCAGTACGGCGAACACATCCTGCTCGATCTGGTCGCTGAACTGGCGCAGTTCTTCCAGACTCATTTCTGCCAGGTCTTTGCCGGTTTCCACGCCGTATTTCACTGCGTGGCCGACGATTTCGTGGCAGTCACGGAACGGCAGGCCACGGCGTACCAGGTAGTCCGCCAGGTCCGTTGCCGTGGAGAAACCGCGCAAAGCCGCTTCACGCATGATCGCGTGTTTTGGCTTGATCGCCGGGATCATGTCGGCAAAGGCACGCAGCGAGTCGCGCAGGGTGTCGGCGGCGTCGAACAGCGGTTCCTTGTCTTCCTGGTTGTCCTTGTTGTAAGCCAACGGCTGGCCTTTCATCAGGGTCAGCAGGCCCATCAGTGCGCCGAATACGCGGCCGCTCTTGCCGCGGACCAGCTCTGGCACGTCGGGGTTTTTCTTTTGCGGCATGATCGAGCTGCCGGTGCAGAAGCGATCCGGCAGGTCGATGAACTGGAATTGCGCGCTGGTCCACAGCACCAACTCTTCGGAGAAGCGTGACAGGTGCATCATCGCAATGCTGGCGGCGGCGCAGAATTCGATGGCGAAGTCACGGTCCGAGACGCCGTCCAGGGAGTTGCCGCCCACAGCGTCGAAGCCCAGCAGTTGTGCGGTGTACTCGCGGTCGATCGGGTAAGTGGTGCCAGCCAGCGCGGCGCTACCCAATGGCATACGGTTGGCGCGCTTGCGGCAATCGACCAGGCGCTCGTAGTCGCGGCTGAGCATTTCGAACCAGGCCAGCAGGTGGTGACCGAACGTCACAGGCTGGGCGGTTTGCAGGTGAGTGAAGCCGGGCATGATGGTGTCCGATTCGCGTTCGGCCTGCTCCAGCAGGCCTTTTTGCAGGCGAGTTATTTCGGACAGGATCAGGTCGATTTCATCGCGCAGCCACAGGCGGATATCGGTGGCCACTTGGTCGTTACGGCTACGACCGGTGTGCAGTTTCTTGCCGGTCACACCGATACGGTCGGTGAGGCGGGCCTCGATATTCATGTGCACGTCTTCCAGGTCGACGCGCCAGTCGAACGTACCGGCTTCGATCTCACCGCGGATGGTGGTCAGGCCGTCAATGATGCTGTCGCGCTCGGCGTCGGTCAGCACGCCGACTTTGGCCAGCATCGTCGCGTGGGCGATGGAGCCCATGATGTCGTGGCGGTACAGGCGCTGGTCGAAGGTGACGGAGGCGGTGAAGCGGGCGACGAAGGCGTCGACGGGTTCACTGAAGCGGCCGCCCCAGGACTGGTTGGTCTTGTCGGTGCTCATGGATTCGCTCGTGGTCTGCTTAATAAAGAGGCGTGGAAGTCTGCCGGCGATAATAACAGGGTTGCCCGTGGAGGCGGTGCTGCGGGTCGTCGGCATTTTTATTTGTGCAAAGGATGGCTAAGTGCCTTGCCGCCGAACGCGTCCGGGAAGAGACTGGAGGTAGATGTTTATCGAAACGATATTTGACGATTGCGCAATATCGTTCCGGTGAGCGTCTACAGTTGGACTGATAGTGTGTGAATGCACCAAAGTCGGGTATTGCGGTCAGAGCCTGACTATCCATTTAAAAGGGGGGTATTCGGATTGTGTATCAGCAAACCCTACGACGATGCCCGATGGCAGCAGGTCTTGGGCGCTATTGAACAGGTCCGGGTAAATATGGGTGCCGCTGTCAGGGCACTTTTTGCCGCTCGCGCTAGTCTTAGCGTGGATCGCTGTGACGCAAGTCACCGCACCTGTCTACGCTATCCTTGTGCGAGACTCACGCAGGAATCCAGCGCTATATGAATGTCCTGATCGTTGATGACGAACCCCAAGCCCGCGAGCGACTGACCCGCTTGGTCAGTGAACTTGAGGGTTATACAGTCCTTGAGCCGAGTGCCACCAACGGGGAGGAGGCGTTGACGCTGATCGACAGCCTCAAGCCCGACCTGGTGTTGCTCGATATCCGCATGCCGGGCCTTGATGGCCTGCAAGTCGCCGCCCGGCTGAGCGAGCGAGAATCGCCACCCGCCGTGGTGTTATGCGCCGCGCAAGAAGAGTTTGCTGAGCAGACGCTGGAAGCCAGTGGCGTCAGCTTTGTGATTAAACCAGTGACTGCCGAAGCCTTGCTCAAGGCCATGAAGAAAGCCGAGCGCCCCAACCGCGCCCAACTGGCAGCCTTGACCCAGCCTGCCGCCCAAAGTGGTAACGGGCCGCGCAGCCACATCAGCGCACGTACGCGCAAAGGGATTGAGCTGATCCCACTGAGCCAGGTTGTTTATTTTATTGCCGATCACAAGTACGTGACCCTGCGACATGAGGCTGGCGAAGTGTTGCTCGATGAGCCGCTCAAGGCCCTTGAGGATGAGTTCGGCGAACGCTTCGTGCGTATCCACCGCAATGCGCTGGTGGCCCGCGAGCGGATCGAACGTCTTCAACGCACACCTCTGGGGCACTTCCAGTTGTTCCTTAAAGGGCTTAACGGCGATGCGTTGATCGTCAGTCGACGCCATGTCGCGGGCGTGCGCAAAATGATGCAGCAGCTTTAGTTCGAGGGCTGTAGCGAGGCCTGCATTCCTTATCCCGGTGCGACGTGGCCAGGGAGGCCCCGCACTTGCTGATTCAAATCAAAGCGCATTTGCCTGAGCTGTTATTATCTGCCGTATCTATTCAGTACGGATTGATCCATGTCCTCTCGCGAAATCCGCATCGCCACCCGTAAAAGTGCTCTGGCCTTATGGCAGGCCGAATACGTCAAAGCACGCCTTGAACAGGCCCATCCCGGCCTCACGGTGTCCCTGGTGCCCATGGTCAGTCGCGGCGACAAGCTGCTTGACTCGCCACTGTCGAAAATCGGGGGCAAGGGCCTGTTCGTCAAGGAACTGGAAACTGCGCTGCTGGAAAACGAAGCCGACATCGCCGTGCACTCGATGAAAGACGTGCCCATGGACTTTCCCGAAGGCCTGGGCCTTTTTTGCATCTGCGAGCGCGAAGACCCGCGTGATGCCTTCGTTTCCAACACCTATGCATCCCTGGATGAGCTGCCGCTGGGCAGCATCGTCGGCACCTCCAGCTTACGTCGTCAGGCCCAGCTGCTGACCCGCCGTCCAGACCTGCAGATCCGCTTTCTACGTGGCAACGTCAACACTCGCCTGGCTAAGCTGGATGCTGGCGAATATGACGCGATCATCCTGGCTGCCGCTGGTTTGATCCGGCTGGGTTTCGAAGATCGCATCACCTCCGCCATCAGCGTCGAAGACAGCTTGCCAGCGGGTGGGCAGGGCGCCGTGGGCATCGAATGTCGCACCGCCGACAGCCAAATCCACGAACTTCTCAAGCCGCTCGATCACCACGATACCGAAGTGCGTGTCACAGCCGAGCGAGCTCTGAACAAGCACCTCAATGGCGGCTGCCAAGTGCCGATTGCTTGCTACGCCGTGCTCGAAGGTGAAGACCTGTGGCTGCGTGGCCTGGTCGGCGACCCTGACGGCGGCACCTTGTTGACGGCCGAAGTGCGCGGGCCGCAGCGTGATGCCACGGCCTTGGGTATCCAGGTCGCTGAAGAACTCCTGAATAAAGGCGCTGGTGCCATTCTGCAAAAAGTCTACGGTGAGGCCGGTCCGCAGTGAGTGGGTGGCGAGTGCTGCTGACGCGGCCTGCAGAGGAATCGACCGCCCTGGCGGCGTCGTTATCTGAAACCGGCATTTTCAGCAGCAGTTTGCCCCTGCTGGACACTGAGCCTTTACCCATCACGCCCGAGCAACAGGCTGTCTTCCGTGACCTGCATCGCTATTGCGCGGTGATCGTGGTGAGCAAGCCCGCTGCGCGCCTTGCCCTGCAGCAGTTGGCTCATCATCCCAAGCCACAAATGCCTTGGTTCAGCGTCGGCGCGGCAACAGCGCAGGTACTGTCCGATCAGGGCCTGAACATTCATTATCCCCAAAGCGGCGACGACAGCGAGGCCTTGCTTCAATTACCGGCGTTGCGCGAGGCTATCGCGTGCCGCGATTCACGGGTGTTGATTCTGCGTGGCGAGGGCGGTCGAGAGTTGCTGGCGGAGCGTTTGCGCGAGCAAGGTGCTAGTGTCGACTATCTGGAGTTGTACCGCCGTTTCCTGCCGACCTATGACGCCGGTGTGCTGGTGCAACGCATCCAGTTGGAACGCTTGAACGGCCTGGTGGTCAGCAGTGGGCAGGGTTTTTTGCACCTGCAAGCCTTGGCCGGCCCCGATTGGCCACAGGTGGCACAGCTGCCGTTGTTCGTGCCCAGCCCACGAGTCGCCGAGATGGCACGGGCTGCTGGCGCAGAAAAAGTTGTGGATTGTCGCGGCGCGAGTGCCGCGGCTTTGTTAGTGGCGTTACGGAGTCATCCCGTTCCCACTCTCTGATACGCAAAGGACGGATACGTGAGCGAAACAGCCTTGCCTAAAGATGAAACCCAACCCGCACTCGATGCGCCGGTTGAGTCACCGGTCACCACGCCGCGCCGTGGCAATGGCCTGGCAGTTGTCGCCTTGCTGCTTGGCGCCGTGGGGGTTGCTGCCGGGGGTTGGGGGATCTGGCAGGTCCGCGCCCTGCAAGCCAGCAGCCAGCAGCAGCTGGGTCAGGTGCAGACCCTGAATGACCAATCCCAGTCCCTCAAGCAAAGTCAGCAGCAACTGGCTGCGCGCTTGGCCCAGTTGCCGGGCGCTGACGAGTTGGAAGAGCGCCGCCGTCTGGTCGCCCAGTTGCAAGGTGATCAGCAGCGCCTTAACCAGCGTCTGGAAACCGTGCTGGGGGCCAGCCGTAAAGACTGGCGCCTGGCCGAGGCCGAGCACTTGATCCGTCTGGCGAGTTTGCGGCTGTCCGCCCTGCAAGATATCAACAGTGCCCAGGCGCTGGTGCAGGGCGCCGACGAGATTCTTCGCGAGCAGAGCGATCCAGGTTCCTACGCTGCGCGAGAACAATTGGCCAAGAGCCTGGCCGCGTTGCGCAGTACCGAGCAGCCGGACCGTACCGGGCTCTACCTGCAATTGGCAGCCTTGCGTGACCAGGTTGTGCAGTTGGCAGCCATTGCCCCTGAATATCAACTCACCGAGCCCTCTGGGCAGGGGCGTCCAAGCACTGATACGGATAGCCGCTGGAGACAGTGGTGGGAGCAGATTTCCCGTTACTTCCGCATCGACTTCAATCCCGACGATAACATTCGACCACTGCTCGCCGGTCAGGGGCTGAACCAAGTTCGCCTGGCCCTGAGCCTGGCGCTGGAGCAGGCGCAATGGGCGGCGCTCAATGGAGAGTCGGCGGTGTACAGCCGTTCGCTGGGCGAGGCGCGCAGCGTGTTGCAGGACAACTTCAACCAGGACAATCCGCAGAGCAAGGCGATGCTGGCGCGTATCGCCGAGCTTGAGCCAAAAGCTGTGTCGGTAGTGACACCGGACCTGGCGGCGAGTCTGGCTGCGGTGCAGGCGTACCTAGAACGTCGTCATGTGTCTGCTGACGAAGCTAAGGCGGCGGCTGGCAAGCCGGCGATCCAGGAGTAGAGCCGATGAAGCGTTTCTATGTGATCCTGGTGCTGGTGGTTGCGATCGCCCTGGCACTCGCTGTGGGCATTTCGAAACACACCGGCTATGTGCTGATTACCTATCCTCATGTGCTGCATTACGAGTCGAGCCTATGGGCGACCGTGGTAGCAGTGTTTGCCATCGGCCTCGCCATTTACCTGATTCGCGTGTTGCTGAGCCTGTTGACCACCTCCGGTGGCGTGGTCAACCCGTGGTCTCGGCGTAACCGCAGTCGCCGTGTGCAGATCGCCATCGAACAGGGCCAGATGGACCTCGCTGAGGGCCGCTGGGCCAGCGCTGAGCGTCATCTGCATCGTGCAGCTGAAGCTGAGCGCCAGCCTTTGTTGTACTACCTGGGCGCGGCCCGTGCGGCGAATGAGCAGGGTCGTTATGAGGAGTCCGACGGTTTGCTGGCGCGTGCGCTGGAGCGTCAGCCCCAAGCGGAGTTGGCGGTCGCGTTGAGCCATGCGCAATTGCAGTTGGACCGTGGCGATACTGACGGCGCGCTGACGACCTTGCAGGTCATGCACGAGCGTCATCCCCATAACGCCCAGGTATTGCGCCAATTGCAGCGTTTGCACCAGCAGCGAGGCGACTGGTCTTCGGTCATTCGACTGCTGCCGGAGCTGCGCAAGGACAAAGTGCTGCCTGCCAGCGAACTGGCCGAGTTGGAGCGCCGTGCCTGGGGAGAGAACCTGAGCCTGGCTGCTCAGCGCGAAGAGCAGGGCGAAGCGGGTTTGCAGTCCCTTGAGCGGGCCTGGCAGCAACTCACTTCGGCTCAGCGTCAGGAGCCGCAGTTGGTGCTGGCTTACGCTGAGCAACTGCGCCAGCTGGGCGCCGATGCCAAGGCGGAGGAGGCGTTGCGCGGTGCTATCAAGCGCGGCTATGACAGCCACCTGATTCGTCTGTACGGCCTGCTGCGCGGCGGTGACCAGGCCCGGCAATTGAAGTTTGCCGAGGGGTGGCTCAAGGATCATCCGGGTGATGCCAGCCTGCTGCTGACGTTGGGTCGTCTGTGCTTGCAAAACAGCCTATGGGGCAAGGCACGGGATTATCTGGAAAGTAGCCTTCAAGTGCAGCGTAATCCTGAGGCGTGTGCCGAGCTGGCGCGGTTATTGGCCCAGTTGGGTGATACCGAGCGCAGCAACCAACTGTTCCAAGAAGGTTTGGGTCTGCTGGATAACCGCTTACTGGCCTCTCCCCTGCCAGTTCCTACCCGGTCTTGATGTAGGAAAGGAATGGAGGGTTTGCTCAGATACGTCTGAGAGTTAGCCCTTCAATGCCCAGCAGATGCTGGGTTTTAAGCGCTCTACTGCAAACTCCTACACTGGGATGCTCGAAGTCTTTCATGCTTATGCGGGATATCCCTGCGATCTCACAGAACTGTCTGCTCTGTCGCGTATTGAAAGGGGTCGGGCCTTTCCTCTACCGTAACGACCTATCTCTCGCTGTGCGGATAAAGCATGTCTTTGGCCCCTTCACGCTCCTTGTTTTTTCTTGCGTTCATGGCGGGTGCGCTGACGTTGGGGGCGTCCTTCTATCTTGAGTTCGGTGCATCGTTACGCCCGTGCTTCCTGTGCCAGATACAACGGGCCTTTCTGGCCGCATTCACGCTCATCAATCTGGTTGCCGCTATCCATTCATCCAGTCGATCCACTTACTACCTGTACGGGCTGACGAGCATGGGATGTGCATTGTTGGGTGCCGTTACCGCTGTGCGTCAGGTGCTGCTGCAAAATGCCGCACCGGATCAGGCCGCCGATTGCTGGCCCAGCCTGAGCCACATGATCGATAACCTCTCGGTGTGGCAGGCCTTACGATTGGTGGTCGAGGGTACCGTCGATTGTGTGGAAATAAGCTGGACGCTGTTCGACTTGAGCCTTCCCGAATGGAGCCTGTTGTTCTTCCTGGGCATGCTAGTCCTCGGTGTCATACAGTTTTCACGGCTGTATTTGAGCCGTCCCCTGCGTCCGGTAGGGCGCTGAACGAAGGTCGCGGTTTGTAGGATGGGATTAAACACTTGTATGAACTTTCTCTCCTGCGTACCTTGAAGCCATAGTCGTGCGGGCATAATCTGGCCCGCACGCGTTATTAAAACCGTTTGCTTGTCAGATGCGGCCTTGTCCCGCTGCGGCTTACTCCTTGAAGTGTTGCGCGGGCATCAGGCGGCAGCGCCCCTATAGGGAAGAGAGATCATCATGCTGGAAAGTTGTCAGAATGCTCAGGAACGCTGGGGTGGGGTGCACAAGCTGATCGACAGCTGGTTGAAGGCACGTCACGAACTGGTTCGGGCCTTTGATGCTCTCGGCGCCAAGCCTGAGGCACTGGGTGAGAATCGCGAGCCGTTGCAGGATTTCTGTGGTGTCTTGGTGGACTACGTGTCGGCCGGCCACTTCGGCGTCTACGAGCAGCTGACCAAGGAGGCCGAAGCCTTCGACGATCAACGTGGTCTCGACTTGGCCGAAACCATTTACCCACGCATTGATGTCATCACCGAGAAGCTGCTGGCGTTCACCGACCTGTGTGATGCCGGAAACTGCGTTGCCGAAAAATTCAAGGAGTTGGGCGCGCTGTTGCATGAGCGCTTCGAACTGGAAGATTGCTTGATCGAAGTGCTGCACAATGCCCACAAGGAAGAGCCAGCCACTCAGGCTTGATCCTCAACGGTGATTTAAAAAAACGGTGCGCATGACGCACCGTTTTTTATTGGATCATTGGCGAGTGCCGAGTAACTCGATCTCGAATACCAATGGCGTGTAAGGCGGGATCAACTCGCCCGCGCCGTCGGCACCGTAGGCTTGGGATGATGGGATCACCAAGCGCCATTTCGCTCCCACCGGCATCTGTTGTAACGCACTGCTCCAGCCGCTGATCACACTGTCCAGGCGAAACCACTGGGGCTGTGTGCTCTGATCGAAGACTGTGCCATCGGGTAACCGTCCAACGTATTTCACTTGAACCTGATCATTAGCTCCAGGTTTGCTGCCGCTGCCGGGTGTCAGTTCCGTGAGCAGGATTCCGTCAGCTAATTCGCGCACCCCTTTTGCCGTTTTTTCCTTGGCTAGAAACTGCTGTTCAGCTGCGAGCGACTTTTCACTTTTGGGTGCTTGGGCGTCGGCTTCGGCCTGCGCTTCATGCTGGGCAAGAATCTGTTCGATGCGCTTGTTATCCAACGCCAGCGGCTTGCCTTGATAGGCTTGATTGAGGCCCTCGATCAACGCCTGGATCTGCAGGTCCGGCACCTCCTGGCGCAGGCGTTCACCGAGGCTGGCGCCCAGGCTGTAGGCAAGGTCGTGCTGCTCTTGGTCTGCCGTTTTGGAGGGTGATTTCTCGCCCGCATTGGCTACGGAAATTGCCAAGCCCAGAACAAGAAAAAGGTAACGCGACATGGGCATTCTCCCGCCGAAAGTGCGACGGATTATGCCAGTGTGAAAGGGTAAAAAGTGTCGCGTGTTTTCGATATATCGATAAGAATTTTCGTACCGTGCAACGCAAGGCAAACGATACTGTCAACATGCCCTAGCGGCGGTAAGAGCAGAGGGCTAGTATGAGCCGCACCCACGTCAGCCAGGAGGTAAACCATGTCGGCCAAACAGAAGCCTGTTAATACCCCGTTGCACTTACTCCAACAACTGTCGAGCAGCCTGCTCGAACATCTGGAAAGCGCGTGTTCCCAAGCGTTGGCCGATGCAGAAAAACTGCTCGCCAAGTTGGAAAAACAACGCGGTAAGGCGCAAGAAAAGCTGCATAAATCCCGTACCAAACTGCAAGACGCCGCCACCGCCGGCAAGGCCAAGGCACAAGCCAAAGCCAAAGACGCTGTCAAAGAACTTGAGGACCTGCTGGACGCCCTCAAGGATCGCCAAGCTGAAACGCGCGCGTACATTTCCCAACTCAAGAAAGATGCTCAGGAAAGCCTGAAATTGGCCCAGGGCGTTGGTCGTGTTAAAGAAGCCGTGGCGAAAGTGCTGGGCGCTCGTACACCTGCAAAAGCAGTTGCAGCGAAGGCACCCGCCAAAGCCGCCGCCAAGCCAGCTGCTAAGGCTGCTGCTGCAAAACCAGCCGCTAAGCCAGCTGCTAAGACTGCTGCTGCAAAACCAGCCGCCAAGCCAGCTGCTAAGACCGCTGCTGCAAAACCAGCTGCTAAGACTGCTGCTGCAAAACCAGCCGCCAAGCCAGTTGCTAAGACTGCTGCTGCAAAACCAGCCGCCAAGCCAGCTGCTAAGACTGCTGCTGCAAAACCAGCCGCCAAGCCAGTTGCTAAGACTGCTGCTGCAAAACCAGCCGCCAAGCCAGCTGCTAAGACTGCTGCTGCAAAGCCAGCCGCCAAGCCAGTTGCTAAGACTGCTGCTGCAAAACCAGCCGCCAAGCCAGTTGCTAAGACTGCTGCTGCAAAACCAGCCGCCAAGCCAGCTGCCAAGACTGCTGCTGCAAAACCAGCCGCCAAGCCAGCTGCCAAGACTGCTGCTGCAAAACCAGCCGCCAAGCCAGCTGCCAAGACTGCTGCTGCAAAGCCAGCCGCCAAGCCAGCTGCTAAGCCTGCCGCTGCAAAACCAGCTGCAAAACCAGCTGTTAAGCCTGCTGCTGCAAAACCAGCAACAACTGCAACCGCCCCGACAGCCTCCACCGCTCCAACAGCACCGGCCAGCAGCACTCCTGCACCGGCAGCATCGAACACCACCCCAACCAGCGCTTCCTAAGTGCCGGTGGCCACGGCGCGCAAGTGTTGCAGCGCGTCGTGGTCAAGGTTGTTGGCCGCCTCAGCCCCCAGTCCTTCAAGCCATTTCTGACCCCCGCTCACCTCTGCGCTCATCCAGTTCTGTGCCAGCGCCTCCAGGCGTGTCAGTAGCCCGCGCTCCGCCTCCAACTCCAGGGCTTTGACCCGCTCCCGTAACGCCGCCAGCTGTTCGTCCTGCTGCGCCAACGTCCGCCATTGCACGCGCACTTGTCGCAAGGGCTCGATGACTTGCTTCTGCCACGGCCCGGCTATCTGTGTTAACGCTTGAATGCGCTCGCAGGTCAGCGCCACGCCACGATGTTCCAGCCATGCCCCACACAGCAGCAGGCACACATCCGCTCCTTGTTCCTGCAAGCGCAGACAAGCGGCTTCCACGCCCGGACGGGCGTAAGTCGAGAGGGCAAAGCTCCACAGGTCAGCGCACATATTCACACCCAAGCCAGCGGGCAACGAAGCTGGTAGACTCCGCCGCCATTATGATCCGACTTCAAAGCCTAACATTACAGCGTGGCCCGCAACGTCTTCTCGAAGACGCCGAGCTGACCCTGCACGCCGGTCACAAAGCCGGCCTGATCGGTGCCAACGGCGCCGGCAAATCCACGTTGTTTGCCCTGTTGCTGGGTGAGCTGACCCCGGATTCCGGGGACTGCTTGCTGCCCGCCGACTGGCGCATCGCCCATATGCGCCAGGAGATCGACACCCTGGACCGCATCGCGATCGACTACGTGCTCGATGGCGACCTGCGTCTGCGCCAGGTGCAACACGACCTGGCCGAGGCCGAGAAAGCCCAGGATGGCGCCGCACAGGCCCGCCTGCACGCGGAACTCGACAGCGCCGACGGCTACACCGCCGACGCCCGCGCCCGCAAGATGCTTGCCGGCCTTGGCTTCACCAACGAGCAGATGGATCGGCAGGTCGCCGACTTTTCCGGTGGCTGGCGCATGCGCCTTAACTTGGCCCAGGCGCTGATGTGCCCCTCGGACCTGTTGCTGCTCGACGAACCAACCAACCACTTGGACCTCGATGCGATCCTGTGGCTGGAAGACTTCCTCAAGAGCTACCAGGGCACCTTGCTGCTGATTTCCCACGACCGGGATTTCCTCGATGCTGTGGTCGACAACATCGCCCACGTCGAACAGAAGAAGATCACCCTCTACCGTGGCGGCTACACCGCGTTCGAACGTGCGCGTGCCGAGCGCCTGGCCCAGCAGCAGCAGGCGTTCGAGAAGCAGCAGGCGCAGCGTGCGCACATGGAAAGCTACATCGCACGGTTCAAGGCCCAGGCCACCAAGGCCCGTCAGGCCCAAAGCCGGATCAAGGCGTTGGAGCGCATGGAAGAACTGTCGGCGGCCCACGTCGATTCGCCATTCGACTTTGTGTTCCGCGAGTCGGTGAAGATCTCCAGTCCCTTGTTGGACCTCTCGGATGCTCGCCTGGGTTATGGCGAAAAAACCATCCTGGAAAAGGTCAAACTGCAGCTCACGCCAGGCGCGCGCATCGGTTTGCTCGGCCCCAACGGCGCGGGCAAGTCGACCCTGATCAAGAACCTCTCGGGCGAACTGCAACCTTTGGCCGGCCGCCTGACTCGTGGTGAGAACCTGGTGGTGGGCTACTTCGCCCAGCATCAGCTGGACTCTCTCGATTCCAAGGCAAGTCCGTTGCTGCACTTGCAACGCCTGGCGCCGACCGAGCGCGAGCAAACCCTGCGTGATTTCCTAGGTGGTTTCGACTTCCGTGGTGCGCGTATCGATGAGCCGGTGCTGAACTTCTCCGGTGGCGAAAAAGCCCGCCTGGCCTTGGCGCTGATCGCCTGGGACCGCCCAAACCTGCTGCTGCTCGATGAACCCACCAACCACCTGGACCTGGAAATGCGCCTGGCGCTGACCATGGCCCTGCAGGAGTTCAGCGGTGCGGTGCTGGTGGTGTCTCACGATCGCCACTTGCTCAAGAGCACCACCGATAACTTCCTGCTGGTCGCAGATGGCAAAGTCGAAGAGTTCGACGGCGACCTCGATGACTACGCACGCTGGCTGACGGATTACCGTCTGCGTAACGCGCCGGTCAGCAACACACCGGTTAACCCGGATAAGACTGACAAGAAGGCTCAACGTCAGGCTGCTGCTGCATTGCGCCAACAGTTGGCGCCGCATAAGCGCGAAGCCGACAAGCTCGAAGCCGAGCTGGGCAAGGTTCACGAGCGCCTGGCCAAGATCGAAGCCAGTTTGGGCGACAGCGCTGTATACGAGGCGGCCCGCAAGGACGAGCTGCGTGACCTGCTGGCCGAGCAGGCCAAGCTCAAGGTCCGTGAAGGGCAGTTGGAGGAAACCTGGATGGAAGCCCTCGAACTGCTTGAAACCCTGCAAGCGGAGCTGGAGGCGCTGTCCTGATGGAGGCGTTGCAGTTGCCGATACCCACGCAATGGGTCGAGCCCGCGTGGATCGGCGTACAAATCCTGCTGATCCTGCTGGGCGCATACCTCGCCCAGCGTTTCGTTGCCAAAGGCCTGACCCGTTTGGGTGAGCGCTACCCGTTTCCGCCGCAACTGTTGATGCCGCTGCGCGGTGGCTTGCGCTGGCTGATCATGGGCAGTGCGCTGATCTTCGTGCTGGGTCGCCTGGGCGTGTCCGCCACGGTGTTGTGGACGGCGCTGTCGGGGTTTGTTGCGGTTGCCGCCGTAGCGTTCTTCGCGATGTGGTCGGTGCTGTCGAACCTGCTGTGCGCGATCTTAATCTTCACCGTTGGGCCGTTCCGCATTGGTGACATCGTCGAGCTGGTGGATACGGTCGACAAACCGGGGGTGAAAGGCCGTGTGGTGGCAATCAATCTGCTCTACACCACGCTGATCGAAGTGGCGGAAGCCGGCACCGACAGCGCGATGGTGCAGGTCCCAAACAGCCTATTCTTCCAACGCTCTGTACGACGCTGGCCAGGCACCCATGTGTTTCCTGGTGACCGCTAGCATTCACCGCGCGTAAAAATCTATAGCCAGCCTCTGGTCGGCGGAGTTAGCTTTAGGCACAACAATCGCTGACTCTCTCCCGAGGTGTGCAATGGCACTCGATACGTGGCTGGCCTTTTTCCTGGCC
This sequence comes from Pseudomonas sp. Irchel 3H9, assembly GCF_900187495.1. NCBI lineage: Bacteria > Pseudomonadati > Pseudomonadota > Gammaproteobacteria > Pseudomonadales > Pseudomonadaceae > Pseudomonas > Pseudomonas sp. Irchel 3H9. The sequence goes on along the minus strand of NZ_FYDK01000003.1, from coordinate 397,932 downwards.
AGTTGGATCATCTCCCTTTCCCCTGGCGCCGGTGCCATCGCTTCGATGTCCAGCGGCCTGCAATATGGTTTCGTGCGCGGTTATTGGAACGCCATTGGCCTGCAATTGGGCCTGGCGATGCAGATTGCTGTGGTGGCGGGCGGCTTGGGTGCCATTCTGGCGGCGTCGTCGACCGCGTTCTATGCGATCAAATGGTTTGGTGTGGCGTACCTGGTGTACCTGGCTATCAAGCAATGGCGCGCCTTGCCCATGGACATGACCGATGACGCGGCGCCACGTCCGATCGGCAAGCCGATGGCGATGATGTTCCGTGGCTTTCTGGTCAACGCCAGCAATCCAAAAGCCCTAGTGTTCATGTTGGCGGTACTGCCGCAGTTCGTGAACCCGCAGGCGCCTTTGCTGATCCAGTATCTGATCCTGGGCGCGACGATGATCAGCGTCGATATGATCGTGATGGCGGGATATACGGGATTGGCGTCAAAAGTGCTGCGGCTGTTGCGTACGCCTAAGCAGCAAAAACGTGTTAACCGCACGTTTGCCGGATTGTTCGTTGGGGCTGCGGGTTTCCTGGCCAGCTTGCACCGCGCCACGGCATAACTGAAGAAACGGGGTCAAAAGTGTGGGAGGGGGCTTGCTCCCGATGGCGGTGTCTCAGCTTCAGCTAAACTGACTGAGACACTGCTATCGGGAGCAAGCCCCCTCTCACATTGGGTTTGTGTCGCCCAGAGGATCACCGCTCTGCGCAAAGTCTTCGGCGCTTCATTCCTAGGCACGTTATTACGCAACACCGGTAGGTTGGGCGCTTGATGCCCACCACCCAATTGCTCCACATCCTCTCCGAGTGCCTTTGCCACTTCTTTCATACCATTCGGGCGGTTCAGGCTAACGCGCACATTGCGGCTGTTCACCAGTTTGGTGTCCTGGCCCTCACCGTGGTGGTAAATGCCGAGGTGATCTCAAAGGTGCGTGTGTTGACCGGCTGAAATCCTCCACCAGCGTCAGGCCCAGTACGGTTGAGTGGCTGTGGGAGTTCTCCAGAGCATGGCCAGATCCTCGCGGTTAATAGCTGTTACCTGTTTGAGTGAACTGATTTGGAGCCTATATGGGTAAGCCATGCCGAAGTGCCACTATTCGACTGCAAAAATCCAGGGTCCTTATCCGCACCCCATCACTTACACCTTGAGTCAAACCGGATAAGCCTTAACAATGTGTTACTTCGTATTTCCCTTTGAGATTCGTTCATGACTGCCCCCTTCCGTTTTCTCGCCTGGCTGATGTTGCCGGCGTTGATGTCGTGCAGCTCCAACCTGTTGGCGGCAACTGCCGAAGGCGCGCCACAAGCCCTGCATTTGCTGGACTACATTGGCGCTGACTATCCGCCGACGGTGGAGGCGGGCAAGGTGGTGGATGATTCGGAATTTCGCGAGCAGGTGGAGTTTCTCGGGGTGTTGCAGGGGTTGGTGGCGGACTTGCCGCAAAGACCCGAGCGTGCCGAGCTGGTAAAGGGCGTTGATGAATTACTGTCAGCTGTCAACGCGCATGAGGATGGCGCGACCGTCGCCCGGCAGGCCCGTCAGTTGGGCGCCAAGTTGGCCGTCGCGTATGAAGTCAGTCAGGCCCCGGCCATCACGCCCGACCCGACGCGCGGTGCACCGCTCTATGCCCAGCATTGCTCGGTGTGCCACGGCACTGCCGGCGCGGGTGATGGCCCGGCGGGCGTGGGCCTCACACCGCCGCCTGCCAACCTGCGGGATGCCGCGCGCCTGGATCGTCTGAGCCTCTACGCGATCTATAACACCCTGGGCCTGGGCGTCGAAGGCACCGATATGCCGTCCTTTGCCGATCAGTTGGACGACCGTCAGCGTTGGGACCTGGCGACCTACATCGCTGGCTTCACCGCTGACCCGGCTGCGGCAAAAAGTGAGCAGCCCTTCAACCTCGCCGATCTGGCTCGCCGAACCCCCAACGAAGTGTTGGCCGCAGACGGCCCGGCCGCTGCCGCAACCTTCCGCGCCCAGCGTGCGCAACCACCGCAGGTCAAGCGTGGCCCGGCCCAGTTGCTCGACTACACCGCAACGACCTTGGACAAAAGCCTCGCCGCGTTCCGTAATGGCGACCACGAACAAGCCTACGACCTGTCCGTAGCGGCTTATCTGGAAGGTTTCGAGCTGGTGGAAAGCTCCCTGGATAACGTCGATGCTAACGTGCGCAAAGACACCGAGAAGGCCCTGATGGCCTACCGTCAGTCGTTGCAGGATGGCTTGCCGATTGAGCAGGTGCAGCAGCGCCTGGACGTGGCCAAGGGCAAGCTCACCGAATCCGCCGGTTTGCTGGGCAGCGACGGTTTGAGTTGGTCGTTGAGCTACATCTCAGGCCTGCTGATCCTGCTGCGCGAAGGCCTGGAAGCAATTTTGGTGCTGGCAGCGATCCTTGCCTTCCTGCGTAACACCGGCCAGCAATCGGCGGTGCGTAGCGTTAACGTCGGCTGGGGCCTGGCGTTGCTGGCGGGCTTGGCCACCTGGGCATTGGCGGCGTATGTCATTGATGTCAGTGGGGCCCAGCGCGAATTGCTTGAAGGCTGCACGGCACTGTTCGCCAGTGTCATGGTGCTGTGGCTGGGCGTCTGGATGCATGATCGCCGCCATGCAGCGGCGTGGCAGGACTACATCAAGAGCAGCTTGGTGGGCGGTGGTGGGCGTTTTGGTTTCGCGGTGCTGGCGTTCTTCTCGGTATACCGCGAGCTGTTCGAAGTAATCCTGTTCTACGAAACCCTGTGGCTTCAAGCCGGCCCGGCCGGGCACAACGCTGTGCTGGCGGGCGGTGCAACGGCGCTGGTGCTGCTGGTGGGCCTGGCTTGGGTAATCCTGCGCGGTTCGGCGAGGTTGCCGCTGGCGCTGTTCTTCGGCATCAACGCGGCGCTACTGTGCGCGCTGTCGGTGGTGTTCGCCGGACATGGCGTCAAGGCGTTGCAGGAAGCCGGCATCTTCGGCACGCGGCCAGTGGCATTCTTTGATTTCGACTGGCTGGGTATCCACGCCGACGCGTATTCGTTGAGCGCCCAGGCCTTAGCGATCCTGGCGATTGTGGTGCTGTATGGTCGCAGTCGTTTGGCCGAAAAACGCCGCGTGACGGCTTGACTATGCGGGTATGGATTGACGCCGATGCCTGCCCTCGGGCGGCCAAGGACCAAGTGGTGAAGTTTGCCCTCAAACGCCAGTTCGAGGTGGTGCTGGTGGCTGGGCAGAGCCAGATCAAGCCGAGCTTTGCCTGCGTGAAGCTGATCGTGGTGCCCAGTGGTCCGGACGCGGCGGATGATTACTTGGTAGAGCACGCCGTGCCCGGCGAACTGGTGATCTGCAGCGATGTGCCGTTGGCCGACCGCCTTGTGAAAAAGGGTGTCACGGCGCTCGACCCGCGGGGCAAGGAGTTCAGCCCCGCGAACATGAGTGAGCGGTTGGCGGTGCGTAACCTGTTTACCGATCTGCGTGAGCAAGGCCAGATGGGCGGTGGGCCGCCGCCCCATAGCGAGAAGGATAAGCAGGCGTTCGCCAACTCGCTCGACCGCATCCTCACCCAGTTGATGCGCCCCGCCTGACTTCCGTACCTCGCCCGGGGCAAGCCCGCTCACCAAAATCTAGTGTTGTGTGAGCGGATCAGTCGTTTTCGTGGGTCAGTTCCAACACCCGATCCACCAGCTTGTTGATGCCTGAAGCCACCTCGCTGATGTTCTTGCCGAGCATATAGGCCGGCGTACTCACGAGCTTGCGCGCGGTGTCTTCGGCGATATCTTCAACCGCGCACTCCTGATGGGAGGCGCCCATTTTGTCCAGGGCTGCGACGGTGTCGGTGTCGTTGCCGATGGTGCAGGTCACGCCTGGGCCGTAGATTTTTGCGGCCAGGGCCGGTGAGATGCAGATCAGCCCGACCGGCTTTCCGGCTTCGGCAAAGGCTTCAGCCAGTGCCAATACTTGTGGATTAACGCTGCACTCTGCGCCTTTCACAGCAAAGTCCGACAGGTTCTTCGCCGCACCAAACCCGCCGGGCACGATCAACGCATCGAACTCTTCGGCATTGGCCTCTTTGATGTCCTTCACCTCGCCTCGGGCAATGCGCGCCGACTCCACCAGCACATTACGTGACTCAGGCATCTCTTCACCGGTGAGATGGTTGACTACGTGCAGCTGTGGAATGTCGGGGGCAAAGCATTGGACCTGAGCGCCGCGCTGGTCCAGGCGCAGCAGGGTGATCACGCTTTCTTGGATCTCTGCGCCGTCATACACGCCGCAGCCGGAAAGGATCACTGCAATCTTTTTGCTCATGGGCATTTCTCCTGGGATCTTGGCGTTAAATGTCTACTAATTTGTAACCTGTTGCCAATGGGATCTCGCGTCGCTGCACCTAATCTTGATGCCACAACAATAGACCGGACTAGCTCATGGACTTCGTGCCTTACGCGGTACCGTTTTTCATCGCCTTGATCGTGGTGGAATTGCTCGCTGACCGTTGGCGCGGCCAGCGCAACTACCGGGTCGCGGACGCCATCAACAGCCTCAGCACCGGCGTGCTGTCCACCACCACGGGGTTGTTGACCAAGGGCGTCGGGCTGCTGACCTACGCATTCGCCCTCAAGCACTTGGCGCTGATAGAACTGCCTGCCCAGAGTGTCTGGACCTGGGTCTTCGCCTTTGTGCTCTACGACTTCTGCTACTACTGGCTGCACCGGATGGGGCACGAGCGCAATATCCTGTGGGCCGCGCACTCGGTGCATCATCAGAGCGAGGACTACAACCTCAGCACCGCCCTGCGCCAGACCAGCACCGGGTTTCTGCTGAGCTGGATTTTCTACCTGCCCCTGGCCGTGCTCGGTGTGCCGTTGGTGGTATTCATCAGCGTCGCCTCGCTCAACCTGCTCTATCAATTCTGGGTGCACACCCGTCATGTGTCCAAGCTCGGCTGGTTCGAGTGGTTCTTCGTCACGCCATCCAATCATCGGGCCCACCATGCACAGAACGCTCTTTACATGGATCGCAACTACGGCGGGGTGTTCATTCTTTGGGACCGGCTGTTCGGCACCTTCCAGGAAGAAGACGACAACGAACCGGTGGTTTTTGGTGTGACGACCCCCTTGGCGAGTTGGAACCCGCTGTGGGCCAACTTGCAGTTTTATGCGCAGCTTTGGAGCGATGCACGGCGTACCGAGAGTAAGTGGGACAAGCTGCGCATCTGGTTCATGCGCACCGGCTGGCGCCCTGCGGACGTGAAGGCCAAATACCCCCTGGCCAAGCCTGACTTGAGCCAGTTCCGCAAATTCGACGTGCCGCTGGACGCGCGCCAACAGGTGTACATCGCCCTGCAGTTTGCTGCTTATGTGGGGTTTGGCAGCTATTTGATGAATTTCGGCGAGGGTTTGCCCGCCACCGCGCTGATTGTGGGCTGGGGTGCGATGGCGTTTGGGTTGTTTACGTTGGGCGTGGCTCTGGAGAATCGCCCGTGGACCTTGAAGGCTGAGCTGGTACGGCTGGCATTGAATGTACCGCTGGTGTGGCTGGCACCGCAGGTGGGGCTGTGGCCGGCCAGCCACTTGGGCTGGCTTGGGCTGCTGAGTTATAGCCTGCTCAGCGTGATCGGCCTCTACTGCTGTAGAAGCCGGCTTACTCGACTGGTGTCTTAGGCGCTTCGATCGAGGCAGGCTCGGCTGCGAGCCGGGCCTTGGCATCTGCACAGGCCTGGCGGGCGATTCGAGCGTTCTTGAAGCGGCGCCGCAGCCACAGGCCAAAGCCTAGTAACAACAACGCGCCGAGCACCCACAATTCGTACTTTTTGACGCTGCCGAGCATGCCTTCCAGTACTGCGCCGAAGTGATAAGCCGCCGCACCCAAAGCCGCGGCCCAGATGGCAGCACCAATCCCGTTGAGGATCAGGTAGCGCAGTGGCGGGTAGCCCGACAGACCAATCGCGACCGGCATCACCGTGCGCAATCCGTAGACGAAGCGGAAACTCAGCACCCAGATATCCGGGTGTTTGCGGATATGTTCCAGTGCTTTGTCGCCCATCAGTTGCCAGCGCGGCTTGCGTGCCAGCAGTTTGCGGCCGTGCTTGCGCCCCATGTAATACCAAAGCTGGTCGCCGGCGTAGCTGCCAAAGAAGGCAACGACTACCACCAGGTTGATATCCATATAGCCACGGAACGCCAGGAAGCCTGCGAGCACCAGAATGGTCTCGCCTTCAAAGAACGTCCCGAGGAAGAGGGCAAAGTAGCCGAAGTCATGCAGAAATTGTTGAAGCATGGTCTGGGTGCTGGCGAAATGAACGCGCAGCCTACGCCTTCGTGAACATTCATGAAAGTATCGAGATGTGTCACGAAGTGAACAATTCCTACATAAACGACGAATGCGACTACAGGTCGCATCGATAAGCACAACTGTCATACCTTCGTCATAATGGCCGCTTATAACTGCAACGCTCGCCCGTAAACCCGGGCTCAGGAGTCTGTCGTGAGCTTTACCCCTGCCAATCGCCTGTTCCCAGCCACTCGTCTGCGTCGCAATCGCCGTGATGATTTTTCTCGCCGTCTGGTTCGTGAAAACGTACTGACGACGAATGATCTGATCCTGCCGGTGTTTGTGCTCGATGGCGAAAATCGTCGGGAAGCCGTTGCGTCGATGCCGGGGGTGGAGCGTCTGACCATTGATCTGCTGCTGGAAGAGGCGGCGGGTTGGGTCGAACTGGGGATTCCGGCGTTGGCGCTGTTCCCGGTCACGCCGGCTGAACTCAAGTCCCTCGATGCGGCCGAAGCCTGGAACCCGCAAGGGATCGCCCAGCGCGCAACACGTGCTCTGCGCGAGCGTTTCCCTGAGTTGGGGGTGATCACCGACGTGGCGTTGGACCCGTTCACGACCCACGGTCAGGATGGCATCCTTGACGAAGACGGCTATGTTCAGAACGACATCACCGTCGATGCGTTGGTCAGGCAGGCCTTGTCCCACGCCGCGGCAGGCGCCCAGGTGGTCGCACCTTCGGACATGATGGACGGCCGCATCCAGGCGATTCGCGAAGCCCTGGAGCTGGCCGGCCACGTCAATGTGCGAATCATGGCCTATTCAGCGAAGTACGCCAGCGCCTACTACGGCCCGTTCCGGGACGCGGTGGGCTCGGCACTGAATTTGGGCAAGGCCAACAAGGCCTCTTACCAGATGGATCCTGCCAATAGCCATGAAGCCTTGCACGAAGTGGCGGCCGATCTGGCCGAAGGCGCCGACATGGTGATGGTCAAGCCGGGGATGCCGTACCTGGACATCCTTTGGCGGGTCAAAGATGAATTCAAGGTGCCGACCTTTGTCTATCAGGTCAGCGGCGAATACGCCATGCACATGGCTGCAATACAGAATGGATGGTTGAGTGAAGGGGTGATTCTGGAATCCCTGACGGCCTTTAAACGTGCCGGAGCTGATGGCATTCTGACCTACTTTGCCGCCCGCGCCGCCCAATTGCTTAGAGAGCAACAATAGCCCTCACAGGAACACTCGATGAATACCGAAGGACTCTCCGAAGTTGCAGTAAAAGACGCTCACCCGGTGGTTGAACAAGTCGCCGAGACCCCGCCGGAGCTGGAACCGGCTCCGCCTGCCTTGGTGGCCGAAGTACCAGCGCCGGCGCCAGTGCCGATGGTGACCAACCTGGATGACAGCAGCCTTTACATCCACCGCGAGCTGTCGCAACTGCAATTCAACATCCGCGTGCTGGAACAGGCGCTGGATGAGTCCTACCCGTTGCTGGAGCGGCTGAAATTCCTGCTGATTTTCTCCAGCAACCTGGACGAGTTCTTCGAGATCCGTGTTGCCGGCCTCAAAAAGCAGATCACCTTCGCCCGCGAACAAGCCGGCGCCGACGGCCTGCAACCGCACCAGGCGTTGGCGCGCATCAGCGAGCTGGTGCACGGCCATGTGGACCGCCAATACGCGATCCTCAACGACATCCTGCTGCCGGAGCTGGAAAAACATCAGGTCCGCTTCATCCGTCGCCGTCACTGGACCACCAAGATCAAAACGTGGGTGCGTCGCTATTTCCGTGACGAGATCGCGCCAATCATCACGCCGATCGGCCTCGACCCGACGCACCCGTTCCCGTTGCTGGTGAACAAGAGCCTCAACTTCATCGTTGAGCTGGAAGGTATCGACGCCTTCGGTCGCGATTCCGGCCTGGCGATCATCCCGGCGCCGCGTTTGCTGCCACGGATCATCAAGGTGCCGGAAGAGGTGGGGGGCGCTGGCGACAACTATGTATTCCTGTCCTCGATGATCCACGCCCACGCCGATGATCTGTTCCAAGGCATGAAGGTCAAGGGCTGCTACCAGTTCCGCCTGACCCGTAACGCCGACCTGGCGCTCGACTCCGAAGACGTCGAAGACTTGGCCCGTGCCCTGCGCGGCGAGCTGTTCTCGCGGCGCTACGGCGATGCGGTGCGCCTGGAAGTGGCCGACACCTGCCCGAAACACCTGTCGGACTACCTGCTCAAGCAGTTCAACCTGGGCGAGACCGAGTTGTATCAGGTCAACGGTCCGGTGAACCTGACGCGTCTGTTCAGCATCACCGGCCTGGACAGCCACCCGGAGCTGCAATACACGCCGTTCACGCCGCAGATCCCGAAACTGCTGCAAAACAGCGAGAACATCTTCAGCGTTGTGAGCAAGCAGGACATCCTGCTGCTGCACCCGTTCGAGTCCTTCACTCCGGTGGTCGACCTGCTGCGCCAGGCCGCCAAGGATCCGCACGTGTTGGCCGTACGCCAGACCCTGTACCGCAGCGGCGCCAACTCGGAAATCGTCGATGCCCTGGTGGACGCTGCGCGCAACGGCAAGGAAGTCACCGCGGTGATCGAGTTGCGTGCGCGGTTCGACGAAGAGTCCAACCTGCAACTGGCCAGCCGTCTGCAAGCGGCCGGCGCGGTGGTGATCTACGGCGTGGTGGGCTTCAAGACACACGCCAAGATGATGCTGATCCTGCGCCGCGAAGCGGGTGAGATCGTGCGCTACGCCCACTTGGGTACCGGCAACTACCACGCTGGCAACGCCAAGCTCTATACCGACTACAGCCTGCTGACTTCCGACGACGCCTTGTGTGAAGACGTCGGCAAGTTGTTCAGCCAGTTAATCGGCATGGGCAAGACCTTGCGCATGAAGAAGCTGCTGCACGCGCCGTTCACCCTGAAGAAGGGCATGCTCGACATGATTGCCCGCGAAACCCAGTTCGCCCTCGACGGCAAACCGGCGCACATCATTGCCAAGTTCAACTCGCTGACCGATCCGAAGATCATCCGCGCGCTGTACAAGGCCAGCCAGTCCGGCGTGCGTATCGACTTGGTGGTGCGTGGCATGTGCTGCCTGCGTCCGGGCATTGTTGGCGTGTCGCACAATATCCATGTGCGTTCGATCATCGGCCGCTTCCTGGAGCACACGCGGGTGTTCTACTTCCTCAACGGCGGCGAAGAGCAGATGTTCCTGTCCAGTGCAGACTGGATGGAGCGCAACCTGGATAAGCGTGTGGAGACCTGCTTCCCTGTAGAGGGCAAGAAGCTGATCATGCGGGTCAAGAAAGAGCTGGAAAGCTACCTGACCGACAACACCCACAGCTGGAGCCTGCAATCCGACGGCCGTTACGTGCGCAACACGCCGACCGGCAACCAGAACCCACGCAGTGCGCAGGCGACGTTGCTGGAGAAGTTGGGCAGTCCGATTCTGTCGGTGAACTAAGCACCGACGCGGTCTGAAAATGTGGGAGGGGGCTTGCTCCCGATGAGGGAGTGTCAGTCAACAGATTCATTGACTGGTCCACCGCCATCGGGAGCAAGCCCCCTCCCACAGTTGTTTCCGGTGTTCTCTAGCGCAGGTTCAGGCTGAACCCCACTCGTGTCAGCCACTCCGCTTCCTGGGCGAAGTCCGCCTGGGTCAGTTGGTTCTCATCCAGCCAGCCTTTCGGGAACACGACATCCAGGCTCTCGCCATTGGCGCGCAGGCTCACCTGGGGCATTTCCTGGGTGCCGCGAATGTGGTGGAACAGGATCGCGAAGCGCAGCAGTACGCACAGGCGGATCAGCTTGATGCCTTCATCACCGAACTCGGCAAACTTATCCTTGGGAATATTGCGACGATGGCCGCGCACCAGCAGTGCGAGCATCTGCTGGTCTTCCCGGGAGAACCCGGCCAGGTCGGAGTGCTCGATCAGGTAGGCGCCGTGCTTGTGGTAGTGGTAGTGGGCGATATCCAGGCCTACCTCATGCACCTTGGCGGCCCAGCCCAGCAGCTCTCGCCATACGCCGTCTTCCAGGTCCCAGTCCTCGGCCACTTGGTCGAACGCGTGCAAGGCTTTGCGTTCCACACGGGCGGCTTGTTCCAGGTCGACGTGATAACGCTCCATCAGCGAGCTGAGCGTGCGCTCACGTACGTCCTCGTGGTGATGGCGGCCCAGCAGGTCGTAGAGCACACCTTCGCGCAGGGCGCCGTCACAGTGGTCCATGCGTTGCAGTTCGAGGGCGTCGAAGATGGCTTCGAGAATCGCCAGGCCGGCCGGGAAAATGGTGCGACGGTCGGGCTTGATGCCGTCGAAGTCGATTTTCTCGGCGTCCCCCAGTTTGAATAGCTTGCGCTTGAGCCACGCCAGGCCTTCGGCGTTGACCTCACCCGTGCCATGGCCGCCGGCCTTGAGTGCCAGGCCGATAGCACGGATGGTGCCAGACGAGCCGATGGCCTCATCCCAGGTCAGGCGGTGCAGGGCGTGTTCGATACTCATGATTTCCAGCCGCGCTGCGGTGTAGGCCTGGGCGTAGCGCGCCGGAGTGATCTTGCCGTCCTTAAAGTAACGTTGGGTATAGCTGACGCAACCCATCTGCAGGCTTTCGCGCAGCAGTGGTTCGAAACGCTGGCCGATGATGAACTCGGTACTGCCGCCGCCGATGTCCGCCACCAGACGCTTGCCGGGGGTGTCGGCCAAGGTGTGGGACACGCCTAGATAGATCAGGCGCGCTTCTTCACGGCCGGAGATGACTTCTACCGGGTGGCCGAGGATTTCCTCGGCGCGGCGGATGAATTCGCCGCGATTGCGCGCTTCGCGCAGGGCATTAGTGCCGACAATCCGCACCGCGCCCAGGGGCATACCGTTAATCAGCTGCGCAAAACGCTTGAGGCAATCGAGCCCGCGCTGCATGGATTCTTCATTGAGCTGGCGGGCGTCGTCGATCCCGGCAGCCAGTTGCACTTTCTCGCCGAGCCGTTCAAGGATGCGGATTTCGCCGTTCTGGGCCTTGGCCACGACCATGTGAAAGCTATTGGAACCCAGGTCTATGGCGGCGATCAGGGACAGATTCTTGGCTTGGGATTGCGGCATGGTTTGGGGGTCTCGGTCGATAACCTGACCATCGTGCCACGATCGACCGCTGGCGCCAACGCGTAGCGCCATAGGATTTCCAATCAGGGCTTCAGCGGAAATTGCCGATGCGGGTTGTAGGAGATTTTCATGACGATTGCATTACAAAGTTAACAGATGCCGTAGTCCTTGATTTCCGGGGCTTTATTTATGGGATTGGTAACTAATTCCTACATGCTTCTGTATTAGTCCTCCAAGTTGTTGTTTTGATTCGCACAACGAATATTCCAGTGTGGAATGGCTGCCGCTGAGTACTCTTACAATCATTGATATTTTTTCCGGTTTAATTGAAGGGGTGGAGTGTTAATACTTCGGTCCGGCGATTTTGCCTAGGTGTTATTTATTTATAGTTGAGCGTTCGGTGTGGGCGGCTTTTAAATGTGGGCTTGTAAGATTGGCTTTTAGATAGTTTGAGTTTTTAGTTGTGCGCGGATAAATGATCTTTGATAGTAAGGTGGACTGTATATGAAAAATAAAAGTGCTTTGTTTGGGGGCGTGTTCCTTGCAGTTGCTTGCCTGAGCGTTCAAGCTGCGGACTTACGTGTCAAAGGCTCCATTGCACCTTCCAGTTGCAGTTTTACACTCACAAATTCGACCATTGATTATGGCAAAATCAATCCGAGCTCTTTAAGCGCCACCCAATATAGTCCGTTACCAAACAAAAGCACTCCGTTCGTCATAAAGTGTGCTGCACAAGCTCGGGTCGCTATAAGTGCAACGGATAATCGTGCGGCAAGTAAAGTGGGTGGCATAACGCTTCAATATGGCTCGCAGTACAATGATAACTATAACTACGGGCTTGGTAATACCGGTAATGGTGAACATATCGGCGGTTATATTTTATACATGAGAAGTTCGGTGGCTGATGGCAAGGCTGTCAATATTATGCAGTCATTCGACAATGGTGGCGTTTGGCGCGGTATCGCCGGTGCCATGGCGCAAACTCCTGTCTTGACCAGCTGGTGGTCGGGTGACCTTACACCGCTGAAGTTTTCCACGCTGTCCGGTACGCTAAACGTTCGGGCCATTCTTAATAAGACATCCGCTCTCAGCCTCAGTAATGAAATCAAGCTGGACGGTCATGCCACGCTGGAACTGAAGTACATCTGAACATAACTACCCTAATGGTCAACTGGGGCTGATTGCTTTTCGGCGGGGCGACGGCGCTCTGCAGTGAATTTTTTCAGTGCCAGGCCTATGGGCGAGTTTTATCTGTGGCTATCCATTTTTTTGTTAAAGGTGATAAGTTTGAAAAATAAAATTATTGTAATGATGGGTGTATGTTTGGCTGCGACGGTGCTCAATGCCCAAGCAGCTGATGTCCGTGTTAAAGGAACCATCGCGCCCGCAAGCTGCAGCTTTACGATAGTCAACTCGGTATTTGATTACGGTATGATTCGACCGAGTTCGCTAAGTGCCACCCATTACACAAAGTTGGATAAAAAAAGCACGCCCTTTACCGTCAAATGCGATGCACCTACTTTGGTAAGCATCAAGACACAGGACAATCGTGCAAGCAGTAAAGTGCCTGGTATGATGCGAAGTGCATTTAATCAGACCTATGTTGACACCTTTAACTATGGGCTAGGCACGTCATCCAAAGGTGAGAAAGTTGGCGGTTACGTTATGTTCATGGCCAATACCGTTGCTGACGGTAAAACGGTCAGGGTTAATGGTTCGAACAATAACGGCGTTACTTGGTCTGTCGGCGACGGGGCCCTGGCACAGCCTCCGCATTTGACAAGCTGGGCGTCTGGGACCACTACGCCGATTAAGCTTTCAGTGGTTTCCGGAAACTTGCAAGTGCAAGGGGTTATCAACAAGACCTCTGCTTTCTCCGTCGGTGAGGGTATCAATCTGGATGGCCATGCCACCCTAGAGTTACGTTACTTGTAAGCAATGTTGAGTCGGTCAGCACACGTTGAAACTTTAGGTGTTTGAAGTTTTAACGTGTTCTGACTGTTTTGCTGTGTTCGAAGTAAAGGAAACGTCGGATGTGTATCGTCTCCAAGTCGAAGTTCTTTTTAGCGTTTAGCGTGTGCGTTAACTTTATTTTATGCGGTGTGGCGTACGCCGATGGCATGGAGCCTGAAACCACTGTCATTGTGCTAAATGAGTCCGATGGCGAGGCCAGTATTAACGTCAAAAATACTGACGTCGGGCCTGCGCTACTCCATTCGGCTATTGAAGATGCTCCGGAAGACCTGGAACCCTTGGTGGTTGTCACTCCCCCGGTTGCAAGGGTGGATGGTGGCCAACTGCAAATGGTGAGGTTCATGTTGATTGGCAAGGAACCGCTCAAGACTCAGCGTTTGAAGCGTGTCACCTTCGAGGGTATCCCACAAACCCAGCCAGGCTCGGGTGCGACGATCGGTATCAGCCTGCGACAAAACCTGCCGCTGATTCTCCATCCCAAGGGACTGCCACAGCACAATGCGCCTTGGGAGTTACTGACCTGGCGCCTGCAGGGCAAAACGTTGAGCGTGCATAACGACAGTCCCTATGTCGTTCGTTTGGCCGCCGAGGTGCAACTGAACCCGCAAAAAGCCAAAGCCTATCTTTCACGCACCTATATCTTGCCGGGTGAGGTGCTGAGCGCTGAATTTTCAAGCGCTCACCCTGATGCCACGTCAGTCACCATCATGCCTGCCACTGTTTATGGATTTACCGTAGACAACTACGATGCCTTGCTCCTAGCCAACATGCCTTGACCTCGTATGGGAAAAATAAACGAGGTTACCGGCGCTGTTGGTAAAAAACGGTGTGGGGGTAAAAAGGCCGCAGCGCCTTTTAAGTTCAACCGAGTCAGTCTCTCAGCCTGCGTAGCGATGTTTTCTGGCGCCGCAGGACACGTTTACGCCGGGCCCGGGGCGCACCCGCTGGAATTCGATCTGACTATCTTGCAGCATCGCGGACTCGATCCTTCGGTTGCCCGCTATTTTCGAGACGCGCCACGATTCACTGAAGGTGTTCGGGTTGTTGATCTGACGGTTAATGGTGATCGCGTTGGATTGACCGATGCGCGGTTCAACCATGAAGGGGCGTTGTGCTTTACCCGTGGCTTGCTGGACCGAGCGGGGCTGCGTGTACCTGCTTCAGTGATAGATAAACAGGTTTCTGCTGACCAGGCCTGCCATGACTTCCTTACCGAGTTTCCCAGCACGGAATTGAACCTGCGTCCGGGCAATGAGGAGGTAGCGATCGTCGTTCCCACCCAGGCGATCCGTGAGCCGCAACGAGCCACTGGTCATTTCGCTCGAGGTGGAGCGGCGGGCTTGCTCAACTATGACGTGCAAGGCATCAACAGTCATTCGCGCGATGCCAGGGGCCGTTTTCTATCGGCGTCCACGGAGGTGGGGTTTAACGTAGGCGATTGGATTGCGCGCAGTCGTCAGCTCTATATCTCTACCGATGGTCGGTCTGGGGCCGAGCACCTGTACGCCTATGCGCAACGGGATATTGCGCGGTTGGCGTCGACCCTCCAGGTGGGGCAGATATCCGGTAACAGCCCGGTGTTCGGCGGGGTGCAACTGACCGGTTTCCAACTGTCTCCAGACGGTGTCGACGGCGGTGCCGGCGGTAATGGAGTAGTGGTCGAAGGCCAGGCCCTTAGTCAGTCTCGGATAGAGGTACGCCAGTCGGGCGCACTGATCTACACAACAGTCGTGCCGGAAGGGCCGTTTGCATTGAGCAACCTGCCGTTGCTCAACGGCACGAGTGACCTTGATGTACGGGTCATTGAGACCCGTGGCGGACAGCGTAGCTTTGTAGTGCCGGCCGCTTCGTTTCGCGATGCGATGCCGGTGAAGTCTGGGTATACCGCGGCCGTCGGCAAGATACGGGATGTGGAACGTAGCGGTGCCGATGAGCCTATGCTGGCCGTGGCAAGCGGGACCTGGGCGCTCACCCCCGCCACGGCCCTCAGTTCGGGTGTGCAGGTTACCGATCATTACAATTCGGTGGGGCTTGCGCTGGACAGCAGTTTCGCGCAGCGATTCTCTGTTGGTCTGCGTAACAACCTCTCACGGGACGACAAGAACAACGTACGGGGTGTGCGTAATAGCGTTTCGTTGGGCAGCGTGCTGCCGGGTGACGTGCAGATGACCCTGAGCGCTACGACCCAGACACCTGGCTATCGTGATGTGCTCGATAGTGTGCGCGCTGACAGTGGTGAGTTGGCGAACTCGCGGTTCAAAAACCAATACACGGCAGGTCTCAGCTGGGCGGACCCGCAATTGGGTGTGTTCACGATTGGATACACCCGTGCTGCAAACTTCAACAGTAGCGCCTCTCAGTATGTGCATGGCGCCTGGAACAAGCAGTTCAGGTACGCCAATGTCGGGTTGAGCGTGGACTCGCAAGTTGGCACTTCTGGCACTAACAAGAACAACAACGATGGGCTAGGCGTGCGTTTGCAAGTAAGTGTTCCCTTGGGGGGGGATCGTTCGCTCACTTCTACCGCCAGGCACCAGGGGCGTCGATCGAGTATTGGCGCAGCCTTCAACGAACGCGTCGACGACACACTCAATTATGAACTGCGCGCTGACAGCGACCTTGGTACGGCCGCCCGGCATGCGCAGGGCGGTTTGCTGAACATGACGTCCCGTTATGCTCAGTTGGGCCTGGGCATCAACCGGGACTCGACCAACACCAGCTATAGCGGTCAGTTGCAGGGTGCAGTCGTGGCTCATGAGCGGGGGCTGACGCTGTCTCCGTACAGGGTCGAGGATACGTTTGGGGTTGCATCGGTCGGCGATGTGTCGGGCGCGCGTATCACTACACCCCAGGGGCCTGTATGGACCGATCGGTGGGGAATGGCGGTGATACCGGGATTGCCCGCTTATCAGAGCAGCCTTGTCGAGGTGGAAGGCAAATCCCTGCCACGGCAGGTAGATATCAAGAACGGCACCCAATCCCTGGAAGTTGGACGAGGCTCATTCAGCAAGGTCGACTTTGAAGTGGTTAAGGTCAGGAGGGTGCTGTTGCGTGCCGTCGATCAGAGTGGCCAAGCGTTACCCAAAGGTGCTTCGGTGCTTACGGCAGACAATGCATTCCTGACCTCCGTCGTCGGAGACGGCCTGATTTTCCTGAATAACATCGACGCGCCACAAATCTTGACCGTGTCATCGCCGAACGCGACCTCCTGCAAACTACAACTCGAACTGTCGGAACAAATCGATGAAGGCCAACTTTATGAAAACACAGCGGCGGTCTGCAGCTAAAAGTGCTCTGACGTCAGGGATGCTCGCGGCGGTGGTGAGCCTATTGACGGTTTTTGAGGCGTCGGCTTCTGAGTGCCACCTGTCAGTGAGCCAACCGCAAATTGATTACGGGCTTCTGCGCCCCGTTTCAAAGCCTGATGCTCGCGGGGTTTTCCTGGGTAAACGCATGGTGCGTGTGAGTGTGGTGTGCGCCGACGCTAGGGTTATAGCCCTGCGTTTTATGGGCGTGCCGGCCGATGGTCAAGGTTTCAGGTTTGGCGGGGAGGGGCGGTTTGACCTGACGCTGCAGCAGCCAGTGCTCGATGGCCAGGCGATAGAGTTGGCGCCGATGCACAACAGGGCGGAGCGCGGTGGTCACCTGAGGCCGGACCAAGCGCTGGTGCTGTTGAAGGCAGGGCAGCCTGTCAGCGGGCGGGTGTTTTCAGCGCAGGTGCAGATTGACACCTATCTCTCGAATGCCGCCGCCTCAGTACGCGATAAAACGTTATTGGAGGGCGGCGGGCGCTTCGAGTTGGTACCTGGCGGCTAATCGATCAGGCGTGGGCTTCTGTTGTACCGATGAAGTTTGCCAACTCAGCGGTCTGGGGATTGGCAAACAGCAGTTTTGGATCGCCGACTTCATGCACCTTGCCCTGGTGCATAAATACCAGCTTGTCACCGACTTCCCGGGCGAAGCGCATTTCGTGCGTCACCATGATCAAGGTCATACCGTCCTTGGCCAGCTGGCGCACCACGCTGAGCACTTCGTTGACCAACTCCGGGTCCAGGGCTGAGGTGATTTCATCGCACAGCAGCACTTTGGGTGACATAGCCAGGGCCCGGGCAATGGCGACGCGCTGTTGCTGGCCGCCGGACAAGCGATCTGGGAAAGCGTCGAATTTCTCTCCCAGCCCAACGCGTTCCAGCATCTGCTTGGCCAACTGTGCCGCTTTGGCCTTGGGTACTTTCTGCACCACTTGTGGCGCGAGCATGACGTTTTCACCCACCGTCAGGTGCGGGAACAGGTTGAACTGTTGGAACACCATGCCGACTTTCTGCCGCAGGCTGCGCAAGTCAGCGCGGGCGGCATCAAGGTATTCGCCGTCGACCTCGATCACTCCATCGTTAATCGACTCCAGGCCATTGAGGGTGCGCAGCAGGGTGGATTTACCCGAGCCGCTGCGCCCGATGATCGCCACCACCTGGCCTTCTTCAACCGTCAGGTCGATGCCCTTGAGGACGTGGTGATCGCCGTAATACTTATGCAGGGCGGAAATTCTAAGCAGAGGCATGCAGTCTCCTTTCCAGGTAGCGAGCACTGAGGGACAAGGGGTAGCAAAGCAGGAAGTAACCGAGGGCCACTAGGCCGTAGACCATGAAGGGCTCGAAGGTCGCGTTGGCGAGCATGCCGCCGGTCTTGGTCAATTCGGTGAAGCCGATGATGGAGGTCACGGCGGTGCCTTTGACCACCTGCACCGAGAACCCCACCGTTGGCGCCACGGCGATCCGCAGGGCCTGGGGCAGGATCACGTAGCGCAGTTGTTCAAGAGGATTCAGCGCCAGGCTGGCCGAGGCTTCCCACTGCCCGTGGGCGATGGAGTCGACACAACCGCGCCAGATTTCAGCGAGGTAGGCGCTGGTAAACAATGTCAGGGCAATCGCCGCTGCCAGCCACGGTGAAATATCCACCCCCAGCAGCGCGATGCCGAAGAACACCAGGAACAGCTGCATCAACAACGGTGTGCCCTGGAACAGCTCGATGTAGGTGCGCGCAAGATTGCGCGCGAACGCCTTGCTGCTGATGCGCATGGTCATCACCAGCAAGCCGATCAGGCCGCCGCCGATGAACGCCACCAGCGACAGCAACAGCGTCCACTGAAGGCCCGTAAGCAGATTGCGTACGATGTCCCAGAAGGAAAAATCACTCATCGGCTATTCCTCATCACAAAGCGGCGGCCGATCCAGTTGAGCAACTGGCGAATCATTAACGCCATGCACAGGTACACCAGGGTGGTCAGGGCATAGGTTTCAAACGCGCGAAAATTACGCGACTGAATAAAGTTGGCGGCGAAGCTCAGCTCTTCGGTGGCGATCTGTGAACACACCGCCGAACCGAGCATCACGATGATGATCTGGCTGCTCAGTGCCGGCCACACTTTGCCCAGCGCCGGCAGCAACACCACATGGCGGAACGCTTCGAAACGCGTCATCGCCAGCGCGGCGGCGGCTTCCAGTTGCCCGCGCGGGATGGCCTGGATGCCGGCGCGAATGATCTCCGTGGAGTAGGCCCCCAGGTTGATCACCATCGCCAATACGGCGGCTTGCCACTCGGTAATCTTTAGCCCCAGGGACGGCAGGCCAAAGAAGATGAAGAACAGTTGCACCAGGAACGGCGTGTTGCGGATCAACTCGACATAGACGCCGAAGAACCAGGCAAACGGCTGGATCTTCCACGCCCGCACCACCGCGCCGACGGTGCCCAGGGCCACCCCCAGGATCGCACCGATGGCTGTCAGCTCAAGGGTGAACAACGCGCCGCGCAACAGCAGATCGGTATTGGCCAGCACCGGCACAAAGTCAAATTGATACGCCATGAGTCAGCTCCGTCGTATCAAAGATCGGCGGGCAGCGGCTCTTTCAGCCATTGCATCGCGTTCTTTTCCAGGCTGCCATCGGCCTTGGCCGCGACCAGGATCTGGTTGACCTTCTCCAGCAGCGCCGGCTCGTTTTTGTTCACACCGACGTACACCGGCGAATCTTTGAGTTTCACTTTCAGCGCGGGCACGCGTTTCGGGTTGCGCTCGCTGATCGCCACCATCACCACGTTGCCGCTGGCGATCAGGTCGACCTGGCCTGCCAGGTAGGCGGCGATGGTGGAGTTATTGTCTTCGAAGCGCTTGATGGTCGCTTCCTTGGGCGCTACTGCGGTCAGCTCGATGTCTTCGATGGCGCCACGGGTCACGCTGATGGTCTTGCCCTTAAGGTCGTCGGTGCTGCTGATGGCGGCATCAGGTGGGCCGAATACGGCCAGGTAGAACGGCGCGTAAGCCTTGGAGAAATCGATGACTTTTTCCCGCTCCGGGTTTTTGCCCAGGCTGGAGATCACCAGATCAACCTTGCCGGTGGTGAGGAACGGGATGCGGTTGGTGCTGTTGACCGGGGTCAGCTCCAGCTTGACCTTGAGTTGGTCGGCCAGCAGCTTGGCAGTATCGATGTCCAGGCCGCGCGGCTTCATGTCGGGGCCGACCGAGCCAAACGGCGGGAAGTCCTGGGGCACGGCTACCTTAAGGGTGCCACGGGCGACGATATCGTCCAGCCCATTGGCCTGGGCGGGTGCCTGGCTCAGCATCAGGCTGGCAAACAGGGCAGTGAGCAGGGCGCTGTAGCGCTTAGTCATGGCAACTCTCCGAAAAGGGCGAAAGGATTTTCTGGATTTGGCTTGCTTGCGTGATTGCACAGCCCATGCCAGTAGGCTCGAAATCGTCTGTAAGGCTGGGATTTGTTGAGCTTCATTGGTCTTACTGGTCTGAACAGTGGCATAGCCTTTCGCACCCTTTTCGAGCGCCGGCAAAAACCTGCGAGCCCCTTTGGGGCGTGGCTTGCCGCCGGCCGCGAATAGCTTTACAACTAGCCGCTCTGCTGACTGAAACCTTGAGTTTTTTATGAATTCCATCGCCCAAGCCGTACCGGAAGCGGCCCTGCAGGCCATTCGCAAACTGATCAAGGAGCAGGGCTTCGGGCCAGGCGACGCGTTGCCGTCCCAACGCGACCTGGCGGTGCAGTTGGGCGTGAGCCGAGCGTCGTTGCGTGAGGCGTTATCGTCCCTGAGTGCGTTGGGCGTGGTCAGCGTGCTGCCGGGCAAAGGCGTATTCGTGCAGGCGGCGGAGGACGCGCCGGGCTTTGCCTGGCCTTTCGCGGCCCAGGCCACGCCGTTGGATATCTTCCAATTGCGCTATGCGCTGGAGGGGTTTGCGGCGGGGCTGGCGGCGGTCACGCTGACCATCGATGAGCTGGACAGTCTTGAGGACAACGTTGAGGCGATGCGCAAGGTGCTCAAGGCCGGCGACTTCGACGCCGCGGCGCGGCTGGACTTCGAGTTTCACCAGCGCATCCTGTTGGCCAGCGGCAACCAAGCGATGGTGAGTATTCTCAGTGCCAGCGCCGAGGTGTTCCTGGAAAGTCAGAAATTACCGTTCATCCGGCCAGAGCGGGCCATGGAAACCTGGCAGGAACATCGCAAAATTTTGCGTGCCTTGGCCCGGCGTGCGAGTGCGACAGCGCAGAAAACCATGCAGGAACACGTACGTAATGCAGCGTTACGCACGGGCATTACCTTTGTGAGTCCCGTCGCGTCTTGAATTGGGCTATACCCAAACTCATGCATCACCATAGCAAGACTCAATCAGAGGCGGCTTCCTGAACGGGGGAAGGGCGGCTATGATGGGCAACGTTTTTTTTGCTTACAATCCGGAGACATCCATGAGCAACGATCTTATCAAGCACGTCACCGACGCGACCTTTGAGGCCGAAGTACTCAAGGCTGCTGGCCCGGTGCTGGTTGACTACTGGGCTGAATGGTGCGGCCCTTGCAAAATGATCGCTCCGGTCCTGGACGACATTGCAACTACTTACGAAGGCAAGCTGACCATTGCCAAGCTGAACATCGACGACAATCAGGAAACCCCGGCCAAGCACGGTGTGCGCGGTATTCCTACGCTGATGCTGTTCAAGAACGGCAACGTTGAAGCCACCAAAGTAGGTGCGCTGTCGAAGTCCCAGCTGCAAGCTTTCCTCGACGCCAACATCTAAGCGTCGTCAAAAAGGCCCCGCAAATTGCGGGGCTTTTTCGTTAAACAGGGCTAGACGCTCCGAAATTCAGGTGGTACATTCGGCCCCGCACTGGTTTCTCCACTGCCCCCTGCAAGCCGTCGCCGACGCATTCCTTTTCGATTAGTACGCGATCCTGTCGCCTTCTCTGCGGCGCGGCCTCATTAAGCCAAAAGCTTAATTTCCCCCCCTCCATAAATGATTACGTCATTCCTATATGAATCTGACTGAACTCAAGCAAAAGCCGATTACCGACCTGCTCCAATTGGCCGAAGAAATGGGCATAGAAAATATGGCCCGTTCGCGCAAGCAGGACGTGATTTTCTCCCTGCTCAAGAAGCACGCGAAAAGCGGCGAGGAAATCTCCGGTGATGGCGTGCTGGAGATTCTCCAGGACGGCTTCGGCTTCCTCCGCTCTGCAGACGCTTCCTATCTCGCCGGCCCAGACGATATCTACGTCTCGCCGAGCCAGATCCGTCGCTTCAACTTGCGCACCGGTGACACCATCGTTGGCAAGATCCGTCCACCGAAGGAAGGCGAGCGTTACTTCGCCCTGCTCAAGGTCGACACGATCAACTTCGATCGTCCAGAGAACGCGAAAAACAAGATTCTCTTCGAGAACTTGACCCCGCTGTTCCCGACTGTGCGCATGAAGATGGAAGCCGGTAATGGTTCCACCGAAGACTTGACCGGTCGTGTGATCGACCTGTGCGCTCCGATTGGCAAAGGCCAGCGTGGCCTGATCGTCGCACCGCCGAAAGCCGGTAAGACCATCATGCTGCAGAACATTGCAGCGAACATCGCGCGTAACAACCCCGAAGTTCACCTGATCGTATTGCTGATCGATGAACGTCCGGAAGAAGTGACCGAAATGCAGCGCACCGTGCGCGGCGAAGTGGTTGCCTCGACGTTCGATGAGCCGCCAACCCGCCACGTGCAGGTTGCCGAAATGGTGATCGAGAAGGCCAAGCGCCTGGTCGAACACAAGAAGGACGTGGTGATCCTGCTCGACTCCATCACCCGTCTGGCCCGTGCTTACAACACCGTGATCCCGAGCTCCGGCAAGGTATTGACCGGTGGTGTCGATGCCCACGCCCTGGAGAAGCCGAAGCGTTTCTTCGGCGCCGCGCGGAACATCGAAGAAGGCGGCTCGCTGACCATTATCGCCACCGCGCTGGTTGAAACCGGCTCGAAGATGGACGAAGTGATCTACGAAGAGTTCAAGGGTACCGGCAACATGGAACTGCCTTTGGACCGTCGCATCGCGGAAAAACGCGTGTTCCCGGCGATCAACATCAACCGTTCCGGCACCCGCCGCGAAGAGTTGCTGACTGCCGACGACGAACTGCAGCGTATGTGGATCCTTCGCAAGCTGCTGCACCCGATGGACGAAGTTGCAGCCATCGAGTTCCTTATCGACAAGCTGAAAACCACCAAGACCAACGACGAGTTCTTCCTGTCGATGAAGCGTAAGTAATACGACGTTTCAGGTCCGAAAGAATGGCGCCCCCAGGGGCGCCATTTTTTTTTGCGCGTTTTTTAAGCGCATTCGGCAGTCAAATGCACCGCGATAAGCTGCCAGCCAGCCTCAGAGCAGGTAGGATGTACGCCTATTTTACGGGTGGCATGGTTAATGAAATTCAAGGATCTTCGGGATTTCGTGCAGCAACTTGAGCAGCGCGGAGAGTTGAAACGTATCCAAGTGCCGGTTTCCCCAGTGCTGGAAATGACTGAGATTTGCGACCGTACCCTGCGTAGCAAGGGCCCGGCGCTGCTGTTCGAAAACCCGACCGGCTTTGATATTCCGGTGCTCGGCAACCTGTTCGGCACGCCCGATCGCGTGGCGTTCGGCATGGGCGCCGAGTCGGTCAGCGAACTGCGCGAGATCGGCAAACTACTGGCCTTCCTCAAGGAGCCCGAGCCCCCCAAGGGTCTGAAGGACGCCTGGTCGAAGCTGCCGATCTTCCGCAAAATCATTGCCATGGCCCCCAAAGTGGTCAAGGACGCGGTGTGCCAGGAAGTGGTCATCGAAGGCGATGACGTCGACCTGGCCATGCTCCCGGTGCAAACCTGCTGGCCCGGCGACGTCGGCCCGCTGATCACCTGGGGCCTGACCGTCACCAAAGGCCCGAACAAAGACCGTCAGAACCTCGGTATCTACCGTCAGCAAGTGATCGGCCGCAACAAGGTGATCATGCGTTGGCTGAGTCACCGTGGCGGCGCGCTGGACTTCCGTGAGTGGTGCGAAAAACACCCTGGCCAGCCGTTCCCGGTTTCCGTGGCCTTGGGTGCAGACCCCGCCACCATCCTGGGCGCTGTGACCCCTGTGCCGGACAGCCTGTCCGAATACGCCTTCGCGGGCCTGTTGCGTGGCAACCGTACCGAGCTGGTCAAATGCCGTGGCAACGACCTGCAAGTGCCGGCCACTGCTGAAATCATCCTCGAAGGCGTGATCCACCCTGGCGAGATGGCCGACGAAGGTCCTTACGGCGACCACACCGGCTATTACAACGAAGTCGACAGCTTCCCGGTATTCACCGTCGAACGCATTACCCACCGGATCAAGCCGATCTACCACAGCACTTACACCGGCCGTCCGCCGGATGAGCCGGCCATTCTCGGCGTGGCGCTCAACGAAGTGTTCGTGCCTATCCTGCAAAAGCAATTCCCGGAAATCACCGACTTCTACCTGCCGCCGGAAGGCTGTTCGTACCGCATGGCCATCGTGACCATGAAGAAGTCGTACCCTGGCCATGCCAAGCGCGTCATGTTGGGTGTGTGGTCGTTTTTGCGACAGTTCATGTACACCAAGTTCGTTATTGTCACCGACGACGACATCAACGCCCGCGACTGGAACGACGTGATCTGGGCCATCACCACGCGCATGGACCCCAAGCGCGACACGGTGATGATCGACAATACGCCGATCGACTACCTCGACTTCGCGTCGCCGGTATCGGGCCTGGGCTCTAAGATGGGCCTGGATGCTACCCACAAATGGCCGGGTGAAACTACCCGCGAGTGGGGTCGGGTGATCGTCAAGGATGAAGCCGTGACCGCGCGCGTCGATGCGATGTGGAAAGAATTGGGAATAGATTGATGCGTGTAACCCTGCAACCTTCCGGCGCCGTGCTGGAGCTGGTCCCCGGCGAGCGAATCCTCGAAGGGGCGCGCCGCCTGGGCTACGAATGCCCGCAGGCCTGTCGCAATGGCGTCTGCCACGTGTGTGCCGCGCTGCTGGTGGAAGGCCGGGTGCAGCAAGCAGGTGAGGTGCGCGACCACGGTGAGTTCTACACCTGCATCGCCGAACCGTTGGAAGATTGCATTGTGTTGTGGGATGGCGTGTTGGCGCCGGGAGAGTTGCCGTTGCGCAAGTTGTCGTGCCAATTGAGTGAATGCGTAGAGGTCGGTGGTGATGTGTGGCGCGTGCGCCTGCTGGCCCCGGCCGGCAAGGCGGTGCGCTACCACGCCGGGCAATACCTGATGATCGAACGGGAAAATGGCGAAAAATCCGCATTCTCCCTAGCGTCGGCGCCTCACTCCGGGCGCGAGCTGGAACTGCATGTGCTGGCCCGTGAGGACAGCGCGCGCGCCCTGCTGGAACAGCTGCAACGCAATCAGATGGCCCGTGTGGAGTTGCCGTTTGGCGATACCCATCTGGCTGAACTGCCGGACGGTCCGCTGGTGTTGATCGCCGCCGGCACCGGTATGGCACAGATGCATAGCCTGATCGAACATTGCCGCGCCTCCGGCTTCAAGCACCCGGTGCACCTGTACTGGGGCGTGCGACGCCCGGAAGACTTCTACCAGATCGAACACTGGGACCAATGGCTGCAACTGCCAAACCTGTTCCTGCACAAAGTCGTCAGTGATCTGTGCGGTTGGGAAGGACGCTGCGGTTTGCTCCATGAAGCGGTGTGCGAGGACATCGCCGACCTCAAGGCCGTGCACGTCTACGCCAGCGGCTCACCGGCGATGATCTACGGCACGCTGGATGCGCTGGTCGACGCCGGCATGGATGCGCATCAGATGCGCGCCGACGTATTCGCCTACGCGCCGCGCTGATCCATTCCAAGAGCCGCCGGCTTTTTGTGGTGAGCGGGCAAGCCTGTTCATCACAAAAGCCCCGCTCAGTGCTCGCTTAGAAGCGCACGCCGGTCGTCACCATCGCCGCATTGAACCCCAACAACACCAACTCCGCCGCCACCGGCCCGTAATGGGTGCCTACCGACGGAATAATCACCGGCGCCACACCGAAACGGTTCAATGGGATCTTGTCGCGGTATTTGCCGCGATAGCCCTGGATCGCCCCGCCCGTGACCTTCAGGTACACCGGATAGTCGGTCATGTCATAGCGCTTGCCCGCGTAGGCGTAGTACGAGCGCTGGCGGAACGAGTTGCGAAAGGTTGCCCCGCCATACACCAACCCTGAAGCTTCATTGCGCTCCAGGCCAATCAGGTCTTGGTTGTTGTTGTGGTCCTTGTCCGGCGCGAAGTGCCGAGTGTAGACGCTGGTCTGCGCGTACCAGAAGCCCTTGTCGTCTTCGGTGACGGGCGATTCGCCAGCTAGCGCGGTGGTGGCCTGGGCCAGCAATAACAGGCCAGGCAGTCGAAAATTCTTCATGGGTGCGACCTCGGTAGTCGGTTTGATGGGCGGCTAAGTGGGTCGTGATGTGCACCCTATTTTGACGGCTTGGCGCGTGCCCAGGCTGAACCGGGGCTGAAAGTAACGGGATCGCTACGGATAATCCTGACGGAGGGGCCTCTGGGCTTATGCATTCTCTTATTCCTTAAAGGTATTTAATTTGTTACATGAATATCTTTAAGCTATATCGCAACGGACTACCGATTTTCTGCCAATCACCAACAACTGACCGCCACCGCCCGCCAGCCGGATCGATCGTATGAGCTCAGAGCACTGACGTTCTGATGTTTGATTACTGATTCATAAGGGAAAGGGGAGCGGTATGGGGAGCTACAAGAAACACGCGCTGTACTCGGCGATTTTGTCGGCCAATTTGCTGACCGCTGTGAGCTTCAATCCAGTCTTTGCGGCCGAAACGTCCGCCACCGATGCACCCAAACTCGACACCGTGATTGTCACCGGCACCCGCGCTCAGGAGCGTACGGCGAGTGCTTCACTGTCACCCATCGATGTGATTTCCGGTGACAGTCTGCGCAGCACCGGCTCCGATGAGCTGGGCGCAGTGCTGGCGCGCCTTATTCCATCAATCAATTTCCCACGCCCAAGCCTGGTGGACGGCGCCGAATTGGTGCGGCCTGCACAGTTGCGCGGCCTGTCACCTGATCAGGTGCTGGTGCTGGTCAACGGCAAGCGCCGCCACACCAGTGCCTTCGTCAACCTGGGCGGCGCAGTGGGCCGTGGGTCGGCACCGGCGGACCTGAATGCGATCCCGCTGTCGGCGGTGGACCATATCGAAGTGCTGCGAGACGGTGCTTCCGCGCGCTACGGCTCGGATGCGATTGCCGGGGTGATCAACGTGATCCTCAAGCACGCTGACCATGGCGGCTCGATCTCCACCAAGTTCGGCGAATACAAGAAGGGCGACGGCATCCAGCGTAATGTCAGCGGCAACACCGGCCTGGCATTGGGCGACAACGGCTTTATCAACCTGTCGGCCGAAGGGGCTGACAACGACTACACCAACCGCGCCGGTGATGACTACCGCACCGGAAGCGTCGGCTCTACCACCTATGGCCAGCGCGTGTTCCGCCAAGGTGAGCCGGCCACCAATGAAGGCAAGTTCCAGTTCAACTCCGAATATTCCTTCAACGACGCGGCCGAGTTCTACACCTTCGGCGGTTACAGCAAGCGGCGTGGCGAGACGGCGGCGTTCTACCGCGCGAGCAATGCGTCCAACAACATCCCGGCGCTCAACCCCAACGGTTACCTGCCGCTGATCAAGGGCAACCTTGAAGACACGTCGTTGGTGGTAGGCCTGCGTGGCTTGCTGGCGTACGACTGGCATTACGACCTGTCGGCCAACTACGGCAAGAACCAGTACGCACTCAGCACTGAAACCATCAACACCTCCCTGGGCCTGGCGACACCGCGCAAGTTCGACAACGGCACCCTGAGCAACGACCAGAAGCAAGTCAGCCTGGACCTGTCCCGCGAGTTCGACGTGGGCTGGCTGCCTTACCCGGTGTCCGTGGCGTTCGGCGGTGAATACCTGCATCAGGGTTATGAAATCGAGGCGGGCGAGCCAGCGTCCTACTTCCAGACCGGCAGCTCTGGGCTGGGCGGCTTCCGGGATGCCGACGCGGGCACCAGCTCTCGTCACAATTGGGCGCAGTATCTGGACCTGGAAACCAACTTCACCGAAAAACTCAGCGCCTCGGCCGCCGTGCGCCATGAGGACTACAGTGACTTTGGCTCCAACGTCAGCGGCTCGCTGTCAGCCCGTTATGACTTCACCCCGCAAGTGGCCTTGCGCGGCAGTGTGTCCAACGGTTTCCGCGCGCCGTCCCTGGCCCAGCAGAACTTTGCCTACACCTCATCGCAGCTGATCGGCAGCACCATCCAGGAAGCCGGTACCTTCCCGGCCAACAGCCAGGTTGCGCGCTTGCTCGGTGCTGAAGACCTCAAGGCCGAGAAGTCGCGCAACTACAGCCTTGGTCTGGTACTGGAGCCGGCCGATGACCTGACGGTGACGGTGGATGTGTACCGTATCGACATTCGCGACCGTATCAGCCTGTCCTCCAACCTCGGCATAAACGCGGCGACGCGTGCCTACCTGCAGGCCAACGGCGTGGGCAACATTGATTACACCACCGCCCGCTACTTCACCAACGCCACCGACACCAGCACCGACGGCGTCGATCTGGTAGCCAACTATCGCTACCAATTCGATAGCGGTATCCGCTGGAACAGCACCGTGGGCTACAACTACAACCATACCAAAGTGACCGATGTGAAACCCAACCCGGCCATCCTCGATAGCCTTGGGGCGAACCTGGTGAGGGTGGACCGTCGCGAGCGCATCGGTTTGCTCGGCGATACCACGCCCCAGCACAAGCTGAGCTTGGGTAACGACTTCACCTACGGCAATTGGGCACTGCACAGCAATTTGGTGCGCTATGGTGAGTTCACCAGCTACCAGGCGGACAAGGTCAACGACCAGACTTTCAAGGCCGCCTGGGTACTGGATTTATCGGCTGACTACAAGCTGAAGAACTGGACCTTCACCTTGGGCGGCGACAACGTCACCGATAAATACCCAGAGAAGGTCAACGCCTTCGCCAGCAGTGGTGGCAATTTGGCCTATAGCACTTTTTCGCCGTACGGTTACAGCGGCGCGTTTTATTACGGTAAAGTTGCTTACAACTGGTAACACACAGGAGGCGTACCGCTTTTCGCCATGACCGCCATAGAAACCGATCTTCAGCAGTTGGCTTACCCTCCGCGGCTCGATCTGGGGCCGCAACTCACTCACGAACAGTTAATGAGCTCGATGCAGGCCACCATGGGCCGGCATAAAGGTGGGCCGGTCTGGCTATTTGCGTACGGTTCGCTGATCTGGCGTCCTGAATGCTCGTCTTCCGAGCGGGTGCGGGCGCGGGTCCACGGCTATCACCGCGGCCTGTACCTGTGGTCCCACGAGCATCGGGGCACGCCGGAAACGCCAGGGTTGGTGTTTGGGTTGGATCGCGGTGGCTCTTGCAGCGGGTTCGCTTACCGCTTGCCCGAAGATCAGTTGGAGGCCTCGCTTTACGCCTTGTGGCAGCGCGAGATGCCTTACCCGTCCTACCGGCCGCACTGGCTCAGCTGCCGTCTTGAGGATGGCAGTCAGGTGCAGGCGTTGGGGTTTGTCCTGGAGAGGCACTTGCCCAGCTATGCTGGCAACTTGCCGGATATTGTGCTCAACCATGTGCTGCAAAGCGCTTGCGGGCGTTACGGCACTACTCGCGATTATGTCGAGCAGACCGTAAACGCCCTGCGTAGCCACGCCATGCCAGATAAGAATCTGGAGGCGCGGCTCAAGCGTTGTGCAAAGGGTTGCTCTGGCGATTAACGCGCCGAGCTGACGCTGTTGGTGTGCCACAGCGTTGGGATCAGGAACGCGATAGCCAGCAGGCACGCACCGATCAGCAGTACGAAACCACCGTCCCAGCCGAAGTGGTCCACGGTGTAGCCCATTGCCGCACTGGCTGCCACCGAACCGCCCAGATAACCGAACAGACCGGTGAAGCCCGCGGCCGTACCGGCGGCTTTCTTGGGTGCCAACTCCAGGGCCTGCAGGCCGATCAGCATCACCGGGCCGTAGATCAGGAAACCGATGGAGAACAGCGCAATCATGTCGACCATCGGGTTGCCCGGCGGATTGAGCCAGTACACCAGGGTTGCCACGGTCACCAGCGCCATGAACACCACGCCCGTCAGGCCACGGTTGCCACGGAAGATCTTGTCCGACATCCAGCCGCACAGCAGCGTGCCTGGAATGCCTGCCCACTCGTAGAAGAAATACGCCCAGGACGTTTTATCCACGTCGAAGTGCTTGGCTTCCTTCAGATAAGTTGGCGCCCAGTCCAGCACGCCGTAGCGCAACAGGTAGACGAACACGTTGGCGAAGGCGATGTACCAAAGCATTTTGTTGCGCAGCACGTATTTGACGAAGATTTCCTTGGCGCTGAATTCTTCCTCATGGCTGGCGTCGTAGCCTTCGGGATAGTCGTTCTTGTATTTCTCGATGGGCGGCAGGCCAACCGATTGCGGTGTGTCGCGCATGGTGATGAAGGCAAAGGCCGCTACCGCCAAGGCCACAGTGGCCGGCACATAGAAAGCTGCGTGCCAGTCGTTGAACCACGCCATGCCCAGCAGGAACAGCGGACCGATCAGGCCGCCACCGACGTTGTGCGCCACGTTCCACACCGACACTACACCGCCGCGCTCTTTCTGCGACCACCAGTGCACCATCGTCCGCCCACTTGGCGGCCAGCCCATGCCCTGGGCCCAGCCGTTGATGAACAGCAGAATGAACATCATGGTCACGCTGGACGTTGCCCAAGGTGCGAACCCGAAAATGAACATCACACCCGCCGATATCAGCAGGCCGAAAGGCAGGAAGTAGCGTGGGTTGGAACGGTCGGACACCAGGCCCATGAGGAACTTGGACAGGCCGTAGGCAATGGCGATGGCCGACATCGCCAAGCCCAGTTGACCACGGGTGTAACCCTCGTCGATCAGGTAGGGCATGGCCAGGGAGAAGTTTTTACGCAGCAGGTAATAACCGGCGTAACCGAAGAAAATACCGGCGAAGATCTGCCAGCGCAGTCGTCGGTAGGTACTGTCTATTTTTTCTTCAGGCAGGGGCGCCTGATGCGCGGCAGGACGAAAGAAAGCAAACATTCAAGAGCTCCAAATTTCTTGTTTTGACTGCGGATGCGAATGTTACAGTTTCGTTACCGAAAATAGCATCGCTTCTCATGCACAAACACAGGAAATGGGAGCAATTGCATGTTCTTTTACGAACATGTCGTAAATGGATAAGTGTGGGTCGTTATCGATTTTATGATCGCAGGAGATCAAATGTGGGAGGGGGCTTGCCCCCGATAGCGGTAGGTCAGCCAGCTTATCTGTAGCTGACCCACTGCCATCGGGGGCAAGCCCCCTCCCACATTTGATTGCATTTCAGGTCGGTTAGCGGGTCTGGACGACGACCTTGCCGACAGCCTTGCGCTGGCCGAGGTCATTGATCGCCTGGGCGGCTTGCTCCAGTGGATACACCTGCGACACCAACGGCTTGAGCTTGCCCTCACCGTACCAAGTGAACAGTTGCTGGAAGTTCGCCGCATTGTCCTGCGGCTGGCGCTGGGCAAACGAGCCCCAGAACACCCCGACCACCGCTGCGCCCTTGAGCAAAGCCAGGTTCACCGGCAGCTCTGGAATACGCCCGCTGGCGAACCCAACCACCAGCAAACGCCCGTTCCAGGCGATGGCGCGGATGGCCTGGTCAAACAGGTCACCGCCCACCGGGTCGTAGATCACATCGGCGCCGTTGCCGTCGGTGAGGCGCTTGATCTCTTCTTTGAGGCTGGTTTCGCTGTAGTTGATCAGTTCATCGGCACCCGCGGCCTTGGCCACGGCGAGCTTGTCGGCGCTGCTGGCTGCGGCGATCACACGGGCGCCCATGGCCTTGCCGATTTCCACCGCGGCCAGGCCTACGCCGCCGGACGCACCGAGCACCAGCAAGGTTTCGCCCGGTTGCAGGTTGGCGCGTTGTTTGAGCGCATGCATCGAGGTGCCGTAGGTCATGCTGAAGGCGGCAGCGGTGTTGAAGTCCATGCTCGGCGGGATCGGTAGCACGTTATAGCCCGGCACAGCGACCTGCTCGGCAAAGCTGCCCCAGCCGGTGAGTGCCATGACCCGGTCGCCGACTTTCAAATGGCTGATCTTCTCACCCACTTCGCTGACCACGCCCGACGCCTCGCCACCCGGCGAAAACGGAAAGGGCGGCTTGAACTGGTACTTTCCCTCGATGATCAGGGTGTCCGGGAAGTTCACCCCCGCCGCGTGTACGTCCAGCAGGATTTCGTTCTTCTTGATCGCCGGGCTGGCGATTTCTTCCAGCACCAGGGTTTCGGCGGGGCCGAAGGCTTTGCACAGCACAGCTTTCATCGGGCTATTCCTTTTGGTGTCGTGGCCGATAAGTGTAGGAGGGTAGGCCCGTGGGTCAACGAGCATGCCCGGCCCTGATAAGCCGCCATAAGCTTGTGCTCTGCCTTGCTAGCGTTATGCTACCCGGCAACCGAATGTGAGGAATGAACTGTGAAAGCGTGGATCCTGTTGATGCTGGCCCTGACCTTGCCCATGGCTGCCCAGGCCGAAGAAGCCAAAGAAGGCGAGGCGCCGAAGGTCAGCTATATCAGCCTGAGCCCGCCGTTCGTGGGTAACTACGGCCTGGACGGCACGGCGAAACTCAAGGTGTTCAAGGCTGACATCGCCCTGCGCGTGACCGGTACCGAAGCCGCTGCTGCTGTCAAAGCCAACGATGCGTTGATTCGTAACCAGTTGGTGGCGCTGTTTACCCAGCAGACCAACGAGGCCATGAGCACCGTCGAAGGCAAGGAAAAGCTGCGCCAGGAAGCCCTCAAGCAAACGCAGCAAGTGATGAACGACGAGACCGGCAAGCCGGTGGTGGAAGACCTGTTGTTCAACAACCTGATCATTCAGTAATCAGCCTGGCTGGCGGTTCAGGAAGCCAAACTCTTCCTGAACCGCACCAACGCCACCGCAAAAAACAACAATCCAATTGCCGCCAGCGCCAGCAAGTCCGGCCATACCACACTGACGCCCGCGTCCCGAAACAGGATCGCTGCACTCAGGCTCACAAAGTGCGTCGACGGCGAGCCCTGCATCACCCACTGCAACCACTCGGGCATGCTGTCCAGTGGCGTACTGCCGCCGGATAGCAACAGCATTGGGATAATCACCGGGATTGCCAGCAAGCCGAACTGCGGCGTCGAGCGGGCAAGGGTGGCGAGGAAGATTCCCAGTGCGGTGCTGGCAAACAGGTACAGCGCGGTCACGAATAGAAACAGGCCCATCGATCCCGCCAGTGGCACGCCGAGCAAGCCTTTGACCACCACCTCCAGCGACAACCAAGTACACACCACCACCACCAACATGTTGCTCCAGATTTTTGCCAGCATGATTTCCAGCGCGGTCAGCGGCAGCACCAGCAGATGGTCGAGGGTGCCGTGCTCTCGCTCACGCAACAGCGCGGTGCCGGTCAATACGATGGCGAGAATGGTGATGTTGTTGACGATCTGGATTACCGCCAGGAACCAGCCACCTTCCAGGTTGGTATTGAACAGCGCTCGTGTGGTCAGCAGCGCCGGGGCTTTGCTGGCGGTATCGGTTTGGCCGCTGTAGCTCAGCAACTCCCGTTGGAAAATCCTGCCGATATAGCCCGCGCCCATGAACGCCTGGCTCATTGCTGTGGCATCGACGTTCACCTGCACGCCGGGCTGGCGACCCGCGAGCAGATCAGCCTGGAAGTTGGCCGGCACGTTGATCACGAAGGTGTACTGGCCGCTGTCCATCAGCTTGTCCAATTGGTCGTAGGCCAGCGGCGCAGGCGCCTGGAATTCCGGCGGTTGCAGCGCCTCTGCCATCTGCCTGGAGAGCGCGCTGTGATCCTCGTCCACAAAGGCGACGCTGGCGTTGTGTACGCCAATTACCGATCCGGCGGCAGGCATATAGATGGCGACAGTGAAGGCGTAGAACAGGAACAGCAGCAATACGCTGTCGTGGCGCAGGCTGGTGAGTTCCTTGATGCCCAGGCGCAGGATATGAGTGAGCGTGTGCATCAGGCCTCCTGCTTCTTGAGCATGATCAGGCTTAGCCCGGTGAATCCGATGAAGAACCCGAACAGCGCCAGGCATTGCGGCCACAACTGGCGTAGGTCCAAAGCTTTGGTGAACGTGCCGACTGCGATATCCAGGAAGTGCCCGGCTGGAAACAGCGTGCCCATCAGTGCCGCCGCGCCTTCCAGAGAGGAGCGCGGCACGATCAGCCCGGAAAACTGGATGGTCGGCAGGCTGGTGATGATCATGGTGCCGAGGATCGCCGCGATTTGAGTACGGGTGAACGCGGAAATCAGCAGGCCCATGCTGGTGGTGGCCAGCACGTAAAGCAGTCCGCCAAAGGCCAACGTCAGGCCGCTGCCCTTGAACGGTACGCCAAACAGCCAGCGATTCATGGCCACCAGCAGCGCCAGGTTGATCAGGCTCACGGCGATGTAGGGCGCCTGCTTGCCCAGCAGGAACTCCAGGCGCGTCAGTGGTGTGGCATAGAAGTTGGTGATCGAGCCCAGTTCTTTCTCGCGCACGATTCCCAGAGCCGTGAGCATCGCTGGGATAAACGCCAGGATCAGCGCCATCACCCCTGGGCCGATGGCATTCACGCTGACCACGTCCTGGTTATAGCGAAAGCGGGTTTCCAGCTTGGCGGCGGCCTGGGTGGTCTGCGGCAGGCTGCTCAGTTCGGCCAGTTGTTGCAGGTTGCCCTGGTGTACCGCTTCTACATAGTTGCGGCTGGTTTCCGCGCGAAACGGCATGCCGCCGTCGAGCCAGGCGGCGACTGTGGGTTGGCGGCCAGCGTAGAGGTCACGGCCAAACCCTGGCGGGATCTCCAGGGCCAGTTTGATTTCCGAGCGCTGCAGGCGCCGGTGCAACTCACTGGAATCCTGGATGGGCGCCTGTTCGGCGAAGTAGCGCGAGCTGCGGAAGGCTTCCAGATAGGCTCGGCTTTGGGGGCTTTGGTCCTGGTCGTAGACGGCAAAGGCGAGGTTTTCCACGTCCAGGGAAATGCCGTAGCCGAAGATAACCATCATGAACATCGCGCCGAGGAGGGCGAAGGCCATGCGCACTTTGTCGCGCAGTAGTTCTTTGCCTTCACGGCTGGCCACGGCCAACAGGCGAGAAAGGCTGAAGCCGCGTTTGCTCACGGGCGGCGCACTGATTTCGCTGACGGTTTTGGCCGGTGCGGCGGGTTCGGGTTCGCCTTGGGCCTGTTCCAGGCAGGTGACGAACGCGGCTTCCAGGGTGTCGCCGTGGAACTGCTGTTGCAGTGCCTCCGGTGTGTCGCAGGCCAGCACTTTGCCGGCGTGCATCAAGGAAATGCGGTCGCAGCGCTGGGCTTCGTTCATGAAGTGGGTGGACAGGAAGATGGTTACGCCTTGCTCCCGAGACAACTCGACCAGCAGCCGCCAGAAATCATCCCGAGCTGCCGGGTCGACGCCGGAAGTGGGTTCATCGAGGATCAGCACTTCCGGGCGATGCAGCACGGCCACTGCCAAAGACAAGCGCTGGCGCAGACCGAGGGGTAATTCGCCGGAGGGTTGCTCGGCTATCTTGCTCAGGTCAAAGCGTTGGATCAATTCATCGATACGCGGCCCACTGTCTGCTTTGGGCAGGTCGAACAGTTGCGCGTGCAGCACCAGGTTCTGGCGCACGCTGAGCTCGCCGTACAGCGAGAAACTCTGGGACATGAAACCCACGCGCTTGCGGGTGGCCAGGTCCTTGGCGTTCACAGGGTTGCCCAGCAGTGTCGCGCTGCCTTCGGTGGCCGGCATCAGCCCGGTGAGGACCTTCATGGTGGTGGTCTTGCCGCAACCGTTGGAACCAAGGAAGCCGAAAATCTCGCCGCGACCAATAGCAAAGCTAACCTTGTTCACCGCTGTGAAATCACCGAAACGCAGGGTCAACTCGTGCGCTTCGATGGCGATATCGGCGTTGGCGTTTTCCCTTGGCGGGATCACCAGCGGCTGGTTGTCATGGGCGCCATCGCCCTGGAAGTGGGTGAAGGCCTCATCCAGTTTGCCGCTCGACGTCGCTGCCGCCAGTTCGCGACTGAGACCGTCGGCGATCAGTTTGCCGCGGTCGAGCATCATGCAATGTTCGAACTGCTCGGCTTCCTCCATGTAGGCCGTGGCTACCAGCAGCGTCAGTTGCGGGCGTTCGCTGCGTACGGTTTCTACCAGCTCCCAGAAGCGTCGACGGGACAGCGGATCGACGCCGGTGGTGGGCTCATCAAGGATAAGCAGGTCCGGGTCGTGGATCAGCGCGCAGCACAGGCCGAGCTTCTGCTTCATGCCGCCGGAGAGTTTGCCGGCTGGGCGCTCGGCGAAGCGAGCCAGGTCGGTGGCCAGCAGCAGGTTGTGCATGCGCTGGTCGCAGTCGGCTTTGGACAGGCCGAACAGGGTGGCGAAGAAGCGGATGTTCTCGCTGATGGACAGCTCGGGGTACAGGTTGCCACCCAAACCCTGAGGCATGAAGGCGATGCGCGGATACAGGCTGTTGCGGTGACGGCGATCCTGAATGGAGCCGCCGAGTACCTCTAATTGGCCGGCCTGGAGTTTCTTAACGCCGGCGATCAACCCCAACAAACTCGATTTGCCCGCACCATCCGGGCCGATCAGCCCGCAGCGTGTACCGGCGGGCAGGCTGAAGGCGATGTCGATCAGCGCCTGTTGTTTGCCGTAATGGTGGTTGATGCCTTTGGCGTGCAGCGCCAGGCCGGTCATTGCAGATTGGCCGGCCAGTCGATATCAGCTGTGCGCACATAGCCGGAGCCGGGCATGCCCGGTTTGGCTTGGGGCACGGCGCTCGGTTGAGTCAGGTGCAATTTGACGCGGAATACCAGTTTCTGGCGTTCGTCGCGGGTCTCCACTTCCTTGGGGGTGAACTGCGACTTGGCGGCGACAAAACTGATCTTGGCCGGCAACGGCTGCTGGGGCAGGGCGTCGAGCAGAATCCGCGCGTCACTGCCGACGGTCAGGCGTCCGGTCACGGAGGCGGGCAGATAGAGGTTCATGTACTGATCATTGGGGTCGATCAGCAGCAACACGCGCCCGCCCGCGCCAAGCACTTCACCCGGTTCGGCCAGGCGCAGTTGGATAATGCCGTCGATAGGCGCGCGCAGGCTGCTGTCGTCGATTTCACTGGTGAGCTGCGCGACCTGGGCTTGTGCGGCACCGATGGTGGCTTTTGCCGAATTGACCTGGGCCTGGGCGGCGGTCACGGCGGCGTTGCCGGTGTTCTGGCGGGCTTGCTGCTGGTCGATCAACTGGCCGCTGGCGAAGCCGCGTTTGTACAGCTCCTGGGTACGCTTGAGTTCCTGGTTGGCCAGCAGTTGTTCGCTCTGGCGCAGTTGCACGTTGGCCTCGGCGGCGGCGAAGTTCTCCTTGGCCCGCAGCACTTCGGCTTCGGCCTGGGCGCGCTGGGCTTCCAGCGTACGGGTGTCCATGCGCGCCAGCAGTTGGCCCTTGAGGACCTTGTCGCCTTCGTCGACCCGCACTTCGGCCAGGCGCCCCGGGATCTTGGCGGCTATCTGCACTTCGGTGGATTCCAGGCGGCCATTGCCCATGCCCAGACCTTCGGGCAGACGGTCCTGGGTGGAGCGCCAGTAACCGAAGCCGCCGGCACCGAGCAACAACGCGATCAAGAGAACGGCAAACAGGTGGGAAGAGCGGGGTGTGGTCGACATGGGTGCATCCTGCGGCTTTAGCATCCTAGTTTGATCGGTGCTGCCCAAGGGGCGTTGATACCGATCAAATGAAGCGCAAGCCTAACCCGGTTAAGGGGCAGATGCATGCGTCGAGCGCGTGACCGCAGGGTTCTCGTCAGCGCAGCGCCAGCACCGTCGCCCATTGCTCGGCGGTGACCGGCATCACCGACAGGCGGCTGCCTTTCTGCACCAGGGGCAATTCGGCGAGGGCGGTTTGCTGTTTCAGGTAGCCGAGCCCCAGCACCTTGGGGAAGGTTTGGACGTGCGCGACGTTGATCGCAGTCCACGGGTTTTTCTCCGGGGTGGCTTTGGCGTCGAAATAGTGGCTGTCCGGTTCCAGTGCGGTCGGATCCGGGTAGGCCGCTTCGACAATTTTGCCGATACCCGCAATGCCTGGCTCTGGGCAACTGGAGTGATAGAAGAAAAACTCATCGCCCACGGCCATGGCGCGTAGGAAGTTGCGCGCCTGGTAGTTGCGTACGCCGTCCCAGCGCGCTTCGCCAAGCTTTTCCAGGCCGCTGATGGACAGTTCGTCGGGCTCGGATTTCATCAGCCAGTAGGCCATTTTTGGGCTCCTGAAAAAGGCAGTGGGCAAGTTGTCAGGCAATTTGATGACAAACCGACAGTCGGTTGGCGCCAAGGTTTGCGTGTTGGTTCACGTTACCGCAAAATGCCGGCCTTTAAGCTTGACGCAGCTGCAACGGACTACTTTGGAACGTTGTTGTCATCGTGTACGAGATGCCTGAAGGGGGGCAATCGATGCAACGTAAACCGGATTTACTATGGATTTTGGTGATTTTGTTTGGTCTGGGCGTCGTGACCACCGGGTATGCCCAAAGCTTGTGGTCGAACAAGACCGATGCTCCCGTTGAACTGGCTCAACAGCAGCCGCAACCGTTCAAGCGTTAAGCCTTCTTCAAGACGCCGCTGCTTCAAGCGGCGTTTTTGCGACATACCACTGCTTATCAGTGACAGTGCCAGCCAATGGCACATCCCAACTGGCTTGTGCCAATCGATCGACCTTCTGACATTCATGGGCCAGGCCTAGCAGCGTCGGCTTGCGCCAGCTTTGACGGCGTGCCAGATACGCCAGGCTGCGGTCGTAGAAACCGCCGCCCATGCCCAGGCGGCCACCTGCGTCATCGAACCCCACCAACGGCAGCAACACCAGGTCCAGCGCCCACACCTTGCGCTGGCGCTTGGCATTGACCCTTGGTTCCAGAATCCGAAAGCGGTTGGGCAGCAGCTTGTCCCCAGGCTTCACGCGCTGGAACACCATCTTGGTACGCGGCCAAGCGCTGAGCACCGGCAGATAGGTGGCCTTGCCCCGGCGCTGAGCGGCGCGCAGCAGCAGGCGCGGATCGATTTCACCGTCCGTCGGTAGATACAAGGAAATATGTTTGGCCCGGCGAAACAGCGGGTGCTGTGCCAGTTGCCGATACAGGCCGTGGGCGGCTTGGCGCTGCTCGCTCGGCGTAAGGGCGCGGCGGGCGTTGCGTAACATGCGTCGAAGTTGCGGACGGGAAAGCGGCGCAGGTTCGGTCATGGTTTTTCGGCTCATAAAACAATGCCAGTCCTTAAGACTGGCATTGAGTTTGGAATTCAGGCTCCCCGACAGAACCGCTGTCGACTAAGCCCTTGAACCCGAAAGTTCAAGGTGGAAGAAGCAGTAGGCTTTAAGGCTTTCCGTCTAGCGGACATGCACACCAGCCCAACGTGCAACTTCCAGGGTAGTGCGAATCGGCTCCGGGACATCGCCGACTGGCAAGCACGCCAGGGAGTGGGGCGAGTATACCTTAAACAGTCGCGGGGATCAGCCCTTGGGTTGCTCTGTGTCGCTGGAAAGCACCAGATCAACACGTTCGAGCAGATCGCGAACCTGCTCGCGGGTCGAGCCGCTGGCCTGCACGTCAGGGCGTTCCTGCTTATGCAGCAGATCGTGGGTAATGTTCAGCGCGGCCATCACGGCGATACGGTCGGCGCCGATCACTTTGCCGCTGCTGCGGATTTCACGCATTTTGCCATCCAGGTAACGGGCGGCGCTCACCAGGTTGTTGCGCTCTTCCTGGGGACAGATGATCGAATATTCTTTGTCGAGGATCTGCACGGTGACGCTATTGCTTGAACTCATGAGTCTTGCTCCAGGGCCTTCAGGCGCGAAATCATCGATTCGACCTTACGCCGGGCGATTTCGTTTTTTTCAATGAGGTGAGCGCGTTCCTCGCGCCAGGTCTTTTCCTGAGCTAATAGGAGTCCGTTTTGACTCTTAAGTTGCTCGACCCGAGTAATTAGCAATTCGAGTCTGGCCATCAGCGCTTGCAGGTCGGTGTCTTCCATTGGGTTCCACTGGATTTTGTCTGATGAATGGCAACTGCAGGATAAACGATCTGACGCCCTTGATAGTCTTGGTACGTCTGCCGGTGCTAGGATACAGCGCTCCATTCTAGACATTGCGCCGTCTGGCGCCTAGCTCACCATGCCCATTCAGAACTCCCCGTACGATGCTTTTTCCAAACTGCTGAGCACCAGCGGCCACCCATGCTCGCCTGCCGAACTGCACGGCGTGCTGTTGGGTCGCAGCTGCACCGGTGTTGGCTTTGATGCCGACAACTGGTTGGCCGATGTCGCCGAGCTGTTGGAAACCGAACCGACCGACAACGTGCGTAACGCGCTGATCGGCCTGCAAGAGATGGTCAAGGGCGAACTGACCGGTGATGACGTCACCGTAGTCCTGTTGCTACCGACCGACGACGCTCCGCTCACCGAACGCGCCGCCGCATTGGGCCAATGGTGCCAGGGTTTCCTTCACGGTTTCGGCGTGAACGCCGGCGGCCTGGAGCTGAGCACCGACGCGAAGGAAGTGCTGCAGGACCTCGCCGCGATCTCCCAAGTGCAAGATGCGCTGGAAGAGTCCGAAGACGGCGAAGGCGACTACATGGAAGTCATGGAATACCTGCGCGTCGCGCCGCTGCTGCTGTTCACCGAGACCAAGAAGTCCGCTGAGCCTGCTGCACCCAAGCCGTCGCTGCATTAAGAAAGGAAGCCCATCTGCCCATGATCCATATCCCCAAAGCGGAATACACCCGCCGCCGCAAGGCGCTCATGGCGCAGATGGAACCCAACAGCATCGCGATTCTGCCGGCCGCCGCCGTGGCCATCCGCAATCGCGATGTGGAGCACGTCTATCGTCAGGACAGCGACTTCCAGTACCTGAGCGGTTTCCCCGAACCGGAAGCTGTGATCGTGCTGATGCCCGGTCGCCAGCATGGCGAGTACGTGCTGTTCTGCCGCGAACGCAATGCCGAGCGTGAACTGTGGGACGGCCTGCGTGCCGGTACCGAAGGCGCAATCCGTGAGTTTGGTGCCGACGATGCCTTCCCCATCACCGATATCGACGACATCCTGCCCGGCCTGATCGAAGGCCGTGACCGGGTGTATTCGGCCATGGGCAGCAACGCTGAATTTGACCGGCACGTGATGGAGTGGATCAACGTGATCCGCTCTAAAGCGCACCTCGGCGCCCAGCCCCCGAACGAATTTGTTGCCTTGGATCATCTGCTCCACGACATGCGCCTGTATAAATCGGCGGCAGAAGTGAGGGTGATGCGCGAGGCCGCGCGGATTTCCTGCGCTGCCCACGTCAAGGCGATGCAGGCCAGCCGCGCTGGGTTGCATGAGTTCAGCCTGGAAGCCGAGCTGGATTACGAGTTCCGCAAAGGCGGCGCGAAGATGCCGGCTTACGGCTCCATCGTCGCCGCCGGGCGCAACAGCTGCATCCTGCATTACCAGCAGAATGACGCGCTGCTCAAGGATGGGGACCTGGTGCTGATCGACGCCGGTTGCGAGATCGACTGCTACGCCAGCGACATTACCCGCACCTGGCCGGTCAACGGAAAGTTTTCACCTGAGCAAAAAGCGATCTACGAGATTGTGCTGGCCTCCCAGGAAGCCGCCTTTGCCGAGATCGCGCCGAATAAACATTGGAACCAGGCCCATGAGGCGACCGTGCAGGTCATCACCGCTGGGCTGGTTAAGTTGGGACTGCTGCAAGGTGACGTTGACGAACTGATCGCCAGCGAAGCCTATAAACCTTTCTATATGCACCGCGCCGGCCATTGGCTGGGCATGGATGTGCACGATGTGGGCGAGTACAAGGTGGGCGGTGAATGGCGGGTGCTGGAAGTCGGCATGGCGTTGACCGTGGAGCCGGGGATCTATATTTCGCCGGACAACCAGAACGTGGCGAAGAAATGGCGTGGCATTGGCGTACGCATCGAGGACGACGTGGTAGTGACCAAGCAAGGCTGTGAAATCCTGACCGGCGGCGTTCCCAAGACCGTCGTCGAGATCGAAGCGCTGATGGCGGCCTCCCGATGAGCCGGGTCAATCTCGCGATTATCGGCGGTGGCCTGGTGGGCGCCAGCCTGGCGCTGGCGTTGCAGGCCGGGGCCAAGGCGCGGGGCTGGAAGATCATGCTGATCGAACCCTTCGCTCCGGGCGACAGCTACCAGCCGAGCTACGATGCACGATCGTCGGCACTGTCGTTTGGCGCGCGCCAGATTTATCAGCGGCTGGGTATCTGGCAGGAGGTTTCCCGCCGAGCCGAGCCGATCAAGCAGATTCACGTGTCGGACCGTGGGCGTTTCTCCACCGCACGTTTGTCCGCCATGGAGGAGGGCGTGCCAGCACTCGGCTACGTAGTGGAAAATGCCTGGCTCGGCCAATGCCTGTGGCAAGGCCTGGACAAAGACGTGGTCAGCTGGCGCTGCCCGGCGGAAGTCACCCGCATGGAGCCGCGGCCCGACGGCTATCGCCTGACGCTCAACGATGAAACCGTGTTGGAATGCGACCTCGCCGTGCTCGCCGATGGCGGCCGATCCGGCTTGCGCGAGCAATTGGGCATTGGCGTGA
Organism: Pseudomonas sp. Irchel 3H9; assembly: GCF_900187495.1. Taxonomy (NCBI): domain Bacteria; kingdom Pseudomonadati; phylum Pseudomonadota; class Gammaproteobacteria; order Pseudomonadales; family Pseudomonadaceae; genus Pseudomonas; species Pseudomonas sp. Irchel 3H9. The sequence goes on along the minus strand of NZ_FYDK01000003.1, from coordinate 355,542 downwards.
AGACCCGTCCGTACAACCAGAGCGCGCTGATTGCCAACATCACTTCCAGCGAAGCCCATAACGGCGAAGCCTTCGAGCGCTTCACCGACGAAGGCCCGATGGCCTTGCTGCCGCTGCCAGACAACCGCTGCGCGCTGGTGTGGACACGCATCGGTATGGACGCCCAGCGCCTGGCCGCCCTCGACGAACGCAGTTTCCTCAGCGAATTACAGAGCGTGTTCGGCTACCGTCTGGGCACCTTGAAGCAAGTCGGCGCGCGCCATTTGTATCCGCTGACCCTGGTGGAGGCCGAAGAGCAGGTACGTTCCCACCTGGTGATCCTTGGCAACGCCGCCCACAGCCTGCACCCAATTGCAGGGCAGGGCTTCAACCTTTCCCTGCGCGATGCGAGTGCCTTGGCCGAGGCTCTGCTAGCCGGGCCAGCGGTGCCCGGAGACCTGGCGACGTTACAGGCGTACCGCGAGCGCCAGCGTATGGACCAGAAGTTGACTGTCGGTTTCTCCGATCAGGTCACGCGCCTGTTTGGCAGTGCACAACCGCTGGTAGCGCTGGGCCGCAATATGGGTCTGCTGGGCCTGGATTTGTTGCCGCCGGCCAAACGCTGGTTCGCCCGTCAGGCCATGGGCTTGGGGACGCGTCCCGATGCGTAAGTGGCTGGTGGCGCGGTTGGGCAAGGCGCGCTTGCTGCGTTGGATCATGACCCTGTACCCGCCATACCTGGGCGCTGGCGTCAGCGTGCAGCATATGAGCGCGGATTTTCGTCACGTCAAAGTGCGCATGGGGCTGGGTTGGTACAACCGTAATTACGTCGGCACGCAGTTCGGCGGTAGCCTGTATTCGATGGTCGACCCGTTCTACATGCTGATGCTGATGGAAAATCTGGGCCGCGACTACATCGTCTGGGACAAGGCCGCGAGCATCGACTTTATCTCGCCGGGCAAAGGCCCGGTGTACGCCGAATTTTTCATCGACGAGGCCTTGCTTGACGAGGTGCGCCGACAGACCGAAGGCGGCGAGAAATACCTGCCTCACCTCACGGTCCAGATTCATGACGGCTCCGGCACCCTGGTGGCGCGGGTCGACAAAACCCTTTACGTGCGGCGCAAGCCGCAAGCGAGACAGGCTTAAACCATGGACATGCGCGCAGATGTGCTGATTGTCGGGGCCGGAATGGTCGGAAGCGCGCTGGCGCTGGCGTTGCAGGGCAGTGGCCTGCAAGTGCTGCTGCTCGATGGCAGCCCGCTGAGCGTCAAACCGTTCGACCGTGACGCGGCCTTCGAACCCCGCGTGAGCGCCTTATCGGCCGCCAGCCAGCGCATCCTGGAGCGCTTGGGCGTGTGGGACGGCATTGTGTCGCGCCGGGCCAGCCCTTACGGCGAGATGCAGGTGTGGGATGGCAGCGGCACTGGGCAGATCCACTTTTCGGCGGCCAGCGTGCACGCCGAGGTGCTCGGGCATATCGTCGAAAACCGTGTGGTGCAGGATGCTTTGCTTGATCGCCTGCACGACTGCGACCTGGGCCTGCTGGCCAACGCGCGGTTGGAGCAGATGCGCCGCTCCGGCGATGACTGGCTGCTGACCCTGGCCGATGGCCGCACCTTGCGCGCGCCGTTGGTGGTCGCCGCCGATGGCGCCAACTCCGCCGTGCGTCGCCTGACCGGCACCGCCACCCGTGAATGGGATTACTTGCATAACGCCATCGTCACCAGCGTACGTAGCAGTCAGCCGCACCAGCGTACGGCGTGGCAACGCTTTACCGACACCGGCCCGTTGGCGTTTTTGCCGTTGGTACGCGATGGGCAGGAAGATTGGTGTTCGATCGTATGGTCCACCACACCGGCTGAGTCCGAGCGCCTAATGGCCTTGGATGATGAAAGTTTTTGCCGTGAGCTGGAGCGCGCCTTTGAAGGGCGGCTTGGCACTGTGGTCAGTGCTGATCCACGGGTTTGCGTACCGTTGCGCCAGCGTCACGCCAAACGCTACGTGGCCGAGGGCCTGGCGTTGATCGGCGATGCGGCTCATGTGATCCACCCGTTGGCCGGGCAGGGCGTCAACCTGGGTTTCCTTGATGCTGCGGTGCTGGCCGAAGTGTTGCTGTCGGCTACTGAACGCGGCGAGCGTCTGGCGGATGTGAAAGTGCTGAGCCGTTATGAACGTCGTCGGATGCCCCACAACTTGGCGCTGATGGCCGCAATGGAAGGTTTTGAGCGGTTGTTCCAGGCCGATCAACTGCCGTTACGTTGGTTGCGTAACGCCGGGCTGAAGATGGTCGACCAGATGCCCGAAGCCAAAGCGGTATTTGTGCGCCAGGCCTTGGGCTTGACGGGCGATCTGCCAACACTCGCGAAACCCTGAGGCATCTGTGCAACATCTGGTAACGCCTCTACCGAGCGTTACCAAATGTGAGTCCCTATCATTTGCGCTCACTTTGCAAATGAGAGACCGCACCCATGTTGGCACCCAAGCGCCTACTGACTGCCCTGGCACTCACCCTGATCGGCAGCACGACTGTGCAGGCAGCCGACGAAGTGGTGGTCTACTCCTCGCGCATCGACGAACTGATCAACCCCGTGTTCGATGCCTACACCAAAAAGACTGGCGTCCAGGTGAAGTTCATCACCGACAAGGAAGCCCCGCTGATGCAGCGCATCAAGGCCGAGGGCGAAAACGCTACCGCCGACCTGTTGCTCACCGTGGATGCCGGCAACCTCTGGCAGGCCGAGCAAATGGGCATCCTGCAACCCTTCACCTCGCCCGTGATCGACAAGAACATTCCTCTGCAATACCGCTCATCCGCCCACGCTTGGACTGGCTTGAGCCTGCGTGCGCGGACCATCGCCTATTCCACTGACCGGGTAAAACCGGGTGATTTGACCACCTACGAAGCCCTGGCCGACAAACAGTGGGAAGGTCGTCTGTGCCTGCGCACGGCGAAAAAGGTCTACAACCAGTCGCTCACCGCGACCCTGATCGAAACCCACGGCGCGGCCAAGACCGAAGAAATCGTCAAGGGCTGGGTGAATAACCTCTCTACTGACGTGTTCTCTGATGACATCGCCGTGCTGGAGGCGATCAACGCCGGGCAGTGCGACGTGGGTATCGTCAACACCTACTACTACGGCCGCCTGCACAAGCAGAAGCCGGACCTGGCTGTGAAGCTGTTCTGGCCGAACCAGGGCGACCGTGGTGTGCATGTGAACCTGTCGGGTATCGGCTTGACCAAGCACGCGCCACACCCGGAAGCCGCCAAGGCTCTGGTGGAATGGATGACCACACCTGAAGCGCAGAAGATCTTTGCCGATGTGAATCAGGAGTTCCCGGCCAACCCGGCTGTACCGCCGTCGGCCGAAGTGGCGACCTGGGGCAAGTTCGTTGCGGACACCTTGCCGGTGGAAGTGGCGGGTAAGCGCCAGGCTGAAGCCATTCGCTTGATGGATCGCGCCGGCTGGAACTAAGTACAATTTGTAGGACGCCGCAGATCCAAATGTGGGAGGGGGCTTGCCCCGATGGCGGAGGATCAGTCACCGATGAGTCGACTGACATTCCGACATCGGGGGCAAGCCCCCTTCCACATTGGGTTGTGGTGATTTCAAGATCTTCATTATCGAGAACCCACCTTTGGCCCACCCCGCCCAACGCCGCTGGTACCTGCCGGTTTTCACCGTCGCTGCCCTGGTGCTGCTGCCGCTGAGCGTGCTGTTGCTGTCCTGGCAAAGCATCGATGCGCAAATCTGGTCCCATCTGTGGGAAACCCAGATGCCCCGGCTGCTGGGCAATACCCTGACCCTTGTGGTTGGGGTGGGTTTGGGCGTGACCCTCTTGGGCGTAAGCCTGGCCTGGCTCACTAGCCTCTGCGAATTCCCCGGCCGGCGCTGGCTTGACTGGGCGTTGATGCTCCCCTTCGCCATCCCCGCCTACGTGCTTGCCTTCGTCTTTGTTGGCCTGCTGGATTTCGCAGGCCCAGTGCAGACCCTGCTGCGAGAGTGGTTCGGCACCGGTCTGCGCCTGCCTCGCGTGCGTTCCACCAGTGGCGTGATCATCGTGTTGGTGCTGGTGTTCTACCCCTACGTCTACCTGCTGGCGCGCACTGCATTCCTGGCCCAGGGCAAAGGCCTGATGGAAGCCGCGCGAGTGTTGGGGCAATCGCCGTGGCAAGCGTTCTGGCGCGTGGCGCTACCCATGGCGCGGCCGGCGATTGGCGCCGGGGTCGCCCTGGCGTTGATGGAAACCCTGGCGGATTTCGGTGCGGTCTCGGTGTTCAACTTCGATACCTTTACCACCGCGATCTATAAAACCTGGTACGGCTTTTTCAGTCTTTCCAGCGCCGCCCAACTGGCCAGCCTGTTATTGCTGGTGGTGATGCTGGTGCTGTACGGCGAACGGCGTGCCCGTGGCGCGAGCCGTCCCAGCAATGAGCGGCCTCGGGGCAAGGCGCTCTACCACCTGCGTGGGTTCAAAGCGTTAGCCGCCAGTGCCTGGTGTGGGCTGGTGTTTGCGTGCGCCTTTGTCATTCCGGTGCTGCAGTTGATCGTCTGGTTCTGGCAGCGCGGCCGGTTCGACCTGGATGAGCGCTATTCGGGCCTGATCGTCCACACCCTCTATCTCGGTGGTATTGCGGCATTGATCACGGTCAGCGTGGCGCTGGTACTTGCCTTCGCCAACCGCCTGTCGCCGACCCGGGCGATTCGCTCCGGTATCAGCCTGGCCAATGTTGGCTATGCATTGCCGGGTTCGGTGCTGGCGGTGTCGATCATGTTGGCGTTCAGTTATCTGGACCGCGAACTGGTGGTGCCGCTGTCCGGCTGGCTCGGTGGTGCGGGCAAACCGCTGTTGCTGGGCAGCCTGTCGGCGCTGGTGCTGGCGTATCTGGTGCGTTTTCTGGCGGTGGCCTACGGGCCGCTGGAAAATAGCCTGGCGCGCATCCGGCCTTCGTTGCCGGAAGCGGCGCGTAGTTTGGGCGTGAGTGGGCCGCGACTGTTTTGCAAAGTGTATCTTCCGCTGTTGCTACCCGGCACCCTGAGTGCTGCGCTGCTGGTGTTCGTGGATGTGCTCAAGGAAATGCCCGCAACCTTGCTGATGCGCCCGTTCGGCTGGGACACCCTGGCGGTGCGGATCTTTGAAATGACCAGCGAAGGCGAGTGGGCACGGGCTTCGCTGCCGGCACTGACACTGGTACTGGTGGGCCTGCTGCCGGTGATCGGGCTGATCCGACGCTCTGCCCGACCAATCGGTTAGGTGTCAGTCCTACGGCTTGAGGCTACAATGCGCGGCATTCGGTGCGCTCCGCCTTTCGGATCGGGTCGTTGTACGTGGCTGCAGCCCTTGTAATTCAAGGTCTTCAGCACGAACAGCAACGCTGCGCACCTTCGCCAAGCCCGGAAGGAGAAACCCATGGGACAGCGTACGCCTCTGTATGACCTGCATCTCGCCCTCGGCGCGAAAATGGTCGATTTTGGCGGTTGGGATATGCCTTTGCATTACGGCTCGCAAGTTGAAGAGCACCATCAGGTGCGACGCGACTGCGGGGTGTTCGATGTATCTCATATGACCGTGATCGATATCAGCGGCCCCCAGGCCAAGGAATGGCTCCAGCACCTGCTGGCCAATGATGTCGAACGTTTGCATGGCTGTGGCCGTGCGTTGTACAGCGCCATGCTCAACGAGCAGGGCGGCGTGGTGGACGACATGATTGTCTATCGCACTGATGCCGGGTACCGGTTGGTGGTCAACGCCGCCACTCGTGACCAGGACATCGCCTGGATGCAGGCGCAACTCGGCAGCTATCAAGTGCAACTGCACGAGCGGCCCGAGTTGGCCATGCTCGCCATTCAAGGCCCCCATGCTCGGCAGAAGATCGCCGAGTTGGTCACCCAGTCTCGCGGCACCCTGATCCACCAGCTCAAGCCATTTGAAGGCGAGGCCGACGGCGATTGGTTTATCGCCCGCACGGGTTACACCGGCGAAGACGGCCTGGAAATTGTGTTGCCTGCCGATCAGGCACCGGGATTTTTCAACGATCTGGTGGGTGCAGGCATCTCACCTATCGGCCTCGGCGCGCGGGACACCCTGCGCCTGGAAGCCGGCATGAACCTGTACGGCCAGGATATCCACCAGAGCGTTTCGCCCCTGGCGGCCAACATGGCGTGGAGTATTGCCTGGGAACCAGCCGAGCGCGATTTCATCGGGCGTGCGGCGCTGGAAGCAGAGCTGGCCGCCGGTGTGCAGTTCAAACTGGTCGGGCTGGTACTGGAAGAACGTGGGGTTTTACGCGCTCATCAGGTAGTTCGCATCGCCAATGTTGGCGAAGGTGAGATCACCAGTGGTAGTTTCTCTCCTACGCTGAGCAAATCCATTGCCTTGGCGCGTGTACCGACGGCAACTGCCGACCGGGCCGAAGTGGAAATCCGCGGCAAGTGGTACCCGGTTCGAGTGGTCAAACCGACCTTCGTGCGCCATGGCAAAACCTTGATCTAACTATTTCCGGCAGGCCGATGGCCGCTGACACTACTTCTGAGGACACAGACTATGAGCAATATCCCGGCCGACCTGCGTTTTGCCGAGAGTCATGAATGGGCCCGTCTGGAAGCTGACGGTACCGTGACCGTCGGGATCTCCGACCACGCCCAGGAAGCGTTGGGTGATGTGGTGTTTGTTGAGTTGGCCGAAGTCGGCGCCCAGTTTGGCGCGACTGATCAGGCAGGTGTGGTGGAGTCGGTCAAGGCCGCTTCGGATATCTACGCCCCGGTTGCAGGCGAAGTGATTGCAGTCAACGAGGAACTGAGTGGTAGCCCCGAGTTGCTGAACTCCGACCCGTACGGCGCCTGGATCTTCAAGCTCAAGCCAAGCAACCCGGCTGACCTGGAAAAACTGCTGGATGCTGCTGGTTACAAAGCCGCCATCGGCGAGTAACACCGCACATAACCCTATAGGGGCCGGCAAACCGGCCCCTATAGGGTTAGCGTTTGAGCACCGCTTTCACTGCCGCCACCGACCGCTCCACATCCGCCTCAGTCATCGCCGTGAACATCGGCAATGAAACAATCAAGCGCCCAACCTTTTCCGCCACCGGGAACATGCCTTCCTTGAAACCCTGTGCCCGATAAAGGCTTAGCAGGTGGATCGGTGGGTAGTGATAACCAATGCCCACGCCATGAGCCTGCATCTGTTCCATGAACGTTGCGCGGGCCGGCAGGCCGTCCTGACGTTCCGGCAGCACTAGCTGGAACAGGTGCCAGTTGCTGTTTTCGAAGTCGGCGGGTGGCAGTTGTGCGCCGTACTTCTCTTCAAAGTCACTGCCGAAACACTTGAAGTAGTGCCTCGCCAGGTTCTGGCGGTGGGCGGTGATTTTCTCGATATGGGCAAACTGCCCCAGGCCAATGGCCGCAGCGATATCGGTCATATTGAACTTGCCACCCAGCACATCAACATCCAGGCCGTCGAAGCCGGTACGGGTGACGCCCTGCAGGCGGTATTTTTCTGCCAGGCGTGCCTCTTCGGCGCTATTCAAAACCAGGCAACCACCCTCGGACGAGGTGATGTTCTTGTTGGCCTGGAAGCTGAACGAAACGAAGTCCCCGGTGGCGCCAATGCGTTCGCCATCCCAACTGGAGCCAAGGGCCTGGGCCGCGTCTTCGACGATGCGCAGTTTGTACTTGTTGGCCAGCGCGTAAAGCATTGGCATATCCAACGGCAGCCCGGCCAGGTAAACGGGGATGATGGCCTTGGTGCGCGGTGTGATCGCGGCTTCCACCTGGGACAGGTCGATATTGCGGGTGATTGGGTCGATATCGGCGAACACAGGTGTTGCGCCGACTTCCAGTATTACGTTGGCCGTTGCCACCCAGGAAATCGGTGTGGTGATGACTTCATCCCCAGGCCCGATACCGGCGATGCGCAAGGCAATCTCCATGGTGCAGGTGCCCGAGTTGAAGGTGCGAACGTGGCGCCCGCCAAAATATTCCGACAGCTGCGCCTCGAACGCCTGCACCTTCGGCCCGCTGGTGATCCAGCCCGAACGCAATACATCGCCCACCGCCGAGATGGTGGCTTCATCGATGGTGGGTTTGGAGAACGGCAGAAAGGGCAGTTGGCTCATAACGACGAATGCATCCGTTTCAGGTTGGCGATGAGTACGGGAGGTATCAGTGCCGGCATGGTTGCACGGCTTGACTGAATATAGCCTGTCACCTGTGAATGAATCGTCATGTTACGGGCAAAAAAAATGCCGCTTCGAAAGCGGCATTCTTCAGAGTGCGGAAATCACTCGGTGACAGCGTTTTTCGCGAGGATAGCGTTAGCCAGCTCCATATCCGTGGCCTGCAGGCCAGGATTGTCGGCGCGGACTTTCTGCATGGCGGCTTCCAGGTATGGGCCACGGATGCCGCCGTCGCTGGCAACAAAGCTGCCTGCGTCGTCTTGTGCGGCAACGACCAGCTTGTGGTCCTTGAAGGTCAGGTACGTCGAGCCGGTGGTGGCGCCCGACGAGATGACATTGCGCCAGAAACTGTCGGCCATGGCTGAACCGACAGGAAGGGAAAGCACAGCAAGGGTAGCGACAGCATATTTGAGACGCATGGTGGGTGACTCCGGGTGGGTGATCTGTACCGTTTGATTGTAGTTAGCCCAACCGAGTTCCATCACTGACTAAACAGTTTCTACCTTCAAAATCACGCCATCCAGACCAACCACCCGTACTTGAGCGCCTGCAGGGCTGTCAGGACCGGTCACCATCCATACGCCATCACCGACTTTTACCTTACCCCGACCGCCCGCAATCGCCTGATGCACTACAAATGTGCGGCCGATCAGCTCCGAGCCGCGCTCGTTGAGCCCCGGTTGGTCACTGGCCTTTGCGCTGCTTCGCTGGCGTTTCCACCAATAGACCGCTGTCAATATCGACAACACGGCGAACAGCAGCAGTTGCCATTCCGGTCCCAGGGGCGGCACCAGGAACTTGATAACGCCTACGGCTGCTGCTGCGATACCCATCCATAGCAGGTAACCACCGGCGCCGAACACTTCAAGAATCAACAGCACTGTACCCAGCGCCAGCCAATCCCAGAATGAAAGATGCTGCAGGAAATCCCACATGGCGACGGCCTCAACCTTTCTTGTTATCGAACGTTGCCTTGACGATCTCGCCGATGCCGCCCACCGCACCGATCACCTGGCTGGCTTCAAGCGGCATCAGGATGACCTTGCTGTTGTTGGCCGAGGCAAGTTTGCCCAGGGCGTCGATGTATTTTTGCGCAACGAAGTAGTTGATGGCCTGCACGTTACCGGTGGCGATGGCCTCGGAGACCACCTGGGTTGCACGGGCTTCAGCCTCTGCTTGACGCTCACGGGCTTCAGACTCCAGGAATGCGGCTTGGCGTCCACCTTCAGCTTCAAGAATCTGTGCCTGCTTCTTGCCTTCGGCAGTCAGGATTGCCGATGCTCGCAGGCCTTCGGCCTCAAGGATTTGCGCACGCTTGATCCGCTCGGCTTTCATCTGGCCGGACATGGCGGCCATCAGGTCGGCGGGCGGGCTGATGTCTTTGATCTCGATACGGGTGATCTTGATGCCCCACGGAGCGGTGGCTTCATCCACGGTGCGCAGCAGTTTTTCGTTGATGCCGTCACGCTGGCTGAGCATGGCATCCAGCTCCATGGAGCCGAGCACGGTGCGGATATTGGTTTGCAGCAAATTGCGGATGGCGTGTTCGAGGTTGTTGACCTCGTAGGCGGCCTGGGCGGTATTGACCACCTGGAAAAAACACACGGCGTCGATCTGTACGGTGGCGTTGTCGGCGGTGATGACTTCCTGGGGTGGAATATCCAGCACGCTCTCCATCACGTTGATCTTGCGACCGATGCGATCCATGACCGGGATGATGATGTTCAGGCCAGGCTTGAGGGTGTTGGTATAACGGCCGAAACGCTCGACGGTCCACTGGTAGCCTTGAGGCACCACCTTGAAGCCCATGAATAATATGGCGGCGGCCAAGCCCACGAAAAGAAGCAGTACGGTTCCGATCTGCATAGCGATTCCCTATCTGATGGTGTCAGTTAAACGACGGTTGGCCGAGTGTAACGGTGTTGTCACAGATAAGAACGATTTCAGCGCGCCGTAACTAAAGGATTTGTTACCGAATCCCCAGGCGTTACTCGCAACACTTCGGCCATCGTGGTCAGCCCAGCTTGCGCCTTCCTCAATCCGGCCATGCGCAGGCTGCACATGCCTTGCGCAATAGCCGCCTGGCGTAAGGTCTGCACGTCGGCGCCCGGAGTGATCAGTGCTTTGATCGACTCATTCAACACCATGATTTCGTAGACCCCTGCGCGTCCCCGGTACCCGCTGTTCCGACATTCCGCACATCCGACGGCCTCGTGGACATCGCCCGTCGAGCGCTTGCAATGGGGGCACAGCACTCGTACCAAGCGCTGCGCCATAACACCCAACAAGGTGGCCTTGATCAAATAATGAGCGATGCCCAGTTCCTGCAAGCGGCTAATGGCGCTGGGCGCATCGTTGGTGTGCAGCGTCGAGAGGACCAAGTGCCCGGTCAGTGCGGCCTGGATAGCCATTTCTGCGGTTTCCTGATCGCGAATCTCGCCGATCATGATGATGTCCGGGTCTTGGCGCAGCAGAGCGCGGATGCCGCTGGCGAAGGTCAGGTCGATGTTGTGCTGCACCTGCATCTGGTTAAAGGCCGGCTCGACCATCTCGATCGGATCTTCCACCGTGCACAGGTTGACCTCCCGGGTAGCCAGTTGCTTGAGCGTGGTGTAAAGAGTGCTGGTCTTGCCTGAGCCGGTAGGACCGGTGACGAGGATGATGCCGTTGGTCTGGCGCGTCATCGCGTGCCAGCGGTGCTGGTCCTCGGTGGATAAACCCAACTGGTCAAAATCCTTGAGCAGCACCTGGGGGTCGAAAATCCGCATCACCAGTTTCTCGCCGAAGGCTGTGGGCAAGGTCGACAGACGCAACTCAACTTCTGCGCCCGTCGGGCTTTTGGTCTTGACCCGGCCATCCTGGGGCTTGCGCTTTTCTGCCACGTTCATCCGCCCCAGGCTTTTCAGGCGGCTGACCACCGCCATCGTCACCTGGGGTGGAAATTGATAGACGTCGTGCAGCAACCCATCAATGCGAAAACGTACCCGACCCTGCTCACTGCCAGGCTCGATATGAATATCGCTGGCCCGCTGTGCGAAGGCGTACTGCAACAGCCAGTCGACGATATTAACGATATGTGCGTCATTCGCGTCCGGCTCCTGGTCGCTGGCGCCAAGGTTCAGCAACTCGAAGTTACCCGGCACCGCGACCTTTTGATCGGCCCCGCTGACGGACTTCGCCAGCCGGTAAAACTCGCTGATACACCGCTGGATGTCCTGAGGGTTTGCAACCACTCGTTTGATCGAACGCTTGAGTACTTGCGCCAGTCCGGATTCCCAACTGCTGACGTGGGGCTGGGCGCTGGCGACGGTAACGGTATGCGCATCCACGGCCACGGCAAGAATGGCGTGGCGCTGGGCGAACGCGTGGGACATCAGTGGCACCACTGTTGCGACATCTATCTTCAACGGGTCGATACGCAGATAAGGTTGCCGGACACGCTGGGCAAGCCATTGGGTCAGGGTTTCCAGGGAGGGCCCATGGGCGGCGATACGCTCCAATGGGTGTTGAGCGTTGTCGGGGTGCGCCGCCGATAACCGCTGCGCGGCGTCGGGAGTGATCAAACCTTCCTCCACCAAGGCCGGCAGCAACGCATGCAGTTCCAATCGCTGATCAACAGACATGAAGGTGTTCCTGGGTAGCCTTGGACGAAATTTCAGGCTAGCCAGCTCCCGAGTTTCATCCTCCCAGTGTGTGTTGCAGGTCTTTACTGAGCGGCTGCAACCACCGCTATAGGCCCCACGGAATCAGCTGACCACATGTCCAGCGCGCACACGCTGATCAGGTTTCGAATCTTTTCACCGATGACTTGGGCCCGATGCCAGCTCAGGCCGTCGATCACGATATCGATTTTCAGCAGGTCGTCTTCCCGATTCACGGCGACGTGCCGAGGCGTCAGAAACTGCAACGCAAAATAGTTGAGTACTCGGCACAACACATCGGGCTCCGCCTCGGCGACGATCTGGTAGTGCGCCTGGCAATGGGCGCTGGTGACAGCCCACGCATCGGCGCGCGCAGCAGGTTGGATGGTTTCGACGGCGTGCATGCTGACTCTCCAGATTCGATGGAAGGAATTTTTACATTCGCCAGCGGAGATTTCTTATCTAAGATGGGCATGTTTTGCTAAAAATCGAATAGATCAATTCGAGTTAGATTCAATAATAGGTATTTCTATGCATAGCGAGTTAGACGCTTACGACCGTCGCATCCTGGCCCTGTTGCAGGAGGACGCTTCGCTTTCCAGTGCACAGATTGCCGAACAGGTGGGTTTGTCCCAGTCGCCATGCTGGCGACGAATCCAGCGGCTGAAGGAGGAAGGTGTGATCCGCGGGCAGGTGACGTTGTTGGATCGCAAGAAGATCGGCCTCAACACGCAGATTTTTGCCGAGGTCAAACTCAACGCCCACGGCCGATCCAACTTCACTGAGTTCACCGATGCGATTCGCGGCTTTCCGGAAGTGTTGGAGTGCTATGTGCTAATGGGGGCGGTGGATTTTCTGCTGCGCATCGTGACGTCGGACATCGAGGCGTACGAGCGGTTTTTCTTTGAGAAATTGTCGATGGTGCCGGGGATTCAGGAGGTGAATTCGATTGTGGCGCTGTCGGAAATCAAGTCCACCACTTCCCTGCCAGTCTAGCGCTGACAGCGGGGGCTTCATCGGGGGCAAGTCCCCCCCCCACAGTTGAAACGCGTCCAAATGTGGGAGGGGATTGCCCCCCGATGGTGGTATTACAGACGCAGAAGAGTCTTCCAGGCACGGTTCTGATACACCGCAATCGCCTGATGCATACGCGCATCCAGCGATTCATCAGTGATCGGCTGGTTGGCCAATTGCGCCAACTTGTTCAGTTCGCCGTACAAACGGTCCAGCTCAGGAATATCCACCACGTTACGCGCATGGTGCAGCCAGGCCTGGATGCGTTCGATACGCGGCAGTTGCTCGGCCAGGTCTTCCGGTTGTTGCTGGTAGCGCGGCAGTTGCAGGGCGACGGCATCTTCGGCCAACAGGCGTGGCAGCCAGTTGGTGATTTGCGCAGCGCCCTGACGGTTGCCACGCACGTTGCGGTCGGCGGTCCAAGTGCGGGCGAGCAGCCATCGCGACAGGTTCAGTGAGAACAGGCCCCAACGCACGTCTTCCAACTCTTCGACGAATTGCTCCGGTGCGGCTTTGCGGATGTCTTCATCGTCGTCACCGGCTTGTACCAGTGGGCGCCAATCTTCCAGCAAGGCATCAAGTACGCTGCGCAGTTCGCTGGTGGATTGACGCGGTGCGGCCTGGCCGAGGCTGCCGATCAGGGCGCGCAATTCGCCGAGGTTGTCGACCCAGTCTTGCAGCAGGCGCCAGTGGCCATTGAAGCGATATTGTTCGGCCAGGCGTTGGCTGCTGCCCAACAGGTGCCACATGATCGCGGCAAAGGCGTCGTCCAACGGCATTTCGGCGTGGATCTGCGGCGCCGGCAGGCTCAGGGAGTAGCTGCTGGCGTCGTACAGGCGATAGCCGCGCTCGGCCTTGCTGATATCGCACGGCATCAGGGCAAGCGTCGCGGCCAGTTCAGCGGCCAGCTCCAGCAGGGCCGCTGGTTCGCCTTCGCGCAGTTCCAACTCCAGCTCGCAGATTTCTTCTTTCTGTTTGCCGACCACCACGTGGCCCAAGTCCAGGGCGGCTTCGATCACGACTTTGGCCTTACCGCGGCCCCAGGCGATTTCAGCGCGTTCACGTACGAAGTCGGTGGTGAAGATCGGCTTGAGGGTCTTCTTGTCCAGCTCGGCCAATTGCTCGGGCCAGCATTCGCCGTCGAGTTTCTTCACGTCGAGCTTGGCTTTGGGCAGGTCCCAGTTGTACTCATTGCGTTCCGACAAACCGGCGACGCTTTGGCCACGGGTCTTGAGGGTCTGGATAATGTCGTCACCGTCTTTGCGCAGGCGCAGGGCGACTTTTGCCTGGGCCAGGTCGCGCTCGGGGGTGTCAAAGTACTGGTTCATCAACTCACGGCGTTCCCAGCCACTTTTGTTGCGTTTTTTCAGTAACGGGTGCTCACGCAGCGCGGCGAGTGTTTCGCGGCTGACGCGTAGCTTGATTTCGGTTTCTTTCTGCATGGCCGGAAAATCCAGGATCGGGAGCGCAGCCGGGGAAAAGTGTGGCTGCCAAGGTCGTGCAGTGTACAGGACTGAGCCCGGCAACGTGCCGCAACGGTTTATTGTGTCGTGCAGATGGCTCTATAGTGGGACTCATCCGGGAAGTTGAGAGACCGCGCATGCCGTTACCGTCCATGAAAGAGCAGTTTGCCGCCTTGATTGCCGCGCCGTCGGTCAGTTGCACCCAAGCGTTTCTCGACCAGACCAACCGGCCCGTGATCGATTTGCTCGCCAGTTGGCTGGGTGATCTGGGTTTTGCCATCGACATCCAGCAAGTCAGCCCCGGCAAGTTCAACCTCTTGGCCACCTTCGGCAGCGGCCCCGGTGGACTGGTGCTGGCCGGTCATAGCGACACCGTCCCTTATGACGCCGCCCTGTGGAAAACCGACCCGCTCAAGCTGACGGAAGTCGACGGCCGCTGGGTAGGATTGGGCAGTTGCGACATGAAGGGCTTTTTCGCCCTGGCCATCGAAGCGGTGTTGCCGCTGCTGGACCAACCGTTCAAGCAACCGCTATTGATCCTCGCCACCTGCGACGAAGAAAGTTCCATGTCCGGCGCCCGCGCGCTGGCCGAAGCCGGGCGCCCTCTGGGCCGTGCGGCGGTGATCGGCGAGCCCACCGGGCTCAAGCCGATCCGCCTGCACAAGGGCGTGATGATGGAGCGCATCGACATCCTTGGGCGCAGCGGCCACTCGTCGGATCCAAGCCTGGGCCACAGCGCCCTCGAAGCCATGCACGATGCCATCGGCGAGTTGCGTGGCCTGCGCCTGGCCTGGCAGCGCGAGTACCGCAACCCGCAATTCAGCGTACCGCAGCCGACCATGAACTTCGGCTGTATCCACGGCGGCGACAACCCGAACCGCATCTGCGGTCAGTGCTCCCTGGAGTTCGACCTGCGGCCCTTGCCGGGCATGGACCCACAGGTGTTGCGTGCAGCCATCCGGCAGAAGCTCGAACCCTTGGCCGAGCGGCATCAGGTCAAGATCGACTATGCGCCGCTGTTCCCCGAGGTGCCGCCGTTCGAACAATCGGAAGACGCCGAACTGGTGCGGGTTGCGGAACGATTGACCGGTCATCGTGCCGAAGCAGTAGCGTTCGGCACCGAAGCGCCTTATCTTCAGCGCCTTGGTTGTGAAACCCTGGTGCTTGGCCCTGGCGATATCGCCTGCGCCCACCAACCGGGTGAGTACCTCGAAATGTCACGCTTGACGCCTACAGTGCGTCTATTGCGGGAACTGATCGACCATTACTGCCTGAAACCTGCATAAATTAACCCCAGCCTATTCGTACATAGAAGGAGAGCGAGCGTGTCGCCAAGCCTGTTCCGACGATAACCATCAGCCCGCTGTGCGTTTTCACGATTCATCCTTTTTTGGCTGCTTTTTATTACAGGCCCAGGTGTTATGCCCGAATACGTCAATTGGCTTCGTCACGCTTCGCCCTACATCAACGCCCACCGCGACTGCACTTTTGTAGTCATGCTGCCTGGCGACGGTGTGGACCATCCCAACTTCGGCAATATCGTCCACGACTTGGTGCTGCTGCACAGCCTGGGCGTGCGGTTGGTGCTGGTTCATGGCTCGCGCCCACAGATCGAAGCGCGCCTTGAAGCGCGCGGCCTGATCCCGGCTTATCACGAAGGTATGCGTATCACCGACGCGCCGACGCTGGAATGCGTTATCGACGCCGTCGGCCACCTGCGTATCGCTATTGAAGCGCGCTTGTCGATGGACATGGCCTCGTCGCCGATGCAGGGCTCGCGCCTGCGCGTGGCCAGCGGCAATCTCGTGACCGCGCGCCCGATCGGCGTGTTGGAAGGCGTGGACTATCACCACACCGGCGAAGTGCGTCGGGTCGACCGCAAAGGTATTAATCGCCTGCTGGACGAGCGCTCCATCGTGCTGCTGTCGCCATTGGGTTACTCGCCTACCGGTGAAATCTTCAACCTGGCCTGCGAAGACGTCGCCACCCGCGCCGCCATCGACCTGGGAGCCGACAAACTGTTGCTGTTCGGCGCCGACCTCGGCCTGATCGATGAAAATGGCCGGTTGGTGCGCGAACTGCGTCCGCAACAAGTACCGGCTCACCTGCAACGCCTGGGAAGTAGCAACTACCAGGCCGAACTGCTCGATGCCGCGGCCGAGGCTTGCCGGGGCGGGGTAGGGCGCAGCCATATCGTCAGCTACGCCGAAGATGGCGCGCTGCTCACCGAACTGTTTACACGCGATGGCGGCGGCACGCTGGTGGCCCAGGAGCAATTCGAACTGGTGCGCGAAGCGGCGATCGAAGACGTCGGTGGTTTGCTTGATCTGATCAGCCCGCTGGAAGAGCAGGGCATCCTGGTACGCCGTTCGCGGGAAGTGCTGGAGCGTGAAATCGAACAGTTCAGCGTGGTCGAGCGCGAAGGCATGATCATCGCCTGTGCGGCGCTTTATCAGATTGCCGATTCGGATGCGGGTGAGCTGGCGTGCCTGGCGGTGAACCCGGAGTATCGCCATGGCGGTCGTGGTGATGAGTTGCTCGAGCGCATCGAAACACGCGCCCGTGCCCAAGGCTTGAAGACCTTGTTCGTCCTCACCACTCGCACCGCGCACTGGTTCCGTGAGCGTGGTTTTGTACCGAGTACTGTGGACCGACTGCCGTCGGCGCGGGCGTCGCTGTACAACTATCAGCGTAATTCGAAGATTTTCGAAAAGGCGCTGTAAACCCGATCTTCAAAGCGCTGGAGACCCAAATGTGGGAGGGGGCTTGCTCCCGATGGCGGTGTATCAGTCAGAGAGATGTCGACTGATACACCGCCATCGGGAGCAAGCCCCCTCCCACGTTTTTTACCGAGTTTAGTCTTTGATGAATTTGTCGGTCACAAAGGCCGAATAGTCCGGTAGCACCGTCTCAACCTTCCCTTGCTCCTTCAAGAATTTCGCTGTTTCCCCAATCGCCTTCGCCGTGCCGCCTTTGAGCAGCGCATCGGTTTGCTGCGCTTGGGCATCCGGGAATGTGGTGCCGGCCAGCAGCTCGGGAATGTCCGCGGCATTAGAGCCTGTCAATTTGGCGATTTTCTGCACCGGCTCCGAGTCCACCGTCCAGCTGTCTTTATGGGCGGCATAATCGGCGAACGCGTCCAGGGTCACCTTGGCAAACTTGGCCACTGCCTCAGGATGTTTCTCCGCAAAATCCTTGCGCGCCACCCAGACTTCAAACGTCGGAGCACCCCACTGGCCCACCTGGGCCGCGTCAGTCAGGGTTTTGCCGGTCTTGCGGATTTCTCCCAGCGCAGGCGACCACACGAAGGCTCCATCGATATCCCCACGTTTCCACGCAGCGGCAATTTCAGCCGGTTGCAGGTTGACCACTTTGACTTGCTTGGTGTCCAGACCCCAGTGCTTCAAGGCGCCGAGCAGGCTGTAATGAGACGTCGAGACAAAGGGCGTCGCGATCGTCTTGCCGATCAAGTCTTCGGGTTTATCGATGCCGCTGCCGTTGCGAACTACCAGGGCTTCAGAACTATTGATCTGCGCCGATACGATGAACGCGACGATGGGTAGATTGCGCGAGGCAGCAGCTGCCAGGGGGCTGGACCCGAGGTTGCCGATTTGCACATCGCCGGAGGCGATAGCCGTTACGACTTCCGGACCACTGTTGAAGCGGCGCCAGGCAATCTTCTCGCCAATGGCCTTTTCATAGGCGCCATCGGCCTGTGGGACCTTGCTGGGATCGATGCCGGTTTGGTAGCCGATGGTCAAATCGGCGGCTTGGACAGCAAAAGAAACTATTAGTGACACAAAAACTGTAACAAATTGACGGGAGGATATGCGTTTGGCCATGATGGCGTCGCCTTTTTGATCGTGGGTGACGTATGCAGCAGAGTCGTCACACTAATCGATCTAAAAAAGCGCTAATAAATACCCTTTAGGAATTAGCTTATGGAGCGGGTGGTCTATCCTGACCGGTCCTTTTCATGCAAAGGCTTATTCCCAGATCGTATGAAAAAGAATGAAATAATTCTTTTTGGGTGTATGAAAAACTCATTACCCTGCAGGGACCAAATCAACTGCGATTAGACGAAGGTAGTAGACACACAAGGTTACGATTGACTTGTCAGTCACTATCCGGTGGTAATCGCGCATCTGTGGATCGAGGGCGTCAGACCCGAGACCAAAGAAATACAAAAATTAGAAATGAGAGGAGCGGTACATGAAGAAGTCCACCTTGGCTTTGGCTGTAGCTTTGGGCGCGATCGCCCAGCATGCAGGCGCTGCCGGTTTCATCGAAGACAGCAAGGCCACACTGGGTCTGCGTAACTTCTACATCAACACTGATAACCGTGACGACGCTACCAAAGCAGCCGGCGCGCAGAACAAGTCGGAAGAGTGGGGCCAGGCTTTCGACCTGCGCTTCATCTCCGGTTACACCCAAGGCACCGTAGGCTTTGGTCTTGACGCTATCGGCCTGCTGGGCGTGCGTCTGGATTCGGGCGGCGGCACCAACGGCGCCACTGCTCCGTCGACTGGCAACGCTGGCTCTTACGGCGGCACGGTTTTCCCGAGCAAGTCCAATGGCGAAGCCGTTGATAACTACTCCAGCCTGGGCCTGACTGCCAAAGCCAAGATCTCTCAGACCGAATTGAAGCTGGGCACGCTGCAGCCAAAGCTGCCGGTTCTGGTGACCAACGATGGTCGTCTGCTGCCGCAAACCTTCCAAGGTGGCCAGATTACTACCAACGATATCAAGGACTTCACGCTGGTAGCGGGTCAGATCGAAAAGGCCAAGGGTCGTAACTCCAGCAACGTTGAAAACCTGTCCATCGCAGGTGCCAACGGTCGTACTGCTGCGGGTCGCGACAGCAACAAGTTCATCTACGCCGGTGGCGACTACAAGATCACCAAAGACCTGACTGCCCAGTACTACTACGGCAATCTGGACCAGTTCTACAAGCAACACTTCCTGGGCCTGCTGCACAACTGGGCTATCGGTCCTGGCGTGTTGAAAACCGACTTGCGCTACTTCAATAGCCGCTCTGACGGTAACAACAGCAACGACGCCAACTACTTCACCAGCGGTGACTACGGTACTAACGCCGCCGGCGCTAATATCGTCAAAGGTAAAGTCGACAACAACCTGTACAGCGGCTTGTTTCTGTACACCGTTGAAGGTCACACCTTCGGTGGCGGTTACCAGGCCAGCAACGGCAACAGTGACTTCCCGTTCCTGAACCAGGGCGACGGTGCTTCTGCTTATCTGACCACTGACTCGCAGATTGCCAAGTTTGCCCGTGCTGGCGAACGTACCTGGCAAGCTCGCTACGCGTATGACTTCGCCAAGATTGGCGTACCTGGCTTGACCGCTGGTGTGGTTTACCTGCGTGGCGACAATATCGATACCCGTGGCCGAGTGGGTGTTGCTCAGGTCCAGACAAACTCCAACGGCGCGAGCGAGTGGGAACGTGACATCACTGTTGCCTACGTCGTGCCACAAGGTCCGCTGAAGAACGTTGGCGTAGCCTGGAAAAACGCCATGTGGCGCAACGATATTGCCGGCCAGCGCGATCAGGACGAAAACCGCCTGATCGTCAGCTACTCGCTGCCACTGTTCTAGTAGCTTGAAGCTGTTGTAAGACTGTAAAAACCTTGCCCGGCGCAACGCCGGGCAAGGTGTCTTGCTTTTCAAGTCGGGCTCAACCCCCGCAAGCCCTTCCTGAACCCCTCTTTGTACAGCGTCTCAAGGCCTTCTCGAACCTTGGAAACGATGGTGCCCTTCACCGTTTCCGGCGTCCAATGAACACATTTTTAATATTCCTTTATCGTCTAGATAAATCGATATTTATTCTTTTTAAATAATCTCTAATCCATGCACAGTGGGCTCCATAAGCACTCACCAGGAGCCACACCATGAGCCTAAGACTGGGCGATATCGCCCCCGACTTCGAACAGGATTCCAGCGCCGGCAAGATTCGTTTCCACGAATGGTTGGGCGATAGCTGGGGTGTGTTGTTTTCCCATCCGGCGGACTTCACCCCGGTGTGCACCACCGAGCTTGGTTTTTCCGCCAAGCTCAAGGATGAATTCGCCCAGCGCGGCGTCAAAGCCATCGCCCTGTCGGTCGACCCGGTGGATTCGCACCACAAGTGGATCGAAGACATCAACGAAACCCAGAACACTATCGTCAACTTCCCGATCCTCGCCGACGCCGACCGCAAGGTTTCGGACCTCTACGACCTGATCCACCCAAACGCCAGTGACACCCTCACCGTACGTTCCTTGTTCGTGATCGACCCGAACAAAAAGATTCGCCTGACCATCACTTATCCGGCCAGTACGGGTCGCAACTTCCACGAAATCCTGCGGGTAATCGACTCGCTGCAACTGACCGACAACTACAAAGTCGCCACTCCTGCCAACTGGCAGGACGGTGATGAAGTGGTGATCGTGCCGTCGCTCAAGGATGAGGAAGAGATCAAGAAGCGATTTCCGAAGGGTTATCGGGCGGTGAAGCCGTATCTGCGGCTTACTCCACAGCCCAATCGTTAGCACATAACTGTGTGGGAGAGGGCTTGCCCTCGATCTCGGTGGATCAGCCAATTCGTTGGTCACTGACACACCGTAATCGGGAGCAAGCCACCACATTTTGACTGCATTCCAAGTTGCAAACCGAATCACATAGCAGGGGTTTTCAGGCCGTTTTTACGGCCTTTTTTTTCGCCTGGCGGTTTACGAACTGCATATGCATTTAAAGAATAAACAAATGAAAAAATAAGATTTATAGATATATAAATCTGCTGATAAGGTCTGTCACATATTGGCGCCATCGCCGCACAGCGAACCGCCGGCACTTGCTCAAGGAATTCCTGCATGTTGGTCGTAACACTTGGAGGCAGTCCCAGCCAGCGTTCCCGCTCCGGGGTCTTGCTGGAAAAAACCCGTCAATGGTTGCAAGACAAAGGCGTTGAAGTGGTGAGTTATCAGGTACGGGACTTCCCGGCCGAAGACTTGCTGCACGCGCGCTTCGATAGCCCCAAGGTCATCGACTTGCTGCAACAGGTGGCTAATGCAGATGGCCTGGTGATCGCCACGCCGGTGTACAAGGCTTCGTTCTCGGGTGCGCTGAAAACCGTGCTCGACCTGCTGCCCGAACGCGCCCTGGCCCACAAGATCGTATTGCCGATGGCAACCGGCGGCAGCATCGCCCATATGTTGGCGGTGGACTACGCGCTCAAGCCAGTGTTGTCGGCGTTGAAAGCCCAGGAATTGCTCCACGGCATTTTTGCCGAAGATAGCCAGATTGCTTACGCCGAAGGCAGCGCCCAGGCGCAACTGGTGCCGGTGCTTGAACACCGTTTGCATGAGGCTTTGGAAACGCTCTACAGCGCCATGGCCCGCCGCCCTAAACCGCTGGACCCCCATGTGTTGAATGACCGTTTGTTGACTGCTCGCTGGAGCATCTGAGCCTCACCCTTTAAGAAACACTCACCTTACTCAGCCGCTAACGGCCAAGCAGGTGCAGCCAAAACCCTAATCGCATATTTGGAGAGAGCGCCATGCGCACTGTCATCTTGCGTCGTGGTCTGGTCGCACTGTTTGCTGCGGCTGTGTCCTTCGGCGCCATCGTTCAAGCTCAAGCCGCCGAGACACTGCGGATCGGCTATCAGAAATACGGCACGCTGGTGCTGCTCAAAGCCAAGGGCACCCTGGAAAAGCGCCTGGCCGCCCAGGGCGTGCAGGTGCAATGGACCGAGTTTCCCGGTGGTCCGCAACTGCTTGAAGGCCTGAACGTGGGCTCCATCGACTTCGGCGTGACCGGCGAAACCCCGCCGGTGTTCGCCCAGGCCGCCGGTGCCGATCTTCTCTACGTGGCCTACGAGCCGCCAGCGCCAACCAGTGAAGCGATCCTGGTACCGAAAGACTCGACGATCAAATCGGTGGCCGAGCTCAAGGGCAAGAAAATCGTGCTCAACAAAGGCTCCAACGTGCACTACCTGCTGGTACGTGCCCTGGAAGACGCCGGCCTCAAATACACCGACGTACAAACCGTGTTCCTGCCGCCCGCCGATGCCCGCGCCGCGTTCGAGCGTGGCAGCGTAGACGCCTGGGTAATCTGGGACCCGTACCAAGCTGCCGCCGAGAAACAATTGCAAGCCCGCACCCTGCGTGACGGCACCGGCATCGCCGACAACCATCAGTTCTACCTGGCGACCAAGCCCTACGCCGAGCAGCACCCTGAAGTCGTCAAGGCACTGATTGAAGAAGTGCGCGCCGTGGGCGAGTGGTCCAAGGCCAACCCCCAGGAAGTGACTGAACAAGTCGCGCCACTGCTCGGCCTGCCGGCGGATATCACCCTGACCTCGGTGAAACGCCAAGGCTACGGCGCGCTGTTCCTGACCCCGGAAGTGGTCGCCGCCCAGCAAAAGATCGCCGACAGCTTCTACCAACTCAAATTGATCCCCAAACCCTTGAGCATCAAGGACGTGATCTGGACGCCACCCGCCGCTGTGGCCAAAGCGCCGTAATTCGACTTCTTCAGGAGACAACTCCATGAGCCTCAATATTTTCTGGTTCCTGCCTACCCACGGCGACGGCCATTACCTTGGCACCGCCGAAGGCGCTCGCGCCGTTGATCACGGTTACCTGCAGCAAGTGGCCCAGGCCGCTGACCGCTTGGGATTCGGCGGGGTGCTGATCCCCACTGGTCGCTCCTGCGAAGACTCGTGGCTGGTGGCCGCCTCGCTGATCCCGGTGACCCAGCGTTTGAAATTCCTTGTCGCGTTGCGCCCCGGGATCATTTCCCCGACGGTGGCGGCGCGTCAGGCCGCGACCTTGGATCGACTGTCCGGCGGCCGTGCGTTATTCAACCTGGTGACCGGTGGTGACCCGGAAGAGCTGGCCGGTGATGGCTTGTTCCTCAGTCACGAAGAGCGCTACCAGGCTTCGGTGGAATTCACCCGCATCTGGCGCCGCGTGCTGGAAGGCGAAACCGTGGATTACGACGGCGAGCACATCAGCGTCAAAGGCGCCAAGTTGCTCTACCCGCCGATCCAGCAACCGCGTCCGCCGCTGTACTTTGGCGGTTCCTCCGAAGCGGCCCAGGACCTGGCAGCCGAACAGGTGGAGATGGTGCTGACCTGGGGCGAGCCACCGGCCGCAGTCGCCGAGAAAATCGAACAGGTACGGGCCAAGGCCGCGAAACTCGGGCGCACCGTGCGCTTCGGCATTCGCCTGCATGTGATCGTGCGCGAAACCAACGATGAGGCCTGGAAAGCCGCCGACAAACTGATCTCCCACTTGGACGACGACACCATCGCCCGTGCCCAGGCTTCCTTGGCGCGCTTCGATTCCGTCGGTCAGCAGCGCATGGCTGCCTTGCATGGCGGCAACCGCGACAACCTCGAAGTCAGCCCCAACCTGTGGGCCGGTGTCGGCCTGGTGCGTGGCGGTGCGGGCACCGCGCTGGTGGGCGATGGCCCAACCGTTGCGGCGCGGGTCAAGGAGTACGCCGCGCTGGGCATCGACACTTTCATCTTCTCCGGTTATCCGCACCTGGAAGAGTCGTATCGGGTGGCTGAACTGCTGTTTCCGCACTTGGACATCGAACGTCCCGAACTGCCGAAAAGCGCCGGTTACGTCAGCCCGTTCGGTGAAATGGTCGCCAACGACATCCTTCCCAAAGCTGCGTCACAGAGCTGAGGCGGCGTTATGAACTTTGAAAAATTGAGCCATCGCGTAGCGCCTTGGGTGCTGCCGATTCTATTACTGGCGGTGTGGCAGTTGTCGGTGTCGGCGGGCTGGTTGTCGACGCGCATTCTGCCGGCGCCCAGTGCGGTGATTGAAGCCGGTGTTCACCTGGTGGCCAGCGGCGAAATCTGGACGCACTTGGCCATCAGTGGCTGGCGCGCCGGCCTGGGGTTTGTGATCGGTGGCAGCATCGGCCTGGCGCTGGGCTTTATCACCGGTTTGTCGAAATGGGGCGAGCGCCTGCTGGACAGCTCGGTGCAGATGATCCGCAACGTGCCGCACCTGGCGCTGATTCCGCTGGTGATCCTGTGGTTCGGGATTGACGAGACCGCGAAGATTTTCCTGGTCGCCCTCGGCACGTTGTTCCCGATCTACCTGAACACCTATCACGGCATCCGCAACGTCGACCCGGCGCTGGTGGAAATGTCGCGCAGCTACGGTTTGTCCGGTTTCAGCCTGTTCTGGCAAGTGATCCTGCCGGGTGCGCTGCCCTCGATTTTGGTGGGCGTGCGCTTTGCTCTGGGCTTTATGTGGTTGACGCTGATCGTTGCGGAAACCATCTCCGCCAGCTCGGGCATCGGCTATCTGGCAATGAACGCCCGTGAATTCCTGCAAACCGACGTGGTGGTACTGGCCATCGTGATGTACGCGATCCTCGGCAAACTCGCCGATCTGGCCGCGCGCGGTCTGGAGCGGGTTTGGTTGCGCTGGCATCCGGCGTATCAAGTGAATAAAGGCGGTGCGGCATGACAGCTCAACAACCTCCGCGCCTGCTGAAGGGAATTCCTCTGGCGGTGCGCAAATTGCGCAAATCTTTCGGCGCACGTGAAGTGCTCAAAGAGATTGATCTGCACATTCCGGCTGGCCAGTTTGTGGCCGTGGTCGGCCGCAGCGGTTGCGGCAAAAGTACCTTGCTGCGCCTGCTGGCGGGTCTGGACAAAGCCAGCGGCGGCGAGTTGCTGGCCGGTTCTGCGCCGCTGAGCGAAGCGATTGAAGACACGCGGTTGATGTTCCAGGAAGCACGTTTGCTGCCGTGGAAAAAGATCATCGACAACGTGGGCCTGGGGCTCACCGGCAACTGGCGCCCTAAAGCGCTGGAGGCGTTAGAAGCGGTCGGCCTGGCCGAGCGTGCCAATGAATGGCCGGCGGCTCTGTCGGGTGGCCAGAAGCAACGTGTCGCCCTGGCGCGTGCGCTGATCCACCAACCGCGCCTGCTGTTGCTTGATGAACCGTTGGGGGCTCTGGATGCCTTGACTCGCATCGAGATGCAGCAACTGATCGAAAACCTCTGGCAGAAGCACGGCTTCACTGTGTTGCTGGTGACCCATGACGTCAGCGAAGCGGTGGCGATTGCCGACCGGGTGATCCTGATCGAAGACGGCGAGATCGGCCTCGATCTGATCGTTGATCTTCCACGTCCGCGTGCCCGTGGCTCACACCGCCTGGCCGCACTGGAAGCTGAAGTGCTCAACCGTGTGCTGTCGTTGCCCGGTACACCGCCGGAACCCGAACCTGTTTCACCGCTGCCTACGCAATTGCGTTGGGCTCAATAACTCACTTGTCCCGCGAAGGAAGAACACCATGACTATTAAAGCTATCAACGTGCGTAACCAGTTCAAAGGCACCATCAAGGAAATCGTAGTCGGCGACGTGCTGTCGGAAATCGACGTGCAGACCGCGTCCGGTATCGTCACTTCCGTGATCACTACTCGCTCGGTCAAAGAGCTGGAACTGGTGATCGGCAGCGAAGTGATTGCCTTCGTGAAGTCGACTGAGGTGTCGATCGCCAAGTTGTGATCACTTGGACCGCTATCGGGAGCAAGCCCCCCTCCCACATTTTGAATGTGTTCACAGATCAATATGTGGGAGGGGCGGTGCGACGATTCGACTTGCCCCCGATGAGGCCCGCCCAGCCAACCCAGGGTTCAGCGCTTAGGCAGATACGCCGGTAAATACAGCCCCACATACGCATCAAACACACGCATCCCTTCCTCGGCCATCCGCGGCGTAATCAGCCCATGCTGATGCACTGAGCGCGCGTAGACGCGATCACTCAGTTCCAACGCCAGCGCAAATACATCCACATCAGTCGGCAAGGTCGGCACTTCGAAGTGACGGCTGAACACCGCCAGCATCAAATCCCCTAATTCCAGATCATGCTGACGATCCGCCTGGGTTACTTCGGTCAGCCCGTGCTGGGCCAGGATCAATTGGCGCGCGGCGGCGTCGTTGCTGTAGATGGTGAGCATGCGCTGCTCGACCACGTAGGACAGGTCCCGCCAGTGCTTGAGTGAGTCATGGTCGATGGGGGCCTGGATGGCCGCGCGGAAGGCTGCGTGGACGTCAGCGGTTAATGCTTCCAGCAACGCGGGCACACTGGCGAAAAAGTGATACACCGACGACGGCGGAATCTGCGCGCGCTCGGCCACGCTGTAGATCGACAGGCCTGCCACGCCTTCGGCGGCCAGCAAGGTGCGGGCGGCGTCGAGAATCGCGTCGATCCGCGCCTGGCTGCGTGCGCGGGGTTTGCGAGGGGCGGCGGGGCGGGTGGTCATGGAAGTCTCCTACAAGGCAGCGGGCATTGTATGAGTAGGAGTCTGTGTTGTCTTCCAGGCCGCCATCGGGAGCAAGCCCCCTCCCACACTTTGATCTGTGAACATTCAAATGTGGGAGGGGGCTTGCCCCCGATGAGGCCGGCTCGGTCTTCTGGAAGAAACCCAAAAAAAACGCCGCAGACCATAAGGTCTGCGGCGCTCTTTTTTCTGCAGCCGTCGTTTAGACGGTATGCAGGTACCAGTTGTACTCAAGGTCGGAGATGGAGTGTTCGAACTCTTCCAGCTCACTTTCCTTACAGGCGACGAAGATATCGATGTACTTAGGATCGATGTACTTGGCCATCACCTCGCTGTCGTCCAACTCGCGCAGGGCATCGCGCAGGTTGTTCGGCAGGCTCTGCTCGTTCTGCTCGTAGCTGTTGCCTTCCACGGGTGCGCCCGGTTCGATCTTGTTGGTCAGACCGTGGTGCACGCCTGCCAGGACCGAAGCCATCAACAGGTAAGGGTTGGCGTCGGCGCCGGCTACACGGTGTTCGATACGTACAGCGTCGGACGAGCCGGTCGGTACGCGAATCGCCACGGTGCGGTTATCCAGGCCCCAGCACGGCGAGTTCGGCACGTAGAACTGTGCGCCGAAACGACGGTAGGAGTTGACGTTAGGGCACAGGAACGCCATTTGGGCGGGTAGGGTCTCCAGCACACCGCCGATCGCGTGACGCAATGCGGCGTTCTGCTCGGGATCCTCGCTGGCAAAGATGTTCTTGCCGTCTTTGTCCAGAATCGAAATGTGTACGTGCAGCCCGTTGCCTGCCTGGCCTGGGTAAGGCTTGGCCATGAAGGTGGTGTCCATCTCATGGTCGTAGGCGATGTTCTTGATCAAACGCTTGAGCAGTACAGCGTAATCGCACGCTTTGATCGGGTCGGCGACGTGGTGCAGGTTCACTTCGAACTGCGCCGGGGCACTTTCCTTTACGATGGCGTCAGCCGGGATACCTTGCTCTTTGGCACCTTCCAGGATGTCCTGGAGGCAGTCGACGTATTCGTCGAGGTCGTCGATCAGGTAGACCTGTGTCGAGTGCGGGCGTTTGCCGGAGATCGGCGAGCGGGGCGGTTGTGGGCGGCCGTTCACGTTCTCCTGGTCGATCAGGTAGAACTCAAGCTCGAAGGCAGCGCAGATGGTCAGACCGAGGTCGTCAAATTTGCTTACAACTTGGCGGAGCACTTCGCGTGGATCGGCGAAGAAAGGTTCACCTTCAAGTTCGTGCATGGTCATCAGCAATTGCGCGGTAGGGCGCTTTTGCCAAGGTTCATTGCACAGGG
This sequence comes from Pseudomonas sp. Irchel 3H9, assembly GCF_900187495.1. Classification (NCBI taxonomy): domain Bacteria; kingdom Pseudomonadati; phylum Pseudomonadota; class Gammaproteobacteria; order Pseudomonadales; family Pseudomonadaceae; genus Pseudomonas; species Pseudomonas sp. Irchel 3H9. Next base: position 327,651 of record NZ_FYDK01000003.1, on the reverse strand, counting down.
TGTCGGGGATTGGATAACAGATTCGGTCAGCATCACCGATGTCCAGACCCAGGCCGGTGCTTTCCACCGTCGAGCCGTTGATATCCAGGGCAAATAAAGAGGCAGGCAGGTTAATGCCCTTCTCGTAAACCTTGTGGAGGCTGGTGCGTTCGATGCGCTTACCGCGCACCACACCATTCATATCCGCAATTAGAAGGTCTACGTACAGAACCTCAGGATGATCCTTAAGGAACGCGTTCGCTTCGTTAAGCTGAACGGCACGCGGGGGTACCGACATGATGCAACACCTTTGTTGTTAAAAATATCAATCATTGATCTTTTCTGGTTTCAGTCAACCCGAACGGCATGCCGAAGTCAAGCGAGGCCTTTTTTGCCCTAAAAAAGCGCCGTGAAGGCATTTTTGGGGCTTTTTGGGGCGGTTTTTTGCATTTGATTCGCTTGGGACTCGCAGGCTTGAGCGGGCCGTGTTGTATTTTTTACGGGGGTGTTGTGTAAAAAAATGAACAAGGCTAAGCTCGATTCAAACCCATAACAGCAATAATACCGGGGTGCTTCATGTTTCACCTGCCGCCGCTCGGCGTCTCTGCCTGCTCCAGCCAGGCGTTGTCCGCAGTTCGTTCGCCCCGCGTGAATGTCCCTGCACCGGCCAATATTCTTGACAGCCCGTCCGACCTCTTCTTTGCCACCTCAACTGCCTCTGACCGGCTCCCGTCCACGGAACCGATCATGATTCTGCACGACTTTGGCGTGAGGAATGCAACGCTGCAGCAAATGGCAGGTAAGCTCCTACCCTGAATGAACAAAACGACGCGGATGCTGCGTCAACCAACGCCTGGCCTTTAATGGATGCCAGGAAACCCAGCCCAGAGGCATTTATGAGTAACAACCTCGACCAGCTCACCGATTGGTTGAAAGACCACAAGATCACAGAAGTCGAATGCATGATTGGCGACCTCACCGGCATCACCCGGGGCAAGATCTCGCCGACCAACAAGTTCATCGCCGAAAAAGGCATGCGCCTGCCCGAGAGCGTTCTGCTCCAGACCGTGACCGGCGACTATGTCGAAGACGACATCTATTACGAATTGCTCGACCCGGCCGATATCGACATGATCTGCCGTCCCGACCAGAACGCGGTATTCCTGGTGCCTTGGGCCATCGAGCCCACCGCCCAGGTGATCCACGATACCTACGACAAGCAAGGCAACCCGATCGAGCTGTCGCCGCGCAACGTGCTCAAGAAAGTCCTCAAGCTCTACGCCGACAAAGGCTGGCAGCCCATCGTGGCGCCGGAGATGGAGTTCTACCTGACCAAACGCTGCGAAGACCCTGACTTCCCGCTGCAACCGCCGATTGGCCGTTCCGGGCGTCCGGAGACCGGTCGTCAGTCCTTCTCTATAGAAGCCGCCAACGAATTCGACCCGCTGTTCGAAGACGTCTACGACTGGTGCGAACTGCAGGAGCTGGACCTCGACACGCTGATCCACGAAGACGGCACCGCGCAGATGGAAATCAATTTCCGTCACGGCGACGCGCTGTCCCTGGCTGACCAGATCCTAGTGTTCAAACGCACGATGCGTGAAGCAGCGCTCAAGCACAACGTGGCGGCCACCTTTATGGCCAAGCCGATGACCGGCGAGCCCGGCAGCGCGATGCACCTGCACCAGAGCATCATCGACATCGCGACTGGCAAGAACGTCTTCTCCAATGAAGACGGGAGCATGAGCCAGCTGTTCCTCAACCATATTGGCGGCCTGCAGAAATTCATCCCTGAATTGCTGCCGCTGTTTGCTCCCAACGTGAACTCGTTCCGCCGTTTCCTGCCCGACACCTCGGCGCCGGTCAACGTGGAATGGGGCGAAGAAAACCGCACCGTCGGCCTGCGCGTACCGGATGCCGGCCCGCAGAACCGCCGCGTAGAAAACCGCCTGCCGGGGGCCGACGCCAACCCTTACCTGGCGATTGCCGCCAGTTTGCTGTGCGGCTACATCGGCATGGTCGAAGGCCATAACCCGAGCGCACCGGTGGTAGGTCGTGGTTACGAACGACGCAACCTGCGTCTGCCGTTGACCATCGAAGACGCCCTGGAACGCATGGAAAACAGCAAGACCATCGAGAAATACCTGGGTCAGAAATTCATCACAGGCTACGTCGCGGTCAAGCGGGCCGAGCATGAAAACTTCAAGCGCGTGATCAGTTCGTGGGAGCGGGAATTCCTGCTCTTCGCCGTCTGATGCGCCGGGCGCACGGGGTAACCCGCGCGCCCTTAACTGAAAAGTCTAGGAGATTGGTATGTCCAGCAACAACCCGCAAACCCGTGAATGGCAAGCCTTGAGCAACGATCACCACCTGGCGCCGTTCAGCGACTTCAAGCAATTGAAAGAGAAAGGCCCACGGATTATCACCAAAGCCCACGGCGTTTACCTGTGGGACAGCGAAGGCAACAAGATCCTCGACGGCATGGCCGGCCTGTGGTGCGTGGCGATCGGTTATGGTCGCGATGAACTGGCTGACGCCGCCGCCAAGCAAATGAAAGAACTGCCGTACTACAACCTGTTCTTCCAGACCGCTCACCCGCCGGTGCTGGAGCTGGCCAAAGCCATTTCCGACATCGCACCCGCCGGCATGAACCACGTGTTCTTCACCGGTTCCGGCTCCGAAGGCAACGACACCATGTTGCGCATGGTCCGCCACTACTGGGCGATCAAAGGCCAGCCGAACAAGAAAACCATCATCAGCCGCAAGAACGGCTACCACGGCTCCACCGTGGCCGGCGCGAGCCTGGGTGGCATGACTTATATGCACGAACAGGGCGACTTGCCGATCCCGGGCATCACCCACATCGCCCAGCCGTACTGGTTCGGTGAAGGTGGCGACATGAGCCCCGAAGAGTTCGGGATCTGGGCCGCCAACCAGTTGGAAGAGAAGATCCTCGAATTGGGCGTGGACACCGTCGGTGCCTTTATTGCCGAGCCGATCCAGGGTGCCGGTGGCGTGATCGTCCCGCCCGCCACTTACTGGCCGCGCATCAAGGAAATCCTCGCTAAATACGACATCTTGTTTGTGGCCGACGAAGTGATCTGCGGGTTTGGCCGTACCGGTGAGTGGTTCGGTAGCGATTTCTACGACCTCAAGCCAGACATGATGACCATCGCCAAGGGCCTGACCTCGGGTTACATCCCTATGGGCGGCCTGATCGTGCGCGACGAAGTGGTCGAGGTGCTGAACGAAGGCGGCGATTTCAACCACGGGTTTACCTACTCCGGTCACCCGGTGGCCGCAGCGGTGGCCCTGGAAAACATCCGCATCATGCGTGATGAAAAAATCATCGAGCAGGTCAACAGCGAAACGGCACCCTATTTGCAGCGTCGTCTGCGCGAGCTCAATGATCACCCGTTGGTGGGCGAAGTTCGCGGAGTGGGTCTGTTGGGCGCCATTGAGCTGGTGCAGGACAAGGCCACGCGCAAGCGTTATGAAGGCAAAGGCGTGGGCATGATTTGCCGCAACTTCTGCTTCAACAATGGCCTGATCATGCGCGCCGTGGGCGACACCATGATCATTTCCCCGCCACTGGTGATCAGCAAGGCTGAGATCGATGAGTTGGTGACCAAGGCGCGCAAGTGCCTGGATCTGACTTTGGCGGCATTGCAGGGCTAAGTGCTAGGCTCAGTGCGCAGAGCACTGGGCAGTTATAAATGTAGGGGCTTTGGTTGAAAGCCGGCCCCTGAACTTGCCAGACTGTCGCCCTGTTTTGTTGCCCTCTGGAAGGGCCGCAGAACATGAAAAAACGTGGCCCAAAAAAGAAAAATTGGAGCATCACCAAATGAAGGCATTAGGTTTGAAGAACGCTGGCAAGACCCTCCTCGCCTTGTCCCTGATGGGCGCAATGGCGGGCGCGGCCCAGGCAGACGATAAGGTGCTGCACGTCTACAACTGGTCCGACTACATTGCACCGGACACCATCGCCAACTTTGAAAAAGAGTCGGGCATTAAAGTGGTGTACGACGTTTTTGACAGCAACGAAACCCTGGAAGCCAAGTTGCTGGCAGGCAAGTCCGGTTACGACATCGTCGTGCCGTCGAACAACTTCCTCGCCAAGCAGATCAAGGCCGGTGTCTACCAGGAGCTGGACACGTCCAAGCTGTCCAACTACAGCAACCTGAACAAGTCCCTGCTTAAAGCCGTGTCGGTCAGCGACCCGGACAACAAGCACGCCTTCCCGTACATGTGGGGTTCGATCGGCATCGGCTACAACCCGGAGAAGGTCAAGGCTGCGCTGGGCGTGGACAAGATCGACTCGTGGGACATCCTGCTCAAGCCTGAGAACATCGCCAAGCTCAAAAGCTGCGGCGTGAGCTTCCTCGATTCGCCGACCGAAATGCTGCCAATCGCGCTGCATTACCTGGGTCTGCCGACCGACAGCCAGAAGAAAGACGACCTCAAGCAAGCCGAAGCGCTCTTCCTGAAGATCCGTCCTTCGATCGGCTACTTCCACTCCTCCAAGTACATCTCGGACCTGGCCAACGGCAACATCTGCGTGGCCGTGGGTTACTCGGGTGATATCCAGCAGGCTAAATCCCGCGCGGCTGAAGCCGGTGGCAAAGTGAAAGTTGCCTACGACATTCCGAAAGAAGGCGCTGGTAGCTTCTTCGACATGGTCGCCATCCCTAAAGATGCCGAAAACGTCGACGCCGCTTACAAGTTCATGAACTACCTGCTCAAGCCGGAAGTCATGGCGTCGATCACCAACAGCGTGCGTTTCCCGAACGGTAACGAGAAGGCCACCGCACTGGTCGACAAAGACATCACCAGCGATCCGGGCATCTACCCGCCAGCCGATGTGCAAGCCAAGCTCTACGCCATTGCTGACTTGCCAGCCGCAACTCAGCGTGAAATGACGCGCAGCTGGACCAAGATCAAATCGGGCAAGTAAGCCTTAAAACCTGTGGAAGGGGGCTTGCCCCCGATGGCGTTGTATCAGAAACACATGCGCAAGCTGACACACCGCCATCGGGGGTAAACCACCTCCCGCACATTAAATGACAGAAAGTTTTGCCGGATCGGTTTATCGAGGGTAAGTTGCGCGCCGGTTTTGTTGCCGGGCAACAACTTCAGGCCCAACTATTTAAGAGGACCTCCACTTGCCAATTTCTTTATTTCGCAAAGCCATGCTGGTGGGCGCAGGTGTCACGCTGGCTGTCAGCGTGCAGGCCGCATCGACGGTGCATATTTATAACTGGTCGGACTATATCGGTACCGACACCCTGGCCAACTTCGAAAAGGCCACCGGCATCAAGCCCGTGTATGACGTGTTTGATTCCAACGAAACCCTCGAAGGCAAGTTGCTGGCCGGACGTACCGGCTACGACGTAGTCGTGCCGTCCAACCACTTCCTCGGCAAGCAGATCAAGGCCGGGGCGTTTCAGAAACTCGACAAATCGCTGCTGACGAATTACGCAAATCTTGACCCGGCCTTGCTCAAACGCCTGGAAAAGAACGACCCAGGCAACCAGTACGCCGTGCCGTACCTCTGGGGTACCAACGGCATCGGTTACAACGTCGACAAAGTGAAGGAAGTGTTGGGCGTCGACAAGATCGACTCCTGGGCTGTGCTGTTCGAGCCGGAAAACATGAAGAAGCTGGCCACCTGCGGTGTGTCGTTCATGGATTCGGCAGATGAAATGCTGCCGGCGGTGCTCAACTACATGGGCTTGGACCCTAACAGCACCAACCCTGAAGACTACAAAAAGGCCGAAGAAAAGCTGCTTAAAGTACGGCCCTACGTGACCTACTTCCATTCGTCCAAATACATCTCGGACCTGGCCAACGGCAACATCTGTGTGGCGGCCGGTTTCTCTGGCGATGTGTTTCAGGCCAAGGCCCGTGCGGCTGAGGCAGGCAAGGGCGTGAACATCGCCTACGCGATTCCGAAAGAAGGCGGCAACCTGTGGTTTGACGTGCTGGCGATCCCCAAGGACGCCACCAACGTTAAACAGGCCCACGCCTACATCAACTATTTGCTGCAACCTGAGGTAATCGCCCAGGTCAGTGATTACGTCGGTTACGCCAACCCTAACCCAGGGGCGGACAAACTTATGGAGCAATCGATACGCACCGACGAAGCGGTTTACCCACCGCAGGCGGTTCTCGATCGGACATTCGTCAACTTCGAGCTACCCCCGAAAGTGCAACGTTTAATGACCCGTAGCTGGACCAAGGTCAAGACGGGCAAGTAAGGCTCAAATTATCCAAGGGTCGTCCGTATTGGGCGCTCTGCACTCTTTTTTTCTGGGAGTTTCGTAAATGGCAGTTGCCTCCGGCGCCTACAAGAAAGCCCTCGAAGGGGACCAGACACCGAAGAAGGTGTTGGTCAAAATCGACCGGGTCACGAAGAAGTTCGACGAGACGATTGCCGTGGACGATGTGTCCCTGGAAATCAAGAAAGGCGAGATCTTCGCCTTGCTCGGCGGTTCGGGTTCGGGCAAATCCACGCTGCTGCGCATGCTCGCAGGTTTCGAGCGCCCGACCGAGGGTCGCATCTACCTCGACGGTGTGGACATCACCGACATGCCGCCGTACGAGCGGCCGATTAACATGATGTTCCAGTCCTATGCCCTGTTCCCGCACATGACCGTGGCGCAGAACATCGCCTTCGGCCTGCAACAGGACAAGATCCCCAAGGCCGAAGTCGACGCCCGCGTAGCCGAAATGCTCAAGCTGGTGCAGATGAGCCAGTACGCCAAACGCAAGCCGCACCAGTTGTCCGGCGGCCAGCGTCAGCGTGTGGCCCTGGCCCGCTCCCTGGCCAAGCGCCCGAAACTGCTGCTGCTCGATGAGCCCATGGGCGCCCTCGACAAGAAACTGCGTTCGCAGATGCAACTGGAGTTGGTGGAGATCATCGAGCGCGTCGGCGTGACCTGCGTGATGGTGACCCACGACCAGGAAGAGGCCATGACCATGGCCGAGCGCATCGCAATCATGCACTTGGGCTGGATCGCACAGATCGGCAGCCCGATCGATATCTACGAAACCCCTACCAGCCGCCTGGTGTGCGAGTTCATCGGCAACGTCAATATTTTCGACACCCAAGTGGTGGACGACGCCGAAGGCCACGCCGTGCTCAAGTGCCCGGACTTGGACCGCGACATCTACGTGGGCTACGGCATCGCCACTTCGGTGGAAGACAAGTCGGTGACCTACGCGATTCGCCCGGAAAAATTGCTGGTCACCACCGAAATGCCGACCTGCGAGCACAACTGGTCCAGCGGCAAGGTGCACGACATCGCTTACCTGGGCGGCCACTCGGTGTTCTACGTGGAACTGCCGAGCGGCAAGCTGGTGCAGTCCTTCGTCGCCAACGCCGAGCGCCGTGGTCAGCGGCCGACCTGGGGTGATCAGGTTTACGTGTGGTGGGAAGACGACAGCGGCGTGGTACTTCGCTCATGAACACAAAAAAGCTCAAGCGGCGCTTGAACCGCCTCGTCCCGAGCGGCAAGCAGGTGGTCATCGGGATTCCGTTCCTGTGGCTGTTCCTGTTTTTTGCCCTGCCGTTTTTCATCGTCCTGAAAATCAGCTTTGCCGAAGCCGACGTGGCAATCCCGCCGTACACCGAGATCTACACTTACGTTGAGCAAAAGCTGCAAGTGGTGCTGAACCTGGCCAACTACAGCTTGTTGGCAGGTGATGAGCTGTACATCGCTGCGTACCTGGGCTCGCTGAAGATGGCGTTCTTCAGCACGCTGCTGTGCCTGCTGATCGGCTATCCGATGGCGTATGCCATTGCCACTGCGCGCAAAGAGATGCAGACCGTGCTGGTGCTGCTGATCATGATGCCGACCTGGACCGCGATCCTGATCCGCGTGTATGCGTGGATGGGCATCCTCAGCAATAACGGCTTGCTCAATGGTTTCCTGATGTCCATGGGGCTGATCAACGAACCGCTGCAGATCCTCAACACCAACATCGCGGTGTACATCGGCGTGGTCTATTCGTACCTGCCGTTCATGATCCTGCCGCTGTACGCCAACTTGGTGAAGCACGATCAGAGCCTGCTGGAAGCCGCATCCGACTTGGGTTCGAGCACCTTCAACAGCTTCTGGAAAATCACCGTGCCGCTGTCCAAGAACGGCATCATCGCCGGCTGCATGCTGGTGTTTATCCCGGTGGTGGGCGAGTTCGTGATTCCGGAACTGCTGGGCGGCCCGGAAACCCTGATGATCGGTAAAGTGTTGTGGCAAGAGTTCTTCAACAACCGTGACTGGCCGGTGGCGTCTGCCCTGGCGGTAGTGATGCTGGCGATCCTGATCGTGCCCATCATTCTGTTTAACCGCAGCCAAGCCAAAGAGATGGAGGGCAAGATATGAAGCGCGTCAGTTTCTCAAGCTTCATGCTGGTGGCGGGGTTGTTGTTCATCTACCTGCCGATGTTGATCCTGGTGATCTACTCGTTCAACGAATCCAAGCTGGTAACGGTGTGGGGCGGTTGGTCGATCAAGTGGTACGTGGGCCTGCTGGACAACACCCAGTTGATGGGCTCGGTGGCACGTTCCCTGGAAATCGCCTGCTACACGGCGGTGGCCGCTGTTGCGCTGGGTACGTTGGCGGCGTTTGTGCTGACGCGCATCAGCCAGTTCAAGGGCCGCACGTTGTTCGGCGGCCTGGTGACCGCGCCGTTGGTGATGCCGGAAGTGATCACCGGTCTGTCGCTGTTGCTGCTGTTCGTGGCTATGGCGCAGATGATCGGTTGGCCCCAGGAACGTGGCATCGTCACCATCTGGATCGCCCACACCACGTTCTGTGCGGCGTATGTGGCGGTGGTGGTGTCGGCGCGTTTGCGTGAGCTGGACCTGTCGATTGAAGAGGCGGCCATGGACCTCGGCGCGCGGCCTTGGAAGGTGTTCTTCCTGATCACCATCCCGATGATCGCGCCATCGTTGGCGGCAGGCGGCATGATGTCGTTTGCGCTGTCCCTGGATGACCTGGTACTTGCCAGCTTCGTCTCGGGCCCGGGTTCGACGACGTTGCCGATGGAGGTGTTCTCGGCGGTGCGCCTTGGGGTTAAACCTGAGATCAACGCCGTCGCCAGCCTGATTCTGTTGGCGGTGTCGTTGGTGACCTTCCTGGTGTGGTTCTTCAGCCGTCGTGCCGAAGAGATGCGCAAGAAGGCCATCCAGCAAGCCATCGAAGAAGCCGCGGCGGATGGCTGGAAACAGCCGGACGTGCGTCGGGCGCAGGCGCCGGTCTAAAGGTGGGAGGGGGCTTGCTCCCGATGGCGGTGGGTCAGTCAATAGATGCAGTGACTGACACTCAGCAATCGGGGGCAAGCCCCCTCCCACATTTGATCGCATTTCAACTCCGCTACGCCAACCACGGCGATTGGCGAATCACCTCGACAAAGTTCATCGGTTTGAACCCCGGCTCCTGATCCACCAGTACATCCGTCTTCACGTTGCCAAACGTGGTCTGCGGGCGATGGCGCAAGCCGTCGGCGAACGCACAGATGATGCACTCCTTGAACCCTTCACCCCGTGGATGCGCATGCACCACTGCTTCGCGCTGCACACTGCTAAACGCGGCGTAGTCCATGCCCAGCACGTCCATCTCCACCCCGGCAGTTACCAGCGCGACGGTAGGGCGCAGATGCTGCGGCACACCTGGCGTAGTGTGCAGGGCGATGGACAGCCACACCTGTTCGATATCGTCGTCGCTGAGCCCGTAAGGTTTGAGGAAGGCCGCCGCCGCGTTGGCGCCGTCCACTTCGAAACGCTCGTTATCGCTGCGATACCCTTCCACCAGGCCCAAGTCATGGAACATCGCGCCCACGTAGAGCAACTCCGGGTTATAGGCCAACTGCTTGCGCTCACCGCTCAATGCGCCGAATAGAAATACCCGCCGCGAGTGGTGGTAGAGCAGATCGGATTCGATGTCGCGGATGTACTCGGTGGTGGCCTTGGCCAGGGCGCTGTCGGGGATCTTGATACCGGCGATGGTGGTGGTCATGGTTGCTCTCCTCTGGAAAGCAATCAGTTTGGTCGCTCATCTGTGCAGCGGCCATCGCGGTGAGGGCGCGATCCCGGCCAATGTGCCGACACATCGTGCCAAGCAGAAATCGACTAGGGTGTAGCGGGCGATATCACTCTTGAAGCCTGCGAAAATCCCAATGTGGGAGGGGGCTTGCTCCCGATTGCTGAGTACCGGGCACTGCATCTGCTGGCTGATACAGCGCCATCGGGAGCAAGCCCCCTCCCACAGGGTTTGCATTTTATTCCGCTAGAAAAAGGTGTCTGTGAGCATGCACAAGACCGTCGCCATCCTGATCTTCCCCGGCGTCCAGTCACTGGATGTGACCGGCCCCATGGATGTGTTCTGCGAAGCCAACCGCTTTCTGCCGCCCCAGGATCACTACCAGATAGAGGTCATCGGGCTAGGCCACGGCACCATGGCCGCCTCCAATGGTTTGGCATTGCAGGCCCACCGGCATTACAGCGAAGCCCTGCAGGCCTATGACCTGCTGCTGGTCGCCGGTGGCCCGCAGTTGCCGTTCGAAGATTTCGGCGTGTCGTTCGATGATTGGCTGCGTGGCGCCACCGCTCGGGCGCGACGTTTTGGCTCGATCTGCAACGGCGCCTTCATGCTGGCGCGCGCCGGATTGCTGGACGGAAAAACCGTCACCACCCATTGGAACGACGCCGCTGACCTGGCGCGCCTGTGCCCCTCGGCCCAGGTCGAAGCCGACCGCCTGTACGTCCAGCACGGCAACCTCTACACCTCGGCCGGGGTCACGGCGGGTATCGATTTGTCGTTGTACCTGCTGGCCCAGGACCACGGTCCGGAAGTGGCTTTGAGCGTGGCCAAGCGCCTGGTGGTGTTCACCCAGCGTTCGGGCGGGCAGTCGCAGTTCAGCCCTTTTCTTACACCCCACGCCGAAACCACATCGGCGGTAGCGCTGGTGCAGCTGTATGTATTGGCGAATTTGACCGGGGATCTGACCATCGCCGACCTGGCCAAGGCTGCCAATATGAGCGCGCGCAATTTTTCTCGGGTGTTTGCCCGTGAGGCGCAGGTTACGCCTGCGGAATTTGTTGAGCGGGCCCGGGTGGATGCGGCGCGGGTGATGCTTGGAAGTACTCACGCGCCATTGAAAACCGTGGCGTACCAATGCGGTTTTCGCGATGCCCAGCACATGCGCAGTGTGTTCAATCGCCGCCTGGGGGGGACGCCACAGCAGTTTCGGCTCAACTTTGCGCCCCCAGCAACGGCGTAGACCAACTGTAGGCGTTGGCTTGCATAGGGCTACCGCGCCGGTAGTAGCTTCAAGGTGCCGCGCGTATTCGCCGTGACTTCCTCATCACTGAAATGCGCTTGCTCGTAACCGCCTTCGATATAGGTCTCTGCCTGGTCGCCATAGTGCTTGTCAAACGGCACACCGCTTTGACCGACCGGGTTGATCGTCAGCGCGTGGGCCACATCGGCGAAGTCGATCAGACGGCGGGTCGAAGGACCGTAGGTCACCGGCCAGGGCGCTGGGCCGATGGCGGCCGACTGATTGTTCGGCACTTCGTGAGTGCCGGGCGCCGGGAAGGGGCCGACGTTGAGAATCAGGTCCAGCGGCTTTTGCGAACCCAGCGGATGGCCGTGGGTCAGGGTATGGGCCTTGCCCCACTGCCACTGGGTCGGGTCATCGCCGAAGGTGGCTTTCAGGTGCGTGAGGCTGTTGTCCCAGGCGAGTTTGACGGTGTCGGCGCGCTTGCCGTCCCACCAGGGTGAGTCCGGGTCGGCAGCCAGGCGGGGCAGGGCGGCGTCGATTACGCGGGTGGTGAGCAGGGTCTTGAACATGGCGTCACCCAGTTTCGGGTGGAAGGCTGCATCGGCGAGGTTGAACAGGAACTGGTTGAACAGCGTGGCGCTGATGGAATCGAGTGGGTAGTCACCCTTCCAGCTTGCAAGCTGTTCCACCTGTTTCAACTGTGCCGGGTCTTTGACCACCTCACGCAGCACCGGCAACAACGGCGCCAGCAGGCGCGGGCCGAAGGCGGTAGTGGTACCCAGTTGCAGGGCCTGGCTGTTGTTTACATCCCACTTCACGCTTTTGTCGCTTAACTGCGCGTTCAACTGCTGGCCACGGTCGGCCAGATTGTAATAGCCGGGGATTTCCAGGCCGGTGGGTGATGCCGGTTGGGCATTGGCCGACACCACATAGCCACGCGCGGGGTTTTCTTCCTGGGGGTTGGCGCTGAAGGGGTAGAAGCCCAACTTGTCGGCCTGGGCGGTGCTGCCGTCGAGGATAAACCCAGGATTGACGCCGGCCGGCCGAATCGGCAACTGCGCCGCCGCCCACCAGCCGATATCGCCCTTGGCGTTGGCCCACACGATATTCAGCCCCGGCGCCGACACTTTGGCCGCCGCCGCACGGGCCTTGGTCAGGGTGTCGGCGCGGTTGAGTTGGTAAAAGCCGTCGAGGATCGGGTTCTGGGTGTCGAGGAAGGCCCACCACATGGCGATGGGCGTCTTGCCGGCGCTCTCGCCGAGTACGTCATTGATAATCGGCCCGTGGGGCGACTGGCGCAGGGTGAAGGTGACTGGCGTCTGGCCCTTCACCGCGATCTGTTGTTCGCTGCTGGTCATGTCGACCCATTGGCCCTGGTACCAGACCTGGTTGGGGTTGTCCGGGTTGAGCTTCTCGGCGATCAGGTCGACGTCGTCGTTCTGGAACATCGTCAGGCTCCAGCCGAAATCCAGGTTGTGCCCCAGGAATGCCACTGGCACCAGCGCGTTGTGATAGCCATACAGCTCAAAGCCCGGCGCCGACAGGTGCGCCTCGTACCACACCGACGGCACCGAGAAGCGAATATGCGGGTCACCCGCCAGTAGCGGCTTGCCGCTCTTGGTGCGACTGCCGCTGATGGCCCAAGCGTTGCTGCCTTCGAACTGCGGCAAGCCGTTGTCGGCCAAGGCCTGTTCGCTCAGGGACGCGATGGCACCGAGGGTTTGCCAATCGCCGGCAGCCAGGTTGAGTGCGCCTTTGGGTTGCCAGTCGAGGTCGAACACTTTCAGGTAGTCACCGCCCAATTGGTCGCGAACGTAGGTCAACAAGGGCTCGGTGCGAAACGCGGCGGCAAAGCTGTAGGCCATGTATCCGGCGACGCTGATGGTGTCTTCGGCGGTGAACCGGCGCTTGGGGATGCCCAGCACGTCAAACTCCATGGGGCTGGCGTGGGTGTCCTGATACTGATTGATTCCATCCAGATAGGCTTGCAGGGCCTTCCAGGACGCAGACTCGTGATCCATCTGCTCCACATAGCTCAAGGCCCGCTCACGGATGCGCAGGCTACGAAACAGTTTGTCGGTCTCCAGCAGCTTGGGGCCGAGTACTTCGGCCAACTCTCCACGGGACAGGCGCCGCATGATCTCCATCTGGAACAAGCGGTCCTGGGCGTGCACATAGCCCAGGGCGCGATACAGGTCTGTCTCGTTGTCGGCGCGAATATGCGGCACGCCACGGTCGTCGTAGCGCACCGTGACCGAGCCTTGCAGGTTGGTCAGCGTGACCGAGCCCTGGCGAGTGGGCTGCTTGCTGTACACGTACCAGCCGCCGCCGAGGGCGATCAGCACCAGCAGAACCGCGAGAACCCGCAAGACGCGCTTCATGAACTTTCCTTACCGGGAGTGGAGTGACTAACGATCTTCAGGCCACGAACAATAGCAGCCCACTGCCAAGGTGTGAGTGGCATTCACTTCGCGCCCCGCTTGGAGTGCCTTCAGGATCGGCTCGATAAAACTGTTGCTGGCGTTGCACGTCAGGCCTTCGCTGTACGGCCCGAAATACGCGAGCTTGCCCGTGCGATCCCAGATACCCACGGCCGGGCTGGCCGGTACTTGGTCGGCGCCGGGCAGGGCGGTGAGGATCTTCATGCTGCGCAGGTTGTCTGGCAAACGGCCGTGGCTGTCAGGTTTTTGCAGGGCGTAGAACTCGACGCCTTGTGGCGCGTATTGCTCGATCAACTCGCCCAAGTGTTGCTGGTTACCGACGTTGCACGGGCAGGCCGGGTCCCAGAAGTGCACCAGGCGGATCGGGCCAGGCCCGCTCAGCTCGGCGGGCAGGCGCAGTGCATCGCCGGAAAACACCGCTGTGTGTTCGCTGAAGGCGCGCAGGTAGCGGCCCTGGAACCAGTCATACGCGGCCCACAGCGCGACAGCGCAGATGATCAGGATCAGGCTGGCGAACAGGGTGGTACGGTAGGGTTGTCGCATCCGGATCTATCCTCGAAGGTCGCGTAGCTTGCCATGCTTGTCCTGACAGATGAATATCGCAGCTCGATATTCATCTGCCCTGTGCGTTAAGTCTGGAACCCCTTATGCCCGTTACCTTTGACCCCGATCATCTGCGCGACAGCTTGCGACCCCTGGTGGATGCGCAACCGCTCAGCGCCGAAGCGCGGGTGTACCAGCGCTTTTATGGATTGGACCTGGCCGCGCGCAAAGTGCCGGCTATGAGCCGCCTGGGGCGCTTTGAGGTGCGCGGGTTCGAGGTGGTGGGGCAGGTGTGGTCGCCCCCACAACCGGTGGCGACGATGTTTATGTTTCACGGCTTCTACGACCACATGGGCCTGTACCGCCACGTGGTGGACTGGGCGCTGGACCAGGGCTTTGTGGTGATCGCCTGCGACCTGCCGGGCCATGGCCTGTCCAGCGGCGCGCGGGCCAGCATCGATGATTTTGCGGTGTACCAGGAGGTGGTGCAGGCGCTGTTCGCCCAAGCCCAGGCGCTGAAATTGCCGCAGCCCTGGCATCTGTTTGGGCAGAGCACGGGCGGCGCGGTGGTGGTGGACCATTTGCTTAACCAGGGGGCCGACAGCCCGGCCCAAGGCAAGACCTTCCTGCTGTCACCGTTAGTGCGGCCGCGTGCGTGGGGGTGGTCGCAGGTCAGTTATTACCTGCTGCGTCCGTTCGTCAAAGGTATCGCCCGGCGTTTCAGCGAGAACACTAACGACCCCGCCTTCAAGCCGTTCCTGGAGGCCGACCCGCTTCAGCCGCGCCAACTGCCCACCGCCTGGGTGGGGGCGTTGGCGCGCTGGATCAAGCGCATCGAAGCCGCACCGCGCAGCCCCCGGAGGCCGGTGATTGTGCAGGGTGAGGAAGACATGACGGTGGACTGGCAGCACAACTTGCAGGTGCTTCGGGGTAAGTTCGACCAGCCTGAGGTGCTGATGCTGAAGCGGGGAAGGCATCACCTGGCGAATGAGATTCCCGAGATTCGTGAAGAGTACTTCCGGTATTTGACAGACCATTTGAAATAACACAATCCAAATGTGGGAGAGGGCTTGCTCCCGATAGCGGTGCATCAGTCTGCTTATCTGTAGCTGACCCACTGCCATCGGGGGGGCAAGCCCCCTCCCACATTTTCTACTGCGTCAGGCTTGAAGTGCTTTGGCCGACCGCCAGCCCCGCGCGAATCGCTGCCAGCGCCGCCTGGTAATACGCCTTACCTTCCGGCGACTCTGCAAACGTGGCGAACTCTTCCAGCTCCGGGTCGGACAAATCCCGATAGACGTACAGCAGGGTGTTGTTCAGATCCTTATCGATCTGCTGCATCAGCCGTTCACGTTGACCATTCAACATGCCCTGCGCCTGACCACCGCCCAGCAAACCGGGAATCATTTGGCTCAAACTGTCGGCCGCCACGCCGGCAATCGCCAGGCTGACTTCCGCACCGGCCTCGCGGGCGGGCAGGGCCTGGGCCAGGTGGCCGATGATCAGGCTGCGGGTGGCGTCGGCTTCGATTTTCGGCAGGCCTTGGGCGTTTTTGGCCAGCTGGTCGCGGCGGGTGGCCAGCAGCTCTGCGGCGACAATCTTGCGGCCCAGCGGTGATTGGAAGAACGCCAGGGCAGGCTTGGGATCCGCCAGGTTCTTGCGCAATTGTGCCTCGGCGCGCTGGTCCATGGCCTGGGCGGCAAAGCGCTTATTGCTGTTGTCCACCAGCGCCTGGTACACCGCCGGTGGCAGGCTATTGCGGTAGCGCTGCTGGGCGGCACTGAGGGCGTCATTGAAATGCGCACGTTGTTCGGCCCAGCCGGCGACCTTGTACAACTGGTCATGGCCGTCTGCCCAAGCGGGCAAAACGCAGAACATCAGCAAGGAAAAAAACAAACGACGCATATGGACTCCTGTCAGTCGGCCACTATTGTCCGTGTCGGGCGTAGGATTTGTCGAGAAGTCCTATCAGTCACCTGACTAAAGTGTATTGAGACGCTCGACGGCGCTGTCGGATTTGAAGGCGTATGGATACTATGCGCGCCATGCAAATACCCCTTGATCACCCCCTGCTGCAACGCATTGTCGACGACCTGGCCGAGAAAGGTTGGTCGCAGCAGAACGGCTTCCTGCCCCAGGCTCTGACCCTGGAACTGGCGGCTGAGTGCCGTAAACGTGCGGCCGAGGGTGAATTGGCACCGGCGGCGGTGGGGCGCGGACCATCCCAGGAGATCCGCGAGGGCATTCGCGGCGACCATATCCAGTGGCTGGAGGAGGGCGACGCCGCCGTCTGCGACAGCTACATGGCGTTGATGGACAGCCTGCGCCTGGCGATGAATCGAGGGCTGTTTCTCGGTCTGGAAGACTTCGAAAGCCACTTCGCGATGTACCCACCGGGGGCGTTTTACCTCAAGCACCTGGACCGTTTCCGCGACGATGACCGGCGCATGGTTTCGGCGGTGATCTACCTGAATGACGCCTGGCTGCCCGAGCATGGTGGCCAGTTGCGCATGTACCTCAAGGACGGTGTTGAATACGATGTGGTGCCTACCGGCGGTTGCCTAGTGGTGTTCCTGTCGGGCGAAGTGCCCCACGAAGTTATGCCCGCCACGCGCGAACGCCTGTCCCTGACCGGCTGGTTTCGGCGGCGGGGCAACGAGCCGTTTTAATCATGCAAAAGATACTGATCAGCCGCTGCCTGCTCGGGCACAAGGTGCGTTATGACGGCGGAGCCAGCGGGCCGTTCGATCAATTGGCTGCGTGGCAGGCCGAAGGCCGTGTGGTTGCGATCTGCCCGGAAGTGTCGGGCGGTTTGCCGACGCCCAGGCCCTCTGCCGAAATTCCCGGCGGGCAAGGCATCGATGTCTGGGAAGGTCGCGCCAAAGTACTGACTGCCGAGGGCGAAGACTTCAGCGCTGCCTTCCTAGACGGCGCCCGCCAAGCGTTGGCGCTGGTGCAGCGCCACAACATCCGCGTCGCCATCTTAAAGGCCAATAGCCCATCCTGCGGCAATCTGCTGACCTATGACGGCACCTTCACTGGCGTAAAGGTGAGCGGCGAGGGCGTCACGGCGGCGCTGCTCAAACGCCATGGTGTGCAGGTGTTCAGTGAGCTGGAGTTGCCGGAGGCGGCACAGGCGTTGGCGCTTCTGTAGAGGCATCCCCCTCTAACCACTTCTGCGACAGCGCTTTCAACCGGCCATCGTCCTTCACCCGCTTCAACGCCCCGTCCAGGCTGGTCTTGAACGCCGGGTTGCCTTTCTGGAACGGGATTGCCAGCTCGGGTTTCTCGCTATAAGCCTCGCTGAAATCGAACTGATCCTTAAGCTCGGCAGTCAGAGCGATATGGTTGATGGCCACGTCGTATTTGCCGGTGGCAACCCCTGGCAGCAGGTCGGCGCCATCAGTGGTGATAAACGAGGGGCGCACGTCCATTTCTTTAGCCAGCAGTTCTCCCAGCTCGACTTCAAAACCGGTGAGTTTTTCGCCTTCCTTGAAGTTATAGGGCGGGGTGTTGGCTTCAAGGGCGATGCGCAGTTCACCGCGATCATTGACGTCGTCGATCAGTTCGGCATGAGCCAAGGGGCTCAGAAGGGGAAGCAAAAGTAACAGGCCAGGCGAAAAGCGCATGGTCACTCCTAAAGAATTCGAATGTGCGAGACGCCGTTCAGCATCGCTTTGCTATGGTGGTGAGTGACTTGGACAGCAATTTATCGCGAAGTTGTCATAACCCTACAGATTTCACAGAAAAACTGGAGAAGCGAATGAAAGCCCTTTTGTCCCGTGCAACGATTGCCAGCCTGTTGCTGGGTGCCTCGGTGTTGGCAAATGCCGCTGATGTGCCTCGTACCCCAGCACCCAAGGGCGCGGAGGTGTTTATCGTCTCGCCCAAAGATGGCGCCACCGTCGACAAAACCTTCACTGTCAAATTCGGCGTCAAGGGCCTGGACCTGGAGCCGATCGACAAGCAAGTGCCTAACGCCGGCCACCACCACTTGCTGGTAGACCAGGACGTGCAGTCGCTTAAAGCCGACGAAGCCATCCCGGCCACTGCAACTTCGATTCACTTCGGCAAGGCGCAAACCGAAACCGAACTGACCCTGACTCCAGGCAAGCACACCCTGCAGCTGGTAGCTGGCGACAACGTGCATCGCCAGTTCGAACCCACTGTAGCGTCGAAAGTGATCACGGTTAACGTCAAGTAAGATGTGTTCAGACAAAAAAATGGGAGGCCCCTGCGGGTCTCCCATTTTCTTGTGCAGCGTTTAAAGCGTTAGAACAATACGCGGCTACGGATAGTGCCGTTGATGTGCTGCAGCTTCTCTTGCGCCAGGTCCGAGTACTCGGCGTCGACGTCGATCACCACGTAGCCAACCTTCTCGTTGGTCTGCAGGAACTGACCGGAGATGTTGATGCCGTTTTCCGCGAACACCTTGTTGATCTCCATCATCACGCCAGGGATGTTCTGGTGGATGTGCAGCAGACGGTGCTTGCCAGGGTGAGCCGGCAGGGCCACTTCCGGGAAGTTCACAGACGATACCGACGTACCGTTGTCGCTGTACTTGACCAGCTTTTCCGAGACTTCCAGGCCGATGTTGGCCTGCGCTTCAGCGGTGGAGCCGCCGATGTGCGGAGTCAGGATCACGTTGTCCAGGCCACGCAGTGGGCTTTCGAATATATCGTCGTTGGAGCGAGGCTCCACCGGGAACACGTCGATGGCGGCGCCGATCAGGTGCTTGTCCTTGATCGCGTCGGCCAGGGCGTCCAGCTCGACCACAGTGCCGCGCGCGGCGTTGATCAGGATGCCGCCTTTCTTAATGGCGCGGATTTCCTTCTCGCCGATCATCCACTGGGTCTCAGCGGTTTCCGGAACGTGCAGGGTCACGATATCGGACATGCCCAGCAGCTCGGTCAGGCTCGACACCTGGGTAGCGTTGCCCAATGGCAGCTTGGTCAGGGTGTCGTAGAAGAACACCTGCATGCCCAGGCCTTCAGCCAGTACCGACAGCTGAGTGCCGATCGAGCCATAACCGACGATGCCCAGCTTCTTGCCGCGGATTTCGAAGGAGTTGGCCGCGCTTTTGATCCAGCCGCCACGGTGGCAGGAAGCGTTCTTCTCCGGGATGCCGCGCAGCAGCAGGATGGCCTCGGCCAGCACCAGCTCCGCAACGGAACGGGTGTTGGAGTACGGTGCGTTGAACACCGCGATGCCGCGTTCGCGCGCAGCGTTGAGGTCGACCTGGTTGGTGCCGATGCAGAAACAGCCGACAGCCACGAGTTTCTTGGCGTGATCGAAGATTTCTTCGGTCAGCTGAGTGCGGGAGCGAATGCCGATGAAGTGCGCGTCGGCGATCTTTTCCTTGAGCTGGGCTTCCGGCAGAGAACTGGTGATGTACTCAATGCTGGTGTACCCGGCGGCTTTCAGAACGTCGACAGCCGATGGGTGGACGCCTTCCAGAAGAAGGAACTTGATCTTGCTCTTATCGAGAGAAGTCTTGCTCATCTGCGTAAACCTGTATCCCGGAGAAAAATGGCAGGGAATCGAGCAGCGCAAGCTGACCCGGACGGCAGGAAAGCCGTCACCGCAGAAACGCCCTTGGGCTCTGTCCTGCGGGGGCGGTATGCTAGCATACGCGCCCCGCTAAACACCTATTCCTGCGACGTGAAGCGTTCTCAGGATGACCATGAATTGTTCGAGAGTTCTGTCGATGACCCATCCTGCCCTGATTGATGAGCTAAAGACCCTGGTTGAGCCCGGCAAAGTGCTGACCGACGCCGACTCCCTGGAGACTTACGGCAAGGATTGGACCAAGCACTTCGCACCCGCGCCCACCGCCATCGTGTTCCCCAAGACCATCGAGCAGGTACAGGCCATTGTCCGTTGGGCCAATGAGCACAAGGTGGCACTGGTGCCGTCTGGCGGTCGCACTGGCCTGTCTGCAGCTGCTGTAGCGGCCAACGGCGAAGTGGTCGTGTCCTTCGACTATATGAACCAGATTCTGGACGTGAACCTCACCGACCGCACCGCCGTGTGCCAGCCGGGCGTGGTCACAAAGCAGTTGCAGAACGTCGCCGAAGAAAAAGGCCTGTACTACCCGGTGGACTTCGCCTCGTCCGGTTCCAGCCAGATTGGCGGCAATATCGGCACCAATGCCGGCGGGATCAAGGTTATTCGCTACGGCATGACCCGTAACTGGGTCGCCGGCATGAAAGTCGTCACCGGCAAAGGCGATGTGCTGGAACTGAACCGCGACTTGATCAAGAACGCCACCGGCTACGACATGCGCCAGCTGTTCATCGGCGCTGAAGGCACCCTGGGTTTTGTGGTCGAGGCCACCATGCGCCTGGACCGTGCGCCGAAGAACCTGACCGCCATGGTGCTCGGCACCACCGACTTCGACTCGATCATGCCGGTGCTGCACGCGTTCCAGAGCAAGCTGGACCTGACCGCGTTCGAGTTCTTCTCCGACAAAGCCCTGGCCAAAGTGCTGGGACGTGGCGATGTGCCGGCACCGTTTGAAACCGAGTGCCCGTTCTACGCACTGCTGGAATTCGAAGCCACCACCGAAGAAGTCGCCAACCACGCGCTGGAAACCTTCGAACACTGTGTCGAACAGGGCTGGGTGCTGGACGGCGTGATGAGCCAGAGCGAAACCCAACTGCACAACCTGTGGAAACTGCGTGAGTACATCTCCGAGACCATTTCCCACTGGACGCCGTACAAGAACGATATCTCAGTCACTGTCTCCAAAGTGCCAGCGTTCTTGAAAGAAATCGACGCGATCGTCGGCGAACACTATCCGGACTTCGAAATCGTCTGGTTTGGCCACATCGGTGACGGCAACCTGCACTTGAACATTCTCAAGCCTGAAAGCCTGAGCAAGGACGAGTTCTTCGCCAAATGCGCCACCGTGAACAAATGGGTGTTCGAGACCGTTGAGAAATACAACGGCTCTATCTCCGCCGAACACGGCGTGGGCATGACCAAGCGCGATTACCTGACGTACAGCCGTTCGCCGGTCGAAATTGAATACATGAAGGCCGTCAAAGCAGTGTTCGACCCGAACGGGATCATGAACCCTGGCAAGATCTTCGCTGTTTAACCGCCCCCCGAAGGAGTCGTTCCATGAGCTACCAGCACAAGTATGTCGACGGCACCAACATCCACTTCCCGGTGGGTAAAGTGGTGTGCATTGGCCGTAACTACGCCGAACATGCCAAGGAACTGGATAATCCAGTGCCGACCGAACCGTTGCTGTTCATCAAGCCCGGCAGCTGTGTCGTGGCGCTGGAAGGCGGTTTTGCCATCCCTGCCGACCGTGGCTCGGTGCACTACGAAGCGGAAATCGCGGTATTGATCGGCAAGCCGTTGTCGAACAAGCCAAGCCGTGAAGAAGTGCTGGACGCCATCTCCGGCTTCGCCGCGGCCCTGGACCTGACACTGCGTGACAAACAGGCCGAGCTGAAAGCCAAGGGCCTGCCGTGGGAAATTGCCAAATCCTTCGACGGCGCGGCAGTGATCGCACCGTTCGTGGTGGGCAGCACTTTCCCGGACGTGACCGATATCGGCATTCGCCTGACCATCAACGGCGAAGTGCGCCAGGACGGCAACAGCTCGCAGATGCTCAACCCGATCATCCCGATGATCCAGCACATGGCCGGCTGCTTCTCGCTGCAGGCTGGTGATGTGATTCTCACCGGCACCCCGGCTGGCGTGGGTCCGCTGAATGTGGGTGATGAGTTGGTGTTGGAGTTGGCGGGCGTGAATCGCTTCGACAGCAGCGTTCGATAAGCACCTGGCCAACGCGGTCAAACCTGTGGGAGGGGGCTTGCCTCCGATGGCGGTGTATCAGTTAAGTGGATGTTGACTGACGCGCTGCTATCGGGGGCAAGCCCCCTCCCACATTGGAGTTGTGTCGGCCGGTAAAGCCCCGGGTTTTTGCATTTTTTTCACACGCCATCCGGATAATCCCCAGCCTCCAGAGCGCGGGCCCGTCGATCCTGTGCTATCACCTAACGCTGACTTTCCGGAAAAAGCGCCCCATGGCCGTGTCCCTGCCCTCCGCCACACCCAAGCCGCGTTCCCGTTTTGCCCTGCGCTGGTATTCCTGGCTGTTTCTGGCGGGGGCCATCTTTTATGGCGTTGCCTGGGCCATGCATTGGGATGACCGCGGCGTGCTGTGGGTGCTGGAGCGCTTCGAGACGCCCACCGAGCGCAGTGAAAGCGTATGGCTGCCGGACTACCACGCGGTCATCGACGCCAAGGTGTTGCCGGGAATGGAGAAGGACGAAGCCTCGGACGTCGCCTACAACCCGCAGACCAAAACGCTGTTTTCCGTCATGGGCAAAAACCCGTTCCTCGTTGAGTTGAGCCTGCAAGGCGATGTGTTGCGCAAAATGCCGCTCAATGGCTGGGAAAATCCGGAAGGCGTAACGGTGCTGGAAAATGGGCTGATGGCAGTGGTCGACGAGCGCCAGCACAGCCTGACCATCGTCAAGGTCGACGCGACGACCCAACAGTTGAACAAGGCTGATTTCCAGGCCTACGACCTGGGCCCGTCCAAAGATCAGAACAAAGCTTTTGAGGCGATCACCTGGGACAAGCGCAACCAGCAACTGGTGTTGGGCGAAGAGCGCCCGCCGGCGTTGTTTACCTGGAAAAGCGACGGCAGCCAGATCCTGAACGGTGATAAACAAAAACTCGCCAGCAAAGAACTGGATATGCGCAACCTCTCGGCCCTGGCTGTCGATCCGCGCACCGGCCACCTCCTTGCGCTTTCGGCCGACTCTCACCTGTTGCTGGAGCTGGACGAGAAGGGCGAACAAGTCAGCTTCATGACCTTGCTGGGCGGCTTCAATGGTCTCAACAAAACCATTCCTCGTGCGGAAGGGGTGACCATGGATGAGGAAGGCACTCTGTACATAGTGAGTGAGCCGAATCTGTTCTATCGTTTCGAAAAGCAGAAATAATCGACCAGTTACGTCGGATATTTCTCTATCAGCGGCATTCGCCAGACATCCGGGCGCGTTTAAGTTTAAATTCAGACAGGCGTGATATTCATTCGCCACTTTTGATTTTGAGCCCGCCCAATGCGCCGACTTGCCCGCCCCAAGCCCATTCTTTTTCTGTTCGTGCTGATCGCCCTGATCTGCGCCGGGGTCGCTGGGCAGCACTTTCGCTTGTTCGAGCGCGCTTGGTTCAATTGGCAGACATGGCGTCATCCCGCCGATGAGCGTTCCATTGGCCTCGCCGATTACCGGGTAACGCTGGAGGCCCAAGTCATCGAGGGGCTCGATGACGATGTCTCGGCACTCACCTATGACCCTGTGCGCAAAAGCCTGTTTACCGTGACCAATCAAAACGCCGAACTGATCGAGTTGTCGCTGGACGGCAAGATCCTGCGGCGCATTCCCTTGGTGGGATTTGGTGATGCCGAGGCCGTGGAGTTCATCAGCGACAACATCTACGTCATCACCGATGAACGCCAACAGCGCCTGATCAAGGTGCATGTTGACGACGACACCCAGTTCCTCGACGCCGCAGATGCAGAGCAAATGACCCTGGGCCTGCATGTAGGTGGCAACAAGGGCTTTGAGGGGCTGGCCTATGACTCAGTGGGCAAGCGCCTGTTCGTGGCCAAGGAGCGCGATCCGATGTTGATCTATGAGGTCCACGGGTTTCCTCATTTCAAGCCGGAAAAAACCTACTCGGTGCACGTGATCAATAACCCCAAGCGTGACGCCGGGCTGTTTGTACGCGATCTGTCGAGCCTGCAATACGACGAGCGCAGCGGCCATCTGCTGGCGCTGTCGGATGAGTCATTTTTGGTGTTGGAACTGGATATCGACGGTCGCCCATTGAGCAGTCTTTCTCTACTCAATGGGCGCCATGGCCTGAAAAAACGTGTGCCTCAGGCCGAAGGGATCGCCATGGACGACGAAGGTACGTTGTACCTGGTCAGCGAGCCGAACCTGTTCTACGTGTTCAAGAAACCCAGTCCCTGACACACCGCCATTCGGGGGCAGGCCCCCTCCCACATTGGATTGGTGGTGTCCTCAGGCCTTGAGGGTTTTCACGCCTTCGGAAGTGCCCAAGAGCAGCACATCCGCCGGACGCGCAGCGAACAGGCCGTTGGTGACCACGCCGACGATGGCATTGATCTGCGTTTCAAGCTCCACCGGATTGGTGATCTGCATATTGAATACGTCGAGGATGATGTTGCCGTTGTCGGTCAGCACGCCTTCGCGGTACACCGGATCGCCGCCCAGCTTCACCAGCTCGCGGGCCACGTGGCTGCGGGCCATCGGGATGACTTCCACCGGCAGCGGGAATGCGCCGAGGACCGGTACCAGCTTGCTGGCGTCGGCGATGCAGATGAAGGTCTTGGCCACGGCCGCGACGATCTTCTCGCGAGTCAGGGCTGCGCCGCCGCCCTTGATCAGGTTCAGGTGCGCATCGCTCTCATCGGCGCCGTCGACATAGAACTCCAGGTCGCTCACGGTGTTGAGCTCGTACACCGGAATGCCATGGCCTTTCAGGCGTGCGGCAGTGGCTTCGGAGCTGGCCACGGCGCCATCGAACGCGCCCTTGTGCTGGGCCAGCGCATCGATAAAGCAGTTGGCAGTGGAGCCGGTGCCGACACCGACGATGCTTTTGTCGTCGAGTTTAGGAAGGATTAAATCGACAGCGGCCTGGGCCACTGCCTGTTTGAGTTGATCCTGGGTCATGCGGGCTCCGGAACGGGCGGGGAGTAAAGAGGGGCGCGAGTATAACCCAACAAAACCTCGGGATTCGTGTGGTCGTACGGCCAAAAGCCGGGTTAGACTCCTCGGCCCTGCCCAACTCGCCCAGTGATTCCCGCCGATGCTTGAACAGTACGTCAAAAAGATCCTCACCTCGCGCGTTTACGACGTTGCCGTAGAAACCCCGCTGCAGACCGCCCGCCAGCTCTCCGAGCGGCTGGGCAACAAGGTCTGGCTCAAGCGCGAAGACTTGCAGCCGGTGTTCTCGTTCAAGATTCGCGGCGCGTACAACAAGCTGACTCAGTTGACGGCTGAAGAGCGCGCACGCGGCGTAGTCACGGCGTCGGCGGGCAACCATGCGCAGGGCCTGGCCCTGGCGGCCAAGGTGCTGGGGGTCAAGGCCACTATTGTGATGCCCAAGACCACCCCTGAGATCAAGGTCGAAGGCGTGCGCTCTCGCGGCGGTAAAGTGGTGCTGCATGGCGACTCTTTCCCAGAGGCGCTGGCCTACTCGCTGAAACTGGTCGACGAGAAAGGCTACGTCTACATTCACCCCTACGATGATCCGCACACCATTGCCGGGCAGGGCACCGTGGCGATGGAGATTCTGCGCCAGCATCCAGGGCCGCTGGATGCGATCTTCGTACCCGTGGGTGGCGGTGGTTTGATCGCGGGCATCGCGGCGTACGTGAAATACCTGCGCCCGGAAATCAAGGTCATCGGCGTCGAGCCGGACGACTCCAACTGCCTGCAAGCTGCCATGGCCGCGGGTGAGCGCGTGGTCTTGCCGACGGTTGGGATCTTTGCCGACGGCGTGGCGGTGGCGCAGATCGGCCAGCACACCTTTGAAATCTGCAAAGACTATGTCGACGAAGTGATCACCGTGAGCACCGATGAAATCTGTGCGGCGATCAAGGACATCTACGACGATACCCGCTCCATCACCGAGCCAGCAGGCGCGTTGGGTGTGGCCGGGATCAAGAAGTACGTTGAGACCCGTGGTGTCAGCGGCCAGACGTTCGTTGCCATCGACTCCGGGGCCAACGTCAATTTCGACCGCCTGCGCCACGTGGCTGAGCGCGCTGAGTTGGGTGAAGGCCGTGAAGCCATCATCGCCGTGACCATTCCTGAGAAACCGGGCAGTTTCAAAGCGTTCTGCGAGGCCGTGGGCAAGCGCCAGATCACCGAATTTAACTACCGCTACCACTCCGGCAGCGAGGCGCACATCTTTGTCGGCGTGCAGACCCACCCGGAAACCGACCCGCGCAGCGCGCTGATCGCCAGCCTCACCGAGCAGGGTTTCCCGGTGCTGGACCTGACCGAGAACGAACTGGCCAAGCTGCACATCCGCCATATGGTCGGTGGGCATGCCGCGCACGTCAGCAATGAAGTGGTGTTTCGCTTTGAGTTCCCGGAGCGTCCGGGGGCGCTGTTCAACTTTCTTAACAAGTTGGGCGGGCGCTGGAATATCTCGATGTTCCACTATCGCAACCACGGCGCGGCTGATGGTCGTGTGGTCGCCGGCCTGCAAGTGCCGGCGAACGAACGTCACCTGGTACCGGCAGCGCTGGAGGCGATTGGCTACCCGTATTGGGATGAAAGTGATAACCCGGCCTACAAACTGTTCCTCGGTTGAGCGACTACGCTGATTGGGGGCAGCCTCTAAGGAATACGAAACATGGAAACCCTGATCACCCTGAAAGTTGTCCACATCGCGGCCACCGTGGTGTTGTTGCTCAGCGGCCTTGGCTTGGCGCTACTGGCCTGGCGTAAACGCAGCGCCGGCCCAGCCGTCACCGTGCAGCGCCCGTGGGCGTTTGTGTGGTTGCTGATGGGTATTTGTATGGTGAGCATGCCGTTCACCGGCTGGTGGCTGGTGCACCTAGTCGGCTGGCCATTGGGGCAGACCTGGATTCTGGGCTCCAGCATTCTCTACACCGTGGCGGCGCTGGCGTGGTTCTGGCTGGTGGCACGGCTCAATCGCCTGCGCAAAGGCGAGGGCGGCAGCCTGAATTTCACCCTGGTGCTGGCGGTGGTGAGCCTGGTGGGGTTTGTGGCGATTGCCGGGCTCATGGGCGCCAAGCCGGTTTAACGCGGTGAGGGCTTCTGTGGTGAGCGGGCTTGTCCCGCGCTGAGCTGCGAAGCGGCCCTGACAAAGGCCCGCATTTTTCCTGATAAGACCGGTTGGCAGGTTTTGGGGCTGCTTCGCAGCCCAGCGCGGGACAAGCCCGCTCACCACGGTTACTCGCTACGCAGCGTAATCACCGGCCAACCACGCTTCTCGGCTTCAGCGCGCAGATTCGGATCCGGATCCACCGCCACCGGATGCGTCACTTGTTCCAATAGCGGCAGGTCATTCATCGAGTCGCTATAGAAGTAGCTGTCTTCCAGGCTATACCCCGTTTCTTCCAACCAACGATTCAAGCGCGTCACCTTGCCTTCTCGGAAGCACGGCACGTCAGTGCTGCGCCCGGTGTATCGGCCATTTTCCATTTCGCACTCGGTGGCGATGAGGGTTTCAACGCCCAGGCGTGCGGCAATTGGCGCGGTGACGAAACGGTTGGTGGCGGTGATGATCACCAGCTTGTCGCCAGCGGCGCGGTGCTTGGCCAGCAGTTCGACGGCCAGTGGCAGCATGATCGGCTCGATGCAGTCGCGCATATAGTCGTTGTGCCACTCATCCAGTTGGGCCATTTCGGTGCGGCCGAGGATTTCCAGGCAGAAATTCAGGTAGGCGGCGTTGTCCAGCTTGCCGGCCAAGTAGTCCTGATAGAACTCGTCGTTGCGGGCCTTGTAGGCTACCGGGTCGAGAATCCCGCGTTCGCACAGGTAATCGCCCCACGCGTGGTCGCTGTCACCGCCGATAAGGGTGTTGTCCAAGTCGAATAAAGCCAGGCGCATTGCAGTTACTCGCTGAAAAGTCTGTAAAAAGGCGTCCAGAATACGGTCTTTTCACAAGAGTGCACATAAGCTAAGAAGCCTCGTTGCCGCTTGCGCAACCTTTGTGGAACAATGCGGCGACATGCGTTTGCGAGGTTGTTGCCGTGATCGACCCCGATGGTTTCCGTCCTAATGTCGGGATTATTCTTACGAATGATGCCGGACAGGTGCTATGGGCTCGCCGAATCAACCAAGATGCCTGGCAGTTTCCTCAAGGCGGAATCAACCCCGACGAAACCCCTGAAGACGCCTTGTACCGTGAGTTGAACGAAGAAGTCGGCCTTGAGCGCGAAGATGTGCAGATTCTGGCCTGTACCCGTGGCTGGTTGCGCTATCGTTTGCCGCAACGCCTGGTGCGTACCCACAGCCAACCGCTGTGCATCGGCCAGAAGCAGAAATGGTTTCTCCTGCGCCTGATCTCCAACGAGCAGCGGGTGCGGATGGATTTGACCGGTAAACCGGAGTTCGATGGCTGGCGTTGGGTCAGCTATTGGTACCCGTTGGGCCAGGTGGTGACATTCAAGCGCGAGGTTTATCGTCGCGCTCTCAAAGAGCTTGCCCCGCGCCTTTTAGCGCGCGACTGACGACGGAGTTCGACCCCGAGCCATGCTCAATACGCTGCGCAAGATCGTCCAGGAAGTTAACTCCGCCAAGGATCTCAAGGCGGCGTTGGGGATTATTGTATTGCGCGTCAAGGAAGCCATGGGCAGCCAGGTCTGCTCGGTTTACCTGCTGGACCCAGAGACCAACCGTTTTGTGCTGATGGCCACGGAGGGCTTGAACAAGCGCTCCATCGGCAAAGTCAGCATGGCGCCCAATGAAGGTCTGGTGGGCCTGGTGGGGACGCGTGAAGAACCCCTCAACCTTGAAAACGCGGCCGATCACCCGCGTTATCGCTACTTTGCCGAAACCGGCGAAGAGCGCTACGCGTCATTCCTCGGCGCACCGATCATTCACCACCGCCGCGTTGTCGGCGTGTTGGTCATCCAGCAAAAAGAACGCCGCCAGTTCGACGAAGGTGAAGAAGCCTTCCTCGTGACCATGAGCGCGCAGCTCGCCGGGGTTATTGCCCACGCCGAGGCCACGGGTTCGATTCGCGGCCTGGGCCGTCAGGGCAAGGGCATCCAGGAAGCCAAGTTCGTCGGCGTACCGGGTTCGCCGGGTGCTGCCGTCGGTACGGCGGTGGTCATGCTGCCACCGGCCGACCTCGATGTGGTGCCGGACAAGACCGTCAACGACATCGACGCCGAAATCAAACTGTTCAAGACCGCCCTGGAAGGCGTGCGCGCCGACATGCGCAACCTGTCGACAAAGCTGGCCACCCAGCTGCGCCCTGAAGAACGTGCGCTGTTCGACGTTTACCAGATGATGCTCGACGACGCGTCCCTCGGGAACGAAGTCAAAACCGTGATCAAGACCGGTCAATGGGCCCAGGGCGCACTGCGCCAAGTGGTCACTGATCACGTCAACCGTTTCGAATTGATGGACGACGCCTACCTGCGCGAGCGTGCCTCGGATGTGCGCGACCTGGGTCGCCGTCTGCTGGCTTACCTGCAGGAAGACCGCACCACCAACCTGGTCTACCCCGACAACACCATCCTGATCAGTGAAGAACTGACCGCCACCATGCTCGGCGAAGTGCCGGAAGGCAAACTGGTGGGCTTGGTCTCGGTTCTCGGTTCGGGTAACTCCCACGTCGCGATCCTGGCCCGCGCCATGGGCATTCCGACGGTGATGGGCCTGGTGGACCTGCCGTACTCCAAGGTCGACGGCATCGACATGATCGTCGATGGCCATCGTGGTGAAGTCTTCACCAACCCCAGCGACGTGCTGCGCAAGCAATACGCCGAAGTGGTGGAAGAAGAGAAACAACTGGCGCTGGGCCTGGATTCATTGCGCGAGTTGCCGTGCGTGACCACTGATGGTCACCGAGTACCGCTGTTGGTGAATACCGGACTGCTTGCCGACGTGGCCCGGGCGCAGCAGCGCGGTGCCGAGGGCGTGGGGCTGTACCGCACCGAAGTGCCGTTCATGATCAACCAGCGTTTCCCGAGTGAGAAGGAGCAGCTGGCGATTTATCGCGAGCAACTGCAAGCCTTCCACCCGTTGCCGGTGACCATGCGCAGCCTGGACATTGGCGGCGACAAGTCACTGTCGTATTTTCCGATCAAGGAAGACAACCCCTTCCTCGGCTGGCGCGGCATTCGCGTCACGCTCGACCACCCGGAAATTTTCCTCGTACAGACTCGCGCCATGCTTAAGGCCAGCGAAGGCCTGAACAACCTGCGCATCCTGTTGCCGATGATCTCCGGCACTCATGAGCTGGAGGAGGCGCTGCATTTGATCCACCGCGCCTGGGGCGAGGTGCGCGACGAAGGCGCTGACGTACCGATGCCGCCGATTGGCGTCATGATCGAAATTCCAGCGGCGGTGTACCAGGCCAAAGAACTGGCGCGGCAGGTGGACTTCCTGTCGGTAGGCTCCAACGACCTGACCCAATACCTGCTGGCCGTGGACCGCAACAACCCACGGGTAGCGGATCTCTACGACTATCTGCACCCGGCGGTGCTGCAAGCGCTGCAACACGTAGTGCGCGACGCCCATGCCGAAGGCAAGCCGGTGAGCATCTGCGGTGAAATGGCTGGTGATCCGGCGGCGGCGGTGCTGTTGATGGCGATGGGCTTTGACAGCCTGTCGATGAACGCCACCAACTTGCCGAAGGTGAAGTGGATGTTGCGCCAAGTCGAGCTGAGTATGGCCAAGGATCTGCTGGCGGAGTTGATGACCATCGACAACCCGCAAGTTATCCACAGCTCGCTGCAATTGGCGCTGAAGAACCTTGGGCTGACACGGATGATCAATCCGGCCTCTGCCAAGACCCTCTAACGCCTGGCGCCGATCAAAAATGTGGGAGGGGGCTTGCTCCCGATGGCGGTGTGTCAGTACCAGATATTCTGACTGACACACTGCCATCGGGAGCAAGCCCCCTCCCACATTGGTTTTGTGGTGTGTCTAGAGCGTGAGTTCGACTTCCCCGAGTCGGCCACCATGGGGCCCAAAGCTACGCTCCACCATCCGCCGCGTGCCATCGGCATTTACAATCAGCGCCGTACTCGCCCGTGTTCCATAACTTGGGCTGGCGATAAATACGCTCGATAACAGGCTTTCAGTCGCCAACCCCACGCCGGTATCCGGCAACTCAGCAAAGGGCGCGATCTGCGGATCGCTCAGAATCTCCAGTAGCGCTTCGGGTTGCGGATTGTTCAGCAACTCACTCAGCGCAGCTTTGGCCTTAAGCAGTTTCGGCCAAGGCGTATCCAGCCCTGCGTTGGATAACCCGTACACGCCCGCTTTCAACTGCGTGGGCTCGGTGTGATTGGCGTTGTAATGCCACAACTCATCCCGCGTGCCCACCAGCAGGTTAAACCCGGCGTATTCAATCGATCGGCCGTTAACGTCGGCCAAGTAGTCGTCAATGGGCAGTGAACCACTGAGGAACCGCGCGACCAGTTCGCCGCGTGACTTTCGTGCCGGCGGTTGGTGGGGATCACGGATATTGGTCAGGGCAGCAAATCGCCCATCGGCATTCACGCCAAGCCAAGTGCCGCCTGCTTCCTGATCGCGACCGGCATAGATTTCGGGCACGTCCGGCCACTGGGCCAGCGGCAGACTGGGGCGGGCATAGAACTCGTCACGGTTGGCCGCGACGATCAGCGGTTGGGCGTGGCCCGGCCGCCAGGCGAAAACAATCAGGCACATCAGGCGATTCCCTTTTGTGTTTTTTGCCACTCTACCCACACCGGCAGCGGTGTTCCATCGTATCCAGTTGGGCCGCATGCCTTCCATCCGTTAACATGCCGGACTTGATTCGGGGGCTCCCATGGAATTTCTGCTGTATTTGCTGCTGGGCGCCTGTGCGGGTGTGCTCGCCGGGCTGTTTGGCGTGGGCGGCGGGATCATTATCGTGCCGGTGCTGGTGTTCAGCTTCACCTTGCAGGGCTTCGACCCGCAGGTGCTGACTCACTTGGCCGTAGGCACATCCTTGGCGACGATCATCTTTACCTCGGTCAATGCCGTGCGTGAGCACCACCGACGTGGCGCGGTGCGTTGGCCGATCTTTGTGTGGATGACCGTGGGCATCCTGATCGGTGCAGGTTTCGGTGCGCTGACCGCCGAGGCGATTTCCGGTCCGCATTTGCAGAAGATCATTGGCGTGTTCGCGCTGATCATCGCCGTGCAACTGGCCCTGGAGGTTAAGCCCAAGGCCAGTCGAACGGTGCCAGGCAAGGTCGGCCTGACCCTGGCCGGTACGGTGATTGGCTGGGCTTCGGCCATTTTCGGCATCGGCGGCGGCTCGCTGACCGTGCCGTTTTTGACCTGGCGCAGCGTGCCGATGCAACAGGCGGTGGCCACCTCGTCCGCCTGTGGCCTGCCGATTGCCCTGGCCAGTGCATTAAGTTTCATGATTCTGGGCTGGCATGACCCGCTGTTGCCCGCTCATAGTCTAGGGTTCGTGTATTTACCGGCGCTGCTGGGCATTGCCCTGACCAGCATGGTGTTTGCCCGCTTTGGCGCACGCCTGGCGCATCGGTTGTCGCCGCGGTTGCTCAAGCGGTTGTTCGCCGGCTTGCTGTTTTGCGTGGGCTTAAACTTTTTGCTGTAACGCAGACTTAATCGCGCCCGGGCATGGTCCGGTCGCCATAACGCATGATTTAACGAGGAGTCGCAATGCTGCCTTACCCGCAGATCGACCCGGTGGCTCTGGCCATCGGTCCGCTGAAAATCCACTGGTACGGGTTGATGTACCTGATCGGCATCGGCGGCGCCTGGCTGCTGGCCTCCCGCCGCCTGAACCGTTTCGACCCGACCTGGACCAAGGAGAAACTCTCCGACATGGTCTTCTGGCTGTCCATGGGGGTCATCGTCGGCGGGCGTCTGGGGTATGTGCTGTTCTACGATCTGTCCGCCTACATCGCCAATCCGACACTGATTTTCGAAGTGTGGAAGGGCGGCATGGCGTTCCACGGCGGGTTTATCGGCGTAATGATTGCTGCCTGGTGGTTCGGCCGCCGCAATGGCAAGTCGTTCTTCCAACTGATGGACTTCGTTGCGCCGCTGGTGCCGATTGGCCTGGGCGCCGGGCGTATCGGTAACTTCATCAACGCCGAGCTCTGGGGCAAGCCGACCGACGTGCCGTGGGCCATGGTGTTCCCGCCCTTCAGCGACCCGGCACAACTGCCGCGCCATCCGTCGCAGCTATACCAGTTCGCACTGGAAGGTGTGGCACTGTTCCTCATTCTGTACATTTTCTCGCGCAAACCACGCCCGACCATGGCCGTTTCCGGCATGTTCGCGCTGTTTTACGGCATCTTCCGTTTCGTCGTCGAGTTCGTACGTGTGCCGGATGCGCAGTTGGGTTACCTGGCGTGGGGCTGGCTGACCATGGGTCAGGTGTTGAGCATCCCGATGATCCTCGTGGGGCTGGGCCTGCTGTGGTGGGCGTACAATCGCCCGCAACCGCTGAAGAACACCGCGCTTTAAATTCGAATGCCGGGGCCTGCGAGCGGGCTCCGGCTTCAACGATACGGGTACTTACATGAAGCAATATCTCGAACTACTGAACGACGTCGTGACCAATGGCCTGACCAAGGGCGATCGCACCGGCACCGGCACCAAGGCCGTGTTCGCCCGTCAGTATCGGCATAACTTGGCCGACGGCTTCCCGCTGCTGACCACCAAGAAGCTTCACTTCAAAAGCATCGCCAATGAGCTGATCTGGATGTTGAGCGGCAACACCAATATCAAGTGGCTTAACGAAAACGGCGTGAAGATTTGGGACGAATGGGCCACCGAAGACGGCGACCTGGGCCCGGTCTACGGCGAGCAGTGGACTGCCTGGCCGACCAAAGACGGCGGCACGATCAACCAGATCGACTACATGGTGCACACGCTCAAGACCAACCCCAACAGCCGTCGCATTCTGTTCCACGGCTGGAACGTCGAATACCTGCCGGACGAAACCAAGAGCCCACAGGAAAACGCGCGCAACGGCAAACAAGCCCTGCCACCGTGCCACCTGCTGTACCAGGCGTTCGTGCATGACGGCCATCTGTCGATGCAGTTGTACATCCGCAGCTCCGACGTATTCCTTGGTCTGCCGTACAACACCGCTGCCCTGGCGTTGCTCACCCATATGTTGGCCCAACAGTGCGACTTGATCCCTCACGAGATCATCGTCACCACTGGCGATACCCATGCCTACAGCAACCATATGGAACAGATCCGGACCCAACTGGCGCGTACACCGAAGAAGCTGCCGGAGTTGGTGATCAAGCGTAAGCCGGCGTCGATCTACGATTACAAGTTCGAAGATTTTGAGATTGTGGGCTATGACGCTGATCCAAGCATCAAGGCCGATGTCGCTATCTAGCGTCTGACGCCGTCCAATGTGGGAGGGGGCTTGCCCCCGATGGCGGTGGGTCAGTCACCCAATACTTAACTGACCCACCGCCATCGGGGGGCAAGCGCCCTCTCACATTTGGCCCGTTTAATGGCCGTGGCTTCTGCCTACATGTGAGGGCTCAGCCTCGCTGGCCTGCATACTCCCGCTGACCTCCAACTGCTGCAAAATCCCACAGTGATCCCCGCCGCCACAGCGTTGGCGCAAGTCCAGCAACTGCACCTGCAACGCCAATAGCCCGTCGATCCGCGCTTTCACATGGTGGATATGCTCGTCGACCAACGCATTCACGCTTTCGCATTGGTCCTGTGGACTGTCGCGCAGGCTGAGCAGGCTGCGGATTTCTTCGAGGGTCATGTCGAGGCTGCGGCAGTTGCGGATAAAGATCAGCCGCTCGGTGTGCGCCTGGGTGTACACGCGGTAGTTGGCGTCGGTGCGCGCCGGCGGCGGCAGCAGGCCTTCTTTCTCGTAATAACGGATGGTTTCCACCTGACAGTCAGTCAGTTTGGCCAATTCGCCGATCTTCATCGCAGCAATCTCCAAATGGGTGCTTGACCCTATAGTGGCTACAGGGTCTTTACTTGGCAACAGGCACCTTTACGGACGCGACCGAATGAGCGACTCCATCCACACCCCGCATAAACACGATCACGATCACGATCACGATCACGATCACGATCACGATCACGATCATGATCATGGCCCTAAGAAACTCACGCCTGTGCATAACCACGGCCACGGTGGTGCCTGCTGTTCCGGCACTCCAGCACCCGAGTTGGTGCAATTGAGCGAAGCGCCCACCGCCGGCTCGCGCCTCAGCACCTTCCGCATCGAAGCCATGGACTGCCCCACCGAGCAAACGCTGATCCAGAACAAACTGGGCAAGTTGGCGGGTGTGCAGCAATTGGAATTTAACCTGATCAACCGCATCCTCGGCGTCACCCACAACTTGCCGAGTACCGCGCCGATCATCGATGCCATCAAGTCCTTGGGCATGCAGGCCGACCCGATCGAGGAAGGTACCCCGGCTGCCGAACCGCCTGCCAAAAAACACTGGTGGCCGTTGGCGTTGTCCGGCGTCGGTGCGTTGGGCGCCGAAGTGCTGCACTTCACGAATGCCGCGCCGACGTGGGTCATCGCCCTCGTGGCGCTGGTGTCGATCCTCAGCGGCGGCCTCACCACCTATAAAAAGGGCTGGATCGCCCTGAAGAACCTCAACCTGAACATCAACGCCTTAATGAGCATCGCCGTGACGGGCGCGATCCTGATCGGCCAGTGGCCGGAAGCCGCCATGGTGATGTTCCTGTTCACCGTCGCCGAGCTGATTGAAGCCAAGTCCCTGGACCGTGCGCGCAATGCCATCAGCGGCTTGATGCAGATGACCCCGGAACAGGCCACGGTGCAGCAGGCTGACGGTAACTGGGTTGAGCAGGAGGTTAAAAGCATCGAACTGGGCGCCATCGTCAGGGTTAAACCCGGCGAGCGCATCGGCCTGGACGGTGAAGTCACCGCAGGTCAATCCACCATCGACCAGGCGCCGATCACCGGGGAAAGCCTGCCGATTGAAAAAACCGTGGGCGATAAAGTCTTCGCCGGCACCATCAACCAAGCCGGCTCCTTGGAATACAAAGTCACGGCAGCGGCCAATAACTCCACACTGGCGCGGATCATCCACGCCGTCGAGCAAGCACAAGGCGCACGGGCTCCGACCCAGCGCTTCGTCGACAGTTTTTCCAAGGTCTACACCCCGGCCGTCTTCCTGTTTGCCTTGGGTGTAGCGATTATTCCGCCGCTGTTCATGGCCGGTGTCTGGTTCGACTGGATCTACCGCGCCCTGGTGCTGCTGGTGGTTGCCTGCCCCTGCGCGTTGGTGATCTCCACTCCGGTGACGATCGTCAGCGGCCTGGCGGCGGCGGCGCGCAAAGGCATCCTGATCAAGGGCGGCGTGTACCTGGAGGGTGGTTACAAGCTCGACTACCTGGCGCTGGACAAGACCGGCACCATCACGCACGGCAAACCGGTGCAGACCGATTACTTGGCGTTGTTCCCAAACGTCGAGGACAGCGCACCGGCCCTCGCCGCCAGTTTGGCTGGGCGTTCTGACCACCCGGTGTCGTTGGCCATTGCGAATGCAGCTGTGGATAAAAACCTGCCGGTGCACGTTGTGGATAACTTCGAAGCCCTGGCCGGTCGTGGTGTGCGCGGCGATATCAACGGTGAGACTTACCACTTGGGCAACCACCGTCTGGTGGAAGACCTCGGCCTGTGCTCGCCTGAGCTGGAAGAAAAGCTGTTCGCGCTGGAGAAGCAAGGAAAGTCCGTGGTGTTGCTGCTCGATAAGTCCGGCCCCCTGGCGCTGTTCGCCGTGGCCGATACCGTCAAGGACAGCAGTCGCGAGGCCATTCAGCAATTGCACGAGTTGGGCATCAAAACCCTGATGCTCACCGGCGACAACACCCACACCGCCCAGGCGATTGCGGCCCAGGTCGGCATCGACCAGGCTCAAGGCGACCTGTTGCCCACCGACAAACTGCAAGCCATCGAAACCCTCTACGGCCAAGGCCACCGGGTGGGCATGGTCGGCGACGGCATCAACGACGCCCCGGCCCTGGCCCGTGCCGAGATCGGTTTTGCAATGGCCGCTGCTGGTACCGACACTGCCATCGAGACTGCCGACGTGGCGCTGATGGACGATGATTTGCGCAAGATACCGGCATTCATTCGTTTGTCGCGGCAAACGTCGAGTATCCTCAAGCAGAACATCGCCCTGGCGCTGGTGATCAAGGCGATCTTCCTTGCGGTCACTTTCCTGGGGATGGCCACCATGTGGATGGCGGTCTTCGCCGACATGGGCGTGAGCCTGCTGGTGGTGTTCAATGGCCTGCGCCTTTTGCGCAAATAAACGATGAGAGGGCGGTGTGCTGAGTGCTGAGCTGAAGGCGTTTTTTATGGTCGCCCGCCTGGGCAGCATTACCCAGGCGGCGAAAAAACTCGGCCTGAGCCAGCCCACAGTCACCACCCAGATCCGAAACCTGGAAAGCCAGTACGGCGTTGAGCTGTTCTACCGCGGTGGTCGCCGCCTCACGGTCAGTGATGACGGCGCCCGGTTGCTGCCGATGGTCAAGGCGTTGTTGCAGCAGGAAGCGGACATCGAGTTTTTCCTGCGCAACAGTGGTCAACTCCAGGGCGCTTTGCGCATTGCCGCGACAGCGCCGTATTACATCCTCGACCTGGTCAAAGCCTTTCGCGAACGCCTGCCCCATGTGGAGGTGTCGGTGGACATCGGCAATTCTCAGCAGGTACTCGAAGCGCTGGACGAGTACCGCGTAGACGTCGCCGCCTCTTCGCAGTTGCTGGAAGACCCGCGTTTGATCCGCCGCGTATTGGGCACTGATCCTCTGGTGTTGGCGGTGCATCGCAATCATCCCCTGGCCAAGCTTGATCATGTGCCATTGACTGCCCTGGCCGGACACACCTTATTGATGCGCGAAGCAGGTTCCACCACCCGACGGCTTACCGAGGAAATGTTGCAGGGTGCTGGGGTGAGCTATGGGCCGTTGCTGGAGATCGGCAGTCGCGAGTCAATCCGGGAGGCGGTGCTGCGTAATATCGGTATCAGCATCATTGCTCGACAGGAAGTGCCCCATGATCCGCAGTTGCGGGTCTTGACCATTGAGAATGCGCCGCAGATTCCGGAGTACCTGTACTGCCTCAAAGAACGAAAAGGTGCTCGCCTGCCGGCGGCGTTTCTAGGGTTGGCGCAGGAAATGTCGCCAATTTAGAGGTTTTGTGGCTGCCTTGAGGGCCAATCGGGGGCAAGCCCCCTCCCACATTTTGATCTGCGAACACATTCCAAGTGTGGGAGGGGGCTTGCCCCCGATTGCGGTAAACCAGACACCCCCCTCCAAATCACCTACACAAATCCACCAATACCACTATCACTCCCTTTTGCCTTTTTGCCACAAGAGGGACGCATTGCCCGCCTAGCATGGCCTTCATCAGTTCGATGAGGTGCCACCATGAACACAGTCCTGACTCAACCCGGCGCGCCAATGAAAGTGCGCGGTATCCAGAAGCGTTTCGGCGCCTTTACCGCGCTGGACCACGTGTCCCTGGACGTCGCCGCCGGCGAGCTGGTGTGTCTGCTGGGTCCGTCTGGCTGCGGCAAGACCACCTTGCTGCGTTGCATCGCCGGCCTGGAGCGCCAGGACAGCGGCGAACTTTACCTGGGTGATCGCGATGTTTCCCTGCTGCCACCTCAGGCGCGGGACTACGGCATTCTGTTCCAGTCCTACGCGCTGTTTCCCAACCTGACCATCGAAGCGAACATCGGCTACGGCCTCACCGGCAGTGGTCGCGATGAAGTGCGCCAGCGTGTCGGGCAGATGCTGGAACTGGTCGGTCTGGTCGGCAGCGAAAAGAAATACCCCGGCCAGCTGTCCGGCGGCCAACAGCAGCGCGTTGCCCTGGCCCGCGCCTTGGCGCCGGCCCCTTCGTTGCTGCTGCTGGACGAACCCATGTCCGCCCTCGACGCCCGCGTGCGTGAGCACCTGTGCACCGAGCTGCGCCAGCTGCAACGGCGCTTGGGCATCACCACGCTGATGGTCACCCACAACCAGGACGAAGCCATGTTGATGGCCGACCGTATTGCCGTAATGAACAACGGTAAGGTCGAGCAATACGCCACGCCCCAAGAAATTTACGACCGCCCGGCCACGCCGTTCGTGGCGGAGTTTGTCGGCCAGGGCAACTGGCTGCCGTTCAGCCGCAACAGTGCCAGCCATGCCCAGGTCGGCGGGATGAACATGCGCCTGGCCGAGGATGCCGGTGTGGCCACGTCCGGCCGCCTGTTCTGCCGACCGGAAGCCATCAGCGTCAACCCGCCAGTGCATGAAGAAAACCTGTTCGCGGCCAAGGTCCGCGAGATCACCTTCCTCGGCAACCGCTGCCGCATGAGCTTTGAACTGGACCAACTGCCTGGCCACCCGCTGCTGGCCGAACTGGCCCCGGAGGCGATGCCGCGCCTGGGCGCCCAAGACATCTGGGTCGCCTTGCCGCCGCGCAGCCTGCAGGTGTTTGCCTGAGATGGCCGCTGTTATGACCCTGCCGCGGCAAGTTTCCCGCGCCCAAACCGGCGACCGTATTTTTGTGCTCGGCGGCAAACTGCTCTGGCTGTGCCTGCTCAGTGTTGCCGTGTTGATGCCGCTGCTGGCGATCTTCTGGCGCGGCTTCAGCAGCGAGGCCGGGCAGGGCGGTGGCCTTGTGGCCGCTCGGGATTTAATCACCAGCGAGAACTTCCACTGGCTGCTGGGCAATAGCCTGAAAGTCTCCCTCAGCGTGGCGGCCATTGTCGTACCGCTGGCCTACCTGTTTGCCTACGCGCTGCAACGCACGTTGATTCCAGGCAAGGCGATCTGGCGAGGCCTGTCGCTGCTGCCGTTGATGGCACCGTCGATGCTGCCGGGCATTGCGCTGGTTTATCTGTTCGGTAATCAGGGCATGCTGCGCGGGCTGCTTTCGGACAACATCTACGGCTTCTGGGGGATTGTGCTCGGGGAAGTGATCTACACCTTCCCGCACGCGTTGATGATCCTGCTGTCGGCGCTGTCCCTGGCGGATGCGCGGCTGTTCGATGCCGCCTCCAGCATGGGCGCCAGCCCGGCACGGGCGTTTCGCAGCATCACCTGGCCGGCCACGCGCCAGGCGGTGTTCGCCGCATTCTGCCTGGTGTTTACCTTGACCATTACCGACTTCGGCGTGCCCGTGGTGGTCGGTGGTGATTACCAAGTGCTGGCTTTGGAAGCCTACAAGGCGGTGGTCGGCCAGCAACAATTCGGTCGCGGCGCGTTGATCGGCATGGTGTTGCTACTGCCGGCGCTGTTCAGTTTTGGCGTGGATGCGTGGTTGCGCCGGCGTCATGGTGACGCCATGAGTGGCCGTGCCCAGGTGTTCCAGCCCACGCCATCGCGGGTAAGGGATGGCTGCTACCTGGCCATCGTCCTACTGATCTGCTCCGTGTTGCTGCTGGTGTTCGGCATGGCGGTGTACTCGTCGCTGGTGAAATTCTGGCCGTACAACCTGTCGCTGTCGCTGAACCACTACCAGTTTGAAGACACGGCGGGCGGCGGCTGGCTGGCCTATCGCAACAGCCTGCGCATGGCCTTGTGCACAGCACTGATTGGCAGTGTGCTGATCTTCACCGGCGCCTATCTGATGGAAAAAACCAAAGGTCAGAAGGGCCTGAACCTGGCGCTGCGCATGCTCAGCTTTGTCCCGATGGCCGTGCCGGGTTTGGTGCTGGGCCTGGGCTACGTGTTCTTCTTCAACCTCAACGGCAACCCATTGCACGTGTTCTACGGGACCATGACCCTGCTGGTGGTGTGCACCATTGCTCACTATTTGACCACTGCGCAGATGACCGCCACCACCGCGTTGCGCCAGCTGGACGCCGAGTTTGAAGCCGCCGCGCTGTCGCTCAAGGCGCCGCTGTACCGTCATTACCTGCGCGTCACCGTGCCGATCTGCCTGCCGGCGCTGCTGGACATCGTGCGCTACCTGTTTGTATCGGCGATGACCACCGTGTCCGCCGCGATCTTTCTCTACAGCCCCGACACCATCCTCGCCGCCGTCGCCGTGTTGAACATGGACGACGCCGGCAATGTGGGCGGCGCGGCGGCCATGTCGACCCTGATCCTGTTCACCTCGGCCGGCGTCTCGCTGCTGCTGGCGTGGGCCTCACGTGGCGCGCTGCGCCGATCCCAAGCCTGGCGCCAGACCGCGCCCGGCCAATAACCCTTAAAGGAGGTATTCCATGTTCAAGCCCCTGGCGCTGGTCGCTGCCGTACTCACTGCATTCAGCCTGAATGCCTTCGCCAAAACCGAACTGACCGTGTACACGGCCCTCGAAGCCGAGCAGTTGAAGACCTACAAAAAGGCCTTCGAGCAAGCCAACCCTGATGTTGAAATCAAGTGGGTACGTGACTCCACCGGCATCATCACGGCCAAGCTGCTGGCCGAGAAAGATCGCCCGCAAGCCGACGTGGTCTGGGGACTGGCGGCCTCCAGTCTGGCGATCCTCGACCAGCAGGGCATGCTCGACAACTACGCGCCGAAGGACCTGGACAAGATCGGCAAAAACTACCGCGACGCTGCCAACCCCCCGGCCTGGGTCGGCATGGACGTGTGGGCCGCGACCATCTGCTTCAACACCGTCGAAGCCGAGAAACAGGGCCTGACCAAGCCGGTGAGCTGGCAAGACCTGACCAAACCTGAGTACAAGGGCAAGATCGTGATGCCCAACCCGGCATCGTCCGGCACCGGTTTCCTGGACGTAAGCGCGTGGCTGCAGACCTTCGGCGAGAAACAAGGCTGGCAGTACATGGACGACCTGCACCAGAACATCGGCCAGTACGTTCACTCCGGTTCCAAGCCTTGCAAGCTGGCGGCTTCGGGAGAATTCCCGATTGGTATTTCGTTTGAATACCCGGCGGTACAGCTCAAGCGTCAGGGCGCGCCGCTGGACATCATCCTGCCCAAAGAAGGCCTGGGTTGGGACATCGAAGCGACTGCCGTGATCAAGGGCAGCGCCCATGCCGACGCGGCGAAGAAACTGGCGGACTTTTCTGCCAGCCCTGCGGCGATGGAGTTGTACAAGGACAACTTTGCCGTGCTCGCCCAGCCGGGAATCGCCAAGCCGCAGACCGAATTGCCGGCGGACTACGAGCAGCGTTTGATCAAGAACGACTTCGGCTGGGCCTCCAAAAACCGCGACAGCATCCTGACTGAATGGCGTAAGCGCTATGACGGCAAGTCGGAGAAGGTAGCGGGTCAGTAAGGTTTTCGTTAGGGCTGATGGCCCTAGCGGGAGCAAGCCCCCTCCCATAGTCGACCGAGTTCCTGCATGAGAATGCGGTCAACTGTGGGAGGGGGCTTGCCCCCGATGGCGGTCTTGAAAACAGGACATCACTAAATGACACACCACAGCGACCTGCTGATCATCGGCGCCGGCATCCTCGGCCTTTCCCACGCTTATGCAGCCGCCAAACGCGGCCTCAAGGTCAAAGTCTTCGAGCGCAGCGCCACGCCGTTGGGCGCCTCGGTGCGCAACTTCGGCCAGGCTCTGGTCACCGGCCAACCACCGGGGCCGATGCTCGACCTGGCGCGGGAAAGCCGTGCGATCTGGGGGCAGTGGGCGCAAGTCGCCGGGCTGCAACTTAAGCGCAACGGCTCGTACTTGTTCGCCCGCACCGAAGCTGAAGAACACCTGCTGGAAGCCTTCTGCGCCGGTCGCGCGCAGGAGTACGGCTATAACGTCGAGTTGCTGCAAGGCGCAGCAATGAAGGATCTGTACGGCGGCCAGTTCCGCCACCACCGCGCCGCGCTGCACGGCAAGGACGATCAACAGCTGTATTCGCGCGAGGCGATTCCGGCGCTGATCAACTACCTGACGCAAGCGCTGAACGTGGAGTTTCATTTCTCCACGCTCGTGCGCGACGTGGAGCCGGGGCAACTGCACAGCACGGCGGGGAGCTTTCGTGGCGAGCAGATCATCGTCTGCTCCGGCCACGATTACCAAACCCTGCTGGCCGAATCGATTGCGCCGCTCAACCCGCAGGTCTGTCGCCTGCAAATGCTGCGCGCTCGGCCGGTGCTCAACCTGAACCTGCAACACGCCTTGCTCACCGGCCTCAGTTGCGTGCATTACGGTGCTTTCGCCGACTTGCCGGAAGCCGCGCCGGTGCAGGCGCAGATCCTTCGCGAAGCACCGTACCTGCATGAGCATGGCATTCACTTGCTGATCAGCCCGACGCCTCACGGCGAACTGATCATCGGCGATTCCCACGAGTACGGCAGCGATGCGTCGCCCTTCAACGCCGAACAGGTCGATGACTGGATGATCGAACTGGCCCAGCAGACCCTGGGCTGCAAGATCCAGGTGGTGGAACGTTGGCAGGGCGTTTATGGCTCGCGTGGACCGGCGCCGTTCTCGTTCTTGCGGGCGGCGCCAGGCGTGAGTGCAGCGTTGATGCACACCGGCGTTGGCATGAGCGTGGGACCAGCGATGGCCGAGCGCAATATCCGCGCGTTGTGTGGGGAGGCGTGATGAACCGGGAACAGGTGATTACCGAAGTCTTCGGTTTGTACGAACTGCACGGCACGGCGGATTACATCGGCGAGCCGGTGTCGCAGATCGAACACATGTCCCAGACCGCGCAGTTGGCCATGGCAGAAGGTTTCGATGATGAAGTGGTATTGGCAGCGTTCTTCCACGACATCGGCCATCTCTGCGGCCAGGGCAACGCGAACATGGGTGGTTATGGCGTGGTCAGCCATGAGCGGTTGGGGGCGGATTACCTGCGTCGGGCAGGGTTCAGCGAACGCATGGCCAGGCTGGTGGAATATCACGTGCAGGCCAAGCGCTACCTGACCTCCAGCCAGCCGGATTACTACGCGCGCCTGAGCGAAGCCAGCCGTCGAACCTTGGCTTATCAGGGCGGCGTGATGACGGCCGATGAGGCACGGGCCTTCGAGCAAGACCCGCTCTGTCACGTCAGCCTGCGCATGCGCCACTGGGACGAACAAGCCAAGGACATGCACGTGCCGCTGCTCGACCTTGAAGTACTCAAGGCCAAGGCTCGCAAGGTGCTGGCAGCTTAGGTCTCGTCGAGGCGTTGGGCGAGGGCCTCGATTTGCTCTTGGCGTTCAGCCTGGCTCAGCTTGGCGTGGGGGTTGAGCGACGACCATTGCGGATGGGCACGGGCCTTGTGCAGCGCCTCCGGCAACTTGCCTTCGCGCCAGGTTTTGTCCTGGGGCGTATCGACCTTGATGCTGTGCATCGCCGCGTGGCCGCGCACGCTCAGGGCCTTGAGCAACTGGCGTTGGCGCAGGGCGAGCAGTCGCAGCACGCTATCATCGACGGTCAACTCGCGTTGGCCCTTGATCTTGCCCAGCAGGCGGCTGCCATAGCTGCGCGCGGTTTGCAGCGCGCCCCCGGCGATGG
Organism: Pseudomonas sp. Irchel 3H9; assembly: GCF_900187495.1. Taxonomy (NCBI): domain Bacteria; kingdom Pseudomonadati; phylum Pseudomonadota; class Gammaproteobacteria; order Pseudomonadales; family Pseudomonadaceae; genus Pseudomonas; species Pseudomonas sp. Irchel 3H9. Next base: position 283,260 of record NZ_FYDK01000003.1, on the reverse strand, counting down.
CTCCGGCCAGGGCAGCGGCGCCCAGCGTCAGCCCGCCAACCAGCAGATCCACGCCGGCACCCGCCGCCGCGCCGGCAGCGATCCCGCCACCCACGCGCACGCCGAGTTGCTTGAGGGTTTCCGGGTTGAACAGGTCGTCGCCCCAGCGGCCATCCAGCAGCGGCAAGTCGCTGGCGGCCGCGTCTTGTGGGCGGAAACCGAACAGCTTGAGCAGGGCCTCCACACATTTTTGTTCGCGCTGGCGCACGGCCTTGCGCAAATCGCCGATGGCTTGCTGCTCATCTTCAGTGACCACGCTGCGCCTGCACGCGGCGCAGTCGATCAATAATTCGGCGATCAACCGCGCGGCGCTTTGCTGGCGGGCTTGGCGTTGGGCTTGCTGATCAAGGACCAAGCGTTCCAACTGCGGTCGTGCGTTTTCCAGCAGCAGGGCCAGACTTTCATACAGACGACGCTCGCCGTCTTCCGGCGGCGCGACGCTGTCGAAACGCACCAGCGCATGCAGGCCGAGGCGGGCCAGGGCTTCGCGCCAGTCCGGTTCGCGGTGGTCGCTGCTGCTGACGAAATTGAGCACCGGCAGCAAGGGTTTGCCGCAACTGGCCAGCACTTGCAGCTCATCGCGGTACTTGGCCAGCACCGGCTCGCGGGCATCAATCACATACAGACCGGCGTCCGAGGCCAGCAGTTGGCGCAGCACTTTGGCTTCCTGCTCGAAACGCTGGCGCGCTTCGCTGCCTTCGAGGAACCGCGCCAGGCGCGCCGGGCCGTCCAAGCGTTCGCCGGGTCGGTCGAGACGTTCCAGGTAGTCAAGCAGGGCGATGGCATCTTCCAGGCCGGGCGTGTCGTACAGCTCCAGCAGGGCTTCGCCGTCCACCGACAGGCGCGCGCCTTCTACATGCCGCGTGGTGCTGGGACGATGGGAGACTTCACCGAAGCCCACATCCCGGGTCAGGGTGCGCAGCAGCGAAGTTTTGCCCACGTTGGTGTGGCCGACCACGGCGAGTTTCAGCGGTTTAGTCATGACCGGTCTCCAGCCAGTTCAACGGCGTGCAGTCGGCGAAGGGCAGCTCCAGCTGATGCAGCGCGGTGTGCCAATCGCCGAGGCGTTCGGCATCCAGCGCTTGGCCGGGCGGCGCTTGCAGCAGCCAGACGCGCGTGGCTGCGGCGCTGCGCGCGAGTTCGGCGATCAGCGCGAGGCTGCCGCGATCCGGCGAACGGCGCGGGTCGCAGGCGATGGCCAGGCGCGCGGGCGGGAAGCGGGTGAGCTGTTCCAACAGCTTGTTGCGCGATTCACGGCTGTCGAGGATGCCGGCGTTTTTCACTTGGGCTGGTAGCTTGGGCGGCCAGGGGTGTTGGTCGTCCAGCTCGATGGCCACCAGCAGGGCGCCGTCGCTTTCAAGCTCGCTGACGCCGCCGGTAACGTGGTGCAGTTGCTCGGGCGCGGCGTCGTTGACGCCGAGGCGTTCACTGCTTGGCATCAGGCGTTCACGCAGTTGGCTATAGCCCGGTAGGTTCAGGTCCAGACGCAAGGCCGCGCGTCCTACTTTCCAACGCCACAGGCACAACAGGGCGAGGATGAGTCGGGGCAGCAGGCCGTAGACCAGCAACACGCCCACCAACCAAGCGGCCCAGGCTTGGCGGGCGCTTTCGATATTGAGGGCGGAGTCGCCGCTGGCGCGGATCATCTCGACGGTCGGTACATTGAAACCAAGCACAGCGGGCAGGGCGCCGAGGGCCTGGATGACGGCGACGAAGGTGTCGGCACCGAGAATGGTGGTTTCCCACACAAAGCCGTAGCGCCTTGTGGCGAGCAGTGTCAGCAGAATGACCAGCGCGCAGAGCAATGCCAGCAGCCACAGTCCGTTGACCAGCACACCGACTGCCCAGCGATTGAGTTTCTGGCGCTGCAACAACAGCAATAACGCCGGGGCCAATTGCGCGGCCTTGGCGTCACGGGCGAGTTTTTCACTGAGCCACAGCCATAAGCGACCAAGGCTGGCGCTGTGCTCTCCAGCAAACAGCAGGCCCAGTGCCCAGCTTATCAACAGGATCAGGTTCAAACCGAGCAGGCTGCCCAGGGCCCAGAACACATTCACCGGGGTCAAGCCGTTGCCCAGTGCCGCGAAGGCCAGCCCGGCGCCGCTGATAACGGCGACTAGCGCCAGCAGCACCAGTGCCAAACGCGCACCTTGCAGCCAGCGGGTGAGGGCGGCAGTCAGCCCATCGCGCTCGGCCAGATGCAAGGCGCGATGCTGGATGCGCGTCGGCAGATCGCCGCCGGCCGTGCGGGCCAGGCGGTTGGCTTCCAAGTCTTCCAGGGCGCCTGCGTGTTCTTCACGCAGGCGCACGGTTTCTGTCAGCCAGAGTTTTTGCAGCGGGTTCAGTGCAGTCACGCGCCGTCCTGTTGAGCAAGTGAGGTTGGAGCATAACTGCTAGGTCTTGGCTCTGGTATTCTCGTCGCCATGAAAAAAACTCTCCCTTTAAGCCTGATCGCAGCCCTCGGTGAAAACCGCGTGATCGGCGTCGATAACAGCATGCCCTGGCATTTGCCGGGGGATTTCAAATATTTCAAGGCCACCACCCTTGGCAAGCCAATCATCATGGGGCGCAAGACCTGGGATTCTCTGGGTCGACCGCTGCCTGGGCGCTTGAACCTGGTGGTCAGCCGTCAGACCGATCTTAAGCTTGAAGGTGCGGAAGTTTTTCCGTCACTCGATGCCGCCGTGGCGCGGGCTGAAGCCTGGGCGCTGGAGCAGGGCGTGGATGAGTTGATGCTGATCGGTGGCGCGCAGCTGTATGCGCAGGGGCTGGAGCAGGCGGATCGGTTATATCTCACGCGCGTGGCGCTGAGTCCGGAAGGGGATGCGTGGTTTCCGGAGTTTGATGCGAACCAGTGGACGTTGGTTTCCAATCTGCCAAACCCAGCCGAAGGTGATAAGCCGGCTTACAACTTCGAAGTCTGGGAAAAAGTCTAAAAGCATCGGGGGCGAGCCCCCTCCCACATTGAGGTGCATTCCAAATGTGGGAGGGGGCTTGCCCCCGATGGCGGTCTATCAGGCCTGCGCTAACTCCGCATGCTCATCTGCATCCAACAACGCCTTGTCCGTCTGCCCCATGATCTGGCTGGTAATTGCCCCTGCCGTCATCGAACCATTCACGTTCAACGCCGTACGGCCCATGTCGATCAGCGGCTCCACGGAAATCAGCAGCGCCACCAGTGAGACCGGCAAGCCCATGGCCGGCAGCACGATCAGCGCGGCAAACGTCGCACCGCCACCCACGCCAGCAACACCGGCCGAACTCAGGGTCACAATCGCCACCAGGGTCGCGATCCATAGCGGGTCCAACGGGTTGATGCCCACGGTCGGCGCCACCATCACCGCCAACATGGCCGGGTAGAGGCCGGCGCAACCGTTCTGGCCGATGGTCGCGCCGAACGAAGCAGCGAAACCGGCGATGGATTGCGGAATGCCGAGGCGGCGAGTCTGCGCCTCAATGCTCAGCGGGATAGCCGCCGCGCTGGAACGGCTGGTGAAGGCAAACGTCAGCACTGGCCAGACCTTGCGGAAGAAGCGCAGCGGGTTGATCCCGGCCAGCGACAGCAGCAGGCCATGCACCACGAACATCAGGCCCAGGGCCAGGTACGACACCAGCACGAAACTGCCGAGCTTGATGATGTCTTGCAGGTTGGAACCGGCGACCACTTTGGTCATCAGCGCCAATACGCCGTACGGGGTCAGTTTCATCACCAGGCGCACCAGACGCATCACCCAGGCTTGCAGGGTGTCGATGGCGTTGAGCACTTTCTGGCCTTTTTCCACGTCATCCTTGAGCAGTTGCAGCGCGGCAACCCCCAGGAAGGCAGCAAAGATCACCACGCTGATGATCGACGTTGGCTTGGCGCGGGCCAAGTCGGCAAACGGGTTTGACGGCACAAACGAGAGCAGCAATTGAGGGATGTTCAGGTCGGCGACCTTACCTGCGTAATCACTCTGGATCACTTGCAGGCGCGCCATTTCCTGGGTGCCGGCCACCAGGCCCTCGGCGGTGAGGCCGAACAGGTTGGTCAAACCGATACCGATCAATGCCGCAATCGCGGTGGTGAACAGCAGCGTGCCGATGGTCAGGAAGCTGATCTTGCCCAAGGACGCCGCGTTATGCAGGCGCGCCACAGCGCTGAGGATCGAGGCAAATACCAGCGGGATCACGATCATTTGCAGCAACTGCACGTAGCCGTTACCGACCAGGTCGAACCAGCCGATGGAGGCCTTGAGCACCGGGTTGCCGGCACCGTAAATGCTGTGCAGCGCCACACCAAACGCCACGCCCAGGACCAGGGCAAACAGAACCTTCTTGGCGAGGCTCCAGTTTGTGCGACGGGTTTGCGCCAGGCCCAATAGCAGGGCCACGAACACGAGTAAGTTGAGAATCAGGGGCAGATTCATTGAAGCTCCGTTGAGAAGGCAGCCAATCGCGTGAGCCTGCGATTGCGAACCGGAAATCCTAACAGCTTGAAATATATTGATTTAATACCAATATGGAATGGTGACTGTCGTTTTTGGAATAAGCCTTTGACGCTCAGGCGTATGCCGTTGGCGGGATCAGGACGCGCGCGGTCGCGCTCAACATGGGAACTGTCACGAGGATTTGTTAGCGTCGATGTCTTTCACTCAGGGAGACAACGTCTATGAAGCTCGCGCCGAAACTACTGGTATCCGCCGCACTTTGCCTGGGACTCGCCAGCCAGGCGTTTGCCGCCACGGAGTTGAAACACTGGCCCGCACCTGCGGCCAAGCAACTGAACGACATGATCGCCGCCAACGCCAACAAGGGTAACTACGCGGTGTTCGACATGGACAACACCAGCTACCGCTACGACCTCGAAGAGTCCCTGCTGCCCTACATGGAAAACAAGGGCCTGATCACCCGCGACAGCCTTGATCCTTCGCTCAAGCTGATGCCGTTCAAAGACACGGCCGACCATAAGGAAAGCCTGTTCAGTTACTACTATCGCCTGTGCGAAGTGGACGACATGGTCTGCTACCCCTGGGTCGCCCAAGTGTTTTCCGGCTTCACCCTCAAGGAACTCAAGGTTCAGGTGGATGAGCTGATGGCGTCCGGCAAGCCCGTGCCGGTCAGCTATTTCGAAGGCGACGTGGTGAAGAAGTCCGAGGTGCAGCCGCCGAAAGTCTTCACCGGCCAGACCGAGCTGTACAACAAGCTGATGGAAAACGGCATCGAGGTGTACGTGATGACGGCCGCTTCCGAGGAACTGGTGCGCATGGTCGCGGCGGATCCGAAGTACGGCTACAACGTCAAACCTGAAAACGTCATCGGCGTGACCACCCTGCTCAAGGACCGCAAGACCGGCGAGTTGACCACCGCCCGCAAGCAGATCACCGCCGGCAAATACGATGAGAAAGCCAACCTCGGCCTGGAGCTGACCCCCTACCTGTGGACCCCGGCGACCTGGATGGCGGGTAAACACGCGGCGATCCTCACCTACATCGACGAATGGAAAAAACCGGTGATCGTCGGCGGCGACACGCCGACCAGCGACGGTTACATGCTGTTCCACGATGTAGACGTCGCCAAGGGCGGCGTGCACCTGTGGATCAACCGCAAAGACAAATACATGACCCAACTCAACGGCATGATGGCCAAGCATGCTGCGGCGCAGGCCAAGGAAGGGTTGCCGGTGACGGCGGATAAGAACTGGGTGATCGTCAAGCCGGATGAGATTCAATAACCACGGCTCTACGCCGGTAAATGTGGGAGGGGGCTTGCTCCCGATAGCAGGGTGCCAGTCGGTGCATGTGTTGACTGACCCATCTATATCGGGAGCAAGCCCCCTCCCACATTGTGATCCTCAGTGTTTTGGAGAATTGCTCCAGGCAAAAAAATGCCCCGCACTTGGCGGGGCATTTTTATTGGGGCGAGGCTTACAGGCCGTCGAGCATCGCCTTGTTACGCACAGCACCCTTATCGGCGCTGGTGGCCAGCAGGGCATAAGCCTTCAGCGCGGTGGTCACTTTACGTGGACGTTTTTCAACCGGCTTCCAACCTTTCTTGTCCTGTTCGACCCGGCGCGCCGCCAGTTCTTCATCGCTGATCAACAGGTTGATCGAACGGTTCGGAATGTCGATCAGCACCTTGTCGCCATCCTGCACCAGGCCAATCGCGCCACCGGCAGCGGCTTCTGGCGAAGCATGGCCGATGGACAGGCCCGAGGTGCCGCCGGAGAAGCGGCCGTCGGTCAGCAGGGCGCAGGCTTTGCCCAGGCCTTTGGATTTCAGGTAGGACGTCGGGTAGAGCATCTCCTGCATACCCGGACCGCCTTTCGGGCCTTCGTAGCGGATGATCACGATGTCGCCTTCTTTCACTTCGTCGGCGAGGATGCCGCGAACCGAGCTGTCCTGGCTTTCGTAGATCTTGGCGCGACCTTCGAAGACGTGGATGGACTCATCCACACCGGCGGTTTTCACCACACAGCCATCGAGGGCGATGTTGCCGTAGAGCACGGCCAGGCCGCCTTCTTGGGAGTAGGCGTGTTCGACACTGCGGATGCAGCCGTTTTCACGATCGTCGTCCAGGGTGTCCCAACGGGTCGACTGGCTGAACGCAGTCTGAGTCGGGATGCCCGCCGGGCCGGCCTTGAAGAAGGTATGCACGGCTTCATCGTCAGTCTGGGTAATGTCCCACTTGGCGATGCCTTCGGCGAGGGACTTGCTGTGCACGGTCGGCAGGTCGGTGTGCAGCAGGCCGCCACGGGCCAGAGAGCCTAAGATCGAGAAGATCCCGCCGGCGCGGTGCACGTCTTCCATGTGGTACTTCTGGATGTTCGGCGCGACTTTGCACAGTTGCGGCACGTGACGGGACAGGCGGTCGATGTCGCGCAGGTCGAAATCGATCTCGGCTTCCTGGGCGGCGGCCAGCAAGTGCAGGATGGTATTGGTGGAACCGCCCATGGCGATGTCCAGGGTCATGGCGTTTTCGAACGCCTTGAAGTTGGCGATGTTGCGCGGCAATACCGAGTCATCGTTCTCGGTGTAGTAACGCTTGCACAGCTCGACGATGGTGCGGCCGGCCTGCAGGAACAGTTGCTCGCGGTCGCTGTGGGTCGCCAGGGTCGAACCGTTGCCCGGCAACGCCAGGCCCAGTGCCTCGACCAAGCAGTTCATCGAGTTGGCGGTAAACATGCCGGAGCACGAACCGCAGGTCGGGCAGGCGCTGCGCTCGTATTCCGCAACCTTCTCGTCAGAAGCGCTGGAATCGGCGGCGATGACCATGGCGTCGACCAAGTCCAGGCCATGGGAGGCGAGCTTGGTCTTGCCGGCTTCCATCGGGCCGCCGGAGACGAAGATCACCGGGATGTTCAGGCGCAGGGAGGCCATCAGCATGCCGGGGGTGATCTTGTCGCAGTTGGAGATGCAGACGATGGCGTCGGCGCAGTGGGCGTTGACCATGTACTCCACGGAGTCGGCGATGATCTCGCGGCTTGGCAGCGAATACAGCATGCCGTCATGGCCCATGGCGATGCCGTCATCCACGGCGATGGTGTTGAATTCTTTTGCTACGCCGCCAGCGCGTTCGATCTCGCGGGCGACCAGTTGGCCCAGGTCCTTGAGGTGGACGTGGCCCGGTACGAACTGGGTAAAAGAGTTGGCAATCGCGATGATCGGCTTCTTGAAGTCGTCATCTTTCATCCCCGTGGCACGCCACAGTGCGCGCGCGCCGGCCATGTTGCGGCCGTGGGTGGATGTTTTCGAGCGGTAATCAGGCATTGGAGCACTCCGGGCGGCTAATCGGTATCAAAGGGGAGTGAGCTTCTAGTGACGTCTGGAACACCCGAAAAATGGCCCTGGTGTCCGGAAGTTGCCGCAAACGTGACGGGATCGCCGTGCGCATTGGCCTTGAGCTCATAAACCCGCCGGGGGATGACTGGCGATGAATAGGGCCGATTCTACACCGCTGGCGGCTGGAGGGAACGGGGCAATACTCATGTCCGTGGGCTTTGTTTAGACTAGCGACCCTTTGCCCCCCACCCCCCTCCAAAGGAATTGGAATGCCCGGTATCCATCGTTTTCTTGGGTTTTACGTGCTGATCGGTCTGATCCAGGGAATCGTCTTCAATTACTCCGATCAGCTCTATCGCTTGAGCGAAACTCTGTTTTTTGTCACCTACACCGTTGTGTTGGTCGGCGGTACCACCTTGCAGTTGCTGGGGGAAAAAGCCCTGCGGTGGCGGTCGCTGCTACCTACGCTGGCGTTCACCCTGTTGATGGGCGGCATGACGCTGTGGGTCTGTTACGGCCTCGACCATGTCGGCAATAGCCGTTGGGCGATCAATTCCTGGTTTATCAGCGTGATGTTGTTGAGTTATGTCTGTGCCACGTTTTTGTTCGCCTGGCCCGCCGAAAAAGGGCAGCGCTGGCGTTATGAGGACCTGTTTCAGCAGGCCTGGAACAGCGTGTTCATCGTGCTGTACGCCCTGATCCTGGTGGGGGTGTTCATGTTGTTGCTCAAGCTATGGGGCCGCCTGTTCCTGATGCTGGGCATCGAATTTTTTGAGCATCACTTCTGGAGCCAGCGATTCCTGTGCATCAGCTTGCCGTTGGTGTTCGCCCTGGGCATGTACCTGGCGGCGCGCAGCGAGAAAGTCATCGGCCAGATGCGCGGCATGCTGTTCAGCGCCTGTGGCTTGTTGTTGCCGTTGATCGCCCTGATCAGTCTGCTGTTTACCCTGACTTTACCGTTCACCGGGCTCCAACGAATTTGGGCGACGGGTTATTCAACGCCCATTCTGCTGGTGCTGGCAGGTGCGCAGCTGTTCTTGCTCAACGGTGTTTTTCAGGAGGGTGTTCAGCCTCGGCCGTACCCCAAATGGTTAACGCGTTTTATCGAGTTGAGCCTGCTGTGTCTGCCGATTCTCGCCGCCATCGCGTTTTATTCGAGCTGGCTGCGGGTGGAGCAATATGCCTTGTCGCCACAACGCTTCATTGCGCTGGCGGCGGCGCTATTGTGTGGCTTGTATGGCCTGGCGGCCGTTTGGGCGGTGGTGTTGCGTTCGCCGATCTGGCTCGCCAACTTGCGGGTGACCAACCCGGCCCTGGCGTTGCTGTTTTGTGGGCTGGTGGTGTTGGTCAATACGCCGATCCTCGATCCGGTACGTTTGAGCGTCGACGATCAGGTCCGGCGTTTGCTCGACGGGCGCACCAAGGCTGAAGCGTTCGATGCGGACTACTTGCGGTTTGGCCTGGAGAAAGCAGGCGAGGAGGCGTTTGCAAAGTTGCAGGTCGACTTGGATCAGGAACGCATTCTGGACCCGGATTCACGCCGCGCCTTGCGTGAGCGGATGGACGACACGGCGCTGAGTTTCACCGAGCGCTATGCAAAGGAACAGGCGGAGCGGCCCAAGCCCGAACTGGAATGGATCGGCCCGGAGCCCAAAGGCAGCGAGCAATTTGCCGAGCTCAGCCTGAGCACGGACTCCCCTTGCGAGTTGGGTTGCGTGCTGTGGGCGGTCGACCTGGATCAGGATGGCCAACCCGAAGTGCTGGCAATGCCGAGCACCAGTTATCGTCACGACTCCAAGCCGCCACGCATTTTCGTGCTGGATGAGAAGGGCGAATGGGACGATCGTGGTCCATTGTTGTGGACGCAGCTGCCGGACGGTTATGTCGACACGGAGACGCTGATCCACGATATCCGCGAAGGAAAGGTTTCGCTGGTCAAACCCCGTTATTTGCAGTTGCAGACCAGCGATATGCTGCTTACGCCGGTGATTCGGGAGCCTTAGCGGCCCGCACGGCTGTTGGTCATCAGCCCCCATAGGCTGAGCACAATGAACCCGATGGCGATGGTGATGAGCAGATAATCGCCGGCCTGGGCCAGTGCAGCGCTGCTGATGGCCGCCGTGAGAAACATGATGCTGTTCCCGGCCGATGCTGCGGTGCCCGCACTGCTTGAGAACAACAGCATCGCTGCGGAAATCGCAGCAGGCCGAACCAGGGTCACGGCCAGGGCGCTGATCAGCATTGGGATGAGCAAGGTCACGGTGCTGATGGCGTTCAGGCTCACGATCAGGGTTAACAGTGCGCCAGCAACGAGCAGTAGTCCGAGACCGATGTTGATTTGCCGGGACAGCGTCATGCGTTTTTGCAGGTGCGAGGCTGCGACGCCCCCGAGCAAGTAGGCCACGCCATACACCATCAGCACCAACGCATATTGGTACTCGGACAGCTTCAGCGCATCCATGAAAATCAGCGGTGTCACGCTGATCAAGGCGAAATAGCAGGCAAACACCAGGGCGGCGATCCACCAATAGCGCAGAAAGTCGCGATTGGCGGCGACTGCTTTGAGCGTGCCCAGGATCGAAACGGGTACGCGGTGCGGGCTGGCAGCCTGGGAAGGCAGAATGCAGAACGCATGGATCAACATGCCCAATGCCATGAGCGCAAACCCATAGAAGCTCCCTTGCCAGTCGAAGGTGGTTTGCAGCCAGGAGCCGATCAGTGGTGATAGGGCGACAAACGAGCCGCTCAGGGTCATGTAATAGAGGCGTACCCGGGCTCGGTCCTGTTCGTCGAACAGGTCTTCCACCAGTGCATGGCCCAACACGAAGAAGCCGCACCCCATGGCCTGCACCGTGCGAAACAGCAGGAACGTCAGGTAATCCGGGGCCATTGCGCAGCCTATCGCCCCGAGGATCGACAGCGTGATGCAGCCGAGCAGCACTTCCTTGCGACCCCATTTATCCGACAGCGGGCCAGTGACCAGTTGGGAGATCGAAAACACCAAAGTGAACAGGCTGATGGACAGTGCGATGTCTGCGCTGGGCGTATCGAACTGGGCAGACAGGGCGGGAAACGAGGGCAGCAGGATATTGATCGGGAAGAAGCTGATCAGGGAAATGCAGGTGATCAGGATGAAGCGGGAGAGAGAGGGCCCAGACATTGTTTTTGTTTTCCGGAGTAAAACCAGAAACCGATACTAGTCTGCGAAAAGTGGAATTCAATCAAAAGCGTTGAGAGAAATTTCCTGAGTAGACGTGGCTTGCTTGGGTAGGAAAAGTTTTCACGGCAACCACAAAACAAATGTGGGAGGGGGCTTGTCCCCGATTGCGTAGTGTCAGCCCCCTATTAGCTGGCTGACGCACGGCTATCGGGGGCAAGCCCCCTCCCACATTTTTATCTGTGCTTGCCTGTTAGCTATTCGGCAACAACCGGCACGTAATGCTCTTGATGTACCGCGTCTCGACAATCGCCGGGTGCACCGGGTGATCCGGACCCTGGCCGCCACGCTCAAGCATCTGGATATTGCGGTCCAGATGACGGGCGCTGGTCAGCAGAATGTTCTGCAGGTCGTCTTCCGGCAGGTGCATGGAGCACGAGGCGCTGACCAGGATGCCGTCCTTGCTGAGCAGACGCATGGCTTGCTCGTTCAGGCGGCGGTAGGCGCCTTCGCCGTTCTTCATGTCTTTTTTGCGTTTGATGAAGGCCGGTGGGTCGGCGACGATCACGTCAAAGCGTTCTTCGCTGGCTTTCAGTTCTTTCAGCGCTTCAAAAACATCGCCTTCGATGCAGGTCATTTTTTCGGCAACGCCGTTCAGCGCAGCGTTGCGCTCTACGCCGTCGAGGGCGAAGGCGGAAGCGTCGACGCAGAACACTTCACTGGCGCCAAAGGCTGCTGCTTGCACGCCCCAGCCGCCGATGTAGCTGTACAGGTCGAGTACGCGTTTGCCTTTGGCGTATGGGGCCAGGCGTGCGCGGTTCATACGGTGGTCATAGAACCAGCCGGTTTTCTGGCCCTGGATCACCGGGGCTTCGAATTTCACGCCGTTTTCTTCCAGCGCGACCCACTCAGGCACCAGGCCGAACACGGTTTCGACGTAGCGGTTGAGGCCTTCGGCGTCGCGCGCGGCGGAGTCGTTCTTGAACAGGATGCCGCTCGGCTTGAGCACTTGGGTCAGTGCAGCGATCACGTCTTCCTTATGGGCTTCCATGGTCGCCGAAGCGATCTGCACCACCAGGATGTCGCCGAAACGGTCGACTACCAGGCCCGGCAGCAGGTCGGAATCGCCGTAGACCAGGCGGTAGAACGGCTTGTCGAACAGGCGATCACGCAGGGACAGGGCAACGTTGATGCGGTGCACCAGCAGCGACTTGTCCAGCGGCAACTTGATATCGCGCGACAGCAGGCGTGCGCAGATCAGGTTGTTCGGGCTCATGGCCACGATGCCCAGGGTCTTGCCGCCGGCCGCTTCCAGGATAGCCTGGTCGCCTGCCTGGAAGCCGTGAAGAGGTGTGGCGGCCACATCGATTTCGTTGCTGTAGACCCACAGGTGGCCGTTGCGCAAACGACGATCGGCGTTGGCTTTGAGACGCAGGCTTGGCAGGGACATGACGTCGCTCCGGAAAAAAGAGCGGGAGTATACCTTGTTGCGTAGGAAATCGCGGCGCCGCCGGACATGTGGCCAGCACCCAAATTTGGTCCGGCTCCATCCGGTTTTTGAGGTGTCGGTCAGCTTTGCTTAGGGGGTAGAATCCTCGCCTAGCCCAGAGTGTGTACTTATGTCCCAAGAGCTTTCCGCCGAACAGATACAGCAGGCCCTGCAAGGCATCAGCGTACCGCCCCAACCGCAAATCATGGTGGATTTGCAAATGGAGCAGTACATGCCTGACCCGGACCTGGAAGTGATCGCACGGTTGATCTCCCAGGATCCCGGCCTGTCCGGCGCGTTGCTGAAGATTGTCAACTCACCGTATTACGGCCTGAGCAACAAGATTGCCTCGATCCAGCGCGCAGTGAACCTGTTGGGCAGCCGGTCGATCATCAACCTGATCAACGCGCAGTCGATCAGGGGCGAGATGAGCGACGACACCATCGTCACCCTCAACCGCTTCTGGGACACCGCCCAGGATGTGGCCATGACCTGTCTCACACTGGCCAAGCGCACGGGTTCCCAGACCGTAGACGAGGCCTATGCCTTGGGCTTGTTCCACGATTGCGGGGTGCCGTTGATGCTCAAGCGCTTCCCCAACTATATGACCGTGCTGGAGCAGGCCTACGCCAATGCCGGCCCTGACTGCCGCGTGGTCGACACCGAGAACAATGCGTTCAACACCAACCATGCGGTGGTTGGCTACTACACCGCCAAGTCCTGGCGCCTGCCGGAACATGTGACCGATGCCATCGCCAACCACCACAACGCCCTGGCGGTTTTCAGCGATGAGTCGTCGCGCAACCCGCAGGTGAAGAACCTGCTGGCAATCCTGAAGATGGCCGAGCACATCTGCTCGTCCTACCGGGTGCTGGGCAACCAGTCGGTTGACCATGAGTGGAACGCCATCGGCCCTCTGGTGCTGGACTACGTGGGCCTGTCGGATTACGACTTCGAGAGTATGAAGTTGTCGATCCGCGAACTGGGCGCGCACTGACTCCCCCCTTCAAGAGGTACACATGCCCGAGTTACCAGAAGTCGAAACCACCCGGCGCGGGATTGCGCCGCACCTGGAAGGCCAGCGCGTCAGCCGCGTAGTGGTACGTGAGCGGCGCCTGCGCTGGCCAATCCCGGAAGACTTGGACGTGCGCCTGTCCGGGCAGCGCATCGTGCTGGTAGAGCGGCGGGCCAAGTACCTGTTGATCAATGCCGAGGTGGGCACCTTGATCAGCCACTTGGGCATGTCAGGCAATTTGCGCCTGGTGGAAGTCGGTATGCCAGCGGCCAAGCATGAGCATGTGGATATCGAGCTGGAATCGGGCATGGCCCTTCGCTACACCGACCCACGGCGCTTTGGCGCGATGCTCTGGAGCCAGGATCCGCACAACCATGAGTTGCTGATCCGTCTGGGGCCGGAGCCGTTGACGGACCTGTTTGATGGCGAGCGCTTGTTTCAACTGTCCCGCAGGCGGTCGATGGCGGTTAAGCCGTTCATCATGGACAACGCGGTGGTGGTGGGCGTGGGCAATATCTATGCGACGGAAGCGCTGTTTGCGGCGGGGATTGATCCGCGTCGTGAGGCGGGTGGCATTTCACGCGGGCGGTATTTGAAGCTGGCGATTGAGATCAAACGCGTGCTGGCGGCTGCCATTGAGCGGGGCGGCACCACGTTGCGGGACTTTATCGGCGGGGATGGGCAGCCGGGGTATTTCCAGCAGGAACTGTTCGTCTACGGCCGGGGTGGCGAGGCGTGCAAGGTCTGTGGGACTGAGCTGCGCAACGTGGTGCTGGGGCAGCGGGCGAGTGTGTTTTGCCCCAAGTGCCAGAGCTGATTGTTGTGTGATGGCGGATATAACCATCGGGGGCAAGCCCCCTCCCACATTTGAAATGCATTACAAGTGTGGGAGGGGGCTTGCCCCCGATAAGGCCCTGACAGGCGCTGAAGAACCTCAGGCCTTACCGGTAATCTTCCGGTACTTCTCCATCAGTTCCTCTTCAGTCTCCGGACGCGCCTCATCCAGCGGAATGCAATCCACCGGGCACACCTGTTGGCACTGAGGTTCGTCATAGTGGCCGACACACTGGGTGCACAGGTTCGGATCGATCACGTAGATCTCCTCACCTTGGGAAATGGCAGCGTTCGGGCACTCGGGTTCGCAGACGTCGCAATTGATGCAATCGTCGGTGATGATCAGGGACATGGAAACTCCTGCCAGGGCTGTCAGCCAGGGCATCTGAAAACTAATGCGCGCAATTGTGCCGCATTGGCGCCCGCAGTGCGAGCCGGTCTGACTTGTGGCTTTTGATTTTTGTGGTGAGCGGGCTTGCCCCGCGCTGGGCTGCGAATTAGCCCCAATCCAGGCGACCGGGGTTCACCTAAAGCTACGCAGTGCTCTTATTGGGGGCTTCTCAGCCCGGCGCGGGGCAAGCCCGCTCACTACAGGTAAACCGGCAAACCTCGGCTACTTCTTGAAGCGCAGCGTCAGCGCGTCCGCCACGGCAGGGTGCACGAACTTGGTGATATCTCCGCCCAAAGCAGCGATTTCACGGACTAAAGTCGAGGAAATGAACGAATAACGTTCCGAAGGCGTGAGGAACAGGCTCTCAACGTCCGGCGCCAGTTGGCGGTTCATGTTGGCCAGTTGGAATTCGTATTCGAAGTCCGATACCGCACGTAGGCCGCGCAGGAACACATTGGCGTTCTGCTCTTTGGCGAAGTGCGCCAGCAGCGTCGAAAAGCCCACGACTTCGACGTTAGGCAGGTGCTTGGTGACCTCACGCGCCAGCTCCACGCGCTGTTCCAGGGGAAACAGCGGGTTTTTCTTGGGGCTGGCCGCGACCGCGATGATCACATGGTCGAACAAGCGAGAGGCGCGTTCGACCAGATCGCCATGGCCTTTGGTAATCGGGTCGAAGGTTCCTGGGTACAACACTCGGTTCATCGCGTCGTCCTGGCGGAGTCCGTTGGGGAACCGGATGGTATCGCAGCCATCCCGGTCGGCCAAGTCGACTTATGTAGATACATGCCGCTGATCGAGCGTTTTTTCATGCTGTTTTCAGACGTTCGGCCAATGCTGTGGCCAGTTGGGCGGTCAATCCGTACACCGACAATTGGGGGTTGGCCCCAATGCTGGTGGGGAATAACGAGCCATCGTGGATCGACAGATTACGTAATTGGTGATGGCGACCCAGGCTGTCGGCCACGGCGTTTTTCGGGTCTTCACCCATCGCGCAACCGCCCATCACATGGGCGCTGCCCAGGGTCGTGCGATGCAGTTCCAGGTTCAAACCGTCAATCAGTTCGCGGGCTTGCGCCAAGGTGTTTACGTAACGCGCATCGTGATGCAGCGGCTTGACCGACTTGGCGCCCGCTGCAAACTGAATTTCGGCCATGCTGTGAAAGGCCCGGCGCAGGCCGTCCCAGGCGTAGGGTGAAACCTGATAATCGAGAACGGGAGTGCCGTCGCCGCGCAAATCTACCGTTCCACCAGGGCTGTCGGGGTGAAAACCGTCGCGCAAAAGGGCGAGCATGGCGTGAGTATTCGGCAATTGGCTCATGTCCAGCGCATTCCCGGTGCCGTAGCCGCCGAACAGCGTGCTGGCCAATCCTGGGTGTAAGGGCGGCGCTTCCAGCTTGTAGGACATTTTGCCGGTCGTGCCGTCCTGCCATTGGAAGTGATCGGAGTAGATCGACTGCGGTGCACCGTAGAATGGGTTGATCACCTCGTCGAACAACCCGGCGGAGAAATTCACAAGGTGCAAAAAGGTGCGCTTGCCCAAGCGCGAGTGCGGGTCGGGTGCGTCCGAGCGCATCAGCAACGCCGGGCTGTTGATACCGCCGCCCGACAGCACGTAGTGTTTTGCCTTGACTGTGATCTTGCGCCCGGTCGGCGATACGCAGCGCTCATCCATGGCCACGCATTCCAGGCTGCTGATGGTGTCGCCGCTGTATTTGAGGTGTTCGGCGCGGGCCAGGTAGAGCAACTCGCCGCCTTTCTCCAGGGTGGACGGTATGGTGGTCACCAGCATCGATTGCTTGGCATTGACCGGGCAACCCATGCCGCAATAGCCCAGGTTGAAACAGCCACGCACATTGCGCGGGATCACATGCCAGCTGTAGCCAAGTTTTTCGCAGCCTTTGCGGATCACGTCATTGTTGGCGTTCGGCGGCATGGCCCAAGGCGCGATGCCCAGGCGTTGTTCCATTTTTTCGAACCACGGCGCCATCTCGGCGCTGCTGTGGCCTTTGACCGCGTATTCACTGGCCCAGTGAGAGAGGGTGGCGTCCGGGGTGCGGAAGCTGGAGGTCCAGTTGATCAACGTGGTGCCGCCCACTGCCCGACCCTGCAGGATAGTAATCGCGCCGTCCTTGCTCATGCGGCCGATGCCTTCCTGATACAGGCTGGTGTAGGCCTCGTCCTCCAGCAACTTGAAATCGCTGCTGGTCTTGAGTGGGCCTTCCTCGATCAGCAGCACTTTATAGCCGGCAGCGCTGAGGATCTCGGCCGTGGTGCCGCCACCGGCGCCGCTGCCGATGATGGCGATGTCGGCTTCCAGCGTCAGGTCATTGTCGAGGGCGGCGCCGTTGTGGGTTTTCCAGCCACGGGCCAGGCCTTCGCGGAACAGATCGGGTACGGGCATCAGGATCGTCTCTTGTTTTTATTGTTGGGGGGATGCGGATCAGATCTTCGGCGGGCCGGGATAGCCGCAATGGGCCCAGGATGCGGGCTGGAAGTACCAGGCCATGATCACCAGCTTGAGCAATGAGCCCTGGCCCATGCGCAGCAGGTTCAGGTAGCTGTTTTCCCAGCGGTGCAGGAAGTTGTGGATCTGCTCTGTGCTGGCGTTCTCCCAACTGCCCCAGATACCGGTCAACGGACCTCGGGTGATGGCCATGCCCAATACGTCGAACAGCTGCTGGGTGAGCTTGAACATCTCGGGCGACAGGCGCTGCAGGCTGAAATCGAGTTTTTTCAGAGTGTCTTCGACGCCGTTGGCCACCTCCTGGGCGCTGGCTACACCTTCCAGCAATACCGGAATAACCGCGCGTAAAAACGGCAGATCGCTGCTGCGCAACAGGGCAAAGCCGCTGGCCGGTGTGCTGCTGGAACAGCCGCTGAGGCTGGCGCCAAGCCCGGCGGTGGCGAGGAAGGCGCTGGCGCACAGGCCTATTTTCAAGACGCCGCGCCGCGACAGCGCGGGTGAATCAGTCAGGCTAGGGTTCATTGTTATTGTTATCCCGTAGGTGGCGGTGTCAGCGAACGAACAGCTTCTGGATCAACTTCTGAATAGCCTTGCCATAAGGCGGGTAGATCAACTTAGCGGCGTTCAGGCGCTGCTTCACCAGCACACCCTTAGCCTTGCTGAAGGTCAGGAAACCTTCATGCCCGTGGTAATGGCCCATGCCCGAAGGGCCGATGCCGCCAAATGGCATGTCGTCCTGGGCCACGTGCAGCAGGGTGTCGTTCAGGCAAACGCCGCCGGAATGGGTCTCGTGCAGCACTCTGTTCTGTTCGCCCTTGTCGTAGCCGAAGTAATACAGAGCAAGCGGGCGAGGGCGTTGGTTGATGTAGGCAAACGCCTGGTCGATACCGCGATACGGCACGATCGGCAGCACTGGGCCGAAGATCTCGTCCTGCATCACAGTCATTTCGTCGCTGACATCCAGCAGCAGGATGTGGGCCATGCGGCGCGCCTGGCCTTGCTCGTACAGCGGAATCAGCGTCGCGCCTTTATCGGTGGCGTCCTTGACGTAGCTATTGAGCCGAGCCAATTGCCGTTCATTGATGATTGCGGTGTAGTCCGGGTTGTCTGCCAGGGTCGGATAAAATCCGCGAACGGCTTTGCTGTAAGCCTCGACGAAGCCCTCGACACGGTCTTCCGGCACCAGCACGTAATCCGGCGCCACACAGGTTTGCCCGGCATTCAAGGCTTTGCCGAAGGCGATGCGTTCGGCGGCGTCCTTGAGCGGTACATCGGCGGAAACGATGGCTGGCGACTTGCCGCCCAGCTCCAGGGTGACCGGCGTGAGGTGCTCGGCCGCTGCGCGCATCACGTGTTTGCCGATACTGGTGGCGCCGGTGAACAGCAGGTGGTCGAAGCGCAGCTTGGAAAACGCCATGCCCACGTCGGCTTCCCCCAACACCACGCACACCAGATCCTCGGGGAAGATTTTCGCCAACAGGGTTTTGAGTAGTTCGCCGGTGGCGGGAGTGGACTCGCTGAGCTTGAGCATCACCCGGTTACCTGCCGCCAACGCGCCGACCAACGGCCCAATGGCCAGGTACAGCGGGTAGTTCCACGGCACGATCACCCCGACCACGCCCAGCGGTTGGTAAATGACCTTGGCTGAGGCCGGTTGAAAGGCAATGCCTACAGCACGGCGGGAAGGTTTCATCCAACCTTTGAGGTGTTTGCTGGCGTAGTGAATGCCATGCAGGCTTGGCATCAATTCGGCGAAAAGGGTCTCGTCGGCGCTGCGGTGGCTGAAGTCCTGGCTGATTGCGTTGATCAGCGCCTGACGCTCGTCGCTGAGCAGGTCGCGCAGGGCCTTGAGCCATTGCTGGCGTTGTGCTGCCGGCGGCATGGGGTTGGCGGCGTAGGCGCGACGTTGAGCGTCGAACAGGCCCTGGAGCTGATCCAGCACCTGGGAATCTTGCAGGTAGGCAACGTTGGCAGACATGGCGCAGCACCGATTGTTATTGGTCTGCCTGGATTTTTAGAGTCATTGCTCTAAATTGTCAAATAACATTGCGGCAACATGCAGATTTATCCTGGCAAGGATAGGTCGTAAGATGCGCCATCACGTGTATAGAAGCTGATTCCCCTATGGCACCACGAGTAAAGACCAGCGAGCGCATTGTGCAAACCAGCCTGGAGCTTTTTAACCAGCAGGGTGAGCGCAGTATCAGCACCAACCATATCGCCGCCCATATGGAAATTTCGCCGGGCAACCTGTACTACCACTTCCCCAACAAGCAGGCGATCATCGCCGTGCTGTTCCGTGAATACGAAGCGCTGGTAGACAGCTTTCTGCGTCCGCCACAGGGGCGCGCCGCGACGGTTCAAGACAAACGTTTCTACCTGCAGGCCCTGCTGGCCGGGATGTGGCGCTATCGCTTCCTGCATCGCGACCTTGAACATCTGCTGGAGAGCGATCCCGAGCTCGCCACCGGTTATCGGCGCTTTTCCCAGCGTTGCCTGACCCAAGGCAATGCGATCTACCGGGGGTTCGTCGACGCTGGCATCCTCAATATGGACCCTGTTCAAACCGAAGCATTGACCCTCAACGCCTGGATCATCCTCACCTCGTGGGTGCGTTTTCTGTGCACCACCAATGAAAATTCTGCCCATTTGAGTGCCGAAGCCATCAAGCGCGGGGTGTATCAGGTGCTGGTGCTGGAGGCCGGTTTTGTCACGCCTCAGGCGAAAGAGGACGTGGATGCGCTGTTCAAAGAGTTTTACGTGCCGCTGAACCAGGCACTGGAAGAAGTGAAGTAGGCCTTTCCCACTGCATTCGTAGGAGTTCGTCATGCCGCTTGCCCAACTGATCAGTCCCCAGCAATTGGCCGAGCGCCAGAAGTCGACCGGGCTGGTGATCCTGGACTGTCGTTTTGCCTTGGAAGACCCGGATTACGGACTTTGCAGCTACGCCGAAGGGCATATCGACGGCGCGCAATATGCCGACCTGGAACGCCATCTCAGCGGCCCGGTAATCAAGGGTGTGACCGGCCGCCACCCATTGCCGGCGGCGGACACTTTTGCCGAGCAATTGCGGGCCTGGGGCATCCATGCCACTACCGACGTGGTGCTCTATGACGACGGCCCCGGCGCATTTGCCGCCCGCGCCTGGTGGCTGCTGGCCTGGCTGGGCAAGCGCGATGGCGTGTTTATCCTGGATGGAGGCCTCAAGGCCTGGCATGTAGCTGGTTTCCCGTTGAGCCTGGACGCGCCGGTGACAGAGCCTGGCACCTTCGCGGGTACGCCGGACAATCATCTGTTGCTGGACGCCGAACACCTGCAAAAACGCTTGGGCCAACCCGGCCTGACCTTGATCGATGCCCGTGCCCAAGCGCGTTTTCGCGGTGACGTTGAACCTATTGATCCGATTGCCGGGCATATCCCCGGTGCGCAATGTGCGGCGTTCAACGAAAACCTGGGCAGCGATGGACGTTTCCTGCCGGCCGACCAACTCAGGCAACGCTTCGCCGCGCAGTTGCAAGGCCGCTCGCCGGAAGATCTGGTGGCGTACTGCGGCTCGGGTGTGACGGCCTGCCACAACCTGTTCGCCCTGAGTCTGGCGGGTTATCCGTTGGGCAAGTTGTATGCGGGGTCGTGGAGCGAGTGGATTACCGATCCTGCGCGGGCAATTGCGACTGGCGACTGATTTACCGGTCGTGTAAACCCAATCCAAATGTGGGAGGGGGCTTGTCCTCGATTACGGAGTATCAGTCGACACATTATTGACTGTTCCACCGCAATCGGGGGCGAGCCCCCTCCCACATGTTTAACCGTGTTTTGACAGTAACCATTGGGGAATGCGCCGCTCCAGGTAGTAGCTGGGGCGTTTCAGTGAGCCATCGACGAAGCCCACGTGCCCACCTTTGGCCGTCAGCTCAAACTCGGTGCACGCCGACAGCTCGCTGGCCTCGGGCAAGCTGTGGGCGAATACGAACGGGTCGTCGGCAGCTTGGATAATCAACGTCGGCGTGCGTATAGCACCCAGGTAGTAGCGACTCGACGCGCGGCGGTAATAGTCCTCGGCACTCAAGAACCCGTGCAGCGGCGCGGTGACCCGGCCATCGAAGTCCCAGAAGGTGCGCATCTTCTCCAGTGAGCCGAGCGCTTCCAGGGTTTTCAACCCGTCCTCCCGACCATCCTGCAAAAACTGACGCTGCTTGACGCGGATATACGCGAGCATCTCGCGCATGAAGTGCTTCTGGTAAACGCGCGAGAAGCCTATCCCGATGCGGTCCGCACACTGGTCCAGGCGAAACGGCACCGACACCGCCGCCGCGCCTTGCAGCCCGGATGCCTCGCCGGTTTCCCCCAGGTGCTTAAGCAGCACATTGCCACCCAGCGAATAACCCACCGCATACAGCGGCGCCAGCGGCCGCTTGGCGCGTAGATGCGCAATGGCGGCGGCCAGGTCTTCGCTGGCGCCCGAGTGATAGCTGCGGGCCAACAGGTTGGGCTCGCCCGAGCAACCACGCCAGTTCAAGGCCGCACTGGCCCAGCCTTGCGCTGCGAGGACTTTTTGCAGGCCGGCTACATAGGGGGAATTGGACGAGCCGGTCAGCCCATGCAGCACCAGCACCAACGGCGCCTGCGCGTCATGCGGGCCATGCCAGTCGAGGTCGAGAAAGTCGCCGTCTTCCAGCCACAGGCGTTCGCGTTGGCGTTCGATATGGGTGGTAGGGCGCCACAGCGGCCCCCACAGGGTTTGCAGGTGAGGGTTGCCGAGGCCGAAGGCGGGGGTGAATTTTTCAGAGGAAGGGGTCATGCAGATCTCTGTGGCAAGCGCGTTTGCTGTGGTGAGCAGGCTTCTGTGGTGAGCGGGCTTGCCCCGCGCGGGGCTGCGGAGCGGCCCCAGACCAAGCGACCGAGTTCTAGCTGATGGTGCGCGGTGTTTTTATTGGGGCTGCTCCGCAGCCCCGCGCGGGGCAAGCCCGCTCACCACAAAAGCTGGATTACTCTCAGTTCTCGACCAACCGATGCCACAACGCGTAATACACCCGCCCGGATTTCTGCTCCCGGTGCAGTCGCCACGCGCCCGGCAGTCCCAAGGAAGATGGCGCAGTCTCGCTTTCAGTGTAGATCCAAGCGTCGGGCGCCAGCCATTGGCGTTCTTCCAGCAGCGTACACACGGTCGGCAAGAGGTTCTGGTTGAACGGCGGGTCGAGGAACACTACGTCGTACTCGCTGGCCGCCTGGGTTTCCAGGTAGCGCAGAGCATCGGCAGTTTGTACCTGGCCATTGGTGCAACGCAGGGTGCCCAGGTGTTCCTTGAGGCTGGAGACCGCCACATTGCTGGCATCCAGCGCCTGTGCCTGAGACGCGCCACGGGACAACGCCTCCAGGAACAGTGCGCCACTGCCGGCGAACGGGTCCAAGACCTTAGCGCCCGCGATATACGGCGCGAGCCAGTTGAACAGGGTTTCACGCACGCGATCCGGCGTTGGGCGCAGGCCCACGACATCGGGGAAGCTCAGCTTGCGGCTGCCCCATTCACCGCCAATGATGCGCAGTTGGCCCACACCGTTGTGTACGTTGTGGACAGGTTTTTTCGGGCGAGATGAACTGGCCATTAATGCTCCGGAACCCCGAGCGGCTGCTCGGCGGGTTTATCAGTGGGGGGCGGTAGTGGCTTTTGCGCAATCGTCGGGCCGGCGGTCACGATGACCATCTTATCGGCGCTCAAGTGTTTATTCATTGCAGCCTTGACCTGCTCTACGGTCAGGGCCTGGGATTGTTTCATGAAATCTTCCAGATAGCTCAGCGGCAGGTTGTAGAAACCCATGGCGCCCAGCTGACCGACGATATCGGCGTTGCTGGCGGTAGACAGCGGGAAGCTGCCGGCCAGCTCGCGCTTGGCGTCATCCAGCTCTTTTTGCGTCGGACCGTTCTTGAGGTAATCGGCCACGACGTCTTCGACCAGGCGCAGGGTGCCGCCACTCATTTCGGCGCGTGTCTGCAGGTTGATCATGAACGGACCGCGTACCTGCATCGGTGAGAAACCGGAGTAAACACCGTAGGTCAGGCCACGCTTTTCACGTACTTCGCTCATCAAACGGGTGCCGAAACCACCGCCGCCGAGGATCTGGTTACCCAGGGACAAGGCCGCGTAGTCCGGGTCGGCGCGGTCGATGCCGAGTTGGGCGAACAGCAAGTGCGTCTGCTTGGATGGGAACTCGATATGGCTCAGGCCGGCCTTTGGTTCAGTCGGCTGGGCAATCTTCGCCAGGGCCGGGCCTTTAGGCAGCGATGCGGACACCTTTGCGGTCATGGCTTCAGCTTCGGCGCGGGTCAGGTCGCCTACCACCGCAATCACCGCATTACCGGCGGCGTACGCCTTGGCGTGGAACGCCTGCAACTGCGCCAGGTTAATTTTCGGCACGCTTTCAGGTGTGCCTTCGCTCGGGTGCGCATAAGGGTGATCGCCGTACAAGCGCTTGAACAGCTCCAGGCTGGCGAGTTTGCCGGGGTTTTGCTTCTGATATTCGAAGCCGGCGAGGATCTGATTCTTGATGCGGGCCAGGGAGTCGGCCGGAAAGGTCGGCTTGCCGATCACGTCGTCAAACAGCGCCAGGGCGGCGTCGCGTTTATCGCTGGCACTCAGGCTGCGTAGGGATACCAGTGCCATGTCGCGGTAAGCGCCATTGCCGAAGTCGGCGCCCAGGCCTTCAAAACCACTGGCGATCTGGCTGACGTCCTTGCCCGGTATGCCTTCGTTGAGCATGGCGTTTGTCATCAACGCCAGGCCCTGCACATCGCCATCCTGGCTGCTGCCGGCGGCGAACAGGATGCGCATGTCGAACATCGGCAGTTCATGCGCCTCAACAAACAGCACCTTGGCGCCTTCGGCGGTGGTCCAGGTTTGCACGTCGAGCTTGCGGTTGGTGGGTGCCTTGCCGTCCAACTCCGCCAAGGATTGCAGTTTGTTGGCTGACTGGGCTTTTTCAAGCGCCGGGCTCGCGACCGATTCACTTGGGCGCAGGAAATACACGGCGCTCGCCGCGATCAGGGTAACGGCGATCAGGCCAGGCAGGATCAGGCTTTTGCGATCACTCATGAGCAGTCTCCTCAGGCAGAACATGGGCGACGCTCAGACGCTCGCGGGTGAAATAAGTACGCGCGGCCTTCTGGATATCTTCAGGCGTCACGCTTTGCAGGTCGGCGAGTTCGCTGTCCATCAGCTTCCAGGACAGGCCGACAGTTTCCAGGGAGCCGATGGCCGTGGCCTGGCTGGTGATGGAGTCACGCTGATAGACCAGGCCGGCGATGACCTGAGCGCGGATGCGTTCCAGTTCTTCGGCGGTTGGCGGCTTGGCTTTGAGTTCTTCGAGCAGTCGCCACAGGCCGGCTTCGGCTTGGGCAACGGTCTTTTTCTTCTGCTGGTTTGGGGTGGCCGACAGCATGAACAGGGTGTCGCCGCGGGTATAAGCGTCGTAATTGGTGGAGGCTGCCGAAACCAGCTCTTCACCGCGTTCCAACTGCTCCGAGATGCGCGCACTGTAGCCGCCATCCAACAGGGCCGAAATCAGGCGCAGGGCTTGCACCGAGCGTTTATCTTCGGCAGTCGCCAGGCCAGGAACGTTGAAACCGAGCATCACGCTCGGCAATTGGGTCTGCACGTGCATCGTCAGCAGGCGCTCGCCGGGTTCGGCCAGCTCCATCGGGATCTTCGCGGGCGGTACGTCACGCTTGGGGATCGGGCCAAAGTAGCGTTGGGCCAGGTTTTTCACCTCGTCCGGAGTTACGTCGCCGACTACCACCAGGGTGGCGTTGTTCGGCACGTACCAGGATTGGTACCAGTGGCGCAGTTCTTCGACCTTCATGCGGTCCAGATCGGCCATCCAGCCGATGGTCGGCGTGTGGTAGCCGCTGGCCGGGAAGGCCATGGCCTTGAAGCGCTCGTAGGCCTTGGACATCGGGTTGTCGTCGGTGCGCAGGCGACGTTCTTCTTTAATAACCTCGATTTCGCGGCTGAACTCGTCGGCCGGTAGACGCAGGCTTGCCATGCGGTCGGCTTCAAGTTCGAAGGCCACGCCCAGGCGGTCACGGGCCAGGACTTGGTAATAAGCGGTGTAGTCATCGCTGGTGAACGCGTTTTCTTCGGCACCCAGGTCGCGCAGGATCAGCGAGGCTTCGCCGGGGCCGACTTTGGCGCTGCCCTTGAACATCATGTGTTCCAAGGCGTGGGACAAACCAGTCTGGCCCGGGGTTTCGTAGCTCGAACCCACTTTGTACCAAACCTGGGAAACCACCACAGGGGCGCGATGATCTTCGCGCACGACGACCTTGAGGCCGTTGTCCAGGGTGAATTCATGGGTGGGTTGTGGGTCGGCAGCCAAGGCTGTAAGAGGCAGACAAACTGTGCTGAACAGCAGGCCTGCGGCGCGGCGGGCTAGAGCATTCATTCGTTTTTAAACCTGTTGGGCTGCCCGCTTGGTCTTAGCGTCAGCGGGCGAGGAGGTGCTAGGATACTGGTCGAATATACGGACGGCCACTGCGGCAGTCTTGTTGAGGCCCTATTTAGGCCTTACAAAATGTTGCGCATGAACGAGCTGGCTAAAAAACAGTCTGTTACGCATCGAATTTTATTTACCGACGTGCCGCTCTGGCACTTCGCTACCTTGAGATAGCCGTCTCCATGTTTGGTTCCAACGACGACAAGAAGACCCCAGCTGCGGCTGGCGAGAAGAAAGGCCTGTTCGGATGGCTGCGCAAAAAGCCGCAGGAAACCGTTGTCGAACAGCCACAGGTTCAAGCTGAGCCGATCCCCGAACCTATAGTAGAAGCCGAGCCGGTTGCCGAAGTGCCTGCGCCGGTGGTGTTGCCGATGGCTGAGCCGGTGTTGCAGCCAGTGGTTGAGGCCGAGCCTGAGCCTGAGCACAAGCCGTGGCCTGAGTTGCCAGTGGCCGAAGAGCCCGTGGCGTTGGTCGAAGACATACAGGCTGAGCACGTGGTCCCGCCGATTCCTGCGGTGGTTGAGCCGGTCGAGGTGGTGGCCGAAGCGCCACTCGCCGTGGAGGTCCCGGTTCCTGCGCCTGTTGTGGCCGCTGAGCCTGCCCAAGTTATCGAGGTTGTCGAGCCAGAGCCGATCGCCCCACCCACCGAAACAAGCAAGACCGGCTTCTTCGCTCGTCTCAAGCAAGGCCTGAGCAAGACCAGCGCCAGCATCGGCGAAGGCATGGCCAGCCTGTTCCTGGGCAAGAAGGTCATCGATGACGAACTGCTGGAAGACATTGAAACCCGTCTGCTGACCGCCGACGTGGGCGTCGAAGCCACCGCGGTGATCATCCAGAGCCTGACCCAAAAGGTCGCGCGCAAGCAGCTGACCGATGCCGATGCGCTCTACAAATCCTTGCAGGCCGAACTGGCTGCGATGCTCAAACCCGTGGAAGCGCCGCTGGTGATCACTCCGAACAAGCCGTTCGTGATCCTGGTAGTGGGCGTCAACGGCGCCGGCAAGACCACCACCATCGGCAAACTGGCCAAGAAACTGCAATCGGAAGGCAAGAAAGTCATGCTCGCTGCCGGTGACACCTTCCGCGCCGCCGCCGTTGAGCAATTGCAGGTCTGGGGTGAGCGCAACAAGATTCCGGTCATCGCCCAGCACACGGGTGCCGATTCCGCCTCGGTGATCTTCGACGCCGTGCAAGCCGCCAAGGCTCGTAACATCGATGTGCTGATCGCGGATACCGCTGGTCGTCTGCACACCAAAGACAACCTGATGGAAGAGCTGAAGAAAGTCCGCCGCGTTATCGGCAAGCTCGACGCTGACGCGCCGCACGAAGTGCTGCTGGTGCTGGACGCTGGTACCGGCCAGAACGCTATCAGCCAGGCCAAACAATTCAACCAGACGGTCCAACTGACCGGCCTGGCGTTGACTAAGCTCGACGGCACGGCCAAAGGCGGTGTGATCTTCGCCTTGGCCAAGCAGTTCGGGTTGCCGATTCGTTATATCGGCGTCGGTGAAGGCATCGACGACCTGCGCACCTTTGAGGCCGAACCCTTTGTACAGGCACTGTTTGCCGAGCGGGAGCGTTCATGATTCGATTCGAACAGGTCGGTAAACGCTATGCCAACGGGCATGTCGGCTTGCATGAGCTGAGCTTTCGAGTGCGTCGCGGCGAGTTCTTGTTTGTCACCGGTCACTCGGGGGCCGGCAAAAGTACGCTGTTGCGCCTGCTGCTGGCCATGGAACGCCCGACTACCGGCAAGTTGCTGCTCGCCGGCCAGGACCTGGCCACCATCAGTAATGCGCAGATCCCGTTCCTGCGCCGCCAGATCGGCGTAGTGTTCCAGAACCACCAGTTGCTGTTCGATCGCACGGTGTTCAACAACATTGCGCTACCGCTGCAGATTCTTGGGTTGTCCAAGGCCGAAATCGTCAAGCGTGTGGATTCGGCCCTGGAGCGCGTGGCGCTGTCGGACAAGACCGACCTCTACCCCGGCGACCTCTCGACTGGTCAGCAGCAGCGCGTCGGCATCGCCCGCGCCATCGTCCATCGCCCGGCCTTGCTGCTGGCGGACGAACCTACCGGTAACCTCGACCCGCGTCTGGCGGCCGAGATCATGGGGGTGTTCGAAGACATCAACCGCCTGGGCACCAGCGTATTGATCGCCAGCCACGACCTGGCGTTGATCGCCCGCATGCGCCACCGCATGCTGACCCTGCAGCGCGGTCGCCTGATCGGTGACGGGGAGGCTGGCGTATGAGTGCCACACGTAGCCCTAAGGTTTCCGAGCGCGTTGCGCCAAAACCGGCCGACCCGCAACCGAAAAAGAAAAAACACGACGATGACGACGGCCCGGACTTCAGCACCTTGCTGCGCGCCTGGATCGAAAGCCACCGCGCCAGCCTGCTGGACAGCTTGCGCCGTCTGGGCAAACAGCCGATCGGCAGCTTTTTCACCTGCCTGGTGATGGCTGTGGCCTTGAGCCTGCCAATGGGCTTGTCGCTGCTGCTTAATAATGTGGAGCGTTTGGGCGGTTCCTGGCAGCGTGCGGCGCAGATTTCGCTGTACTTGAACCTGGATGCCAGTACCAAGGAAGGCGAAGCGCTACGGGACGATATCAAGAATATGCCGGGCGTCGCGGACGCCGAGTACGTTAGCCGCGACCAGGCCCTTGAGGAGTTCCAACAGCAGTCCGGCCTGGGCGAGGCGCTTAAAGAGCTGCCGCAGAACCCACTGCCCGGCGTGGTGCTGGTGACCCCGAATGAAGTCGACAAGCCGGCCCTTGAAGCCCTGCGGCAAAAACTCGCAGAGATGCCGAAGGTGCAACAGGCGCAACTTGATCTAGTCTGGGTAGAGCGCCTGGCGGCGATCCTCAAGCTTGGCGACCGTTTTGTGTTCGGCCTGACGGTGCTGTTGGTGTCTGCATTACTTTTGGTGATAGGTAATACCATTCGTCTTCATATTGAAAACCGTCGCATCGAGATAGAAGTGATTAAACTGGTCGGCGGCACGGACAGCTATGTGCGTCGGCCTTTTCTGTACATGGGCGCGCTTTATGGCCTGGGTGCGGGGATTTTGTCCTGGGGCGTGCTGGCGTTCGGCCTGAACTGGCTGAACGACGCAGTCGTTGGGCTTGCCGGCTTGTACGGCAGTGATTTTGCCCTGGCCGGGGTACCGGTGGCCGATGGTCTGTCACTCTTGCTTGGCGCGGTATTGTTGGGTTATATCGGTGCCTGGATTGCGGTCGCACGGCATTTACGTGAGCTGGCACCGAAGTAGTTAATGTCAGATTAATGTGGTTTCGTTTGTATTGACCGTATCAGTGGTTTAGGGAACTTGTCCTACGGTTCCCGGTCAATTTTCGCAGTGCTGAACTGCACGAGTTATGTGAGTCGGAGGTTTTTTCGTATGACCACTTCTTTGCAACCTGCTTATGCCTTGGTCCCTGGTGCGAACCTGGAAGCCTATGTGCACACGGTCAACAGCATTCCATTGCTGACGCCCGAGCAGGAGCGTGAACTGGCCGAGAGTCTCTACTATGAGCAGGATTTGGGGGCGGCTCGGCAGATGGTGCTCGCCCACCTGCGTTTTGTCGTACATATCGCCCGTAGCTATAGCGGCTACGGGTTGGCCCAGGCTGACCTGATTCAGGAAGGCAACGTCGGCCTGATGAAGGCTGTAAAGCGCTTCAACCCTGAGATGGGCGTGCGCCTGGTGTCGTTTGCCGTGCACTGGATCAAGGCGGAAATCCACGAGTTCATCCTGCGCAACTGGCGCATTGTGAAAGTCGCGACCACCAAGGCCCAGCGCAAGCTGTTCTTCAACCTGCGTAGCCAGAAGAAACGCCTGGCGTGGCTGAACAACGAGGAAGTCCACCGCGTGGCCGAAAGCCTCGGTGTGGAGCCCCGTGAAGTGCGCGAAATGGAAAGTCGCCTGACCGGCCATGACATGGCCTTCGATCCGGCCGCGGAAGCTGACGACGACAGCGCCTTCCAATCGCCGGCCAACTATCTGGAAGACCACCGGTACGACCCGGCTCGTCAACTGGAAGACGCCGACTGGAGCGACAATTCCAACCACAACCTGCACGAAGCGCTGGAAGTGTTGGACGACCGCAGTCGTGACATCCTCTACCAGCGCTGGCTGGCGGAAGAAAAAGCCACGCTGCACGACTTGGCGCAGAAGTACAACGTGTCGGCCGAGCGAATTCGTCAGCTTGAGAAAAGCGCGATGAACAAGCTGAAGTTGTCGATCGCCGCTTAAAAGCGCCGCTTAAAAATGTGGGAGGGGGCTTGCCCCCGATAGCAGAGTGTCAGTCGACATCAAAATGACTGATCCAACGCTATCGGGAGCAAGCGTCCTCCCACATTTTTTTGTGTTGTATCAGTCGGACCAAGGCGCTTTGCGCGAGTTGTTCAGTTCCACCAGATAACCATCTCCGCCTAGCTGGCTCATCTGCTGGCGAATCCACGCCGCCCGCCGCGCCACATAAGCGGTCGGGTGGCTGGCACTCCATACCCGTGGGTTAGGCAACACCGCCGCTAAATAGCTGGCCTGCTGCCGGGACAAGCCCTTGGCGCTTACGCCGAAGTGATGCCGTGCCGCCGCCTCCGCGCCGAATACGCCTTCATCCCATTCCACGCTATTGAGGTACACCTCAAGAATCCGTTGCTTGGGCCACAGCACCTCGATCAACCCGGTAAACCAGGCCTCCAGCCCTTTGCGCAAATAACTGCGGCCAGCCCACAGGAACAGATTCTTCGACACCTGCTGACTCAACGTACTGGCGCCGCGAATCGAACCGCCGCGCTCGTTGTGCAGGATCGCCGCCTGGATCGCGCCGAAATCAAAGCCCCAATGCTGCGGGAAACGCTGGTCTTCACCGGCCATCACCGCCACTTTGAGCTCATCGGAGATCTCGTCCCACGGCACCCAGGTGCGCTGCAGGTCAATGGGTTCGCCGTCGAACCAGGATTCGACCTTGCGCTCCACCATCAGGGCGGTGAAGGGCGGCGGGACGACACGAAACAGCAGCACCAGCAAAACACTGCCGATGGCAAACCATTTCACGACGTTGAGAAAGCGTTTGAATAGGAGACGCAGCATAGAGATGGCTTGGCCGAACCCGTTGAGCGGGCCATTATACAGACCCTGCCCGATGAGTCTGACTGGAGTTCCCTATGCTGCGTAGCTTTCTGATGCTGGCCGCGTTTTTCGGCTTCACCGGTGTGGCCTTGGGCGCGTTTGCCGCCCACGGCCTGAAAAACCGTCTGAGCGCCGAGTACCTGGCGATCTTCCATACCGGAGTCACCTATCAACTGGTGCACACACTGGCGCTGTTCGGCGTGGCGTTGCTGGCCGCCCATCTTCCCGGCCGCCTGGTGACTTGGGCCGGTATCTCGTTTGTCATCGGTATCCTGCTGTTTTCCGGCAGCCTCTACGCGCTGACCATGACCGGTATCAGCAAGCTCGGCATCATCACGCCGTTCGGTGGCCTGGCGTTCTTGCTCGGCTGGTTCTTCCTCGGTTTGTTTGCCTGGCGCTTGCAGGTCGTCTGACCAAGGGACTTGGGCCGGCAACGCCAATCAAGCTAGAATGCTGGCCCCTAAAAACGATGGCGGCCCGCGGCATGCGCATTCTGTTGAACGGCGAATCCTTTGAACTGCCCGACGGTGAAACCGTTTCGGCCCTGCTGACCCGTCTGGACCTGACCGGGCGTCGCGTCGCAGTGGAGCTCAACCTGGATATCGTTCCGCGTAGCCTCCACGCCGAGACTGCGCTCACCGAAGGTGATCAGGTTGAAGTGGTCCACGCCATCGGCGGCGGCTAGTCGCCTGCCCGAATTCTGCAGAACCTCACCCCATTTCGAGGATTTCCCATGAGCATCGTTCGTAGCGACAAGCCCTTCGTCCTGGCCGGTCGTACCTACCAGTCCCGCTTGCTGGTCGGCACCGGCAAGTACCGCGATATGGAAGAAACCCGCCTGGCCATCGAAGCCTCGGGCGCTGAAATCGTGACCTTCGCCGTACGCCGCACCAACCTCGGTCAGATCGAGGGCGAGCCGAATCTGCTCGAAGTGCTGTCGCCGGATCGCTACACCTTCCTACCGAACACAGCCGGTTGCTATGACGCCATTGAAGCCGTGCGCACCTGCCGCCTGGCCCGTGAGCTGCTTGATGGTCACAACCTGGTGAAGCTGGAAGTGCTGGCCGATCAGAAAACCCTGTTCCCCAACGTGATCGAAACCCTCAAGGCCGCTGAAACCCTGGTCAAGGAAGGCTTCGACGTGATGGTCTACACCAGTGATGACCCGATCATCGCCCGTCAATTGGCGGAAATCGGCTGCATCGCCGTGATGCCGCTGGCCGGTCTGATCGGTTCCGGCCTGGGTATCTGCAATCCGTACAACCTGCAGATCATCCTCGAAGAAGCCAAGATCCCCGTACTGGTGGATGCGGGCGTAGGCACTGCCTCCGACGCGACCATCGCCATGGAGCTGGGTTGCGACGCTGTGCTGATGAACTCCGCCATCGCCCATGCTCAGCAACCGATCATGATGGCCGAAGCCATGAAACACGCCATCGTCGCAGGCCGCCTGGCTTACCTCGCCGGGCGCATGCCGAAAAAACTCTACGCCAGCGCCTCTTCGCCGCTGGATGGTCTGATCAAGTAAGAGCCATTGATGACTGAATCAAACGAAACGCCGAACACCGTGGAAGAAGCAGGCGACGAGTCCAAGCATCGCCGCATCAAGAGCTTTGTGATGCGCGCCGGTCGTATGACCGAAGGGCAGCAAAAGGGTCTGGAGCAGGGCACGCCGCTGTTCGTATTGCCCTTGGCCGATGCGCCCGTGGACTACGACCAAGTGTTTGGCCGTTCGGCCCCGCGCTCACTGGAAATCGGCTTCGGCATGGGCCACTCCCTGCTGGAAATGGCCGCTGCCGGGCCGGACCAGGACTTCATTGGCGTGGAAGTACACCGCCCAGGTGTCGGCGCACTGCTTAACGGCGTCCTGACTCAAGGCCTGACTAACCTGCGGGTCTACGACTGCGACGCGATTGAAGTGCTTAACCGTTGCATCGCCGACAACAGCCTTGACCGCCTGATGCTGTTCTTCCCGGACCCATGGCATAAATCCCGCCACCACAAACGCCGCATCGTCCAGGCTTCCTTCGCGGAGCTGGTGCGCAGCAAGCTCAAGGTTGGCGGCATCCTGCACATGGCCACCGACTGGGAGCCGTATGCCGAATACATGCTGGAAGTGATGGACGTTGCCCCTGGCTACCGCAACCTGGCCGAAGATGGCAAATGCGTGCCGCGCCCGGCTGAGCGTCCGATCACCAAGTTCGAACGTCGCGGCGAGCGGCTGGGGCATGGGGTGTGGGATTTGAAGTTCGAGAAGCTGGCGTAACTCGCCACTGACTTGAAATGCAATTCAATGTGGGAGGGGGCTTGCCCCCGATAGCGGAGTGTCAGTCGACATCAAAGTGACTGATCCACCGCTATCGGGGGCAAGCCCCCTCCCACAGTTGTTTTGTGTTGGATTTGAGGTCAGCGGCGATCGGCGACGACGCCAATCAATACCAGTACCACCACCAACACCGGCGCCAGGCTGTAGTTATTGAACTGGCTCAAGCCCCGCACAATCCACGGTGTGGCGTAGATCAATGCAGCGCCGCTGCCGACCATGCACACCAATGCCATCAACGGGACCCGCAAGGCGCCGGCGATGCTGCCCAGGCGTGCTTCGACCCAGCCCTTGATATCTGCGCCGAACAGCACCAGCAAACAGCCCACGAGCGCTAGGGAGATTTCCGACAGGTTGCTGCGGCTCCAGCGGGATACGGTGGCGAGCAGGTCGAGTACCAAATCCATTCGAATTCCTTAGAGCGTCAGCTCAAAAACTTCTGCAACAGGTCATTGAGAAAGAGTTGCCCGCGATCAGTGGCCGCCAGGCGTGACGGTTCGACCTGCATTAAGCCACTTTGTTCTGCCTCGCGACGTGCCTCGTCAAGGCTCGCCAGGTCGAGGCCCGTGCGCTCGGCGTAGAGCCTGGCGTCGACGCCGTCGGTGAGGCGCAGAGCGTTCATCAGAAACTCGAAGGGTAGCTCGTCATTGGTCAGCTCCTTCGCCCCAGCCTGGAAGCTTTTGGTTGGGTTCAGGTAGTCCTTTGGCGCGCGGGTCTTCCAGGTGCGCACGATGCGCCCGTCCGGATGGCTGAGCTTGCCGTGGGCGCCGGCGCCGATGCCGATAAAGTCGCCGAAGCTCCAGTAATTCAGGTTATGCCGCGCCGGGCGGCCCGGTTGGGCATAGGCTGACACTTCGTATTGGGCGTAACCGTGCTCGGCCAGCAGTGCCTGGCCTGCTTCCTGGATGTCCCAAAGGGTGTCGTCTTCTGGCAGCGCCGGCGGCTGGTTCCAGAACACCGTGTTGGGTTCCAGGGTCAATTGATACCAGGACAAATGCGTGGGGTTGAGCGCGATGGCCTGGCGCAGGTCGCTGAGGGCGTCGTCCAGGGACTGATCGGGCAAACCGTGCATCAGGTCCAAGTTGAAGTTATCAAATCCGGCCTGGCGCGCCATCCCGGCAGCGCGTACAGCTTCGTCGCCATTGTGGATACGGCCCAGGGCCTGAAGTTTTTCCTGCTGGAAGCTCTGGATACCGATGGACAGGCGGTTGATCCCCAGCTTGCGGTACGCCACGAACTTCTCTTGTTCGAACGTGCCGGGGTTGGCTTCCAGGGTGATCTCGATATCGCCGGCAAACGGGATGCGCGCTTCCACGCCTTTGAGCAGGCGACCCAGTGCTGCAGCGCTGAACAGGCTTGGGGTGCCACCGCCGAAGAAGATCGAACTCAGCTCCCGGCCGTAAACGGCATGCAGGTCCTGATCGAGGTCGGCCAACAGTGCGTCCACGTACTCTTCTTCCGGCAGCACTTTGCTTGCGGTGTGAGAGTTGAAGTCGCAATACGGGCATTTACGTACGCACCACGGGATGTGGATATACAGCGCCAGAGGCGGCAGCACGGGCAAGGCCGCCCGAGGTGTTTGCGCGCCGCCGTGGATCAGCGGCAGCGCCTGGGTGTCGTGGGTCATTTCAGGCTCAGGCGTTGGCGCAGCAAATCCATTGCGCGGGCGCGGTGGCTGATCTGGTTCTTGTCGGCCGGGCTCAGTTCTGCGCTGGAGACATTGCGCTCTGGCACCCAGAACAGCGGGTCATAGCCAAAACCATGCTCACCGCTGGCCGCATGCAGGATGCGCCCGTGCCACAGGCCTTCGCAAAGGATCGGCAACGGGTCGTCCGCATGGCGCACCAGGGCCAGCACGCAGACGAACTGCGCGCCGCGTTCGGCGTCCGGCACGTCCTTGAGGGCGTCTAGCAACTTGGCGTTGTTGGCCGCGTCACCTTTGCCATCGGCGTAGCGCGCCGAATAGATACCAGGGGCTCCGCCGAGAAAATCCACCGCCAGGCCAGAGTCATCCGCCAGCGCCGGAAGGCCCGAGATACGTGCGGCATTGCGCGCCTTGAGGATGGCGTTCTCGACGAACGACAGGCCTGTCTCTTCCGGCTCGACCTGGCTGAACTCGCCAATCGAGCGCAGTTGCACGGAGTCGCCGAGCATGGCCTGCAGTTCTTTGAGTTTGCCGGCGTTATGGCTGGCGAGTACGAGCTGGGTAAGGTTCATCATTCCGCCGGAAACAGTTCCTGGTTGAATTGGAAGCTATGGGCTTTGCCGCCGGTTTCAACGTTGATGGTAAACGTCTTGTATTCCCGCTGGGTCACGGCGTAGGGCGCGAGATAATTGATCCCGCCTTTTTCGTTGATTTGCTTGAAGGTGAGGATCTCGCTCTTGCCGCCCAGATCCTTGATGGTGCCCGTTACTTGTGCGGCCACGGGGGTCACGCCCTTGATCACGGTCACATTGATCAAGCCCTTCTCCTTACTGCGTACCACGCCGACTTTCTGGGCGGTTTCCGGTTGCAGGAAGCTGGAGGTGAAGGTGTTGTAGTGAACGGTGATATCGCCGAAGTCTTTCTTGCGATTTGCGTCGATAGCGTCGGCTGCCAAGGCGTTGGCACCCAGGCAAGCGGTCAGTAGAAAAATAGCCAAGCGACTCATGAGCGCCCCTCTGGAAAATGATTAGACGGCAATTTTGTGGTCGGTCAGGCCAGGACTGCTGACCCGGTAGATACCGATTTCGCCCAACAGGTTGGGCCATAGTTTACTCGCCCAGCCGTGACGGTGCTGTTGATCGACGGCAAGTCGGTTAATCACTTTGGCTTCACGCTCGCCACACAGCGCTTCGAAGTCTTCGAAGGTGCAGAAGTGGATGTTCGGCGTGTTGTACCAGGTGTAAGGCAGGAAATCCGACACCGGCATGCGACCCTTGGTCGCCAGGTACCAGCGGCAGCGCCAGTGGCCGAAGTTAGGGAAGGTGATGATGCACTGGCGACCCACGCGCAGCATTTCGTCGAGGATGCGGTCAGGGTAGTGCACCGCTTGCAGGGCTTGGGTCATCACCACGATGTCGAAGCTGTTGCTGGCAAAGTTACCCAGGCCCTTGTCCAAGTCCTGCTCGATCACGTTGATGCCCTTGGCCACGCACTGGGCGATGTTGTCCGGGTCGTTTTCCAGGCCATAGCCGGTGACTTGCTTGTTGTCGCGCAGCCAGCTCAGCAGTTCGCCATCGCCGCAGCCCAGGTCAAGCACGCGGCTGCCGGCGGGGATCCATTCTTGGATGATTTCCAGGTCGGCTCTCATGGCGTTCTCACACTGTAATCCGGTTCATGTAATTGCCGAACGCCTGCAAGTAACGCGGGATCGGAATCAGGAAGGCGTCGTGGCCTTGCGGCGCATCGATCTCCAGGTAGCACACGTCTTTGCGTGCGGCCATCAGTGCATCCACCAGCTCGCGGGAGCGGGCCGGGGAGAAGCGCCAGTCGGTGGTGAACGACATCACGCAGAACTTGGCCGTGGCGCCTTCGAAGGTTTTCGCCAGGTCATCGTCGTGGTTGGCCGCCGGGTCGAAATAGTCCAGGGCCTTGGTCATCAGCAGATAGGTGTTGGCATCGAAACGCCCGGAGAACTCCTCGCCCTGATAACGCAGGTAGCTTTCGACCTGGAATTCGACGCTGTGGAAATCGTAGTTGAGCTTCTCGCTCTTGAGGCCACGGCCGAATTTTTCGCCCATGGAGTCATCGGACAGGTAGGTGATATGCCCGACCATCCGCGCCAGCATCAAGCCGCGCTTGGGAATCACGCCCGCTTCCTGGAACGAACCGCCGTGGAACTCGGGGTCGGTGAGGATCGCCTGGCGCGCCACTTCGTTGAAGGCGATGTTTTGCGCCGACAACTTGGGGGCCGAGGCGATGGCCAGACAATGGCGTACGCGATCAGGGTAGGTGATGGTCCATTGCAGTGCCTGCATCCCGCCCAGGCTGCCACCGATCACGGCGGCCCACTGGTTGATGCCCAACAAATCGGCAAGACGCGCTTGGCTGTGTACCCAGTCTTCCACGGTCAGCACCGGGAAGTCGGCGCCGAACGGCTTGCCGGTTTCCGGGTTGATACTGCTGGGGCCAGTGGAGCCGTTGCAGCCGCCGAGGTTGTTCAGGCTGACCACGAAGAATTTGTTGGTGTCGATGGGCTTGCCGGGACCTATACAGCTGTCCCACCAGCCGGGCTTGCGCTCGTCGGCACTATGGAAGCCTGCTGCGTGGTGATGACCGGACAAGGCGTGGCAGATCAGCACGGCGTTGCTCGCCGTGGCGTTCAGTTGGCCATAGGTTTCGTAGATCAGGTCGTAGGCGGGCAGAGAACGGCCGCAGGCCAGGGCCAGGGGTTCGCTGAAGTGCGCCACTTGGGGCACGACCAGACCAACAGAATCGGGGGGAAAGGCAGCTGGCATCGACCCTGCTCTCGTTTAAATGAGGCGTAAGTCTAAAGACCACTGCACCCAGCGGCAAGCAAAGGCCTGCGCGCTTCGAAATGAGGGAGGGAGCAAGCCCCTCCCTCATTTGTTTGCGTCAGATCAGCAGGCGCAGAATCTCTGGCATCCCGGTCATGGTGGCCAGGTTGTTGATCACCAGCATGTCCAGCAGCTTGAGCACCATGAACGCCAGGATCGGCGAGATATCCAGGCCGCCCAGGTTCGGCAGCAGGCGGCGGAATGGCGCCAGGGCGGGCTCGCAGATCTGGTTCACCAGTTCGGCGCCAGGGTTGTGGCTACCCGGGGCGACCCAGGACAGGATCACGCTGATGATCAAGGCGAAGAAGAAAATCTTCAGGAACAGCGCGGTCACGCCGATGATTGCCCAAATCAGCAACTGTATGAAATTGCCGGTGGTGCCGTACGTCAGCAGCAGTGTCAGCGCCATCAAGGCCAACTGCACCAGGATCGCCAGTACCAGCGACGACATATCCAGGCCGAACAGGCTCGGGATCACCCGGCGCAACGGCTTGAGCAGCGGCTGGGTCGCCTTGACGATGAACTGGCAGAGCGGGTTGTAGAAGTTGGCACGTACCAGTTGCAGCACGAAACGCAACAGCACGATCAGCAGGTAGAGGCTGCCGAGGGTTTGCAGCACGTAGACGGCTGCGGTGTTCAAACCAATCATATTGGCTCCTTAGTTGCCCAGTTGTTCGGCCATTTCGGCCGATCGGTGCGCAGCGGCACCCAATGCTTTTTCCACCAGGGCTTCAAAGCCCCCGGCCTGGAACGATTCAATGGCGGCCTGCGTCGTGCCGCCTGGTGAGGTCACGCGACGGCGCAGCTCGGCGGCATCGGCATCGCTGGACACGGCCATCTTCGCGGCGCCCAAGGCGGTCTGCTCGGACAGTTGCTCAGCGACTTCCCGTGGCAGGCCGAGTTTCACGCCGGCGGCGGTCATGGCTTCAATCAGCAGGAAGAAGTACGCCGGGCCGCTGCCGGAGACGGCGGTGACCGCGTCCAGTTGTTGTTCCTGATCCAGCCACAGAGCAATGCCCACGGCGGACAGCAGCTCTTGGGCCTGGTCACGTTGTTCGGTGCTGACCTCGGCAGTGGCATACAAACCGCTCACGCCTTGGCGCAGCAGAGCCGGGGTGTTGGGCATGCAACGTACGATGGGCTGGGCCCCCAGCCACTTCTTCATGCTGGCGCAGGTTATGCCGGCAGCGATGGACACCACCAACTGATGCGGTTGCAGATTTGGGCGCAGGCTTTCGCACACGGCCTTCATGGCTTGTGGCTTGACCGCCAGCACGATCACGTCGACGCCTTGGATGGCCTCGGCATTGTCGGCAAAGGTGTCGATACCGTGCTCGGCGCTGACGCGCGCACGGGTGTCGGCGCCCGGGTCACTGGCGCGGATCTGCGCGGCGTCCAGGCCCTTGGCCCGTAGGCCGCCGATCAGGCTGGCCGCCATGTTACCGGCGCCGATAAAGGCAATACGCGTGTTGCTCATGACAGGTCCTTATTCAGAGGGAGGTCAGCCATTTCACGGCTGGCCGTAATCACGGGCGCCAAACAGGGCGGTACCGATCCGCACCCAGGTGGCGCCTTGGGCGATGGCCGACTCAAGGTCGTGGCTCATGCCCATGGAAAGCGTGTCGAGCGGCAGGTTCAGGCTGTTTTGCAGGTCGCGAACGGTAGCGAACGCTGCATCTTGCTCGGTCCGATCTTCAGTCGGCTCGGGGATTGCCATCAGGCCACGCAGCGTCAAGCGCGGCAGGGCGCTGATGGCATTGGCCAGGGCCGGCAAGTCGGCGGGCGTGCAGCCGGACTTGCTGGCTTCGCCGCTGACATTGACCTGGATACAGATGTTCAGCGGCGGCAGGTCGGCCGGGCGTTGTTCGGACAGGCGTTGTGCAATTTTGAGGCGGTCCACGGAATGCACCCAAGCGAAGTTCTCGGCGATAGCGCGCGTCTTGTTCGATTGAATGGGGCCGATGAAGTGCCAACTCAAGGGCAGGTCGGTTAATTCAGCCTGTTTGCCCAGAGCTTCCTGCAGATAGTTTTCGCCGAATTCGAGCTGCCCGGCGGCATAGGCTTCGCGCACTGCTTGGGCGGGTTTGGTCTTGCTCACGGCCAGCAGGTGGATGCTGCTTGCGTCACGTTGCACGGCGTCGGCTGCGGCGCGGATGCGCTGGCTAACCAGGCCGATGTTGTCTGCTATCGTCGACATTCAAGATGCGCCCGTGGATATGGAGTCCGCGGCATTCTACTGGAAATGGAAAGCCCTATGGATATCACTGAATTACTGGTGGCCGGCGTGCGCCGTGGCGCCTCCGACCTGCACCTGTCGGCGGGGCTGGCGCCGATGTGGCGAATCGATGGCGAAGTCTGGCCGATGGATTGGCCGGTGCTTTCTGCCCCGCAAGTCGCGGATTTATTGAGCCCTTTGCTCAATCAATACCAGCAAAAGGATTTCGAAACATCTCTTGAAACGGATTTTGCCTTCGAGCTGCCGGGTGTAGCGCGCTTCCGGGCCAACGTATTCCAACAGGATCGCGGCATGGGCGCGGTGTTTCGTACTATTCCGGCCGAAGTCCAGAGCCTGGATAGCCTGGGTCTCGGGGCGGTGTTCCAACGCATCGCCCAATTGCCACGTGGCCTGGTGCTGGTGACCGGACCCACTGGCTCCGGCAAGTCCACCACTCTGGCGGCAATGATCGACTACCTCAATCAGCATCGGCGCCAGCACATCCTCACGCTCGAAGACCCTATCGAATTTATCCACAGGCCGAAAATCGCGTTGATCAACCAGCGCCAGGTACACCGCGACACCCACAGTTTTTCGGTAGCCCTGCGTTCGGCGCTGCGTGAAGACCCCGATGTGATCCTGGTGGGCGAACTGCGTGACCTGGAAACCATCCGCCTGGCCCTGACGGCGGCTGAAACGGGGCATCTGGTATTTGGCACCTTGCACACTACCTCCGCGGCAAAGACCGTGGATCGGCTGGTCGACGTGTTCCCGGCCGGCGAAAAGGCCATGGTCCGCTCAATGTTGTCGGAGTCGTTGCAGGCGGTGGTGTCACAGGTGCTGGTGAAGAAGCTCTGCGGCGGGCGCGTGGCGGCCCATGAAATCATGTTGGGCACGCCAGCCATTCGTAATCTGATTCGTGAGGACAAGGTGGCGCAGATGGTCTCTGCCATCCAGACCGGCGGGGCGTTGGGGATGAAGACATTGGATATGAGTTTGAAGGCGTTGGTCACGCAGGGCGTGATCAGCCGGGAAGAGGCGCTGGAGAAGGCGAGGGTGCCTGGGGATATCTAAGATCGGGAGATATAAGGAGATCCAAATGTGGGAGGGGGCTTGCTCCCGATTGCAGTGGGTCAGGTACAGATAAACTGACTGATCCACCGCTATCGGGAGCAAGCCCCCTCTCACATTGACGACTGCATTTCAGCTTGAAATCAGCGTTGAACCACTCGCAAGGTGTTCTGCTCTTTCGGCAGAACCCGCTTGGCAATCACGTAGTTCTTGTCCCAAAACGGCTTTTTCAACGTGTCGATGCTGACCGACTTGCCACGACGCGGTGCGTGGATAAAACGGTCATTGCCCAAGTAGATGGCAACGTGATTGACCTGGCGGCTCTTCAATTTGAAGAACAGCAGATCACCTGGTTTCAGGTCCTTGCGATCAACCTTCTGCCCGTGGCCGGCGGCCATGGCATTGGAAGTGCGCGGCAGATCCACGGCGGCTACGTCGTTGAACGCATATTTCACCAGGCCGCTGCAGTCGAACCCTTTACTTGGGCTGCTGCCGCCCCAACGATAAGGTGTACCGAGCACGTTTACGGCGCGGCTGAGGACGTTGCTGCTTTGCTTGGTGTTGACTGCCACGAGGCCGGGAACTGCTTTACCGTGCGCCTTGCTCAATTGAGTCGGGCGGCTGACGGTCGGCTTTACCGATTTGGCAGTGCTTGGCGTGCTGTGGACTTTAGGGGTGAAACCGTTAACGTTCGGAAGTCGTTGCTCACGATTGGTGGCGTGGGCGGCCAATGGCATTAATAGGCAAATGGTTAGCCATGTCTTTAAAAATGGTCGCATTAGGCGTGGCTCTTATGGGTTTGCGCGCAACTTTATAACAGCTTTTTGTGTCGTTCTCAGGCCGTTTGTCGACTGAACCTTGACGTCAAAATCAGGAAATACGCGACGATTCGCCGCAATTGTCCTACACAAGTCAGGTGGCATAAGGCTTTCAGGGCAGTGAAGATACCATTTGCCGTACGTCGGGCGCCCGTAAAAAAGTCACAAAGAAAATGAAAAAATTTATCTATCGAAGCAAAAGAGGTACGTCATGAACACCTATCAACAGGTTGGGCCGCAACAAGACACCCACAGCAAGGTGATCGGTTACCTGCTCTGGATTTTCGGGTTTACCGGCGCGCATCGTTTTTATTACGGCAAACCTGTCACCGGGACGATCTGGTTTTTTACCCTTGGCCTGCTGGGTATCGGCTGGCTGATCGACCTGTTCCTGATCCCCGCCATGGACCGTGAAGCCGACCTGCGTTTTACCGCCGGTCCCATCGAATACAACGTGGCGTGGATTCTGTTGGCGTTTCTGGGGGTGTTCGGCGTGCACCGCATGTACCAGGGCAAATGGATCACCGGCCTGATCTACCTGCTGACCGGTGGCTTGTTCCTGGTGGGGGTGCTGTATGACTTCTGGACGTTGAATACCCAGGTTTCGATCCGCAATGCAGAGCGCAACGGGGGACGCTGATTTCTCAGGCTCTATAGAGAACTAAATGTGGGAGGGGGCTTGTCCCCGATAGCGGTGGATCAGTCAGCTCATTTATTGCTGACCCACTGCAATCGGGGGCAAGCCCCCTCCCACTTTTTTTGCGTGCCCGCTTTAGGCCTGGTAGCTGATGCGCCCATCCACCAAGGTGTAGCGCACGCTCGCCGGCAGGCTATGGCCGATGAACGGGCAGTTTTCACCCTTGGACAGCCAGTGCTCCCCGGCAACCGTGGAGCTGGCCGTGTCAAACAGCACCAGATCCGCTGCGGCGCCCACGGCCAATTTGCCGGCCGGCAGGCGCAAGGCTTCGGCCGGGCCAGCGCTCAGGCGCTGGAGCAGCGTCGGCAAGTCGAGCAGGCCATCCTCCACCAGCGTCATCGCCAGTGGCAGCAACAGCTCCACACTGCTGATCCCCGGCTCGGTCGCGCCAAACGGTGCCAGCTTGGCATCGCGCTCTTGGGGCTGGTGGTGGCTGGAAATCGCCGAAACCACACCGGATTTGACCGCGGCACGCAAACCGTCACGGTCGGCCAGGGTGCGCAGGGGCGGTTGCACGTGGTACAGGCTGGAGAAGTCGATCAGCGCTTCAT
The DNA here is from genome assembly GCF_900187495.1 of Pseudomonas sp. Irchel 3H9. NCBI lineage: Bacteria > Pseudomonadati > Pseudomonadota > Gammaproteobacteria > Pseudomonadales > Pseudomonadaceae > Pseudomonas > Pseudomonas sp. Irchel 3H9. The sequence goes on along the minus strand of NZ_FYDK01000003.1, from coordinate 240,314 downwards.
CCGTGAGGATCAATTGGTACAGCGCCACATCCGCAGTCACCGGCAGACCGCGAGCCTGGGCCTGTGCAATCAGGGCCACGCCCCGGGCACTGGTGAGTTGGCTGAAGTGCGCGCGTACGCCGCTTTGTTCCACCAGCAGCAGGTCACGGGCAAGAGCGACGGTTTCGGCGGTTTCCGGAATACCCGGCAGGCCGAGGAAACTGGCGACGGCGCCTTCATGGGCCAAGCCGCCTTCGGCCAGGTCGCGGTCCTGGGAGTGGAAGATCACCGTCAGATCGAAGGTGGCCGCGTATTCCAGGGCGCGGCACAAGGTGCGGGTACTGCGGAAGCTCTCAAGACCGTTGCCGAAGGCCACGCAACCAGCGTCGCGCAGGGCGATCAGTTCGGCGAGTTGTTCGCCTTCCAGACCTTTGCTCAGGGCGCCGATGGGGAACACTTTGCAATTGCCAGCTTCGCGGGCACGGTCGAGGATCAGCTCGGTCACGGCCGACGTATCGAGGATCGGCTTGGTGTGCGGCGGGCAGCACAGGCTGGTCACGCCACCGGCCGCAGCGGCGCGGGTTTCGCTGGCGATGCTGCCTTTACGGCTGTAACCCGGCTCGCGCAGGGCGACGTTCAGGTCCACCAGCCCAGGCGCGGCCACCAGGCCTTTGGCGTCGATGGTCTGGCTGGGGCTGAAATCGCTGGGGGCGGCGCCGATGGCGATGATCTTGCCGGCTTCCAGATGAAGATCGGTGACTTGATCCAGGCCACTGGCCGGGTCGATAACGCGAGCGCCAAGAATGCTGAGCTTCACTGGGCGTTCTCCTGCTCGAATTGACGTTGCGCGGTTTGCCCGCTCATGGCCATGGACAACACCGCCATGCGCACGGCGATGCCGTAGGTCACCTGGTTGAGAATTACTGACTGATTGCCATCGGCCACCGCTGACTCAATCTCCACCCCTCGGTTGATCGGACCCGGGTGCATCACGATGGCATCCGGTTTGGCGCCGGCCAGGCGCGCGGTGGTCAGGCCGAACAAGCGGTAGAACTCACCCTCGCTCGGCAGCAAACCACCGGACATACGCTCGCGTTGCAGGCGCAACATGATCACCACGTCTACATCCTTGAGGCCTTCGGCCATGTCGGTGTAGACCTTCACGCCGTACTGCTCAATGCCGATGGGGAGCAGGGTTTTCGGCGCGATCACGCGGATGTCCGGGCAACCCAGGGTTTTCAGGGCCAGCATGTTCGAGCGTGCTACCCGCGAGTGCAGGATGTCGCCGACGATGGCCACCGATAGGTTTTCAAAGCTGCCCTTGTGCCGACGGATGGTGAGCATGTCGAGCATGCCTTGGGTCGGGTGGGCGTGACGGCCGTCGCCGCCGTTGATGATCGCTACCTGCGGGCACACGTGCTCGGCGATGAAGTGCGCGGCGCCGGAGTCGCCGTGGCGCACCACGAACATATCGGCGGCCATGGCTTCCAGGTTACGCAGGGTGTCGAGCAGGGTTTCGCCCTTGCTCGCCGACGAAGTGGACACGTTCAGCGTGATCACGTCGGCCGACAGCCGCTGGGCCGCCAGCTCAAAGGTGGTGCGAGTGCGGGTGGAGTTTTCGAAGAACACGTTGCAGATGGTTTTACCGCGCAGCAACGGGACTTTCTTCACCGCCCGGCCACCGACTTCGAGGAATGAGTCGGCGGTGTCGAGGATTTCGGTGAGCAGTTCGCGGGGCAAACCGTCGAGGGACAAAAAGTGTTGCAACTGGCCCTGAGCATTGAGCTGCAGCGGGCGCTTGGCATCTAGAGGCGTCATCGCGGGGACTCTTTACAAGGCGGTTTAAAGGGCGAGGTCTTGCAGTTCGAGTTCGAGCGGCGTTGGACCGGACAATTTTACCCGTTGCTGGGCTTGCAGCGACAGGGTCGCGCCAACCACATCCGGGCTGATAGGCAGCTCGCCGGCGTCCAGATCCAGCAGGCAGACCAGCGTGATGCTGGCCGGGCGGCCGTAGTCGAACAGTTCGTTCATGGCGGCGCGGATGGTACGGCCGCTCATCAGCACGTCGTCGATCAGCACCAAGTGCTGGCCTTCGACTTCGAACGGCAGGGCCGAGGGCTGCACTTGCGGGTGCAGGCCGTTCTGGCTGAAGTCATCACGGTAGAAGGACACGTCGAGGGTGCCCAGTGGCGAGTCGCTGCCCAGTTCGTCCAGTAACGCCTGAGCGACCCATACACCGCCGGTGCGAATACCGATAAAGCGCGGTTCGCTGATTCCGCGGTGTTCCAGGTGCGCTTTGAGGCGTAATGCCATCTGGCTGATCAGTTCGGCGGGATTGGGCAGGCTCATGGTGGCTCCTTCAAGGCCTTGCTGTAGGCAAGTTCCGGGCTCAAACGTAAGAAGACGCGGCAAGCCGCGTCAGTCAGGATTCAAATAAAGCGGTGTTTTCGTCCAGCCAGCCCTGCAACAGCAAGGCGGCGGCGATGCTGTCTACGGGGTTGTCGCGGTAACTGCCCTTCTGGCCGCCACGGTCGCGGCGTTCACCCTTGGCTTCAAAGGTGGTCAGGCGTTCATCGTGGGTATAGAAGGGGATGTTGTAACGACCATTGAGGCGACGGGCGAATTTTTCGGCGCGCAGGCACATGTCGCTCGGGGTGCCGTCCATGTTCAGGGGCAGGCCGACCACCACCGCGTCGGGCTTCCATTCCTTGATCAGGGCTTCGACCTGATTCCAGTCCGGTATGCCGTTCTGTGCCTTGAGGGTGCACAACTCGCGGGCCTGGCCGGTGATCACCTGGCCGACCGCTACGCCGATCTGTTTGGTGCCGTAGTCAAAACCGAGGATCAGACGCAAGGCCATCAGGCGTGCCCCGCCTGGCTGGTCAGCAGGCTGAGGTTGACCCGCAACTTGGCGGCGGCCGCTTCCAGGCGCAGTTCACTGGCCGTGTTGAACAGGATGTCGGCGTCGAAGGGGCAGGTCAGCCAGGCATTGCTGGCCAGTTCGGCCTCCAGTTGCCCTGCTTCCCAACCGGCGTACCCCAAGGTGATCACGCTTTGCTCTGGGCCTATACCGTCGGCGATGGCGAACAACACGTCCTGGGAGGTGGACAGCGACACACCGTCCAGGTCCACCGTGGCCTGGAACGTCGGCCCGGTCGGGTGCAGCACAAAGCCGCGATCAGTTTGTACCGGCCCGCCGATGTAGATCGGCACCGATTGGCAACGGGCCGGCGGATCGATCTCCGGACGCAGTTGCTCAAGGATATCGGCCAGGTTCAGCGCTTGCGGGCGGTTCACCACCAACCCCATGGCACCATTGGCCGTGTGCTCGACGATGTAGGTCAAGGTCTGCGCAAAGTTCGGGTCGGCCATATGGGGCATGGCGATCAGGAATTGGTGCTTGAGGTAGGTCGGGCTGACATTTTTCATGTCCGCTAGTGTGGCGTTGGAGGGGCGAACTGACAAGCTGGAGTTACCTGTGGCAGGACATGTCTGATCAGTTGCTGGAGAGCCGATCGCCCTTGGCAAACTTCCAGGTACGGATGATTTCCAGGCGGTCCACGTCATTCAGGTCGCCGGTAAACGGGGCAAACGGCGCGGCCAGGCGCACGATGCGTTGGGCGGCCTGGTCCAGCAGCGGTTGGCCGGAGGACTCCAACACCTGCACTTCATATAAGGTGCCGTCGCGGTTGATCGATACCAATAGACGCAAGTTGCCGTAGATCTGCTGGCGCCGCGCTTCTTCCGGGTAGTTGAGGTTGCCGATGCGCTCGACCTTCTTACGCCACTCGTCTTTATACCAGGCGCCTTTGTCGCGCATGGTCGAGGCGGCATTCAAGCGGTAGATGCGTGGGCGCTTGGCGTACAACTGCTGTTCGTTAGCCAGTTCGGCTTCCAGGCTGGAGATTTCGTCGGACAGGGTCGAGCTGTCGAAGGTAGGCGCCGGTTTGACGGGCTGCGGCTCGGTCTTGGTCTTTTCGCGTTGGACCGGGGCTTTTTGCGGTTTGGGTGCGATGGTGGCCACCGTAGGCTTGGGCGTAGCCTGCTTGACCTCGGGCTTCGGCGCAGGAGGTGGCGTGACTTTATTGACCTTGTTGTCCTGGAACGGCGCCAGTTCGGTGGTTTTGGGGATGGCTTTCTTGTCGAGGGTGCCGCTGCCCTGTTGATTGTCCTGGGCTAGAAAATCTGCCTTCTCGGGCTTCTTTTCACTCTTGAACGTGGCGAGGGTGATTTCCAGGGTCTTGGTGATCTGCTTGGGTTCGACCATGGTGAAGCCCACGCCAAGGAGCAAGGCCAAATGAATTAAGGCAGCCAGAAACAGGGTAAATCCGAGCCGATCAGCCGGGCGCACGCCGCTGTGGGAGAGTTCGGGGGGCAGATCGGACGGGAGTGTCATGACAAAAGAACCAACATCGCGCGTTTCACAGGTGGCGCATGATAACGCAATGTTGGTGTGTGTCCGGCTGTTCTATATCACTTGGCTGCGAGCTTGCGCTCAATGGCGGCCATCAGCATTTCGCCGATGTTCGTGCCAAATGCATTGTCTATCTCGCGAATACAGGTCGGGCTGGTGACGTTGATTTCGGTGAGATTTTCACCAATTACGTCAAGGCCTACAAACAGCAGGCCTTTTTCCCGCAAGGTCGGGCCAACTTGGCTAGCGATCCAGCGATCCTTATCCGATAAAGGCCGTGCTTCACCGCGCCCACCTGCCGCCAGGTTGCCTCGGGTTTCGCCTGCCGCCGGGATACGCGCGAGGCAGTAGTCCACCGGTTCGCCGTCGATCATCAGAATGCGCTTGTCGCCGTCCTTGATCGCTGGCAGGTAAGCCTGGCCCATGATCTGCTGGGTGCCCAGGGCGGTCAGGGTTTCCAGGATCACCGACAGGTTCGGGTCGCCAGCGCGGTGACGGAAGATCGACGTACCGCCCATGCCGTCCAACGGCTTGAGGATCACATCGCCGTGTTTGGCGGCGAATTCACGCAGCACATCGGCGCGGCGGCTGACCACGGTCGGGGGTGTGCACTGCGGGAACAGCGTGGCGAACAGCTTTTCATTGCAGTCGCGCAGACTTTGCGGCTTGTTGACGATCAGAACGCCGGCGCGCTCGGCCTGCTCCAGCAGATAGGTGGAGTAGACGAATTCCATGTCGAACGGCGGATCCTTGCGCATCAGGATCACGTCCAGGTCGCTCAGGGGGCTGTCGATTTCGTCCGAAAGCTCGAACCATTTTTCCGGGTTGGCGAACACCTGCAGCGGGCGCATGCGCGCGCGGGCCTCGCCGTCGCCCTGGTACAGATCGCGCTGCTCCATATAGAACAGGGTCCAGCCGCGGGCCTGGGCGGCCAGAAGCATGGCCAGCGAGCTGTCCTTTTTATAGGAAATGCTGGCGATAGGGTCCATGACAATGCCGACGCGAACGCTCATGGGGGATTTCCTCTAGCAAATTGGGCGCATAAAAGTGGCGTCAGAGTGGCGCTGCGGCTGTTGTGGGTCAAGGAAAAACCACCTGGCGGGTGCCTCGATAGATTGCTCTCCGAGACTGTGCTAAAAAGACTGCCACAGCGCAGCAGCCCTTGAAATCCAAGGCCTGCGGCGATCATCCTGTGCAACATCAGGCAGTACACACCGAAAACCGACTCGCTGTGGCGATGGTAGAGCAGATATGGAACAGCATTCCAACGCCTTGAGAGTGATGGTGATCGACGATTCGAAAACGATCCGCCGCACCGCCGAGACGCTGTTGAAGAACTCGGGGTGCGAGGTCATTACGGCCATCGACGGTTTCGATGCCCTGGCGCGGATTGTTGATCATCACCCGCACATTATCTTTGTAGACATCATGATGCCGCGCCTGGATGGTTATCAGACCTGCGCCCTGGTGAAGAACAACCCGGCGTTCAAGTCGATTCCGGTGATCATGTTGTCCTCCAAGGACGGTCTGTTCGACAAGGCCAAGGGGCGCATCGTGGGTGTCGATCAGTTTTTGACCAAGCCTTTCAGCAAGGAAGAACTGCTGGGTGCAATCAAGGCCTATGTGCCGGGGTTCGCCGCAGTAGAACAAGCACACTGACGCCGCCCCACGAGGGCCGGCGCCGACCAATGTAGTGGGGAAAACCATGGCACGTGTTCTGATCGTCGACGATTCGCCGACCGAAATGTACAAACTCACCGGCATGCTGGAAAAGCACGGCCACCAAGTCCTCAAGGCCGAGAACGGTGCGGACGGCGTGGCCCTGGCTCGCCAGGAAAAGCCCGACGCAGTGCTGATGGACATCGTGATGCCTGGCCTCAATGGCTTCCAGGCTACTCGCCAACTGTCCAAGGAGCCGGAAACCAACGGCATCCCGATCATCATCATCACCACCAAGGATCAGGAAACCGACAAGATCTGGGGCGCGCGCCAGGGTGCAAAGGACTACCTGACCAAGCCTGTGGACGAAGAAACCTTGATCGCCACCCTGAACAAGGTGTTGGCCGGCTGACGGCACGCCATCATGACCGAGTCGCAAACCGCCTTTGAGCTGCTGCTGGACATCGACCGCCGCTGCCGCCTGCTGGCCGCCGACCTGCCGTCCCAGGAAACCCGCCTGCAACGCTGGAGCGGTATCGGCTTTCGCCTGGGGCAACATTGGTATGTGGCGCCCATGGGCGAAGTCGCCGAAGTCCTGCATGAACCACGTTGCACTTTAATGCCTGGGGTCAAGGCCTGGGTCAAAGGGGTTGCTAACCTGCGCGGGCGCCTGCTGCCGGTGATGGACCTGGGTGGCTTCCTCGGCCTTGCGCTGTCCAAGGCGCGCAAGCAACGGCGGGTGCTGGTGGTGGAATACAACGATCTGTTTGTCGGGCTGCTGGTGGATGAGGTGGTGGGGATGCAGCATTTTGCACAAGACGCCTTGCTGGCGAACACCAGCCCTGGCGCGCCGTTTATCCAGGGTCACTTCGAGGGTGATCCGCTGTGGCAGGTCTTCAGCCCCTTCGCCCTGGCCCAGGCCCCAGGCTTCATGGATGTCGCCGCATGACCACCGCTACCACGCCCAAACCCCAGGCCGGCTCGCGCAGCCGTTCACAGATCATCGTGCTGTTTATCGCACTGATCGTGTTCATCATGCTGCTGTTCGCCAACTTCGCGTACCTCAACACCCAGTCTACCTACGACAAACAGTACATCGGCCACGCCGGTGAACTGCGCGTGCTGTCCCAACGCATTGCCAAGAACGCCACCGAAGCCGCCGCCGGCAAGGCCGCTGCTTTCAAGCTGTTGGGAGATGCGCGAAACGATTTTGCCCAGCGCTGGGGCTACCTGAAAAAAGGCGACCCGCAAACCGGCTTGCCCGCGGCACCCAGTGCGGTCCGTGCCGAGATGCGTGCTGTGCAGACCGATTGGGAAGCGCTGCTGAAAAACACCGACGCGATCCTCGCCAGCGAGCAGACCGTACTGTCCCTGCATCAAGTGGCTGCGACCCTCGCCGAAACCGTGCCGCAATTGCAGATGGAGTCGGAGAAGGTCGTCGACATCCTGCTGCAACGTGGCGCCCCGGCCAGCCAGGTGGCCTTGGCCCAACGCCAGTCGCTGCTGGCCGAACGTATCTTGGGTGCGGTCAACACCGTGCTGGCCGGCGACGAAACCGCCGCGCAGGCCGCCGACACCTTTGGCCGTGATGCCGCCCGCTTTGGTCAGGTCCTCAATGGCATGCTCAACGGCAACCCTGGGCTGCGCATCACCCAAGTCGAAGACCACGATGCCCGCGCGCGGCTGGCGGACATTGCCGAGCTGTTCGAATTTGTCTCTGGCTCCGTGGATGAAATCCTCGAAACCTCGCCGCAGCTGTTCCAGGTGCGCGCCTCGGCGAGCAATATTTTCAACCTGTCGCAAACCCTGCTTGATGAAGCCTCGCACCTGGCCATCGGGTTCGAAAACCTCGCCAGCGGGCGCAGTTTCGACACCATCGGCGGTTATGTGCTGGGTCTGTTGGCGCTGGCCTCGATCATCCTGATTGGCCTGGTGATGGTGCGTGAGACCAACCGCCAACTGCACGAGACCGCCGAGAAGAACGAGCGCAACCAAAACGCGATCATGCGCTTGCTGGATGAAATCGAAGACCTGGCCGACGGTGACCTCACTGTGACGGCTTCGGTGACCGAAGACTTCACCGGCACCATCGCCGACTCGATCAACTATTCCGTGGACCAACTGCGCGATTTGGTCGCGACGATCAACCTCACCGCCGGCCAGGTCGCCGGTGCTGTGCAAGACACCCAGGCCACCGCCATGCACCTGGCCCAGGCTTCCGAGCATCAGGCCCAGCAGATCGCCGAAGCCTCCACCGCGATCAACCAGATGGCTCAATCCATCGACCAAGTGTCGGCCAACGCCGCCGAATCTTCGGCAGTGGCGGAGCGCTCGGTAGAGATCGCCAACAAGGGCAATGAGGTGGTGCACAACACCATCCACGGCATGGACAACATCCGCGAACAGATCCAGGACACCGCCAAGCGCATTAAGCGTTTGGGTGAATCGTCCCAGGAGATTGGCGACATCGTCAGCCTGATTGACGACATCGCCGACCAGACCAACATCCTCGCCCTCAACGCCGCCATCCAGGCGAGCATGGCCGGGGATGCCGGACGTGGCTTTGCCGTGGTGGCCGATGAGGTGCAGCGACTGGCCGAGCGCTCGTCGGCTGCCACGCGGCAGATCGAAACCCTGGTGCGGGCGATCCAGACCGACACCAACGAGGCGGTCATCTCCATGGAACAGACCACCACCGAAGTGGTGCGCGGTGCACGGCTGGCCCAAGACGCGGGCGTGGCACTGGAAGAGATCGAAGGCGTATCGAAGACCTTGGCGGCGCTGATCCAGAGCATCTCCAATGCGGCGCAGCAACAGACGTCGTCGGCAGGGCAGATCTCCCTGACCATGAACGTGATCCAGCAAATCACTACGCAGACGTCGTCGGGTTCCACCGCCACTGCCGAAAGCATCGGCAATTTGGCGAAGATGGCGAGCCAGTTGCGCAGGTCGGTCTCGGGTTTCACCTTGCCTGCGGCCAAACAGGTTGATGATTGAAATGCAGTCAAAGTGTGGGAGGGGGCAAGTCGAATCGTCGCACCGCCCGTCCCGCATGTGATCTCCATCTGTCTGGAGATCCAGGCAACCCACGAATTCTAAGCGGAGCAGTTATGGTTGATCGGCACGACTACGTGGCCCTCGAATGGGTCAAGGGCGACATTGCCGAAACCCTGAAACAGGCCCGTTCGGCGCTGGATGCGTTTGTCGAAACCCATGACGATGACGTGATCAGCCAATGCCTGTCCGGTATTCACCAGGTGCATGGTGCGCTGCAAATGGTCGAGTTCTACGGCGCAGCGCTGCTGGCCGAAGAGATCGAAGAACTGGCCCTTGCGCTAAAGGCCGGGCGGGTCAGTCAGCGCGATGAAAGCATCCGTCTTCTGCAACAGGCCCTCGGCCAACTGCCGCTGTACCTCGACCGCGTGCACAGCGCCCGCCGCGATCTGCCGTTGGTGGTGCTGCCGCTGCTCAACGACCTACGCAGCGCACGGGGTGAAAGCCTGCTCTCGGAAACCAGTCTGTTCAGCCCACAATTGCTGTCGATCGCGCCGCTGCCCGATGAAACCCTGACCCAGCGCGCGCCGCCTGAGCTGCATGAGCAATTGCGTCAATGGCACCAGTTGTTGCAACAGGCGTTGGCCGGACTGCTGCGTGAAGACCACGGCCCAAGCAACCTGGAAGACATGGCGCGGGTGTTCGCACGCCTCGAAGCCCTCTGCCAGGGCGCGCCGTTGTTGCCGTTGTGGCAAGTGGCTTCGGCGCTGGTCGAGGGCATGCTCACAGGTGTGGTCGCCAACAGCCCGGCTTTGCGCAGCTTGCTCAAGGCCAGTGACAAACAACTCAAGCGCCTGCTCGCCCAGGGCATAGGCGGCATCAACCAATCTGCGCCGGATGAGTTGCTCAAGAGCCTGTTGTTCTACGTCGCTAAAGTCACCCGGCCAACGCCGCGCATGCAAAGCCTGAAAGAGCGCTACGGCCTGGATGAAGCCTTGCCCGACAGCACGGTGGTCGACGCCGAGCGCGCCCGCCTGGCCGGGCCGGACCGCAATGCCATGGGCTCAGTGCTCGGTGCGTTGTGCGAGGAACTGGTGCGGGTCAAGGAACGCCTCGACCTGTTCGTGCGCAGCGACCGCCAACACACCAGCGACCTTGATGCGCTGTTGGCGCCGCTGCGGCAGATCGCCGATACCTTGGCGGTGCTGGGGTTCGGTCAGCCGCGCAAAGTCATCATCGACCAGCTTGCGGTAGTACTGAGCCTGGCCCAAGGCCAACGCGAACCCAACGACGCCGTGCTGATGGATGTCGCTGGCGCGCTGCTCTACGTCGAAGCCACCTTGGCGGGAATGGCCGGCACCGTCGAGCCGGAAAGCCGCGAAGAAAGCCGCCTGCCCACTACCGACCTAACCCAGATTCACCAGTTGGTGATCCGTGAGTGCTGCCAGTGCCTGAAGCAGGCTAAAGAGCTGGTGATCGACTGCATGGAAGCCGACTGGGACCGTCAGCGCCTGGAATCGCTGCCGGAGTTGCTGAGCCAGGTGCGTGGCGCGTTGGCGATGATTCCGCTACCGCGTGCAGCGAGCCTGATGCGCGGCTGCACCGACTATGTCGATGAGCAGTTGATGGTCAACGCAGGCCCGCCGGCAGAGGCGCAACTGGAGCATTTTGCCGATGTGATCAGCAGCTTGGAGTACTACCTCGAACGCATGCTCCAGGACCCCGACGCTGCTGGCGAGCGGGTATTGGAACTGGCCACCCAAAGCCTGGCGACGCTGGGCTATCTGCCCGCCGAGAAACCCTGGCGCCAGGCGCTGGTCGCTCCCGATGGTGCGTTGTCGAGCGAGGTCACGCCCAGTCAGTCGCAGTTTGACGCACTGGCCAACCCTACCTCGCGCCTCAACCCGCCGGCCCTGCAACGCCCCGGTAGTCTGCTGCCGCCGCCAGCCGATGAAGCGCCTATCGACGATGAGCTACGCGAAGTCTTCCTTGAAGAGACTGACGAAGTTCTCGAAGTGCTGCACCGCCACCTGCCCAACAGCGCGGACAAAACCGCCCAAGGCGAAATGCGCCGCGCTTTCCACACGTTGAAAGGCAGTGGCCGCATGGTGCGTGCCCTGGTCCTGGCCGAGTTGGCCTGGGCTGTTGAAAACCTGCTGAACCGTGTGCTGGAACGCAGTGTGGCCCTAGGCCCCGAGATCCAGCAGGTGCTGGATGACGCCGTGGCCCTGCTGCCGGAGTTGATCTCCGACTTTGCGACGGACGACCAACACCAACGCGACGAGGTCGACGCCTTGGCCGCTCGCGCCCACGCCTATGCCAGCGGCGGCGCCCTATCTGCTGGCGAACCCCACGACCCGATGCTGCTGGAAATTTTCCGCAACGAAGCCCAGAGCCATCTGGACAGCCTCAACCACTTCCTGCAACAGGCCGCCGAGCATGTGCCGCTGCAGGTCAGCGATGAGCTGCAACGCGCGCTGCACACTCTCAAGGGCAGTGCGTACATGGCCGGCGTGTTGCCGATTGCCGAGCTGGTGCGCCCACTGGATCACCTGACACGCGAATACAAGGCCCATCGTCTGCCGCTGGACCTGGACGAGGTGGAGTTACTGCTGGAAGCCGAAGCTCTGTTCCAGCGTGGCTTACGCCAACTGGATCGCGACCCTCTGGTGCCGATCAGGGGGGCGGCCGATTTGATTGGCCGCACCCAAGCCCTGCTTGACCATCAGTTGGCAACGCTGCTCGACGCGCCCAACACCGGCTTGCGCATCAAGCGTGACCCGCAACTGATCACCAACTTCCTGGCCCAGGGCATGGATATCCTGCTCGACGCCGAAAGCCTGCTGCGTCGTTGGCAACAGCACCCTGGCGAGCGCCAGGAACTCACGGCGTTGCTGGATGAACTGACCACGCTGGGAGAAGGGGCACACATCGCCGACCTGCACCCTATCGACGAACTGTGCGAAGCCTTGCTCGACCTCTATGGCGCGGTGGAAGAGAGCAGTCTGGCCGTCAGCGAGCGGTTTTTCCGGGAGGCCGAACAGGCCCATGAAGCGCTGATCAACATGCTTGACCAACTGGCCGCCGGGCAGGAAATCAGCCTGGCCCCGGCACGGGTCGAGGCCCTGCGCGAATTGCTGGACGGAGCCCTGGACCCGTCCGCCACCGGCCTGATCAAAAGCGACGGTAACCGCGCCCTGAGCATCGCTGAACTCGGTGCAGCCACCGCGCAGTTGGAGCATGAAACGGCGATGGACGATGAGATCGTCGAGATCTTCCTCGAAGAAGCCGTGGACATTCTCGACAGCGCCGGGCAGTCCCTCAAGCGCTGGCTGCTGGAGCCCGAAAACGCTGCACCGTTGTCCTCGTTGCAGCGCGACCTGCACACCCTCAAGGGCGGCGCGCGCATGGCTGAAATCGGCCCGGTGGGCGATCTGGCCTATGAGTTGGAATGCTTTTACGAAGGCCTGGTTGACCGTCGCTACAGCTACAGCGCCGAGTTGTCTCAAGTGCTGATGGCCAGCCATGAACACCTAGGCTTGCAGCTGGAAGAACTGCACCACCACCAGCCCTTGAGCGACAGCGTCGAGCTGGTTGCCAAGCTTCGTGAGCTGCGACAGAGCAGTACGCCCGCGACCCAGGCGCCAGCGCCTGAAACGGCGGGCGCCGACCCGGAATTGCTGGATATCTTCCTCGAAGAAGCTGCCGACATTCTCGACAGCTCGGGCAGCGCGTTGCTGCGCTGGCAGGCCGAGCCGAACAATCGCCAGGAAGTCGAAACCCTGTTGCGCGACCTGCACACCCTCAAGGGCGGCGCGCGCATGGTCGAGATCGGGCCGATTGGTGACTTGGCCCATGAGCTTGAGTTTCTGTACGAAGGGCTGTCCGCCGGTTTGCTCGCGCCGTCGGCTGAGCTGTTCGCGCTGCTGCAAGGCTGCCATGACCGCCTGGCGCAGATGATCGACGCCGTGACGGATGGGATGCCGGTGGGCTCAGTGGACAAGCTCATCGAACGCATCAAAAGCCTGGTGCACCCCAGCGTAGAGCCAGTGGTGCCGGTGGCGTTGCCCGCAGGCAAGGCCGAAGCGGTCGCTGATCCTACCGCCGACATGGTGAAAATCTCCGCCGACCTGCTGGACGATCTGGTCAACCTGGCGGGTGAAACCTCGATCTTCCGTGGCCGCATCGAACAGCAGGTCAACGACGCGCGCATTGCGTTGAACGAGGTGGAAACCACCATTGAGCGAATGCGTGATCAACTGCGCCGCCTCGACACCGAAACCCAAGGTCGCATCCTCAGCCGCCAACAGGCCGAGGCCGAACGCCTGGGCTACGAAGACTTCGATCCGTTGGAGATGGACCGCCATTCGCAGTTGCAGCAACTGTCCCGCGCGTTGTCCGAATCCGCCTCCGACCTGCTCGACCTGAAGGACACCCTCGACCGTCGCAACGAGGATGCGCACGACCTGTTGCAGCAACAGGCACGCATCAACACCGAGTTGCAGGAAGGCCTGATGCGCACGCGCATGGTGCCGTTCGAGCGTATGTTGCCGCGCCTCAAACGCATCGTGCGCCAGGTGGCGGGCGAGTTGGGCAAGGACGTGGAATTCATCGTCGGCAATGCCGAGGGTGAGATGGACCGCAACGTGCTTGAACGCATGGCGGCGCCCTTGGAGCACATGCTGCGCAACGCCGTTGACCATGGCCTGGAGTCCCGCGATGTGCGGCTGCTGGCCGGTAAGCCGGAAAAGGGCCGCATCACCCTGGACCTGACCCACGAAGGCGGCGATATCGTTTTCGACATGCGCGACGACGGCGCCGGCGTGCCCCTCGAAGCGGTGCGGCGCAAGGCGATCAAGCGCGGGTTGCTCGCCCCTCATCAAGAGATCAGCGACCGCGACGTGTTGCAGTTCATCTTGCAGCCGGGGTTTTCCACTGCGGAAAAGATCACGCAGATTTCCGGGCGTGGCGTGGGCATGGACGTGGTGCATGAAGAAGTGCGCCAGCTGGGCGGCTCGATGTTCATTGAGTCGACGCCGGGCGAGGGCGTGCATTTTCGGATTCGTCTGCCGTTCACCGTGTCGGTCAACCGCGCACTGATGGTGCAGTGCGCCGACGACCAATACGCAATCCCGCTCAACACCATCGAAGGGCTGGTGCGTGTGCTGCCCCATGAGCTGGCGGGGCACTACCAGCAAGATCCGCCGCGTTATGAATACGCAGGTCAGCGCTACGAACTGTTTTACCTCGGCGACCTGCTGCATACCGTGGCCCGTCCGAAACTGCTGGGCCAGTACCAGCCGGTGCCGGTGCTCTTGGTGCAGTGCAATGAGCGGCGTGTGGCGGTGCATGTGGATGCCATGGCCGGCACGCGGGAAATCGTGGTCAAGGGCCTGGGGCCGCAGTTCGCGGGGGTGCAAGGCTTGTCCGGCGCGACCATCCTCGGCGACGGCCGCGTGGTGCTGATTATCGACTTGCTGGCGCATATCCGCGCCCGCCAACCGGCCTTGCCGGCGCAGTCGGTGGATGCGCCACTGATCCTCAACGACCCGTTGAAAAAACGCCCCTTGCTGGTGCTGGTAGTGGACGACTCGGTTACCGTGCGCAAAGTCACCAGCCGGCTGCTGGAGCGCAACGGCATGAACGTGCTCACTGCCAAAGACGGCATCGACGCCCTGGCTGTGCTTGAAGAACACACCCCAGACTTGATGCTGCTCGACATCGAAATGCCGCGCATGGACGGCTTTGAAGTGGCCACGCAAGTGCGCAACGACCCGCGCTTGATGCGCCTGCCGATCATCATGATCACCTCCCGCACTGGCCAGAAACACCGCGACCGCGCCATGGCGATCGGCGTCAACGAATACCTCGGCAAGCCGTATCAAGAGTCGGTGCTGCTGGAAAGCATCGCCTATTGGAGCAAGTCCCATGCTTGACCACCGCACCAGCCAACTCACCGGCCTGCTGCTGCCCCTGGCCGACCGTCACCTGGTACTGCCCAACGTCGCCATCGCCGAGTTGATCGACTTCCAACGCGGCGAACCGGCCAGCGACGCACCGCCGTGGTATTTGCGGCAAGTGACGTGGCGGGATCGGCAGATTCCGTTGATCAGTTTCGAAGCCGTGTGCGGCGAGGCCAGCGTGACCGGCGAACGCTCGCGGATCGTGGTGTTGAATGCGTTGGGCGGGCGGCCGACGTTGAAGTTTATTGCGCTGGTGATCCAGGGTATTCCGCGGTCGTACAAGCTCGATAGCGAGTTGAGCTATGTGGACGTGCCGCTGTGCCCGCTGGAACTGGCAGCGGTGCAGGTGGGGGAACATGTGGCGAAGGTGCCGGATTTGATGGGGCTTGAGGCGCTGCTGGTGGAGTCCGGGTTGGCCTGACTCTAAGTCATGTGAAGATCCAATGTGGGAGGGGGCTTGCCCCCGATGGCTGAGTGTCAGTTGAAACATCACTTAGCTGACACACCGCCATCGGGAGCAAGCCCCCTCCCACATGTTGATCTTCTTTGGGCTCAGGTCAGTGTTTGCTTATGTTCCATTACTCTAACCGTAACGATCCATCGCTAAGCTTGATTGATGGCTCCCGGATTCACTCCTAAGGTAAGCCTCACGACAGCTAACCTCGTGGAGCGACCATGACAACAACAATAACCCCCGACTCGCGCTGGACGCGGCGGCGCGACGAGAAGCAGCGGCGGCTCGGGCTGGTCAAAAAGTACGCAGACGGCGCGGTGCTGCCCAGCGACAAGATTGTCGAGGCGCTTGAGGCGCTGATCCTCCCCGGCGACCGCGTGGTGCTGGAAGGCAACAACCAGAAGCAAGCCGACTTCCTCTCGCGCTCGCTGGCCAAGGCCGACCCGGCCAAGCTTCACGATTTGCACATGATCATGCCCAGTGTCGGGCGGTCCGAGCACCTGGACCTGTTTGAAAAGGGCATCGCCCGCAAGCTGGATTTCTCATTCGCCGGCACCCAATCACTGCGCATCAGCCAGTTGCTGGAAGACGGCCTGCTGGAAATCGGCGCGATTCACACCTACATCGAACTTTATGCACGGCTGGTGGTGGACCTGATCCCCAACGTGGTGCTCTCCGCCGGTTTCATGGCCGACCGCGCCGGCAATATCTACACCGGCGCCAGCACCGAAGACACTCCGGCGCTGATCGAACCCGCCGCGTTCAGCGATGGCATCGTGATCGTGCAGGTCAACCAGTTGGTGGATGACGTCACCGATTTGCCTCGCGTCGACATCCCCGCCAGTTGGGTGGATTTTGTGGTGGTGGCCGACAAGCCGTTCTACATCGAGCCGCTGTTCACCCGCGACCCGCGCCATATCAAACCGGTGCATGTGTTGATGGCGATGATGGCGATCCGTGGCATCTACGAAAAACACAATGTGCAATCGCTCAACCACGGCATCGGTTTCAACACCGCCGCCATCGAATTGATCCTGCCCACCTACGGCGAATCCCTGGGCCTTAAGGGCAAGATCTGCCGCAACTGGACCCTCAACCCGCACCCCACGCTGATCCCCGCCATCGAAAGCGGTTGGGTGGAAAGCGTGCATTGCTTTGGCACCGAACTGGGCATGGAGAACTACATCGCCGCCCGCCCGGATGTGTTCTTCACCGGCCGCGACGGTTCGATGCGCTCCAACCGCATGTTCTGCCAATTGGCCGGCCAGTACGCAGTGGACCTGTTTATCGGCGCCACCCTGCAAGTCGACGGCGACGGCCATTCCAGCACCGTGACCCGTGGCCGCCTCGCCGGTTTTGGCGGTGCGCCGAACATGGGCCATGACCCGCGCGGTCGCCGCCATGGCACGCCGGCGTGGTTGGATATGCGTCACGACGATGCGCCGGTCGCGCTGCTGGAGCGCGGCAAAAAGCTCGTGGTGCAGATGGTCGAGACCTTCCAGGAAGGCGGCAAACCCACCTTCGTCGACACCCTCGACGCCGTGGAAGTGGCACGCAAAAGCGGCATGCCCCTGGCGCCGATCATGATTTACGGTGACGACGTCACCCACCTGCTCACCGAAGAAGGCATCGCCTACCTGTACAAGGCGCGCTCCCTGGAAGAACGCCAGGCGATGATCGCCGCCGTCGCCGGGGTGACCGCCATCGGCCTGCGCCACAACCCGAAGGACACCGCACGCATGCGCCGCGAAGGCCTGATCGCCTTGCCCGAAGACTTGGGCATCCGCCGCACCGACGCCACCCGCGAGCTGTTGGCCGCCAAAAGCGTGGCCGACCTGGTGGAGTGGTCCGGTGGCCTGTACAACCCGCCCGCCAAATTCAGGAGCTGGTAAATGCGCGCTCTCAAACTGCATGAACTCAGTCTTGCGGATCGCCTGGCGGATATGGCCGTCGATGCGCTGATCGATGAAGCCGACCTGTCGCCTAAACCCGCCCTGGTGGACCGTCGCGGCAACGGCGCCCACAGTGATTTGCACCTGGGGCTGATGCACGCCTCGGCGCTGTCGTTATGGCCGATGTTCAAGGAAATGGCCGAAGCGGCGATTGAAATCGGTGAGGTCGGCTTGCCTCTGCGCGAAGCCCTCGGTCGTATTGGCCGTGAGGGTGAGCAAGCGATGCTCACCACCACTCAGGGTGTGAATACCCATCGCGGCGCGATCTGGGCGCTCGGCTTGCTCACTGCTGCGGCAGCCTTGGAGCCCCGCGCTATAACGCTGAAAGCGGCCAGATTAGCCCTGCTCAACGACCGCTACGCCCCACAGCCACTGAGCCACGGCGCCCAGGTCGCGCAACGCTACGGCGCGCGCGGTGCCCGTGAAGAAGCGCAGCTTGGCTTCCCCTCGGTGATGCAGCGCGGCCTGCCGCAACTGCACAAAAGTCGCCGCCAAAACGCCGGCGAACAGAACGCACGCCTGGACGCCTTGCTCGCGATCATGACCGATCTGGCCGACACCTGCGTGCTCTATCGCGCCGGCCTGCAAGGCCTGCATGCCATGCAGCGCGGCGCTCAGGCCGTGCTCGATGCTGGCGGCAGCGCTAGCCTCGCCGGGCGCCGCCAACTGCATGAGCTGGACCACCAACTGCTGGCCCTGAATGCCTCCCCCGGTGGCGCCGCCGACCTGTTGGCCGCCTGCCTGTTTATCGACCGCCTCGACGGAGCGTTGTGATGGAAACCTTATCCTTTGAATTCCCCGCCGGGCAGCCGCCAAAAGGCCGTGCGCTGGTGGGTTGCGTCGGCTCGGGCGACCTGGAAGTGCTGCTGGAACCGGGCACGGCCGGCACGTTGACCATTCAGGTACAGACCTCGGTGAATGGCGCCGAACAACGCTGGCAGCACCTGTTCGAACGCATCTTCCAAGAGCAGACACCACCCGCCCTGAACATTGATATCCACGACTTCGGCGCCACCCCCGGCGTGGTGCGTTTGCGCCTGGAGCAGGGTTTCGAGGAGATCGGCCATGACTGACTTGCTCGCTAAACACAGCTTCGTGGAACTGGGTGCGCGGCAGCGGGCCAAGGCCTTGTTGGATGCCGGCACCTTTCGCGAACTGATCGACCCGTTCCAGCGGATCATGTCGCCCTGGCTCAGCCGCCAAGGTGTGGTACCCCAGGCCGATGACGGGGTGGTGATCGCCAAGGGTAGCATCGGCGACTTGCCTGTGGTGATTGCGGCCATTGAGGGCAACTTCCAGGGCGGCAGCCTCGGTGAAGTGGGCGGCGCGAAAATCGCTGGCGCCCTGGAGTTGGCAGCGGAGGACAACCGCAAGGGCATCCCGACCCGCGCGGTGCTGCTCCTGGAAACCGGCGGCGTGCGCTTGCAGGAAGCCAACCTCGGCCTGGCCGCAATTGCCGATATACACGCGGCGATTGTCGACCTGCGCCAGTACCAGCCGGTGATCGGCGTGGTGGCGGGCAGCGTTGGCTGTTTCGGCGGCATGTCCATCGCGGCCGGGCTGTGCAGCTACCTCGTCGTGACCCGCGAAGCGCGCCTGGGCCTCAATGGCCCGCAGGTGATCGAACAGGAAGCCGGGTTGGAAGAATACGACTCCCGCGACCGTCCCTTTATCTGGAGCCTCACGGGTGGCGAGCAGCGCTTTAACAGTGGCCTGGCCGACCGTTACGTGGCCGACGATGTGGCGCAGATCCAACAGACGGTCAGCGCGTTGCTGCAGCAAGGCGTGCCCGCCCAACAACGCAGTCGCCAGGCTGATTATTACCTCACGCGCTTGGCCGAGTTGGACGCCGTATCGCAAATCGACCCGGCGACGGTGCGCGAGCTGTATCAAGGAGAACGCTCATGAGAGGTTTGCAGTGGTTCAACGCATTGAGCGCCGGCGCTCCACCTGTAGACGGTTTTCCCGCGTCGCTGAGGGTTGCCGACGGTGTATTGGGTGAGCAAAAGGTGCGCTTTGTCGCCGTGGTGACTGACGCGCAAAACCGCTTCCCTCGGGCGCGCAATGGCGAAGTCGGCCTGCTCGAAGGCTGGGGCCTGGCCAAGGCCGTCGATGAAGCCATCGCCCGCGGCGACAAGCGCCCGATCATCGCCATCGTCGATGTACCCAGCCAAGCCTACGGCCGTCGCGAAGAAGCCCTCGGCATCCATCAGGCCCTGGCCGCTGCCGCCGACAGCTATGCCCGCGCTCGCCTCGCCGGCCACCCGGTGATTGCGCTGCTGGTGGGCAAGGCCATGTCCGGTGCGTTCCTGGCCCACGGTTACCAAGCCAACCGCCTGATCGCCTTGCGTGATCCTGGTGTGATGGTGCACGCCATGGGCAAGGCCTCGGCTGCGCGGGTGACCCTGCGCAGTGTCGAAGAGCTGGAAGCCCTGGCCGCCAGCGTGCCGCCCATGGCCTATGACATCGACAGCTATGCCAGCCTCGGATTGCTGTGGGAGACCTTGTCGGTGAGCCAGATTGAACAACCGACAGCGGACGATGTGGTGCGGGTCAGTGAATGTCTGGTGAGTGCAATCAAGGACATTGGCACACCCGATTTGAGCGGACGCCTCGGCGCCACTAATCGCACCGCTTCCAGCCACGTGCGCGAGTTGTTGCGGGAGCAATGGTGAACGCGCACGACCTGCTCTGGGGCATGAGCCCGGCGCATCTGCCCATCGACGCACCGGCCTGGGCGGTGGACGCGATCAGCGCCGGTCACCCGGTAGTGGTGCGTCGCGCGCTCGCCGAGCCGGGCCAGGTGGCGGTCGGCGTGCGTGGACGTTTGCGCGAACAGCGTTTTGCCGCCGTGATGCCGATTGCAGCGGTGCGTCGGCGTGTGGTGCCGGAGGCGTTGCGCGCAGTGATTTCGACGCGGGATTTACCTGCGTTGCAGGCATTGCAGCAGTTGCGCCCGGTGCTGGCCCAGACAAGCTGGGGCGTCAGCGGCAGTGCGGGTTTTGAATTGGCGACCGGCATTGAGGCGCTGCATGCTGAGAGTGATCTGGATTTGATTCTGCGCGCGCCTGAGCCGCTGGATCGCAATGACGCGCGGGCTCTTCTGGAACGACTGGATAAGGCGGTGTGCAGCGTAGACCTGCAATTGCAAACCCCGTTCGGCGCCGTCGCGTTGCGCGAGTGGGCCGGGCCATCCCGCCGCGTATTACTCAAAACCACCAGCGGTGCGCACCTTGTAATCGACCCCTGGCAGGTTGTGGCATGAGCAGCCTGCTGGTGTTTCCGGGGCAGGGCGCCCAGCGCACGGGCATGCTCCAGGCGCTGCCTGCCGACATCCTGGCCGAAGCCAGCGATGCCCTGGGCGAAGACGTGCGCCTGCTCGATTCCGCGCAAGCCCTGGCCAGTACCCGCGCCGTGCAGCTGTGCCTGTTGATTGCTGGCGTTGCCCACGCCCGTCTGTTGGATCGCACCCCGGATTACGTGGCGGGCCTGTCCATCGGTGCCTATCCGGCTGCGGTCATCGCTGGTGCGCTGGATTTTCCCGATGCGGTAAAGCTTGTGAGCCTGCGCGGCCAACTGATGCAAAGCGCTTATCCACACGGCTACGGCATGACCGCGATCATCGGCGTGGAGTTATCCACCGTCGAAAACATCCTCGCCGACATCCACAGCCCCGAAACCCCGGTATACCTGGCCAATATCAACGCCGATAACCAGAGCGTGATCGCCGGCAGCGACGAGGCCATGAAGCGTGTTGCCGCGCGCATCAAGGGCAATGGCATCACCAAGCGCCTGGCCGTCAGTGTGCCGTCCCATTGCGCGCTGCTGGAGCAACCGGCCGAGGCCCTGGCCCAGGCGTTTGTCCCGCTCAAGGCGCCGCGCATCACCTACCTGAGCAGCACCCGCGCGCGGCCGATCCACAATCCCGAACACCTTTGCGACGACCTGGCCTTCAACATGTGCCGCGTTGTCGACTGGCGCGGCACCGTGCAAAGCGCCTACGAGCGCGGCGTGCGCCTGCAAATCGAACTGCCCCCGGGCGCCGTGCTTACCGGCCTGTCACGCCGCGTGTTCGAACAAGGCACGGTGATCGCCTGTGAAGGCGCACGCCTGGATACCTTGCAGGCCCTGCTGGAAGAGGAGGAGCGCCGCCACCGATAAAGCACTACCCAAGGCTGTCGAATCACAAAAACAACAATTTCGATCGAGCACTTCGAGGACAACAACAATGATTATTTACGGTGTGGCATTGCTGGCGATCTGCACGCTTGCAGGTGTGATCATGGGCGACATGCTCGGCGTGTTGCTTGGCGTCAAATCCAACGTGGGCGGGGTGGGCATCGCCATGATCCTGCTGATCTGCGCCCGCCTGTGGATGCAAAAACGCGGCGGCATGACCAAGGAATGCGAGATGGGCGTCGGCTTTTGGGGCGCGATGTATATCCCCGTGGTGGTGGCGATGGCCGCGCAACAAAACGTCGTGACCGCCTTGCACGGCGGCCCGGTCGCGGTGCTGGCGGCCATTGGTTCGGTGGTGGTCTGTGGTTGCACCATTGCCTTGATCAGCCGTACCCACAAGGGCGAGCCTCTGCCCGCCGAAGAGCCGTTGATCGTGCCTGCGGGAGGTCGCTGATATGTGGGACCTCATCGAAAAAGGTTTGGAACATAACGGCCTGATCACCGCGTTTGCCTTTGTTGGCGTGGTGATGTGGATTTCTGTGGTGCTGTCCAAGCGCCTGACGTTCGGGCGTATCCATGGCTCGGCGATTGCCATCGTCATCGGCCTGATCCTGGCCTGGGTCGGCGGCACCATTACCGGCGGGCAAAAAGGCCTGGCGGACCTGGCGCTGTTCTCCGGTATCGGCCTCATGGGCGGCGCGATGCTGCGCGACTTCGCCATCGTTGCCACGGCGTTTGAGGTGCAAGCCACCGAAGCGCGCAAAGCCGGGATGATCGGTGTGATTGCGCTGCTGCTGGGCACGATCCTGCCGTTTATCGTCGGCGCCAGCATGGCCTGGGTGTTTGGCTATCGCGACGCGATCAGCATGACCACCATCGGCGCGGGTGCCGTGACCTACATCGTCGGCCCGGTGACCGGTGCGGCGATTGGCGCGACCTCGGATGTGATGGCGCTGTCCATTGCGACCGGGTTGATCAAGGCGATCCTGGTGATGGTCGGTACACCGGTGGCGGCGCGTTGGATGGGCTTGGATAACCCGCGTTCGGCGATGGTGTTTGGTGGCTTGGCCGGCACCGTGAGCGGCGTAACGGCTGGGCTGGCGGCAACGGACCGACGGTTGGTGCCTTATGGTGCATTGACGGCCACGTTCCACACCGGACTTGGGTGTTTGCTTGGGCCTTCGCTGCTGTACTTCATTGTGCGTGGGTTGGTTGGCTAGCTTCGGAAGTTGTGTTGTCTGGTTGGGCCTCATCGGGGGCAAGCCCGCTCCCACATTTTGAATTGCGAACACATTCAAGTGTGGGAGGGGGCTTGCCCCCAATGGCTATCTCAAGCCTGCCGATTGGCATACATCCGACACTCCGCCAACAACGCCAGCAAATTTGGGTCACGTTCCTTGGCTTTCAGAAACACCACGCCGATCTGCTGCTGCAATCGATACCTGGCTTGCAGCGGTATCAGCTTCACGCGGTTTTCATACACCGCCGCAATCCGTCCCGGCAACAACGCATAGCCCACGCCTGAGCTGACCATACTCAACAGCGTGAAGATGTCATTGACCTGCATCGCCACCTTCGGCTCGAACCCCGCTTGCTTGAACACTCGGTTGCCATCCTGGTGGGTGGCGAAGCCTTGGGTGAGGGTGATGAAGGTCGCGTCGCGCACGTCGGCCAGGTCGATTTCGTGATCACGGTCGAAGGGTGAATCCGCCGGAGTGGCGAGGAAGATGTCGTCGGAGAACAGCGCGATCTGCTCGCAGTCGGGGTCGTTGGCCTGTTCATCGAGGGAGATCAGGATCGCGTCCACTTCCATGTTCTTGAGCTTGTAGAGCAGGTCGAAGTTGGAACCCAAGATCAGGTCGATATTGAGCTCGCTGCGACGAATCTTCAGGCCCATGATCAGTTGCGGCACGGTCTTGACCGTCAGCGAATACAGCGAGCCCAACTTGAAGCGCTCGGCCGAGAAGCCGGCGGCTTCGCGGGTCAGGCGCACGCTGTCGACCACATCGGCCACCAGTTTCTGTGCGCGTTCTTCGAGGACGTAGGCGCTTTCCAGCGGGGTGAGGTTGCGGCCCTCGTGTTTGAACAGCGGGCAGCGCAGTGCATTTTCCAGCGAGTGGATGGCGCGGTGCACGCTGACATTGCTGGTTTGCAGTTCGGCAGCGGCGCGGGCCAGGTTGCCGGTACGCATGAATGCCAGGAAGATTTCCAGCTTTTTGAGGGTGAACTCTTCGTCGATCAGCATGGCCGTGGGCTCTTGTTCGAATGCCGTCGATTGTGCCCGCAAAACCGCGCGGCGTCGCCGGAACGTCATGCGACGCTTGCACTCTTATGCCCAAGGCGGGAGGCTTGCCGCCAGCTGTTAACGGTTACAGGAGGTCGGTGACACATGTACCACGGGGAACGATTCAACGCCTGGAGCCATTTGCTCGGTGCAGTCGCGGCGTGTATTGGCGCTGTGTGGATGTTGGTGGTGGCGAGCCTGGACGGCAGCCCCTGGAAGATCGTCAGCGTGGCGATTTACGGCTTTACGTTGATGGTGCTGTACAGCGCGTCGACCGTGTACCACAGCGTGCAAGGTCGGCGAAAAGAGATCATGCAGAAGGTCGATCACTTTTCGATCTACCTGTTGATCGCCGGCAGCTACACGCCGTTTTGCCTGGTGACCCTGCGCGGCCCGTGGGGCTGGACGCTGTTCGGCATCGTGTGGGGGCTGGCGGTGATTGGCATCCTGCAAGAGATCAAGCCGCGCTCTGAGGCGCGCATCCTGTCCATTGTGATTTATGCGGTGATGGGTTGGATCGTGCTGGTGGCAGTCAAGCCGCTGATCGCCGCGCTGGGGACGGCGGGGTTTACCTGGCTGGCGGCGGGCGGGGTGTTGTACACCGTGGGCATTATCTTTTTTGCCCTGGAGGACCGCCTGCGGCATTCCCATGGGATCTGGCATCTGTTTGTGATCGGCGGCAGCCTGCTGCACTTTGTGGCGATCATGCATTACGTGCTTTGAATGAGAGGGGCGATGTCCTTAGAGGCGTCCCAACAACTCGCATGACCGCTTGCCCAAGATCTCCAGCAGATTGGCCAGCATATGCGGCGGCGGTCCGTCGGCGCGGGTCAGGGCATACAGGGTGATCGGCAGCGGCGGGGTGAGCGTGCGGATGCAAGTGGTGTCCGTCGAGGCGCCCAGCGCGGTGAACGGGTCGATCACCGTTAACCCCGCGCCGGACTCCACCATCGCGCGCGCCAGCGAATAGGTTTGCACCGAGATCGTCACCCGGGGCGCAGGGTCGACATTCTCCAGGTAGCTGTCGAGTTTTGCCGCCAGCGGGTCGGCGCTGGACAGGCCAATCAGCGGCGCGCCCGCCAAGTCGGCCAATGGCAGGGGCTGATGCAGCTCAGTCTCCGGCCAATAGCCTTTGGATGCCAACGCCACCAGCACACCGTTGGCCAACACCTGGGTGGTCAACCCTGGATGGCCGGAGAAGTTGAGCGTCAGCGCCAGATCAATCTCGCGCATCAACAACTTTTGCACCAGTTCGCGGCTGTGGTCGCTGGACAGTTCACAGGCCATGTCCGGGTAGTCTCGCTTCCATTCCAGAATCGCCGGCGGCAGCAGCGACAGCGCCAGCGCGGGGGTTGCGCCGATGCGCACACTTTGCCCCGGCGCACGACGCAAGCTCTTGGCCAGACGCCGCACCCCTTGCAGGCTCGCGGTGACTTTCTCCACTTCACTCTCCAGCGCCAGTGCTTCCGGCGTGGGCTGCAACTTGCCGCGTACGCGCAGGAACAGTGGGAAGCTCAGTTGCAGCTCTGCGTGCTGCAACACTTTGGTTACCGCCGGCTGCGACACGTGCAGCAATTGCGCGGCGGCGCTGACGGAGCCGGTCTGGCGGATTGCCTGGAAGATTTCGATATGACGCAGGCGCATGGCAAGTCCATAACCTTTGTTTATAGGTGAGCCATCTTTATTCATTGTCGGCGGCCTGTCACCTGCCCCTACGCTTGAGCCTACTTAATCGATGGCGAGGGGGCGGGGATGGCCAGGCAGGTTTGCATCATTGGCGGTGGAGTCATTGGCTTGGCGAGTGCGTATGCGCTGGTGCGTGCCGGCCATGAAGTGACGGTAATCGACGCTCGCGACCGACTGGGCAGCGAAACCAGTTTCGCCAACGGCGGGCAACTGTCCTACCGCTATGTCGCGCCGTTGGCTGATGCCGGAGTGCCGCTGCAAGCGCTTGGCTGGCTGGTGCGCGGTGACTCTCCGTTGAAATTGCGCCCACGCCTCGATCCCCAGCAATGGCGTTGGATGGCGGCGTTTATCGGCGCATGCCGAGGTTCGGTGAACAAGCGTAATGCCGAGCACCTGCTGCGCTTGGCCTCCTTGAGCCAACGCACGTTGCAGCAATGGCGCGAGGATGACCACCTGGACGGTTTCGACTGGCGGCGCAATGGCAAGCTGGTGACTTTCCGCGATAGCCGTTCATTCGCGCATGCGCGCAGCAAGGTCACGGATATTTTGCAGCAGCAGGTATGGTCCGCCGCCGATTGCGCGCGGCTGGAGCCTGCGCTGGCGGGCGATGGGTTTGTCGGCGGCATCTACACGCCGAACGAGGAAGTCGCGGACTGTCACGCGTTCTGCCAACGATTGGCTGCGCGGCTTGAGGCCTCTGGGCGCTGCCGATTTTTGCTGGGGCGCAAGGTGACCGGGATTCGTCACGCGGACGGCGCGGTGCAAGCCATCGAATTGGCGGATGAAGTGATGCCGGTCCAGCACCTGGTATTGGCCGCGGGGTATCGCAGCGCCGAGTTGGGGCTGCCGGGGCTTTCGCTGCCGCTGTATCCGCTGAAGGGCTACAGCCTGAGCGTGCCGATTGGCCCGCAGCACCAGGCGCCGAATGTGAGCATCACCGACTACGACCGCAAGATCGTCTACGCGCGCATCGGCGAGCAACTGCGGGTGGCGGCGATGGTGGATATCGTCGGTTTCGACGCGGGCCTGGAGCCCAAGCGTTTGGCCCTGATCAAGCGCCAGGCGGTCGAGACGTTCCCTCTGGGCGGCGACTATGCCCGTGCGGTCGAATGGGCCGGCATGCGCCCGGCCACGCCTACCGGTGTGCCGCTGATTGGCGCCAGCGTTTATCGCAACCTGTGGCTGAACCTGGGCCACGGCGCCCTGGGGTTTACCCTGGCATGCGGCAGCGGCCAGCTGTTGGCCGAGCTGATCGGTCGGCACGCCCTTTCCATTGATATGCAGGGCCTGACGCCCCGCGCCGCTTGAGGATGTAACCATGACCATCAATCGAATCAGCAGCAACGAGCGTCTTTCTGGTGCCGTGACTTTCAAGGACTTGGTGTTCTTGTCGGGTCAGGTACCGGGCGACGGTCAGGATGTCGCGACACAAACCCGCGAAGTGCTGGCCAAAATCGACGGGTTGCTGGCCCAGGCGGGCAGCGACAAGGACCATCTGCTCAATGCGACCATTTACCTCAAAGACATCGGCACCGGTTTTGCGCCGATGAACGAGGTGTGGTCGGCGTGGCTGTCGCCGGGGATGGCGCCCACGCGAACCACCCTGCAGGCGGAGCTGGCGCGACCGAGTGTGTTGGTGGAAATCAGTGTCATCGCTGTACGTAAATAACCAACGGAGTAGAACAATGAAAAAAATCCTGTTGACCGGTTGTACCGTGGGGCTGTTGTTTGGGGCTCAGGTTCAGGCAAATGAACCGGCGCTGAACGGCACGTTGAGCAAGATCGCCAACGCCAAGTCCATCACCCTGGGCTATCGCGATGCGTCGGTGCCGTTTTCCTATGTGGGGGATCACAGCGGCAAACCCATGGGTTATTCGGTGGACCTGTCGAGCAAGATTGTCGAGCGCATCCAGCAGAAAACCGGAGTGGCCGACCTCAAGGTGAAGTACAACCTCGTGACGTCCCAGACGCGAATTCCGCTGGTGCAGAACGGCACCGTTGACTTGGAATGCGGTTCCACCGGAGTGACCGCTGAGCGCCAGAAACAGGTGGCATTTTCCTATGGGTTTATTTATGTGAAAGGCCAGTTGCTGACGGCTAAAGACAGTGGCATCAAAGGCTTCACCGACCTTGCCGGCAAGAACGTGGTGACCACCGCCGGCACCACCAACGAACGTTTTCTCAAGAGCTACAACGCCGAGCACAAAACCAATATGTTCGTGATCAGCGCAAAGGATCATGGCGAAGCGTTCAAGATGCTGGAGACGGGCCGCGCCGTGGCGTTTTATATGGACGACGCGCTCCTCTACGGCGAACGCGCCAAAGCCAAAGACCCGCACAAATGGGTGGTGGTGGGCGAGGAGCAGTCGCGGGAGATCTACAGCTGCATGGTGCGCAAGGACGATCCGCAGTTTCTTGCGGTGGTCAACGAGACCCTCGGCGACCTGTACCGCTCGGGGGAGATCAACGGGATTTACCAGCGCTGGTTTGAACAGCCGATTCCGCCCAAGGGCTTGAACCTGGAATTCCCGATGACCAGCGAGTTGAAGGCGATTATTGCCAAGCCGGTGAGTGATCCGGTGGAGTAAGAAGGGGTAACCGAATCTAAATGTGGGAGGGAGCAAGTCCCTCCCGCATTACGATCGTTTTTGCAGCTGTGGGCTAGAAGTCGCCCCAGAGTTGTTGGGCGACGGCCAGCGCTACCACTGGCGCGGTCTCGGTACGCAGCACCCGTGGGCCGAGACGGGCGGCATGGAAGCCGGCGGCTTGGGCGGTGTCGACTTCATTGTCCGTCAACCCGCCTTCCGGCCCGATCAGAAACGCCAGGCTCGCAGGCTTGGCATGGCTGACCATCGGCTCTGCCACCGGGTGCAGCACCAGCTTCAGGTCCGCCTCGACCTGCTTCAGCCAGTCCGCCAGCAACAGCGGTGGGTGAATCACCGGCACCGTCGAACGCCCGCATTGCTCGCACGCACTGATCGCCACCTGGCGCCAGTGCAGCAGGCGTTTGTCAGCGCGTTCGTCCTTGAGTCGCACTTCGCAGCGGTCGCTGAAAATCGGGGTGATTTCGTTGACCCCCAGTTCAGTGGCTTTCTGGATTGCCCAATCCATGCGCTCGCCCCGGGAAAGGCCCTGGCCAAGGTGGATGTGCAGTGGCGATTCGGTCTGGCCCGTGAAGCTTTCGGTGAGTTGTACGGTGACGCGTTTTTTCCCGACCTCCAGCAATGTGCCGCGAAACTCCAGGCCGGAGCCGTCGAACAATTGCACGGCGTCGCCCTCGACCATGCGCAGCACGCGGCTGATGTAATGCGCCTGGGCTTCTGGCAGTTCATGGTCACCGAGGCTCAGCGGGGTGTCGGTGAAAAAGCGGGACAGTCTCATGTCTGTTCTCTGAAGAATTTAGGTAGGAACCATCAGCCCGGGTCGCGAAAGCCTGGGTGGAAGTCTTTTGGCACGGCGACGCTGACCTTGCTATTGGTCGCGATATCGATGCCTTCGCTGGCAACGGTGGCGAGGAAGTCGATCTGCTCCGGCGTAATCACATACGGCGGCAGGAAATACACCACGCTGCCCAATGGCCGCAGCAGCGCACCACGTTCCAGGGCATGCTCGAACACCTTCAAACCACGGCGCTCCTGCCACGGATAGGCGGTTTTGGTGGCCTTGTCCTGGACCATTTCGATGGCCAATACCATGCCGGTCTGGCGCACTTCCGACACATGGGGATGATCGACCAGGTGGGCAGTGGCGGTTGCCATGCGCTGGGCCAGGGCCTTGTTGTTTTCGATGACGTTGTCTTCTTCGAAAATATCCAGGGTCGCCAGGGCCGCCGCGCACGCCAGCGGGTTGCCAGTGTAGCTGTGGGAGTGCAGGAAGGCGCGCAGGGTCGGGTAGTCGTCGTAGAAGGCGTCGTAGACATCATCTGTGGTGACCACCGCCGCCAACGGCAGGTAACCGCCGGTGAGGGCCTTGGACAAGCACAGGAAGTCCGGACGGATGCCGGCCTGTTCACAGGCGAACATCGTGCCGGTACGGCCGAAGCCCACGGCGATTTCGTCGTGGATCAGGTGCACGCCGTAGCGGTCGCAGGCTTCGCGCAGCAGCTTCAGATACACCGGGTGGTACATGCGCATGCCGCCAGCGCCCTGGATCAGCGGCTCGACGATCACGGCGGCGACGGTGTCATGGTTGTCGGCCAGGGTCTGTTCCATGGCCAGGAACATAGTGCGCGAGTGCTCTTCCCAGCTCATGCCCTCGGGGCGCAGGTAGCAGTCCGGGCTTGGCACCTTAATGGTGTCGAGCAGCAGCGCCTTGTAGGTTTCGGTAAACAGCGGCACGTCGCCCACTGACATCGCGGCGATGGTTTCGCCGTGGTAACTGTTGGTCAGGGTGACGAAGCGCTTTTTGTTCGGCAAACCGCGGTTGAGCCAATAGTGGAAGCTCATCTTCAGCGCGACTTCGATGCACGACGAACCGTTATCGGCATAGAAGCAGCGGGTCAGGCCTTCGGGGGTCATCGCGACCAGGCGTTCGGACAGTTCGATCACCGGCTGGTGGCTGAAGCCGGCGAGGATCACGTGTTCCAGTTGGTCGACCTGGTCCTTGATGCGTTGGTTGATGCGTGGGTTGGCGTGGCCGAACACGTTGACCCACCAGGAGCTGACAGCGTCGAGGTAGCGCTTGCCTTCGAAGTCTTCCAGCCAGACGCCTTCCCCGCGCTTGATCGGGATCAGCGGCAGCTGCTGGTGGTCTTTCATCTGGGTGCAGGGATGCCACAGCACGGCGAGGTCGCGTTGCATCCACTGGTTGTTCAAGCCCATCGGTGATCTCCTCGAAGCGGTCCTGCGAACGGCGCAGGCGAAACAATCGCGCAAGCCTATGCAATGGAGGCCTGGGTCACAAGCCATTGTGGGGAATTCGGAGTAAACGCGGGACGGACTGTCACGTTTGTTAGGGATAGTCCTTAATCCTTGGTTAACTTATTGTGCATACGCTCTAGATCGTATTTCTCGATATTTCAAAGCAAAATTTTCCGCTTTAATTCGATAGGTAAATCGCTAGTCTTGGGCGCAGCTCTTACGGGATTAAGTACATGCAGCTACGTAACTCACCGGCCCGTTATGGCTGGGTCAGTATGATTTTGCACTGGGGTGTGGCCCTGGTTGTGTTCGGTCTGTTCGCCCTGGGTTTGTGGATGGTTGGGCTCGACTACTACAGCGCCTGGCGTAAAGACGCGCCGGACCTGCACAAGAGCATTGGCATCACGCTGTTCGCCATCATGCTGGTGCGTATCGTCTGGCGCCTGATCAGCCCGTCACCACCGCCGTTGGCCAGTTACAGCCGCTTGACCCGCATCGCTGCCGCGTTCGGCCACGCGTTCCTTTATCTCGGGCTGTTTGCCGTGATGATTGCCGGATACCTGATTTCCACCGCCGATGGTGTCGGTATCCCGGTGTTTGGCCTGTTTGAAATTCCTGCCGTGGTTTCCGGTCTACCGGACCAGGCAGACAACGCGGGCTTGGTGCATCTCTACCTGGCCTGGGTGCTCGTGGTTTTCGCCGGCTTGCACGGCGTGGCTGCGTTGAAACACCACTTTATCGATCGTGATGCGACCCTCACGCGAATGCTGGGGCGCAAAGCCTGATGTTCAACCTCGACTCACAAGGAATATAAAGCATGTTGAAGAAGACCCTCGCCGCTCTGGCAATCGGTACAGCGCTGCTGTCTGCAGGTCAGGTGATGGCCGCTGACTACAAAATCGACAAGGAAGGCCAACACGCCTTCATCGACTGGAAAATCAGCCACCTGGGCTACAGCTTCATCCACGGTACCTTCAAGGACTGGGACGGTACGTTCAGCTGGGATTCCGCCAAGCCTGAGGCCAGCAAAATCGCTGTCGACGTGAAAACCGCCAGCCTGTGGTCCAACCACGCTGAGCGTGACAAGCACATCGGCAGCAAGGACTTCCTGGACGTTGCCAAGTTTGCTGACGCCAAGTTTGTATCTACCGCTGTTAAATCCACCGGCGAAAAAACCGCTGACGTGACCGGCGACCTGACGTTCCACGGCGTGACCAAGCCTGTGACATTCAAGGCTACCTTCAACGGTGAAGGCAAGGATCCATGGGGCGGCGAGCGTGCGGGCTTCAACGCCACCACTACGCTGGACCTGAACGACTTTGGCATCAAAGGCCCGGGCCCGTCTTCGCAGACTGTTAACCTGGACATCTCGCTGGAAGGTGTTAAGCAGAAGTAATTTCTGCCCACAGCAGGGCTCATTCTTTTTTGTTGAGTCCAAAAAAATGCCCCGTCTCGAAAGAGGCGGGGCATTTTTTATGGAGCTTTGAAACTCAGCGGTTGCGAGTCAGCAGCGCTGGTTTTTCACCACGAGGACGGCCTGGCAGTTGATCCAACTGCTCAGGTGTCGGGAAGCGGTCAGCTTTCGACTCCTTGTGGATGATCTTCGGCGCTGGGCCACCGCGCGGGTTTTGCACGGCTGGCTCGGACGAACGAGGCTGGTCGTCACGGGCTGGGCGGCGGTTGTTGCTGCGCGAATCTTCGCGGCGGGCCTGGCCGTCACGCGGTGCACCGCTACGCGGGCCGCTGCGTTTGGCAGGCGGGGTGCCGGTGGTGCCGCCGCTGCTGTTGCGCGGACCGTTCTGGCGCGCGCCCTGTGGCTGGCCGCCACGGGGTGCGCCAGTGCCTGCGCCCTGTGCTGGGGCACCTGGACGACGGCCACGGCCTTGGGCCGGTTTGGCCTGTGGCACGTAGTCGACGCGGTTACCGAAGTTATCCACGTCGTCGTCGAGGAACTCGTCCGGGGCACGGTCGGCTGCAGCGCGCGGCGGTTGGCTCGGCTGACGCTGTTCACGGGCCGGGGTACCTTCACGAGGCTTCTGCTCGCGGGCTGGGCGTTCGCCACGGCCGTTGGTTGGCGCTTTTTCCTTGCCGCCTTTGTCTTTGCCTTTGTCGCGACGACCACCGCCACCACCGCCGCCGTTCGGGCCATCGCCCTTCGGACCGCGTGGGTTGCGTGGGTTACGCACGTCAGGACGTTCGCGCACTTCAGGCTTTTCGGCCTCTACAGCGCTGGCATCAAAGCCCATCAGGTCGCCATCGGCGATTTTCTGCTTGGTCATGCGCTCGATGCTTTTCAGCAGTTTTTCTTCGTCCGGTGCTACCAGGGAAATGGCTTCACCCGAACGACCGGCACGGCCAGTACGGCCGATACGGTGCACATAGTCTTCGTCGACGTTTGGCAGCTCGAAGTTGACCACGTGTGGCAACTGGTCGATATCCAGGCCGCGTGCGGCGATATCGGTCGCTACCAGGATGCGTACGCTGCCGGCCTTGAAGTCAGCCAGGGCTTTGGTGCGCGCGTTCTGGCTCTTGTTCCCGTGGATGGCGACGGCGGTGAGGCCGTGCTTGTCCAGGTATTCAGCCAGGCGGTTGGCGCCGTGTTTGGTACGGGTGAACACCAGCACCTGCTCCCACGCACCGTGGGTGATCAGGTGGGCCAGCAGCGAGCGCTTGTGGCTGGCGGCCAAGCGGAAGACGCGTTGCTCGATACGCTCGACCGTGGTGTTCGGCGGCGTGACTTCGATGCGCTCCGGGTTGTGCAGCAGCTTGCCGGCCAGGGCGGTGATGTCTTGGGAGAACGTTGCCGAGAACAGCAGGTTCTGACGTTTGGCCGGTAGGCGGGCGAGGACTTTTTTCACGTCATGGACAAAGCCCATGTCGAGCATGCGGTCGGCTTCGTCCAGCACGAGGATTTCCACGTGGGACAAATCGACGCTGCCTTGGCCGCACAGGTCGAGCAAGCGACCAGGGCATGCCACCAGCACGTCAACACCACGGGACATGGCCTGAACCTGTGGGTTCATGCCGACGCCGCCGAAGATGCAGGCGCTGACGAACTTCAAGTCGCGGGCATACAGCTTGAAGCTGTCGTGCACTTGGGCGGCGAGTTCGCGGGTAGGGGTCAGAACCAGTACGCGTGGTTGGCGCGGGCCGTGACGCTGGGATTTGTCCGGGTGACCGTTGGGGAACAACCGCTCCAGAATCGGGAGGGCGAAGCCGCCGGTTTTACCAGTACCTGTCTGAGCCGCAACCATCAGGTCGCGACCTTGCAACACGGCGGGAATGGCCCGCTGTTGCACCGGAGTAGGCTCGGTATAGCCCGCTGCCTCGATGGCGCGGACTAAAGCCTCGGAGAGACCGAGGGAAGCAAAGGACATGAGTAATCCTGTTTTAGTTAGGGCTTGGC
The DNA here is from genome assembly GCF_900187495.1 of Pseudomonas sp. Irchel 3H9. NCBI lineage: Bacteria > Pseudomonadati > Pseudomonadota > Gammaproteobacteria > Pseudomonadales > Pseudomonadaceae > Pseudomonas > Pseudomonas sp. Irchel 3H9. The sequence continues at coordinate 206,485 of NZ_FYDK01000003.1, read as the reverse complement.
CCAAAGGGATAATCTTGCCGGGCGTGAATGGCGCTTAGGGGAGCGCAATCCCGTCCGGTCCTGCTGCGTCTGGCGGGCACTCCACCGGCTCGCGCGGGCTGAAAGCTGCGCAGTAGCGGGGTTGGGTGCCTTTTTCAAGACCTCAGCGGCCGGGCGTAAGCCTGGCGGGAAGGCCGGAGTATAGCAGAGCAATCACGGTGCGCCGCTTTCCTGCTGCTCAACGGTGTGTCCGGACGCCGTAATCGCTTCGAATCCACCATATTTGGCGCTCAATGCCGTGTAGGCCGGCTCCTGTTTGAAGCGTTTGAGCTCGGCGGCAAAGCGTTGCACCAGCAGGTCCATGCCTGCGCCACGACGTACGGCGAGGTACTGCTGCTGGCGGCTGACGACAACGGGGGCCTGGCTGACCTTGCCTTCCAGGCCCAGTGTCTTGATCACGTGCTGGCCAACCCGGCGGTCGGTGATCACAAGGTCGATGCGCCCCAGCAATAATTTGCCGAAGTTGGCTTCATGGCTGGGGGCCGGCTCGCGGTTGAATAAGGTGGAGTCGCTGAAGGGTAATCCGTACAGGTAGCCTGGCGACGTGCCGACTGTGAGGCCACGCAAGTCGTCGAGGCTTTGGACCGGATGCGGACGGTCGTTGGCGTAGAACATTACGAACTCCACTTCCGACAGCGGTTCGCTGGGGTACAGCAGCAGGGCGTCGCGGTCGTGGCTGTGGAAAATATCCAGCGCGCCATCGGCATGGCCTTGATCAAGCATGGCCAGACAGCGCTTCCAGGGCAGGAACTGCCATTGCACTTCGACCCCCAGGCGCTGGAATACGATCACCGTCGTTTCGTAATCCAGCCCGTGCATGGCGCCGTCTTCTTCATACACATAAGGCGCCCAGGGCTCGGTGACAATGCGCAGTTTCTCGCCGTAAGCGGCCAGGCTCAGGCAAGTGAAAAACGCGGCGATCAACAGCTTCAGAATGACAGGCATGCCCTGAGGTTACGACGCCCGTGCGTTAAAGAGAAGCTCTGGCTTAAGCTTCTGCGGGCCGCTCTATTTTGTGGGCGAGGTCATCAGGTGTTCATAGATGGCTGCGCGTCGCTCCCCCAGAATCAGGCGCACCACGGGGTTGGCGAACCAGTGTTCGAGTTGGTGTGCGTCCACCGGGCATTTCTGGCGTTCTTCCTGGTTTTGAAGGGCTTTTTCCCACCAAACTGGGCCGCAGGCCTTGTCGAATTCATTTTCGTGCTCGTAGCAGCCGTAGAGAATCTCACGGATGAACTGCTGCTTGCGCTTGGGCAGCGCCAGGGTGATCAGTTTGTACATCAGGCGCTGCAAGCGTGGTGGGCGGGGCAGGTGGGCGGAGACCTTGCGTGTATCGGCCAGGGCCTGGGCGCAGAGAGGGGCGGCGGCATGCTTGGTTACCCACGCCTTGACCTTGGCCCGGAACAACTGCTTGCGGCTCCAATAGTGATGGATCAGGTCCGGGCACTGGCGCACGTTGAGCGTGCGGTACGCGGCTACTGACAGGCAGAACTCTTCGAGGGTGTAGGCGCCGTGAGCCATGGGGAACAGCTCATCCATCAACTCGATCGAACGGTCCAGAATGTGCGCGTCTTGCCGGGTCAAGCCCATCACGCCTGAGTTGAGCAGCCACATATCATCGTCGGCGAGGCCTTTGTCGGCCAGGTATTTGGCCAGGGCTTCATACAGTACGCTTTCGCGGTTGTCGCCATACTTGGCCTGGAAGGCGTTGCACAGCACGGTGCCCGGTGTTACGCGCTCGAACAATGCCATGGGCGAGTCGTGGAAAAATGTATCGGTGTCGATCAGCAGCGCCAGTTCCGCCGTTTCCAGCACCTGACGCAACAGCACATGTTTGGTACGGAAATGGTAGCCGTGGGGTTCGCTCCAGCGTTGTCGCGTGGCGCTGTCCAATGTGTGGACCTGTACTGGCAAGCCACGGTACGGGGCCGGGTTGTCGCTGAACACTTGGATGTCTAACGGCATATCCTGAGGCCCGCCCAGTTGGGCAACGGCACTGGCGATGCTGAATACGGCTTCCTGATGGTAGGTCTCGGCGCCGAATACCAGGTAAATCAGCTGGGGGCGAGGAGTCGGGGACGCTGTATTCATTTACTGCTGGCTTCCTTTCCGGGGACATGTAGACGAAAAAAGCCCCCGTGATAACGAGGGCCGGGAACTGCTATTAAACCGGCTTAGCGTGGCAGTTTAAGGTTGTTCCAGATAGCGAGGCTCGGCTCAGCCTGGTTCAGGGTATAGAAGTGCAACCCCGGCGCGCCACCTTGTAACAAACGTTCACACATTTCGCTGATGACCTGTTCGCCGAACGCCTGGATGCTCTTGACGTCGTCGCCATAGGCTTCCAGTTGCTTGCGCACCCAGCGTGGGATTTCGGCACCGCAGGCGTCGGAGAAACGTGCCAGCTTGCTGTAGTTGGTGATCGGCATGATGCCCGGCACGATCGGGATGTTCACACCCATGGCCCGTACGCGCTCGACGAAATAGAAGTAGCTGTCGGCGTTGAAGAAGTACTGAGTGATCGCGCTGTCGGCGCCCGCGTTTGCCTTGCGTACGAAGTTCTGCAGATCGTCTTCGAAATTGCGCGCCTGAGGATGCATCTCCGGATAAGCCGCCACTTCGATATGGAAGTGATCGCCGCTTTCTTCACGGATGAAGCTCACCAGGTCATTGGCGTAGCGCAGCTCACCGCTGGCCATGCCCATGCCGGAGGGCAAGTCGCCGCGCAGGGCGACGATGCGCTGAATGCCGGCTTGTTTGTATTGGGTCAGCAGGCCGCGCAGGTCGTCCTTGCTGTCGCCCACGCACGACAAGTGCGGCGCGGCGGGAACTTTGACTTCGCTTTCCAGCTGCAACACGGTGTTGATCGTGCGATCACGGGTCGAGCCGCCAGCGCCGTAGGTGCAGGAGAAGAAGTCGGGGTTGTAGCTTGCCAACTGTTTGGCAGTCGCCATCAGTTTTTCATGCCCAGCATCGGTCTTGGTGGGAAAGAACTCGAAGCTGTAGCGACGGTCTTGGGACATGGTCATACCCTTTGAAACTCAGAAGCCGGAGTGTGTACACCGCCAATGTGGGAGCGGGCTTGCTCGCGAATGCGGTATGTCAGTGAAGAATAAGTTGACTGAAACACCGCATTCGCGAGCAAGCCCGCTCCCACATAAAGCCCGCTCCCCTTAAGATAGAGAGCGGGCACAGGCAAATCAGTAGCGGTAAGCGTGCGGCTTGAACGGGCCTTCGACGGTCACGCCGATGTAGTCGGCCTGGGTCTTGGTCAGTTGAGTCACTACGCCGCCGAAGCCGCGGACCATTTCCAGGGCCACTTCTTCGTCGAGTTTCTTCGGCAGTACTTCCACGGTCAGGCGCTCGGCTTTCTGGGCTGGCGACAGGTCGGCGTACTTCTGGCCGAACAGGAAGATCTGGGCAAGTACCTGGTTGGCAAATGAACCATCCATGATGCGGCTCGGGTGGCCGGTTGCGTTGCCCAGGTTAACCAGACGGCCTTCGGCCAGCAGGATCAGGTAGTCATCGTTCTGCGGGTCGAAATCGCCAGCGCCGGTACGGTGAACCTTGTGTACCTGCGGCTTCACTTCTTCCCATGCCCAGTTCTTGCGCATGAAAGCGGTGTCGATCTCGTTGTCGAAGTGACCGATGTTGCAGACAACGGCGCGCTTCTTCAGGGCTTTGAGCATGTTCGCGTCGCAAACATTCACGTTACCGGTGGTGGTCACGATCAGGTCGATCTTGCCCAGCAGGGCTTTGTCGATGCTCGCTTCGGTGCCGTCATTGACGCCGTCGATGAACGGCGAAACCACTTCGAAACCGTCCATGCAGGCTTGCATGGCGCAGATCGGGTCGACTTCGGAGACCTTAACGATCATGCCTTCCTGGCGCAGGGACTGGGAAGAACCCTTACCCACGTCACCGTAGCCGATCACCAGGGCTTGTTTGCCCGACAGCAGGTGGTCGGTGCCGCGCTTGATGGCGTCGTTCAGGCTGTGACGGCAGCCGTACTTGTTGTCGTTCTTGCTCTTGGTCACCGAGTCGTTGACGTTGATGGCCGGGATCTTCAGCTCGCCCTTGGCCAGCATGTCCAGCAGGCGGTGTACGCCGGTGGTGGTTTCTTCGGTGACGCCGTGGACACGGTCCAGGATCGCCGGGTATTTCTTGTGCAGCAGCTCGGTCAGGTCGCCGCCGTCGTCGAGGATCATGTTGGCGTCCCAAGGCGCGCCATCTTTGAGGATGGTTTGCTCCAGGCACCACTCGTACTCTTCTTCGGTCTCGCCTTTCCAGGCATAAACCGCGATACCGGCAGCGGCGATAGCTGCGGCGGCCTGGTCTTGAGTCGAGAAGATATTGCAGGACGACCAGCGTACTTCGGCACCCAGGGCAACCAGGGTTTCGATCAGCACGGCAGTCTGGATGGTCATGTGGATGCAGCCGAGGATCTTCGCGCCTTTGAGTGGTTGCTCAGCGGCGTACTTGCGGCGCAGACCCATCAGGGCTGGCATTTCGGATTCGGCGATAAAGGTTTCGCGACGGCCCCAGGCAGCGAGGGACATGTCGGCGACTTTGTAGTCGGTGAAATCTGCAGGCGTGTTGACAGCGCTCATGAAGAGCCTCCATTCGTAGTGTGCGAATGGGCGCCGTTGTGCGTTTAGTATCAGGCCAGGGGAATCAGGCCGGACAACGCCCCATCCGAGCCTGACAGGCCTAGCCTGCTGCAGCGCCCCTCGGACAGGTGGCGGGAGAACGGTATCAATCGAAGATGACCGTTTTGAAACGGGGGCGATTATAGCCGTGTGCGCCAGACTTCCCAAGCCTTTCTGTCGGCGGCATGAAGATCGTTCATGGGCTTGATAGGCAATGGCTCATAGAGCTTGGGCCTGGGCTCTGCCATGATGTCGCCCATCATTCGGCAAGACGCTTTGGAGTGACCATGAACTTCCACACCCGCAAATGGGTAAAACCTGAAGACCTCAACCCCAACGGCACCCTGTTCGGTGGCAGCCTGCTGCGCTGGATCGACGAAGAAGCAGCCATCTACGCCATTGTCCAACTGGGCAACCAACGGGTGGTGACCAAGTACATCTCCGAAATCAACTTCGTCAGTGCCTCGCGCCAGGGCGACATCATCGAACTGGGCATCACCGCCACCGAGTTCGGCCGCACCTCCATCACCTTGACCTGTGAAGTGCGCAACAAGATCACCCGCAAGAGCATCCTCACGGTTGAGAAAATGGTCTTCGTCAACCTCGGCGAAGACGGATTGCCGGCGCCTCACGGGCGTACCGAGATCAAGTACGTCAAAGACCAGTTCCAGGACGACGGCGTCAGCGAATAATCCTGCGTCGGACCAGTGAACGCTATTGATCGGCCATAGGTCGTACCTGAACACCGCCCCCCCGTTCAGGTATCGCCATGGCCACGCAACAAGACGGCAAGACCCCCAACTTATCCCAGGAAGAGCAACAGGACGTCGACGACAACCAGCCGCCCCGCGCTGCGGTCCTGCATGAAATTATCCGCACCCAGGGAGATCAGGAGCTGGAGCGCAGTGTTGCCGCTTTGTGGTGGTCGGCACTGGCGGCCGGACTGACCATGGGCCTGTCGCTGATGGCCATGGGATTGCTCAATTCACGTCTTCCCGAGGGTGAAGCCTTCAAGGTGATTGCCAGCTTCGGCTACTGCGCGGGCTTCCTCGCGGTAATCCTTGCGCGGCAGCAACTGTTCACCGAAAACACCCTGACCGCGGTGCTGCCGGTGATGAGCAAGCCGACCTTTGGCAATGCCGGGCGCCTGTTACGGCTGTGGTCGGTGGTGCTGGTGGGTAATCTTTGCGGCACCCTGTTGGTGGCGTATGTGATGCTGCACTTGCCGATCTTCGACACAAAGACCGACCAGGCCTTCCTGGAAATCGGGCGCAAGATCATGGAGAACGACACCGGCCAGATGTTTGCCAAAGGCATCGTCTCCGGCTGGATGATCGCCACCATGGTGTGGATGATCCCGTCGATGGAAAGCGCCAAGATGTGGATCATCATCCTGATCACCTACCTGATGGCGCTGGGGGATTTCACCCATATCGTGGTGGGGTCTGCGGAAGTGTCTTATCTGGTATTCGCCGGAGAGTTGCCGTGGAAGGATTTCTGGCTGGTGTTTGCCGGCCCGACTCTGGCCGGCAACATCATCGGTGGCAGCTTTATCTTTGCCTTGATCAGCCATGCGCAGATTCGCAGTGAAGGCAGCTTGCCGGGTAAGAAGGCTGCGGACCCAAGGCATCCGCAACCTATCGACAAGGATCAGTGAGCGTCAGGCGTGGCCTGGGGGTCGTCCCGGGTCACGCGTTTGACCAGTTTGCCGATGCTCAAACCCTGCAGCAGGATCGACGACAGCACCACGATGTAGGTGATGCTCAGCAGCAGATCGCGCTCCGGCCCCAGTGGCAGGGCCAGCGCCAGTGCCACCGAAACCCCGCCGCGCAAGCCGCCCCAGGTGAGGATACGGATGGTGCCGCGCGGCACGGTACGCCAGCGGCGCAGCAGCAGGATCGCCGGGGCCACAGTTAGCAGGCGTGAGAGCAGGATCGCCACTGCCAGCAAACTGGCCGCGAATACGTGCAGCCAATTGAACGGCAACAGCAGCAATTCCATGCCGATCAGCGCAAACAGCAGAGCGTTGAGCATGTCGTCGAGCAATTCCCAGAAACCGTCCAGGTAGCGACGGGTCATGTCGTTCATCGCCAGCTTGCGCCCGAGGTTACCGATGATCAGCCCGGCCACCACCATCGCAATCGGGGCGGAGACGTGCAGCTCGGTGGCCATCGCTGAGCCGCCGATCACCAGGGCGAGGGTCAGCATGACTTCGATCTGGTGCTGTTCGATGCTCTTGATCATCAGGTAGACCAGATAGCCGATCAGCCCCCCGAACGCCACGCCGCCAACGGCTTCATGGACAAACAACATGGCTGTGGCGCCCACGGTAGGCGTCTCGCCCAATTGTGCGATGCCCAGCAGCACGGTAAATACCACCACCGCTGTACCGTCGTTGAACAGCGACTCGCCGACGATGGTGGTTTTCAGCGGTTTCGACGCATTGGCGGTTCGCAATACACCGAGTACCGCAATCGGGTCCGTGGGCGAGATGAGTGCGCCGAACAGCAAGCAGTAGAGGAAGCTCACGTGCCAGCCGAACAGGGCAAAAATGTAGTACGCCAGACTGCCGATCACTACGGTGGCGATCAACACGCCGAAGGTTGCCAGCAGGCCGATGGGCCAGCGGTAGCTGCGCAGATCGTTGAGGTTGACGTGCAAAGCGCCGGCGAACAGCAGGAATGACAGCATCCAGTTCATCAGCAAGTCGCCGAAGTCGATCTGGCCGATCAGTTGCTGGATACGCTCCTCAAGGCCTGGGTAGCCGAGCACGCTCAAGCCTTGCAGGATCAGGGAAAACAGCAGGGCCGTGACCATCACACCGATGGTGGGCGGCAGTCCGATAAAACGGAAGTTCACATAGGTGAGCAGGGTGGTGAGGCAAATGAAGGCGGCGACAAGTTCAAGCATCCGGGGTCCTTGGAGTGGGAAAGATCAGTCATGAGTGGGTGGATGGACCGCCGCAGCGGCCTGAGGTTGCAGGCAGGGCGCAAAACACCGGTAGAACCTTTTGGCGTGTGGCGGCTCATAGCGGTGGGTGCGGCTTGCCAGAATTGGTGCTAAAACTCTAATTTCTGTTTCAAATTAAAAATAGAAAACTAAAAAGGAATCAGTGATGACGGTAGCTTTCTGGTGTGTGTTGATCGCAATTTTCTTGCCTTACCTGTGCACAGGGTTGGCCAAGTTCAGTCAGGGCAAGTTCGGGCCTCGGCAGAACCATGACCCTCGCGCTTTTCTGGAGACTCTCGATGGGTTCGCTCGGCGCGCCCACAACGCCCAGCTCAACAGCTTTGAAGTTACCCCGGCATTTGCAGCGGCGGTGATTATCGCGCACCTGGCGGGTACGGCCGAACTGGTGACCATCAATGTACTGGCCGTGCTGTTTATCACCAGCCGCCTCTTGTACATCATTTGCTACGTGGCCGACTGGGCGATCCTGCGTTCACTGGTATGGTTCGTGGGCATGGCGTTGATTGCGAGTTTCTTCTTTGTCTCGATCTGAGCCGTGACGCAGATCCATTTGTGAGGGGCGGCAAGTCCAACCGCCCCCACAGTTGATCTAGAGTATCTCCGGCACCTGCGGCAACGCTGCGCCCTTGGGCCATAGCATCCAGATTTGCCCTTGCTGCTTCATGTTCCCCGCCAGCTCACCTGCCGCATCGCCGGTGCCCCAGAACAAATCCGCACGCACCTCACCGGTAATTGCACCGCCGGTGTCCTGGGCCGCGACCGGTCGAACGATCGGCGAACCATCGGGCTTTGTCGTCGACAGCCACAGCAGGCTGCCCAGCGGGATGACTTTGCGATCCACCGCCACGCTGTAGCCGGCGGTCAACGGCACGTTCAGCGAGCCACGTGGGCCTTCGTTGCTGTCGGGGCGAGCACTGAAGAACACGTAGCTGGGGTTACTCGCCAGCAGTTCCGGGATTCGTTCCGGGTGCGCCTTCGCCCAGGCGCTGATGGCGCCCATGGTCACGTCTTCTTTTTTCAACTCGCCTTGCTCCACCAGCCAGCGGCCGATAGGGCGGTAGGGATAGCCGTTCTGGTCGCCGTAACCGACGCGCAGTTGGCGCCCGTCTTTCAATTGAATGCGGCCTGAACCCTGGATTTGCAGAAATTGCAGGTCCATCGGGTTGGTCAGCCAGGCGATCGGCTTAGCTGTGGAGCCTTGGCCGTTGATGGCGCTGGCATCGTCATAAGGCTTGAGCACGCGACCTTCAAGACGACCGCGCAGGCGCTTGCCTTTCAGTTCAGGATAAATGCTTTCCAGGTTGACGATGATCAGGTCATCCGGCACGCCATACACCGGCACGTGGGCGGTGGCAGTCTTGGTCAGGCTGCCGGGGTAGACCGGTTCGTAGTAGCCGGTGATTAAACCGTTAGGGGTGTTATCGGACGAGCGCAAGCCGAACACATCCAGACGCTCCTTGAGAAAGCCTCGCACCGCCACAGCATTGCCCGGCACGCTGGCCGCTGCCGCGCAGGTCGCGCCCCATACAGGGTCGGCCTTCAGGCGTTGGCAAGCACTGCGCCATGACTCAAAGCCGGCCAGCAGGTCGCTGTCGGACACCGCCGGCAGTGCTTCCCAAGGTGCGTTTACATAGGTGGCGACGGCGTGGGGTTTGGCAACTTCATCTTTGGCCGTGTCTTTGCCGGTGTCCTTGCCCGCGTCGCAGCCGGCCAGCAGCGCAATCATCGGCAGAGCCCATGCCAGGCGGCGGCTCCAGGGTTTCAATGTGAGACTCATACATGTAATTCCTGAAACGGTTGCCCGCGCCGTAGCGCCGTTGGGCAACCCTTATTATTAATAGGGCTATTGGTCTTTGCGGGTGGGGCGAGGATACTGGCCGCCGTTTCCCGTGACCCTGAGCCACCATGACTTTTAAAAAATTGACGGTTGTATTGTTGGCCTGCCTGGCAGTGTCTGCCTGCGGCGGTGTCGATCCGAATTCGCCCTTGGGCCAGCGCAAGGCGATCTTCAAGCAGATGCTCAAGACCGGCGAAGACCTGGGCGGCATGTTGCGCGGACGCATTGCGTTCGACGGCGCGAAATTCGCTGAGGGCGCGGTCAAGCTCGATGCGTTGTCCCATGAACCTTGGAAACACTTTCCGAGCGTGCGCGAGGAAGATCACACCAGCGCCAAGGATGACGTGTGGCAAAAACAAGCGCAATTCCAGCAGTTGGCCCGCGACCTGGAGGCGGCCACCGGTGAATTGGTGATCGCCAGCCAAGTGCAGCCCTACAAGGCCAGTAACCTTTCCCCTGCCGTACAGAAAGTCGAAGATGCCTGCAGTGCCTGCCATAAACAGTTTCGGGACCACTGACCGGTTTTACTGGTCAAGTTCTTCCACGGCGTCCTGCAGTTCCTTGCGGGACTCGGCAAGTTTGTCCTTACGCTTGTTGATCTTCTCCGCGTCGCCCTTTTTCATTGCCTTGTCGAGGTCCGCCTGACGGCGGCTGACGTCGTGCTTGGCGTCAAGCACCTTGTTTTCCCGCTCCTTCCTCAGCGAGGCGTCGGTGCAATTGGCGGTGACTTCGCTCAGGGCTTTTTCCAGGCCGGCTTGTTGGTCGCTGTTGCCATGGGCCTTGGCTTGTTCGATCTGGGTACTGATGGCTTGGCGCTTAGCGGCGCAGCCGGTGAGTTGGGTGGCTTCTTCGGCGGCCAGCAGCGGCGTGGCCATGAAGCTTGCGACGGTCAGCAGGGCAAAAGGGGCGAGGAATTTCATGTGGGGCTCCAGATTCGCAAAGGGCAGGGTGAATTCTGCGGTGGTTTAAAGGTGGCTGGGGGCGCGTTCAAAACCCGTCTATTCCGGCCACACGTAATGTTTCAGCTAAGGACTGTACCTGCGGGTCGCGAAAAAAAGCGCTCAGTTGCGCTGCACGAGCCGGACCTATGCCATCGATCTCCAACCAGGCCTGGGTGTCTCTGGCAACCAGTGTCTGCCAGTTTCCTTCCAGGTTGCTGCGGGCCGCAGGCGGCACACCCAAGGCTTTTAGCCATTGTGCAAAGGGTCGTTGCCGAGCGCTGTGAAGGCTGTCGAGCAGTCGGGTGCGGCTGCGCTCACCCAAGCCATCAATGTTAGCAAGCTCTGCCGCATCCAGGGTTAACCAATCGAGAAAGCCTGCGATTAGACCGGCCTGGATCAATACGTTCCACGTCTCGCGCCCCATGTGCGGTAACGCCAGGCCCTGGTTGCTACTCAGCCAGGTCAGGCGTGCGAGCAACTGTTCTTCGCAGCCTGGGTCCAGTTGCCAGCAACTCAGGGCGTGAAAGTCTCGCGGGTCGGGCACTGGCAGGTCGATCCGCGTGGGATTGCGCAGGATCACGTGGTCCAACCGAGGGATCACCTGGCCCGCCAGGCTGATGGATACTTGGTCGCCAGGGCGAATATCCAGCGCTTGCCAGTGTTTCAAGGAGCCGACGCTGACACGGCGGATCTGTCGGTCGTCCAGCCGCACCGGCTCCAACTCCAGAATGGGGGTGATGCGCCCCGTGCGGCCGATCTTGAACTGCACCTTGCGTACCAGAGCCAGCGCCTTGGAAGTCGGGTACTTCCAGGCGACCGCCCAATAGGGGGCGCTGACTTGCCAGCGCTTGCCGGGCGCTCGTGATGCTTGGTGCAGCACCACTCCATCACTGGCGAAGGGCAGTGAGTGGTTGTACCAATACATGCGCCAGTGCGCGGCTTCGGTGAGAGTTCGGATGGGCTGGCTGTAACGCAGGCTGTCGGTGAAACCCCATCGTGCCAGGGTGGCCAGGCGCTCGGTAAATACGCTTGGGCCGTCCGGCCAGGCCCAGACAAACAGGCCTATACCAGCGGCGTCGGCGTCACTCAGCTGTCGACGGTTCATCAGGCCAGCCACCTTGCTGCGGGCATTGAGCCCACCAGTGGTCGATTGCACGTGGTCGTCCAAGCGCCAATAGAGCTCGCCTTGCAGTACCACGTCGATAGGCTCCGGCAGTTGCTGGACAATGCCGGGGATCCTGCGGGCGGAAGCGGACCAGTCCTGACCAAGTGCGCCATCGCCGCGGCTGATCACTTGCTCCAACCGGCCCTGACGATACACCAGCGTCACTGCAACCCCGTCGACCTTGGGTTGAATCCACACGTCTTGTCGGCTATCGAGCCAGGCAGCGACGGCCTGTTCATCCAGCAGTTTTTCCAGGCCAGTATGAGCAACGGGATGCCGGAAGGTGCCCCGAGCGCCGGCCAGCGGGTTGTCAGGTTTTGCGAGGGTTTGAGGGAAGCACTGGCGCCAATGGGCTAGGCGCTGGCGGGCTTGGTCGTAGAGTTCATCGTGGACGGGTGATTGGCCGAGGCGGTGGTAGCTGTCGTCCCACAGACGGACCTGTTCGGCCAGGGTGTCGACCTGGGTTCTGGCCTCATCGGTACAGGCTTCGGCCCATGCCAAAAAGGGCAGCGCGCTGAGTGACAGAGCAATCAGTAAACGCATCATGAGCATCCTTGCTCGGAAAGGGTGCCCAGCCTAAATGAACCTCCCGGCCACAAAAAAGCCCCGACAGTGCGGGGCTTTTTACCGGGTGTTTCTGCTTACTTGAACAAACCGCCCAAGGCTTTCACGGCATCCGGCTTGTCAGCCTTGGCTTCCTGGGTTTGCTGCTTGGCATCGGCTTTGGCCTGGGCTTCAGACAGTTTGTCACAACCTTTGTTGATCTGGTCTTGCGCCGCTTTGAAGGCCTTCACTTTGAAGGCGTCTTTGCTGGCTTCGGCCGCATCGATTTTGGTTTGCAGGTCTGCGGCTTGCTTCTGGCAGTCGCCGGAGTTACCGCCACCCAACTGGGAGCTCAGGGCGCCACTCAGTGCGCTCAGGTCGGCGGCGTGGGCCGGCAGGGCGAACAGGCTGAGCAGAAGGGCAGCAGGGGCGAGCGTGGAGATGCGCATGAAAAACCTCAATGTTCGATTGCCTGCGCGCGTGTCTATCCCGGGCTGGCGCAGGGCAATATCCAAATAAGGTAGAGGGCCCGAGAGGGCGCGGATTCTAGAGGGCCATCATTGGGCCTGCAAGGTTTGGATCCAAAAAATGTGAAGGTGATCGCGCAGGCAATAAAAAACCCTGCCGGGCGAACCCGGCAGGGCTTTTGGGTGCAACGCGTACTTACAGGCCGGCGGCGGTGCGCAGGTCGTTGGCGCGGTCGGTTTTTTCCCACGTGAAGGTGGTGAAGGTATCGTCGCCGACGGTCTTCTGCTCCGGGGTGCGGCCGAAGTGGCCGTAGGCTGCGGTTTCCTGGTACATCGGGTGCAGCAGGTCGAGCATGGTGGTGATCGCGTAAGGGCGCAGGTCGAAGATCTCACGCACCAGCTTAACGATCTTGTCGTCGCTGATCTTGCCGGTACCGAAGGTATTCAGCGAGATCGACGTAGGCTGGGCCACACCAATGGCGTAGGACACCTGGATCTCGCAACGCTCGGCCAAGCCGGCAGCAACGATGTTCTTGGCCACATAACGACCTGCGTAAGCGGCCGAACGGTCAACCTTGGACGGATCTTTACCGGAGAACGCGCCGCCGCCGTGACGAGCCATGCCGCCGTAGCTGTCGACGATGATCTTGCGACCGGTCAGGCCACAGTCGCCCACCGGGCCACCGATGATGAACTGGCCAGTCGGGTTGATGTGGAACTGGGTGTCTTTGCTCAGCAGCTCGGCCGGCAGTACGTGCTTGACGATCAGCTCCATCACGCCTTCACGCAGGTCGGCGTAGGACACGTCCGGGTTGTGCTGGGTCGACAATACGACAGCGTCGATACCGACGACTTTGCCGCCTTCATAGCGGCAGGTCACCTGGGACTTGGCGTCCGGGCGCAGCCATGGCAGCAGGCCGGATTTGCGGGCTTCGGCCTGGCGCTGTACCAACTGGTGCGAGAAAGTGATCGGTGCAGGCATCAGCACGTCGGTTTCGTTGCTGGCATAGCCGAACATCAGGCCCTGGTCGCCGGCACCCTGGTCTTCCGGCTTGGCACGGTCGACACCCTGGTTGATGTCTGGGGACTGCTTGCCGATGATGTTCATCACGCCGCAGGTCGCGCCGTCGAAGCCGACGTCGGAGCTGGTGTAGCCGATGTCGGTGATCACGTCACGGACGATCTGCTCCAGGTCAACCCAGGCGGTGGTGGTCACTTCGCCAGCGATGATCGCTACACCGGTTTTCACCAGAGTCTCGCACGCCACACGGGCGAACTTGTCTTCAGCAATGATGGCGTCCAGCACCGCATCAGAAATCTGGTCGGCGATTTTGTCCGGATGCCCTTCAGACACGGACTCGGAGGTGAAAAGGGAGTATTCGCTCATCTCGATGTTTTCCTGATATTACCGATGGTGAGTGTCGCCAGCCGGTCGCTGAAAATGGCGAACCTGGATCTGGAAACCATTACGTAAGCCTACATAGAGGCTTTCCCCGGGAACGAGCCCCGCAGCGGTGGCCCAACGGGCCAGATCGTCCTGTTCAAAACCCAACCAGAGATCACCGCAGGCCTCCCTGGCCCAATTCTGGTTGTGGCTGCATAAATCCGTAACCAACAGGCTACCGCCGGGGTGCAGCAACCCGGCCATTTGCTTTAACGCGTCGGCGGGGGCGGCGAAATGGTGCAAGACCATGTTCAGCACCACGCAGTCGGCTTTGATCTGTGTGCCGCTCAAGGCGTCAGCCAGTTGCAGGGTCACATTGCGCAGCGATTCACGCTCGCACAACTGGCGCGCCAGTTCGAGCATCGCCGGGCTGTTGTCCAGCGCGGTTACTTGATGAAAGCGGCGCGCCAACTCCGGCAGAAAACCGCCGTCCCCAGGCCCGACTTCCAACGCGGTCGCCTCATCACTGAAGCTCAGCTTGTCCAATAGCGCCAGCACGCTGTCGCGGTACTGCGGCAGACCGGCGATCAAGTCTTGCTGCGCGCGAAACTTCTCGGCCACCCGTGCGAAAAAATCCTGACTCGCCGCTGCGCGTTGCCCGTGAACCTGACCGATACGCGACTGTACGTCGGTTGGCAGGCTCAGGTTGTCGACTTCTTCGAGCAGGGCGGCGTGCAGCTTGCCGCCGAGCAGGTCGGTGTGGGGCAGGGCGCGGCGGTAAAAAATTGCATTGCCTTCGCGGCGTGTGGCCACTAGGTCGGCCTGGGACAGCACCTTCAAATGGTGGCTCATGCCGGACTGGCCGATGGCGAAGATCTGCGCCAGTTCCAGTACGCCGAAGGAATCGTTTGCCAGTGCGCGCAAGACGTTCAGACGCAACGGGTCGCCAGCGGCCTTGCACAAGGCTGCCAGTTCATCGCCGTCGTCGGGACGCAGTGAGGGCACGGGTAGATTCATAAGGGCAGCAGTCTAGTGACGGGTGGATATCCTCGCAAGGTCAATATCAAAAAGTTTTGATATTGATCGATAAGTGGCGGTTATAAGCAGCCGCTATAACTTTTAGACGAACAAGTAGGCGGTCAATGCAGGCGATTGCCGCGCAAAGCACAGGAAAAACAGCCACAAGTGACTATCTGTCATTGCCCGCAGGCGGTGGCTGAGGGAAAATGCCGGTCCTTTTTTCCGTTTCTTTTAATCATTCACTCTTCAAAATCCTCAGGAGAACAGCGATGCCCAGCCGTCGTGAGCGTGCCAACGCCATTCGTGCCCTCAGCATGGATGCCGTGCAAAAAGCCAACAGCGGCCATCCCGGTGCCCCGATGGGCATGGCGGATATCGCCGAGGTACTTTGGCGTGATTACCTGAAACACAACCCGAGCAACCCGTCCTTCGCCGACCGTGACCGCTTCGTGCTGTCCAACGGCCACGGCTCGATGCTGATCTACTCGCTGCTGCACCTGACCGGCTACGACGTCACCATTGATGACCTCAAGAGCTTCCGCCAGCTGCATAGCCGTACTCCGGGTCACCCTGAGTTCGGCTACACCCCAGGCGTCGAGACCACCACCGGTCCCCTGGGCCAAGGCCTGGCCAACGCTGTAGGTTTCGCACTGGCTGAAAAAGTCCTGGGCGCGCAATTCAACCGTCCTGGCCACGACATCGTCGATCACCACACCTACGTGTTCCTGGGTGATGGCTGCATGATGGAAGGCATTTCCCACGAAGTCGCTTCGCTGGCCGGCACGCTGGGCCTGGGCAAGCTGATCGCCTTCTACGATGACAACGGCATCTCCATCGACGGCGAAGTCGAAGGCTGGTTCACCGACGACACCCCTAAGCGTTTCGAAGCCTACAACTGGCAGGTGATCCGCAATGTCGACGGCCACGATCCGGAAGAGATCAAGACTGCCATCGACACCGCTCGCAAGAGCGCGCAGCCGACCCTGATCTGCTGCAAGACCACCATCGGCTTCGGTTCGCCGAACAAGCAAGGTAAAGAAGACTGCCACGGCGCCCCACTGGGTGACGCGGAAATCGCCTTGACCCGTGAAGCGCTGAAGTGGAACCACGGCCCGTTCGAAATTCCGGCCGACATCTACGCCGAATGGAACGCCAAGGAAAAAGGCCTGGCGGCCGAAGCCGAGTGGGACCAGCGTTTTGCTGCCTACTCAGCCGAATTCCCAGAGCTGGCCAATGAGCTGGTTCGCCGCCTCGCTGGCGACCTGCCTGCCGACTTCTCGGAAAAAGCCTCGGCCTACATCGCCGAAGTCGCGGCCAAGGGCGAGACCATCGCCAGCCGTAAAGCCAGCCAGAACACCCTGAACGCCTTTGGCCCACTGCTGCCTGAGTTCCTCGGCGGTTCGGCTGACCTGGCCGGTTCCAACCTGACCCTGTGGAAAGGTTGCAAAGGTGTCTCGGCCGAAGACGCCAGCGGCAACTACATGTACTACGGCGTGCGCGAGTTCGGCATGAGCGCCATCATGAACGGCGTGTCCCTGCACGGCGGCCTGGTGCCTTACGGCGCAACCTTCCTGATGTTCATGGAATACGCGCGCAACGCGGTACGTATGGCTGCGCTGATGAAGAAGCGTGTGATCCATGTCTACACCCACGACTCCATCGGTCTGGGCGAAGACGGCCCGACGCACCAGCCGGTCGAGCAACTGACCAGCCTGCGCACCACGCCGAACCTGGATTGCTGGCGCCCAGCCGACGCGGTGGAATCCGCCGTGGCATGGAAGCACGCCATCGAGCGTAAAGACGGCCCTTCGGCGCTGATCTTCTCCCGTCAGAACCTGCAGCACCAAGTGCGTACCGACGCACAGATCGCCGACATCAGCCGTGGCGGCTACGTGCTCAAAGACTGCGTGGGTGAGCCGGAGCTGATCCTGATCTCCACCGGTTCCGAAGTGGGCCTGACCGTTCAGGCCTACGACAAGCTGACTGCCCAAGGCCGTAACGTGCGCGTTGTGTCCATGCCGTGCACCAGCGTGTTCGAAGCCCAGGATGCCGGCTACAAGCAATCGGTCCTGCCGTTGCAGGTCAGCGCGCGTATCGCCATCGAAGCGGCTCACGCCGACTACTGGTACAAGTACGTGGGCCTGGAAGGTCGCGTGATCGGCATGACCACCTACGGTGAGTCGGCGCCGGCTCCAGCCTTGTTCGAAGAGTTCGGTTTCACCCTGGAAAACATCCTGGGTCAGGCTGAAGAGCTGCTGGAAGACTAAGTCAGTCTGCGTTGTCTGAACTGGCGCTATCGCGGGCAAGCCCGCTCCCACATTTGGATCGCGGTCTAATGTGGGAGCGGGCTTGCCCGCGATGGCGATAGTGCATTCAGCACCGAACTAACCTTGATCGAGAACCCCATGCCCCAACCGCGTCCCTACAAAGTTGCACTCAACGGCTACGGCCGCATTGGTCGTTGCGTCTTGCGTGCTCTGTTCGAGCGAGGGGCGGCAGCCGGGTTTGAAATTGTCGCGATCAACGATTTGGCCGACATGGCCAGCATCGAATACCTGACACGCTTTGACTCCACCCACGGCCGCTTCCCTGGCGAAGTGCGGGTTGAGGGCGATTGTCTGCATATCAAAGGCGACTGCGTAAAAGTACTGCGCAGTGCCACCCCCGAGGGCATCGACTGGGCGGCGCTGGGCGTCGACCTGGTGTTGGAGTGCTCCGGTGCCTATAACACCCGCGCCGATGGCCAGCGTTTTCTCGACGCCGGCGCGCCGCGTGTGCTGTTTTCCCAGCCAATGGCCAGCGAGGCGGATGTCGACGCCACCATCGTCTACGGCATCAACCAGGATTGCATGACCGGCCATGAGCTGCTGGTGTCCAACGCCTCCTGCACCACCAACTGCAGCGTGCCACTGTTACGCCTGTTGGATCAGGCGATTGGCATCGATTACGTATCGATCACCACCATCCATTCGGCGATGAACGACCAGCCGGTGATCGACGCCTATCACCACGAAGACCTGCGCCGTACGCGATCGGCGTTCCAGTCGGTGATTCCGGTGTCCACCGGCCTGGCCCGTGGCATCGAACGCCTGCTGCCGGAACTTGCCGGGCGAATTCAGGCCAAAGCCGTACGGGTGCCGACGGTAAACGTGTCTTGTCTGGACATCACCATGCAAACCGTCAGCGACACCGATGCGGTGGAGGTCAACCGGATTCTGCGCGATGCCGCCACCAGCGGCCCGCTCAAAGGCTTACTGGCCTACACCGAGTTGCCCCACGCCAGTTGTGACTTCAACCATGACCCGCATTCGGCAATTGTCGATGCCAGCCAGACCCGCGTTTCCGGCCCGAGGCTGGTGAATATCCTGGCCTGGTTCGATAACGAATGGGGTTTTGCCAACCGCATGCTGGATGTTGCAGAACACTATCTGCACGTTGCCTCATCAAAACCTGCCCTTTAAATAAGTCAATTCAGGAACTGCGACCCATGACCGTGTTGAAGATGACCGACCTCGATCTGCAAGGTAAGCGCGTACTGATTCGCGAAGACCTCAACGTCCCAGTCAAGGACGGTGTTGTCACCAGCGATGCGCGAATCCGGGCTTCGCTGCCGACCATCAAGCTGGCCCTGGAAAAAGGCGCGGCCGTAATGGTCTGCTCCCACCTGGGTCGTCCGACCGAAGGTGAGTTCTCGGAAGAAAACAGCCTCAAGCCTGTGGCCGATTACCTGAGTGAGGCCCTGGGCCGCACAGTGCCGTTGGTGTCTGACTACTTGGGTGGCGTTGACGTCAAGGCCGGCGACATCGTGCTGTTCGAAAACGTGCGCTTCAACAAAGGCGAGAAAAAGAACAGCGACGAACTGGCCCAGCAATACGCAGCCCTGTGCGACGTGTTTGTGATGGATGCGTTCGGTACGGCTCACCGTGCTGAGGGTTCCACCCACGGCGTGGCCAAGTTCGCCAAGGTCGCGGCTGCTGGCCCGCTGCTGGCTGCTGAACTGGATGCACTGGGCAAGGCCCTCGGCGCACCGGCTCAGCCGATGGCTGCCATCGTGGCTGGCTCCAAGGTGTCCACCAAGCTGGACGTGCTCAACAGCCTCAGCCAGATCTGCAACCAATTGATCGTCGGTGGTGGCATCGCCAACACCTTCCTGGCCGCAGCCGGCCACCCGGTGGGCAAGTCCCTGTATGAACCGGACCTGCTGGATACCGCTCGCGCCATCGCTGCCAAGGTCAGTGTGCCGTTGCCGGTTGACGTGGTGGTTGCCAAGGAATTCGCTGAAAGCGCCGCCGCCACCGTCAAGCTCATCGCTGACGTGGCTGCCGACGACATGATCCTGGACATCGGTCCGCAAACCGCAGCCAACTTCGCCGAACTGCTGAAAGCCTCCCAGACCATTCTGTGGAACGGCCCGGTCGGCGTGTTCGAGTTTGACCAGTTCGGCAACGGCACCAAAGTGCTGGCCAATGCCATCGCTGAAAGCTCGGCGTTCTCCATCGCTGGCGGTGGCGACACCCTGGCGGCCATCGACAAATATGGTGTGGCTGACCGTATCTCCTACATTTCTACTGGTGGCGGCGCGTTCCTTGAATTCGTCGAAGGCAAAGTGCTGCCCGCCGTTGAAGTGTTGGAAGCTCGAGCCAAAGGCTAAGGCCCGTGATCAGGAAAAGGAGCATTCCCATGATCAAGTCGTTGGCACTGTTGATCGCAGCGGGCCTTCTGGCCGGCTGCGGCAGCACGCCAAGCGCGGCGCAGGAGGCTGGAAAGCCGTTGCCTGTGCAGAAAAAGAGCTGCTACCAGGCTGACTGGCAAGCCGAGACCATGCCGGTGATCAACAAGCGCATCGGCAACGAACGGCTGGAGAAATACGACTCCGCGCCCAACGGTCAGGAACAGGGTTGCCCTTGACGGGTCTGATCAACTAACCGACAGCATCGGCGGCCTCTGGCGCCGCTGCGAGGATTGGCAATGAAAGGCGTTTTCGCCCTGGCAGCCCTGGCCCTACTGGCCGGTTGCAGCAGCATGAACATGTTCAACAAGGCAGAGCCTGCCGATAAGTGGACCACTTGGACCTGCGACAGCAAGGCCGAGGTCAACTGGCGATTTGCCAACCAGGCCCGTAGCGAGGTGGATGTACGCCTCGGCGGTTCCGACCAGGTTTACCGCCTTAAACAGGACGTTGCCGCTTCGGGCGTGCTGTACAGCAACGACCAGTTGGCGTTTCACACCAAGGGTGAGGAAGGCCTGATTTACTGGGTTGCCACCGACGATTTGATCGGGCGGGGCTGCAAGGCCCAGTAAACAGAACACGGTCTCGAATGTATTGAGATCCAAATGTGGGAGGGGGCTTGCTCCCGATTGCGGTGGGTCAGTCACCGAAGTCAGCGACTGATAGATCGCTATCGGGAGCAAGCCCCCTCCCACATTGATTCGGTTCCAAATGGCGAGCCGGACACTGCAATAACGATTCAGCAGGCCAGGCATGCAAAACCTGACCGGCAATAACTTGAATAGCAGCCGCCGCTACGGCAGGCTTGCACGATTAACGACCCTCGACCGGGAGAGACAACACAATGGCACTTATCAGCATGCGTCAAATGCTGGACCACGCAGCCGAGTTCGGCTACGGCGTTCCAGCCTTTAACGTCAACAACCTTGAGCAGATGCGCGCCATCATGGAAGCCGCTGACAAGACCGACTCCCCAGTGATCGTCCAGGCTTCGGCCGGTGCCCGCAAATACGCCGGTGCTCCATTCCTGCGTCACCTGATCCTCGCCGCAATCGAAGAATTTCCGCACATCCCGGTGTGCATGCACCAGGACCACGGCACCAGCCCAGACGTGTGCCAGCGCTCCATCCAACTGGGCTTCAGCTCGGTGATGATGGACGGCTCCCTCGGCGAAGACGGCAAGACCCCAACCGACTACGAATACAACGTGCGCGTAACCCAGCAAACCGTAGCCCTGGCTCACGCCTGCGGCGTCTCGGTTGAAGGCGAACTGGGCTGCCTGGGTTCCCTGGAAACCGGTATGGCCGGCGAAGAAGACGGCATCGGCGCCGAAGGCGTGCTTGATCACAGCCAAATGCTGACCGATCCGGAAGAAGCCGCTGACTTCGTCAAGAAGACCCAGGTCGATGCCCTGGCCATCGCCATCGGCACCAGCCACGGCGCCTACAAGTTCACCAAGCCGCCTACCGGCGACGTGCTGGCCATCGACCGCATCAAGGAAATCCATAAGCGCATCCCTAACACCCACTTGGTGATGCACGGTTCTTCCTCGGTCCCGCAAGAGTGGCTGGCGATCATCAACCAGTACGGCGGCGACATCAAAGAAACCTACGGCGTACCGGTTGAAGAAATCGTTGAAGGCATCAAGCACGGCGTGCGCAAGGTCAACATCGACACCGACCTGCGCCTGGCGTCCACCGGCGCAATGCGTCGCCTGATGGCCACCAACCCGAGCGAATTTGACCCGCGTAAATTCTTCGGCGCCACCGTAACCGCGATGCGTGATGTGTGTATCGCTCGCTACGAAGCCTTCGGCACTGCCGGCAACGGCTCGAAGATCAAGCCGATCTCGCTGGAAGCGATGTACCAGCGTTACCTGAAAGGTGAGTTGAACGCTAAGGTGAATTGAACCGCAAGCGTGAATAAACCCGTGGCGATGCGGGTTTTTGATGAGCAAGCGTAATGTTCGTTGGAGCCTCGCTCGCGGGCATGAAATTTACGGTGTCCTGTAGTTGTGCAATATAACAACCCGTCGTGAGACGGGTTGTTATATTTAGCTGATTTTGGACGTTATACAGGCTCCGCTTCAAAGTTTCCTGCTACAAAATAGAATGAGCCCGTTGGCTTGCTCCTTATAACAATATGCTCCATGTTTAAAGTGCTGAAGGTAAACCGGTCTAAACCCTGTGTTGCTGCTTTTATGGGGGTAGTGGTTTTGCCATCCGACCATTCGAATGACAAAGGGCCAACAGCGATATATGAAAAACTCATTTTGTTGAAATTGAGAGGGACATCATCTGTTCCTCGCAAATAAATTTTTACCGATGCGGCCACGGCCTGCTCTGATCTACTAACATAGACTTTAGGCCCGAAGAGTGCTTCGCGCTGAATGTCACTAATTACATATTGTCTAAGGTTAGTCTTGCTTATGGCTTCTATGGATTTGCTGAAAGATCGCTCGATGTTGCCCTCGTGTATGAATTTAAAGTTGTTATTGGTAACAAATTCTTGATTAAGGGCGAATCTCAACTCTTCATCGGCTAAGTTTTCAGTGATTTTTTTCTGAATATCAAGATTTATCGAGACTTGTTTCGGGGTCGCATCAGTTTCAGTCAGCGTCAAAGTAACAGGGCCTGAGATTGAGGCCATTACACTATCTGAAAATATTCCATTCGCTGAGATTTTTATCGTTTTCAGTGGCTTGCTGCTGGCAGCGCCCAGTCGTACCTCTAGTTCCCCATTTGGAAAGCCAATGCCTTCGATTCTGAAAGAGCGGTCAACGAGAGCTGTAGCGCTTGGCGATGCTGTAGAGCCGTTTATTCTTTCGATGATAGGGGTAATGACGCTCATTTGAATGCTCCTTGTTTTTTCGAACAACAAAGTTGTACGGGTAAGTGATATTTAATGTTGCTCTAACTAGGGGGGCGCCATGGTTTGTCAGGATGGCGTGTTCGCTGCATAAACCTTTTTTCCATCTTGTGATAATTAGTTTGGATTGAAATAATGGTTTTGAAACCTGTAATAATTAACAGTTTTTTATGACTTTTTGCTATGTATGTTAGTGCGAATTCCAGCCCTCCACCTGTTATAAGGCAGCCACGCCTTGATGGTCCAGGTAGCGGGAGATGCAGGTCGTTAATAGCGGATGGGCTATCGATTCAAAAAGGGCCGGATTAGTTGGCTGTCAATCGAGAGAGCGAACAGAAAACTGCGTGTGGCAAGGGCGCTTCGGTTGGACTGCGCAGCGGCTTCCGGCGGTAGCAAGTGCCCTTACCGCAGGAGCTGGTGCATTGTTTAAGAGGCTGGGGATGTCAGTGAATCATCCTTGGGGCAACAGAAAACACCTGCCGAGTTTATGCCGGGCTCAGTAATCCAAAGGGTTCGATGACTTGTGTTATCGCTGATCGGCTCAATGGTCTTTATGTCCTGAGGTTGACGGTCCGGTACACGCCTGCTGAGCGATAGTAAGTCAGCTCTGCTTTTTTATCGTCGAACCTTGGGTCTTCTCCTTCATCGGTCTCGTCGGAGCTATCGCTCAGGCGGACGTCTATTTTGAATTTCTTCGTCGATTGAAGTTTTTTACGGATGTCATGCATTGAGATGCGCATCTCAAGACTCCAGATCCATGGGGGAGGCCCACGGTTATGGGCGTTAGATTCCCCCAATAGGTTAATCTTGGCGACTGTGAGGCCTGACAGTTTTCAAGATGATTTGGCTATGCGTGATATCGCGAAAACGTTGGGTCACGCATCACTCGTGATCAATATCCAACTTCGCAAACGTCACCTTCGCGCCTTCCTTGCTGTCCCCGCTGTTGTCCTGCACATACGCGCCGGCCTTGAAGTACAGCGGCTTGCTGCCCCACGCTGCGCCAATGCGCTCGTTCCATTCACTGTCGGCGGCGTACACGCTGAGCAGCCCGGCTTTGTTGAGGTTGATCACGTAGGTAAAGCTTTTCTCCAGCGGCACATTGGACGCGACGATGACCACGCGGCTTTCACCTTCATCCGGGCGCATGCGCACTTTGGCGACGATGTTGCCGGTCTGGGTCTTTTCCTTGAACTGGTATTCGAGCTTGATCAGCGGTTTTTGGCTGTCATAGGCGTGGATCTGGCCGATGACGATCTTGCCGCTGGAGGGTACTTGGTTCACGGCCAAGGTGGCGCGCAGGAAGTTGTCGGCTTCGGGGTAGGTCCAGTTACGCAAGCGCCCGTCGGCGTAAGTTTCGCGCAGCTCACTGCGTGGGTAGATGGCGTTTTCGGTGCGGGTGCCGGTGACGGGTGTCCAGAACTGCACGTAGCTGCCTTCGGCCTGGAAGTACTGGTCGTTGAAGCCGCTGAGCAGCTTTGGGGTGTCGATAGTCGCGGGGGGCGAGCCGACCGGAATGCTCAGGTTCCAAGTGGAGAGGTCGATCATGGCGTTGGCCTTTTACAGGGGGTGAAGGCTTTGGCCCGTGGGCCTTACAGGTTCTTTATAGGCGGTGGCCGGCCTGTTGTTAAACATTTGCTGGCAATTTATTGGCGCCAAATGAATGCCAAAAAGCCATGTTTCCCATGAACCGTGGGCTGTAGAGGTTGACCGTTAGTCGGCTGAGTGAACTTTGGCGCAATGATGGCATCCACGTCACTTCTGATTTTCAGTATCCAGGGCTAGAGTGAGCCCTCAATGTTTATCCGTGTTTTCTCTCAGAAGTGACCGGAGTAGACCTAAGGAAGAGACCCAGCATGGAATGCGCTCCACCTCATGGCGATGGCAGTTCGGTTCTTCTGGTCGTCGATGACTACCCGGAAAACCTGATCAGCATGCGTGCGCTGCTACAACGTGATGACTGGCAGGTGGTCACCGCGGAATCCGGGTTGGAAGCTCTGGAGGTGCTGCTGCAGCATGAAGTGGACCTGGTATTGCTGGATGTCATGATGCCCGGCATGGACGGCTTTGAAGTCGCCCGCCTGATGCGTGGCAACCAGCGCACACGCATGACCCCTATTATCTTCCTGAGTGCCAACGCCCAGTCGCCCGCCGCCGTGCTGGAAGGCTATGCCAGTGGCGCCATCGACTACCTGTTCAAACCCTTCGACCCGCATATTCTCAAGCCCAAGGTCCAGGCGTTGCTGGAGCATCAGCGCATTCGCCGGGCCTTGCAGCGCCTGAGCCATGATCTGGAGTCAGCCCGGGCCTTTAATGCCTCGGTGTTGGATAACGCCGCCGAGGGCATCCTGGTGGTGAGTGAGGAGGGCGTGATCGAATACGCCAACCCGGCGATCTCGCGCCTGCTCAATGCCCCGATCCAAGAGTTGCAGGGCCAGGAATTCCTGAGTTTCATGCAAAAGCCCCATGTGCCCACGTGGCTGGATTCGCAGATGTACGCCGGTTACCGCAAGGGCGAAACCTGGCGCCTGCACGATGCGCTTCTGCGCACCGGCCGTGGCCAGCAGGTGCCGGCGGCGTTGTCATGCGCGCCGCTGCCCGCCGAACAGAAGGCCATGGTGGTGACGGTGCTGGATATGTCCGAAGTGCGCCACCTGCATCAGCAGTTGGAATTCCAAGCCGTTACCGACCCGCTGACCGGGCTGCTGAATCGACGCGGCTTCCACCAGGCTGTGGAAAACACGCTGTTGCGCAGTGAGCGCACAGAGCAGTCCTTGGTGTTGCTGTACCTGGACCTCGACGGTTTCAAGCGCGTCAACGATTCTTTGGGCCATGATGCGGGCGACCGGGTTTTACGCTGGGTTTCGGAGCAATTGCAGGGCGGCTTGCGCTCCTACGACATTATCGGCCGCATGGGCGGTGATGAATTTACTGCGCTGCTGGAGTTGGAGTTCCCAGAGCAGGCAGCAAAAATTTCGGAAAAACTGATCGAACGAGTCTCTGTTTGTCAGCAGGTTGACGGTTTGGATGTGATGCTCGGCGTGAGCATTGGCATTGCGACCTTCCCGGACTGCGGTTCGGACTTGAATGGTTTGCTGCGTGCGGCCGACATCGCCATGTACGAAGCCAAGCGCGCGGGCCGTCAGCAGTATCGCTATTACGACCAGGAAATGAACGGCCGCGCGCGCTCGCGGCTGATGCTCGAAGACAGCGTGCGTACTGCCATTCAAAACAAGGATTTCACCCTGGTCTACCAGCCTCAGGTCTCTCTGGCGGATGGGCGCCTGCGCGGTGTCGAGGCGTTATTGCGTTGGCAACACCCCAGCGTCGGCGATGTACCGCCTGGGCTGTTTTTACCGCTGCTGGAGGAAGCGCGGCTGATCAGCCAACTGAGCGCGTGGATTTATCAACAGGTCGCTGCCCAGCGTCAGGTGTGGCAAAGCACCTTCGACGATGAATTGGTGCTGAGCGTCAGCCTGAGTAGCAGCCAGTTCAATATGCCCAACCTGGCTAACCAGTTGCAGCAGGTGATGGAGCGACATGGGCTTCAGGTTGGGCAGTTGGAGGTGGAAATCGGCGAGGATTGCCTGATGAGTAGCTTGGAAGAGGCCACCAAGCAGCTCAAGTTACTGCGCCGAATCGGGGTGCGCATCGCTTTGGATGACTTTGGTTCGGGACAATGCTCCCTGGCGCATCTGCGTGACTTGGAGTTCGACACCCTCAAACTCGATCCGCAATTAGTCGCGCGCCTGCCGGGGTCGGTGAGGGACGCAGCGATGGCACGCAGCATTATCGAACTGTGCGGGCATTTTGACGTGCTGGTGGTGGCCGAGGGTGTGGAAACCCAGGAGCAAGCTCAGTGGCTCAAAGCCCATGGCTGCCCATTTATCCAGGGACCGTGGGCGGCGCACCCACTGATGGCCGACGAAGTGGTCGACTGGTCACGCGCCCGCCTGCGCTGAATTCGCTACACTGGCGCCCATTCGAACCCTGTTGCAGACCTCAATGACCGCGCTGAAATACCTCCAGGCTTACCCCGCAGCCCTCCAGGAGCAAGTACGTCAACTGATCGCCAAGGACCAGTTGGGCGCTTACCTGGAGCAGCGTTATCCCGAGCGTCATGCGGTGCAGAGCGACAAAGCCCTGTACGCCTACGCACTGGCGTTGAAGCAGGAACACCTGCGCAATGCGCCAGCGATCGACAAAGTGCTGTTCGATAACCGCCTGGATCTGACCCACCGCGCCCTCGGGCTGCACACCACGATTTCGCGGGTGCAGGGCGGCAACCTCAAATCCAAGAAAGAGATCCGCATTGCTTCGCTGTTCAAGGACGCCGCTCCGGAATTTCTGCGCATGATCGTGGTGCACGAGCTGGCGCACTTTAAGGAATCGGACCACAACAAGGCGTTCTATAAACTCTGCGATCACATGATGCCGGGCTACCACCAGGTGGAATTCGACCTGCGGGTGTACCTCACGTATCGCGACCTGCAGGGCAAGCCCTGACCGCACAAGGCGACTGACCATGGATGTGAGCAAGACCAAAAGCAGCTTCTACCGCCGCCTGTACGTGGCGTACCTGATCGACAGCGGGCTCGCCAGCAGTGTGCCGGCGCTGACCGACGTCACCGGTATGCCCCGGCGAACGGCGCAGGACACGATTGCGGCGTTGGCTGACCTGGATATCGTGTGTGAATTCGAACAGGAAGACGGCGCCCGCAACCATGCCGGGCACTATCGGATTCGCGACTGGGGCGCGATTGATCGGGGCTGGATCGAGGTGAATCTCGACCAGATCAAGCGGGTTCTGGGTTATCCCTGAGTTTGGCGGTGGCTGGTCTGGCGCTATCGGGAGCAAGCCCCCTCCCACATTTGAATGTATTCACACATTCAAATGTGGGAGGGGGCTTGCTCCCGATGGCGGCCTTAAGCGCGCCGCATACCAATATGTGGAATGTCATCCTCCAGGTATTCCTCACCCGCCACCACAAACCCATACCGCCCGTAATAGCCCTGCAAATGCGCCTGGGCTGACAGGAAGATCGGCGTCTCAGGCCAGGTCTCCTCAATCTGCTTGAGAGTTTCTTCCATCATCTCGTGCCCCAGCCCGGTACCCCGTGCCGCCGGTGCGACGATCACCCGACCGATAACCACGTCGCCACCTTGGGATTCCGGATCCAGCAGGCGCAGGTAGGCCATCAGTTCATCGTCTTTCCAAGCCATCAGGTGGTGGGTATCACCCGTCAGATCCTGCCCGTCGATGTCCTGATAAACGCACTTCTGCTCGACAACGAAAACCTCGCAGCGCAAGCGCAGGATGGCGTATAGCTGCTCCTTGCCCAGGTCGGTGTGATGTTTGCAGACCCAATCGACTGTCATGGTGTGTTCTCTCGTAAATGTCTGTTCTGGATAGTAGGCGCGACGGGCTTGGGTGTCTAAATCAACTATTTTTGTGAATGAAATCAATTTGCCACTATTGAGTGCAGGCGGCGGCCGTTTCTTTGTGTAATCTGAGCTAATGTTAGAACCTCAGGCGCAGCCTGAGCTAAGGCCACCGCCTGTCCGCCAAGGATTTTGAGCATGCCGCGATTCTCTCGTGCCGTTGCTTTGATTGGAGTGTTGCTGCTAGCAACGCCTGCATGTGCACAGCGCCTGCGCCTGGTCGCGGATGCGTGGCCGCCCTTTACCGATGCCACGCTGATCAACGGGGGCTTGGCCACTGATATTGTCAGCACGGCCTTGGCTCGCGCGGGCTATGCCAGCGATTTCGAGCAGGTGCCCTGGGCTCGCGCGCTGATGGGCGTGGGTGACGGGCGCTATGACGTGCTGGTCAACGCCTGGTACGACGACGCGCGTACGCACTTGGGGCAATTCTCCGGCGAATACCTGCTCAACCGCGTGCGTTTTATCAAGCGCCGTGACGATCCCATCGAGTTTCAGAACCTGCAGCAACTGCACGACTATCCCATCGCGGTGGTACGTGGTTATGCGTATTCAGCGGCGTTCGATGGGGATGCGCAGTTGCAGAAAGTGCCTGTGCATAACTTCGCCATGGCCGTGCGCATGCTGGCGGCGCAGCGGGTGCGGCTGACGGTGGAGGATGAATATGTGGCGCGCTTTTACCTGGCACGGGAGTCGGCCCGGGTGCGTAATACGGTGGAGTTCCTGCCCCAGCCGCTGAGTGAAAACAGCCTGCATATTCTGGTGAGCCTGAAGAACCCTGAGCACGCGCAGATTGTGGCGAGCTTTGACCGCGAGATTGCCAAGATGAAGGTCGATGGCAGTTATGCGCGGTTGATGAAGGCCCATGGCATGTAGTGCCAGTGCGGGCCTCATCGGGAGCACGTCGAATCGTCGCACCGCCCCTCCCACATTTGGACCGTGTGAATCCGATCAAGTGTGGGAGGGGCTTGCCCCCGATAGCGGCCTAAGCCGCGCTGGTATCTTTGATCAGGTGCGCCGCCAAGGTGCGCAACGGCCCCAACTGCCGGCAAATCAAGGCCAACTGTGTCTGCACCAATCGCTGCCCTTCATCAATCTCATCCGGCATCTGCTCCAAGTCCGCCGCCAGGGCTTCCTCGGCGTCGCTTTGGATCGCAATGGGTTGCTTGTTGGCCAAACCAGTCGCGATTTCATCGATGCTCGCAGCGAGGGTTTTACCCGCGCCGTCGATCAGATGCTCGCGCACCTCAGCCGGCAATGGCGTATCGCGGTGGGCTCCTAGGCCTGACAAGTAGCTGAGCAAGGTGTGGGACAACACCAGGAAACGGAAGCCCACATCCGCCTCCTTACGGAAATGCCCCGGCTCCATCAACATGTTCGCCAGCGTGGTGGACAGCGCCGCATCGGCGTTGTGCGCGTTGCGGCGGGCCAGGCGATAGGCCAGGTCGTCGCTTTTGCCGGCGGCGTATTGCTGCATGATCTGGCGCAGGTAGATGCTGTTGCAGGTCAGGGTGTTGGCCAGCACTTTGTTCAGGCGACGGCCTTGCCAGTCCGGCAGGAACAGGAACACGGCCAGGCCGGCGATCAAACTGCCGAGCAAGGTATCGAACAGCCGTGGCAAAAACAGCCCGTAGCCATCCCCCACCTGGTTAAAGCAGAACAGCACCATTAGGGTGATTGCTGCCGTGGCCAGGGTGTAGCGGGTGGTGCGGTTGATAAAGAACACCAGGCCGGCAGCGATGGCGAACATCGATTGCACCAAGGGGCTTGGGAACAGGTCGAACAGCGCCCAGGCCACGGTGAGGCCGATAGCGGTGCCGATGATCCGCTGGCCGAGCTTGCGCCGCGTCGCACCATAGTTGGGCTGGCACACAAACAGGGTGGTGAGGATGATCCAATAACCTTGGGAGGCGTGGATGGCATGCAAGGTGCCGTAGCCGATGGTCAGCGCCAGTGACAGGCGCAACGCGTGTCGGAACAGCAGCGACGTCGGCGTGAGTTGGGTGCGCAGGCGCGTCCACATTTCTTTAAGGTTGCGCGGCGCGCGGTCCAACAGGTTGCTGTCGGTGGCGTCGGCCAGGGCGTCGGGGTTGCTCGCGTCGCCGAGCAGGCGGTCAAGGGTGGACAGGTTGGCCGCCAGGGCGCGCAACGAACGCAGCAGGCCGCGCCAGGCCGGGTTGCTCTGGATGCGCAAGTGTTCCAGGGAGGCGTTCAGGTCGCTCAGGGCTTCGGCGAAGCTGTCGTCATAGATGAACGGTTGGCGCAGTTGGATCGACTCGGCCAGGGCCTGGCAGGCCTTGCCTTGTTGGCGCAGCAAGCGCTGACAGCGGAACAGCACATCGCTGTGGAAGAACGCATCGGCCAGGGCGTTGTAAGGGTAGTGGGATGAGCTGGCGCGTTCGTGGATGTCCTGGGCCAGGAAATACAGCTTGAGGTAGCGACTGACCTTCGACCCCGGTCGGCCATTGCCCACGCGGTGCAGGATGATTTCTTTCGCGGCATTCAGCGCGGCCACCACCCGGCCATTTTGCTGGGCAAGTTCCAGGCGGCGCGCCTCCACATCCAACTGGCGGATTGGTTCAAACAGCGACGACTTGAGCTTGAGGTAGCGCCCCAACTCGCGGAACAGCCGCGCCAGGCTCTGCTGCACCGGCTGGTTGGAAAACAGCGCCTGCCACAGCACCGACAACGCGCCGTACCAGGCCGCGCCGGCCACCAGCAGCAACGGCTCATGCCAGAAATCACTGACGGCGCCGCCGCGCTGGTCCACGCCGATCATGGTGTAGACCGACAGAATCAAGGTGGCCGACGCAATCGCGCCATAGCGTTCGCCCAGCGCCCCGAGCATCGTCAGGCCGAACGTCGCCAGAGCCAGGGAGATGGCGAAAATCCAGGGGTAAGGGAACAGCAATTCCACCGACAGCGCGGCGATGCTGAAGCACACCAGCGTTACTGCCAGGGCATTGAGGCGGCCCTGCCAACTGTCGTCGGTCTCAGCCAGGGCGCTGGCGATAATCCCCAGGAACAGCGGGATCAGCAGCGTCATTTCATCCTGATACCAGCACAGCGCCATGCTGCCGGTGAGGGCGATGAATACCCGAATGCTGTAACTGAATTTATCCAGCGCCCACAGGCGCCGCATAGACTGCTTGAACGAGGTCGATGACATGAAGTCGTGAGTCTTCCGGGACGATGCCGTTAAATTGAGCCATCAGTGACGCCACGGCAAGGGTGGTGATCACATCTGACAACAAATTATTCGCAGGCACACCTCAAATCAAAATGTGGGAGGGGGCTTGCCCCCGATTGCAGTGTGTCAGCCAGAATATCGGTGACTGATGCACCGCTATCGGGGGCAAGCTCCCTCCCACATTTTTTACTGCGTCGCGTCAAACAAACTGCGCGGCCGCGTAACCGGAGGCCCACGCCCACTGGAAGTTAAATCCGCCCAGATGGCCGGTCACGTCCAGCACTTCCCCAATAAAGTACAAGCCAGGGCTTTTCAGCGATTCCATGGTTTTGGACGACACTTCCCGCGTGTCCACCCCACCCAACGTCACCTCGGCGGTGCGATAGCCCTCGGTGCCCGCCGGCACCAGCTGCCAGCTCCCCAGCTTCTGCGCGATGTCGGCGATTTCGGCGTGGGTGTACTGCTTCATCGGCTTGGACGCAAACCAGGTGTCCGCCAGCAGGTTGGCCATCTTCTTGGTGAAGATCTCACCCAGCAGGGTTTTCAGCTCGCTGTTGGGGCGCTCGACCTGTTGCTGTTGCAGCCAGGTGTGGGCGTCGTGGTCGGGCAGCAGGTTGATTTCCACGGTGTCGCCGGATTCCCAATAGGAGGAAATCTGCAAGATCGCCGGACCGCTCAGGCCACGGTGGGTAAACAGAATGTTCTCGCGAAAGCTCTGGTCGTTGCAGCTGACCAGACAGTCCACGGAGGTGCCGGACAACTCGCCGCACAAGTCCTTGAGCTGATCAGTGATGGTGAACGGCACCAGCCCGGCGCGGGTTGGCAGCAGTTCGTGACCGAATTGCTTGGCCACTTGATAACCAAAACCGGTGGCGCCCAGGGTCGGAATCGACAAGCCGCCGGTGGCGATCACCAGGGATTCGCAGCGCAACTCACCCAGCGTGGTTTGCAACTGGTAGCCGCCGTCGACCTTGGCAATCTCCTGGATCGACGTGTCCAAGTGCATGCTGACGCCGGTCTGGATGCATTCATCGAGCAACATGCCGAGGATGTCGCTGGACTTGTTATCGCAGAACAACTGGCCAAGCTTCTTCTCGTGATACGGCACGCCGTGTTTGGCCACCAGCCCGATAAAGTCCCACTGGGTGTAGCGGGCCAGGGCGGATTTGCAGAAGTGCGCGTTGTGCGAGAGGAAGTTGGCCGGCTCGGTGTACATATTGGTGAAATTGCAGCGGCCACCGCCGGACATCAGGATCTTCTTGCCGGCCTTGTTCGCATGGTCGATCAGCATCACCTTGCGCCCGCGCCCGGCGGCGGTCAGCGCGCACATCAAGCCTGCGGCGCCGGCGCCAATGATCACAACTTCGGTCGAGCGCAAAACGGTGTCCTCATACAAATTCTGATTTGGAATGCAGTTAATGTGGGAGGGGGCTTACCCCCGATAGCGGCGGTTCAGTCACATCTATATTGACTGACACTCCGCTATCGGGGGCAAGCCCCCTCCCACATTGGATCTCCATTGGTGCGGAGATCGTGTTACAGGATCCGAACGCGCAACGAACGGCCTTTGATCTTGCCGTCATTCAGGCGCTGCAACGCTTGCTTGGCGATTCCGCGCTCAACAGCCACAAAGGCCTGGAAGTCAAAGATCGCGATCTTGCCGACCTGCGCGCCCGGGATGCCGGCTTCGCCGGTCAGTGCGCCGAGGATGTCGCCCGGACGCACTTTGTCTTTACGGCCTGCGGCGATGCACAGGGTGCTCATCACCGGCAGCAACGGACCGCCGCTTTGCGGTTTGAGGTTGTCCAGTTGGTCCCAGTTCAGCGGCGACTTCTGCAGTTGCTCGATGGCCTGGGCGCGGTGCGCTTCGGACGGCGCCACCAGGCTAATTGCGATGCCGGTCTCGCCCGCACGACCGGTACGGCCGACGCGGTGGATATGGATCTCCGAATCGCGGGCCAGTTCGACGTTGATCACCATGTCCAGCGCGTCAATGTCCAGGCCACGGGCGGCGACGTCGGTGGCGACCAGTACCGAGGTGCTGCGGTTGGCGAACATCGCCAGCACCTGGTCACGGTCGCGCTGTTCCAGGTCGCCATGCAGGCCAACGGCGGAAATGCCCTTGGACGTCAGGTGGTCGACGGTTTCCTGTACTTGCTGCTTGGTGAAGCAGAACGCCACGCAGGAAGCCGGGCGGAAATGCGCCAGCACCTTGGTCACGGCGTCCATGCGTTCTTCCGGGGAGATCTCGTAGAAACGCTGCTCGATCTGGTCGTCGGAGTGGAACGCTTCGGCTTTCACTTGCTGCGGCGCGCGCATGAACTTCGAGGCCAGCTGCTTGATGCTCACCGGGTAGGTGGCCGAGAACAGCAGGGTTTGGCGGCGTGGTGGGGTCTTGCTGATGATGTCTTCGATCGCGTCGTAGAAGCCCATGTCGAGCATGCGGTCGGCTTCATCGAGGATCAGGGTGTTCAAGCCGTCCAGCACCAGCGAACCTTTGCGCAGGTGTTGCTGGATGCGGCCCGGGGTGCCGACGATCACGTGGGCGCCGTGCTCAAGGGAGGCGATCTGCGGACCGAGGGACACGCCGCCGCACAGGGTCAGGACCTTGATGTTGTCTTCGGCGCGGGCCAGGCGACGGATTTCTTTGGCGACCTGGTCGGCCAGTTCACGCGTCGGGCACATCACCAGCGCCTGGCAGCCGAAGTAGCGCGGGTTGATCGGGTTCAACAGGCCGATACCGAATGCAGCGGTCTTGCCGCTGCCGGTCTTGGCCTGGGCAATCAGGTCCAGCCCTTTGAGGATCACCGGCAAGCTTTGCGCCTGGATCTGCGTCATCTCGACATAACCCAGCGAGTCGAGGTTAGCCAGCATGGCGGCGGACAGGGGCAAAGTATTAAAAGCGGTGGCGATGGTAGTCACGGGACTGGCTCTGCAAAACAAAATGTCGCGCAGTGTACCAGCCCTGTGGGAATTTCCCCGCAAGTTCTAGACGAGACGCCGCTTAATGCTCGATATGTTGGTCCGGGTTGACCACCCGTTTGCCGTCTGTTGGCGACAGTTGCAGGAAGATCGCCGCCGCCAGCATCGCCATGATGCCCACGGTGAGGAAGGTCAACTGGAAGGCGCCCAACACACTTTCCACGCCATCATTGCCCGATTCGGCAGTGAAGCCGCCGAGCAGCGCACCGGCGCAGGCCACGCCCAGGCTCAGGGACAGTTGCGCCACCACCGAAAGCAAACTGTTGCCGCTGCTGGCCTGAGCGTCGTCGAGGTCGATCAGGGTCACTGTGTTCATGGCGGTGAATTGCAGGGAGTTGATCGCCCCCAGCACCGCGAGCATGCCCAGCAGCAAAGGGTAGGGCGTCTGTTCCGTAACCAGACCCATGCTGGCGAGCATCATCCCCAGCGCCAGGGTATTGCCGGTGAGCACGATGCGATAACCCAGGCGCTCGATCAACGGACGCGCCACGGACTTGGCAAACATCGCCGCCGCCGCCAGGGGCAGCATGCTCATACCGGCTTGCGATGGCGAATAACCCAGCGCTACCTGCAACAACAGCGGCACCAGGAACGGCAGCGCGCCGCTGCCCAAGCGGGCGAACAGGTTGCCCAGAATGCCCACCGCAAACGTGCGCGTCTTGAACAGCACCGGCGAGAACAGCGCATTGTCGATATGCCCGGCCCGCAGCCAATACGCCGCCAGGCACGCCAGCCCGCCGAACAGCAGCAACATTACCCGCAGGTGCGGCAAGTGCAGTTCGCCCAGGCCTTCCATCGCGATGGTGATCAACACCATCGCCGCGCCGAACAGCAAAAAGCCGAGGCCATCGAAGCGTGTGCGCTCGCTGCCGCGCAGGTCGGGGATGAATTTCCACACGGCGTAGCAGCCGATCATGCCCACCGGCAGGTTGATCAGGAAGATCCAGTGCCACGTCAGGTATTGCACCATCCAGCCGCCCATGGTCGGGCCGAGCAATGGGCCGAGCAGGCCAGGAATGGTGATGAAGCCCATGATCCGCACGAGCTCGGAGCGCGGGTAAGCACGGAGAACGACCAGCCTTCCGACCGGCAGCATCAGCGCGCCGCCCAAGCCTTGGATCACCCGCGCACCCACCAGCATGGTCAGGCTGCTGGACAAGGCGCACAGCAAGGAGCCGATGCTGAACAGCATGATCGCGCCAAAGAAGATTTTCTTAGTGCCGAAGCGGTCGGCAATCCAGCCGGACGCCGGGATCAGCAGGGCGACGGTGAGCATGTAGGCGATCACCACACCTTGCATACGCAGCGGGTTCTCGGCGAGGTCCCGCGCCATTGCCGGCAGCGCCGTATTCAGAATCGTCCCGTCCAGCGACTGCATGAAGAAGGCAATCGCCACCACCCAGGGGAGCCAGCGGGCGGTCTTGTCATCGAGCGGGACGCGATTCGGCATGGGAACCCTTTTGTTAGCAGGCTATGTGTTGGCGATTATGCGCCATTCGTCGCGCTTTTTCCCACTGGCGGTTCGTCTAAGTCCGACAACACCGCGTGCTCGCCCACCAAAAAATTCAGCAGCGCGCGGTGCACCGATAACGCGGCCTCGCGGGACTCCAGATCAAGCAAATGACCGGTGTGCTCGGCCACTGCAAAGCTGCTGCGGGCCACGTAATGCTTGAACAGCTGGGCTTCGGCGGCCGGGGTGTATTCGTCCAGGGCGCCGTTGAGGAAATGCACCGGCGTTTCAATCTGCCGCAGTGCTGGCAGGTAGTTGCCGTCGCCCAGGCCGAGTACCTGATGGATATGGAAGCGCGCCTGGCGGTACTCGGTGGTGGCCATGGTCGACAGGTGACGGTGGTTATTTCGTTTGAGCCGGGGCGAGAGGTATTTGCCGACCGTCTCGTTGAGCAAGTGGCCGACAGCGGATTTGTCATCGGCCTCGATCAGCACACGCACGCGCTCCACGTAGTCGAGCATGGGTTGGTTGAGGTTGGGCGCCAGGGCCATCACCACCGAGCTTTCGATGGACGGCGGGTTGTGCGCGAGGGTCAGCAGCGTGGAGATGCCACCCCAGGAGGCCGATACCAGGTGGTTGACCTCGAAGCGTTCCACCAGGGCGCGCAGCATCTGCACTTCGTCGTCTTTGGTCACTAGGTCCAGGTCGGTGTTGTGCTCGCGGGAATAGCCGGAGAATGGCAAATCGAAGAGCAGCACATTGAAATGCTCGGCCAGGCATTTGCTGGTGCGGGCGAAGGAGCGGGTGGTGGAGAGCGCGCCATTGACCATCAGTACCGTTTTCTTTTGCGGGTCGTGACCCAGTTGCTCCATGTGAACGTTGTAGTGTTTGAACAGCTTTTGTATGACGAAACTTCCATGGTTCATCGCAGTACTTCCAGTATGTGGCGGTATGCCACTAGCTGTTATAGCGAGGTTTTTTGCAGGCGACAACAGGCCGCCCGTGCAAACGGACAGGAAGAGAATTTACGGTAGGAAGGGCCGAAACCGGGATGTCTGAAATCAGCACAAAACACTGTGGGAGGGGCTCCTCCCACAGGCATTTGATGTTTAGAGAGTCAGGGTCAGGCGTTTTACCAAGGCCCCCGGCAACAGGTTGGATGCAGTGTTGCGCTGTCCGTAGGTGCTGGCCGACAGCAGCAACTCGCGCTCAGCGGTGAGGGCTTCCAACTGCGAGCCGAGCAGGCTGTAGACACTGTCATCAAACCGCATGGTGCTGACCGGCGCCTTGATCTCGCCGTCTTCCACCCAGAACGTGGCGAAGCGCGTCATGCCGGTGAGGCGGGCGGCGGGCAGGTCTGAATAGTTCAGGTACCACAGGTTGCTGATGTACAACCCGGTGCCGAGTTGTTTGAGGATGTCAGCTTCGGCCAGGCTGCCCGCTGCCATCTGCAAGGCACTGGGGGATTCGTCGCTGCTGGCGCCGTTGGTGCTGAGACCATATTCGGCGGCACTGCGCGAGTTCACCAGTTGGCCTTCGGCCTTGCCCGCGTTGATCAACGTGACATCGCCGCGCGGGTAGCCCTCGCTGGAAAACGCCTGGCTCAGGGAGCCGCTGACGTGTTCGTTCACTGTTACCAACGGGCTGAGGTGTTGCTCGCCCGCGTACAGCTTTTGCAGTGAGCTGCCTTTGCTGGCGATGGCCTGTGCGGAGAAACCACCCCAAGTGATGATGCTGATGATTTCTTCCAGCGCCGCCGGGGCGAGGTAGGCGCGATACTGCCCGGGCGCCAGGGTGTGCAACGGTCGACCGAGGAACTCAAGCTGGTTGCGGGCCTGTTGCAAGCGGCGGGCGAACTCGGCGCTGTCCCAGGTGTGCCCGGCATAGTTGGCCTTTACCGCTTCGCCGTTGGCATGGAACAGGCTGAAGTCGAAGTTGAAGCTATTGGCCTGGTGCCAGCCGAATGCCCCATCGGAACTGGCAAAGCCACGGCTGATCGGCCCGGCGGCGTAGATGCCAACCAAGTCCACGCCGTCAGTGGACTGGCTGATGTCCTCCAGCACGAGGGCCAGATCGGGCAGCGGCTGGGCCTGTTCGTTGTGGCTGTGCCAGGCATCGTGGTTGAGCAACAGATACGGGTCATGGGGCAGCAACGGCAATGTTTCGCGCAGTTGTTGCAGGCCATCGGCGAGGCGCTGGCGGTCCAGCTCAGGCGTGCCGGCCAGGGTGATAGCGAGGTCGGCGTGGCGGCCATCGTTGATCAGTTTCAGGTTGAGGCTGGCCTGTTGCACTTGTCCGGCCTGGCGCACCTTGGCGTGGTTGAACCGCACGAACTCGGACGCCTCGGCCGCATAGCTCAGGTGAAATTGTTCCTTTTCGGTGATGGCCTGCTTGAGCCACTCCACCAATGCCTTGAAGGTATTCATCAGGCATCTCCCCCAAATACGTCAATGTTGCTGAACACACACGCGGGTGAGGCGTGGCCGACACGGATCACCTGGTTGGGTTCGCCCTTGCCGCAGTTCGGCGTGCCCAGCACCTTGGTGGTGCTGGCGTCACCCACGGCGCTGAGCTTGCGCCAGAACTGCGCGGAAATAGCTCGGTAGTTGGGGTTCTTCACCACGCCCTTGAGCTCTCCGTTTTCAATCAACTGGCCCCATTCGCAGCCGAACTGGAATTTGTTGCGCGCATCGTCGATGGACCATGAACGGTTCGTCGACATCAGGATGCCGTTTTCGATGCCGCCAATCAGTTGCGCCAGGCTCTTGTCGCCGGCTTCGATATTCAGGTTGGCCATGCGGTCGATCGGCGCGCGGTTCCAACTGCTGGCGCGGCTGTTGGCCACGCCGCTCATGCCGGATCGAAATTGCGACAGCGCCCCACCCAGCGGCTTGATCAACAGCCCTTCGCGTATCAGGAATTGCTTGCTGGCGGCGGTGCCGTCGTCGTCATGGCTGTAGCTGGCGAGCTGTTCGGGAATGTTCGGGTCGAACGTCACATTGAGCAGCTTGGAGCCGTATTGCAGGTGGCCAAAGTCGCTGGCCTTCACAAAACTGGTGCCGGCGTAGTTGCGCTCGTCGCCGAGAATACGGTCCAGTTCCAGCGGGTGGCCGATGGACTCGTGGATCTGCAGGATCATCTGGTCAGGCATCAGCAGCAGGTCGCGCGGGCCTTGGGGCGTGTTCGGCGCCAGCAGCAGTTGCAGGGCTTCGTCGGCAATGCGCGGGGCCGCGCCGACCAGGCCGAAACGGTTGATCACCTCAACCCCGCCTTGCTGGCCAAAGTTGCTGCCGCCGAGGGTGCGGGTCTGGCTGTCGTTGCCGTCAAAGGCTGTAACGTTGACGCCAGGGAACACAAAACGCTGGGCCTGGCGCAGCTCGGCGCCGGCAGTATTGAGGTAGATCTGCTCGACGTGGGTCAGACCCAGGCTGACATCCCAACTGACCAGGCGCTCGTCCTTGGGCACGGCGGCCGATTCGTCGCCAAGCAGGTGATAGCAGTCACTTAGGGACGGGAAGGCTTGGTCGAGGTCAGGCGACAGATAGTCGGCGATGTCGCTGGAGACGTGTTGGTCGCGCACATCCAGCAGGGCGTGAGGCTTGATTTGCCGGGCTTGCTGTTCGGCGCGCTCAAGGGCGGCTTGCAGGCCGGCAAGGGAAATGTCGTTGGTCGCGGCGTAGGCTTCGACACCGTTGAGACGCACGGTGAGCATGGCGCCTTCGTCGTTGCTCAAGTGTGGCGGTTCGGCGACGTTCTTGCGCACCGACAGGTACTGGCCGGATTCGCGAACGTAGCGTAGGGAGAAGAAATCGGCGGTAGTGCGCAGGGCACTGAAATGCCGTTTGAGTGTGGCGTGGTGTTCGAACATGGGGCCTTCCTTGTGGGCAGCTCAGCGCGGGCAGGCAAACAGAGTAGGCCTGGGCTGGGGGCTGATCAAGGAAAGTGTAGAGGTAAGGTTTGCAGTGCCTGATAGGGCCCTATCGGGGGCAAGCCCTCTCCCACATTTGATTTGTGAATACATTCAAATGTGGGAGGGGGCTTGCCCCCGATGAAGGCACCGCAGTGAATCAGTTACTGCGCAGTCGGCCCCACTTCACGCAGCGGCTTGCCACGCACCGGCGCATCGCCTGCCACGTAGTAATCCGCCGTGCTGCGGGGCAGCGGCTGGCGACCACGGATCTTGTCGGCGATTTTTTCGGCGATCATGATCGTCGGCGCGTTCAGGTTACCGGTGGTGATGATCGGCATGATCGAGGCATCGACCACACGCAGACCTTGCATGCCATGCACGCGACCTTCGCCATCCACGACGGCCATCTCGTCGGTGCCCATCTTGCACGAGCAGGACGGGTGGAACGCGGTTTCGGCGTGCTCGCGGATGAACTTGTCCAACTGCTCATCGGTTTGCACATCGATGCCCGGGCTGATTTCGCGGCCACGGTATTGATCGAGGGCCGGCTGCTGCATGATTTCACGGGTCAGGCGAATGCCGTCGCGGAATTCCTGCCAGTCCTGCTCGGTGGCCATGTAGTTGAAGAGGATGCTCGGGTAGTCCCGTGGGTTCTTCGACTTCAGTTGTACGCGGCCACGGCTCGGCGAGCGCATGGAGCCCATGTGTGCCTGGAAACCGTGCTCTTTCACACCGTTGCTGCCGTTGTAGTTAATCGCTACCGGCAGGAAGTGGTACTGGATGTTCGGCCATTCGAATTCTTCACGGGTACGGATAAAACCGCCCGCTTCGAACTGGTTGCTGGCGCCGATACCGGTGCCGTTGAACAGCCATTCGGCACCGATGGCCGGCTGGTTGTACCAGAGCAGCGACGGGTACAACGACACCGGCTGAGTGCATGCATATTGCAGGTACAGCTCAAGGTGGTCCTGCAGGTTTTCGCCGACGCCAGGCAGGTCATGGACCACCGGGATGTCGAGGCTTTCCAGCAATTTGGCCGGGCCCACGCCGGAGCGTTGCAGCAGTTGCGGCGAAGCGATTGCGCCGCTGCACACCAGCACTTCTTTACGCGCACGGGCTTCAACGCGCTCTTCGGCGGCACCGATCAGGTAACGCACGCCAACGGCACGCTTGCCTTCGAACAAGACTTTGTCGGTGAGGGCGTGGGTGACGATGGTCAGGGTCGAACGCTTCTTGGCCGTGTCCAGGTAACCGCGCGCGGTGCTGGCGCGACGGCCGTTCGGCGTGACGGTACGGTCCATCGGGCCGAAGCCTTCCTGCTGGTAGCCGTTCAAGTCTTCGGTACGCGGGTAACCGGCCTGCACGCCCGCTTCAACCATGGCGTGGAACAGCGGGTTATTGCCGGCTTTAGGCGTGGTCACGCTGACCGGGCCATCGCCGCCATGCCAGTCGTTCGGGCCGATGTCTCGGGTTTCAGCCTTGCGGAAATACGGCAGGCAATCGAGGTAGCTCCAGTCTTCCAGACCTGGCAGCTTCGACCAGTTGTCGTAGTCCATGGCGTTGCCGCGGATGTAGCACATGCCGTTGATCAGCGAAGAGCCACCCAGGCCCTTGCCGCGACCGCATTCCATCCGACGGCCGTCCATGTGTGGCTCTGGATCGGTCTCGTAGGCCCAGTTGTAGCGGCGGCCTTGCAGTGGGAATGCCAGGGCGGCGGGCATTTGGGTACGGAAGTCGAGGCGGTAGTCGGGGCCGCCGGCTTCCAGCAGCAGGACGGTGACGCCTTCGTCTTCGGTCAGACGGGTCGCCAGGGTATTACCGGCGGAGCCGGCACCCACAATGATGTAGTCGTATTCTTGGGACATTGAATGCACCCTCTTTGATGTGTGGTCAGGTCGGGCCTCATCGGGGGCAAGCCCCCTCCCACATGTGATCGGGTTCACACCGTCAAAGGTGGGAGGGGGCTCGCCCCTGATGGCGGCCGCAAAGGCAACGCAAGGCTCGGGTCTTAGAACACCGAGGCGTAATCGCCCAGTTCAACCTGTACCGATTTGATGCGGGTGAAGTTATTCAGCGAGCTGATGCCGTTCTCACGGCCAACACCCGATTGCTTGTAGCCGCCGACCGGCATTTTTGCGTCGGACTCGCCCCAAGCGTTGATCCAGCAGATACCCGCTTCCAGTTGATGAATCACGCGGTGAGCGCGGTTCAGGTCTTTGGTGACCAGGCCGGCGGCCAGACCGAAGTCGGTGTCGTTGGCGCGGCGGATCACTTCTTCTTCGGTTTCGTAGGTGAGGATGCTCATCACCGGGCCGAAGATTTCTTCACGCACGATCACCATGTCGTCGGTGCAGTCGGTGAAGACAGTCGGTGCCACGAATGCGCCTTTGGCGAAGTCGCCGTCGGTCAGGCGGTCGCCGCCGCACAGCAGGCGGGCGCCTTGTTCTTTGCCTTTGGCGATGTAGCCCAGCACGCTTTCCATGTGGGCGAAGCTGACCAGCGGACCGAAGTTGGTGTTGTCGTCTTGCGGGTCGCCAACGCGGATGCGCGCAACACGCTCAACGATCTTGGCTTCGAACGCCGCTTGCAGGTGCTTAGGCACGAACACGCGAGTGCCGTTGGTGCAGACCTGACCGGAGCTGTAGAAGTTGGCCATCATCGCGATGTCGGCCGCACGATCCAGGTCGGCGTCTTCGAACACGATCAGCGGCGACTTGCCGCCCAGTTCCATGGTCACTTCTTTGAGCGAAGAGCTCGACGCGCTGGCCATGACTTTCTTGCCGGTGTCGGTGCCGCCGGTGAACGAGACTTTCTCGATGCGTGGGTGCTCGGTCAGCCAGGTGCCGACTTCACGGCCGCTGCCGGTCAGTACGTTG
Organism: Pseudomonas sp. Irchel 3H9; assembly: GCF_900187495.1. NCBI lineage: Bacteria > Pseudomonadati > Pseudomonadota > Gammaproteobacteria > Pseudomonadales > Pseudomonadaceae > Pseudomonas > Pseudomonas sp. Irchel 3H9. Next base: position 164,026 of record NZ_FYDK01000003.1, on the reverse strand, counting down.
AACACGCCAGCTGGAACGCCAGCCTCGGTGTAGATCTCGGCCAGTTTCAAGGTGGTCAGCGAAGTGACTTCGCTTGGCTTGAAGATCATCGCGTTACCGGCAGCCAGGGCCGGTGCGGATTTCCACAGGGCGATCTGGATCGGGTAGTTCCACGCGCCGATACCGGCGACCACACCCAGCGGCTCGCGGCGGGTGTAGACAAACGAGGTGTCGCGCAGTGGGATCTGCTCGCCTTCGATGGCTGGCACCAGGCCTGCGTAGTATTCCAATACGTCAGCGCCGGTGACGATGTCGACGTACTTGGTTTCGGAGAAAGATTTGCCGGTGTCCAGAGTTTCCAGGGCGGCCAGCTCGTCATTGCGCTCGCGCAGGATATCGACGGCACGACGCAGGATGCGCGAACGCTCCATGGCGGTCATGGCGGCCCAGATTTTCTGGCCTTTTTCAGCGCTGACCACGGCACGTTCAACGTCTTCTTTCGTTGCGCGTTGCACTTGGGCGAGAACTTCACCGTTAGCCGGGTTGATGGCTTCGAAGGTGGCATCGCTGCCAGCGTCGCTGTAGCCGCCGTCAATGTAGAGTTTTTGCAGGTCGAAACGGGCCATAAAGTCCTCGCAAGTGCATAAGTGGTTGGCGTTACCCGCCGCTAAGTGGGCCATAAGAGTGTGGCAACACTGAGCGGCAGACGTTCAGGGGTTGAGCGTTTATAAGGGCTCTAACTCACCTGCTTGGCCAATTGGAAATCCATGTATTCGTAAGCGATCCGTTGCGCTTGCGCCGTGTCGAAAGCGTCTCCCGACAGGGCGCCGCGCAACCACAAACCGTCGATCAACGCCGCCAGGCCTCGGGCTGCTTTGCGTGCATGCGGCAGCGGCAGCGTTCGGCGGAACTGGCAGCACAGGTTGGAATACAGACGTTGATCGTTGATCCGCTGCAACCTGTGCAATGACGGGTGGTGCATGCTGGTGGCCCAGAAGGCCAGCCAGGTTTTCATTGCCGGGCCGTTGACCTGGCTGGCATCGAAGTTGCCCTCGATGATCACCTGAAGGTGTGCCCGTGGGCTGTCGTCCGTGAGCGCAAGCCTGCGTTCGTGGACGTTCTCAATCAGCGCGTTCATCAGGTAGCGCATCGTCGCTGCAATAAGGCCGTTCTTGTCCTTGAAATAGTGACTGATGATGCCGTTCGAAACGCCGGCCAAACGGGCGATCAGCGCAATGCTGGCATCTCCCATTCCGACCTGATCGATGGCCGTCAACGTGGCTTCGATCAACTGTTGGCGGCGTATGGGTTGCATACCGACCTTGGGCATGTAGCACCTCTCCTTAGGCCTGCCGACGGGCGATGAACGTTCGTCGACTTGAAGGCCAGTCTATTTTGTTTTGATTGAACGTTCAATCAACAAAGAATAAGCTCTGCGACAAATGGTCGCTGCCTACAGGTATTTCCTACGTGAGGGCGGCGACATCTGACACCTGGGAAACCCTTGAAACAGGCCGCATAAGCGCCTGGCACCGCATCGACGGGGCGCAAGAATTTTCGGGGTGTCTTTATAACACCCGTCCGTCGACTGCCGAAAAATCGATGGCCTGGGATAACCGTTGCCTTGTGTTTCTCTCTCGCACTGCCCGGAGCATCTGCGCCATGAGTTCTGCCTCTCTTATAAAGACCCCGCCGGAAAAGGTGCGGGTCAACGGTTGGGTGTTCTACACCTCCACCGCGCTGATTCTGTTGTTGACTGCCATTCTGATCATCGCCCCGCAGGAGGCCGGGCGCATGCTCGGCGTAGCCCAGGCGTGGCTTTCCAAAAGCTTCGGCTGGTACTACATGGTGGTCATCGCCGCCTATCTCGTATTCGTAGTCGGCCTGGCGTTTTCGTCCTACGGCAAGTTGAAACTGGGCAGCAAGGACGACACCCCGGACTTCAGCTACGGCGCCTGGGCCGGCATGTTGTTCTCGTCGGGCATCGGCATCTCGCTGCTGTACTTCGGCGCCTCGGAGCCGTTGGATCACTACTTCAACCCGCCTGAAGGCGCGGCCGCCAGCAATGGCGCCGCTCGCCAGGCGTTGCAACTGACCTTCCTGCATTGGGGCTTGCATGGCTGGGCGATCTACGCCTTGGTCGGCCTGGCCGTGGCGTACTTTGCGTACCGCCATAACCAGCCGCTGGCGTTGCGTTCGGCGTTGTACCCGCTGATGGGCGAGCGTTGGGTCAAAGGCGCGGCGGGCCACGCGGTGGACGGTTTCGGCATGTTCGTGACCCTGCTGGGCCTGGTAACCAACCTGGGGATCGGTTCGTTGCAGGTGTCGTCCGGGTTGGAAAACCTGTTCGGCATGGAACACAGCAACACCAACCTGCTCATCGTGATCATCGTGATGAGCACCGTCGCCACCATCGCTGCCGTGTCGGGTGTGGAGAATGGCATTCGTCGCCTGTCCAACCTCAACATCGTGCTGTTCAGCGGTTTGCTGATCTTCGTGCTGCTGTTCGGCCCGACCCTGCACTTGCTCAATGGCCTGGTGCAGAACACCGGTGATTACCTCAACGGCATCGTGCTGAAGACGTTTGACCTGTATGTGTATGAAGGCGACGGTGAAAAAACCGAGCGCTGGATGGGCCTGTGGACTCTGTTCTACTGGGCCTGGTGGATTTCCTGGGCGCCATTTGTAGGTATGTTCATCGCGCGTATTTCCCGTGGTCGCACGGTGCGTGAACTGGTGGCCGGCGTGCTGCTGATCCCGCTGGGCTTTACCCTGGCGTGGCTGTCGATCTTTGGTAACTCGGCGCTGGACCTGGTGCTGAACCAAGGGGCGGTGGAGTTGGGCAAGACGGCGCTGGAACAACCGTCCATGGCCATCTACCAACTGCTGGAGCACTACCCAGCGTCGAAAATCGTCATTGGTGTGTCGATCTTCGTAGGCTTCGTGCTGTTCCTCACCCCGGCGGATTCCGGCGCAGTGATGATGGCCAACCTTTCCTGCAAAGGCGGCAACGTGGATGAAGATGCGCCGCACTGGCTGCGGATCTTCTGGTCGGTGGTGATCACCCTGGTGACCATCGGCCTGCTGTTTGCCGGCAACTTCGAAGCCATGCAAACCATGGTGGTGTTGGCGGGGCTGCCGTTTTCGGTGGTGCTGATTTTCTTCATGTTCGGTCTGCACAAGGCCATGCGCCAGGACGCGGCGATCGAACAGGAGCAGGCGCAACTGGCTGAACGCGGGCGTCGTGGTTTCAGCGAGCGTTTGACGGCACTCGACCTGCAACCGAGCCAGGGCACTGTGCAGCGCTTCATGGACAAGCACGTCACGCCAGCGCTGGAAGAGGCGGCGGTCGCGTTGCGTGAGCAAGGGTTGGAAGTGCAGACGCTGTTGGGCAAGTCCAAGCGTTGCATCGGTGTGCGGATCGAAATGGAAGAGGGCAACCCGTTCGTTTATGAAGTGAGCCTGGATGCTTACTCGTCGGCGCCGAGCGACCTGCCTGAAGAAGAACGCACCCGCTATTACCGTGCCGAGGTGTACCTGCACAACGGGCCTCAGGAATACGACCTGATGGGCTTCGCCCAGGAACAGATCACCCGGGACGTGCTCGATCAGTTTGAAAGCCATCGGCAGCTCCTTGGCCGTGTCTATAGCTGATGCTTTGAAAGCCCGGTGGTGTTGTCACTGACACCACTGGGGCAAAAAATGTGGGAGGGGGCTTGCCCCCGATTGCAGTGTGTCAGTCAGTTCATCTGTTACTGATCCACCGCTATCGGGGGCAAGCCCCCTCCCACATGTTTGACCCAGTTTCTCCAATGGCGTTTGCGGTGTTTGCTAGCCCAGGTTTTTGCCCAGCAGGGCGTGGTAGAGCTCACTGTCGCCCAGGATCCCCACCACCTGGTTGTTGTCATGCAACACCAGCTTGTTCCCTGTCTGGTAACGAATCTGCAGCGCATCACGCATGCCGATATTCGAATCCACCAGCGTCGGTACCCGGCCCAGGCCTTCTACTGCTTGCCCCGGTGCCCAGTTCTGCAGGTTCATCACCACGCCATTCTGACGGGCGCCCTGGATAGTGTTGCCCTCGGCCAGGTCCAGCCACGAGTCGCCGCCCGGATCGAGGCACACCGAGCCGTTCACTCGCGTGCAGTTGTCCAGCGTGCGCATCAGGCTGCGGCCGCACAGCACGTTCAGCGGGTTGGTGTGGGCGACGAAGGTACGCACATAGTCGTCCGCGGGGTTGAGTACGATCTCTTCCGGCACGCTGTACTGAATGATCTTGCCGTCTTTCATGATCGCGATGCGGCTGCCCAACTTGAGCGCCTCGTCGAGGTCGTGACTCACGAACACGATGGTCTTGCTCAGCTTGCGTTGCAGTTCCAGCAACTCGTCCTGCAAGCCCTGGCGGATCAGCGGGTCGAGGGCGGAGAAGGGTTCGTCCATCAGCAGAATATCGGCGTCCATCGCCAACGCACGGGCCAGGCCAACACGCTGCTGCATACCGCCGGAGAGTTCGTCCGGCTTCTTGTTGCGCCACTGGGTCAGGCCCACCAGCTCAAGTTTCTCGTCCACCAGCTTGCGCCGTTCTTTCTCCGGACGGCCCTGCATTTCCAGGCCGAAACTGATGTTTTCACGCACCGTCAGCCAAGGCATCAGGGCAAACTTCTGGAACACCATGGCGATGCGCTTGGTGCGCATCATTTTCAGCTCGGCAGGGGTGCAGGAAGCGATGTCGATCTGGCGACCTTCATGCTCCACAAACAGCTGGCCACGGCTCACGGTGTTAAGGCCGTTGATGCAACGCAGCAAGCTCGATTTGCCGGAGCCCGACAGGCCCATCAGCACACAGATTTCACCTTTCTCGATATCCAGGCTGGCTTTTTCAACGCCGACAATCTGCCCGGTCTTTTTCAGAATCTCGTTGCGATGCATGCCCTGGTCGAGCAGCTTGAGTGCTTCGCGTGGGTCTTTGGAGAAGATCACGTCGACATTGTCGAATCGGATAATGCTCATGCATCACCCCCTACTTTGGCGTCGGGTTGTTTGCAGATGCGGTCGAGCATGATGGCCAGCAACACGATTGCCAGGCCCGCTTCAAAGCCCAGGGCGATGTCGGCGGTGTTCAGCGCGTTGACCACTGGCTTGCCGAGGCCATCGGCGCCTACCAGCGCGGCGATCACCACCATCGACAGCGACAGCATGATGCATTGGGTAATGCCGGCGGCAATGCTCGGCATGGCGTGGGGCAGTTCAATGCGCGAGAGCAACTGACGGCGCGAGCAGCCAAAGGCCTTGCCGGCGTCCATCAACTCTTGCGGTACATCGCGGATACCCAGGTAGGTCAGGCGGATCGGCGCGGCAATGGCGAATACCACCGTGGAGATCAACCCAGGCACCACACCCAGCCCGAAGAGGGTCAGGGTAGGGATGAGGTAGACGAAGGTCGGTACGGTCTGCATCAGATCGAGCACCGGCCGCATCATGGTGTAGAACATCGGTTTGTGCGCGGCAACAATGCCCAGCGGCACACCGATGACCACGCAGACCAGGGTGGCAAACAGCACCTGCGCCAGGGTCTCCATGGTTTCCTGCCAGTACCCCAGGTTGAGGATCAGCAGGAAGGAGGCGATGACAAAAACCGTCAGTCCCCACTTACGTTGAATAAAGTGAGCCAGCAGCGCAATCAGACCGATCAATGCCAGCGGATTGAACCAGGTCAGCGCAAACGTCACGCCGTGGATCATCGTTTCCAGTGTCGATGCGATTGCGTCGAAGTAGTTGGCACCGTGTTGGGTCAACCAATCGACGAAGGCAGCGATGTACTGGCCTAGTGGGATTTTCTGTTCAGTCAGCATGGTAGTGAATGTCCACATGCGAAGAGGGAATACATCCCGGGGCAGCGTACCGCCCCGGGGTCAGCAGTATTACTTGGCGAGATACGCTTTGACGGCCTCCAGACCTGGTTTGCCATCGACGGTGGTGACCCCTGCAAGCCAGGTGTCGAGTACTTCTGGGTTCTTTTTCAGCCAGGCCTTGGCGGCGGCGTCGGGCTTCATCTTGTCGTCAAGTACGTTACCCATCAGGGTGCTTTCCATGTTCAAGGTGAACGACAGGTTTTTCAGCAGTTGGCCAACGTTGCTGCATTCCTGGGTATAGCCCTTGCGGACGTTGGTGTAGATGGTGGCCTGGCCGTAGTTGGGGCCGAACGAATCGTCACCCCCGGTCAGGTACTTCATCTTGAAACGGGTGTTCATCGGGTGCGGTTCCCAGCCGAGGAACACGATGGCCTGGTCGCGCTTGGAGGCGCGTTCCACCTGCGAGAGCATTCCGGCTTCGCTGGATTCGACCACTTTGAAGCCGGCGGTTTTCAGGCCGAAGGCGTCTTTATCGATCAGCGTCTGGATGGTGCGGTTGCCGTCGTTGCCCGGCTCGATGCCGTAGATCTTGCCGCCCAACTCATCCTTGAATTTGGCGATATCGGCGAAGTCTTTCAGACCTTTGTTGTACAGCGCCTCGGGGACCGCCAGGGTGTATTTGGCGTTCTCCAGGTTGGCGCGCACGGTTTCCACGGTGCCGGCATCACGGTACTGCTTGATGTCGTTTTCCATGGTCGGCATCCAGTTGCCGAGGAAAATATCCATATTCTTGCCGTCGGCCAGGGACTTGTAAGTCACCGGTACCGAAATCATCGTGGTGCGCGGCTTGTAGCCCAGGCCCTTGAGGATTTCGCTGGTGGTCGCGGTAGTGACGGTAATGTCGGTCCAGCCGACATCGGAGAAGTTGACGGTCTTGCACTGTTCCGGTTCTGCAGCGTGCGCCATGACGGGAAGACTCAGCATGGCGGCCAACAACAACGAGGGTGAACCTTTCATCTGGGTAGACTCCTGTGTTTTTTCTGGCGGCCTTCGCCGCGCTTTATAAGTGTTGCGGTTGGAGCGTGCGACAACAGCTCTGCCACGGTGCCTTGCAAACGAGTCGAGACTGATCATGTACCAGTGAAAATCTGACGCCTACAGGGGGCGTCGTATCCAGTACAGGGAGGGTCGCATCCAGTGTCGGTGACGTCGCTTACAGGTTTTTCCCAAGGCAAAACCGCAGTTTTTGCCCATCTGCGCCGCTGAAAACGGCCAAAACAGGCGATCGCACGCGAGCGACGCTGGTGAGCATGGGTGCGTCGGTGTGAGACGCCGTGACGGCAGATAAAACCTTGATGATGCCGCCATCTGGGCGATCTGAGCGTAGCAGCTTGTTCAAGTCCGGCCCGTGCTTATCGAGGAGTTCCACGTTAATGGCTATCAGCGTTTTCGACCTGTTCAAGATCGGCATCGGGCCTTCTAGTTCTCACACCGTCGGCCCCATGCGCGCCGCGGCGTTGTTCGTCCAAGCACTGCGTGAACGTGAATTGTTGGAACAAGTACGGCGCGTCGAAGTTCAGCTGTACGGCTCGTTGTCAGCCACCGGCATCGGCCACGGCAGCGACACCGCTACCATCATGGGCCTGATGGGCGAGTGGCCGGATGCAATTGATCCGTCGCAGATCGGCCTGCGCATCCACACCCTGCGCGAGACCGACACACTGCTGCTGGACGGGCGTTTGCCGGTGCCGTTTGTATGGGCACGGGACATGCGCCTGCTCGATGAGAACCTGCCGTTCCACCCCAACGCCATGACCTTGGTGGTATTTGGTGATGATGGCGAGCTGCACCGCGACACCTACTACTCAGTGGGCGGTGGTTTCGTGGTGGATGAAGCCCAGGCCCGAAGCGGCGTGGCGGATATGGACCGCACCGAGTTGCCCTATGACTTTTCCAGCGCGGTGGAGTTGTTGCAGTTGTGCAAGACCCACAACCTGCGCGTTGCTGAGTTGATGCTGGCCAACGAAAAGGTCTGGCGCTCCGAAGAAGAAATCCGCAACGGCCTAATGAAGCTTTGGCGCGCCATGCAGGCGTGCGTGGAGCAGGGCCTCAAGCACGAAGGTATCCTGCCTGGCGGCCTTAACGTGCGTCGCCGCGCGGCCAAGTTGCACCGCAGCCTGCAGGAGTTGAACAAGCCTAATGTGATTGGCTCGACGTTGAGTGCCATGGAGTGGGTCAACCTGTTCGCCCTCGCGGTCAACGAAGAAAACGCCGCCGGTGGGCGCATGGTCACCGCGCCCACCAATGGCGCGGCGGGGATTATTCCGGCGGTGCTGCACTACTTCATGAAGTTCAGTGACGAAGTCACCGAAGCCAACGTGGTCGACTACCTGCTCAGCGCGGCGGCGGTAGGGATTCTGTGCAAGAAGAACGCCTCGATCTCGGGTGCCGAAGTCGGTTGCCAGGGGGAAGTGGGTTCTGCGTGTGCCATGGCCGCGGCCGGGCTGGCCGAGATTCTTGGCGCTACGCCGGAGCAACTGTGCAACGCCGCCGAAATTGGCCTGGAACACAACCTCGGCCTGACCTGCGACCCCGTGGGTGGGTTGGTGCAAGTGCCGTGCATCGAGCGCAATGCGATTGCGGCGGTAAAAGCGATCAACGCGGCGCAAATGGCCTTGCGTGGCGACGGTCAGCACTTTATTTCCCTGGACCGGGTAATCCGCACCATGCGCGATACCGGGGCAGATATGCATGACAAGTACAAAGAGACATCGCGGGGTGGGTTGGCGGTCAGTGCAGTGGAGTGCTGATGAGCTTGTTGTGATGAACAGGGCCTTAGTGATGAACAGGGCTTTTGTGGTGAGCCGGGCTTTTGTGGTGAGCGGGCTTGCCCCGCGCTGGGTGGCGAAGCCGCCCCAATCAATAAAGGCACCACATAGTTTCAGATAAAACCCGGTCGCCTGATTTTGGGGCGGCTTCGCCACCCAGCGCGTAGCAAGCCCGCTCACTACAAGTGAACACTCCAACCAAAATCGCCACCTTTTAGCGCGTCGCAAACAGATAAGTAGCTCCCGAACGATTTTCCCTCCGACCACCCGTCACCTGTGCATGGGGTGACAGACTTCTCCTACGCCCGCAAAGCGCCTTCCCACAAGTGCTACCGATCTGCTCACACCCCTTAGCAGTGCTGCTCCTACGTCCCTTTTCGGCCGTATCCCGCACTTCCTGCGCGGGCTTATATAGACACGTCATAAGGTCGTTTTCAGGAGTTATTGAATAGCCATTCAATTTTAGGCATGGCATTTGCTCTATCTATTTAAAGCGTCGCCTTCCTGAGGCCGACCGCCATAACAAGAGCCTCGCCTGAGGCCAACACCCGCTTAGTGTGAGGAGATACCGCGATGACGTCGTTCAACTCAGGGGCCCAACCCCAGAACCGTGCGCCTCAATCCATCGGCTTTTTGCTGTTGGACAATTTCACGCTGATTTCCCTGGCGTCAGCCGTGGAACCGCTGCGCATGGCCAACCAATTGTCCGGTCGCGAGTTGTATCGCTGGACAACCCTGAGTGTCGACGGCAACCAAGTCTGGGCCAGCGACGGTCTGCAAATCACCCCCGATGCCTCCATGCACAAAGCTCCGGCCCTGGACACCGTCATCGTGTGCGGCGGCGTGGGTATTCAGCGCACCGTTACCCGTGAACACGTGTCGTGGCTGCAAAGCCAGGCGCGCCAGTCCCGCCGTCTTGGCGCCGTCTGCACCGGCAGTTGGGCCCTGGCTTGCGCCGGCCTGCTTGATGGGTTTGATTGCAGCGTGCACTGGGAATGCCTGGCGTCGATGCAGGAAGCCTTCCCGCGCGTGGCCATGAGCACACGCCTGTTCACCCTCGACCGCAATCGCTTCACCAGCTCCGGCGGCACCGCGCCGCTGGACATGATGCTGCACCTGATCAGCCGCGATCATGGCCGCGAACTGTCGGCAGCGATCTCCGAGATGTTTGTGTACGAGCGCATCCGCAACGAACAGGATCACCAGCGTGTGCCGCTCAAGCACATGCTGGGCACCAACCAGCCGAAGCTGCAGGAAATTGTGGCGTTGATGGAAGCCAACCTGGAAGAGCCTATCGACCTGGACGAACTGGCGGTGTACGTCGCCGTGTCGCGGCGCCAGCTGGAGCGCCTGTTCCAGAAATACCTGCACTGCTCGCCGTCGCGCTACTACCTCAAACTGCGCCTGATCCGTGCACGGCAGTTGCTCAAGCAAACGCCGATGTCGATCATCGAAGTGGCCTCGGTGTGCGGGTTTGTGTCTACGCCGCACTTCTCCAAGTGCTACCGCGAATACTTCGGCATTCCGCCACGGGATGAGCGCGTCGGTTCCAACACCACCCAGCAGGTGGCGATGATGCCGATTCCGCAGGCGCTGGTGTTGTCACCGTTGGCCGGGCCGATGTCGGCGTTGAGTCAGGCGCGCAATGAGTCGACTTTTGCGAGCGTGCGGCTTTAGACCGAGTTGACTGCATCGGGAGCAAGCCCCCTCCCACATGGGAATGGATTCCAAGTGTGGGAGGGGCGGTGCGACGATTCGACTTGCTCTCGATAGCGTTCTATCAGACACCAGAGTTCTGCTTGAACTGCACCAAAGCCGGCAACAGCTGCTTATCAATCGCCTGACGCACCGCCGGCAGGATCGTCGCGCTGCCGCTGTACATCTGTTCCACCATGCCCTTGAGCGCTTTAGCCCGTGCTTCGCTCAAACCGCGCACGGCGCACTCGCAGGCCTGCTCAGCGGTGGCGCCGCTGGACACGTCGAAACCCAGTGAGCGCAGTTGGCCCAGCAGGTCATCCTGGTCAATCAAATCCGCATGCATCATGACGTTTATCCTGGTGAGGGGAGCGAGGTCTGACTGGGATTCTGGTAGCCGCCCATGCGGTCGGCAAGGGCAGAATGCGCGAATGCCTCAGATGGCTATGAGCGTGTCGTTTTCGGGCCATTTGCCAACCGCACTTATCGGCACACTGAACCCAGGCACACAGCTTGACGGTTTGGTCACCCTCGGGATGTACGGCTCACACAAGGCACTCTGCCCCGATCCACTCCACATTGGATCGGGGTTTTTTTTGCTTATTGTCTGACCGGCAAACCGATGACACGGCCAAGCAGTGCAGGCTTGGGCAGGTCAGCCTGTGCAGCGCTGACAGCGATGATTTTTTCCAGCGTCGGCTCGGTAAACGGCGCCGAATGCGGGCCGGCCAGATCGACGTGCAAGAGCATCTGTTCGTTACCCGCCAGCGCCCGCTCTTCGCCCACAAGATGCAGGCTGTGATAGAGGTGCAGGCGCTTGGCGTCATGGGCGATCAGTTGGGTATGCACCTCAACCTCGGCGCCGAGTTTCACCTCGTGCAGGTAGTTCAGGTGCAGTTCAAGGGTGAACAGCGAGTGGCCGCTGGCGTCGCGGTTTTCGCTGTCCAGGCCCAACGTGTCCATCAGCGCGTCGGTCGCGTAGCTGAAGATCAGCAGGTAAAACGCGTCGCGCAGGTGGCCGTTGTAGTCGACCCACTCGGGGAGGATTGCTGTGGTGTAGGTCGTCAGTGCAGGCATGGAAAACTCCCGGATCAGTACTCGGTCAAAATGTGGGAGGAGCTTGCCCCCGATAGCGGTGTGTCAGTTGCCAGATTTCTTGACTGATCCAATGCTATCGGAGGCAAGTCGAATCGTCGCACCGCCCCTCCCACATGGGTTATTCGGCGAAAGTCATACCGTGCTTGGCTTTGGTGGTTTTTACCGCTTCCAGCACCGCCAACAGGCAATCATCACGATAGCGTTCCAGTGCCGAAATGCTGTGTGTACCCAACTGATCGCTAGTGCCATCCACCACATCATCAATCAATTTGTCAGTCAGCTCGGGCGCCGGCAGATACGTCCACGGCAACTGCAGTGCCGGACCAAACTGCGCCATGAAATGCCGCATCCCCGCATCGCCGCCCGCGAGGGTGTAGGTCAGGAAGGTGCCCATGAACGACCAGCGTAACCCTGCGCCAAAGCGGATGGCATCGTCGATTTCGCCGGTGGTCGCCACGCCGTCATTCACCAGGTGCAACGCTTCACGCCAGAGCGCTTCGAGCAGGCGATCGGCAATGAAGCCGGGGACTTCCTTACGCACATGCAACGGGCGCATGCCGAGGGATTCGTACACCTTGATCGCGGCTTGAATAGCGTCGGGCGCGGTGTTTTTGCCGCCGACCACTTCCACCAATGGCAGCAGGTAAACCGGGTTGAACGGGTGGCCGACCACGCAGCGCTCAGGGTGGGTCGAGCCCTCGTAAAACTCGCTCGGCAACAGGCCTGAGGTGCTGGAGCCGATCAATGCATTGGGCTTGGCTGCCGCGCTGATCTTGCTGTGCAGTTCCAGCTTCAGCTCCAGGCGTTCTGGGGCGCTTTCCTGGATGAAGTCAGCGTCTTTTACGCACTCTTCAATGGTGGCGACAAAGCGCAGGCGGTCTTGGGATGCGCCGGGTGCGAGGCCTTGTTTCTCAAGCGCACCCCATGCGTTGGCAACGCGTTTGCGCAGGGCGGCTTCGGCGCCGGGGGCCGGATCCCAGGCGATTACATCAAGGCCGTGGGCGAGGGCGCGGGATACCCAGCCACTGCCGATGACACCGCTGCCGAGCGCGGCGAAGGTTTTGATTTCGGTGATAAAGCTCATGGCACATTCCTAAAGAGGTTGGTAATCCCCTGTGGGAGGGGGCTTGCCCCCGATAGCGGTGTGTCAGTCGATACAGCTGGTGCTGATCCTCCGCCATCGGGGGCAAGCCCCCTCCCACATGTTGATCAGCGGCGTTTGGTGAGGCCCATCTTTGCCCGGCCCTCTGCGGGGGTCATGACTCGCGCGCCCAAGCGGCTGAGGATCTCACTGGCCCGTTCTACCAACTGCCCATTGGTCGCCAGCACGCCCTTGTCCAGCCACAGATTGTCTTCCAGGCCTACCCGCACATTGCCGCCCAGCAGTACCGCTTGCGCCGCCATCGGCATTTGCATGCGGCCGATGCCGAAGCCCGCCCACACTGCGTCGGCGGGCAGGTTGTCGACCATGGCTTTCATGGTGGTGGTGTCGGCCGGCGCGCCCCATGGGATGCCCAGACACAGTTGGAACAGCGGGTTGTCGAGCAGGCCCTCTTTGATCATCTGCTTGGCGAACCACAGGTGGCCGGTGTCGAAAATTTCCAGTTCGGCTTTTACACCCAACTCTTGAATGCGTTTGGCACCGGCGCGCAACTGCGCAGGGGTGGACACGTAAATGGTGTCGCCATCGCCGAAGTTCAGCGTGCCGCAGTCCAGTGTGCAGATTTCCGGCAGCAGTTCTTCCACATGGGCCAAGCGCGTCAGCGGGCCGACCAGGTCGGTATTGGGGCCGAACTCCATCGGGTTCTCGCCGCCGCCGATCTCCAGGTCGCCGCCCATGCCGGCGGTGAGGTTGACGATGATGTCGATGTCCGCCTCGCGGATGCGCTCCATCACTTCGCGATACAGCGCCACGTCGCGGCTGAACTTGCCGGTTTCGGGGTCACGCACATGGCAGTGCACCACGGTGGCGCCGGCCTTGGCGGCTTCAACCGCTGCGGCTGCGATTTGTTTGGGGGTGACCGGCACGTGTGGGCTTCTGGCGGTCGTGTCGCCAGCACCGGTAAGTGCGCAGGTGATGATGACGTCGTGATTCATGAGACGGTTCCTTACAGGCGTGGTGATGCCGTTCGCAGCCGTGTCTGGCTGCGAAGCAGTGGTTGAAAGTGTGTTACTTGCCGGTCAATTGCAGGTTGGCGGCGGCCGGTTTGCCATCGAAGGTGGTCACGCCTTCCAGCCAGCGAGCCTGGTCTTGAGGGTGATCCTTGAGCCACTGCTTGGCCGACTCGATAGCGTCCTTGTGATCCAGCAACGGCTGCATCATTCGGCTCTCGTCGGCCGCGGTGAAGGTCAGGTTGGTCAGCAGTTTGTGCACATTGGGGCATTGCTCGGCGTAGGTCGGCGAAGTGACGGTCCAGACGGTCGCCATGCCTTCGTTCGGGCCCAGGGCGTCGTCGCTGCCGGTGAGGTAAGTCATCGCCACGTTGACGTTCATCGGGTGCGGCGCCCAGCCAAAAAACACCACGGCTTCCTTGCGGCGAACGGCGCGGTCGACGGCGGCGAGCATGCCGGCTTCGCTGGATTCCACCAGTTGGAATTTGCCCAGGCCGAACTGGTTCTTGGCGATCATCGCCTTGATCTGGGTGTTAGCCCCTGAGCCCGGCTCGATGCCGTAGATCTTGCCACCCAGTTCTTTTTCGAATTTGGCGATATCGGCGAAGGTTTTCAGGCCCTTGTCCGCCAGGTAAGTCGGCACGGCGAGGGTGGCGCGGGCGTCTTCCAGGCTTGGTTTGTCGAGGACTTTGACTTGTTTGGCGTCGACGAATGGCGTGATGGTCTGGGTCATCAGCGGGTTCCAGTACCCCAGGAACAAGTCCAGGCGCTGGTCGCGGATGCCGGCGAAGATGATTTGCTGGGAGGCGCTGGTTTGTTTGGTCTTGTAGCCGAGGCCGTCGAGCAGTACTTGGGTCATGGCGCTGGTGGCGATGACGTCGGTCCAGTTCACCACGCCCATGCGCACGTTCTGGCATGAAGCGGCATCCGCTGCCATCACATTGGTGCTCAAAATAGCGCTGGCACTGAGTGCAAGCACGCAGCGGCTGATCAGTCGATTCATGGTGGATCCCTCGGCAGGTCGTTATTGTGGGGTCCGGCGTCTTTGTGCGCCGTGCAGCCAAGTTACGCAAGCCAGGGGCCAGCAAAACGCACGGCGGCGACCACCTCTTGCACTGCAGCGACCTGCCCCCTTGAATCCGCCCCTGAACGGGAGTATCACAGTGCCACGCTGCCCGTCCGACGAGAGCGCCACCATGTCCCAGGATTTCTACTTTCTGCTGATGCCGGGGTTTTCGGCCATTGGTTTTATCTCCGCGCTGGAACCGCTACGGGTGGCCAACCGCTTTCGTGGCGAGCTGTACCGCTGGCATGTGCTGAGTGCCGATGGCGGCGCGGTGTTGGCGAGCAATGGCATGTCGGTCAACGCGGACGCCGGGCTGGAACCGCTGAAAAAAGGGGCGACCTTGCTGGTGGTGGCCGGCTTTGAACCGCTGCAGTTCGCCACCCCCGCCCTGGAACACTGGCTGCGTCGCCTCGACCACGACGGCGTGACCCTTGGCGCCATTGATACCGGCGCCTGCGTCCTCGCCGAAGCCGGCCTGCTTGACGGCCATCGTCTGACCCTGCACTGGGAAGCCATCGACGCGTTCAAGGAGTCCTATCCTCACCTGACCGTCACACAGGAACTGTTCGAGATCGACCGCCGCCGCATCACCTGCGCCGGCGGCACCGCGTCCATCGACCTGATGCTCGACCTGATCGCCCAGGCCCACGGCCCGGAACTGGCGATTCAAGTCTCCGAACAATTCGTACTCGGCCGCATCCGCCCACGCAAAGACCACCAGCGCATGCAGATCGCTACGCGCTACGGCATCAACAACAAAAAATTGGTGCACGTGATCGGCGAAATGGAGCAACACACCGAACCGCCCTTGAGCACCTTGGCCCTGGCCGAAGCGATCAAGGTGACTCGGCGCCAGTTGGAGCGGCTGTTTCGCCTGCATCTGAATGACACGCCCAGCAACTTCTACCTCGGCCTGCGCCTGGAAAAGGCCCGGCAGTTACTGCGCCAGAGCGATTTGAGCGTGCTGGAAGTCAGCATTGCCTGTGGGTTTGAGTCGCCGTCGTATTTCACGCGCAGCTATCGCGCTAGGTTTGCGAAGTGCCCGAGGGAGGATCGGCGACGGGAGGTGGTTTGACGGGCGATTATAGTCAATTATACTCGTGGCTATAATTTATAGTCCTTTCCATAATTGAGTATAAAACCATGTCCAAGAACAGCGGTTTCGTGTTCCGCCGCCCAGTCCTGGCGCGCAGCATTGCCGATGGTCTTGTGGGGGCCGGTATTCAGGATTTCACTTCCGGCTTGTTTCTCGCAGCGCCGCGCCGCACCGGTAAGAGTACTTTTTTACGCGAAGACCTGATCCCGGAGTGTCAGCTTCGGGGATGGCTGACCGTGTACGTGGATTTGTGGGCCGACAAGGAAAAGGACCCCGCCGAGTTGATCGCCAGCGCCATAGCCGCTGCGCTGGTTCCCTATGAAAAGGGCATTCGTAAGCTGGCCAAGAATATCGGGATCGAGAAGCTCAGCTTTCTGCGTACCCTGTCCTGGGATTTCAGCAAGCCGCAATTGCCGGTCGGCGCCACGTTGACCCAAGCTTTGGAATTGCTCCACAGCGTTGCGCAAAAAACCGTCGTGCTGGTGATAGACGAAGCGCAGCACGCATTGACCAGCGATTCAGGTATCAACGCGATGTTCGCGCTCAAAGCTGCCCGGGATCAACTCAACCAGGGTCGTGACGAGGAGGGCAGCGGATTGCATCTCGTGTTCACGGGCTCCAATCGCGACAAACTGGCCCATTTGGTGCTGGGCAAAAGCCAACCGTTTTTCGGCTCCAGCATTACGCCGTTTCCGTTGCTGGGCAAAGAGTTCACCCAGGCCTACACCGTGCACCTCAATGCGCACTTGGCCCAAGACAATCAATTCAGTGCTGCGGATATCGACGAAGCCTTCGAGTTGGTCGGCCGTCGTCCCGAAATGCTGCGCACGATCATCGGCGAAGTGGCGTTGGAGTTGGGCGAGGCCAGCAATCTGGGCCAACTGCTGCACAGCCGTGCCGAACTGCTGCGCGCGGGTGTATGGACCGAGTTCGAAAGCGCCTGGAACGCCCTGACGATCCCGCAGCGTGCGGTGTTGGAGGTGATGGTGGCGCGCTCACACAACAACGAACCTCTTGCGCCGTTTACCGACAGCACACTGATAGCGGTCAGCAAGGCGCTGGAGGACATGGGCAGCGACGTGGTGCCGGGCACCCAGACCATTCAGGCCTGTATCGATGCGTTACGCGATAAGGAGTTGGTGTGGAAGTCGAGCCGGGGTGGGTATGCCCTGGAGGACAAAACGTTCGGCGACTGGCTGCGGCACAAGCGCCATACACCCCACTAAAGGCACCACAGACCCAGTGTGGGAGGGGGCTTGCTCCCGATAGCGGTATGTCAGCCAATGCATGAGCAAGCTGATCCACCACCATCGGGAGCAAGCCCCCTCCCACAGTGGATTTCGGCGTGGCTTATTTCTTCAGCAGGGCGGAGCACGCGGTCTTGAAGGCCTCATGCTGATACTTGTTCAACGTCGCCGGCAGTTCAAAGGTGTGCTTCTTGTTCTGCGCATTGATGGTCTGCGGCGACAGCAACGTCACCTCAACCCCCTCCAGCAGTTGAAACACCCCTTCAATCTTGAACGTGGTCGGGCCACCGGCGAATTCGCCTTTTTTGCTGCGCTTCTTGATCGCGATGCGAGTGACGGCGTTGGCCTGCACGAAGGCCTTCACCTGGGCGGCAAAGGCTTTGACGTTGGCCGCTTCATCATCGTCTTCAAGGGCGATTTTCTTGGTAGCCAGGGCGACGTGGCTCAGCGCATGGTTGTCCAGGGAGGCGACAGCGATGATGGCTTCGCTGCCTTTGATTTCGATGCCGCAGATAGTCATGAAAAACCTTGGCTCAGAGTAGAAGTGGCGGGGATTGTCGCTTATTCCTGCCCAATCGACTCCAAAAACTCCGACCGCTCATCACTCATCCGCGCCAGGCAGTCATTTTGCGCAATCGCATAGGCTTTGGTGCCGGTCACTGCCGGGAAGGTGTCCACCGCGCAATCGGCGTCACGTAGTTTTTCCCACTTCTGCTGGGCGTCCTTCAGACGAGCGGTAATGTCGGCGAGCTTGGTCTTGTCGCTGCCATAGGTAGAACCCATGCGTTCCAGCAGGCCCTGATAGTTGTCTTTCAACAATTGTTCGGCGGTGGTTTTGTTGTAAGTGGCGCATTCCAGGGTTTGCTTGTCGTTTTCGATGCCATCGCACGGCGTGCTGTCGGTGTCTTCAGCCGCGTGGACGCCGGTTGCGATGAGTGCCAAAGCCAGGAAAATCGATTTCATTGCGCCGTCTCATATCAGGTGATGCGGGAATTCTGGCTCAAGCGTAAGACAAAGAACAGTCGCCAGTCAGAGCTGTCATGTAGGCCTTTGTCGCGGATTGACGCTTTCGGCAATTCCCCTGTCGTTTTTGCACCCGGCTCAGGTTGCCCCTGGGCATATGCTGGCCCCAAAGCGCCGGCAGACGATTCGGCGCATGAATCGCCAATAAGGGGACGCCTGATGAGCCCAGCCGAATTGCACGCCGACAGCATCGTTATCGACGGGCTGATTATTGCCAAGTGGAACCGCGACCTGTTCGAGGACATGCGCAAAGGTGGCCTCACCGCCGCCAACTGCACCGTGTCGGTGTGGGAAGGGTTTCAGGCCACCATCAATAACATCGTCGCGAGCCAGACCCTGATCCGCGAGAACAGTGACCTGGTGATCCCGGTGAAAACCACCGCCGACATCCGTCGCGCCAAGGAACTGGGCAAGACCGGCATCATTTTCGGCTTCCAGAATGCCCACGCGTTTGAAGACCAACTCGGCTACGTCGAGATCTTCAAGCAGCTCGGCGTTGGTGTGGTGCAGATGTGCTACAACACCCAGAACCTGGTCGGCACCGGTTGCTACGAGCGTGACGGCGGCCTGTCGGGCTTCGGGCGCGAGATCGTCGGCGAGATGAACCGCGTCGGCATCATGTGCGACCTGTCCCACGTCGGCTCCAAAACCTCCGAAGAAGTCATCCTCGAATCGAAAAAGCCGGTGTGCTACTCCCACTGCTTGCCTTCCGGTCTTAAAGAGCACCCGCGCAACAAGTCCGATGCAGAGCTGAAGTTCATCGCCGACCACGGCGGCTTTGTCGGCGTGACCATGTTCGCGCCGTTCCTCGCCAAGGGCATCGATTCGACCATCGACGACTACGCCGAAGCCATCGAATACACCATGAACATCGTCGGCGAAGACGCCATTGGCATCGGCACCGACTTCACCCAGGGCCATGGCCAGGATTTCTTCGAAATGCTGACCCATGACAAGGGTTACGCCCGCCGCCTGACCAGCTTCGGCAAGATCATCAACCCGCTGGGCATCCGCACCGTGGGCGAGTTCCCCAACCTCACCGAAACCCTGCTCAAGCGCGGCCACAGCGAGCGCGTGGTGCGCAAGATCATGGGCGAGAACTGGGTCAACGTGCTCAAGGACGTCTGGGGCGAATAAGCCACCGCTGACACTTCTTTACCCTCGGCCATCCGGCGCCGAGGGCATCCAAACGAATTTTCTGGAGTTAAGTTTCCATGGCCAAGATCGCCCCTCAATTGCCTATCGAAGTCGACAGCGAAACCGGTGTTTGGACCTCCGACGCCCTGCCGATGCTGTACGTGCCACGCCATTTCTTCGTCAATAACCACATGGGCATCGAAGAAGTCCTGGGCGCTGACGCCTACGCCGAAATCCTCTACAAGGCCGGCTACAAATCCGCCTGGCACTGGTGTGAGAAAGAAGCTGAATGCCACGGTCTGGAAGGCGTCGCGGTGTTTGAACACTACATGAAGCGCCTGTCGCAACGCGGCTGGGGCCTGTTCAAAATCCAGGACATCGACCTGGATAAAGGCACCGCCAGCGTCAAGCTCGAACATTCGGCGTTTGTCTACGTGTACGGCAAGGTCGGGCGCAAAGTGGACTACATGTTCACCGGCTGGTTTGCCGGCGCGATGGACCAGATTCTTGAGGCCCGTGGCAGCAAGATCCGCACTGTGGCCGAACAAGTCTACGGAGGCTCCGAAGAGGGCCACGATGACGGCTTGTTCACCGTCAAGCCGTTGTAAGCCGAGGACCGTGCCATGGCTTTCGAAGCAATGTTCCAGCCGATCCAGATCGGCAAACTGACCATCCGCAACCGCGTGCTCAGTACCGCCCACGCCGAGGTGTATGCCACCGACGGCGGCATGACCACCGATCGCTATGTGAAGTACTACGAAGAGAAAGCCAAGGGCGGTATTGGCCTGGCGATCTGCGGCGGTTCCTCGGTGGTCGCCATCGACAGCCCCCAGGAATGGTGGAGTTCGGTAAACCTGTCCACCGACCGCATCATCCCGCACTTCCAGAACCTGGCTGACGCCATGCACAAGCATGGCGCCAAAATCATGATCCAGATTACCCACATGGGCCGTCGCTCGCGTTGGGACGGCTTTAACTGGCCGACCCTGATGTCGCCGTCCGGTGTACGTGAGCCGGTGCACCGCGCGACCTGCAAGACCATCGAGCCGGAAGAGATCTGGCGCGTGATCGGCAACTACGCCAGTGCCGCCAAGCGTGCCAAGGCCGGTGGCCTCGACGGTGTGGAACTGTCGGCAGTGCACCAGCACATGATCGACCAGTTCTGGAGCCCGCGGGTCAACAAGCGTACCGACGAATGGGGCGGCACCTTCGAAGGCCGCATGAAGTTCGGCCTGGAAGTGTTGAAAGCCGTGCGCGCGGAAGTCGGTGATGACTTCTGCGTGGGCATGCGCCTGTGCGGTGACGAGTTCCACCCGGACGGCCTGTCCCACGAGGACATGAAGCAGATCGCCAAGTATTACGACGACACCGGCATGCTCGATTTCATCGGCGTCGTCGGCTCGGGTTGCGACACCCACAACACCCTGGCCAACGTAATCCCGAACATGAGCTACCCGCCGGAGCCGTTCCTGCACCTGGCGGCCGGTATCAAGGAAGTGGTCAAGGTTCCAGTGCTGCACGCGCAGAACATCAAGGACCCGAACCAGGCCACGCGCATCCTTGAAGGCGGCTATGTGGACATGGTCGGCATGACCCGTGCACACATCGCTGACCCGCACTTGATCGCCAAGATCAAGATGGGCCAGATCGACCAGATCAAACAGTGCGTCGGCGCCAACTATTGCATCGACCGCCAGTACCAGGGCCTGGATGTGCTGTGCATCCAGAACGCCGCGACGTCCCGTGAATACATGGGCGTGCCGCACATCATCGAGAAATCCACCGGACCGAAACGCAAGGTCGTAGTGGTCGGCGCCGGTCCAGCCGGGATGGAAGCCGCACGCGTTGCCGCTGAACGTGGCCACGACGTGACGCTGTTGGAGAAGAAAGAATTTATCGGCGGGCAAATCACCACTGCTTCCAAGGCGCCGCAACGCGACCAGATCGCCGGCATCACGCGCTGGTTCCAACTGGAACTGGCACGCTTGAAAGTCGACCTGCGCCTGGGCGTGGCGGCCGATGCCGAGACCATCCTGGACCTGCGTCCAGACGTGGTGGTGCTGGCGGTCGGCGGGCATCCGAACATCGAGCAGAACGAACACTGGGGCGCGGCCGAAGGCCTGGTGGTGAGCAGCTGGGACGTGCTCGACGGCAAAGTCGCGCCGGGCAAGAACGTGCTGGTCTACGACACCATCTGCGAATTCACCGGCATGTCGGTTGCGGACTTCCTCGCGGACAAAGGCAGCCAGGTGGAAATCGTCACCGACGACATCAAGCCGGGCGTGGCGATTGGCGGTACGTCGTTCCCGACCTACTACCGCAGCATGTACCCGAAAGAAGTGATCATGACCGGCGACATGATGCTGGAAAAGGTCTACCGCGAAGGCGACAAGCTGGTGGCGGTGCTGGAGAACGAATACACCGGCGCCAAAGAAGAGCGGGTGGTGGACCAGGTGGTGGTCGAGAACGGCGTGCGTCCGGACGAAGCCATCTACTACGGGCTCAAGGAAGGTTCGCGCAACAAGGGTCAGATTGACGTTGAAGCCCTGTTCGCGATCAAGCCGCAGCCGTGCCTGAGCGAGACGGGCGAGGGGTACTTGCTGTTCCGCATCGGTGACTGTGTGGCACAGCGAAATACCCACGCTGCCATCTATGACGCCCTGCGCCTGTGCAAGGATTTCTGACACCACAGGGCCAAAAATGTGGGAGGGGGCTTGCCCCCGATAGCGGTGGGTCAGCGACAACTGTACCGACTGACAGTCCGCCATCGGGGGCAAGCCCCCTCCCACATTCGGGTCAGTTTCGCATTAGATTTGTGTGGTCTGTGGGAGCTTCACCATGTTGAACACCTTGCTGCCTATTCTCTTGTTCGCCGCCTTGGGCCTTGCCGTCCTCGGCGCCCTGCGCCGGGTGAACATGTGGCGCCGTGGCCGCGCGTCCAAAGTCGACCTGCTGGGCGGCCTGCTGGCCATGCCCAAGCGCTACATGGTCGACCTGCACCACGTGGTCGCCCGCGACAAATACATCGCCAACACCCACGTCGCCACGGCCCTGGGCTTTGTGCTGTCGGCACTGCTGGCGATTCTGGTGCATGGCTTCGGCCTGCAAAACCGTATCCTCGGCTACGCCTTGCTGCTGGCCTCGGTGTTGATGTTTGTCGGCGCCACCTTCGTTTACCTGCGTCGGCGCAACCCGCCGGCACGCCTGTCCAAAGGCCCATGGATGCGCCTGCCGAAAAGCCTGATGGCGTTCTCGGTGAGCTTTTTCCTGGTGACCTTGCCCGTGGCCGGGATTCTGCCGGCGGACTTCGGCGGTTGGTTGCTGGCTGCGCTCTTGAGTGTGGGTGTGCTGTGGGGCGTGTCCGAAATGTTCTTTGGCATGACCTGGGGCGGCCCGATGAAACACGCCTTCGCCGGTGCCCTGCACCTGGCCTGGCACCGTCGCGCCGAACGCTTTGGCGGTGGTCGTTCCACCGGTTTGAAGCCGCTGGACCTCAGCGATAAAACCGCGCCGTTGGGCGTGGAGAAACCCAAGGATTTCACCTGGAACCAACTGCTCGGCTTCGACGCCTGCGTGCAGTGCGGCAAGTGCGAAGCGGCGTGCCCGGCCTTTGCCGCCGGCCAGCCGTTGAACCCGAAAAAGCTGATTCAGGACATGGTGGTCGGCCTGGCCGGCGGCACCGATGCCAAATTCGCCGGCAGCCCATACCCAGGCAAAGCCATTGGCGAACACAGCGGCAATCCGCATCAACCGATCGTCAACGGCCTGGTGGACGCCGAGACCCTGTGGTCCTGCACCACCTGCCGCGCCTGCGTGGAAGAGTGCCCGATGATGATCGAGCACGTGGATGCCATCGTCGACATGCGCCGCCACCTCACCCTGGAGAAAGGCGCCACGCCGAACAAAGGCGCCGAAGTCCTGGAAAACCTGATCGCCACCGACAACCCCGGCGGTTTCGCACCGGGCGGTCGCCTGAACTGGGCGGCGGATTTGAACCTGCCTTTGCTCAGCGACAAAAGCAGCGTTGACGTGCTGTTCTGGGTCGGTGATGGCGCCTTCGACATGCGCAACCAACGCACCCTGCGCGCTTTCGTCAAAGTGCTCAAAGCAGCCAAAGTCGATTTCGCCGTGCTCGGCCTGGAAGAGCGCGACAGTGGCGACGTTGCCCGTCGCCTGGGCGATGAGGCGACGTTCCAACTGCTGGCTACGCGCAATATCCAGACGTTGGCCAAGTACAGCTTCAAGCGCATCGTCACCTGCGATCCGCACAGTTTTCATGTGCTGAAAAACGAGTACGGCGCCTTCAACGGCAACTACCGCGTACAGCACCACAGCACTTTCATGGCCGAGCTGATCGGCGAGGGCGCGCTGAACCTGGGCCAGCATAAAGGCGACAGCGTGACCTACCACGACCCGTGTTACCTGGGCCGCTATAACGGCGAATACGAGGCGCCGCGCGAAGTGCTGCGGGCGCTGGGGATTGAGGTCAAGGAGATGCAACGTTCGGGCTTCCGCTCGCGTTGCTGCGGCGGTGGCGGCGGCGCGCCGATCACCGACATCCCCGGTAAGCAACGTATCCCCGACATGCGCATGGACGACATCCGCGAAACCGGCGCCGAGCTGGTGGCGGTGGGCTGTCCACAATGCACTGCGATGCTTGAAGGTGTGGTCGAGCCGCGTCCGTTGATCAAGGATATCGCCGAGCTGGTGGCCGATGCGTTGCTTGACGAGGCTTCGCCAGCCAAAGCTCCCATCAAACGTGAACCTGCGGAGGTGCACTGATGAGCGACATTATCCGCCGCGATCCACGGGCCGAATGGATCGCCCGTAACCGCCTGCACCCGTTGCATGCGGCGATGCAGCCGGTACAACACAGCTGGATGGGGCCGAACGGCGTTATCCGCAAAAACGTACATGGCGTCGGTTTTATCGGCCCCAACGGCATCAAGCGCATCGACCGCAGCGGCGCCCAGCAGGGTGGCGTGACCAAGCGTACGGCGGCGATTGAAGTGCAGTTGCCGCTGCATCAGGTGCCTGCGCCGGCGTTCTATATCAACGTGGTGCCGGACATGGTCGGCGGCCGCTTGAGCAGCCACGACCGCGACCTGCTCGGCCTGGCTCGGCAACTTGCCGGCAGCGACGGTGCGGTGTTGGCGGTGGTGTTTGGCGAGCATAAGGAAAACGCGTTCGCCACGGCCGGTGTCGACCGTCTGCTGGTGCTGGACGGCCACGAATTCGACGGTTATTCACCGGAACAACGCGTGCAGGGTTTGCGGGCTGTGGATAACCAGTTCAACCCACGCCATTGGTTGCTGCCCGACAGCCGCAGCGGCGGTGGTGAGCTGGGTCGGCGGTTTGCCGCGAGCCTCAAGGAGCGCCCGGCCACGCGGGTGTGGCAGATCAAGGGCGACGAGTGCATCGGCCGCGCCGGCGCTGGCCAGGAAGACCTGGCGCGGCCACTGCCGCGCCTGATCCTCGCCGCCGTCGAATGTGCCGATCCGGTCAGCGACACACGTCATGAAGTCTTGCCCGTGGAGTTATCCACAACCCTGGCACGCAGCCTACCGCGCATCGAAGACCTCGGCGCGGTGGCGGTGGACCCGGCGGCGATCCCTATGGCCGAGGCCGAGTTTATTTTCTCTGGCGGCAACGGCGTGAAGGATTGGAACCTGTTCCACCAGACCGCTGCTGCCCTGGGCGCCACCGAAGGCGCGTCGCGGGTGGCCGTGGACGACGGCTTTATGGCCCGCGATCGCCAGGTCGGCGCCAGCGGCACCTGGGTCACCGCACGGGTGTATGTGGCCGTGGGGATTTCCGGGGCAATCCAGCACCTGCAAGGCATCGGTGCCTGCGACAAGGTGGTGGCGATCAACCTCGATCCGGGTTGCGACATGATCAAGCGTGCCGACCTGTCGGTGATCGGCGAAAGCGCCGCGATACTGCAAGCCTTGATCGATGCGGTCGAGGCCTACCGCAACGGCGCCAAGCGCGATGCGGCTTGAGGACATGACTATGACCACGAATGTAATCAGCCTGGTGTCCATCGGCGCACACCCCACCTCCGGGCGCCCGCGCCGGGCAGAGCAGGATGCGCGAGCCGTTGAACTCGGCCTGCAAATGGCTGGGGATAAGTTGCAGGTGCTGCACGCGGGCAATATCGCCGAACCCACCTTGCGCAGCTACTTGGGCATGGGCTTGCCGCAACTGCATGTGCTCGAACAACCGGAGGGTGCCGATGCCTTGCCGGTACTCAGTGATTATCTGCGCGAGGCAGGCGCCCAGGTGGTGCTCACCGGCAGCCAGGCCGAAACCGGTGAAGGCTCGGGCATGCTGCCGTTTCTGCTGGCCGAGCAATTGGGCTGGCCGCTGGTTGTCGGGTTGGCTCAGGTGGAGTCCATCGAAGGCGGCGTTGCTCATGTGCTGCAAGCCTTGCCGCGTGGGCAGCGGCGGCGCTTGAAGGTGCGCTTGCCGTTTTTGGCGACTGTGGATAACGCCGCGCCCAAGCCTCGGCAGAGCGCCTATGGCCCGGCACAGCGCGGTGAGTTGGCAGCCCATGAGGTTGAAGTTGAAGCCGATGAGTTATTCACAGGCGCGGTGCTGCAACCGGCCAAGCCTCGTCCCAAACGCCTCAAGGTGATCAAAGCCAAAAGCGGCGCCGACCGCATGAAAGCCGCTACGGCCAAGGCCAGTGGTGGCGGTGGGCAAGTGCTCAAAGGTGTCAGCGCCGAGGAAGGCGCCCAAGCCATTCTCAAGTTGCTCATAGAAGAAGGCGTCGTGCGCTAACCCACCAACACTGCAAAACAAATGTGGGAGGGGGCTTGCCCCCGATGGCAGTGGTTCAGTTACAGATGAGCTGATTGATCCACCGCAATCGGGGGCAAGCCCCCTCCCACATTTTTATCTCCATCAGGGTCTGAGGTTAAGGGGCGGCTGGCGCGGGTTTCGGCACCAGCTCCGGCAGCGGTGGCGGAAGCGGCTGCCAGGTGGCATCCGGCTGTTGCATCGGCGGTGGCAGGGCCTGTGTAGGGTCGCCGCCCATCGGCTTGAGGATCATTTTGTCGGTGGTGTCGCGCAGGATCATGCCCTGGGTTGAGCTGCGCGCTTCGGTGCCGCTGTGAAAGGTGCTGATCTGGGAAATCGGCAGGTCGAGGTTGCGTTCGATCCTCGGCGTCAGCAGCAGGATGATCTCGGTTTTCTGCTGAGTGTTCTGGTTAGTGCCGAACAGCTTCTTGCCGATCCACGGGATCTGGCTCAACCACGGCAGCCCCGAGCCTTCATCGACATCCGAGGTGCGGATCAGCCCCGAGACGATCTGGGTTTCGTTGTTGCGCGCGGTCAGCAGGGTCTTGGTGGAACGTGAGCCCAGTTCGAAGGTGGCTGGCACGTTTTCCGAGCCGGGAATGCGCTTGGTGATGTGGCTCATTTCCACGTTCAGCTCCAGGTTCACCTCATCGCTCAGGCTGATATTGGGCTTGACGGAGATCTGCAGCCCCACGTCCTGATAAGACACCGATGAGGTGGTGATCTGATTGGCGGTGGTGGTGGTCACCACCGGGATCTTGTCGCCGATATTCACCTGGGCTTCTTCACGATTGCGCACCCGCACCCTGGGGTTGGCCAGGGTCACGGTGTTGCCGCTGCGCTGCAGCATATTGATACGCGCCGATGTGCTGCCCGAATCCAGCAGGATGTTGTCACCGTTGATCCCGCGCAACGCGCTGATGGGGATACCCGCAAGCCCGGCGGGCACGTTGGCCAGGTTGCCTACCGACAAGCCGATACCTTCCGGGTACTGGATGCCCAGGTTCAATTCGTCGGTCAGGCTGACCTCCAGCACCTGGATATCGATGGTCACTTCCGACTGCGCAATGTCGATGGCCTCCACCAGTTTTTCCACGGCGCTGAGGGTGTCCAGCCCATCGCGCACAATCACCGCATTCAGGCGCTCGTCTACCAACACCTCCTTGGGCTTGAGCACCTGCTTGATCTCGGCAGCGATGACCTTGGGGTCGCCATGGCTGAGGTAGAAGGTGCGGACGGCCAACTCACGGTATTCACGTTCTTTGTCTGGGCGGCGGGGGTAAACCAGGATGGTGTTGGCGTTGAGGATTTTCTTGTCCAGCCCTTGGGTGGTCAGCAGCAGGTTCAGCGCATCTTCGGCGGTGGTTCGGCTGGCGGTCATGCTTGCCGAGGCGCTGGGATTGACGTCTTTGTCGATGACGAAGTTGACCCCCGAGAGTCGCGCGATGGTCTCGAAAATCGTGGTCAGGCTCTGGGCGCTGAACTCCAGGCTCAGGGGTTTGCGCATGGCCTCGGAAAGGTCGGCGCTGAGGTAGTCGGCGCTGACCAGCTCGCGGGTCAGGGCATTGCGAAAGTCCAGGGCCTCTCGGTAGTTGGGCTTTTGCGCGATGATCCGGCGCACCAGGTTGAGCGCCTCCACTGGGTTTGCGCGTTTCATTTCGTAGGCCTGCGCCAGTTGTGGGCGCAGTTGTTTCATCGCCTGGATGCTCTGGATTTCCTGGCGTGCGCCGAGGTTGCTGGGGTCGTATTTGAGGATGGTTTCCAGGGCGCGGATGGCGGCCGCGTCGTCACCACGCATCAGTGCGGTACTGGCCTCGCGGCTGTACTGGGCCACCAGCAACTCCAGTTTGCTGAAATTGGCGGTGCGCAGTTGCACGTCGTCTGGGTCTTGTTTGGCTTCGGCTTGGAGCACTTCCACCGAGCGGATGATGTCGCCCTTTTGGCGCAACTCATCGCTCTCTTTGATTGCGCGTTGGGTCTGGCACGCGCTGAGCAGAGCCAGGGTCAGGCTCAAGTAAATCCATGTACGTATCGCCATGATCGTGTCCCGCCCTGGTCAGTGAGTGTCAAGCCGCAAGGTGCTGACATGCTTGAGCGGCATGTAGGTCAGCACCACGGTCGTGTCGGTCAGCTTGTCCAGTCGGTAGTGCGAGTCGAGCATCTTGCCGGGCACGATGCGCCCCGGCACCGAGCAGCGGTTGCACAGCGTGTATTGGCGATCATTACCGCGCAGCACGACGATTTTCGATTGGTTCTCATAACGCCACTGCGCGCTCACGCTGAAGGGCAGCGCAGGTGGTTTGGGCGGTGCGGTGTCGACTGGAATGGGGGGCGGCGCAGGTGTCCAGGTTTGGGTGGGGAACAGGTCGACCGTTTCAGCCAAGGTTGGCGCGGAGGGTGACGCTGGCGCTGTGGGTTTGATCTGCGGCGTGGTCGTCACGGGTGACGATGCAGGGGCAGGGCTGTCCACCGTGTCCTGCCAGAACAGCCAGCCACAGCTGATCAGGGTCAATAACAGGAGCACGCGCAAATACAGTGGCAGCTTCATTCCACCACCCCCAGCACACTGACCTTGAGGTTGATGTCCAGCATGCCGCTGCTGATGTCTTTGCGTTCCAGGGTCACGCGCTCGATGCGCACGGCGGGCTCGTTCGAGAGGTCGACCAGGGCATTGCGCAATAAGGCGTAGGGGCCGGAGAGCGGGATCTCCACGTCCAGCCGTTGCAGCCCTGTGTCGCCGGGCGCGGAGTAGGCCAGCGTGGTCTGTTCGATGGCAAAGCCGTAGCGGCTGAGCACACCCAGCAGCGTTTCCAGGCGGGGGGCAAAGTCCTGCGCGCTGGGTAAGCGCTCGACCACCGCCGGTTCGGTGACTTGCACATCCTGAGGCTGTTCATCGATGCCGGCCTGCAGTTCCTGGCGGCGCAGGTTGTCGCTGATGCCTGCCGGGTAGATCACCGTCACTTCGATCACCAGCGCCGCCATCATGGCCACCACCGCCAGCAGGCCCCAAAATCCCAGGCGCTGTTGCCACTGGGTCAGTTGCCAGCGCAGGCGCGGCAGGTGGCGAGTAAGGGCATGCATGGGCATTACCCCGCGCCAACGGTGAGTTTGACCTGCACCGGGTGTTGCGGGTCGTTGGCCTTGCGGG
Source organism: Pseudomonas sp. Irchel 3H9 (assembly GCF_900187495.1). Lineage (NCBI taxonomy): Bacteria > Pseudomonadati > Pseudomonadota > Gammaproteobacteria > Pseudomonadales > Pseudomonadaceae > Pseudomonas > Pseudomonas sp. Irchel 3H9. The sequence goes on along the minus strand of NZ_FYDK01000003.1, from coordinate 134,944 downwards.
CGCTTTGTTGCAGGTTCACCTGTACACCGGGTTGCGCCTTGAGTCGCTCGGCAAATCGAAAGGCGTCGCCCAGCACTTTGGCTTCCAGGTCCAGATGAATCAGTTGGGCCTGTGTGTTGATCTCGACGCGGGTCAGGGCGATATCTCGGGACCAGGCCTGAGCCACGGCATCCATCAGTGCGAAGGGGGTGGCCTTTTGTTGGGCGAACGTGGACAGCTGCTGTTTTTGCGTGGGCGACAGGCGAATGGCGGCCTGGATCAACTGCTCCTGACGGCGAGTCAGCTGGATGAAGTGCTGCTCCAATGCGTCGGTCTGTTGTTGCTGTTGCTCCATGCGTTGCCAGTGCTGCCAGGTGTTGAACAGCAGGGCGGCTGCGCCCAGCCATAGGACAGTCACCCACGGCCGGCGGGTGGCGCTGGCGCGTAGGAAATCCACGTGTGGCCCTTGAGGCGTACGCAGGTGCTGCCAGACAGTCGCGAGCCTGGATTTCATGCAGACGACTCCTCCAGCCAGGGGTGCACCGGACCCAACCGGTTTTCCGCCGGAGTGTTGGTGACCACCAAGGTGGCAGCGGCATGCCGCTCCACCAGCAGGTCGGCGGTGAACAGGTTGTCGCTCAAGGTGCTGCCGCGTGGAGTGGGTATGACGCAGACCTGGTCGATCACACCCTGTTGTCGATAGAGGCAACTGAGGCTTTCGGTTTCGGGCACCACCAGCACACAGTCGGCCGGTAAGTGCCGCCAATACCGCTGCGCCACCGCTGTCAGCAATGGCATACACGTCACCAGCGGCAGGCGACGCAGCTTGAATAGCTCACGCAGGTCGTGCAGCAGCTCCCGATGCATCGCGACCGCCAGGCGTTCATGGCCGAAGGCGCTGTCCGCCACGTGTATCTGCCACTGCTCAGGGTCGATGCCGGCTTGTTGGCTGAACGTGGCCTCGGCGAATCCTTGCCAATCGTCTGCGCTGTACAACCCGGTTTGCCACCCCAGCATCAGGTAATGCACATGGGGAAATCCCAGCAGCACCGTGGCGCGGTCCAGGAACCCTACGCGGCCGCGCGGCGCCTGTTCCAACAGCTCGGCGCAGGCGGCCAAGGGCACGCCTTCATGTTGCGCGCGCCACACCGGCGCACCGCGCCAGCGCGGGCGCGCGGCCCACTCGGCACCGGTGCTGTGCAGCCACACCACATGCTCAATAAAGGGAAATGACACGGTGTATCTCCTTGAGCGTGGTATCGCCCTGGGCGGCATGGGCCAGGGCGATATCGCGGATAAATACGTGGCCGGCTTCACGCGCCAGTTCACGCAGGCTGGAGGCCGAATTGCGGTTGAGCAGGCCCTCCTTGATGCTGTCGGTCAGCGTCAGCACTTCAGCCAGGGCGAGCCGGCCTCGATAGCCGGTGTGGCGGCAGGTCTCGCAGCCTGTGCCCACACGGTAGTGGCCCTGTCTGAGTTGGGCGTCAGGCAGTTGGGCGAGGCGGACAATATCGGGGTCGGGCTCGGCGTCGACGCCGCAGTCCGGGCAAATGCGCCGCACCAGGCGCTGGGCGACCACGCCGTTGAGGGCTTCGACAAAACTGGCCGGGTCCACGTCCATATAGGTAAAGCGCTCCAGCACACTGAACGCGCTGTTGGCGTGCACCGACGACAGCACCAGGTGCCCGGTCAGCGCCGCCTGCACCGCGATGCCGGCGGTTTCGCCGTCGCGGATTTCCCCCACCAGAATCGTGTCCGGGTCGTGGCGCAGGATCGAGCGCAGGCCACGGGCGAAGGTCAGGCCCTTCTTGTCGTTGACCGGAATTTGCAGCACGCCGGGCAGTTCGTATTCCACCGGGTCTTCGATGGTGATGATCTTTTTCTCGCCGGTATTGGTCTCCGACAGGGCGGCGTACAGCGTGGTGGATTTGCCGCTGCCGGTGGGGCCGGTCACCAGCAACATGCCATAGGGTTCGCTGGCCAATACGCGGATGCGCGCGATGGTGTCGGCGCTCAGGCCAAGGGTTTCCAAGCTCAGGGATTCGCCGCGCTGGGACTTGTCGAGAATCCGCAGCACCGCATCTTCGCCGTGGATGCTGGGCATGATCGACACACGAAAATCCACCTCGCGGCCCTGGATCTTCATCTTGAAGCGTCCGTCCTGGGGCACCCGCCGCTCGCCGATATCCAGCTCCGACAGCACCTTGATCCGCGACAGTGCCTGCTCGGCCATGTCCAGGCCGCTGGCCTGGCCCATCTGCTGCAACACGCCGTCGATACGGTATTTGATCACCAGGCCCTGGGGCGTGGTTTCCACATGGATGTCACTGGCGCGGCTTTGCAGCGCATCGAACAACATGGAGTTGACCAGGCGCACCACTGGGTTGTCGTCGCGGGCGATGCTGCTCAATGAAATTTCCTGGGCGGCCTGGCTGACACGGGCGCTTTCATCGTCGCTGCCGAAGGGTTGCATGACCCGTTGGCTGGCTTCGGCCAGGGTCAATTGAGCTTTCACCGCGCCGGGCAGGCTCATGGCGAGGGGTAATTGGCGCAAGGTTTTGGAGGACTGCAACCAGTGTCGGTTGGCCAGGGTGAACGGGTCGCCCAGTACCAGGCAGGGCTCACCGTGGTTATCCACAGGCAGCGCGTTATGGATCAGTGCCTGGGGCAATGCCAGCAGATCAAAACGCCAGTTTTCACTGAGGGTTTGCGGGGCGATGGCAAGCAGGCCGAGGGGCTGGGCGATAGTGCTTAATTGGTCGGGTGCTTTTTCCAGGACCTCCCGCAGGTAATCGGACAAGGGGATGCCTCGTTGTGCCGCAAGCGCTTGCCATTGCAGTGTCTGCTCACTCATCGCGTTACCCCTGAATGGAACCCGCCAGTTCGAAAATCGGCATGTACAGCATGAACACGATCAAGCCGATCAGCCCGCCCACCACCAGCATCAACAGTGGCTCGAACACCTTGCTGAACAGCTCAATGGCGCGCTCCAGTGCCTCATCGTGAAACTGCGCGATGCGCTCACACATGGCCGCCAATTCGCCGCTTTGCTCGCCCACCCGCAATAGGCGTTCGGCGACGGCGGTGGTCAGTTGATGGCGGGCGAGGGCGGTAGAGAGGGGTTGGCCGGCCTGGATATCGGTCATGGCTTGGCGCAAGGCGCCTTGACGTTCCACGGGCAGTAGCGCGCCGGACAATTCCACCGCCGTGACCACCGGCATTCCGCCCATCAGCAACATGCCTGCGGTGCGATAAAACCGCGCGAGCACAAACAGCGTGCGCTGGGCTCCCAGGCTGGGGATTTTCCAGAACAGGCCCGCTGCGCGACGCTTGAACCCGGCGCTGCGAAACATCAGCACCAGTGCAGCGATGACCAGTACCAGGCCGACCAGCATCTCCAGGCTATGGGCGTCCACCAGCGCGCCCCACCACACCATGAAGCGCGCGGTGGCTGGCAGGTCGGTGACCGCATCGAATACCGAGGCGAAGCGCGGGATCACGAAAAACAGCAGAAACAGCAGGATCAACGCGCCCACGCTGAGCACCACCAAGGGGTACATCAGGGCGCCGCTGACGCGCTTTTTGACGGTTTCCAAATGCGCTTCGAAATGATGGTAGCGGCGCAGGGCCACGGCCAATTGGCCGCTGTGCTCGGAGGACGCCACGGTGGCGATCAACAGCGAAGGAAACGTCTGTGGCTTGAGCTGCATCGCCTTGGACAGTGAGTTGCCTTCATACATGGAGGCGAGCAGATCGCTCATGACCTGTCGGTTGACGCCCGGCGGCGCCTTGTCGCGCAGGGTTTCCACCGCTTCCACCAGCACCAGTCCGGCGTCCAGCAGCACCACCAGTTCCTGGATAAACAGGCCAAGGGCGAACGTGCTGCGGCGACTCGGCAGTTTGAGTTGGCGGCGGGCTTTGAGCGAGATGACTTGCACACCCTCGGCCTGCAGTTGCCGGCGCGCCTGGGAGAGGTCAACGGCGTGCAGTTGCAGGGACTGCAAATGGCCGTCGCGGATGATGCGTGCGTCGACGTCGATCATGGTGCCTGCCTCGCCAGTTGTTGGCGTTGTTGCAGTAACTCACCGTAGTAGCGCCACACCGCCCGGGCGTAGCGCGAGCGCTGTGCCTGGCGATCCGACTTGGCCCCGGCGTTGTAGGCGCCGACTGCCTGCCAGCCATAGCCCTGTTCGCGGATAAACCCGGCGAGGATCCACGCGCCGACCATCACGCTGGTGCAGGGCTGGGTAATCAGGTGTTGTTCGGTGATGCCCCATTGCGCGAGCGCGGGCAAGTGACGGCTGTTGATTTGCATCAGGCCGATGTCCTGGCTGCCGTCACTGTTGAGGTTACGCGCGTGTGGGTTGAGGCCGGACTCGACCTTGGCGATGGCGTACAGCAGAAGCGGGTCAACGTGGTAACGGCTGGCCGCCAATTGCCAGCAGTTGGCCTGGGCAACGCCCATGCAGCACAACAGGGTTAAGGCAAGCGGCAGGCGGCGCATGGTGGGTCACAGCCCGTAGACGATGTCGGCGTAGGTGTTCTCACCGCCGGCTTTGCCGTCTCGGCCCAGGCAGATGATCTCTGCGTCGTTGGGCGCAGTACCGGGGTTCTTGAAAAGGTAAGGGTTGCCCCATGGGTCTGGCGGCAGTGACTTGAGGTACGGCCCCTGCCAATTGTTCGCGTTGGCGGGGCGCGTCGTGAGCGCATTCAGGCCGAGTGTTTCGTCGGGGTAGGTGCCATTGTCCAAGCGGTACTGATGCAAGGCATCGGCAAGGGACTTCATCTGCCCCTGGGCTGTTTGCACCTTGGCCAGTTCCAATCGATCAAACATCTTCGGCCCGACGTAGCTGGCGAGCAGGGCGATGATCAGCAGGACTACCAGCAGCTCAAGCAAGGTGAAACCGCAGGAGCGGGTGCGGAAAAAGGCGCGACTGTACATGGAGATACCCTGTGGGAGTGCCAAGGCACGGCGGTTGTGTAGCCATCTCCCGGCCCGCGTTTGAGCGGGCACCGCCGGTAGTACTGCATCGCTATTCGAATTACACCTCTACAACTGTAGCGTTCGTCGATATAAGGCGCCGTGAGGCGCCCTATAACGTTTGGCTCTTGGGGTTATCGAGTTAATGAATATGCGCGTCGGCTTATTCCACCTTTTCCCAAGCGTCGCGCCATGCTTCGCCGGTTTCCGGTGCATAAGCCCATGCGGCACCAGCGCACCAGCCGCTGTTCGGAAACGGTCTGCAGCGGTAGTTACCGCCAGCGTTGCTCACGATGTCCCCGGCTTTGTACGGTGTGCCCTCTACGTAGGCCGGATACTCTCCGCCGCCGCTGTCCGGAGTCACCGTGAAGTCGAACTCCGCCTGGCTGGTCTTGCCGTTTTGCTGGTCGCGCACATTCAGGCGTGCCTTGAACGGGGTCGCCTCTGTGACGGTGTAGGCAGTACCGCTGACGTTGGCGGCGTTCTGCGCCACGGTCATCCCAGGCACCGCCCATTGGTAGAGCAGTTGCCCGTTGCTACCGGTCGAGCCCGTGCCACTGAAGGTAAATGCCTGTCCGGACTTCAACGAAGTGGGGCCGGTAATACGGGCAACCGGTGGCGCAGGGTTAACAGGCGTTTCCCCACCCGGAATGATGGACATCGCCTTGGAGTAACCCTCGTTCTGGACGAACACTGAGTTGGCGCTTGGGTCGGCTGAGTTGAACGCAATGTCGTTACCGTGCTTTTCCCCGACTTTGGCGATGCTCGCATTGATCTGACTGGCCAGTTGTTGGCCCCAGATTTTCGCGTCCAGATTGGCTGCCGTGATGGGCAGGGTTATATCGACGACCTCCTGGGCTCGCGGGGTGTTGTCGAGGATGCGGAAGCGCACGGCGTCACCGGGTTTGAGGGCGCCCATGACGGCGTCGATGAACTGGCCAAGCTCGCGCCAGCGCTCCGGAATACCGCCCCCGACGATGTTAATGTCGCTGCAGTTGTAGAACCCTTCCCCGGCCGGATCTATGCGCTGCCATTGCACGAAGAGCGTCGCCTTGCCGGACTGCTGTGCCGGAACCGGAACTGACATTTTGAAGTATCCCGAGGCCGAAATAGCCGGTGGCTTGTTGCCCCAGTTGGTTTGCGCGACCGTGAATTGCTCGGTGTGGATAAGGGTCAAGTCATTCCAGGTCAAGGGGGCGCGGGTTGGGTCAACGCCTGGTTTGGTCAGGAACACCCGCGCAAAACTGGGCACGTGGGGCGCCGTGCCGATGATGCGCACGTCCATTTTGCCGTTTTCGGGCGTCACGTCGGTGCGGTGCCAATCCCATTTCGCCTCCGACGGCGATTCGTTCCCCACCAGGTTCAGGCCGTCTTTTTTGCTGTCGGCTGCCGAGCACAGTTTGCCGTCCGGCACTTCTCGCTTGACGGTCTCCAGGTCCTCATAACCGGGCGCCCGGATCAAATGCGCGACTTCATTCCATTGTTGACCTGGATACTTTTCACTTTTTTTGTCCAGTGCTGCGCACCCAGCGTCACTTTTGCTACCTGACCAAAAGTCCGGAAGCATTCTGCAGTGGATCTGTCGTGCGACGGGGGTATCCACGCCGCCATGGGCTATCGCTAGCGCCGGCATCAGAATTGCCAGTGCGAGCACCCAGTTAATCAAGTTCCTTGTGTAGCGCTGTAGGTTATTCATGTTGTAGTCCGCCTCAATTCAGATAGAAAAGTTCCGAACGGCTGGAACGATCAGTGTGTGTGCAAGGGCATCATTGGTTGGGCTGGTCTCCACGGGGAGTGCTGGGGATTGGAGGGTTACTCTGTCCAGGGCCGTACAGAAACACCCACCCTTGATAACTGCCTTGCCCTGTAAAACTCTGATTGATCACCGCAAAGTTGCTTTGCTTGAACGGCGTGCCGCTGGCGTTGCTGAACACGCCCATGATCGTTTCACCCGGCCCCGGGACCACGCCCCAATCGGCGGTGCCGGTCAGCGGGTCGTCATAGACCCGGCGCAGGTAGCGCTTGATGGTCGGTTGGCGGCGGTCCAGCACCAAATCTTCGAGGGACTTGGGGAACGTATTACCGGCGGCGTAGTACAGGCCGATCGCCCGCCGAATTTCATTGCCTCGCGCCAGCAGTTCCAACTCACGCTCGCGCTGCAACACGCTGGACCACAGCGTGCCTGTTTCCATCAACATCACGGCCACCACGGCCACTGTCACCAACATGCCCATGAACACCGAGCCGTCCTGGCGGTGTTTACCAGTCTGCATAGGCGCTCCCGTCGTGGGCGCTGCCGGGCGCACCGCTGCGCACGTCGCCCAGGCCTTGTTCGTCGGAGGGTTGCAGTTGCCAGGTGTCGCGCTTGCCGGTGAGCGGGTCCATGGGGATTTCGCGCAAATAGCGCCGGTCGACCAGGGCTTGCAGGGACTCGGGATTGTTGCCGTGGTCTTCACGGTATTGGTCCAGGGCCTGGCGGATGGAGGACAGGTTATGGCGCAGCACGGTTTCCTGGGCCTTGGCGTGCTGGCGAAAATACTGGGGCGTCACGAGGGTCATGAGGGTGGCGATGATAGCCATCACCACCAGCAACTCGATCAGGGTAAAACCCCGATTACCACTGGCTGTATGACGTTCCATTCAAACTCTCCCGTGTGCTGCGGGACGAAACGTCGAATACATCTTCCCCCTCTTGTGGGTTATCAGCGGTGCTCTTGTAACTGCGCAGTTGCCAGGTTTGCGCGGGCAACAGTTCCGGACACTCGCAGACGGGGTCGCGGGGGATGCGGCGCAGGAAGAAGAGTTTTTTGCCTTTGAGATCGGTCTTGTCCGTGACCCCCTCGACTAATGCTTGGAGGGAGGGTGGATAACCGCTGTCGCTGATACTTCTTTCAATACGTCCGTCGTCGCTGGCTTCTTTGTAGGCGTCGATCCCACGGCGTATTTCCCGCAACGAGCGTTGCAGGTCAAGTTCCCTGTCGCGTTTACCCATCAACGCCGTCAGCGGATAAGCCACTGTCGAAAGCGTGGCCAGTAAGGCCAGCGTCAGTAGTAATTCAATCAGCGTAAAACCTTTGGCGCAGTGATGGCTGGAATGACCCCGCCCTATCACTGATCTATCTCCCTCTATCGCGCCAAGGACTTCTGCATTAACCCAGGCCAATGGATATAACTGCAAAAGTGAGTGTAGATGAACTTTGAATCTGAGTATTTTTTGTACAGTTGGCCGATAAGCGGTGGTTACCCACAATCACTGTGCACGTGCCTGTGGATAAGGTGTTTGTGGTTGTCCACAGAGCTTGTAAATCAAGGCCTACAGCGCGCTGTACGAAAAACAACCAGGCTAAGTGGCGGTTTTTACAGGCGTTTTGATGTGGATAAGGACGCTGCCCATTCTCGACTTGCCCCCAAACTCTGTTGGCGGTTCTGTGGATAAGATGTTCGCTATCAGCTACAGGCCATATAAACAGCGGCTCTCAGTGAGTTGGTTGTATTTTGATCAATTCGGCCTTTTTGTTCCGCTAAACCGGTAGATGCCCCGGTTTATGAAGGTTTGAGGCGGTTTTCCACAGCGTCGCCAGAGTTGCCCCCAAAGTCTGTTGGCGGATCTGTGGATAAGGTGTTTGCGTACCGCTGTGGGCTTTGTATTACGTGGCTTGCAGACTATTGATCATAAATTGATCAAAGCAGGGCGAAACCCGTGGAGTTGAATAAGTCACGGATTTTCTTCAGTTAATTTTGGACAAGTAAGCCAGTTGCCCACAATTACTGTGGGTGGCTTTGTGGATAAGTTGTTGGGTAAAGGCTGGAGGGCGCGCAGGCAGAGGCTTGCGAGAGATTTGATCAAATATTGAGCAGTGTGAGGTTCAAGTGCGGGAGGGGGCTTGTCCCCCTCCCACCTTGTTGAGCTGCGGGTATCGGTTATTCGTGTGCAGCCACGCCTTTGAGGTAAGGCGCCGGTGCAGCGCCCAGATTGCTCAGCAGGCGCTCGCTGTACCAGTCCACAAAGTTCACCACGCCGAACTCATAGGTCTTGGAGTACGGCCCTGGCTGGTAAGCGGTGGAGTTGATCCCGCGCTGGTTCTCTTCGGCCAAGCGACGGTCCTGGTCGTTGGTGGCGTCCCACACTTGGCGCATGCGCTCCACGTCGTAGTCCACGCCTTCGACGGCGTCCTTGTGCACGATCCACTTGGTGGTGACCATGGTTTCCTGGGCGCTGATTGGCCACACGGTGAACACGATGATGTGATCGCCCATGCAGTGGTTCCAGGAATGCGGCAGGTGCAGGATGCGCATCGAGCCCAGATCGGGGTTTTTGATGCGGCCCATCAGCTTGGCGCAGCCTTGCTTGCCGTCCAGCGTCATCGACACAGTGCCCTTGAGCAGCGGCATGCGCACGATGCGGTTGCGCAGGCCGAAGCTGGCGTGGGCGTAAGGAATTTTTTCCGCGTCCCAAGCGGCTGCGGAGGCGGCCACGTGGTCCTTGAACGCCTGGTCGGCACGCGGGTCGGTGACATCGTCCCATTCCAGCAGGGTCTTGAGCAGTTCCGGGTGCGAGGCGTTGCAGTGGTAGCACTCGCGGTTGTTTTCCAGTACCAGCTTCCAGTTGGCTTTTTCCATCAAGGTGGTTTGCACCGCCACCTTGGTGTTCTCCATGTCGTACGGTTCCATGTAGTGGTTCAGGGTCGACAGGAAGTCATCAATGGCCGGCGGGTTCTCGGCCAGGCTGATGAAGATGTAGCCACCGGCGGTCTTAACGTTCACCGGCTTCAAACCGTACTGCTTCATGTCGAAGTCGGCGCCCATTTCGGTACCGGCAAACAGCAGGCGGCCGTCCAGCTCGTAAGTCCACTGGTGGTAGTGACACACGAGTTTGGCGACCTTGCCCTTGTCACTGGTGCACAGGCGCGAACCGCGATGGCGGCAGACGTTGTGGAACGCATGCACCACGCCTTCGGCGCCACGAATCACGATGATCGGGTTCTTGCCGATTTGCAGGGTCAGGTAGTTACCCTTGGCGGGAATTTCGCAGGTCATGCCGGCGATCAACCACTCTTTCTGGAAAATCTCCTGCATGTCGATATCAAACAGCCGGTCATCAGAGTAGAACGGCTGCGGCAGCGAAAACGTGCGCTCGCGCTCTTGCAGCATTTGCGCGGTGGCCTTGCGTGCGGGTTCCAGCGGATCGCCCAAGCTTAAGGTTGCGGTGACGTCCATCGTGTGTGTCCTCATGGCCATTCTGTGTGGCCGGCGAATAGTGGCTACGGTTGATGCTATGCAAGGCGTAAAGAAAGCGTAGTTGTTGGGTGCGAGTGTGGGGCCGGCGTTGCGACGATCCTTATCCATGGGCGACATGGCCCAATCTGATCCCGACGCGCAACCCCCTGTCGTTGGGGGCTGGTCGCGATAAGTATGTGAATGTCGCAGATAGGTAAATGGGTGGTTCTCGCGTTACGCAGAATCGCCACCATAAAGCCGAATATCGGCAGTGGAGAATCAGCATGTCCAACAGTTTCCTGAATCCAGTAACTACCCAGACCTGGGCCAATGGTCGGCACATCGTCCGTTGCGTCAAAGTCATCCAGGAAACCTGGGACGTGCGCACCTTTTGCTTCATGGCCGACCAGCCGATCCTGTTCTTTTTCAAGCCGGGGCAATTTGTCACCCTGGAGCTGGAAATCGAAGGCCAGCCGATCATGCGCTCGTACACGATTTCGAGCTCGCCCTCGGTGCCTTACAGCTTCTCGGTGACCATCAAGCGTGTGCCGGGCGGCAAGGTGTCCAACTGGCTGCACGACACGCTGCACGAAGGCCAGGAACTGGCGGTACACGGACCGGTGGGGTTGTTCAACGCCATCGACTTCCCAAGCCCCAAAGTCTTGTACCTCAGCGGCGGGGTGGGGATTACTCCCGTGATGTCCATGGCGCGTTGGTTCTACGACACCAACGCCAATGTCGACATGACCTTTATCCACAGCGCCCGCTCGCCCAAAGACATCATTTACCACCGCGAGCTGGAGCACATGGCGTCGCGGATCGATAACTTCAGCCTGCACCTGATTTGTGAGAAGCACGGTCTGGGCGAGCCTTGGGCCGGTTATCGGGGCTACCTGAACCACAAGATGCTCGAACTGATGGTGCCCGACTTCCTGGAGCGCGAAGTGTTCTGCTGCGGCCCGACGCCGTACATGAACGCGGTCAAGCGCCTGCTGGAAGTGGCCGGGTTCGACATGGCGCGCTATCACGAGGAATCCTTCGGTGCGACGCCGCCGGAAGCTCGTGCCGATGCGGTGGAACAAGCCGAACAAGCGGCCGACGCGCCGGAAATCGATTTGGCAGACCTGCATCAGGTGGAATTCATTTCGTCAGGCAAGAGCATCCGCGTGGCGCCGGGCGAAACCGTGCACGCAGCGGCGGCCAAGCTTGGGCTGTTGATCCCGAAAGCTTGCGGCATGGGCATTTGCGGAACGTGCAAGGTGATGAAGCTGGGCGGGGAGGTCGAGATGGACCACAACGGCGGGATCACCGAGGAAGACGAAGCCGACGGTTACATCCTGTCGTGCTGCAGCGTGCCGAAGGGGGATGTGCGTATCGAGTTCTGATTGCTCAAGCAGGCACAACACAGTCCAAATGTGGGAGGGGGCTTGCTCCCGATAGCAAAGTGTCAGCCACTGCATGTGCAAGCTGACCCACCGCCATCGGGAGCAAGCCCCCTCCCGCATTTTTTATGTACATCAGTGAGTCATTGTCAGGCACCCATGACTTCGCGGATGTCTGCGGCCAGTTCGCGCACGCTCTTCCTCCAGGCACAACACAGTCCACATGTGAGAGGGGGCTTGCTCCCGATAGCAGAGTGTCGGCCACTGCATGTGCAAGCTGACCCGCCGCCATCGGGAGCAAGCCCCCTCCCACATTTTTTTATATACATCAGTGAGTCATTGTCAGGCGCCCATGACTTCGCGGATGTCTGCGGCCAGTTCGCACACGCTCTTCCTACAGGCACAACAGGGTCCAAATGTGGGAGGGGGCTTGCTCCCGATAGCAGAGTGTCAGTCACTGCATGTGCAAGCTGACCCACCGCCATCGGGAGCAAGCCCCCTCCCACATTTTTATGCACATCAGTGAGTCATTGTCAGGCGCCCATGACTTCGCGGACGTCTGCGGCCAGTTCGCGCGCGCTCTTCCTGCAGGCACAACACAGTCCAAATGTGGGAGGGGGCTTGCTCCCGATAGCAGGGTGTCAGTCACTGCATGTGCAAGCTGACCCACCGCCATCGGGAGCAAGCCCCCTCCCACATTTTTTTTGTACATCAGTGAGTCATTGTCAGGCACCCATGACTTCGCGGACGTCTGCGGCCAGTTCGCACGCGCTCTTCCTCCAGGCACAACACAGTCCAGATGTGGGAGGGGGCTTGCTCCCGATAGCAGAGTGTCAGCCACTGCATGTGCAAGCTGACCCATCGCCATCGGGAGCAAGCCCCTTCCCACATTTTTATGCACATCAGTGAGTCATTGTCAGGCGCCCATGACTTCGCGGATGTCTGCGGCCAGTTCGCACGTGCTCTTCCTCCAGGCACAACACAGTCCACATGTGGGAGGGGGCTTGCTCCCGATAGCAGAGTGTCAGTCACTGCATGTGCAAGCTGACCCACCGCCATCGGGAGCAAGCCCCCTCCCACATTTTTTATGTACATCAGTGAGTCATTGTCAGGCGCCCATAACTTCGCGGATGTCTGCGGCCAGTTCGCGCACGCTCTTCCTCCAGGCACAACACAGTCCACATGTGGGAGGGGGCTTGCTCCCGATAGCAGAGTGTCAGTCACTGCATGTGCAAGCTGACCCATCGCCATCGGGAGCAAGCCCCCTCCCACATTTTTTTATGTACATCAGTGAGTCATTGTCAGGCGCCCATAACTTCGCGGATGTCTGCGGCCAGTTCGCGCACGCGTTCTTCCTCGGTATCCCACGCGCACATGAATCGCGCGCCGCCTTTACCGATGAAGGTGTAGAAGCGCCAGCCCTTGGCGGTCAACGCGGCAATGGCTGGTTCCGAGAGTTGCAGGAATACGCCGTTGGCCTGTACCGGGAACATCAATTCCACGCCCGGAATATCCGCCACCAGGCTGCTCAGCAGTTGTGCGCAGTGGTTGGCGTGGCGTGCATGTTTGAGCCAGGCGTCGTTTTCCAGCAGCCCCACCCATGGCGCCGACAGGAAGCGCATCTTCGACGCGAGCTGGCCGGCCTGTTTGCAGCGGTAGTCGAAGTCTTCGGCCAGCTTGTGGTTGAAGAACAGGATCGCTTCCCCCACGGCCATGCCGTTTTTGGTGCCGCCAAAGCACAGTACGTCCACACCGGCTTTCCAAGTCAGGTCTGCTGGCGAGCAGCCGAGGAAGGCGCAGGCGTTGGAAAAGCGCGCGCCGTCCATGTGCAGGTTCAGGCCCAGTTCTTTGCAAGTGGCGCTGATGGCGCGGATTTCTTCCGGGGTGTACACGCTGCCGACTTCAGTGGCTTGGGTCAGGGTGACTACGCGGGGTTTGGGGTAATGGATGTCTTGGCGTTTGAGCGCGATCTCGCGGATCGATTCCGGGGTCAGCTTGCCGTTTTCGGTGCGGGCTACGAGCAGTTTGGAGCCGTTGGAGAAAAACTCTGGCGCGCCGCATTCGTCGGTTTCGACGTGGGCCGTTTCCGAGCAAATCACGCTATGGTAGCTCTGGCACAAGGAGGACAGCGCCAGTGAATTGGCGGCGGTGCCGTTGAAGGCGAAGAACACTTCGCAGTCGGTTTCGAACAGGTTGCGGAAACCGTCGGCGGCGCGGTGGGTCCATTCATCATCGCCATAGGCGCGTTGATGGCCTTGGTTGGCTTGTTCCATGGCGGCCCAGGCTTCCGGGCAAATGCCCGAATAGTTGTCACTGGCGAATTGTTGGCTCTTGTCGGTCATGGCCCATTCCTGTGGTCGATGTTGGTGCGCACTTTAACCAAGATTGTCGGGCGTACGCACGCTCTGTAAATGCAAAGTCACTGGGGAATTATGCACGGTACTGAAACGATACCTGTCGGACGTGTCCGTGATGGCGCTTTGGATTTGCTCAAGTGGCTGGCGCTGCTGAGCATGGTGCTCGACCACCTGCGTTATGTCGGCTTGAGCCTCGATGGCCTCTACGTACCGGGGCGCTTGGCGTTCCCGTGGTTTTGCCTGGCGATTGCGGCGAACCTGCACCGCGTCGCAAACGCACCGGTGACTGGGCATTGGCGTTACCTGGGCTGGCTGCTGCTGTTCAGTGTGATCAGCGAAGTGCCGTACCGGATGTTTATCGACGATGCCGATACGTTGAATGTGCTGCCGACCTTGGCCTTGGGCTTGCTGGTTGCCCGGGGATGGCAGCAGAAGGCGCTTATTGATCGAGGATTGGCGTTGATCGCCGCCACGATAGCGGCCGTATTTTCATCCCACTTAATGTTCGGTTTCTTTGGTGTATTGCTGCCATTGGCGATGCTGCTGGTGTTTAGTCGGCCTTGGTATTTCAGTGTGTTGCCGGGCCTGGTCTGCGTCGCGGCCAACCAGTGGCAGATCCTGCTCAATAGCGGCACGCCGGTGGCGCTGTTGGGATTGGCGACCTGCCTGATTGCGCCATTGGCCGGATTGGTCTTATTGCGACATGCCAAAAGCGCCGGGCCCCCGGCCATGCGTCGTTGGGCGTATGTGCTCTATCCCGCGCATTTCCTGCTGCTGCTACTCCTTCGCAAGTTCATCACCTGACCCATTGTGGGAGGGGGCTTGCTCCCGATAGCGGTGGATCAGCTTGCACATGCTGTGGCTGATACACCGCTATCGGGAGCAAGCCCTCTCCCACATTTGTTCTGTGTTGTTCCGGCAATGTCGTAAACGCACCTTTGCGTGGCGTCCGTAGGCATTTGGCCTGTCTGCACCAGCCCTACCATCGCATCAAAGGGCCCTGCGACGGGCCTCAACAATACGAAAGGCTGGGAGAGACGCGATGTTCAGCAAACAAGACCAGATCCAGGGATATGACGACGCACTGCTGGCGGCCATGAATGCCGAAGAGCAGCGTCAGGAAGATCATATCGAGCTGATCGCGTCGGAGAACTACACCAGCAAGCGTGTGATGGAAGCTCAAGGCAGCGGCCTCACCAACAAATACGCCGAAGGCTACCCAGGCAAGCGCTACTACGGCGGCTGCGAGCACGTGGACAAGGTTGAAGCCCTGGCCATCGAGCGCGCCAAGCAACTGTTCGGCGCCGATTACGCCAACGTGCAGCCACACTCCGGTTCGTCTGCCAACAGCGCTGTGTACCTGGCGTTGATCAATGCCGGCGACACCATCCTGGGCATGAGCCTGGCCCACGGCGGTCACCTGACCCACGGCGCCAAAGTGTCGTCCTCGGGCAAGCTCTACAACGCGGTGCAATACGGCATCAACACCGACACCGGCCTGATCGACTACGACGAAGTCGAGCGCCTGGCCGTCGAGCACAAGCCGAAAATGGTGGTGGCCGGGTTCTCTGCCTACTCCAAGACCCTGGATTTCCCACGCTTTCGCGCCATCGCTGACAAAGTCGGCGCGCTGCTGTTCGTCGACATGGCCCACGTCGCCGGCCTGGTTGCCGCCGGCCTGTACCCCAACCCGCTGCCCTACGCAGACGTGGTCACCACCACTACCCACAAGACCCTGCGCGGTCCACGTGGCGGTTTGATCCTGGCCAAGGCCAACGAAGAAATTGAAAAGAAACTCAACGCCGCCGTGTTCCCTGGCGCCCAGGGCGGCCCGCTGATGCATGTGATCGCCGGCAAGGCCGTGTGCTTCAAGGAAGCCCAGGAGCCAGGCTTCAAGGTCTACCAGCAGCAGGTGATCGACAACGCCCAGGCCATGGCCGGCGTGTTTATCAAACGCGGCTACGATGTAGTGTCCGGCGGCACTGATAACCACTTGTTCCTGGTCAGCCTGATCCGTCAGGGCCTCACCGGCAAAGAGGCGGATGCCGCCCTCGGTCGCGCCCACATCACCGTCAACAAAAACGCCGTGCCGAATGACCCGCAGTCGCCGTTCGTGACCTCGGGCCTTCGCATCGGCACCCCGGCGGTGACCACGCGCGGTTTCAAAGTGGCGCAGTGTGTTGAGTTGGCCGGCTGGATCTGCGACATCCTCGACAACCTCGGCGATGCCGACGTCGAGGCCAACGTGGCCAAGCACGTGTCTGCCCTGTGCGCTGATTTCCCGGTTTATCGCTGAGCGCGGTTTTGGAGTAATGACTATGCAACGCTACTCGGGCTTCGGCCTCTTCAAGCACTCCCTCAGCCACCACGAAAACTGGCAGAAGATGTGGCGCACGCCGACCCCTAAGAAGGTCTACGACGTGGTTATCGTCGGCGGCGGCGGGCATGGTCTGGCGACGGCTTACTACCTGGCCAAAGAACACGGCATCACCAACGTGGCCGTGGTCGAGAAAGGTTGGTTGGGCGGCGGTAACACCGCGCGCAACACCACCATCGTGCGTTCCAACTACCTGTGGGATGAGTCGGCGCACCTGTACGAACACGCGATGAAACTGTGGGAAGGCCTGTCCCAGGACCTGAACTACAACGTGATGTTCTCTCAGCGTGGCGTGTACAACCTGTGCCACACCCTGCAGGACATCCGTGATTCCGAGCGGCGTGTGAGCGCCAACCGCCTCAACGGCGTGGACGGCGAACTGCTCAATGCCAAGCAAGTGGCCGACGAGATCCCGTACCTGGATTGCTCCAAGAACACCCGCTACCCGGTGCTTGGCGCCACCGTACAACGTCGCGGCGGCGTTGCCCGTCACGATGCCGTGGCCTGGGGCTTTGCCCGCGCCGCTGACGCACTCGGCGTGGACCTGATCCAGCAGACCGAAGTGATCGGTTTCCGCAAGGAAAACGGCGTGTGCATCGGTGTGGAAACCAACAAGGGTTTTATCGGCGCCAAGCGCGTCGGTGTGGTGACGGCGGGTAACTCCGGCCACATGGCTTCGCTCGCCGGTTTCCGCCTGCCGATCGAATCCCACCCGCTGCAAGCGTTGGTGTCGGAGCCGATCAAGCCGATTATCGACAGCGTGATCATGTCCAACGCCGTGCACGGTTACATCAGCCAGTCCGACAAGGGCGACCTGGTGATCGGCGCCGGTATCGACGGCTACAACGGCTACGGCCAGCGCGGCTCGTACCCGGTGATCGAACACACCATCCAGGCCATTGTCGAGATGTTCCCGGTGCTGTCGCGCGTGCGCATGAACCGTCAGTGGGGCGGCATCGTCGACACCACGCCGGACGCCTGCCCGATCATCTCCAAGACCCCAGTGCCGAACATGTTCTTCAACTGCGGTTGGGGCACCGGTGGCTTCAAGGCTACGCCGGGCTCAGGCAACGTGTTTGCCGCGAGTCTCGCCAAGGGTGAAATGCACCCATTGGCTGCACCTTTCTCCATCGACCGTTTCCACAACGGTGCGTTGATCGACGAACACGGCGCTGCGGCCGTCGCCCACTAACAGGAGAAATTTCCTATGTTGCATATCTTCTGTCCTCACTGTGGCGAACTGCGCTCCGAAGAGGAATTCCACGCGTCCGGCCAAGCGCACATCCCGCGCCCGCTGGACCCGAATGCCTGCACCGACGAGCAGTGGGGCGACTACATGTTCTTCCGCGACAACCCGCGCGGCCTGCATCACGAACTGTGGATCCATGCCGCCGGTTGCCGCCAATATTTCAACGTGACCCGCGACACCGTGACCTACGAAATTCTTGAAACCTACAAGATCGGTGAGAAGCCGCAATTCACCGCCAAGGCCTCTGGAGAGAAGGTATGAGCCAGATCAATCGCCTGTCCAACGGTGGCCGGATCGACCGGAATAAAGTCCTGACCTTCAGCTTCAACGGCCAGAGCTACAAAGGCTTTGAAGGCGATACCCTGGCCGCTGCATTGCTGGCCAACGGCGTCGACATCATTGGCCGCAGCTTCAAGTACTCGCGTCCACGGGGCATCTTTGCTGCCGGCGCTGAAGAGCCAAACGCGGTGCTGCAGATCGGCGCCACCGAAGCCACGCAAATCCCTAACGTGCGCGCCACGCAACAGGCGCTGTACCAAGGCCTGGTCGCCACCAGCACCAACGGCTGGCCGAGCGTCAACAACGACATGATGGGCATTCTCGGCAAGGTCGGCGGCAAGCTGATGCCGCCGGGTTTCTACTACAAAACCTTCATGTACCCGCAATCGTTCTGGATGACCTACGAGAAGTACATCCGTAAGGCCGCAGGGCTGGGTCGCTCGCCGACCGAGAACGACCCGGACACCTACGACAACTTCAACCGTCACTGCGACGTGCTGGTGGTCGGCGCAGGCCCCGCCGGCCTCGCTGCTGCACTGGCTGCTGCGCGCAGCGGTGCCCGCGTGATCATCGCCGATGAGCAGGAAGAGTTCGGCGGTTCGCTGCTCGATTCCCGCGAAAGCCTCGACGGCAAGCCGGCCACTGAATGGGTCGCGAGTGTCATCGCCGAACTGAAATCCCTGCCGGACGTGGTGCTGCTGCCCCGCGCCACCGTCAACGGTTACCACGACCATAACTTCCTGACCATTCACGAGCGCCTCACCGATCACTTGGGTGACCGTGCGCCGATTGGTGTGGTGCGCCAGCGCATCCACCGCGTGCGTGCCAAGCGTGTGGTCCTGGCGACCGGTGCTTGCGAGCGTCCGCTGGTGTACGGCAACAACGACGTGCCGGGCAATATGCTCGCGGGTGCAGTGTCCACCTACGTGCGTCGCTATGGCGTAGCGCCGGGTAAAAAGCTGGTGCTGTCGACCAACAACGACCACGCTTACCGCGTTGCGCTGGACTGGCTCGATGCCGGTCTGCAAGTGGTGGCGGTGGCTGATGTGCGCCACAACCCACGCGGCGCGCTGGTTGAAGAAGCTCGCGCCAAAGGTATTCGTATCCTCACCGGCAGCGCCGTGATCGAGGCTCGTGGCACCAAGCGCGTGACCGCTGCGCGTATCGCCGCGATCGACGTCAAGGCGCATAAAGTCACCAGCCCCGGCGAGTGGCTGGACTGCGACCTGGTGGCCAGCTCCGGCGGCTACAGCCCGGTGGTCCACTTGGCCTCGCACCTGGGTGGAAAGCCGACCTGGCGCGAAGACATCCTCGGTTTTGTACCGGGCGAAGCACCGCAGAAACGTGTGTGCGTCGGTGGCATCAACGGCGTCTACGGCCTTGGCGATTCCCTGGCGGATGGTTTTGAAGGCGGCGTACGCGCGGCCAGCGAAGCCGGTTTTGCCCCGGTGGAAGGTACGCTGCCAAAAGCCTTGAGCCGTCTGGAAGAGCCAACCCTGGCGCTGTTCCAAGTGCCTCACGAGAAAGCTACCGCACGGGCGCCGAAGCAATTTGTCGACCTGCAGAACGACGTCACCGCCGCCGCCATCGAACTCGCCACCCGCGAAGGTTTCGAGTCGGTGGAACACGTCAAACGCTACACCGCGTTGGGCTTCGGCACCGACCAGGGCAAGCTCGGCAACGTCAACGGCCTGGCGATTGCCGCGCGCTCGCTGAACGTGACCATCCCGCAGATGGGCACCACCATGTTCCGCCCCAACTACACGCCGGTGACCTTCGGCGCGGTAGCGGGCCGGCACTGTGGGCACATCTTCGAACCCGTGCGCTACACCGCGCTGCAAGCCTGGCACGTGAAAAACGGCGCCGAGTTTGAAGACGTCGGTCAGTGGAAACGCCCGTGGTACTTCCCGCGCAACGGTGAAGACCTGCACGCCGCCGTGAAACGCGAATGCCTGGCCGTGCGCGACAGCGTCGGCCTGCTGGATGCGTCCACCCTCGGCAAGATCGACATCCAGGGCCCGGATGCGCGCGAGTTCCTCAACCGCATCTACAGCAACGCCTGGACCAAGCTCGATGTGGGCAAGGCGCGTTACGGCCTGATGTGCAAGGAAGATGGCATGGTCTTCGATGACGGCGTCACCGCCTGTCTCGCCGACAACCACTTCCTGATGACCACCACCACCGGCGGCGCCGCCCGTGTGCTGCAGTGGCTGGAAATCTACCAACAGACCGAATGGCCGGACCTCAAGGTGTACTTCACCTCGGTCACCGACCATTGGGCGACCATGACCCTGTCCGGTCCTAACAGCCGCAAGCTGCTGGCCGAAGTCACCGACATCGACCTGGACAAGGACGGTTTCCCGTTCATGACTTGGAAAGAAGGCCTGGTGGGCGGTGTGCCGGCGCGGGTGTTCCGTATCTCGTTTACCGGTGAGCTGTCGTACGAAGTCAACGTGCAGGCCGACTACGCCATGGGCGTGCTGGAACAGATCGTCGAGGCCGGCAAGAAATACAACCTGACCCCGTACGGCACCGAAACCATGCACGTACTGCGAGCCGAGAAGGGCTTCATCATCGTCGGCCAGGACACCGACGGCTCGATGACCCCGGACGACCTGAACATGGGCTGGTGCGTTGGCCGCACCAAACCGTTCTCGTGGATCGGCTGGCGTGGGATGAACCGTGAAGACTGCGTGCGCGAAGAGCGTAAGCAACTGGTGGGCTTGAAGCCGATCGACCCGACTGTGTGGCTGCCGGAAGGCGCGCAACTGGTGTTCGATCCGAAGCAGTCGATCCCGATGAAGATGGTCGGCCACGTCACCTCAAGTTATGCGCATAACTCCCTGGGCTATTCGTTTGCCATGGGCGTGGTGAAGGGCGGCTTGAAGCGCATCGGCGAGCGGGTGTTCTCACCCCAGGCGGATGGCAGCGTGATCGAGGCGGAGATTGTGTCTTCGGTGTTCTTTGATCCTAAGGGTGATCGGCAGAACATCTGATAGACCGCGGCGCGGCCATCGGGAGCAAGCCTCCTCCCACATTTTGATGGGTGAATACTTTCAAATGTGGGAGGGGGCTTGCCCCCGATGAGGCCAGAACAGTCACCCCAGAATTCAGATAGGTGCTTTATGACAGCAGCCAATGTTTACCAACAACGCCCCACCTCCGGCGCCAAGGCCGAGTCGTCGCTGCACCATGCCGACCTCGCCAGCCTGGTCGGTAAGGGCCGCAAGAACGCCGGCGTGACCGTGCGTGAAAAGAAACTCCTCGGTCATCTGACCCTTCGTGGTGACGGCCATGACGCAGCCTTCGCCGCCGGCGTACACAAGGCCCTGGGCATCGAACTGCCCGGCGCCCTGCAGGTCATCGTCAAAGGCGAAACCAGCCTGCAATGGCTCGGCCCGGATGAGTGGTTGCTGATCGTGCCAAGCGGTGAGGAATTCGCCGCCGAACAAAACCTGCGCGCCGCTCTGGGTGATTTGCATATCCAGGTCGTCAACGTCAGCGGCGGTCAGCAGATCCTCGAACTGAGCGGCCCGAACGTGCGTGATGTGCTGATGAAATCCACCAGCTACGACGTGCACCCCAACAACTTCCCGGTGGGCAAGGCAGTGGGCACGGTGTTCGCCAAGTCGCAATTGGTGATCCGCCACACGGCTGAAGACACCTGGGAACTGGTGATTCGTCGCAGCTTCTCGGATTACTGGTGGTTGTGGCTGCAGGACGCCTCGGCCGAATTCGGCCTGAGCGTTCAAGCCTGATCGAGTGGGCGCTCTTGTGGCGAGGGGGCTTGCTCCCCGTTGGAGCGCGCAGCGGTCCCACTAAGATCAGCTCATTTTTTCTGCAATAACCGAGTGGCGGGTTTTGGAGCTGCTTCGCAGCTCAACGGGGGACAAGCCCCCTCGCCACAAGGGCCTGAGGATTCCAGTATGAGCCGCGCACCCGATACATGGATTTTGACCGCCGACTGCCCCAGCGTGCTCGGCACGGTGGACGCGGTCACCCGCTATCTGTTCGAACAGGGCTGCTACGTCACCGAGCACCATTCGTTCGATGACCGTCTCTCGGGTCGGTTTTTTATTCGCGTCGAATTCCGCCAGCCGGATGGCTTCGACGAGCAGGCTTTCCGCGATGGCCTGGCCACGCGCGGTGAAGCCTTTGGCATGATCTTCGAGCTGACGGCGCCGAACTACCGGCCAAAAGTGGTGATCATGGTCTCCAAGGCCGATCACTGCCTTAACGACCTGCTGTACCGCCAGCGTATCGGTCAGCTGTCCATGGATGTGGTCGCAGTGGTGTCCAACCATCCCGATCTCAAACCTTTGGCCGACTGGCATCAAATTCCCTACTACCATTTCCCCCTCGACCCCAACGACAAACCGTCCCAGGAGCGTCAGGTGTGGCAGGTGATTGAAGAGACGGGCGCCGAATTGGTGATCCTTGCGCGCTACATGCAAGTGCTGTCGCCGGAGCTGTGCCGCAAGCTGGACGGCAAGGCCATCAATATCCACCACTCGTTGCTGCCGGGGTTCAAGGGTGCCAAGCCTTATCACCAGGCGTACAACAAGGGCGTGAAACTCGTCGGCGCTACGGCGCATTACATCAACAACGATCTGGACGAAGGTCCGATCATCGCCCAAGGCGTGGAGGTGGTGGATCACAGCCACTATCCCGAGGATTTGATTGCCAAGGGGCGGGACATCGAAGGGCTGACATTGGCGCGGGCGGTGGGGTATCACATTGAGCGGCGGGTGTTCTTGAATGCCAATCGGACGGTGGTGCTCTGACTGCCGCCATCGGGAGCAAGCCCCCTCCCACATTCGACCGCATGCCAAAGGTAGAACT
Source organism: Pseudomonas sp. Irchel 3H9 (assembly GCF_900187495.1). Lineage (NCBI taxonomy): Bacteria > Pseudomonadati > Pseudomonadota > Gammaproteobacteria > Pseudomonadales > Pseudomonadaceae > Pseudomonas > Pseudomonas sp. Irchel 3H9. The sequence goes on along the minus strand of NZ_FYDK01000003.1, from coordinate 112,281 downwards.
CGGTCAACTGTGGGAGGGGGCTTGCCCCCGATGAGGCCCTCACAAACAACGCAATAACAGCATCTGTACCCGAGCACTTAAACGCGCTGCCCACCCAACGGGCAACGCAGTTCCATAAAAACAACAGCGAGGTGAAAGCATGTCTGGTAATCGTGGTGTCGTGTATCTCGGCAACGGCAAGGTCGAAGTACAGAAAATCGACTATCCCAAAATGCAGGACCCCCGTGGCAGGAAGATTGAACACGGCGTCATCCTGCGCGTGGTCTCCACCAACATCTGCGGCTCCGACCAACACATGGTGCGCGGCCGCACCACCGCCCAGACCGGCCTGGTGCTCGGTCACGAGATCACCGGTGAAGTGATCGAGAAGGGCAGCGACGTCGAAAACCTGAAGATCGGCGACCTGGTTTCCGTCCCCTTCAACGTCGCCTGCGGCCGCTGCCGCTCCTGCAAAGAACAGCACACCGGCGTGTGCCTGACCGTCAACCCGGCCCGTGCCGGTGGTGCTTATGGCTACGTCGATATGGGCGACTGGACCGGTGGTCAGGCCGAGTACGTGCTGGTGCCGTACGCCGACTTCAACCTGCTCAAACTGCCCGACCGTGACAAGGCCATGGAGAAAATCCGTGACCTGACCTGCCTCTCCGACATTCTCCCCACCGGCTACCACGGCGCGGTGACTGCTGGCGTTGGCCCTGGCAGCACCGTCTACATCGCCGGCGCCGGTCCCGTCGGCCTGGCAGCTGCTGCGTCTGCACGCCTGTTGGGCGCGGCGGTGGTGATCATCGGCGACGTCAACTCCATCCGCCTGGCCCACGCCAAGGCCCAGGGTTTTGAAATCGTCGACCTCTCCACCGACACCCCATTGCACGAACAAATCGCCGCGCTCCTCGGCGAGCCCGAAGTGGACTGCGCGGTTGACTGCGTAGGCTTTGAAGCACGCGGTCACGGTCACGACGGCGTCAAGGCCGAAGCCCCGGCCACGGTGCTCAACTCACTGATGGGCGTGGTGCGCGTGGCGGGCAAGATCGGTATCCCCGGCCTGTACGTCACCGAAGATCCAGGTGCTGTGGATGCCGCCGCGAAAATGGGCAGCCTGAGCATCCGCTTCGGCCTGGGCTGGGCCAAATCCCACAGCTTCCACACTGGCCAGACGCCAGTGATGAAGTACAACCGCCAACTGATGCAGGCGATCATGTGGGACCGTATCAACATTGCCGAAATCGTCGGTGTGCAGGTGATCAGCCTGGATGACGCACCACGTGGGTATGGCGAGTTCGATGCGGGCGTGCCGAAGAAGTTTGTGATTGATCCGCATAAGTTGTTTAGTGCGGCGTAAATCCCAGGCATACGAAAACCCAAATGTGGGAGGGGGCTTGCTCCCGATAGCGTTCAGTCAGTTACCTATTTACTGGCTGACTCAACGCCATCGGGAGCAAGCCCCCTCCCACAGTGGGTTGTGGTGTTTGGAACATCAGCGGTTGGCCAAAGCCCCCTCATAGACCGTCGGCCCCGTCGGTTGCTTGCTCACTGAGCCGCCTTTGCTCTCCGCACTCACCATCAATTCCACCGGTTTGCTGATCGAGGCCTGCTGCCTCGGGTTCAAGCCGATGATGCCTTCGCCATCCTCCGGTATCAGTCCAAGTGACACGGGCTTGCCGCCGTCGGGTATCGCCCACAGTTCCAGGCTCTGGTCCGGCGCGGGTGCGGTGATGGCGATGGGTTGCACTTCCAGGTAATCCTTGTGCGCCATGACCTGCGCCGCCGGCTGTTGGGTGGTGGTGATCAGGGTGGCGGCGGACTTGACGTTGTCCTGAGTGTAGAACGCGCCGCCGAGGCCGGCGATCACGGCCACGCAGACGCCGATAAACAGGCGTGGACGGCTCCAGAAAGGCGGCTTTGGCTCAATGATTGTGGGGCGTGTCGCGCTCATAACGTTGTTCCTGACAGGGCTTTCAGTGCTGTCATGGACTCTGGTTTGCGCGATGGGTTCCTGGCCCCCTTGCAGGTCAAAGTGATGCCAATTGGCCCTGATACAGCACCGGTCCGGTGGGTTGCCCGGTGGGCGAGCCGCCGTGTGGTTCCAGGCTCACGGCCAAGGTCAGCGGTGCGGTAAGCAAGGCTCGCTGCGCTTCGCTCAGTTGGATTCGGCCTTTGCCCACTGCGGGCACCAGGCCCAGGGAGATCGGTTTGCCTCCGGGCTTGATGGCCCACAATTCCAGGTCCTGTGCCGACGTCACGGCGGCCAGTGACAAGGGTTCCACTTGCAGGTGGTCGGCAAAGGCCTTGATCTGCAACGCGGGTTGTTGGTTGGCGGCGACCAGTGTGGCGTTGTACGCCACACCCAGGTCGCGCTGGTACAACACGCCCACCAGCACTGCGATAACAATCCCGAACGCCGCCGCCCACAGTCGCAGGTTCGTCCACAACGGTTTCTTGGCCGGCATGTGCAGCACCTGCGGCTCGATCCGTGACTTGATGCCCGCCCACACATGCTCGGGCACCGGCCGTTCGGGCAATGCGCCGGTTAGGCTGGCAAGCGCTTCCTGCCAATGGCCCAGTTCAACGCGCAGCGCGGCGTCTTCCAATAACAGCGCATCAAAACGCCGACGGGCGGTGGCGGGCATCAGTCCGATGGCGTAGTCGGCTGCCAGGGCGCGGCGCAGGGCTGTGGTTTTGTAGTTCATGATTCAAGGCACCTGCGCAGGCGCTCCATGCCGCGGCGAATCCAGGATTTGACCGAGCCCAGCGGCGCGGCCAAGTGTTCGGCCAACTCCGAGCACGACAGGCCCTGGAAGTAAGCCACAGTGATCGATTGACGCTGCATGTCGTCGAGGGTGTCGAGGCAGCGGTTGAGCGCGCGGGCTTCGCGTTCGCTGTCGAGCCGTTCGTAGGCGCTGGGGCCTTCGTCGAGCAAGGCGTCCTGTTGACCGTCGGCCAAAGGCTGTTCGCGGCGTTTACGCAGTTGGTCGATGGCCAGGTTGCGGGTGATGTTGATCATCCAGGTCATCGGCGCCGCCAGGTGGGCTTCGTAGCGCGAGGCGTTGTACCAGATGCGTACGAAGGCTTCCTGCAGCACCTCTTCAGCCAGGTCCTGGCGTCCCATAAACACCATGGCGACCCCGTGCAGACGCGGCGAAACACTGCGATAGAGCGTTTCAAACGCTTGGCGATTGCCCAAGGCGCATTGGGCCAGCAGGGGCCGCAACGTGTCAGCATCAGTGAGCGTAATAGGGCTTCTCCAGGCTCTCGTTTGAGGGCGACGGGACTGCGCACGGTAGGCAGAGGTTAGTTCAGCTTGGGCATTCATTCCATCCAGCTCCGGGCAGCGTATGAAGCCTATACGTAGGGCAGGGCGATTCGGATGCGGGTGTGGGAACAATCCCCCGGAATGCCCAGTCAAACGCCTGCTTTCGCACCTATATCCAGAGGTTGTTTCAATGAAGATTTCACGCGGTTTCGCCCTTTCCTGCCTGATGACTCTGGCGGCCGGCCCCGTACTCGCCGCGGGCTTCAGCCTTGGTGATGCGGCCAATGCCATTTCCGGCATGCAGGGCGGTAGCAACAAAGCCGCTGCCGCCGCACCGTCGTCCGAGACGGCCGGTTTGCTGAGCGCGCTGACCTCGCAACTCAATATCACCCCCGAGCAAGCCGTTGGTGGCACCGGCGCGATGTTGGGCCTGGCCAAGAACAAACTGAGCGGCAACGATTATTCGCAACTGGGCAACAGTGTGCCGGGCCTGGATCAGCTGTCGGGCAACAATGCATTGGGCAGCCTCGGGGCCTTGAGCGGGATGCTCGGCCAGACCGGTGGCAGCAAAACCAGCGGCCTGGACGGCTTGCTGGGTAACGTGAAGAACACAAACGACCTCAACACCGCGTTCAGCGCGTTGGGCATGGACAGCGGCATGATCGCCCAATTCGCTCCGGTGATCCTGCAATACCTGGGCGGCCAGGGCGCCAGCAGTTCGGTGCTGGGCAAACTGGCCCAGGCCTGGGGTACCGGCAGCTAAATACTCTGCGCGCGCAGTTGTTCGATGCGCGCGTCTTTCTCCTTCCAGAGCTGGTTGACCCAGTTCTGGACGGTCTGGCGAAATGCTGGATCGTTTTCGTAATCTCCCTGCCACAACGCCGGGTCCAGCTCACGGGTCTGGATGTCGATGATCACCTTCGGCACCGCGCCGCTGATCAAGTCCCAGAACCCCGGAATCTTCTGCTGCGGATAGACCACCGTGACGTCGAGGATTGCGTCCAGCTGTTCCCCCATCGCTGCCAGCACAAACGCCACACCGCCTGCCTTGGGTTTGAGCAACTGGGTGAACGGTGAGTCCTGCTGCGTGCGTTTGGTCTCGCTGAACCGCGTGCCTTCCAGGTAATTGACCACCGTCACCGGCTGGCGCTTGAACAGCTCACAGGCTTGTTTGGTGATCTTCAAATCCTGGCCCGCCAGCTCGGGGTGCTTGGCCAGGAACGCCTTGGTGTAGCGTTTCATGAACGGGTAATCCAGCGCCCACCAGGCCAGGCCCAGGAAGGGCACCCAGATCAGTTCTTTTTTCAGGAAGAATTTAAAGAACGGCGTACGCCGGTTGAGCGCCTGGATCAGCGCCGGAATATCCACCCAGGACTGGTGGTTGCTGATGACCAGGTAGGAGGTGTCCCTGCGCAAGTCGCCGCCGCCGCGAATGTCCCATTGCGTCGGGATGCAGCGGGCGAAGATCAGTTTGTCGATCTCGGCCCAGGTCTCGGCGATCCACATCACCGCCCATGACGCATAGTCACGGTAGCGCCCCGGTGCCACCAGCTTGAGCAGGGCGAACACCAGCAAGGGGCCGATCAGGATCAGCGTATTGAGTAACAGCAGCAGGGTGACCAAACAGCCGGTGAGCAGGCGGCGCATAAGCAACTCTTGGGATCTTGTGGGCGGATCATGATAAGCAAGCTGAGTCTAGAGGCCAAATCGCAAAGCGTCGGACGAATGTTTCACAATGTTCCGGGTATGTTGGGCTGACTAACTAACGGTCGCTTTTGCGGTCTAGAATCCGCCTACTTAATTCAAGGAAACCACCTACGTGAAATCTATCCTTGCCTTGCTTGCCCTCGTTGCGCTGCCTGTCATGGCAGCCGAACCGACCCTTTACGGTCGCTACGAATACATTCAACTGCCGGAGATCGGCGAAACCTTCAAGGCCAAGATGGACACCGGCGCGCTGACCGCCTCGCTGTCGGCCCGCGACATCGACACCTTCACCCGTGATGGCGATGACTGGGTGCGCTTCCGTCTCGGCGGCAAGGACGCCTCCGATAAGGTCTACGAACACAAAGTCTCGCGCATCAGCAAGATCAAGAGCCGCGCCGACGAAGACGACGACAAGGACGAAGCCAGCGTCGCCAAGCGCCCGGTGATCGACCTGGAAATGTGTCTGGGCAACGTCAAGCGGACCGTCGAGGTCAACCTGACCGACCGCAGCAGCTTCAATTATCCGTTGCTGATCGGCGCCAAGGCCTTGCGTGAATTTGGCGCAGCGGTAAACCCGGCTCGTCGGTACACTGCCGACAAACCGGACTGCTGATTTGAACCCATGCCCCACATCCTGATTGTCGAAGACGAAGCGGCGATAGCCGACACGCTGATATTCGCCCTGCAAGGCGAGGGCTTTACCACCACCTGGCTGAGTCTCGGCCAGGAGGCATTGGCCCATCAGCGGCAGACGCCCGCCGACTTGATCATCCTCGACATCGGCCTGCCCGACATCAGCGGTTTTGAAACCTGCAAGCAATTGCGCCGTTTCACCGAAGTGCCGGTGATGTTCCTCAGCGCGCGCGATGCTGAGATCGACCGGGTAGTGGGGCTGGAAATCGGCGCCGATGATTATGTGGTCAAGCCGTTCAGCCCACGGGAAGTGGCGGCGCGGGTCAGGGCGATTCTCAAACGGGTCGGCCCCGGCGTTGCACCGGCGGTGTTCCAGGTGGACCTGGAACGCATGCAGATCACCTATCGGGGCCAGCCCCTGAGCCTCACGCGCCATGAATTCCGCCTGCTGCAGAGCCTGCTTGAACAACCCGAGCGGGTGTTCAGCCGCGAGCAATTGCTGGATGCCGTAGGCGTACCGGCGGATGCCGGCTACGAGCGCAATATCGACAGCCATATCAAAAGCCTGCGCAGCAAACTGCGTAGCGTGGCGGCCGACGCCGAACCGATCCAGACCCATCGCGGCCTGGGCTACAGCTACAGCCCGAGCAACAGCTGATGCGCCTGGGGCTGCGGATTTTCCTGGTGTACGCGCTGTTTATCGGCCTCACCGGTTACTTCGTGCTCAGCACGGTGATGAAGGAAATCCGTCCCGGCGTGCGCCAGTCCACCGAGGAAACCCTGGTGGACACCGCCAACCTGTTGGCCGAGATCCTGCGCGATGACGTCAAAAACCGCACCCTCGGCCAAAGCCACTGGCAGGAATTGCTCAAGGCCTACGGGAACCGTCAGCCGGGCGCGACCATATGGGGCCTGCCGAAAAACCAGGTCAACCACCGCATCTATGTCACCGACGCCAAAGGCATCGTGTTGCTCGACTCCACAGGCGAAGCGGTGGGCCAGGACTACTCCAAATGGAACGATGTTTACCTGACGCTGCGCGGCGAATACGGCGCCCGCTCCACCCGCAGCCAACCGGATGACGCCACTTCATCAGTGATGCACGTAGGTGCACCGATCCGCGACAACGGCCAGATCATCGGCGTGGTCACCGTGGCCAAGCCCAACAGTTCATTGCAGCCTTATGTGGATCGCACTGAGCGGCGCCTGCTGTGGTACGGCGCCGGATTAGTCATCCTGGGCCTGCTGTTGGGCGCGCTGTTGTCGTGGTGGTTGAGCGTCGCGCTACGACGGCTGACGGCCTATGCCGAGGCGGTCAGCGAAGGCCGGCGCGCCGAGTTGCCTCACTACCGTGGCGGCGAGTTGAAGCAGTTATCCACTGCCGTTGAGCACATGCGCACGCAACTGGAGGGCAAGGCCTACGTCGAGCATTACGTGCACACCCTGACCCATGAATTGAAAAGCCCATTGGCGGCGATTCGTGGCGCGGCAGAGCTGTTGCAGGGTGATATGACCCGCGAGCAGCAGCAGCGTTTTGTCGGCAATATCGACAGTGAAAGCGCACGCCTGCAGCAGTTGATCGAGCGCTTGCTGAACCTGGCGCAAGTGGAACAACGCCAAGGCCTGGAAGAGCAGGTGAGTGTCCCGCTGGCAGCCTTGGTCGACGACGTGCTCAAGGCCCAATGTGCGCGGATCGAAGGCGCCGGCTTGCAAGTGGAGCAGACGATTGCGGCGGATGTGAAGGTGTTCGGCGAGCCCTTCCTCCTTCGCCAGGCACTGGGCAATCTGCTGGAGAACGCCTTGGATTTCACCCCCCCTGGCGGGCTGTTGGCATTCGCTGCACAGACGCACCATAACGATGTGCAGGTGAGCCTGTTCAACCAGGCCGCACCGATTCCCGACTATGCGTTGCCGCGCCTGAGCGAACGTTTTTATTCCCTGCCACGCCCGGCCAGCGGACGCAAAAGCACGGGGCTGGGCCTCAACTTTGTCGAGGAAGTGATGAAGCTTCACGGCGGCGCATTGCAGATCGGTAACGTCTCTGGCGGCGTGCGCGTAGAACTGCATCTCCACACAGTCTCCACATTGCCCACATAAATCCCCCACATGCGCGGCCCACTCTCTCTCCATCAAAACAGGGAGAGACCCATGAACCGCAGCCTGCTTTTCAAACTTGGCGCGATTGCGCTGCTGATCCTGCTGTTGCTGATTCCGTTGCTGATGATCAACGGCATCATCAGCGACCGCCAGCAACTGCGCGACGGCGTACTGATGGACATCGCACGCAGCTCCAGCTACGCCCAACGCCTCACCGGCCCGGTGATGGTGGTGCCGTATCGCAAGACCGTGCGTGAGTGGAAGCTCAATGAAAAGCTCAACAAGCGCTACGAAGAAACCCGTGAAGTGCGTGGTCGTTTGTATTTCCTTCCGGAGCGTTTTGAACTCGACGGCAAGGTGCAGACAGAACTGCGCGCACGGGGCATTTACCAAGCTCGGCTGTTCCACGCCGACAATCGCATCAGCGGGCGTTTTGTGCTGCCGGAGCAATGGGGCATCACCGAGAACTATGCCGATTACCGCTTTGAACCGGCGTTTCTGGCGGTGGGCATCAGCGATATTCGCGGTATCGAAAACGCGCTGAAACTGGAGCTGGGCAGCCAGCGCCTGGAGTTCTCGCCGGGCAGTCAGGTCGGTTGGTTGGGTGAAGGTGTACACGTCGAACTGCCGGCGCAGGACAACAAGAAACCGGCCGCCATGGAATTCGCCTTTGACCTGCGCCTGCAAGGCACCGAGCAACTGCAAGTGGTGCCGGTGGGCAAGACCAGCCAGGTCTCACTCGCGTCCAACTGGCCACACCCGAGCTTTATCGGCAACTTCCTGCCGGCTCAGCGTGAGGTCACCGACCAGGGCTTCACCGCCAACTGGCAGACTTCGTTCTTCTCCACCAACCTCGAAGAAGCCCTGCGTGGCTGTTTGTCCGAAAACAGCTGTGAGGACTTCAACAGCCGCAGTTTCGGGGTGAACTTCATCGATCCGGTGGACCAGTACCTCAAGAGCGACCGTGCGATCAAATACGCGCTGCTGTTCATCGCCCTGACCTTTGCCGGCTTCTTCCTCTTCGAAGTGCTCAAGAGCCTGGCAGTGCACCCGATTCAATACGCCTTGGTGGGTGTGGCGCTGGCGTTCTTCTACCTGCTGCTGTTGTCGTTGTCCGAGCACTTGGGTTTTGCCCTGGCGTACCTGATCTCGGCGAGTGCCTGTGTGATGTTGATCGGCTTTTATGTGTGCCACGTGCTGCGCAGCATCGCCCACGGCCTGGGGTTTTCGGCGGGGTTGGCGGCGTTGTACGGCTTGTTATACGGGCTGTTGAGCGCCGAGGATTACGCGCTGCTGATGGGCTCGCTGCTGTTGTTCGGCCTGCTGGGAACGGTGATGGTGCTGACGCGCAAACTGGATTGGTACGGCGTGGGCAAGCGCAAGGTGGTCGAGCCGTTGGCGTTTGATCTGGAGGCGGTGCAATGAGTGGGTTACGAGAGGATCGGCAAGAGCGGTCGCGGTTGGTGGAGAAAATTAACGCGCTGTTTTCCGCTGTTGTGGTGAGTGAGGTTTGCGTGGTGAGCGGGCGGGCTGTGGAGAGTGAGCGGTCTGTGGTGAGTGGACGGTCTGTGGAGAGTGGGCGGTCTGTGGTGAGTGGATTTTTGGGGTGAAGGGGCTGTCTGTGGTGAGTGAATTTTTTGGGGTGAACGGGTTGTCTGTGGTGAGCGGGCTTGCCCCGCGCTGGGCTGCGAAGCAGCCCTAATCCAGACACCGCGTTTTTTCAGCAATACCCGATTGGCAGGTTTTGGGGCCGCTTCGCAGCCCAGCGCGGGGCAAGCCCGCTCACCACAGACAGCCCACTACCACAGACCGTCCACTCACCACAGGAAAGCTGAGCGGTTTGCTAGACCGGCGGCTGGGTCTCCAGCATCGAAGGTCGCTGGCTGACTTCGGCGTACCAGCCAGCAAGCTTAGGGTTGTCGACTCGCCACTGCATGTCCGGATGACGGAAGTCGAGGTAGCCCAGGGCGCAGGCCACGCTGATCGAAGCAATGTCAAAGTGGCTGGTCAGCTCGGCGATGGCATCCTGTTCCAGCTCGGCGAGGGCGCGGCGGATCTTGTTGCGCTGCTCGTCGAGCCAAGGCGCCCAATGTTTCTCCACCGGACGCAGGGTCGATTCATAACGCACCAGCACGGCGGCATCCATGATGCCGTCGGCCATCGAGGCCAGGGTCAGGCGGCGCCAGCGGGCCGCGCCGTCGCGGGGGATAAGTGGGTTGCCCACATGCTGGTGGTCGAGGTAATCAAGGATCACCCGACTGTCGTGCAACGCGCTGCCGTCCGCCAGGCGCAGCGCCGGGATCTTACCCACGGGGTTGCCTTGCACCACCTGCGCGTCCGGGTTGACCGGGGTCGGCATGCACCCTTGCAGGGCCACGCGATCCTGCTGGCCGGTTTCGATCAGCAGCACGCGGACCTTACGAACGAACGGTGACGCGGGGTTATGGAACAAGGTCATGCTGGGAGTGGACATGGGCAAACCTCAAAATTGACTGTGGCTAGCCTAGAGGGTTGCGCGGTGGCTGGCGAGGGGGAGTGCGGGTGTTTTTGAGGGCCTCATCGGGGCAAGTCGAATCGTCGCACCGCCCCTCCCACGGTTGACCGAGTTGTCATGACGAACGCGGAACACCTGTGGGAGGGGCTTGCCCCCGATAGCGCCCTCAGCCACGCCGCTTGAACAACGCCCACATGCCAATGGCGGCCGGTATCCCCAACCCCACCCAACTCAACGAATCCCACGGCCCATCACCCAGCAACGCCGCAAACAACCCGGCGGCGCTGAGCAGGCCAATCCCCAGCGGGATGCCAAATACCTTCCAGAAACTCGACTGTCTTGGCTTCATGCCTTGCCCGCCTTGCGCCGGACGATCCACAGATAAATCCCGCTGATCAGCACAACGATGGTCAACACATCCAGCACCGCCCAAAGGATTTTCATCGGCATGCCGCCGTAGTCACCGAAGTGCAGCGGCTGGGACATGCCCATGGCGTCCATGTACCACGGCCGTTCGGCAACGGCGGTGACGGCCAGGGTGCTCGCGTCGATCAGCACCGGCGTGAGCAGGTGCGAGGTCAGGTGGGTGCTGCCTTTCATGAACACCGCGTAATGATGCTCGCTGGAAAAGCGTGTACCAGGGAAGGCGATAAAATCCGGCTGCATACCAGGGGCGGCCTTGGCGGCGATGGTCAGTAGTTCCGTTGCTGGGGCACGCTGGGTCAGCGGGGGGGCATTCTTGTACGGTTCGATCATCGCGCTGAGGCTGTCCTGACGCCACGCGGCGATGATCAGGTCGGCGCAGGCGCTGATCACGCCGGTCACGCCCACCACCAGCGCCCAGGTCAGGGTGACCACGCCGATCAGGTTGTGCAGGTCCAGCCAGCGCAGGCGGGTGGATTTGTCCTGGCGCACAGTGGCGAACTTCAATCGGCGCATAAACGGCAGGTACAACACTGTGCCGGAGATGATCGCCAGCACAAACAACACGCCCATGAACGCCAGCAGCAACTTGCCCGGCAGCCCGGCGAACATGTCCACATGCAGACGCAGCAGGAACAGCGTGAAACCGCCATTGGCCGAAGGCATCTCCACCGACTCGCCGGTGCGCGCGTCGAGCATAAAGGTGTGGGACGAATTGGGCTCAGTGCCCGCAGTAGCGGCCATGATCGCGATCACACCGTTCTTGTCGTCCTCGTCCCACGCCAGGTATTGCATGGCTTCACCGGGGCGATGGGCCTGCGCCTTGGCGACCAGTTGCTCAAGGTTGAGCTGCGGCGTATCGGCAGGCATCTGCGCCAGTGTGGGCTCGTTGCCCAGCAGATGGTCGATCTCATGGTGAAACACCAGGGGCAGGCCGGTGAGGGCGAGCAGCAGGAGGAATACGGTGCAGATCAGGCTGGTCCAAGTGTGGATGAAGGACCAGCGGCGGATGGTTTTGCTTTTCATCACGGCTCCAAAAGGCAAAAGGGCCGCAGTTCAGGCGGCCCTTCATCAGCGGTTTTTCACCGTCTTAAAATTTGTAGTTCACGCTGGCGACCACGTTACGCTGGTCGCCGTAGTAGCAGTAGAAGCCGTCGCAGGTCGACAGGTAATCCTTGTTGAAGATGTTCTTGGCGTCGACCGCCACCGTCACACCTTTCATAGAACTGTTTACGCGGCCCAGGTCGTAGTGCACGGAGGCGTCATATACGGTGTAGGACCCCACATGACCGAGGTCGGTGTTGGCAGCATTGCCGTAGGTGTCGCCGACGTAGCGCACACCTGCACCCACGCCGAACCCGTCCAGCATGCCGCTGTGCCAGGTGTAGTCGGCCCAGCCTGTGGCTTGGTTGCGAGGCAACTGGTTCAGGCGATTGCCTTTTTCTGCCGCAACCCCTTCGGTGATTTCACTGTCGTTATAGGTGTAGGAACCTACGAGCTTGAGGCTTTCGGTGACGTCGGCACTGGCTTCCAGTTCAAGGCCTCGAACCCGTACCTCACCGACTTGGCGAGTGATGCTGCCTTCGGTGACCGAGGTGTTTTGTTGTGTCAGGTCGAACACTGCAGCGGTGAATAATGCTTTGGTGCCGGGAGGCTGGTATTTGATACCGGCTTCATATTGCTTGCCTTCGGTGGGCTTAAATGCTCCGGTGCTGGCTACTTGTGTACCCGAGCCGGCCTGGAATGATTCAGCGTAGGACAGGTACGGAGTGATGCCGTTGTCGAAGACATAGCTCAGCGCCGCGTTACCGCTGAAATGTTTGTCACGCTGAGTATTGGTTGCGTCGTTGAGGTTATGAAACGTGGTGCCGGTATGGACCCAGTCTTCACGCCCGCCGAGGGTCAGGCGCCAGTTGTCGAGGGCCATTTGGTCTTGAAGGTAGAGGCCGGTCTGCTGGGTCTTCTGGTTGTAGTCATACATGGTGAAGTAGGTGACTTTCGAGAAGTCCTGCCCATACACCGGACGGTTGAAGTTGATGGTCGGCACGCCCGCCGATCCCCACAACCAGCGCGCATCGCTGTCGGAGCGCTGGTGGTCGAGACCCAGCAGCAGGGTGTGATTGATTGCGCCGGTCTTGAAGTCTGCCTGGAAGTTGTTGTCGACGGCGAATTGGCCGATGTTTTCATCGACCTTGCCAGCGGAACGACTCACGTTGCCATCGGCATCAACCGCAACTTCAGGCCCATTTGGAAAGAACGCGCCACCGGCGGTAATGCCCTGGAAGGACAGGTCATTCTTGGTGTAACGCAGGTTTTGGTGGAACTGCCAGGTGTCGTTCAGGCGCGTCTCGAACGCGTAACCCAGTGCGTAGTAAGTGCGGTCATAGAATTCCCAGTCCGGATCGCCCAGGTTTTTGTGGTGGGAAATCTTGCCGGCCGGTGAACTCAACTTGGTGCCTTGCAGTGGCAGGAACTGCCCGGTGATACCCGTATCGTCGCGGGTGAACTGGGTCAGCAGCGTGAACCTGGTGTCGTCGTTGATATTCCACGTCAGGCTGGGTGCGACGTTGTAGCGCTTGTCCGGGATGTGGTCGACGGCGGTGTTGCTGTCGCGCACCACGCCGCTTACGCGGTAGAGGAACTGTCCTTCATCGTCGATCTTGCCGGTGCTATCGAAGTTGATCTGTTTGTGGTTATTGCTGCCTGCCTGAACTTCAATTTCGTTCGAGCTTTCGGCCTGGGGGCGGCGACTGACCATATCCAGCAAACCGCCGGGTGGGGTTTGCCCGTAGACCGACGAGGCCGGACCTCGAAGGACTGCGATGCGCTCCAGGTTCCAGGTGTCAATCTTCGGCGTGGCGTAGTTGCCTTTGGGCAATGGCAGACCGTCAAGGAATTGGGTTGGGACAAACCCGCGTACCAGCAGCCAGTCACTGCGCGAGTCTGATCCGTAGCCACTGCTCTGCACGCCAGCGGTGTAACGCAGTGCATCGTTAAGGTTGAGAACGGAGCGGTCTTCCATTTGCTGGCGAGTGATCACCGTGACCGAGCGAGGCAACTCGGCGATAGGAGTATCGGTCTTGGTGCCAGCCGCTGTGCGGGTGGCGACATAACCATCCACCGGCCCCCATGCGCTTTCATAACTGCCCTGTCCGGTGATGCTGGTCTCTGGCAACGCCACAATCCCCTCAGGAATCGCCACCAAGGTAAACGTTCCCGCACCACCCTGTTCCAATTGCAACCCAGTCCCACGCAACGCCTCGCGCAGTGCACCTTGTGCATCGAACTGGCCCTGGACCGGCGCCGAGGTCTTGCCGGCGGCCAGCGACGGGTTGAGGGTCAGCGCGATGCCGGCCTGGCTGGCGATTTGGTTCAGGGTGGTGGCCAGCGGTGCAGCCGGCAGGTTGTAGGCGCGCACGCTGGACGCTTGTTCGGCGGCAAACAGTGAAGGGCTGGCCAGCGGGGCGCTGAGGGCTATGGCAACGGCTAACAGGCTGGGGCGCAACAAGGTGTCTAGCGTGCGGGACATGGGGCGGCTCCTGAATGGAAGTAATTCGCAATTGCCTATGTGCCGAACGAGAATCGAGAAGTGATAGGGCAGGATCAAAATATTTTTGCGGTGGGAGTGAGGTCCTCATCGGGGGCAAGTCGAATCGTCGATAGCGATAGCCCAGCCACCCCAGACCCTAAGGCTTACCCGTGACCGTTACCCACCAAGGCGTGTGCTGCTCGATCCGCACCGGCAGGGTCGGCAGCAGAGCGTTGAGCGCAAGGGTGGTGTCGTGCAGCGGGAAGCTGCCGGTGATGCGCAGGTCAGCCACGCTTTTATCCACACCCAAGTAGCCGGTGCGGTAGCGGCTGAGCTCATCCACCACATCGCCCAGGCGGGCGTTGTCGACCACCAGCATGCCGCGGGTCCAGGCGTCGGTGGCAGGGGTGACGGCCAGCGCTGGGCCGAGGCCGTCGCCACGCATCAGCACTTGCTGGCCTTCCTTGAAAATCTGTTCTTGATGCAATGCTTGCGGCTGCGCCGCGACTGCCGATTGCAAGACGCTCAACCGCGTGGCGTCGTCTTCGCGCCTGACGATAAACCGCGTGCCCAGTGCCCGCAGGCTGCCGTCGCGGGTTTGCACGTAGAACGGGCGCGCGTCGTTGTGGCCGGTCTCGACGAGGATTTCGCCTTCCTGCAACACGATCAGCCGGCGTTTTTCATCAAAGCGTACGTCGATGGCGCTGTGGGTATTGAGGTTGATCTGCGTGCCGTCCGCCAGTTTCAGCGTGCGCTGTTCGCCAGTGGCGGTGCGTTGGTCGGCCAGCCAATAGTGGATCGGCACATAACGCTCGCCGGCAAACAACGCCAAACCGCACACCAGCGCGATACTCGCCAGGCCAGTACCGAGCTTGCGCACCCGTTGGCGAATACCTTCACGCGATTGCAACAACGCCGCCCGCGCCGGGCCCGAGGCCACGCCAAAGCGCTGATCGAGCATCCCCAGCTGGCGCCAGGCGCGAGCGTGTTCTTCATTGCTGGCCAACCATTTGCTGAACTCTTCACGTTCCACCGCGCTGCCGTCGCCGGAATCCAGGGACAGCTGCCAGGCAATCGCCGCATCCAGCACACGGGCCGAGACCGGTTTTGAGCTGATCGCACTCACAACGGTTCGCCATACAACGCGATGTAGCACTGGCGAATGCCCTGGGCCAGGTACTGGCGCACACGGGGTACTGACACGCCGAGGCGCTGGGCGATTTCCGCGTGGCCCAGGCCGTCGAGGCGGTTATAGAGGAAGGCGGCGCGGGCCTTGCTCGACAGCTTGCCGAGCAGGCGGTCGATGGCCTTGAGGTCTTCCAGGATAAGTTGCTGTTCTTCCGCAGAAGGGTGTTCGCTTTCCGGGACTAGCATTAATTCGGCGAGATAGGCCTGTTCCAAGGCGGCGCGACGGAAGTAGTCGAACAGCAAGCCTTTGGCGATCGCCACCAGAAATGCCCGTGGCTCGCGGGGGGCGCGCAGCTCGTCACGGCCCAGCAGGCGCATGAAGGTGTCCTGACTCAGGTCTTCGGCGCGACTCGGGCAGGCCACATTACGCCGCAGCCAGGCCAACAGCCAGCCACGATGGTCGCGATACAACGCGCCAACAAGCTCACTGTGTGGGTTCTGGACCGACGACAAGGCATCACCGAATAAACAAGGGGTTTAAACTAACGAGAATTATTCGCGATTGTGTCAGAGGCGTGGGATGGGCGCAATTGGCGTCCGTCGGGTTGAAGGCTTAATGACATCTCATTGGTCGATGAGCGTTGCCTTGTGAGAAGAGCTCTTTGTGGTGTGGGCTTTCTGTGGTGAGCAGGTTTTCTGTTGTGAGGGGGCTTTCTGTGGTGAGTAGGTTTTCTGTTGTGAGGGGGCTTTCTGTGGTGAGCAGGTTTTCTGTTGTGAGGGGGCTTTCTGTGGTGAGCAGGTTTTCTGTTGTGAGGGGCTTTCTGTGGTGAGTAGGTTTTCTGTTGTGAGGTGCTTTCTGTGGTGAGTAGGTTTTCTGTGGTGAGCGGGCTTGCCCCGCGCTGGGCTGCGAAGCGGCCCCAACACCTGCCAATGGGTTATGACTGAAGAAACGCGGTGCCTGGATTGGGGCTGCTCCGCAGCCCAGCGCGGGGCAAGCCCGCTCACCACAATGAAAGCTCATTCACCTAAAGGTCATTTATTTAAGTGGTTAGAAAGAGGCGCTTGCTTGCGCCGTTTCCACTGGCTCAAGCGTGGTGAAGGGGCTTTCTTTGGTGAGCAGGCTTTCTGTGGTGAGTGTGTTTTTTGTGGTGAGCAGGATTTCTGTGGTGAGGGGGCTTTCTGTGGTGAGCGGGCTTGCCCCGCGCTGGGCTGCGAAGCGGCCCCAACACCTGCCAATGGGTTATGACTGAAGAAGCGCGGTGCCTGGATTGGGGCTGCTTCGCAGCCCAGCGCGGGGCAAGCCCGCTCACCACAATGAAAGCTCATTCACCTAAAGGTCATTTATTTAAGTGGTTAGAAAGAGGCGCTTGCTTGCGCCGTTTCCATTGGCTCAAGCGTGGTGAGGGGGCTTTCTATGGTGACTGGGATTTCTTTGGTGAGCAGGCTTTCTGTGGTGACTAGATTTTCTGTGGTGAGCGGGCTTGCCCCGCGCTGGGCTGCGGAGCGGCCCCAACACCTGCCAATGGGTTATGACTGAAGAAACGCGGTGCCTGGATTGGGGCTGCTCCGCAGCCCAGTGCGGGGCAAGCCCGCTCACCACAACGAAAGCCCTTTCACCTAAAGGTCATTTATTAAGTGGTTAGAAAGAGGGCGCTTGCTTGCGCCGTTTCCATTGGCTCAAGCGCTCCTGAAGCGCCTTCGGGGAGTCGATCTGCTGTTGTCGCGCACGACTGAACAAGATAAGCATCAGCTCCGCCGTGGCCAGGGCGTCGGCGCTGGCGTGATGGCGTTCGCCCACGTGCAGTTTGAAATGGTTTATCCAGTCGTCCAGCCCGGCTTCGCGGATAGGCGCCTCGGGGCACAGCAGTGGGGCGATGTCGGCCACATCCAGAAACGGATGCGCCAGGCGATAACCCAGGCTGTCCTTGAGTGCGCGACCGAGCATGTGCTGGTCGAACGGTGCATGGAAGGCCAGCAATGGGCTGTCGCCGACAAATGCCATGAAGTCCAGCAGCGCTTCCACCGGATCACTGCCAGCGGCGATGGCGCTGGGCCCCAGACCATGGATCAACACGCTGGGGCTGAGCTTTGTTTCGGCGCGCTGCAGGGTGCGTTCGAACAGCTGTGAAAAGTCCACCGCGCCGTCTTCGATCACCACCGCGCCGATGGACAGCACTTGGTCACGGTTGAGATTCAGGCCGCTGGTTTCCAGATCCACCACCACCCAGCGTTGGGTACGCAGTGGGTTATCGCCCAATGCCGCGGGCTTGGACAGTTGCTCCAGGCGCCGTTGTTGCGCGGCATCAAGGCCAGGTTTTTTCGCACGTAACCAGTCGAATAAACTCACAGTTGATACCGCAACGTCAGGCTGCTTTGCAGGCGTTGGGCCTGGCGCAGGGATTCGCGCAGAATGCGCCGGTCCAGGTGGTTGAGGCTATCGGGGTCGACGCGGTTGGAATACGGCTGGTTCTCGCGGGTCTGTAACTGGTGCTGCTGCATGCGGGTTTGCTGGATAAAGTGGTACGCCTCTTCATACGCGGCGCCGTCCAGCGGTTCGATGACTTCCTTGGCCACCAACTGGCGCAGACGCTCCAGGGTGTTGTTGGCGTGGATGCCATTGGCCAGCGCCAGCAGGCGCGCGCCGTCGACAAACGGTGTGAGGCCCTGCACCTTGAGGTCGAGCGTGGCTTTTTCACCGCTTTTGCGTGTCAGCACGAATTCGCGGAAACGTCCTACAGGTGGCCGTTGGCGTAAGGCGTTCTCGGCAAGCATGCGTTGAAACAGCCGGTTATCTGCGACCTGATCCAGGACGTTTTGGCGCAAAAAATCGCCCCCCTGTTCATCGCCCCACACCACCCGCAGATCAAAATAGATGCTCGAACCCAACAGGTTCTCCGGCGTTGCTTCACGAATAAACGCCGCAAACCGCCGCGCCCATTCCGCCCGCGACAGGCACAGCTCGGGGTTGCCGGCCATGATATTGCCCTTGCACAGGCTGAACCCGCACAGCGCCAGGCTCTGGTTGATCTGCTGCGCCAGGGGCAGCAACCGACCGCGAATCTCGGCGGCCTCAACCGCGTCCTTGGCCTCGAACAGAATGCCGTTGTCCTGGTCGGTGTACAGCGTCTGCTCGCGGCGGCCTTCGCTGCCGAAACACAACCAACTGAACGGCACGCCGGGGTCGCCTTTTTCGGCGAGGGTCAACTCGATTACTCGACACACCGTGTGATCGTTGAGCAGGGTAATGATGTGAGTGATCTGGGTGGATGACGCGCCATGGGCGAGCATCCGCTCGACCAACTGGCCAATCTCGCCGCGAATCGCCACCAGGTTCTCCACCCGGGGCGCATTGCGGATGGTGCGGGCGAGGTGCACCAGATCGACCCGTTGCAGGGAAAACAGATCGCGTTCGGATACCACGCCACACAGGCGCTGGTCCTTGACCAGGCACACATGGGCGATATGCCGTTCGGTCATGGCGATGGCGGCGTCGAATGCGCTGTGGTCCGGGGTCAGGAAAAACGGCGCCTGGGTCATGTGACTGTCGATCGCCTGGGTGAAATCGCTGGTGCCGTCGGCGACCACTTGGCGCAGGTCGCGCAGGGTAAAAATCCCCAGGGGCGACTGATGGACGTCGACGATCACAATGCTGCCCACCTGTTGCTCGTGCATCAGCGTCACGGCTTCGCGCAGCGGCGTGTCCGGGCTGCACATTACCGGGTGGCGCATGGCCAATTCGCCCAGACGGGTATTGAGCGAGTACTGCGTGCCTAGGGTTTCCACGGCTTTTTGCTGCACTTGCTGGTTGACCTGATCCAGCAGGCTGCTGACGCCGCGCAGGGCAAAGTCGCGAAACGGGCTGGAGAGGGCAAACAGTTTGATAAAGGCGGGCTTGTTCAGTTGCAGGCAGAAGGTGTCTTCGGCGGCTTTATGCTCGGTGCGCGTGGCTCGTTCACCTAAAAGCGCAGCAAGGGGGAAGCACTCGCCAGTGGTGATTTCGAAGGTGGTTTCTGCCGAGTCCGGTCGTTCGCCCACGACGCGGCCTTGTTTGACGATGTAAAAGTGCTCCACCGGCCCGCCCGACGGCTTGAGAATGCTCTCGCCAGGGCCGAAGAAACGTAATTGACACTGTTCAACCAGAAATGCCAGGTGCGCATTTTCCATTTGATTGAATGGCGGGAAACGTTGCAGGAATTGCAAAGTGCCGTGGATGTTCTGCAACACGGCGGTTTTACCCGCCTGCGTGAAAGCATCAGCTTTACTCATAACAGTGACCGCAGTTTTTTTGTCGTTATCGTCCTGCATGGTCGACTCCTACGCGATAGGTGCCCATTGGACGTAAGTCTAGGTCGATGAAAACAGCGTAGAGCTAGGGAAAAACCTTACATGAATATCGTCCAAACCCCGTGGAACACCCACTAGTCAAACTTTCCGACGAAGTGCACATTGATCGCCCTTCCGCAGATGTCTGACGAGTGTGCTGGGAGATTGATGAAAATTGTTGAGAACCGTATGTCCGACCACGATATTTTGAGTGATGCCGAGCGCGAGGCCCTGAGCGCCGTGATGCTGGAGCCTGATTTACCGCCGCAACGCGTGCTGATTGTCGATGACGACAAGGATGCGCGAGAACTGCTGGCGGAGATCCTTGCTCTGGACGGTATTCGCTGCATGACTGCCGAGAGTGGTGAGGCAGCGTGGAATTTGTTGAAATCCAGCAGCTCCATCGGTTTGCTGATCACCGACTTGCGCATGGCACCGAGCAATGGCCTGGAGTTAATCCGCCAAGTGCGCGAATCCACCCGCGCGGCGCTGCCGATCATCATCATGTCGGGGGACGCCGAAGCGCCGGATGTGATCGATGCGATGCATTTGAGTGTGGTGGACTTTTTGCTCAAGCCGATCGACAGCGTGAAGTTAGCGAAACTGGTCAAGCGCGAGTTGGGGATGGCTTCTTGATTTCTGCGGTATCTGCACGGGCCTCATCGGGAGCAAGTCCCGTCCCACAGTTGACCGCGTACATCCACGACACAGCCCCAAAGAAAAAGCCCTGATCTCTCGATCAGGGCTTTTTCATTTACAGGCCGTTTTTAGCCTTGAACTCCCGACGCCGACGGTGCAACACCGGCTCGGTGTAACCGTTGGGTTGCTTGGTTCCTTCAATCACCAACTCCACCGCTGCCTGGAACGCGATGTTGCTGTCGAAGTCCGGGGCCAGTGGGCGATACAGCGCGTCCCCTGCGTTCTGACGGTCCACCACTGGCGCCATGCGCTTGAGGCTTTCCATCACCTGGGCTTCGTTGACGATGCCGTGGCGCAACCAGTTGGCGATGTGCTGGCTCGAAATACGCAGGGTGGCGCGGTCTTCCATCAGGCCCACATCGTTGATGTCCGGCACTTTGGAGCAGCCGACACCTTGGTCGATCCAGCGGACCACGTAGCCGAGGATGCCCTGGGCGTTGTTGTCCAGCTCGTTGCGGATTTCTTCCTCGGACCAATCGGTGTTGCTGGCCAGGGGAATGGTCAGGATGTCGTCCACCGAGGCGCGCTCGCGCGTGGCCAGTTCGGCTTGGCGGGCGAATACGTCAACCTTGTGATAGTGCAGGGCGTGCAGCGCAGCCGCCGTAGGCGACGGTACCCAGGCGGTGTTGGCACCGGCCAATGGGTGAGCGATTTTCTGTTCGAGCATCGCGGCCATCAGGTCGGGCATCGCCCACATGCCTTTACCGATCTGTGCGCGGCCTTGCAGGCCCGTGCTCAAGCCGATATCGACGTTCCAGTTCTCGTAGGCGCCGATCCATTTTTCGGCCTTCATGGCGGCCTTGCGCACCATCGCGCCCGCTTCCATGGAGGTGTGGATTTCGTCGCCGGTACGGTCCAGGAAGCCGGTGTTAATAAACACCACGCGCTCGCTGGCCGCCTTGATGCAGGCCTTGAGGTTGACCGTGGTGCGGCGCTCCTCGTCCATAATCCCGACCTTGAGGGTGTTGCGCGGCAGGTTCAGCACGTCTTCGATGCGACCGAACAGCTCGTTGGTAAACGCGGCTTCTTCCGGACCGTGCATTTTCGGCTTCACGATGTACACCGAGCCGGTGCGGCTGTTCTTGCGGGTGTTGTTGCCGTTGAGGCTGTGGACCGCCGCCAGGCTGGTGACCAGGCCGTCGAGGATGCCTTCCGGCACTTCATCGCCGTTCTTGTCGAGGATCGCGTCGATGGTCATCAAGTGACCAACGTTGCGCACGAACAACAGCGAACGGCCATGCAACGTCACGTCCTGACCGTCGATGCCGGTGTAGACACGGTCAGGGTTCATGGTACGGGTGAAGGTCTTGCCGCCCTTGGCCACTTCTTCGGCCAAGTCGCCCTTCATCAGGCCGAGCCAGTTGCGGTAGATCACCACTTTGTCGTCGGCATCCACGGCGGCGACGGAGTCTTCGCAGTCCATAATGGTGGTGAGCGCAGCTTCCATCAGTACGTCTTTCACGCCGGCGGCGTCGGTCTGGCCGACCGGGGTGCTGGCGTCGATCTGGATTTCGAAGTGCAGGCCGTTGTGTTTGAGCAGGATCGCAATCGGCTCGGCCGCCGGGCCCTGGAAGCCGATCAGTTGCGCATCGTCACGCAGGCCGCTGTTGCTGCCGCCCTTGAGGCTGACGATCAACGTGCCGTCGACGATCTTGTAACCGGTGGAATCGACGTGGCTGCCGGCGCTGAGCGGCGCGGCTTCGTCGAGGAAGGCACGGGCGAAGGCAATCACTTTGTCGCCACGCACTTTGTTGTAGCCCTTGCCCTTCTCGGCGCCGTCGGCTTCGCTGATGGCGTCGGTACCATATAGCGCGTCGTACAGCGAACCCCAGCGCGCATTAGAGGCGTTGAGGGCGAAACGGGCATTCATCACCGGCACCACCAGCTGTGGGCCGGCCATACGGGCGATTTCGTCATCGACGTTTTGGGTCGAAGCCTGGAAGTCTGCGGCTTCTGGCAGCAGGTATCCGATGTCTTGCAGGAAGGCTTTGTAGGCCACCGGGTCGTGAGCCTGGCCGGCATGGGTCTGGTGCCAGGTATCGATGCGCGCCTGGAAATCGTCGCGTTTGGCGAGTAGGGCTTTGTTCTTCGGTGCCAGGTCATGGATGACCTTGTCGGCGCCGGCCCAGAACTGGTCGGCAGTGATGCCGGTACCGGGAATGGCTTCGTTGTTCACGAAGTCGAACAGGACTTTGGCGACCTGCAGGCCACCGACTTGAACGTGTTCAGTCATTGCTTGCCTCACTCTGCGGAGCTTATGCGCTTTTTCAGATTTTCATTATGTAGTGCACGGTTGGGCATACTACATGATGACTTGCGGTTGTGAAAATTAGACTAAATACGTCGTTTAGCGACCCACTTTGGTCGTACGGTCACAGCGGAGAACAGGATGTTCTCAAAAAACTATTAGATTGTTCCAGATAAATATAAAAATGGTACACGATTTGTTTTCGTGGGCCCCCGGGTCCACCTTGTAGATTGAATTCAGAGGGCTTCGCCATGGACCATCTTGTACTCACAATTATCGCCGCCGACAAACCCGGCCTGGTCGAGCGCATCGCGCAGAACATTGCCGCCCACGGTGGCAACTGGCTGGAAAGCCGCATGGCCCATATGGCCGGGCAGTTTGCCGGGATCCTGCGGGTCAGCGTACCTACGGAAAGCCGTCAGGCGTTATTGGGGGCGCTGGAGGACTTATCCACACACGGCATTCGCGTGTTGGTGGGTGAGGGAAGCACTGGGCAGGCCTCGGCGTCCAAACCAATTGTGATGACATTGGTGGGCAATGACCGTTCGGGCATCGTGCGTGAGATCACGGCGTTATTGAGTCAGCAGGGCGTGAACCTGGAGCGCTTGAGCACGGATGTGCGCCCGGCCCCTATGAGTGGCGACCCGCTGTTCACAGCTGAAGCGTTGTTGCAGGTGCCACCATCGTTGTCCCTGGAGAGCTTGCAGCAATCCCTGGAAACCTTGGCCGATGACTTGATGGTGGAGCTGCGTAACGAGGAATAATTTGTCCACAAGGTTATGCATGGAAATCTTGCATGGGCCTGTGGATAACCTTGGGGTGAATGCCTGCAAGCCATGCGGGCTGTGGCTTGCAGGATGTTGTACGTTATTTGATCAGCGTTTGCGCACGGTCAGCCAGGCGTCCACGCTGTAGACCACCAACCCAGCCCAGATAAAGGCGAAGGCAATCAGCGTGCTTGGCGCCAGGTGTTCGCCGAACAGCAGTACGGCTTCGAGCAACACCAGGGTCGGCGCGACGTACTGCAAGAAACCCAGCGCGGTGTACGGCAAATGCCGTGCGGCGGCGTTGAAGCACACCAGCGGGATGAGCGTTACCGGACCGGCGGCCACCAGCCACCAGGCTTCGGACGTACTCCAGAACGCCAGTTGCGCACTGTGGGCGGAGGGGTTGAACAGCAGCCACGCGACGGCAATTGGCACCAGCATCCAGGTTTCCACCACCAGCCCTGGTAGCGCCTTGACCGGTGCCTGTTTGCGGATCAGGCCGTAGAACCCAAAGGTCAGCGCCAGCACCAACGACACCCACGGCAAACTGCCCACTTGCCACACCTGTTGCGCCACGCCCACTGCGGCCAGGCCCACGGCGGCCCATTGCAGGCGACGCAAGCGTTCGCCGAGAAGCAACATGCCCAGCAGTACATTCACCAACGGGTTGATGTAGTAACCCAGGCTGGCTTCCAGCATGCGGCCACTGTTCACCGACCACACATACGTCAGCCAGTTACCGGCAATCAACGAACCGCTGAGGGCAAGGATCGCCAGGCGCTGGGGGTTGTCGCGCAGCTCGCGGAACCAACCGGGATGCTTCCACACCATCAACAGCAAGCCGCCGAACAACGCCGACCACAGCACACGGTGAACGATGATCTCGGCGGCGGGTACGCTGGCGATGGCTTTGAAGTAGAGCGGGAACAAGCCCCAGATGACGTAGGCGCTCAGGCCCAGGATGTACCCCTTGCGGGGGTTGGCGGCGTGCATTGCAGAATCCTTGCTTAGGCAGCTAACAAAGCGCGATTGTAAGGATATTTGTCAGGCAATGGGACTGGCTTGGTAATGCGGTCTGCTTTGTGTAGGAGGGTGCAAGCCCCCTCCCACGTTCGAAAGCAATCAGAAGAGTTTGAGCGGCTCTTCATTGAGCGCCGAAAGCTGCTCGCGCAGTGCCAGCACCTGATCACCCCAATACCGCTCGCTGCCGAACCACGGGAAGCTGTGGGGGAAGGCGGGATCGTCCCAACGCCGCGCGAGCCAAGCGCTGTAGTGCATCAGGCGCAGGGCGCGCAGCGGTTCGATGAGTGCCAATTCCCGCGGGTCGAAATCGTGGAACTCCTGATAGCCGTCCATCAACTCGGACAGTTGGCCCAGGCATTCCTGACGGTCGCCAGCGAGCATCATCCACAGGTCCTGCACCGCCGGCCCCATACGGCAGTCATCCAGGTCGACGATATGGAACATCTCGTCGCGGCACATCATGTTGCCGGGGTGGCAATCGCCGTGCATGCGGATGTTCTTGTGCGGTGTGGCCTTGTAGACCTCTTCCACACGCTTGAGCAGGTCGCGGGCAACGGACTCGTAGGCCGGCAGCAGGCTTTTGGGAATGAAATTGCCTTCGAGCAGCGTGTTGAGTGAATCGTGACCGAAGTTCTTCACGCCCAGGGCTTCACGGTGTTCGAACGGGCGGGTCGAACCCACCGCGTGCAAACGGCCGAGCAGTTGCCCGAGTCGATACAGTTGATCAAGGTTGCCGGGCTCTGGCGCACGGCCGCCACGGCGAGGGAACAAGGTGAAGCGGAAGCCGGCGTGTTCGAACAGGCTCTCGCCGTTGTGGATCAATGGCGCGACTACTGGCACTTCGCAGTCGGCCAGCTCGAAGGTGAAGCGGTGTTCTTCAAGGATCGCGTCGTTGGTCCAGCGTTGAGGGCGATAGAACTTGGCGATCAGCGGTTCACCGTCTTCGATACCCACCTGATACACGCGGTTTTCGTAGCTGTTGAGCGCCAGAACACGAGCATCGCTGAGGAAACCGATGCTTTCGACGGCGTCGAGCACGAGGTCAGGGGTGAGGGTTTCAAACGGATGGGCCATGGGAACTCCTGCGGGCAGCAGGGCGCCGCTTCCGGCCGGGTATGGTAACGCACCAAGCCTGAGATAGGGGGCGCCTGTGCCATTGTCATCGGGGGCAAGTGCCCTCCCACAGGTGACCGCGTTTATCCTGTAGGAATGCGGTCTGATGTGGGAGGACGCTTGCCCTCGATAGCGGCCTATCAGGCGCCGACAATCCCGCCATCATCTCGCCGAATCGCTATCACCGACGAACGCGGCTTGCCATTCGGCAGATGCTCCGGCCAAGTCGAGCCGCCGGTTTCCCCCGGATGCTGAATCCCCACAAACAACGTTTTCTGATCTGGTGAGAAGCTGATACCCGTCACTTCACACGCCACCGGCCCGACCATGAAGCGGCGGATTTCTCCGGTGACTGGGTCGGCGCAGAGCATCTGGTTGTTGCCCATCCCGGCAAAGTCGCCCGCGTTGCTGTAATCGCCATCGGTGAGGATCCACAGGCGTCCGGCCTTGTCGAAGCCCAGGCCGTCGGGGCTGTTGAACATGTTCTGCGGGTTGATGTTGGACGATCCGCCCTTGGGCTTGCCCGCGTGTACGCCGGGGTTGCCGGCGACCACAAACAAGTCCCAGCTGAAATCGGCCGCACCGTGGTCATCGGCATTGGCTTTCCAGCGCAGGATCTGGCCGTAGACGTTCTTTTCCCGTGGGTTGGGGCCGCCTACTGGTTGGCCGTCTTCGCCGCGCTTGGCGTTGTTGGTCAGGGTGCAGTAAACCTGGCCATCGGTGGGGCTGACCACGATCCATTCCGGGCGGTCCATGCGCGTGGCTTTGACCACACTGGCGGCCAGGCGCGCGTGGATCAGCACTTCTGCCTGGTTGGCGAAACCGCTGCTGGCGTCAATGCCGTTTTTTCCATGGGTCAACTCGACCCACTGGCCTTTGCCCTTGGGATGATCGGCATCGCCGTTGCCCGCGTCGAAGATCGCCACGTACAAGGTGCCGTGGTCGAGCAAGTCTTTGTTGGCCTTGGGGTTCTTGTGGTTGATCTTGTCGCGGCTGACGAACTTGTAGATGAACTCACCGCGCTCGTCGTCGCCCATGTACACCACCGCGCGGCCGTCGCGGGTTTCAGCGAGGGCGGCGTTTTCGTGTTTGAAGCGGCCCAGCGCCGTGCGTTTGGCCGGGGTGGATTGCGGGTCGAATGGGTCGATTTCCACCACCCAGCCATGACGATTGAGTTCGTTGGGGTTCTTGGCCAAGTCGAAGCGGGGGTCGTGCTGGTGCCAGTTGATGTCTTTACTGGCGGCCACCACGCCGTAGCGTTTCTGTGCGGCGTCGAAGGTTTGTTGTGGGTCGCTGCTGCCGAAGCAGTCGGTGAAGTTTTCTTCACACGTCAGATAAGTGCCCCAGGGTGTCTTGCCGTTGGCGCAGTTCTGGAAGGTACCGAGGGCTTTCTTGCCGGATTTGTCGGCGCTGGTTTTCAGCCAGTCGTGGCCAGCAGCAGGGCCGCTCAGGCGGATTGGCGAGTTGCCGTGGATACGGCGGTTGTAACGCGAGTCCTGGACGAACTGCCAGGTGTCACCCTTGCGCCGCACTTCAATTATCGACACGCCTTCGCTGGCCTGGGCCTTGTGCACATCTTCCGCCGATTGCGGCGCGCCGCCGTGGGCGAAGAGATAGCGGTAATTGGTGTATTCGTTGTTGATCGCCATCAGCGCGCGGTTGTCGTCGCCGGGGAAGGCGAACAGGCTCATGCCATCGTTGTTGTCGCCGAATTGCTGTTCTTGGGCCTTGGCCGTGCCGTTGCCGGAAGGGTCGAAAGCCGGCGCGCTCTTGTGCAGCGGTTGGCCCCAACTGATCAGCACCGAGGCGCTGTAGCCCGGCGGCAAGGTGATGGTGTCGCTGGTGGCGGCAGCGATGCTGGCAAACCCCAGCAGCGGGCTGGCGGAAGCGGCGTTCACGGCCAGTGCGCTGCGGCTCAGCAGGTTGCCGCCCAGGAACATCGCGGCACCGCACAGGGCGCCGGCGCCGATGAAGCGGCGGCGGGTGAGGCCAACCATCTGTTCAAGGTCGGTGGCTTGGTTTTCTTCTAATAGGCTCATCTCAGGCTCCCTGCGGTTTTTGCAGACACCATAAGGAGCGGGTGTGACGAAGTTGTTGCAGTTTGAAGAACTCTGCGGCTCAGACCGGTGTGCCGAGCAGCACATGACTGGGGGCAAATTGCACTTGGATCGCCTGGCCTTCGGCGGCGTCCAGGGCGATGAGTACGTCGGGCTGCGCCAGGGCGCATAAAACCTGGCCATTGGGCAGGGCGATACGCACTTCGCTGGGACCGTCCTCGGCGTGGAGAATGGCGTCTAGCGTCCCGCTCATACAATTGTGTCCGAGTGTTACGGCGCCATCCGGTGCCAGCAATTCCAGCCAGCCAGCCTTGATCAGCGCGACGACTTCCACGCCGATCTCCAGCTCCAGCCGTTGTGTGCTGTCGTGGGTGATTTGCGCGGCGAGGGTCAATCCACCCGCGAGTTGCAAATGAATCAGGTCGTTGCGGCCATGGCTTTCAATTCTGATGACCAGGCCATGCAACTGATTGCGCGCGCTGGTTCGCAGCATCAGACGGCCCAGCAGATTGAAGTCACTGGCGGCTTCGTCCGAGCCCAGCACCTCAGCCTGCAAGGCTTGCAGGCGTTGATAGAGGCGCAATACCCGTTCCCCTTCAGCCGTGAGCCTGGCGCCGCCGCCGCCTTTGCCGCCGACGCTGCGTTCTACCAGCGGTTTTTGCGCGAGGTTGTTCAGTTCATCAATGGCATCCCAAGCGGCCTTGTAACTCAAGCCAGCACTCTTGGCGGCGCGGGTGATGGAGCCCTGTTCGGCGATATGCCCAAGCAGGGCGATGCGTTGGGGGCGGCGGACGATGTGTTGGCTCAGTAAAGTCGGAAGAGACATGGGCATACGCTGTGTTGGGATGAGCGGACGTTGCGGCTGTGAGGCATGAGAGTCAAGTGCCGGGCTTGGGTGTGCGGGCCAGGCAGTACACGTCCACCTGTCGCGCGCCGGCGTTGATCAACAGCCGCGCCAGGCTGTGGGCGGTGGCGCCGGTGGTGAGCACGTCGTCCACCAGCGCCAGGTGGCGGCCTTGTACAAGGGCGTCAGGGGTCAGGGCGAAGGCGTTGAGCAGGTTGCGTTTGCGCGCCTTGGCGTCGAGGGTCTGTTGCGCCATGGTTTCATGGGGGCGTAATAACAGGTGTTCATCGTAGGGGATATTCAGGTCGGCACTGAGCCAGCGCGCCAGCATCAGCGCCTGGTTATAACCACGCTCGCGCAAGCGCTGGCGGGCCATGGGTACCGGCAGCAGAACGTCTGGGCGGGTGAGTTCGTTGTTGTCGAAGCGATCCCGCAGGTGTTGCCCCAGCAAGTGCCCCAGTAGATGCCCGAGGGGCCAGCGCGCCTGGTGCTTGAAGCGACTGATCAAGGTGTCCACGGGAAAGCTGTAGGTCCAGGGGGCGATTACTTGTTTAAAGGCGGGGGGGTGTTTCACGCATTGGCCGCAGATCAAACCGTCCATCGCCAAGGGTAGCGCGCAGGTCTGGCAGTGCTCCATCAGCCAGGGCAGCTCGGTTTCGCAGACGTTGCACACACAATCGTCTGTTTCTGTGGCCTCATCGCAGATTAAACAGGTGCGTATGTTTTTTAACCAGATGTAAACTTCGTGTTTGTATCTTGGTTGACAGTGCATGAATCTTCCTTAAATATGCCGAGCATCCGTGTCGCGCCTGTGGGTATTGCCCTTCCCGCAGCGTTTGCCAAAGCATAATCAAGGAATCGCCCATGAGCGCCAGCATCACCGCCACCTTGCGTCACGATTGGTCCCTGGCTGAAGTCAAAGCACTGTTTGTGCAGCCGTTCAATGACCTGTTGTTCCAGGCGCAGACCGTACACCGTGCGCATTTCGACGCGAACCGTGTGCAGGTGTCGACCCTGCTGTCGATCAAAACCGGCGCCTGTCCGGAAGATTGCAAATATTGTCCGCAGTCGGGCCACTACAACACTGGCCTGGAAAAAGAAAAGCTGATGGAAGTGCAGAAGGTCCTCGAAGAGGCTGCCCGCGCCAAGGCCATCGGTTCGACGCGCTTCTGCATGGGCGCTGCCTGGAAACACCCGTCGGCCAAAGACATGCCGTACGTGCTGCAGATGGTCAAAGGCGTGAAGGCCATGGGCCTGGAAACCTGCATGACCCTCGGCCGTCTTGACCAGGACCAGACCGAAGCCCTGGCCCAGGCCGGCCTCGACTACTACAACCACAACCTGGACACCTCGCCGGAGTTCTACGGCAGCATCATCACCACCCGCACCTACAGCGAGCGCCTGCAAACCCTGGCCTATGTACGTGATTCGGGGATGAAGATCTGTTCCGGCGGCATCCTCGGCATGGGCGAGTCCCTCGACGACCGTGCCAACCTGCTGATCCAGTTGGCCAACCTGCCGGAGCATCCGGAGTCGGTGCCGATCAACATGCTGGTGAAAGTGGCCGGTACGCCGCTGGAAAACGCCGAAGACATCGACCCGTTCGACTTCATCCGGATGCTCGCCGTGGCGCGCATCCTGATGCCTCAGTCCCATGTGCGGCTGTCCGCCGGCCGTGAAGCCATGAACGAGCAGATGCAGGCCCTGGCGTTTTTCGCCGGCGCCAACTCGATTTTCTACGGCGACAAACTGTTGACCACCGCCAACCCGCAGGCCGACAAGGACATGCAACTGTTCTCGCGCCTGGGCATCCTGCCGGAAGCCCGTGAAGAGCACGCCGATGAAGTGCATCAAGCGGCGATTGAGCAGGCGTTGGTCGAGCAGAAGAGCAGCGAGCAGTTCTACAACGCTGTCGTCTGATTGAAATGAAAGGCCAATGTGGGAGGGGGCTTGCCCCCGATGAGGGAGTGTCAGTCGATAAATAAAGTGACTGGCCCACCGCTATCAAGGGCAAGCCTCCTCCTACAATTTGATCGAGTTAATCCTGCTAGTCCGAGGCCTGCATGTCGTTTGATCTATCCGCGCGCCTCGCTGCCCGCCGTGCCGAACACCTTTACCGTCAGCGGCCACTGCTGCAGAGCCCCCAAGGCCCTGAAGTGGTGGTCGACGGCCAACCGTTGCTCGCCTTCTGCAATAACGACTACCTGGGCCTGGCCAATCATCCTCAAGTGATCGAAGCCTGGCGTGCTGGTGCGTCCCGTTGGGGCGTGGGCGGTGGCGCATCGCATTTGGTGGTCGGGCATGCCACGCCGCACCATGAACTGGAAGAGGCCCTGGCTGACCTGACCGGTCGCCCCCGTGCGCTGCTGTTTACCACGGGCTACATGGCCAATATGGGCGCAGTCACGGCGCTGGTGGGGCAGGGCGATACGGTGCTGCAAGACCGTCTCAATCACGCGTCCTTGCTGGATGCGGGCTTGCTGTCCGGTGCGCGGTTCAATCGCTACCTGCATAACGACGCCGCCAGCCTGGCCAAGCGCCTGGAGAAAGCCACCGGTAATACGTTGGTGGTCACCGATGGCGTGTTCAGCATGGACGGCGATTTGGCCGACTTGCCCGCGCTGGCCCGTGAAGCCAAGGCCAAAGGCGCCTGGCTGATGGTGGACGACGCCCATGGTTTCGGCCCGTTGGGGGCCAACGGCGCAGGGATCGTCGAGCATTTTGGCTTGAGTCAGGAAGACGTGCCGGTACTGGTCGGCACCCTGGGCAAAGCCTTCGGCACCGCCGGCGCGTTTGTGGCGGGCAGTGAAGAATTGATCGAAAGCCTGATCCAGTTCGCCCGGCCGTATATCTACACCACCAGCCAACCACCCGCGTTGGCCTGCGCCACGTTGAAAAGCCTGGAGCTGCTGCGCACCGAGCATTGGCGGCGTGAACACCTCAATGGCCTGATCCGCCAGTTCCGACAGGGCGCCGAGCAGCTCGGCCTGGACTTGATGGACAGCTTTACGCCGATCCAACCGATCCTGATCGGCGACAGCGCCAGAGCCGTGCGTTTGTCCCAGATGCTGCGCGAGCGCGGCTTGATGGTCACCGCGATCCGACCACCAACGGTACCCGTCGGCAGCGCCCGTTTGCGCGTGACATTGACGGCGGCCCACAGCGAGGCGCAGGTGCAGCTATTGTTAAACGCATTGGAAGAGTGTTTCCGCTTGCTAGGCGCCCTGGAGCCCGACCATGCGTGATCGACTGATATTGCTGCCCGGCTGGGGCCTCGGCGTATCGCCGCTGGAACCTTTGGCCGCCGCATTGCAAGGGCTGGACGAACACTTGCACGTACAGATCGAGCCGTTGCCGGTGCTGGACTCCAGCGATCTCGGCGAATGGCTGGATGAACTCGACGCCACATTGCCGGATAACGCCTGGCTCGGCGGCTGGTCCCTGGGCGGCATGCTGGCCTCGGAATTGGCGGCGCGACGTGGCGAACGCTGCTGCGGGTTGCTGACCCTGGCGAGCAATCCATGTTTTGTCGCCCACGAGGGTTGGCCGAGTGCGATGCCTGCGCAGACGTTCGATTCCTTCCTCGCCGGCTGCCACGCCGATTCCCTGGTCACCCTCAAGCGCTTCGGATTGTTGTGCGCCAAAGGTGCTGAAGACCCTCGCGGGCTGGCGCGTTTGTTGGTCAGCGGCGCGCCGCAGACGCCGTCCGGCGCGTTGATGACCGGTCTCGAACTGCTTGCGCAATTGGACACCCGCGAAGCCTTGCTGGCCTATCGCGGCCCGCAGTTGCATCTGTTTGCCGGTATGGACGGGTTGGTGCCTGCCGAAGCCGCCAGCGACCTGCTGACGCTGCTCCCCGATGTTGAAATCGGTCTGATTGAACAGGCCGGTCACGCTTTTCTTCTGGAGGACCCCCACGGAGTAGCGGGGGCCATCCAGGCTTTTTTGCATGAGTGCGTTGATGACTGATTTATCCCACCCCCCTCTGCCGGGTGCCTTGCCGGACAAGCGCCAGGTAGCGGCGTCGTTTTCCCGTGCGGCGGCCAGTTACGACAGTGTCGCCGAGCTGCAGCGAGCGGTGGGGCATGAACTGCTGTCGCGCCTGCCGTCAGCGTGCGCGCCACGACGTTGGCTGGATATGGGATGCGGCACTGGGTATTTCAGTCGCGTGCTGGGTGAGTTATTGCCGACCAGCGAGGGCGTGGCGCTGGATATCGCTGAAGGCATGCTCAACCATGCGCGGCCTTTAGGCGGCGCGGCGCATTTCATCGCGGGAGATGCCGAGCGTTTGCCCGTGCACGATGCAAGCTGCGGGCTGATCTTCTCCAGCCTTGCGGTGCAATGGTGTGCCAACTTCGATGCAGTGCTCAGCGAGGCACATCGCGTGCTGCAACCGGGCGGGGTATTGGCCTTTGCCAGTTTGTGTGTGGGTACATTGGACGAACTGCGCGAAAGCTGGCGCGCCGCCGATGGCCTGGTGCACGTCAATCGCTTCCGTACCTTCGAGGCTTACCAACAACTGTGTGCGGCCAGCGGCCTGCGTGTGGTCAGCCTGGAGCGCCAGCCCCATGTGCTGCATTACCCGGATGTGCGCAGTCTGACCCATGAATTGAAGGCTCTTGGTGCACACAATCTCAACCCCGGACGCCCCGGAGGGCTGACGGGCCGCGCGCGAATTGTTGCACTGGTCGAGGCTTATGAGCGATTCCGCCAGTCCCAAGGCCTGCCGGCGACTTATCAAGTGGTGTACGCCGTACTGGAGAAACCTCTATGAACGCCGCTTATTTCATTACGGGCACCGACACCGACGTCGGCAAGACCACCATCGCCGCCGGCCTCCTGCATGCAGCCGGCCAAGCCGGCAAAAGCACCGCCGCTGGTAAACCTGTCGCCTCCGGTTGCGCAGTAACCCCCGAGGGCCTGCGCAATGCCGATGCATTGGCGCTGCTGGCCGAATGTTCATTGCCGTTGAGTTATGCCGAGGTCAATCCGGTGGCTTTCGAGCCCGCCATCGCCCCGCACTTGGCGGCAAGGGAGGCAGGGGTTTCGCTGACGGTGCAATCGCTGCTCAAGCCCATGCAGCAGATTCTGGCGCGGCAAGCGGATTTCACTTTAATCGAGGGCGCAGGTGGCTGGCGCGTGCCGTTGGCTGACCAGGCCAATCTGTCGGACCTGGCCATCGGGCTCAAACTGCCGGTGATCTTGGTGGTAGGCGTGCGCCTGGGTTGTATCAGCCATGCTTTGCTCACCGCCGAAGCCATCGCAAGGGATGGTCTGTCGCTGGCGGGCTGGGTGGCGAACATCATCGATCCCAAGACCTCCCGTCTGGAAGAAAACCTCGCCACCCTGGCCGAACGGCTACCTGCTCCGTGCCTGGGTCGAGTGCCGAAACTCAAGCACGCCAGCGCCGAAGCCGTGGCGCAATACTTACAGTTGGACTTGCTTGACTGATTTTGGCTATCGCTAAGGCATTATGCCATTAGTGTTTTTGACGGGCGTTTTGCCAGGTTCTCTGCTTCAATCAGCATTCACGATTCTCTAAAGGCAGGCTTACGCCATGGAAATCTCTGGAAGCAGCGCGTTTTATTCGGGCCTGAACACCATTCAGTCCGGGCAGAGCCGTGTCGACCAGGCCGCTGGCAAGATCGCCAGCGCAGCCACCAGCCAACCTTCCGATGCCCAGAATGATCGCTTGCAGGCGATCAACCGTGGCCAGCCGACCGATTCCGCCAGCAATATGGTGGAACTGGCAGAAGGCAAGTTTCAGGTGGAGCTAGGCGTCAAAGTCGCCAAGGCTTCCGACGAAATGCTCGGCACCTTGATCGACACCTACGCCTGATCTGCTGGCGCTCGAAATGTGAGAGGGGCTCGTCCCCCTCCCACATTTGTCCTGTTTTATTCTGATCCCTCTCTACACTCTCCCCGATGTGGCATCTCGCCTCAGGCCTTGTTGCGCCTGGGTTGACGTGCGTCATGACAGACGGCATCTGCCCGACGCTTGACATCCCCAGGTCGTAAACGTATGTTTCAAACACCTGTTTGACCGCCACAACACATCCACGCGGTTGTTCATTCCAGCTACATCAGCAGAGGTTTATCGCTATGCCTGACTACAAGGCCCCCTTGCGTGATATTCGCTTCGTTCGTGACGAACTGCTCGGTTATGAAGCGCACTATCAGAGTCTGCCGGCTTGCCAGGACGCTACTCCGGACATGGTTGACGCCATCCTTGAAGAAGGCGCCAAGTTCTGTGAACAAGTGCTGGCACCGTTGAACCGCGTGGGCGACATCGAAGGGTGCACCTGGAGTGAGTCAGGCGTTAAGACGCCGACGGGTTTCAAAGAAGCCTACAAACAATTCGTCGAAGGCGGCTGGCCTAGCCTGGCCCACGACGTGGAGCACGGCGGCCAAGGCCTGCCGGAATCCCTGGGTCTGGCCGTGAGCGAAATGGTCGGCGAAGCCAACTGGTCGTGGGGCATGTACCCAGGCCTGTCCCATGGTGCGATGAACACCATCTCCGAGCACGGCACCCCCGAGCAGCAAGAGGCCTACCTGACCAAGCTGGTATCGGGCGAATGGACCGGCACCATGTGCCTGACCGAGCCACACTGCGGCACCGACCTGGGCATGCTGCGCACCAAGGCCGAGCCTCAGGCCGACGGCTCCTACAAAGTCTCCGGTACCAAGATCTTCATCTCGGCCGGTGAACACGACATGGCCGACAACATCGTCCACATCGTATTGGCCCGCCTGCCGGACGCACCGGCCGGCACTAAAGGCATATCGCTGTTTATCGTGCCCAAGTTCATGCCTAACGCCGACGGTTCGGTGGGTGAGCGCAACGCGGTGACCTGTGGTTCCCTGGAACACAAGATGGGTATCCACGGCAACGCCACCTGCGTGATGAACTTCGACGCGGCCACCGGTTTCCTGATCGGCCCGGCGAACAAAGGCCTGAACTGCATGTTCACCTTTATGAACACCGCTCGCCTGGGCACCGCGCTGCAAGGCCTGGCCCATGCCGAGATCGGCTTCCAGGGCGGCCTGAAATACGCCCGCGATCGCCTGCAAATGCGCTCCCTCACCGGCCCGAAAGCACCGGACAAGGCCGCTGACCCGATCATCGTGCACCCAGACGTGCGCCGCATGTTGCTGACCATGAAAGCCTTCGCCGAAGGTAATCGCGCAATGGTGTACTTCACGGCCAAGCAAGTGGATATCGTCAAGTACGGCACCGATGACGAAGCCAAGAAACAGGCCGATGGCCTGCTGGCTTTCATGACGCCAATCGCCAAGGCATTCATGACCGAAGTCGGTTTTGAATCGGCCAACCATGGCGTGCAGATCTACGGCGGTCACGGCTTCATCGCTGAGTGGGGCATGGAGCAGAACGTGCGCGACAGCCGCATTTCGATGCTGTACGAAGGCACCACCGGTATCCAGGCGCTGGACCTGCTCGGCCGTAAAGTGCTGATGACCCAAGGCGAGGCGCTCAAGGGCTTCACCAAGATCGTGCACAAGTTCTGCCAGGCCAATGAAGGTAACGCGGCCGTTCAGGAGTTCGTTACACCGCTGGCTGCACTGAACAAAGAGTGGGGCGAGTTGACCATGAAGGTCGGCATGGCCGCGATGAAAGACCGTGAGGAAGTCGGTGCCGCTTCGGTGGATTACCTGATGTATTCCGGTTACGCCTGCCTGGCTTACTTCTGGGCCGACATGGCACGCCTGGCGGCCGAAAAACTGGCTGCCGGCACGACCGAAGAGGCGTTCTACACCGCCAAGTTGCAGACTGCGCGCTTCTACTTCCAACGCATTCTGCCGCGTACTTTGGCGCACAAAGCCACCATGCTGTCGGGCGCCAACAACCTGATGGACATGAAAGAGGAAGACTTCGGCCTGGCTTACTAAGCCTCACCGGG
The DNA here is from genome assembly GCF_900187495.1 of Pseudomonas sp. Irchel 3H9. Classification (NCBI taxonomy): domain Bacteria; kingdom Pseudomonadati; phylum Pseudomonadota; class Gammaproteobacteria; order Pseudomonadales; family Pseudomonadaceae; genus Pseudomonas; species Pseudomonas sp. Irchel 3H9. The sequence continues at coordinate 76,027 of NZ_FYDK01000003.1, read as the reverse complement.
TTTCCCTGAACCGCCGCTTCCCTTGGAAGCGGCGGTTTTTTATGGGCGATAAAAAACACAGCGCAGCGCTCAGGGATTGTCGCCGCCTGCCGTTACAGTGATGGCAATGTGATACGTGACAGGCAGGGTGTGCTTAACTGTCCGCGCTAAGGCACATAGCCATCATTTTTGCGGGTCGGAGTTCTACCCTTGTCACGCGTGTCCGCTGTTCGTTTCAGTCATTTCCTCCCTTCGTTGCTGCTCTTGCTGGCCGGGCTTTCGGCTGCGTACGTCAAGGACCTCAACGTCTTCTTCACGTCACTGTTCAATGTGTTGCCAACCTTGGTGCTGTTGCTCGGCGGTTCGTACTGCGCTGTGTATCGGCGCCAGCGTGAGCTGTTTTTGATGATCACGGTGTACATCGCCTACTTCCTGCTCGATACCCAGACCGATTTCTATCGCGACAACGGCCGCGTGCGCGAAGACGCTGCCGTGGTGTTTCATCTGTGTTGCCTGCTGTTGCCGCTGCTGTTCAGCATCTACGCGCTGTGGCAGGAGAAAACCCATCTGTTCCGCGACTTCGTGGCCCGTTGCGCTGTGGTACTGGCGATAGGCAGCGTGGCGCTGGCCCTGGAGCAAAGTTATCCCCAAGCGGTGTTGAACTGGCTGGCGGAGATTCGCTGGCCGGCGCTGCACGGGACCTGGATGAGCCTGATCCAGTTGTCGTATCCGATGTTCCTGGTCGGTTTTCTCACCCTCGCCGCCCAATACTGGTACCAGCCGCGCCCGCTGCATGCGGCGCAATTGGTGGGGTTGCTGGGGCTGTTCTGGATGCTGCCGAAAACCTTCATCCTGCCGTTCACCCTGAACATCATGTGCAGCCAGGTGATGTTGATGATCGCGGCCGGCGTGGCCCATGAGGCCTATCAAATGGCGTTCCGCGATGAGCTGACCGGCCTGCCGGGACGCCGCGCCCTCAACGAGCGCATGCAGCGGCTGGGGCGCAACTATGTGTTGGCGATGACCGACGTCGACCACTTCAAACGTTTCAATGACACCCATGGTCACGATGTGGGTGACCAAGTGCTGCGCCTGGTGGCGAGCAAGTTGTCCAAGGTCAATGGCGGTGGACGCGCCTACCGCTACGGCGGTGAAGAGTTCGCCGTGGTGTTTGCCGGCAAAACCCTGGATGAGTGCATGCCGCACCTAGAGGAAATCCGCGAAATTATCGCCAACTATGACATTAAGCTGCGCAACGCGGACCGTCCCCAGGATGATCAACAAGGCCGTCAGCGCCGGGCGGGCAGCGGCGCGACGAGTGTGTCGGTGACGGTCAGTATCGGCGTGGCCGAACGCCAGGCCGAGCAGCGCAGCTCCGAAGAAGTCCTCAAGTCCGCCGACCAGGCGCTGTATGCGGCCAAGGGCGCCGGGCGTAACTGCGTGATCGCCGCCGGGCAGACGCGCCGTGGCGCGGTGCGTATGGACAGCGCTGCCGGTTAAGTAATGGCGGTGTATTCAGCGGTTCTACAGTGATTGTTTGCGACGCTGGCCAGCAGTAGGTTGAGACCATCTGCTGCCGGAGACATGACCATGCCTGAGTACAAAGCTCCCCTGCGCGACATGCGCTTTCTGATCGACAACGTATTTGATTTCCACGGTCACTACGCCACGCTGGGCGCAACCGACGCCAGCCCGGACATGGTCAGCGCTATCCTCGAAGAGGGCGCCAAATTCTGCGAGAACGTGCTCTCGCCACTCAACCGCAGCGGTGATGAAGAGGGCTGCCATTTCGACAATGGCGTCGTGACCACGCCCAAGGGCTTCAAGGAAGCCTTCGCCCAATACGTCGAAGGCGGTTGGCACGGTGTGGCGTCGGATCCGGCCTACGGCGGCCAGGGCTTGCCGCAATCGTTGGGCCTGGTGCTCAGCGAGATGATCGGCTCCAGCAACACCTCATGGGGCATGTATCCGGGCCTGACTCACGGCGCGATGTCGGCGATCCACGCCCACGGGACGGAAGAGCAGAAGGCCACGTTCCTGGGCAAACTCACCGCAGGCGAATGGACCGGCACCATGTGCCTCACCGAAGCCCATTGCGGCACCGACCTGGGCCTGATCAAGACCCGCGCCGTGCCCCAGGCCGATGGCAGCTATGCGATCACCGGCAGCAAGATCTTCATCTCGGCCGGTGAGCACGACATGAGCGCCAACATCATCCACCTGGTGTTGGCCAAACTGCCGGATGCACCCGCGGGCACCAAAGGTATCTCGCTGTTTATCGTGCCCAAGTTCCACGCTGACTCCGGCGAACGCAACGCGGTGCACTGCGGCTCCATCGAGCACAAGATGGGCATCAAGGCCTCGGCCACCTGCGTGCTGAACTTCGACGGCGCCAAGGGTTTTTTGATTGGAGAGGCCAATAAAGGCCTCAATTGCATGTTCACCATGATGAACCACGCGCGGCTGGGTACCGGCATGCAGGGCCTGTGCAACGGCGAGGCGAGCTTCCAGGGCGCGATCAAATACGCCAACGACCGCCTGCAAATGCGCTCCCTGACTGGCGCCAAGGCGCCGAACAAAGCCGCCGACCCGATCATCGTGCACCCCGATGTGCGTCGTATGCTGCTGACCATGAAAGCCTTCAACGAAGGCAATCGCGCGCTGACCTACTTCACCGCGCAATTACTCGACACTGCACACCTGAGCAGCGACGCCGCTCAACGCCAGGAAGCCGAAGACCTGCTGGCGTTCCTCACGCCGATCTGCAAAGCCTTTATGACCGACACCGGGCTGGAAGTGACCAACCACGGCATGCAGGTATTTGGCGGCCATGGCTATATCCGCGAATGGGGCATGGAGCAGTTGGCTCGCGATGCGCGGATTGCGCCGATCTATGAAGGCACTAACGGCATTCAGGCACTCGACCTGCTGGGGCGCAAGGTGCTGGGCAGCCAGGGCAAGTTGCTGCGCGGGTTTACCAAGATTGTGCATAAGTTCTGCGCCGCGAATGCCGAACATCCGCAGTTCAAGGCCTATGTGGCGCAGCTCAATCAGTTGAACCAGGAGTGGGGCGAGTTGACCACCCAGGTCGGCATGGCCGCGATGAAAAATCCCGACGAAGTGGGCGCCGCTGCCGTGGATTACTTGATGTACAGCGGTTACATCGTCCTTGCCTACCTGTGGCTGCGCATGGCGATTGCGGCGCAGGCCCATGACGATGTCGAGTTTGCCAAGGCCAAGCTGGCCACGTGCGAGTTCTACTTCAAGCGTCTGCTGCCGCGTACCACAACCCACCGCGCCGCTGTGCAAGCCGGCAGCGAATGCCTGATGAGTCTGCCAGCGGAGGCATTTGCACTGTAGTGACTTAAAAATACCAATCAGTCACAAGTGGACCCTATGTGTCTGAAAAGTTGTTCGGGTACACTCGGAGCCTGTAAAACCGATCCTATCGAATCACTTTTCCCGTTCTCACGAGGTTTGCCATGGCTGATTACAAAGCGCCGCTGCGTGATATGCGCTTCGTCCTCAACGAAGTTTTTGAGGTCGCCAATACATGGGCCCAATTGCCGGCATTGGCAGACAGCGTTGACGCCGAAACTGTCGAGGCGATCCTCGAGGAAGCCGGCAAAGTCACCGCCAAATCCATCGCCCCGCTGAGTCGCGGTGGCGATGAGCAAGGCTGCCGCTGGGATAACACCGCGGTGTTTACCCCGGACGGTTATCCACAGGCCTACAAAACCTACGCTGAAGGCGGCTGGGTCGGTGTCGGCGGCGATCCGGTGTTTGGCGGTATGGGCATGCCCAAGGCGGTGTCGGCCCAGGTTGAAGAGATGATCAACTCGTCGAGCCTGGCGTTTGGCCTGTATCCGATGTTGACGTCTGGTGCGTGCGTATCGATCAACACCCACGCCAGCGAAGAGCTCAAGGCTGCCTACCTGCCGAAGATGTATTCCGGTGAATGGGCCGGTTCCATGTGCCTGACCGAGGCCCATGCCGGCACAGACTTGGGGATTATCCGGACCAAGGCCGAACCTCAGACGGACGGCTCCTACAAAATCAGCGGGACCAAGATCTTTATCACCGGTGGCGAGCACGACCTCACCGAAAACATTATCCATCTGGTCTTGGCCAAGCTGCCGGATGCGCCGGCCGGGCCTAAGGGGATCTCGCTGTTCCTGGTGCCCAAGTTCATGGTCAATGCCGACGGCAGCCTCGGCGCGCGCAACCTGGTGAGCTGTGGTTCCATTGAACACAAGATGGGTATCCAGGCGTCCGCTACTTGCGTGATGAACTTCGACGAAGCCGTGGGTTACCTGGTGGGCGAGCCTAACCGTGGGCTGGCGGCGATGTTCACCATGATGAACTACGAGCGTCTGGGTGTGGGTATTCAGGGCCTGGCGTCCGGCGAGCGTTCCTATCAGAACGCGATTGAGTATGCGCGTGATCGTCTGCAAAGCCGCTCACCGACAGGCGCTCAGGCGAAAGACAAAGCCGCTGACCCGATCATCGTCCATCCGGACGTGCGCCGCATGCTGCTGACCATGAAAGCTGCGAACGAAGGCGGCCGCGCGTTCTCCACCTACGTGGCAACGCAGCTGGATATCGCAAAGTTCAGCGAAGACGCCGCAGCCCGTGAGCGTGCGGATAACCTGGTGGCATTGCTGACGCCGGTGGCCAAAGCGTTCCTCAGCGACCTGGGCCTGGAAACCACGGTGCTCGGCCAGCAGGTGTTTGGTGGCCACGGGTACATCCGCGAGTGGGGCCAAGAGCAATTAGTGCGTGATGTGCGCATCACCCAGATCTACGAAGGCACCAACGGCATTCAGGCCCTGGACTTGATGGGGCGCAAGATCGTGGGCAGCGGCGGGGCGTTCTACACCTTGTTTGCCGACGAGATCCGCCAGTTCATTGCTCACTCGAACGCCGACCTGGCTGAGTTCACCAAACCGCTGAGTGCGGCGGTGGACAACCTCGATGAGTTGACGGCCTGGGTGCTGGATCGCGCCAAGACCAACCCGAACGAAATCGGTGCGGCCTCAGTGGAGTATTTGCATGCGTTTGGATACATGGCCTACGCCTACATGTGGGCGCGTATGGCCAAGGCCGCGTTGGGCAAAGAGGCTGAAGAAGACTTCTACGCCAGCAAGCTGGGGACCGCGCGCTTCTACTTTGCGCGTCTGCTGCCGCGTATTCACTCGCTGAGTGCGTCGGTAAAGGCCGGTAGCGAATCACTGTTTTTGATGGATGAGGCACTGTTTTAAGGGGGGGCGAGGGCGTGTAAGCATTCTCTTACATGACGTGCTGCTATTCGTCCTCTATCGCCAAATTGGATCCACGGATAATCTACTTCACATGGACGTCGCGCAGGAAGCGCAAAGAAACAACACGGACACGTAGGATTCTGCCAGGACGGCGGAGTGAAATGGATGTCAGGGAAACAGTCTGCAAAGCCCCGCTTCGGCGGGGTTTTCTTTTGCCCGCGAAAAAGTCAGGCCGGCGCCTGCGGGGCATTCATCACGTCTTCAAGCAAGGTGCGCAGCAGCGCCACTGTTGCTTGCTGGCGCTGCACGTCACGGCACACCAAGCCTACTTTCAGCGGCACCCTCGGTTCACTCAAGGGTTTCCACAGCAGCATCTGGCTGTTGTGTTCGTCCTGGGAGCGCCCCGGCAGCACCGTTGCCAGTTTGGTATGGGGCAGGCTGTCGAGAATCCCCACCATGGTGTTGAGCTCAGCCTGGACTTGTGGCCGTCGCCCAAGGTTGGCGAGTTGGCCCTGCCAGATCTGCCTGATTTGAAACTCTTCCCCCAGCAACAACATCGGCAACTCGGCCGCCTGTTTCAGCGAGACTTTCTTGAATTCGCGCAGGGGATGATCGTCCGGAATGACCACTTTCAACTCATCTTCATACAGCAGCACGCCATGTAATCCCGGCTGACGGGGTGGCAGGTAACTGATGCCGATGTCCAGCGAACCATTGAGCAGGCGCCGTTCAATCTCAAGCCCGGTCAATTCGTAAATCTGCACCACCAGATGCGGCTGGGCCTTGCGTACGCGCTCAAGCATCTGCGGCACCAGGCTGGTGTGCACGGTTTGCAGCACGCCGATAGCCAAGGTGCGCAGGGCCTGGCCCTTGAAGTTGCGCAGCGCTTCGACGGCTTGCTGCATGCCATCTATCAACGGCAACGCGTGGTTGTACAGCGTGTGAGCGGCCAGGGTTGGCAGTAGACGTTTGCTGCTGCGCTCGAACAGGCTCACATCCAGGTTCTGCTCCAGTTGGCGAATCTGTTGCGACAACGCTGGTTGGGAAATCGACAGACGTTCGGCGGCACGGCCTACATGGCCCTCTTCATACACCGCGACGAAATAACGCAGTTGCTTGAAATCCATAAGTCTTTCTTATCGAAAAAGCTGAAAAATCGAAATGGCTGTTAGCCCTTTAGGCGCCTAGTCTAGCGCCTATTCGCAGGGCTTACAGGGCCAGATCAGGCAATGAACAGTGTTTGTGTTGATAGCGTTTACATAGGCAACTCAAAAAATTCACAGGCAGTCTTCGCGGCTTGCTCGGTTGCTATCGGGGGGGATCTGTGAACTTGTTCTCTATTCGCCGCCCCGCGCCTAGCCTGGACGATTTGGTCTTGGATACGCAGCACGATGATCCGTCCAGCGAATCCTTGATGCCCACGGTGGCGAGGCCGCCGCAAGTCTTCGTGCGTGGCCAAGGTTCCTGGTTGTGGGACAGCGACGACCGCGCTTACCTGGACTTCAGCCAAGGCAATGGCGCCAATAGCCTCGGCCATAGCCCCCAGGTGTTGATCAAAGCGCTGAGTGACCAGACCCAAGCGTTGATCAACCCCGGCGTGGGTCTGCATAACCGTGCCCAACTCAACCTCGTCGACCGTTTGTGTCACCGTACCGGCAGCGACCAGGCTTATCTGCTCAACAGTGGCGCGGAAGCCTGTGAAGCGGCGATCAAGCTGGCGCGCAAATGGGGTCAGCTGCATCGTGGTGGCGCGTACCGCATCATCAGTGCCAGCAACGGTTGCCATGGCCGCAGTTTCGCGGCGCTGGCTGCATCGGCCGCTACTTTGGAAAACCGTTTCGAACCGCAATTGCCTGGTTTCAGCCATGTGCCTTTCAACGACCTGCCGGCGCTGCACGCTGCTGTCGATGCTCAAACCGTAGCCATCATGCTCGAACCGATCCAGGGTGCCGGCGTAACCCCTGCGACGGAGCGCTACCTCAAGGGCGTTGAGCGCTTGTGCCGTGAACTGGGGATCCTGCTGATCCTTGACGAAGTGCAGACAGGCCTCGGTCGTTATGGCACGTTGCTGGCTGAACAACAGTACGGTGTACGCGCTGACATCATCACCCTTGGCAAAGGTCTGGGCGGCGGCGTGCCCCTGGCGGCGCTGCTGGCACGTGGCAAGGCGTGTTGTTTCGAAGTAGGTGAATTGGAAGGCACGCATCACGGCAATGCGTTGATGGCGTCAGCCGGCGCGGCGGTACTCGATACCGTGCTGGAGCATGGCTTTCTTGAGCATGTGCGCGAGTCCGGCCTTTATCTTGGCGAAGGCCTCACCCGTCTGGCCTATCGCTACGACCACGGCCAACTGCGCGGCCAGGGCCTGATGTGGGGGCTGACGTTGTCGGATGATTCTGCCGATGCCGTAGTAAGCGCCGCACTGCAAGAAGGCCTGATCCTCAACGCCCCGCAACCTGACTGCCTACGCTTCACGCCAGCGCTGACGGTGAGCAAAAGCAACATTGACGAAATGCTCCTGCGCCTTGCTCGCGCGTTCTCCCGCGTGCGTACCGCACAGCTGCAATGCCGCAAGGGCATCGCTGTTTAACCCCATTTTTCTGAACCGTCTCGCGGTATACGCGGCGCCTCCAGCCTGATTCTTTTGGCTGGGGGCGTTTTTTTGCCTGCTCGTTACAGGATGGCTCAATGCCAGAATTCACTGAACCCTCACGAATGGCAAAGGTCGATTAGCTACACGGCTCACACGAGCCGATTTTTTGGAGCTGACCCATGGACATCATTCGTATCATCATCGCCATTCTGCTGCCGCCACTGGGTGTGTTTCTGCAAGTAGGCTTCGGCGGCGCGTTCTGGCTGAATATTCTGCTGACGTTGTGCGGTTACTTCCCTGGGATCATCCACGCGGTGTACATCATCGCCAAGCGCTGAGGCTGTTAGCCTTTTGCGATGAGCCGTGAATTGCGCTCATTGCGAAAGGCCAGTTGCTCGATGGTCTGGGTGGCGTGTTCGGCCTCTTCCCGCGCTTGCAGGATGATGCCGTGCTGCTCGGACTTGCTGCACACCGGGTCGGCGTTGCTCGCATCCCCCGTGAGCATGAAGGCCTGGCAACGGCAGCCGCCGAAGTCCTTTTCCTTTTCATCGCATGAACGGCATGGCTCGGGCATCCAGTCGTAGCCGCGAAAGCGGTTGAAGCCAAACGAGTCGTACCAGATGTGTTGCATGCTGTGGTCGCGCACATTCGGAAACTGCACCGGCATCTGTCGGGCGCCGTGGCAGGGCAGGGCGGTGCCGTCTGGCGTGACTGTAAGAAAGATACTGCCCCAACCGTTCATGCAGGCTTTTGGGCGTTCTTCGTAGTAATCCGGCGTCACGAAGATCAGCTTGCACGGATGGCCTTCGGCTTCGAGCTTGGCGCGGTATTCGTTGGTGATGCGCTCGGCGCGCACCAACTGCTCCTTGGTTGGCAACAGCCCAACACGATTGAGCTGCGCCCAGCCGTAGAACTGGCAGGTCGCGAGCTCAACAAAGTCCGCTTCCAGCGCGATGCACAACTCGATGATGCGGTCGATCTTGTCAATATTGTGCCGATGGGTGACGAAGTTCAGCACCATCGGATAGCCGTGGGCTTTCACCGCACGAGCCATTTCCAATTTTTGCGCGAAGGCTTTTTTCGAGCCGGCCAGCAGGTTATTGACCTGTTCGTCGCTGGCCTGGAAGCTGATCTGGATATGGTCCAGGCCGGCCTTCTTGAAGTCGCTGATCTTCTGCTCGGTGAGGCCGATGCCGGAAGTGATCAGGTTGGTGTAGAACCCCAGTTTGCGAGCCTCGGCGATCAACTCGGCCAAGTCCTGACGCACCAGCGGTTCACCGCCGGAAAACCCCAGCTGCGCGGCGCCCATTTCCCGGGCTTCGCGAAATACCTTGATCCACTGCTCGGTGCTCAGTTCCTTGCCCTGCTCGGCAAAGTCCAGCGGGTTGGAGCAATACGGGCACTGCAGCGGGCAGCGGTAAGTCAGCTCGGCCAGCAGCCACAGCGGCAGGCCAATGGCCGGCTTTTCAGGCAAGGGTGATCCAGTGCTCAGCACGGGCGACCTCCATGAATTGCTCGATGTCGTCACCGAGCTCAGGCACACCTGGGAATTGTTTATCCAACTCGGCGATGATTGCGGCCACGTCGCGCTCGCCGTCGATCAAACCACCGATCAACGCGGCGCTGTCATTGAGCTTGATCATGCCCTCTGGGTAGAGCAGCACATGGCCCTTTTGCGCAGGCTCGTACTGGTAGCGATAACCCTGGCGCCAGGTCGGTGTTCTGCTGCGATCAAAGCTCATAGGGTGATCCCTTTATGCCAGACCCGCTGCTCGGTCACGCTGTGATACGGCGGGCGTTTGAGTTCGTAGGCCATGCTCATGGCATCCAGCATGCTCCACAGGATGTCCAGTTTGAACTGGAGAATTTCCAGCATGCGCTCCTGGCCTTCGCGGGTGGTGTAGTGCTGCAGGGTGATCGCCAGGCCGTGCTCCACATCGCGACGAGCCTGACCCAAGCGAGTGCGGAAATATTCGTAGCCGGTTGGGTCGATCCACGGGTAATGCTGCGGCCAACTGTCGAGGCGCGACTGGTGGATCTGCGGCGCGAACAGTTCGGTCAACGAGCTGCTGGCGGCCTCCTGCCAACTGGCGCGACGGGCGAAGTTGACGTAGGCGTCCACCGCAAACCGTACGCCGGGCAGCACCAATTCCTGGGAGCGCAGTTGGTCCGGGTCGAGGCCGACTGCCTCGCCCAGTCGAAGCCAGGCTTCGATACCGCCGTCCTCACCGGGAGCACCATCGTGGTCGAGCAAGCGCTGGATCCACTCGCGACGGATCTCGCGGTCCGGGCAGTTGGCCAGAATCGCGGCGTCCTTCAGGGGAATGTTCACTTGATAGTAGAAACGGTTGGCGACCCAGCCCTGGATTTGTTCGCGGCTGGCACGGCCTTCGTACATCGCCACATGGTAAGGGTGATGGATATGGTAGAAGGCGCCCTTGGCGCGCAAGGCGGCTTCGAATTCGGCGGTAGTCAACGGTCTGTCAGTCATGTCGTCTGCTCCTACAATTCAATGCTCATGCCGTCGTAAGCCACTTCGACATTGCGCCGCACCAGCTCCGCCCGCTCGGGAGAATCTTCATCGAGGATCGGGTTGGTGTTGTTGATGTGGATAAGCACCTTGCGCTGCTCCGGCAGTTGCTCCAGCACTTCCAGCATGCCGCCGGGGCCGTTTTGCGCCAGGTGGCCCATCTCGCGACCGGTGCGGGTACCGACGCCACGGCGCTGCATTTCATCGTCGTCCCACATCGTGCCGTCTACCAGCAGGCAGTCGCTGCCGGCCATGATCTCCAACAGTGGCGCGTCGACTTTGCCCAGGCCCGGGGCGTAGAACAGTTTGCCGCCGGTGCGCAGGTCTTCAACGATCAGGCCAATGTTATCGCCGGGGTGCGGGTCGAAACGGTGCGGCGAGTAAGGCGGCGCAGCGCTGCGCAGTGGCAATGGAGTGAAGCGCAGATTCGGGCAGGCCGGGATGGTGAAGCTGGCGTCCAGTTCGATGCGGTTCCAGGCCAGACCGCCGTTCCAGTGGGTGAGCATGGTGAACAGCGGGAAGCCGGTGCTCAGGTCTTCATGGACCATGTCAGTGCACCACACCTGGTGCGGGCAGCCTTCGCGCAGGCTCAAGAGGCCCGTGGTGTGGTCGATTTGGCTGTCCATCAGGATGATCGCACTGATGCCGGTGTCGCGCAGGGCACGGCCCGGTTGCATCGGCGCAAAGCCTTGCAGCTGTGCGCGAATATCCGGGGAGGCATTGCACAGCACCCAATTCACACCATCGTCGGAGATCGCGATGGACGACTGGGTACGTGCCTGGGCCCGCAGGCTGCCATCACGAAAACCTGCGCAGTTCACGCAGTTGCAGTTCCACTGCGGGAAACCACCGCCGGCGGCGGAACCTAGAATCTGGACGAACATGGTTACTCCATCACGCAAAGCTCAAAACAAAAACGCCCCGGGCGAACCGAGGCGTTGTATTACCCAGCGGATTAACGGCTGGCGAAGTACATGGTGACTTCGAAACCGATGCGCAGATCAGTGTAAGCAGGTTTGGACCAAGTCATATTCTTACTCCTACGAAGTGATGGGACGTTTACTACCAAGTAATACATATAGTCCACCTCCAGTCGGAGATGTTCAGATGTGTGCGTAGGAATGTTACTCAATTCTTGTCAGGTTAGCGCTGTCTTGGTGGAAAAAGCCTGTTGCAGGGTTGGCAATGATCAGCCTGCAGGCGTTCAGGCGCTCAACGTCTCCGGGCCGTTGGCTACGTAGCGCCAGCCACCTAGGGCGTCATTCAATTGCTGGGCGGCCAGCAGCAGGTCTTCACGGCTAACGCTGTGGATCAGTTGCTGAATGTGCGTGAGATAACCCGACGGATGGCCGGCCAAGTGTGCGTGCCACAGCAGCTCGGCAGCTTGGGCGACCGGCAACGCCTGATGTGAAAACTGTTGAGCCAGGGCAAGGTTGCCCAGATCTTCGAAACTGCCGACCAACGCTGGCAGTTGGGCCAGGAAAGTTTCCAGGTGCTCAACGATGCCTTCCAGGGACACGCTGGGAGACTGCACGCCAAACAACAGGCCGGTTTGCCCGTTTATCTGTCGGACTGCGCTGAATACTGCGTAGCCCAACTGCAACTTAACCCGCAGGCGTTGGTAGAAAGGAGCTTGGAGCAGGTGTCCAAGCAGTCGCCACGACGCTTCATCGTCCAGGGATTGGCTTGGGGTCGGGCAAAACAGCAGCAAGGCGGCTTCGGTGGAGCTGGTTTTTATCTCATGCCACACGCGTTGACCACTGAGGTTTTGCAGTGTTTGTTCGATGTGGGCAGGTTGCCCAGGCAGACGGGCGGCGGCCGCTTTGATCAACGCTTGAGTTGCAATGGGTAAACCCAGGCCCAGGCCATGCCAGCGTGCGGTCGCCCAGGATGGAGGCTGCTCGTGGGGGTCGACATTACCAGCGGCGCAGCACGAGGGCAGCGCTTTGAGCAACGCTCGGATTGGGATCATGGGAGGTGGCGCGATGACAGCTTCTTGCGGCTGATTCAGGCTTTGCGCCAAGACCTCCAGCACGGCCGGCATGGGCTCGTGCAGGCCGGTCATTTTCACCAGCCAGTCACTACCGGTGGCTTCAAAGGACACTTCAACACCCGCCTGACGTGCATTTTCAAGCAAGGGCTGCAAGCTGCTTTCCACCCCGGTGGCAACTGGCGAGCCAAACCGCCATTGCAGGTACAGCGCGCCTTCGTCGCTGTCATCCGCCAAGGCCTGGCTGAATGTTAGCGCCGCTACCTCCCGGCGACCCCGCGAGCGATCCTGGGCAAAGGTTCGCAGCCCTCGGTGGGCGCTGGTTTGGCCGCGGATCAGGCCTGCGCGCTCTTGCTTGACCGGTGGGCGCAGGAACGGATTGTTCGATGGGAGTTGCCAGCGATGTTCGGCGGGCGGTAGTTGCAGTGATTCAAACAGGGCCTTGAGCGCGGCGATGCCTTGTTCACCCAGATCGTCGCTGTCGTTTCGGGCCAATGCCAGGGCGCCCTGGATCTGTTGTTGTCGCCCGTTCAGCAGCGCGAACTCTTCGCGCAGCGGAGTCCAGTCGCTGTGTGAGAAAAAGCTCAGCCAGTCGTGCAACAGTGCCTCAATGTGTGTCGCCGGTTTGTCTGCGGTCCCGAGCGTAAAGTCGATATCCAGCACTGCTTGTCCGGCCGCGTGGTACAGCACTGACGCCTGCAGTGCGCTGACCAATTGCCGTGCTTTCAACTCAGCGAGCAGCCCGCCCGGTGCAGAGGCGTTTAGCCAAGTGCAGAGGAAATCCAGTGCTTCGCGGGGTACGTCACAAGTGATGACGTGGTGCAGGTGGCCGCCTTCGGTGTGCTGATACCGCCGAGCCTGGCCTTGCATCAGGGCCGGTGGCGACGCCTGCGGATGTTGCGGGCCAGAGACCAGTTGCACACTGAACTGCTGCGCCAGGGCTTCCAGCTCTTGCAGCGACTGCGGACCGGCAAGGCTCAAAGTCATCTGCCCGCTCTGATAGAAATGTGTGTGGAATTCCCGCAAGGCTTGTTGAAACGCCTCGCGCTCCACCGGCAGGCTGTCGCGGTTGCCGGCATGAAAACCACGCAACGGATGATCCGCCGCCAAGCCTTCGAACAGCGCCACCTGTTGCTGAGCCTTGGCATCTTGAGACCAGGCGACAAACTCTGCGTGCAGCACTTCGCGCTCGCGCAGTTGATCCTCCAGCGTCAGGCGCGGATGGGTCAGCATGTCTGCCAGCCGCTCAAGCCCTTCTGCAAAGGTCGGAACGGGCAGTTCAAAGAAGAAGTCCGTGGTGCGTTCGCGGGTGCTGGCATTCACTTGGCCACCGTGACGTTGTACGTAGGCCATCAACCCTTCGCCGCTGGGAAACCGCTCGGTGCCGAGAAACAACAAATGCTCAAGAAAATGCGCCAGACCCGGCCAAGCCAACGGTACGTCATGGCTGCCGGCAGCCACCCTTAACGCTGCGGCGCAACGCTTCAAACGTGGCGCATGGCGCAGGCAAACCCGCAGGCCGTTGGCCAGGGTCAAATGAACGGGATAAGGGTGGGCCGGGACAGGCATGGGCACTTCCAGAACGGGGCAAGTGCCTATGCTAACAAACCCATCGGATCAGGGCTTGTGCAGCGGGCCGTAAAGCTCGGGGCGACGGTCTTGCAGGTAGTGATTGGCGGCGCGGGCGTCGAGGATCGATTGGTGATCCAACGTGCCGACAATCAAGGCTTCATCCAGACCGGCCTGGGCGATGCGCTGGCCATCCGGTGCGGCGATGCTGCTTTGGCCACAGTACTGAATCTCGCCTTCGTGCCCGCAATAGTTGGCATAGGCCACGTAGCACTGGTTTTCAAAGGCCCGCGCCCGCACGGTGACGTCGGCAACGAAATCGAACGGCACCATGTTGGCGGTGGGCACCAGTATTAATTCGGCCCCGGCCAAGGCCAGGCGTCGGGTGTTTTCCGGGAACTCCAGGTCGTAGCAAATCAGGAATCCCAGCTTCCAACCGTTGAGCTCCACCAGTGGGAAGTCATCGTCGCCGGCACTGAACATCGAATGGTCCAGATCCCCGAACAGATGGGTCTTGCGATAGTTGCAGAGGCGCTGGCCGTTGGCGTCTATCAGCTGCACGGCGTTGTAGATCTGTCCATCGTCGGCCCGCTCAGGATAACCATACAAAATGGCCAGTCCGGCGCTTTGCGCGATGTCGGCAATGGTCTGGGCAGACTCGCCATCCCGCGCTTCGGCCAATGCCCCGACGGCTTCTGCGCCGATGTTGTAACCGGTCAGGAACATCTCCGGCAGCACTAGCACATCGGCGCCGGTCGCTTCGTGTGCGAGCTGGCGCAGGCGCTTGAGGTTGCCCGCCACTTCCAGTGGCAGCGGCGGGCATTGGTACAGGGCGACACGCATGGCGTAACTCCTTATTCGGCCAGGGCGATTGGCCCGATGTCATCGAACACGTCGCCCGGCCCTGGGTTCTCGGCGTGAGTACTGCCACCGAAGTGGGTCATGATGCCCCACACCGCGTTCAGCGAGGTTTGTACTGCGCCTTCCACCCAGGCAGGTGTCCAGGAAACGTCGTCGCCGGCGATAAAAATCCCACGCTGTTCGGCCGGCATGTCCTTCTGCATAAAGTGCGCATACATACGCTGGTTGTAACGATAGTGGCCAGGCAGCGCGCCTTTGAAGGCCCCGAGGAAATGCGGGTCGGCCTCCCAGGACACGGTGATCGGATCACCAATGATGCGCGCCTTGATATCGACTTTCGGGTAGATCTTGTTCAAGGCATCCAGGGCCAGCTTTACCCGCTTTTCGATAGGCTGCGGAAGCATTTTCAGCGCGTCGCTCATCCACGAGTACGACAAGCAGATCACCCCTGGTTTGTCGTCGCCGTTGTCGAACAGGTAAGTGCCGCGGGTGAGGCGGTCGGTGAGGGTCATGCTCATGAGGTCGCGGCCGGTTTCCGGATCTTTGTCTTTCCAGAAGGGGCGGTCGACCATCACGAAGGTTTTCGAGGATTGCATGTAGCGGGTGCGGTCCAGGGCCATCCACATCTTTTGCGAGAACAGGGTTTCATCGCATTCGATTTGGGTGGTCAGCAGCCAGCTTTGGCAGGTGGTGAGGACGGCGGCATATTCACGGGTGTCGCCGTAGTTGTCGGTCACCGCGAAACGGCCATCGGCTGCGTGTGCAATGCGCTTGACCCCGGCTCTCGGCGCGCCGCTGTGCAACGAGCTGAGGCTGGTGCCGGCCGGCCAGTGGGCGCAGCGTTCCGGTACATGGCGCCAGATACCCATTGGCACTTGGGCCACGCCACCGACCACCAGGTGTTGGTGGTCGTCGCAGTTGGTCATCACTACGCGGAAGATTTCCAGCATCGAGTTGGGAAAGTCCGAGTCCCAGCCGCCGGTGCCGAAACCGACTTGCCCAAACACTTCACGGTGATGAAACGACAACTTGGCGAACGCCTTGGACGTGGCGACGAAATCGTAGAAGGTGCGGTCGTCCCACAGGGGCACCAGCTCATTCCACAGCGCTTTGAGGCGCGGTACGTCGCGGTCGCGAATGGCTTGCTGGATATCACCGAACTGCGAGCCGGCTTCCAGGGCGTCGGCCCAGGCGTCAGCCACTTCCTGGAACAGTGCAGGCAAGTCGGACAGCTTTTGTGCGTAGTGGGTTTGGCCTTCGAGGTCGATCACGGTGCTGCCGGAGGCCGGCGTCAGTGGGTTGGGGAACGGTTTGGTTTCCAGTCCCAGCTTGTCCACATAGTGATAGAAGGCGGTGGACGACACCGGGAAGCGCATACCGCCCAGCTCGGCGATGATGCCTTCGGCACCTTCGAAAGCCTGGGAGCGCAAACGGCCACCCATTTTCGAGGCTTCGTACACTACGGGTTTGAGGCCCAGCTTCATCAGCTCATAGGCGGCAACCAGCCCGGCGATACCTGCGCCGATGATGGCTACTTCTGCACCATGGTTGGCGGCGGGGATGCTGCCTAGGCCTGCGGGGTGCTCGATCCAGTCATCAAAGGCAAACGGAAAATCCGGGCCGAAGATGGTGATGGGCTTTTGACCGTCTGCAGGGTGGCGACTTTTTTTGTTCGACGTATTCATGGCTGACCTGGCTGGATACCCGGCGGGGCACGACCCGCTGAGTATAGGAAAAGATGGCAGCCAGTTTAGGGAGCGTTGCGCTCGTTAATAAGACGCAATGTGTCGTCGGAATGAATTGTTTTCAGTCGAAGTGACGAGGTTGCTGGTCATATTGGTTGTCCGCGATCCAATTTGTTACTGAGGATGATCGAGGTGGTGGTTTTCTCTACACCATCGACACTGCCGATCTGGTCCAGTAACTGATCCAGTTGCTCCGGCGAATCCGTCCGTAGCCAAGCCACGTAATCAAACTCGCCGCTCACCGCGCACAACTGTTGCACCTGAGCCATGGCACTCAGCCTGCGCAACACTTCTTTGCCTGAGCGAGGTTGCACAGTGATGCCCACGTAGGCCTGCAAACCACCGTCTGCCACCCGTTGGCCCAAGCGCACGCCATAACCGGTGATCACTTGGGTTTTCTCCAGGCGCGCCAGGCGGGAGGTCACCGTGGTGCGCGCGATGCCCAACTGCCGCGCAAGCATGGCTACGCTTTCGCGGGCGTTGATCTGCAAGGCGGCGATCAGTTGGCGATCGATTTCATCGAGGACAGGCAAGGGAGGCTCCGTGACGGGCTGCAATGGAAACGCATGTTACAGGCTTGAATCGTCCAGCAGGCAGCGGGCAAACAGTTGTGGCACTGGTAAGTGCCGTTGGCTATAGCGACTCAGTAGGATGACCTCTCGGTAAAACGTCAGGCCGCCCAGCGGGATTATTCTTACTTGGGGCGAGCGCTCCAGCCACAGTCAGTAGTTTCTTCGGCCACCCATTGGTCATCCCCGAACATCCGAAAACCGCCTTCCAGGACGCGGCCCACACCAATGCCGTCGACGTCCACGATGTCCCCGTGCCGTATTTCGGCGTGGTATTGGGCTGTGAAGATTGGCACGTACTGGCGGAACGCTTGCAGGCGCGAGGTACGACGTTTGCGCTGGAGTCGCATATTCGGTTCAAGGGCCAAGTAGGAGGGCAGGCGACATTGTTCCTGTTTGACCCGTGCGTTAATGCGCTTGAGTTCAAAGCAACCAGGGATATTGGGCAGTTGTTTGCGAAGTGGGGCGGCGGACGTTGTGTGGACAGTCCGGACACTGAGAGTGGGTCTTCAGACACACAAAAGCCGCGCAATGCGCGGCTTTGGAGTTGGTGGGCCCACACGGACTTGAACCGTGGACCAAAGGATTATGAGTTGCTGGGCGAGCTGATATGCCTAGAGAAATCGTTCGTAGGTGAACGTAGGTTGGAATAGCTGGAGGCCCCGTAGTACGTGGTGTTAAGCGTAATTTTGAAAAGGTTGCTCAAGCTGAGTACTGTACCGTGGTTGTACTGATTTTGCGCCCTTTGAGTTTCGCAATTTGCCCCGCAGTGAATTCTTCGCCCACGATCTTCTGTAGTGCCCCCGGGCTAATTCTCTTGCATCTCAAAACCACGTTCCATTCACAGATCGAGAAGCAAAGCGCGACTTGGCCTAAGGCATGCGTATAGTCTGACTTTAAAGGTTGGCGATTGCGGTGACCTTTCATGTGCGCTAGATCCGTGCTGTCTAGGATCAGAATTAGGCCGCGCCCGCAGAGTTGGCGAGGCTGGTCAATGTGGCATTACACATTTCCGACTGCACCTGGTCTGCGTTACAGCCGCCACCCATCATTTAGCAGTGATTTTGGCGGCATCTAACCTACGTTAGGAGTTACCAGTATGTTCAAAGTAACCCCTCAATCCGCCTGCAAGGTCCAACGCTAAGATTATCGATCAACGCGCTGTTGATCGACTGTTGTCCCATATGATTTTGGGTCAGAGACGGCACCGAGAAATCGTGCAAGGGCTTCAGTCCCTCTCCGTGAACCGCCGCCGCGTCAGGAAAAGCACCACGCCCAGCGGCACGGCCAGCAGTGCTAGCAGCTCCAGGTCAAAGCCCAGCACCTGCTGCTCACCAACCTTGAAGATGCTGACCAAGCCCGTTGCCAGCAGCGCCAAACCAAGCCACTTGCGCAGCGGGTATGGTTTCAGAAACTGAACGAGGATCGCGCCCAGTACCAGAAGGACGACAGTTTGCATGATGTAGGGCATGTGCAGTTCCTCAGACCTTGATGACCAGCGTCACGACAGAGCGCTGTGGGCCAATCCCGCCATGTACCTCTCCCTCGATGCTGACCAGCACGTCACCTGCATGAAGGTTCGGTAGGGCCCCTTTGAGGTACCAGTTGACACCTGTCGTCACAACTGCACCTGAAGCCCAACCAATGAGCGGCCCGCCCAACGCACCTACCTTCCCGGCAACGCCACCTGAGGCCGCAGCAATTCCCTTGGCGACGTTGCCGCGCATAGTAGTGATCGCGTCGGCCTGCTGCCGGGTCAGGGGATTGGAAATGCAGACTGTCAGCAGGCATGGCAGGTTTCGAGCCTGCATTCGGTCGTACATATCGACAACGATGCTGTTGACTTGGTAATGGGCGCGTTTCGCTTCGCCAAAGTGCAGCTCGCGCAGGCGACCTCGGTCGCTTTCCATGAGGGTGATTTGAGACAGATTGAAGACGATTCCTTCCTCGGACCTGTACTGCGTGGTTTTCTCGAACTTCATGCGCGTATCCATTCGTGCAAAAAGACGATGATCTTCTACAAGCGGTGACTAAGATGCAAACGGTCTTTGATGTGAGGCCCCGGGGAATTTGACGTCTGCACGGGTCTCATCGCCAGTAAGCCAACTCCCGGGTAACAACACATCGAGCTCGTCGGTTTTGGAGACGTTAGGCCGAGGCGCCTCCGCACGAGGCACTGGCCGGGGTATGCTGTGACCGTGTAAAGCCCCGTCGACAACTTCTGCATTGCGCTGAGGGTTAAGGGCGTGCAATCAAACTGCAATCGCGGAATCCCGCCGCACCTCTCTCACGAGCCTGAAGGCGGCGGATGATAATCGGCATGCCCCTCGGTGCGCTCACCGCGTGCAGAGGCCCAAAAGTATTTCGCGTGATGCTTGTAGACGTCGGTGACTTCCGATAGGTCTAAGCCCAGACCTTGAACCAAACTCTGTTGTCGCTGATGCCCAATTGACCCGGCTACCGGAATTTGGCTGACCCAAGCCTTGGCGTTGTAAGTATTAGCAGGTCTGACTTTGAGCTGATCACTGATGGAGCAGCTTTAAGTCGGTATCTGGGTTAATTCTGCATCCGCGATAACAAATGGTGGGTTTCTTGGTGGGGGTTATGTCGCTCAGATAGCGCTTGAGTGCAGCCTCTAGCGTCATTTTCTCCGAGCCGCTACATCGGATGTACACACCACGCACCATTTCTTCTTCGGTACGCCTCGACCAGTCATCCGCATCACGCTTTGTGCGGAAGGTTTTGGCGACTGTGGGCCAGCCATTTTTACGAATGAGCGCCTTCAGGTGCCGGAAGGAGTTTTGACGAGAGTAGCCATGAGAGGGTGCTCCTAGGCGGCTGGCGAACCAGCACTGTACCTAAGTTGTACCCTTGGACCATAGGACTGTATCTGTGGTGGACCAGCCAGAAACGCGAAAGCCGCGCAATGCGCGGCTTTGGAGTTGGTGGGCCCACACGGACTTGAACCGTGGACCAAAGGATTATGAGTCCTCTGCTCTGACCAACTGAGCTATAGGCCCTTAACAGGTCGCGGATTATAACGATGGTTTCTTCTGTGTGCTATCCGAAAAATCCTCAATGCTCATACGAAGGAAGGTAGCGACAAAAAGCTCCGGCGGCAGTGGCAAGCTGACGATGTAGCCTTGCATCTGTTCGCAGCCCTCAGCGGCCAGGAAGGCTTGCTGCGCGGGGTTCTCCACGCCTTCGGCGATGATGGTGAATTGCATGCTGTGGCCCAGGGCGATGATAGCGCGCACGATGGCGGCGTCGTGGGGGTCGTCCGGCAGGCCGCGGACGAAGGATTGGTCGATCTTCAGGAAATCCAGCGGTAGCCGTTTGAGGTAGCTGAGGGACGAGTAGCCAGTGCCGAAGTCATCAATTGCCAGCTGCACGCCCAGTTGTTTGAGTTGGTGTAGCACCTCAAGTGCTTCTTCGGCCTGGCTCATGATGAAATTTTCAGTGATCTCCAGTTGCAGGTGACCTGGGTCGAGGTGGTAGTCGCGCAACAGTTGTTCTATTCGACTCAGCAAGCCGGGATGGCGTAGCTGCGCACCGGCGAGGTTGACCGACAGCGGGCCGAAATCTTCGTAGGTGCCCTGCCACGCGTGCAGTTGTCGGCAGGCCTGTTCCAAGACCCAATCGCCAATTTGCAGGATCGTGCCGTTCTCTTCGGCCAGGGCAATAAAGTGTTCTGGCGGTACGTCGCCAAAGGTGGGGTGATGCCAGCGGATCAGGGCTTCGGCACCGATCAGTTCTTGTGTTACCAGGCTCAGTTTCGGCTGGTAATACAGGCTCAGCTCTTTACGTTCGATGGCTCGCCGCAGTTCATGCTCCAGTGCCACACGCTCGTTGGCCTGAGCCGTCAGGTCGCGGGTGTAGCTTTCGACCCGGTTACGTCCCTTGGCTTTGGATCGATACATCGCAGCGTCGGCATTCTTGACCAAGGTGGCGACATCCGTACCGTCCTGCGGGTAAAGGCTGGTGCCGATGCTGGCGCTGATGAAGAACTCGTGCTCGCCAGCCTGGAATGGCGGGGTGAAGCAGGTCAGTAACTTGTTGGCCAATTGCTCGGCGTCATTGGCGTGTTGCAGGCCGGGTAGCAGGATGATGAATTCATCGCCGCCCAGGCGCGCTACGGTATCGATGTCTCGCAGTTGGTCCTTGAGGCGCACGGCAATGTCTTTGAGCAGCAGATCGCCGATCGGGTGGCCGAGGCTGTCGTTGATGTGTTTGAAGCGGTCCAGGTCGAGGAACAACACCGCGCCCTGTTTGCCAGTCTCTTGATGGCCGTTTAGGGCTGCCTGCAACCGGTTTTCAAATAGAGTGCGGTTGGGCAGCCCGGTCAGTGGATCGTGGTGCGCCTGATAATCGAGGCGCGCCTGGGCCAGTTTGAGGCTGGAGATGTCTGCAAACACCGCCACAAAGTGAGTGATCAATTGATCCCGGTTGCGCACAGCGCTGATGGTCAGCCAACTGGGGTACAGTTCGCCGTTCTTTCGACGGTTGGAAATCTCGCCCTGCCAATGACCTTGGGCCGTCAATTGGTGCCACATCGCGGCGTAAAACGCGCTGTCATGCAGGCCAGAGGCGAGGAGGCGGGGTGTTTGGCCGAGGGCTTCGGCTTCGCTGTAGCCAGTGATTTCGCTGAAGGCGCGGTTGACGGCGCTGATGTTCTGCCGGGTGTCGGTGATCAACACGCCTTCGGCGGTACTCTCGAATACCGTCGCGGCCTGTTGCAGTTTTTCCTGCATCAATTGACGTTCGGTGATGTCGCGGGCGATGGTCAGCATGCAGTCTTCCCCGGCGATCGGCAGCGGGCGACTGGACACTTCACACATCCGAATTTCACCGTCGCTACGGCGTATGTGGCAGATGAAATCACGCACAAAGCCATCTCGCTGCATCAGTTCCAGCATGTGTTTGCGTTCGTTGAGATCGACCCAGATGCCCAGTTCCAGGGTTGATTGGTCGAGAGAGGTGGCGCTGGTGTAACCGGTCAGGCGGCTGAAACCTTCGTTGACTTCAATCAGCAGGCCGTCGCGTTGGCGGCTCAGCAGCAAGCCGTCGGGCGAAGCATGGAAGGCTTTGGCGAACTTCTCTTCGGAGGTTTGCAGCAGTTGCTGGGTTTCCTTGAGTTGGGTGATATCGCGCACCACCACCACGATGGCTTCAATCGCGTCGAGCTGGAAGGGCTCCGCGGAGATAAGCCCGGTGAAGGCTTGGCCGTTGCTGCGCAAAAACGGCATTTCAAGGTTGCGAATACTGGTTGTCTGGACGCGTTGCAACAACTCCGGACCGATGCCCGGGATGCCCCATATTTCCAGTTCCGTGCCGGTTCTGCCGATCACTTCCTCGGCGGTCAGGCCGATTTGATCTTCGAACGCTTTATTGACCTCCAGCAGACAGCCATCGGAAAGCCGCGCGATCACAAGGATGTCGGGGCATTGCTGGAAGACCGAGGCAAACTTCTGCTCGGACAGCTGCAGCGCCTCCTCGGTGCGCTTGGCCTCGCTGATATCAATCATCAAGCCGCGCAGCACCGGCTCATGGCCGTGTTCGATCAGGCTGACAATATCGCGTACCCACAAACAGCGGCCGTCGGCGGTGATCACTCGGTAATCAATGCTGTGGTCGCGGTTGGCGCGGGTTTCGCGATAGCAATAGGCTTCGGTGCGGATCAGGTCGGCGGGGTGAATGATGTTGCGCCAGAAGCCCGGAATCAGCCAATGGGCTCGTGGGTAACCCAGCAGGTCCTCGGCGTGGGGCGACACGTAACTGTAGGTGAAATCGGTGATGCTGGCTTCCCAGGCAATAGCGGACAAGCTTTCTACCAGGCCGCGATAGTGGTACTCGCTGCTGCGCAATTCTTGTTCAAGCGCGACGCGGCGGGAAATTTCCGAACTCAGCCGGCGATTGATCCGAATCACGACGGCCAATACGGCGATTAGCAGCAGCACGGCGGGCAGGCCGTACATCAGCAGGTCGCGCCAGAACGTGCGGTTATCCGTGAAGTTGCCTACCCAGTGCTGTTGGATGGCATTGGTTTCATCGGGGCTGAGGTCGGCCAGGACTTTATCCAGGATGCCCACCAGTATTTTGTCGTCCCGTGGCACTCCCATCGCCAATTGATAGCGGTAAGGGGTATCGCCGCTGACGTATAGACCATCGAGTTTTAGTTCGCGTAGGCTCCAGACGCTGGACGCCAGGTCGCTGACCACGGTATCGACTTCGCCGGTCGCCAAGGCCTGCAGCGTGGAACTGACGTTGGGCATCGCGACCAGGTTGAGGTCAGGATGGTGGGTGCGCAGCAACTCGTGAGGGGCGTAGTTCTCCACCACGGCAACCTTCAATCCGTAAAGGTCCTTGAGATTACGCGGCCGTGCCCCGCCTTCGTGGGCAAGAATCACCATCGGGAAGTCGATGTAAGGCCGGGTGAAGGCCAGATAATTCTGGCGCTCCGGTGTCGACATGATGCTGGGGATAAGGTCGAGCTGATTGCTTCGAGCCATCTCCAATACGGCACCCCAGCTCGGCGGCTCGATTATCTTGACCCTGACGCCCAGGCGATCCTGGATCAGGCGCACGTAATCCGCCGATAAGCCTTGGTATCGACCATTTTCATCACGGTATTCGAAGGGTGGCCACGAGGGGTCCACTCCCAGTCTCAGCTCCTGATGGTCCGCCAGCCAGCCACGCTCATCATCAGTAAGAGTCAACGCGCCAGCCGTTGCGGTCCAGTTCAGCAGCGACAGCAGTATCACGGTCGGCAATCTGGGCATAACGGTCTCGTTATGGCACGGGGGAATGTGTCGAGTGTAGACGGGCATTGCGGAGGGAGTGGGGCAGTACGGGATTTTATCTATGCAAAACAAAACCCCCGGCATGGGCCGGGGGTTCTGGTATCACTCGTCGAGGAAGGAGCGCAGATGCTCGCTTCGCGTCGGGTGGCGCAACTTGCGCAGCGCCTTGGCTTCGATCTGACGGATCCGTTCACGGGTCACGTCAAACTGCTTACCGACTTCCTCAAGGGTGTGGTCGGTATTCATGTCGATGCCGAAACGCATGCGCAGTACCTTGGCTTCACGGGCAGTGAGGCCGGACAGTACGTCGCGAGTCGCTTCTTTCAAGCTCTCAACAGTGGCGACATCGATTGGCGACTGCATAGTCGAGTCTTCGATGAAGTCACCCAGGTGGGAGTCTTCGTCATCACCGATCGGGGTTTCCATGGAGATCGGCTCTTTAGCGATCTTCAATACCTTGCGGATTTTATCCTCAGGCATTTCCATGCGTTCGCCCAGCTCTTCCGGGGTCGGTTCGCGACCCATTTCCTGCAACATCTGCCGGGAAATACGGTTGAGCTTGTTGATCGTCTCGATCATGTGCACCGGAATACGAATGGTGCGGGCCTGGTCGGCGATCGAGCGAGTGATCGCTTGACGGATCCACCAGGTGGCATAAGTCGAGAACTTGTAGCCGCGACGGTATTCGAACTTGTCCACAGCCTTCATCAAACCGATGTTGCCTTCCTGGATCAGATCGAGGAATTGCAGGCCACGGTTGGTGTACTTCTTGGCGATGGAGATCACCAGACGCAAGTTCGCTTCTACCATCTCTTTCTTCGCGCGGCGGGCTTTAGCCTCACCGATCGACATGCGACGGTTGATGTCCTTGATCTCGGCAATCGTCAGACCGGTTTCGGTCTCAAGTGCAGTCAGCTTCTGCTGGCAGCGGATGATATCCGGCTGCAGGCGACCAATGGCTTCAGCATACTTCGCCTTGCCTTTGGCCAGAGCGTCGCTCCAGCTTTCGTCAACTTCGTTGCCCGGGAACTGGCGCAGGAAGTCAGTACGCGGCATGCGAGCATCACGAACACAGAGCTGCATAATCGCACGCTCTTGTGCGCGCAGACGCTCAAGGGCGCTGCGAACGCGTTCAACCAGGCCTTCGAATTGCTTCGGAACCAGCTTGATTGGCATGAACAGCTCAGCCAGCGCCAGCAGCTCGGCAATTGCCAGCTTGTTGGAGCGACCGTGCTTTTTCAGGGCCTTGCGGGTGACTTCCATTTGATCGGAAACCGCACCGAAACGCTGGGCGGCGATGATCGGGTCTGGACCGCTTTCGACTTCTTCTTCGTCGTCGGTGCTGGCTTCAGCCTCGTCGTCTTCGGAGTCGTCGTCCGCTTTCGCGGCTTTCGCATCGACAGGCGGCGGTACTTCGGCAGCAGGCGGCGCAATACCGTCGTCCGGGTCGATATAACCGCTCAGGACGTCGGACAGGCGGCCACCTTCGGTGGTGACGCGAGTGTACTCGGAGAGAATGTGGTCAACCGTGCCAGGGAAGTGCGCGATTGCGCCCATCACTTCACGGATGCCCTCTTCGATACGCTTGGCGATTTCGATCTCGCCTTCGCGTGTCAGCAACTCGACGGTACCCATTTCACGCATATACATGCGCACAGGGTCAGTCGTGCGACCGATGTCGGTCTCCACCGCGGCCAACGCAGCAGCGGCTTCTTCAGCGGCTGCCTCGTCGGTATCGGCGTCGGCCAACATAAGGGCGTCCGCATCCGGAGCACTCTCGTGTACGGGGATCCCCATGTCATTAATCATGCGGATGATGTCTTCCACCTGCTCAGGATCTGAAATATCCTCAGGCAGGTGGTCGTTGACCTCTGCGTAAGTCAGATACTTCTGCTCACGACCAAGGGTGATCAACTCTTTGATACGAGACTGCTGTTGCGCTTTTCCGGACATAACACCCTATCCACTGAAGGTCTTGGCGGGCAAAAAACAAGCCGAGGATTATACCCGAGCTATGACCTCACACGCCAGCTGAGGTCGGGTTTGATGCGGAAACATTCTGTTTTAAGAGGTCGCGCATCTGTTTTGCTATCTGAATTTGCTCTTCAGCCGATAATCCTGGCTGTCTTGCTCTCTTGATGAGTTCATCGAGGGTTTGCGTATGCTGACCCGCAGATAACCTAGTAATGGTGTCTAAAAACTGTTGTTCAAGGTTATCGCCGTCAATTAGCCACTCCTTTTCCGCAAGTGCTTTCAACAAGCGCCCTTGTTCTGTGCCGTGCCAGCGTGCCATCAGCTGAATTGAGTTTAGCTTAGGATTTTTCTGCACGGCTTCGATCAGCGCGATCAGCACCTGAGCGTAGGTATTGCTCGCATTGGCAAAATGGTCGGCACTTTCGACCTTGCCCGCCAGTTGCGGGTGGTGAATGAGCGTGCGCAGGGCGATCAGCGTGGGCGCTTCTACGGCAACTGGCGTGCGTGGGGCGTAGGCCTCATCGCGATCGCCACGCTTGCCGTTCTTGCTCCACGGTTTCTTGTCCCATTTCTTGCCGCCGGCACCGGGCTTCTTCGGCGTCCATTCCTGCTGGGGCGCGTAGGCCTCCTGCGGCTGGAAGTCGGCATAGTCCGGCATGGCGTCGTAATCCATGCCCGGGTCGTAGGCGGGCGGAGCATCCTGCGGTGCGCTGTGCACCAGCTGACTGACGGCTTCGCCGCTTAGCCCGGTAATTTCCAGCAGGCGTTGGCGCATCAGGGTGCGCAGGTTGGCGCCAGGCACCTTGTCGATCAGCGGCGCTGCGAGGGTGGCCATATGGGCCTTGCCTTCAAGGGAGCGCGGATCGGCTTCCTCAGTCAGTTGCTGGAAAAAATAATCGGCCAGCGGCTGCGCATGTTGGTTGATGCGTGCACGGAATGCGTCAGTGCCTTCGGAGCGCACCAGGGTGTCCGGGTCCTCTCCCTCGGGCAAGAACAGGAAGCGCGCGCGGCGCCCATCCTGCAGGCTCGACAGCGTGGCTTCGAGTGCGCGCCAAGCGGCGTTGCGGCCAGCCTGGTCGCCGTCGAAGCAGAACAGCACGCTGGGCACGACGCGAAACAGGCGCTTCAGATGTTCTTCGCTGGTGGCGGTGCCAAGGGTGGCGACGGCGTTGCGCAAGCCTTGCTGGGCCAGGGCGATCACGTCCATATAGCCTTCAACCACGATGATTTCATCGAGGTTGCGATTGTTCTTGCGCGCTTCGAACAGGCCGTAGAGTTCCTGGCCTTTGTGGAACACCGGGGTTTCCGGGGAGTTCAGGTACTTGGGCTTGTCGTCGCCCAGTACGCGGCCACCGAACGCGATGATACGGCCGCGGCTGTCACGGATAGGGAACATCACGCGGTCGCGGAAGCGGTCGTAGCGCTTGCCGGTCTCGGCGTTTTCCACCAGGAGGCCTGCGTCGATCATCGCTTTTTGCTGCAGAGTGTCGCTGCTCAAATGTTTGTACAGGTTGTCCCAGCCGGGTGGCGCGAAGCCGAGACCAAAGTCGCGAGCGATTTCACCGGTAAGGCCGCGGCCCTTGAGGTAATCGACGGCCGCCTTGCGCTGAGGATGGCTCTTCAGTGCCTGCCGGTAAAAGTCGGCGGCGGCAGTGAGCAGCGGGTATAGCGGCGAATCGGTGGGTTGCCGTGGTTTATGCGGGCGGCCACTTTCTTCGCGAGGGACTTCCATGCCGGCGGCTTTCGCCAGGTCCTCGATTGCCTGGGGGAAGTCCAGGTTGTCGTGGTCCATCAAGAAGCCGAGGGCGTTACCGCCTGCGCCGCAGCCAAAGCAGTAATAGAACTGCTTGTCTGGGCTGACGCTGAACGACGGGGTTTTTTCTTTGTGGAACGGGCAGCAGGCGGTGTAATTCTTGCCGGCTTTCTTCAATTGCACGCGCGAGCTGACAACATCGACGATGTCGGTGCGGTTCAGAAGGTCGTCAATAAAGCTCTGGGGAATTAGCCCGGCCATGGCGTTCTCGTCATCACTGCGTGTAAATGAGGGCCCGTGAAGTGCTCAAGCGCTTGAGTCGAGTGGCTTGACCATCAATCGTCTGCTTGGGCTGTATGGAAGTGTATCTGCCGAGCATTCACTGACGTTAATTTCTATCAGTCTTCGGCGAAGAAATGTTGCCCCTGGCTCCGGTCTTGGCCGCTGGCGGCCTCGGAAGCTCATCGATGGGCACAGCCGACCGTTGATCGCCTGTTTACAGAATAAGTGTGCTCGTCAGTAGCCTTGTTAGGCTCGTCAGAAGAGACGTGCACCGCTGGCAAAAGAGCCAGTCCTGACGTGTGAAGCAGTTGTCTCAGTCGCATGTGCGGCTTCGACGATGAAGCATCAAGCGATATCTGCAAATGCCAATAGCCCGGCTGAAGGGCCGGGCTTGGCAGAAGCTTGCTACGAACGTCTGTGTATTAGTACAGACGAACGGCGCGGCGCTGCTCGCGCTGAACTTTCTTGGCGTGACGCTTAACAGCGGCTGCTGCTTTACGCTTACGCTCAGAAGTTGGCTTCTCGTAAAATTCGCGGCTACGAACTTCGGCCAGTACACCGGCTTTTTCGCAGGAGCGCTTGAAACGACGCAGAGCTACGTCGAAGGGTTCGTTCTCTTTAACTTTGACGGCTGGCATCCAGAGCTACCTTCTTTCATTACCGGGATCAACGTTCTCGTCGCAAAAAATTCGCGGCTGAGGTCGTCGGTTTTTAAGGGTTGCGGATGTTAACCCCTCATTGACCGGAATGCAAAGCCTCTGATCGAAAACCGCTAGTCGGGAGGGGGAGTGGCGACTATTATGCGCGCCTTCGAATTTAGCCTCTACAAGGCGCAAACCCATGCTAGTACTGGGACTTGAAACCTCCTGCGACGAAACCGGTGTCGCACTTTACGACAGTGAACGCGGGCTTTTGGCCGATGCACTGTTCAGTCAGATCGACCTGCACCGCGCTTATGGCGGCGTGGTGCCGGAGCTGGCCAGCCGTGATCACGTCAAGCGCATGCTGCCCTTGATTCGCCAGGTGCTGGACGAGGCCGGTTGTGTGCCGACCGAGATCGACGCGATTGCCTACACGGCGGGCCCTGGATTGGTCGGAGCCCTTCTGGTTGGGGCCTCTTGCGCACAGGCGCTGGCTTTCGCCTGGGGTATTCCAGCCCTGGGTGTGCACCATATGGAAGGCCATTTACTGGCGCCGATGCTGGAAGAAAACCCGCCGCAGTTCCCGTTCGTCGCTTTGTTGGTTTCGGGGGGGCATACGCAGCTGGTTCAGGTCGACGGAATCGGTCAATACACGCTTTTGGGCGAGTCGCTGGACGACGCCGCCGGCGAAGCTTTCGACAAGACTGCGAAGATGATGGGCCTCAATTACCCCGGCGGGCCGGAAATCGCCCGTCTCGCCGAAAAGGGCGTTGCTGGTCGCTACACATTCCCGCGTCCGATGTGCGATCGCCCCGGTTTGATGTTCAGCTTCAGCGGGTTGAAAACCTCCGCACTGAATACCTGGCAGCACAGCGTCAGCGCCGGGGACGACAGTGATCAAGCCCGTTGCGACATCGCTCTGGCGTTCCAGCAGGCCGTGGTGGAGACTTTGACCATTAAGTGCAAGCGTGCCCTGAAACAGGCTGGCATGAAGCGTCTGGTGATTGCTGGCGGCGTCAGCGCCAACAAGGCGCTGCGCAGTTCATTGGAAAAAATGCTCGGTGATATGAAGGGGGATGTGTTCTACGCCCGCCCTGAGTTTTGCACCGACAATGGCGCCATGATCGCCTATGCCGGTTGCCAGCGTCTGCTGGCGGGGCAGCACGAAAGCCTGGCGATCAGCGTGCAGGCACGTTGGCCGATGGAGCAGCTGCCGCCGTTGTAGGCCGTTATTTGGGCGCGACGTGAGCCAGGCTCATCTGGGGGATTTAAAAATGCCGTTCGCGCCCGGCAAACAGGTCGCGTAAATTGCCCCGATGGCGCCAGACGATCAGCAATGTCAGCACGCTCATCGGCAGCAGCGCCGCCGGTTCCTGCCAGGCCAGCAATGGCAGGGTGAGCGGCGTGGCGATCAGCGCCGCCAGTGAGCTGGTGCGGGTCAGGTAGAACGTCAGCAGCCAGGCAAGCACGGCCAGTAGTGCCGCCGGTGGGTAGATCCCCAGCAGCATACCGGCCGCCGTGGCGACACCTTTGCCGCCGCGAAATCGGAAGTACAGTGGAAACAGATGGCCCAGGACGGCGCACACGCCCACCCAGGCCTGCTGTTGCAGGGTAAGGCCGGCGGTGCTGGCGATCAGCACGGGCAGCAAGCCCTTGCACAGATCGCCCAGCAGCGTCAGCACGGCGAGCTTCTTGCCGGCCAGGCGCAACATGTTGGTGGCGCCAGCATTGCCGGAACCACTCATTCGCGGGTCGGGGTTTCCCGTCAGGCGGCTGAGCAAAATGGCGAAGGACAGCGAGCCGAGCAGGTAGGCGAGAATCGCCAGTGACCAAAACATGCTAACTATTCCGGGCGAGGACGCCCTGATTCTAACGGGGCATCGCGCCCTTGTCGTGCTGCGGAGAAGAGCTTGGACAGAGTGTTTATCGAAGGCCTGGAAGTCGACACCGTGATCGGGGCCTACGACTGGGAGCGCGGGATCCGCCAATGCCTGCGTCTGGACCTGAGCTTCGCGTGGGATAACCGCCCGGCCGCCGCAGGTGACGACCTGACCTTGGCGCTGGATTACGCCAGCGTTTCGGCGCGTATCCAGGCGTTTGCCGAACAGTCCCAGTACCAACTGGTGGAAACCTTTGCTGAGCGCTTGGCCCAAGTGTTGATGAGTGAGTTCCAGATTCCCTGGCTGCACCTCAAACTGACCAAGCCCGGCGCAGTACCGGCCGCCAAAGGTGTGGGCGTGGAGATTGAGCGCGGATGTCGCTAACTCAGGTTTACCTTGGCCTCGGTAGCAATATCGAGCGCGAGCTCCATCTGTGCGCCGGGCTCGACGCGTTAGCGAGCTTTCTGACGGATATGCGCTGCTCGGCGGTGTTTGAAAGCCAGCCGGTGGGCATCAAAAGCGGGCCGTTCTTCAATCTGGTGGTGTCGGCCTATACCGACCTGTCGTTGACAGAATTGGACCGCCGTCTTAAGACCATCGAAGCTGAAAACGGCCGCTACGCGCCGGACCGCAAAGGCCTGCCATTGGACATCGATGTGCTGCTGTACGGCGAGTTGGTGGGGGATTTCGACGGTTTGATTCTGCCCCGTGCAGAAATCCTGAAAAACGCCTTTGTTTTGTGGCCGCTGTCGTTGATGGCGCCGGACCGCGTGCATCCTGAGGTGGGTAAAACGATGGCTGATCTGTGGCGGGATGCGCAGATCGATCAGTTGCTGGCGCCTGTCGCCTTTGAGTGGCAGGGCCAGCACCTGACGCCGAATGCGCTTCTAATTCGATAGGGCGCGTTGTTCCTTGTAGGCCTGCAACGCCTTGAGCCGTTCGCGCTTCAAGGCTTCGCCCAGCTCAGGGCCTTTGAAACCCTTCTCCACCAATGGCGCCACCGCCACCTCGCGTGCTGTCTGCGCCGCACCGCGCAAATAATCTGCCTGTGGATAACTGCGTTGCTCGAAGCCCTTGCGGCCCCGGGCATCCATTTCACAGGCGACCACAAACTCCTCAAAGCGCTGCGGTCGGCGATATACGTCAAAACTTTGCAGTAACTCCAGCAGCGTCGAGGCTTTCAGCTCCAGCGCTCGATGGCCGTGGGTGTGATATTGACCCACCAGCAGCGCCAGCTCCTGGCAATCCCTTGGCACTTTGAAACGTTCATTGACTGCCTTGATCAGCTTCAAGCCCCGATGCTCATGGGCGATATGCTGCGGCAACTTATCCACAGGCGTTAGACCCTTGCCCAGGTCATGCAGCAGGCAGGCCCAGCGCACGGTCAGTGGCTGTTTGTGCAAGGCGGCCTGCTCCAGCACGCTCAAGGTATGCACGCCAGTGTCTATCTCGGGGTGGTGGGCCTCGGGTTGGGGGACGCCGAAGAGTGCATTCACTTCCGGCATCAAGGTTTTCAGTGCGTCGCAGTCGCGCAGGACCTGAATAAACACCTGAGGCTGATCTTCCATCAGCGCTCGGGAGATTTCCTTCCAGCTGCGCTCCGGCGTCAGGGCTTCCAATTCGCCTGACTCGCTGAGTTGACGCATCAGTTCCAGAGTCTGCGGTG
This sequence comes from Pseudomonas sp. Irchel 3H9, assembly GCF_900187495.1. NCBI lineage: Bacteria > Pseudomonadati > Pseudomonadota > Gammaproteobacteria > Pseudomonadales > Pseudomonadaceae > Pseudomonas > Pseudomonas sp. Irchel 3H9. Next base: position 43,934 of record NZ_FYDK01000003.1, on the reverse strand, counting down.
CCACTGTAAAACCAAGATTTGCATAGCGAGCGGCAAAACGTGCGACGCGCAGAACTCGCAGGGGATCTTCGGCGAAAGCGGGGGAAACATGGCGCAGAACGCGGGCTTCGAGGTCACGCTGGCCGTTGTAGGGGTCGGTCAGGTTGCCGTCATCGTCTTCAGCCATTGCGTTGATGGTCAGGTCGCGACGGATCAGGTCTTCTTCCAGCGTGACCTCGGGGCTGGCGTGAAAGACAAAACCGCCATAGCCCCGGCCGCTCTTGCGCTCAGTGCGGGCCAAAGCATATTCGTCGCCGTTCTTCGGGTCCAGGAACACCGGGAAGTCAGCGCCTACCGGCTTGAAGCCCTTCGCAAGCATCTCCTCGGTGGTCGCACCGACAACGACGCGGTCGATATCAGTGACCTTGATGCCCAGCAGGCGGTCACGCACGGCGCCGCCGACTTTGTAGATTTTCATGAAAAAGCCTCCATTAGCGGCACAGGATACCGCCTGTGCCTGACCAATGGAGGCTTTGCTGTTTCAGAGGTGAACGACGGCCATGTCCAGGCGACCATAGTCGTTATCGTTGTGATCACTGCGCGGTGGTACATGGTGAGTTTTCATCACCTGATCGCCTTGCAGGGTTTCCAGATGGATGTCAAAACCCCACAGTCGGTGCAGATGCTTGAGTACTTGCTCGGTGGATTCGCCCAGGGGTTTGCGGTCATGTTGCTGGTGACGCAAGGTCAGCGAGCGGTCGCCGCGGACGTCGATGCTGTAGATCTGTACGTTGGGCTCCCGGTTGCCCAGGTTGTACTGCGCGGCCAAGGTTTCACGGATGATGCGGTAGCCGGGCTCATCGTGGATGGCCGGCACCACCAAATCGTCCTTGAGGTCGTCATCGAGGATGCTGAACAGTTTGAGGTCGCGGATCACCTGGGGTGACAGGTACTGCAGGATAAAGCTCTCGTCCTTGAAGCTGCTCATGGCGAACTTGATGGTGGACAGCCAGTCGCTGCCGGCGATTTCCGGAAACCAGCGGCGGTCCTCTTCGGTCGGGTGTTCGCACATGCGCCGGATGTCGCGGTACATGGCAAAACCCAGAGCGTAAGGGTTGATGCCGCTGTAATACGGGCTGTCAAAGCCAGGCTGAAATACCACACTGGTGTGGGAGGTGAGAAACTCCATCATGAAGCCGTCGGTGACCAAGCCCTCGTCGTACAGGTCGTTCATGAGCGTGTAGTGCCAGAACGTCGCCCAGCCTTCGTTCATCACTTGGGTTTGGCGCTGTGGATAAAAGTACTGGGCGATCTTGCGCACGATGCGCACGATTTCCCTTTGCCATGGTTCCAGCAGTGGGGCGTGTTTTTCCAGGAAATATAGGATGTTTTCCTGAGGTTCGGCGGGGAAGCGAGCGTTGTCCTTGTCGCTGTTTTTGTCGGCGCGTTTAGGAATAGTGCGCCACAGGTCGTTGATTTGCTTCTGCAGGTGCTCTTCACGCTCCTTCTGACGCAGGCGTTCTTCCTCGGCAGAAATCGGGTACGGGCGCTTGTAGCGGTCGACCCCGTAGTTCATCAGGGCATGACAAGAGTCGAGCAAGTCCTCCACTGCGTCGATCCCGTGGCGCTCCTCACACTGCATGATGTACTGCTTGGCGAACACCAGGTAATCGATGATCGAACTCGCATCGGTCCAGGTGCGGAACAGGTAGTTGCCTTTGAAAAAGCTGTTATGCCCATAGCAAGCGTGGGCCACCACCAATGCCTGCATGCAGATGGTGTTTTCTTCCATCAAGTAGGCGATGCATGGGTCGGAGTTGATCACGATCTCGTAGGCCAGCCCCATCTGGCCACGGGTGTAGGACTTCTCGGTGCTGAGGAAGTGTTTACCGTAGGACCAATGGTGATAACCCAGCGGCATACCAACAGACGCGTAGGCATCCATCATCTGCTCAGCGGTGATCACTTCGATCTGGTTGGGGTATGTGTCCAGGGCATAACCCGCCGCGATCCGACTGATTTCCTTGTCATAGGCTTGGATCAGCTCAAAGGTCCACTCGGAGCCGGTGGAAATGGGTTGGCGCTTAGTCTCTTTTTTGGCGGTCATGTCACTAACCTGCGCTGGAAGAGTTCACGGAAGACCGGATAGATATCGCCGGCCGAGACCAGTTGCTGCTGGGCGAACGTGTCGGCAAAAGCTTCGCCGATGCGCTCATATTCGAACCACAGGGCCTGGTGCTCACGGGGGGTAATTTCAACGTAAGTGTAGTACTGCACGAACGGCATGATCTGGTTGATCAGGATGTCGCGGCAGATGGGCGAATCATCATTCCAGTTGTCGCCGTCAGAGGCTTGAGCGGCGTAGATATTCCATTCGTTGGCCGGGTAGCGCTCGGCCATGATCTCCTGCATCAGCTTCAGGGCGCTGGACACGATGGTGCCGCCGGTTTCCCGCGAGTAGAAGAACTCTTCTTCGTCGACTTCCCGGGCGCTGGTGTGATGGCGGATGAACACTACGTCTATCTTGTCGTAGTTTCGCTTCAGGAACAGGTAGAGCAGGATGAAGAACCGTTTGGCGATGTCCTTGGTGGCCTGGGTCATGGAGCCGGAAACGTCCATCAGGCAAAACATCACCGCCTTGGAACTGGGGTTCGGTTGTTTGACGAGCAGGTTGTATTTCAAGTCGAAGGTGTCGAGGAACGGCACACGATGGATGCGCGCACTGAGTTTCTCGATTTCCGCCTCGATTTCCTGGATATCGCCGAAGTTATCGGGTTCTTCGCGCTTCAAGCGCGCCAACTCTTCCTTGGCCTCTTTCAATTTTGCGCGGCTGCTGCCCGACAGGGCGATACGCCGTGCATGGGCCGAGCGCAGGGTACGGATGATATTGATCCGTGACGGGTTGCCCTCGTTACTGATACCTGCCCGCACGGTCTTGAAGGTGTCGGTACCGGTCAGGTTTCGTTTGACGAGGTTGGGCAATTCCAAGTCCTCGAACATGAACTCGAGGAATTCCTCCTGGGTAATCTGGAACACAAACTCGTCCATGCCTTCGCCAGAATTGCCGGCTTTGCCTGGACCTTTGCCGCCACCACCGCCTTGAGGTCGCTGGATATGTTCGCCGGTGGTGAACTCCTTGTTACCAGGGTGCACGACGGTCTGTTTGCCGCCGCGGCCATGGTGCAGGACCGGTTCGTCGATATCCCGTCCGGGAATGCTGATTTGCTCACCATGCTCCATGTCGGTAATGGAGCGGCGGCTGACGGCCTCTTCAACGGCCTTTTTGATGTGGTCACGGTAACGCCGCAGGAAACGCTGGCGGTTTACCGTGCTCTTGTTCTTGCCATTGAGGCGTCGGTCGATCACATAGCTCATGAGGAGCCCTCCGGGCAGCTTCACGTTACAAGCTTCAAGCGGCGAGCTGTAAGCTTAGAGACAAGCGGTCAACTGCCAGGCCCATGACCTGGCAGTGCACGCCTATCGCTGCCTTACTGCGATTTGCGAACCCGCAGATACCACTCGGAGAGCAGTCGTACCTGTTTGTCGGTGTAGCCACGCTCGACCATTCGTGTGACGAAGTCGTTGTGTTTTTGCTGGTCCTCCTTGCTGGCCTTGGCATTGAAGCTGATGACCGGTAGCAGATCCTCGGTGTTGGAGAACATTTTCTTCTCGATGACCACCCGCAGCTTCTCGTAGCTGAGCCAGGTAGGGTTCTTGCCGTTGTTGTTGGCGCGGGCACGCAGTACGAAGTTGACGATCTCGTTGCGGAAATCCTTCGGATTGCTGATGCCAGCGGGTTTCTCGATCTTTTCCAATTCCTCGTTGAGGGCTACGCGGTTGAGGATCTCGCCGGTTTCCGGGTCGCGGTATTCCTGGTCCTGGATCCAGAAGTCCGCATACAGCACGTAGCGGTCGAAAATGTTCTGGCCGTACTCGCTGTAGGACTCCAGGTACGCGGTCTGGATTTCCTTGCCAATAAACTCGATGTAGCGCGGCGCGAGGTACTCCTTGAGGAAGCGCAGGTAGCGTTCACGGGTTTCCGCCTGGAACTGTTCCTGTTCGATCTGCTGCTCCAGCACATAGAGCAGGTGCACGGGGTTGGCGGCGATCTCGTGCGGGTCGAAGTTGAAGACTTTGGACAGGATCTTGAACGCAAAGCGCGTCGATAGGCCGTTCATGCCTTCATCCACGCCTGCCGTGTCGCGGTATTCCTGGATTGACTTGGCTTTAGGGTCGGTGTCCTTGAGGTTTTCACCGTCGTACACGCGCATCTTCGAGTAGATGTTCGAGTTCTCCGGCTCCTTGAGGCGCGACAGCACGGTGAACTGGGCGAGCATCTTCAGGGTGTCGGGTGCGCAATGGGCCTTCGCCAGGGAGCTGTTGAACAGTAGCTTGTCGTAGATCTTGATCTCATCGCTGACTCGCAGGCAGTAAGGCACCTTGACGATGTAGATCCGGTCGATGAAGGCTTCGTTGTTCTTGTTGTTACGGAAGGTGTGCCATTCCGATTCGTTGGAGTGGGCCAGCAGGATCCCGGTGAACGGAATCGCGCCCAAGCCTTCGGTGCTGTTGTAGTTACCTTCCTGGGTCGCGGTAAGCAGTGGGTGCAGCACTTTGATCGGTGCCTTGAACATTTCCACGAATTCCATCAGGCCTTGGTTGGCCCGGCACAGTGCGCCCGAGTAGCTGTAGGCGTCGGCGTCGTTTTGCGGGAATTCTTCGAGTTTGCGGATATCGACCTTACCCACCAGCGCCGAAATATCCTGGTTGTTCTCATCGCCCGGCTCGGTCTTGGCAACGCCGATCTGGTTGAGGATCGAGGGGTAGAGTTTCACCACGCGGAACTGGCTGATGTCACCGCCAAACTCGGCCAGGCGCTTGGTGGCCCAGGGCGACATGATGGTGTTGAGGTAGCGGCGTGGGATGCCGAAGTCTTCTTCGAGGATCGCGCCATCTTCCGTGGCGTTGAACAGGCCCAGTGGCGACTCGAAGACCGGCGAGCCCTTGATCGCGTAGAAGGGCACTTTCTCGATCAGCTGTTTGAGCTTTTCGGCCAGGGACGATTTACCGCCGCCGACAGGGCCGAGCAGATAGAGGATCTGTTTCTTCTCTTCCAGGCCTTGGGCGGCATGGCGGAAGTAGGAGACGATCTGATCAATGCATTCTTCCATTCCGTGGAAGTCTTCAAAGGCCGGGTAGCGGCGGATCACCTTGTTGGAGAATATTCGCGACAGGCGCGAATTATTGGCGGTTTCCACCAGCTCCGGCTCACCAATCGCCAATAGCAGGCGCTCGGCGGCAGATGCGTAGGTGCTGCGGTCCTGCTTGCACAGCTCAAGATACTCTTGCAGCGTGAGTTCTTCCTGCTGTGTGGACGCGAAGCGTTGTTGGAAGTGGCTAAAGATACTCATGACGTCGTCACCTCGCTCGATACGTGGAGCCGACGCCGGATCTATCAGTCGATGCTGGCAGTCATTGACGATCGCCAATGGCCGTTTTCCCCCCAGAACACCCTAAACGCTACCGATGACCCGCACGCCGGTGTACCGGCTCTCCCCTGATTCGGATGGCCTGCGCTTAAGGATAGTTCGGAATCTGGGAGGTCAAGGCGTGATACGCAATTAGTTTGCCTGCGCCGTTCGTCAGAAACGGCGCGAGCCCAAGCGTCACGCGGGGTAGCGGGGTTTGAAAATATTTATTGCGAATCGCCCGAAGAAATTTCTGCAGGATAGGTCGTACGCCACAGCTCAAAACCACCGTCCAGGCTGTAGACGTCGGAGAAGCCTTGGCTGATCAGGTAGGCGGCGGCGCTTTGGCTGGAGTTGCCGTGGTAGCAGGCCACGATCAGTGGCGCGTCGAGGTCGGCGGCGCGGATGAAGTCGGCGATGTTAACGTTATCCAGATGCTGGGCGCCGGTGATATGGGCTGCCGAGTAAGTAGGCTGGTCGCGGATATCAACCACCACCGCGCCTTGCTCGCGCAGGGCTTGGGCTTGTTCGGGAGGGATACGTTTGAATTCGCTCATGGCGGGCTCCTTGTCTTGGCGGCGCTTAGCGTCTAGCGCTTGGCGGCAGCCGGCAGTGTAATGGGAAGGGGAGATTCACACTGGCAGCTGTGGCGCTCGCCAGTGTCGATGTTCATCAGGGTCATGGCGCCGCCCCACACGCAACCGGTGTCGAGGGCGAATACGCCGGGTTCGTTGCACTTGCCTTCCAGGGCGGCCCAGTGGCCGAAGATGATCTTCGTATCACGGGTCTTGCGTTCCTTATGGGCAAACCACGGCTTGTAGCCGGGCAGGGCGGTGTCGGCACCTTCTTTGCTCTTGAGGTCCAGCTTGCCCTCGGCGGTACAGAAGCGCATGCGTGTGAAGTAGTTGGTGATCACCCGCAGGCGGGCGACGCCCGTCAGGTCGTTATCCCACTTCACCGGTTCGTTGCCGTACATGCCGTCCAGGTAGGTGGTGTACAGGCTGTCATCGGCCAAGGCACTTTCGACTTCGGCTGCGCACTTAAGGGCTTTCTTCAGCGTCCATTGCGGCGGGATACCCGCATGCACGAGGGCCATGTTGCGGCCTTCGTCGTAATGCACGATCTTTTGCCGGCGCAGCCAGTCGAGCAGCTCGGCTCGGTCGGGCGCTTCGAGAATTTCCCGCAGGGTGTCGCCCTTTTTCAGGCGCTCGATATTATTGCCGGCCGCCAACAAGTGCAGGTCATGGTTGCCCAGCACGCACACCAGGGAATCACGCAGGCTATATAAGTAGCGCAGGGTTTCCAGGGACTCAGGGCCGCGATTGACCAGATCACCGACCAGCCAAAGCCGATCATTGGCCGGGTCGAAGCTCACGCGCTCAAGCAGGCACTTGAGCGGCTCCAGGCAGCCTTGCAGGTCGCCGACTGCGTAGGTCGCCATCAGTGCAGGGCTCCCGGTACGGCAAGGCGAAATGGCTTGATGATGGCGTCGAACAGTTGGCCATCGGTGGCTTTCATCTGATACGAGCCTTGCATGGTGCCGACCTTGGAGGTCATCACCGTGCCGCTGCTGTAGGTGTGGCTGGCGCCAATGTCGATCAGCGGTTGCTGGCCAACCACGCCTGCGCCGCGCACTTCTTCCACTTGGCCGTCACCGTCGGTGATTACCCAATGGCGTGATAGCAACTTGGCCGGCACCTGCCCGTTGTTCTTCACCGTGATGGTGTAGGCAAAGGCAAAGCGGTTCTGTTCAGGTTGCGATTGGTCCGCCAGGAAGCGGGTCACGACGCTGACGTCGATCTGGTAGCGAGGATCGGACATGCAAGAGGCCTTAAAAGCAAAAGCGGAGGACAGCAGATGCGGATCAGTCTAGGCCAAGAGGTGGGCACTAGGCCAGACATGTGTCTGGCCATGCCTGGGTGCTTCAGTCGACTGCTGGAGCAGGCTGGATGGCAAGCTGGTCTGCCAGGCGCACGAACGCGGCCAGGTCCAGTTGCTCGGGACGCAGGCTACCGTCGACGCCGGCGGCTTCGATTTCAGCTTGGCTCAATAGGGCCTTGAGCGTGTTGCGAAGGGTCTTGCGGCGTTGGTTGAACGCTTCGCGCACGACACGTTCCAGCAACTTGTGGTCCTTGGCCGGGTGGGGCAGAACGGCATGCGGTACCAGGCGCACAATGGCCGAGTCGACCTTTGGCGGCGGGTTGAATGCACCCGGACCCACGTTGAACAGGTGTTCAACGCGGCAGTGGTACTGAACCATGATCGACAGACGGCCCCAATCACCACCACCTGGGCCTGCGGCCAGGCGTTCCACCACTTCTTTCTGCAGCATGAAGTGCATGTCGCGGATGATCCCGGCGTTGTTCAGCAGGTGGAAAATCAGCGGTGTGGAGATGTTGTACGGCAGGTTACCGACCACGCGCAGGCTATTAGGCGCGGCGTTGAGGGAGTTGAAGTCGAACTTCAGTGCATCGCCTTGGTGCAGGTTGAAGTTGGATTTTCCGGCGAACTGCTGGTTGAGGATAGGGATCAGATCCTTGTCCAGTTCAACCACGTCCAGCTGGCCACCGCTGGCCAGCAGGCCTTGGGTCAATGCGCCCTGGCCTGGGCCGATTTCCAGCAGGCGGTCTTCGGGCTTGGCATGGATGGAGCGCAGGATGCGGTCGATCACGCCAGCGTCGTGCAGGAAGTTTTGCCCGAAGCGCTTGCGCGCCCGGTGTTGGTAATGCTCAGTCATATACGGGTCTCGGCCATCTGATAGGCGGTTTCCAGGGCCACGTGCAGGCTGCCGGTATCGATCTTGCCGCTGCCCGCCAAGTCCAGGGCAGTGCCATGGTCGACGGAGGTGCGGATGATCGGCAGGCCCAGTGTCACGTTGACGGCGGCGCCGAAGCCTTTGTATTTCAGCACCGGCAGCCCCTGGTCATGGTACATCGCCAACACTGCGTCGCAGTGCTCCAGATATTTGGGGGTAAACAGAGTGTCCGCTGGCAGTGGGCCACGCAGGTCCATGCCTTCTTGGCGCAGACGCTCCAGGGTTGGTTCGATGATGTCGATTTCTTCATGGCCCAAGTGCCCGCCTTCACCTGCATGGGGGTTGAGCCCACAGACCAGGATACGCGGTTGAGCGATGCCGAATTTTTGCTGCAGGTCGGCGTGCAGGATGCGCGTGACGCGCTCCACGCGTTCGGCGGTGATGGCGTCTGCGACGTCACGCAGCGGCAGGTGCGTAGTCACCAGGGCGACACGCAGGCCGCGTGTGGCCAACATCATCACGACTTGTTCAGTGTGTGTCAGTTCGGCGAGGAATTCGGTGTGGCCGGAAAAGGCGATGCCGGATTCGTTGATCACGCCCTTGTGGACCGGTGCGGTGATCATGCCGGCGAAATCACCGTCGATGCAGCCTTGCCCCGCACGAGTCAGGGTTTCGAGCACAAACGCCGCATTGGCCTTGTCCAGTCGCCCTGCAACCACCTTGGCCTGCAGCGGGGTGTCCCACACATAGAGGCTGCCCGCGGGCGCCGGCAGGTCAGGCCAGTTGCCCGGCGCCACGTCCAGCAGGTTGATAGCCACACTCAGTTGCGCGGCCCGCTCAAGGAGCAGGTCGCGGCTGGTAATGGCAATCAGAGGGTATGGCTGAGGCTGCGAGGCGAGCAGCAGGCAAAGGTCTGGACCAATGCCGGCCGGCTCGCCGGGTGTTACCGCGAAACGCTTTGGTTTCACTGGGCTGCCTGGTCGGTGCCTGTTTGCTCGGCGCCTGGCAGCTTGTTTTCCACGTAGGCTTCGTCACGGATCTGACGCAACCAGGTTTGCAGCTCTTCGTCGTACTTGCGGTTACGCAGTACGTTCAGCGCTTGTTGCTCGCGGGCCTGGCTGGTGTTGTCAGTGGCGCGGCGGCCAAGGACTTCCAGTACATGCCAGCCATATTGGGTCTTGAACGGCTTGGACAGTACGCCTTGCGGAGTATCGGCCATTACCTGTTGGAACTCGGGTACCAGTGCTTTCGGGTCGATCCAATTCAGGTCGCCGCCGTTGAGGGCTGAACCTGGGTCTTCCGAAAAGCTCTTGGCCAAGGTGGCGAAGTCTTCACCGCTTTCGATGCGGTCATAGATCTTCTGGGCCAGCTCCTTGGTTTGCGCCTCGGTACGGATTTCGCTTGGTTTGACCAGGATATGACGAACATGAACCTCGTCTTTCAGCGAGGTCTCGCCACCGCGACGTTCCAGCAACTTCAGGATAATGAAGCCACCTGGGGTGCGGGCTGGCTGGGTGATACCGCCCACTTCCATGGCACTCAGTTCACGGTCGAACGGAGGTGGCAGTTGAGCGGCTTTACGCCAGCCCATATCGCCGCCTTCAAGGGCGTTGTCGCTGCCGGACTGGGCAATGGCCATCTGAGCAAAGTCAGCACCGCCTTTCAGGCGATCATAGATAGCTTGGGTTTTCGCCGCCGCCGCATTCAGTTGCTCGGAGTTGGCACTGTCCGGGGTCGGGATCAGGATATTGGCCAGGTGCAGTTCTTCGGAAAGCTGCATCTTGCCCAGGTCGGAGGCCAGGAAGTTCTTCACTTCCTGCTCGGACACCTGCACTCGCTCGGCAACACGACGCTGACGCACACGGCTGATGATCATCTCGCGGCGGATCTGGTCGCGGGCGTCTTCGTACGAAAGACCGTCGCGGGCCAGGGCTGAGCGGAACTGGTCGATGCTCATGTTATTGCGTTGAGCGATGGTGCCGACGGCCTGGTTCAGCTCTTCGTCCGAAATACGAATACCGGAACGATCACCGATCTGCAGTTGCAGGTTTTCGACGATCAAGCGTTCAAGTACCTGTTGGTCCAGGACGCTGGTAGGCGGTACACCACCGCCACGCTTGGCGATGGTTTGCTGAACTTCCTTGACCCGTTGGTCCAGTTGGCTCTGCATGATCACGTCGTTATCGACGATGGCCACTACCTTATCCAGCTGTTGAACCGCAGCGTGTGCCGATGCGGTCCCCAGGAACAGTGCGCCCAGCACTAGCGGGCGCAGACAATCAGAAAGCTTGGTCTTCACGTTCACGATAACCTTCAATGCCTTTGTCGAGGAAGCTCTCTACCTTGGCGCCGGTCAGGCCGCCGAGTCCTTTGAGGACGATCTGCAGGAAGAGCCCGTGGTCACCCTTTTCGTTCAGCGGGGCGATCTGGCTGTATTCGTCGTTGGAAACCCAGTAACGGTTGATGACGCGCAGTTTCCAGCAGCAGTTGTCGTACTCGAAACCACCAAAGGCTTCCAGGGTACGGTTGCGTGCGTAGTCATACTGCCAGCGGGTGATCAGGTTCCACTGGGGAATGATCGGCCACATCATCGAGAAGTCGTGTTGTTGGATTTTGTAGTAATCCTTCACGTAGTTCTGGTCGCCTGGCTGACCGTAGTCGCCACCGAACTGCCACTTACCGGTCAACTGGTTGTAGACAACCTGGTCGTTACGATAGCGGTAACCAACGTTGATGATCTTGTTCGGGTTGTCTTCCGGCTGGTAGTGAAGCATCGCGCTGCCGGAGCGAGGGCTGTGCTCTTCGGTGTCCCAGTTGTAGTCGGCCGTGGCGCGCCAGTCGCGGTTGAAGCGGAACTCGTAGTCCAGGGCAACCGGGGACACGTCGGACTGTGCATCGGCACGGTCGGCGGCCAGGATACCCGGCAGTTGAACTTCACGATCCTTGAAGTACACAGCTTGGCCCACGGACACGCGTTGACGCTCGAAGCCGTTTTCTTCGATCCAGCGGCTGGTCAAGCCAAGAGACAGCTTGTTTTCGTCGCCGATACGGTCGGAGCCGCTGAAGCGGTTGTCGCGGAACAATGACGCGTAGCTGAACGAGTACTCGCTGGTGTCGAACACCGGAATATCGGCCTGGTCCTTGTTCGGCACGTACAGGTAGAACGCGCGCGGTTCAAGGGTCTGGCGATAGTCTTTGCCGAACCAGTTGGTATTGCGATCGAAGTACAGGCCGCTGTCGACGCTGGCTACAGGAATTGCGCGATCCTGAGAGCTTTTGAACGTGCCGCCGGCATATTGGGTGCCAGCTGTCGCGGCTGCAGCTTGTGCAGCGATGATGTCGTTCTTGCCTTTGTTGTCCAGGTCAAGATCGTACTTGGTGTAGACGTACTTGAGCTTCGGCGTCACAAAGCCGTAGGTCCAGTTCATCGGGTATGAAACGGCTGGCGCTACGTTCAGGCGAGTACCGTTTGCACGGGTCAGACCGTTGACGTAAGTGTCCAGGCGACGCTCGGAATCACCGTTTTCATTGATAAAGTTGCCGCTTTCCAGGCTGCGTTCAAACCGAACTGCTTCGGTTTCGTAGCTGAAGTTCAAACCACCTGGGTGGTATGGCAACTGACCATTGAAGGTGATCTGTGGCAGTCGGTCATACGGTGTGATCTGGGAGATCGTGGCCAGCTGGTAAGCCTGGACATTCAAGCGCGCCTGGTAGGAGTCGCCGCGATAACTCACGGAGCCCTGCTGGTTGACGTAGTCCCGGCTCTCGACACCTTCCTGATAGGACTTGAGGTCCTGGAAGTAATAAGGGTCGCTGATTTTTGTGTAGTCGACCTGGGTCAGTACACGCGAATCCAACCCGCCTTTATGCTGCCAATTGAGCATGTAGCGGGTTTTTTCGTAATCGGTCTGCAGTTTGCGTTCGTCGTTGTCGTCGTTGAGGTACGCGCCGCCGAACTGGCCTTCGCTGGACTTGGTGAGGTAGCGGAATTCGCCTTCCATCATCATGCCGCGCTTGGTCATGTATTGCGGGTACAACGTGGCGTCGTAGTTCGGCGCCAGGTTGAAGTAGTACGGCGTAACCAGGGTGAAGCCGGTTTCGCTGCCGGTGCTGAAGCTCGGCGGCAGGAAGCCGGACTGACGACGGTCGTCGATCGGGAAATAGATGTAAGGGGTGTACAGGATCGGGATGTTCTTGATCCGCAACGTCGCGTTGGTGGCCGTACCGAAACCGGTGGCTGGGTTCAACGTGATGTTGTTGCCTCGAAGCTGCCAGGCGTTGCTGTCCGGCTCGCAGGTGGTGTACGTACCGTCCTTGAGACGGATGATCGCGTTTTCGGCGCGCTTGGCGTACAGCGCGTTACCGCGGATACGCGACTTGTGCAGCACGTATTCAGCGTTGTCGATCTGGGCCGCGCCGGTGTCCAACTGAACCTGGGCGTGGTCGCCGACGATCAGTGCACCGTTGTCACGCAGTCGTACGTTGCCGTTCAGCTCGCCGCGGCTTTCGGCCTGGTACAGGCTGGCTTCTTCGGCTTCAAGCTGCATGCTGCCCTGGCGCATGACGACGTCACCTGCCAGGGTCGCGACTTGTTGTTCCTGCTCGTAACGAGAGGCCTTAGCACCGATGAAGGTGGGCGCATCGCTCTTGTTCGTCTTGTCGTTCATGCCAGGACGAGTCGGCTCGATGTACGCACCGCCGCAATAAGGACCGGTTTCGGCCAACTGGGCTGCGGTCAACTTTTCGCGAGGTACCCAGTCCAAGTGGCTGTAGTCGGCGCTGCGTGAGCGCAGGCCACGGCCCTTGGATTCTGTGACCAGTGCGGTCTTGGGTTCGGCCGCGGCAGTGCCACCAGCTTCGGCCTGCGCCGTGCTGTTGGCCGAGCTGACGGCAGCGCCGTCATGCACCGGGCGCGGTGGCAATGGGGCTGCGGCGGTTTTCGGCGCGCAATCCCAGGCACCCGAAGCAGAGACTGAGCAGTCATACTGTTCCGCGGCGACCACGAATGAGGTGGCGAAGGGTTGCATGGCCAGCAGACTGCCGGTTACCAGCAACGGAAATTTTCTACGAAACGCGGGGGATTTCAATGCCATCTTATTAGTCCGGGCTTCCTGCGTGCCATCTGCCCGCGGTTTGGGCCGCACGCCTCTCGATGGTCTGAAAAAGATGCGTGATAATAAAGCATGACCCGCTTGACGGCTAGCGCCGTCGGAGACCCTTGTAATGCCTGAGCAAGATCTACGTTTACAACAGCTGGAAGTCTGGCTGGATGAGCAGTTGCCGATCCTTTTCAACGCTCAAGACTGGGGCTCCGTACCCCCGGCCACACTGACTGCGGCCAGCAGCGACGCGAGTTTCAGGCGTTACTTCCGTTGGGAGGGTGGCGGCCGGACTTTCGTGGTGATGGACGCTCCACCCCCCCAGGAAAACTGCAAACCCTTCGTCGATATCGCCCATTTACTGGCGAAGTCGGGCATAAATGTTCCAAAAATTTATGCAGAAGATCTGTCGCGCGGCTTTCTTTTGCTCAATGACCTGGGCAGAAAAACCTACCTGGACGTGATTGACGAACAAAACGCCGATCAGCTGTTTGCCGACGCCATCGACGCCTTGCTGGCATTCCAGCAGTTGCCGATGGACGCACCACTGCCCAGTTATGACGTCGCCTTGTTGCGCCGCGAGCTGGAACTCTTTCCCGAGTGGTACGTACGGCGCCATTTGGGTGTCGAGTTGGATGCAGAACAACAAGCCCTCTGGCAGCGTGTCAGCGACCGGCTGATCGACAGCGCCTTGGCGCAGCCGAAAGTGCTGGTGCATCGCGACTATATGCCGCGCAACTTGATGATCAGCGAGCCGAACCCCGGCGTGCTGGATTTCCAGGACGCGGTCTACGGCCCGGTCACTTATGACATTACCTGCCTGTTCAAGGACGCTTTCCTCAGTTGGCCCCAGGCGCGCGTACGCGATTGGCAGCGCGGTTATTGGGAACGTGCGGGCCAAGCGGGCATCCCGGTGCAACCGGATTTTGATGACTTCCTGCGTGCCAGCGACCTGATGGGTGTGCAGCGCCACCTCAAGGTCATTGGCATCTTCGCGCGTATTTGCCATCGCGACGGCAAGCCGCGCTACTTGGCCGACGTGCCGCGCTTCTTTGCTTATATAGAAGCAGTGCTCGCCGATCGCCCGGAGTTGAGCGAATTGGCTGAGCTGCTGACCAGCCTGCGCCAGCCCGCTGAGGCCAGCGTATGAAGGCCATGATCCTGGCCGCCGGCAAAGGTGAGCGGATGCGTCCGCTTACCTTGCACACGCCCAAGCCGCTGGTGCAGGCCGGCGGCAAGCGTCTGATCGAATACCACCTGGAGGCGCTGGCCAAGGCCGGCTTCACCGATATCGTGATCAACCACGCCTGGCTCGGCCAGCAGATCGAGAGCTATTTGGGCGATGGTGCGCAGTTTGGCGTACGCATCCGTTACTCCCCGGAGGGCGAACCGCTGGAAACCGGCGGTGGGATTTTCCAGGCGTTGCCGTTGCTGGGGGACGAGCCTTTTCTGGTGGTCAATGGCGATATCTGGACTGACTACGACTTTACCCAACTCAAGCAACCGCTCAGCGGCCTGGCTCACCTAGTGATGGTCGACAACCCAGCGCATCATCCCTCGGGCGGTGATTTCTTCCTTGATGAGGGTCTGCTTCATGATGCGACGCCCGGTGCCGATAACCTGACCTTCAGTGGCATTTCAGTGCTCGACCCCCAGTTGTTCGCGGGTTGCAGTGCCGGTGCCTTCAAGCTGGCGCCGCTGCTGCGTGCGGCGATGGCCAAGGGTCAGGTAACGGGGGAACACATGGCGGGACGCTGGATTGATGTCGGCACGCTGGAGCGCTTGGCGCAAGTCGAAACCCTGCTGACAGCGGGGCAGTAGCATGTTGTGGCCAGGGACGCTGATCGGCGCCGGGGCTGGCTTTGCCATTGCCAGTATTCCGGGGGCCTTGTTGGGTGCATTGTTGGGGCAGGCGTTGGACCGCCGAATGCAACTGCGCAGCTGGGCTCAGTTGCGCGAGCGCATGGGCGGCCGCCCGGTGCTGCGCAATGATGAGTTGTTGTTTGTATTGCTCGGGCGCCTGGCCAAAAGCAACGGGCGCGTGGTGGACGGGCATATCCAGCAGGCGCGTCAGGAGATGCGCTCGCTGGACATGACCGAGTCCGCCCAGCGCCGCGCGATTGCGGCGTTCAATCGCGGTAAGTCGGGCTCCGACCGTATGCGCAGTTATCTGCGCGTGCTCAAGGCTCAGCCCCATGCGGCGGAGGGAGTGTTGCGCGCCTGTTGGCGGATGGTCTGGGCGGACGGCAAGGCGGATGATGCCGAGCGCGACTTGATCAACCTGTGGGGCAAGTGGTTGGGCTGGACGCCGCAGCAGCTTCAGGCCTTGGCGGCGGACTACACGCCTGAGCGCAAGCCGCTGGTCAATCGAGGCACGACCTATCAGGAAGCGTTGCGACTGCTCGGCGTCACCGCTACCACCGAGCCGTCGGTCATCAAACGTGCCTATCGCCGCCTGCTGAGCCGTCACCATCCGGACAAGGTGGCCGGTAGTGGCGCCAGTCTCGCGCAAGTGCGTGAGGCGACCGAGCGAACCCGTGAATTACACAATGCTTACTCGTTGATTCGCGAGCGCCGGGATTTTCGCTAGATGCCGCTCTTTCACGGATAACCACATTCCGATGTGGGAGAGGGGCAAGCCCCTCCCACATTGTTTTTGTGCTGTTCTTCAGTCGGCGCTGGCCTGCGGGCTCAACCACCCGCGAATTCTGCGATACAACTGCTCCTGCTCGGCTGCGCTATTGCCGGGCACGGTTTTCAATGAAACCTGCTTATAGCCATCATTCTTCAATCGCTTGGCAGCCTGGGCACGGGCCTGAGCGTTTTTGCGTGCCTGCGCGTTGTCTTGATAGAAGACATCGGCAGTCGGCAGTTTCAGGCCGGGCGCCAGTTGCTGCACGTCCGGATGGCGTCCGTTAGGCGTCTGCGCCGCGACCATCACAAATTTCTGCACCTGGGACGGTTGTTTCTCGGTGAGATAACGCGCGGCCCACCAGGCGCCTGTGCCATGACCCAGCAGCACCACACTGCGTGCGTTCTGGGTCTGGGCGAAGGCCACGGCAGCGTCGATGCGGTCGAAGATGCGCGAGGCGTCGGTCTTGTCCTGCTCGTCGGCGCCCGGCACCACTGATGGATCGGTGCCCTCGGCTTCGGCGCTGGCGGCTTGTTCGATCGGTTTGTCGGCGGTGCTCGCTTCTTTGCTGCTGGTGTCGACAGTGGCTTTGGGTGCTTCCATAACGCGCGGCGGCAGGGTATCTACGCTCACATCCGGCAATGACAGGCTGAGGCTGCCCCAATTGGCGTCGGGAAATTTGCGCCGCAACGGGCCGATTGCTTGCGGCCAGTCAGCACTTTCACCGCTGCCCGGTACGATAATCACCACACCTTCGGGTTCGGCGCTGTTGGCCGGTTTCCACAGGGCGAGGAATGAGTCGCTGCCAGCCTGCAATTGTTGCTGTTCCTGCTGAGGGATGGTGCGCTCCAGCGCGGTGGCGTCTTCCTGGCTGCGCTCAAGCAGAGGCTGGCGCTCGACGGGTTTTTCGTCGGCCGGCGCGGTGGCGTCGGCGGCCTGTACAGAAAAGGCACTGGTAAACAGCAGCGACAGGCACAATGCTGGCAGTGCCGAACGGTTTCGATAGGGCATCGTAGATTTCCGGCCAGAAGAGATTCCAGCAGCCTAATGGGTTGGTCAGTTTTTGTCAGTGATGTGAGACGTGGATCATGGGTTTTCGCTGTCTGCTGGTTATCGGCTGTTTGTGCGTCGCCTTGATGGCGAACGCCTCCCCTACGCCTGCCGCCCCGCAGGCGCAGCTCAATGCGCAGCAGCGCGAATGGCTGGCCCAGCACCCGGAATTGCGGGTGGGCGTAGTGCTGCAGTTGCCTTACGCGCAATACGACCGTCGCTTGCAGCGCTTGTCCGGGGCCAATGTGGAGTTGATGCAGTGGCTGGCCAAGGCGCTGAATATCGAGCTGACCTGGCGCAATTTCCCCAACCAGGAGCAACTGGAAGCCGCCGTCCGCGACGACGAAGTGGACATTGCCCCCGGCCTGCAACAAACCCCAGCCGGTTTGCGCCTGTGGTTATTCAGCGACCCGTACATGCGTGTGCCCCAGCATATCGTCGGCATCCGCGAGGGCGGCGGCGCGGTGGAGCTGGAAAAACTCGACGATCAATCCCGCGTCGCCGTGCGCATGCCCAGCGCCGTGGCCGATTACTTGCGCAGCACTTATCCCAACCTCAACCTGCAAGGTGTGCCCATCGAGCGCCAGGCCTTGCAGTTATTGGTCAGCCAGCAAGCGCGTTATGCCGTGGTAGATGAAGCGCAATTAAGCCGATTATCCGGCGAGGCCGAGTTCGCCGGTTTGGCGGTGGTGGGGGACATCGGTCTGCCGCAATTGTTGCGGGTGGCCACACGGCGCGATTGGCCCGAACTGGCGGGCATCATGGAAAGTGCCTTGGGCGCTATCCCCGCCCGAGACCTTGACCAACTGCATAGCCGCTGGCTGCAACCCAAATACCCACGGTTATCGGAGTCGCCTGGGTTGTGGCAGAACCTCAGCCTGTTACTGAGCCTGCTGCTGCTCGCCAGTTTGGCGACCGTGTTCTGGCAGCGCCGCCAGCAACGTGTGTTGGAGCATGGCCTGCTGGCCGCCCGTGAAGAAAGCGCCGCCCGCGCTGCTGGTGCCGAAGCGCTGCGGTTGACACAGTTTTCCATCGACCAAAGCACCGTCGGCATCCTGTGGGTCAACTGGGACAGTCATGTGCGCTACGCCAACCACGCCGCCGAAAGCATGCTCGGTTATGCCCCTGGCGCACTGATCGAGCGGCCGCTGGTTGACCTCGACCCGACCCTGGACATGGACCGCTGGCTCAATTTGTGGAAGCGCGCACGGGCCAGCGAAGAGGGACCACAGAACTTCGCCACCGATTGTTTGCGCGCCGACGGCAGCATCCTGCCGGCCAACGTGTCGTTGAGCTTTTTGCGGTTTGCCGAGGCTGAGTACTTGGTGGTTTACCTGAACGACGTCACCGAGTTGCGCCGCACGCTGGCCGCGTTGATGCAAAGCGAAGCGCAACTACGCGAACTGTCGGCCCACCTGGAAACCGTGCGCGAGGAAGAAAAAGCCCGCATCGCCCGGGAAGTACATGACGAACTCGGTCAGATGCTCACCGTGCTCAAGTTGGAAACGTCCATGTGCGAGCTGGCTTATGCGCAACTGGATCCTGGCCTGCACGAGCGCTTGAACAGCATGAAGCGCCTGATTGCTCAACTGTTCCAACTGGTGCGGGACGTCGCGACGGCGCTGCGCCCACCGATTCTCGATGCTGGCATTGCCTCCGCAGTTGAATGGCAAGCCCGTCGTTTTGAAGCGCGCACGCAGATTCCCTGTCTGGTTCAGGTGCCGGATAACCTGCCGACCCTGAGCGACGCCAAGGCCATCGGCCTGTTTCGTATCCTGCAGGAGGCGCTGACCAACGTGATGCGCCATGCCCAGGCGCATACTGTGGAGCTGACGCTGGCCATAGAAGGCTCGGATTTGCGGTTGACCATCAGCGACGACGGCGTGGGTTTCGTCCAGCCTGAAGGGCGTGCGGTATCGTTTGGCCTGGTCGGTATGCGCGAGCGGGTGCTGATCATGGGCGGGCAATTGAGCCTGCACAGCGAGTTGGGGGAGGGCACCACCCTGAGTGTGACGGTGCCGCTGGATGCATAACGCCAAGAGGAAGTCCCTGTGATCCGTGTACTGGTAGCCGAAGACCACACCATCGTTCGTGAAGGCATCAAACAACTGATCGGCCTGGCCAAAGACCTGCTGGTGGTGGGGGAGGCTAGCAATGGCGAGCAGTTGCTGGAGACGTTGCGCCACGTGCCGTGCGAGGTGGTGTTGCTGGACATCTCGATGCCCGGCGTCAACGGCCTGGAAGCGATTGCGCGCATCCGTGCGTTGAGCAACCCACCGGCGATCCTGGTGCTGTCGATGCACGACGAAGCGCAAATGGCAGCCCGTGCCCTGAAGGTCGGTGCCGCCGGATACGCCACCAAGGACAGCGACCCGGCGTTGTTGCTGACGGCGATCCGCAAAGTCGCGGCCGGCGGGCGTTATATAGACCCGGACCTGGCCGACCGTATGGTGTTTGAAGTCGGTCTGACCGACGCCCGGCCATTGCATTCGTTGCTGTCGGAACGGGAGTTCTCGGTGTTCGAACGCTTGGCGCAGGGCGCCAACGTCAATGACATCGCCCAGCAACTGGCGCTGAGCAGCAAGACCATCAGCACTCACAAGGCGCGATTGATGCAAAAGCTCAATATCACCTCCCTGGCTGAGCTGGTGAAGTACGCCATGGAACACAAGCTGTTGTGATGACATGCCTGTTTGCGACCTGCTTCAAACCCCGCTGACGCCATTCCCGGCGCTTCGCACTGCAGCACTGTTCCATCCCCGCCATCCGTGTAGGGCAATCCCTACCCCCAAGCTTCCATCCTGCTGATGCAATTCTCTCCTGGCCCCCGATTTCCGGGGCCTCGCGCCTGGACTACGCTTGTGCCACAGCAGTCCAAAACACAAAGGTGCGGGTATGAGCGAGGTGGATTCAAATGATGTGCTGGTCAGCTTTCGTGGCGTGCAGAAGAGCTACGACGGCGAGAACCTGATCGTCAAAGACCTCAACCTGGAAATTCGCAAGGGCGAGTTCCTCACCTTGCTCGGGCCTTCCGGTTCGGGCAAGACCACCAGCCTAATGATGCTCGCCGGGTTTGAGACGCCGACTGCCGGTGAAATCCAGCTGGCCGGGCGCTCCATCAACAACGTGCCGCCGCACAAGCGCGACATTGGCATGGTGTTCCAGAACTACGCGCTGTTCCCGCACATGACCGTGGCCGAGAACCTGGCGTTTCCATTGTCCGTGCGCGGTTTGAGCAAGACCGATGTCAGTGAGCGGGTCAAGCGCGTACTGAGCATGGTCCAGCTCGACGCGTTCGCCCAGCGCTACCCGGCGCAACTGTCCGGCGGCCAGCAACAGCGTGTGGCCCTGGCCCGCGCGTTGGTGTTCGAACCGCAACTGGTACTGATGGATGAACCGCTCGGCGCTCTCGACAAGCAATTGCGCGAACACATGCAGATGGAGATCAAGCACCTGCACCAACGTCTCGGCGTGACAGTGGTGTACGTGACCCATGACCAGGGTGAAGCCCTGACCATGTCCGACCGCGTGGCGGTGTTCCATCAGGGCGAGATCCAGCAGATCGCCCCGCCGCGCAAGCTGTATGAAGAACCGAAGAACACCTTCGTCGCTAACTTTATTGGTGAGAACAACCGCCTCAACGGCCGCTTGCACAGCCACACTGGCGACCGCTGCGTGGTCGAGCTGGCGCGGGGCGAGAAGGTTGAAGCACTGGCGATCAATGTCGGCCAGATCGGTGGCCCTGTAACGCTATCGGTGCGTCCGGAGCGGGTCAGCCTCAATGGCTCCAGCGAAAGCTGCATCAACCGCTTCTCCGGGCGGGTGGCCGAATTTATCTACCTGGGCGACCACGTGCGTGTGCGCCTGGAAGTCTGCGGCAAGACCGATTTTTTTGTGAAACAACCGATTGCCGAGCTGGACCCAGCACTGGCGGTCGGCGACGTGGTACCGATTGGCTGGCAAGTCGAGCACGTTCGCGCACTCGACCCACTTCTAGAGGCGAATTGATCGCCCCATGGCTTCACCAACCCTGCACGTGGAGAGAACAACAATGTTGAGATCCCTGAAGTATTCCGTCCTGGCCTTGAGCTTGATGGGCGCGACACAGGCCATGGCCGGCCCGGACCTGACCGTCGTGTCCTTTGGTGGCGCGAACAAGGCTGCACAGGTCAAGGCCTTCTATGCACCGTGGGAAAGCGCGGGCAACGGCAAGATCGTCGCCGGTGAGTACAACGGTGAGATGGCCAAGGTCAAAGCCATGGTCGACACCAAAAGCGTGTCCTGGGACCTGGTAGAAGTGGAATCGCCGGAACTGTCCCGCGGTTGTGACGAAGACATGTTCGAACCGCTGGACCCGAAACTGTTCGGCGACAGCGCCAACTACGTGAAGGGTGCGATCCAGCCATGCGGCGTGGGTTTCTTCGTATGGTCGACTGTGTTGGCGTACAACGCCGACAAACTGGCTTCCGCGCCAACCAGTTGGGCGGATTTCTGGGACACCAAGAAATTCCCGGGCAAGCGCGGCCTGCGCAAAGGTGCCAAGTACACCCTGGAATTCGCCTTGATGGCCGACGGCGTAGCGCCGAAGGACGTTTACAAAGTGCTGGCCGGCAAAGATGGCCAAGACCGAGCGTTCAAGAAACTCGACGAACTCAAGCCGTCGATCCAATGGTGGGAAGCTGGCGCACAACCGCCGCAGTACCTCGCATCGGGTGACGTGGTGATGAGCTCGGCTTACAACGGCCGAATCGCTGCCGTGCAGAAAGAAAGCAACCTGAAGGTGGTGTGGAACGGCGGCATCTACGACTTCGATGCATGGGCGATTCCAAAAGGCCTGGCCAAGGATCGCGCAGAAGCGGCGAAGAAATTCATCGCCTTCTCGGTCGCACCGCAGCAGCAGAAGACCTACTCGGAAAACATCGCCTACGGCCCGGCCAACACCCAAGCCGTACCGTTGCTGGCCAAGGACATCCTCAAGGACATGCCGACTACGCCAGAGAACATCGCCAACCAGGTGCAGATCGACGTGAGCTTCTGGGCGGACAACGGCGAGCAGCTTGAGCAGCGCTTCAATTCTTGGGCTGCCAAGTAACCCGCCTGCTGTGTTCAATGGGCTTTTGTGGTGAGCGGGCTTGCCCAGCGCTGGACTGCCAAGCAGTCCCAAACCAGGCGCCGTGTTCTGTCTGAAAGAACGCGGTGACTGTCAGAGGGGCCGCTTCGCCGCCCAGCGCGGGGCATGCCCGCTCAACACAGCGTCTGAGCCCAGGCACAGGTTTGTCGTCACTTTCAGATTTTCGGAGTTAGCCATGGCCATCGCCGTTCCCTCGAACGAGGTCAACAGCCCCACCCTCAAGCAGCGCCTGGCGCGTGCCGAGCGGGTCAATCGCTGGAAGGCCCAGGCCTTGATTGCACCGCTGGTGCTGTTTTTGCTGCTGGTGTTTCTGGTGCCGATCGTCGCGCTTTTGTTCAAG
The DNA here is from genome assembly GCF_900187495.1 of Pseudomonas sp. Irchel 3H9. NCBI lineage: Bacteria > Pseudomonadati > Pseudomonadota > Gammaproteobacteria > Pseudomonadales > Pseudomonadaceae > Pseudomonas > Pseudomonas sp. Irchel 3H9. The sequence goes on along the minus strand of NZ_FYDK01000003.1, from coordinate 21,480 downwards.
AGCGTAGGTAATCCGGAAGTGGTGGGCGGCCTGCCGCGTACCGTGGTGGCGGTGACTGCCTGGGACGGCCGTGGTCTGCCGGGTGAACCGGTGTATCAGGCTCTCAGTGAAGACCTGGGTGAGGCGCGCAAAAACCAGACCCTGGGCGATCTGTCCAAACGCTTGAACATGGAGCTGGCCGGCTATCGCAGCCTGCTGACCAAAACCGCGCGGGCGCTGCCGTTCACCGAAGCGCCTGCCTCCTATAAAGAAGCGCTGGAAACCCTCGACGAACGCTGGGGCGACCCGGCGTACTGGCAAGCGATCCGGCGTAATACCAGCAGCCTGACACCGTTCTACCTGCTGGCGGCCGTCGATCACCGCATCGACGACCTCGGCGAAGTGGCCCCGGCCACCCCGGATCAGGCGATCTATCTGGATATCTTTGCCCGTACCTTCTGGATGGGCCTGGTGATCACCGTGATCTGCCTGTTGTTGGCCTATCCCCTGGCGTATCTGCTGGCCAACCTGCCGGCGCGTAAAAGCAACCTGCTGATGATTCTCGTGCTGCTGCCGTTCTGGACCTCGATCCTGGTGCGAGTGGCAGCGTGGATCGTGCTGTTGCAATCCGGCGGTCTGATCAACAGTGCGCTGATGGGCATGGGCCTGATCGATAAGCCCCTGGAGTTGGTGTTCAACCGCACCGGTGTCTACATCTCCATGGTGCACATCCTGCTGCCGTTCATGATTCTGCCGATCTACAGCGTGATGAAAGGCATCTCGCCGACCTACATGCGTGCGGCGATTTCCCTGGGCTGCCACCCGTTCGCCAGTTTTTGGCGCGTGTACTTCCCGCAGACCTACGCCGGCGTTGGCGCTGGTTGCCTGTTGGTGTTCATCCTGGCGATTGGTTACTACATCACCCCGGCACTGTTGGGCAGCCCGAACGACCAGATGGTCAGCTACTTCGTGGCCTTCTACACCAACACCAGCATCAACTGGGGCATGGCGACGGCGTTGGGCGGCTTACTGCTGCTGGCGACCGTGGTGCTGTACCTGATCTACAACCGTTTGGTCGGCGCCAGCCGCCTGCGCCTGAGCTGAGGAGACCTTGCGATGCTGAGCCCTTATATGTCGCCCGTTGAGCGGGTTTGGTTCTACAGCTTGCGGATCCTCTGCGGCTTGATTCTGCTGTTCCTGATCTTGCCCGTGCTGGTGATCATCCCGCTGTCGTTCAACAGCGGCAGTTTTCTGGTGTACCCGTTGCAGGGCTTCTCGCTGCACTGGTACCAGGACTTCTTCGCTTCAGCTGAATGGATGCGAGCGCTGAAGAACAGCATCATCGTCGCCCCGGCGGCCACCGTGCTGGCCATGGTGTTTGGTACGCTGGCGGCGATTGGCCTGACCCGTGGCAATTTCCCCGGCAAAGCACTGGTCATGGCGCTGGTGATTTCGCCGATGGTGGTACCGGTGGTGATCATCGGCGTGGCCAGCTACCTGTTTTTCGCGCCGCTGGGTTTGGGTAACAGCTTTTTCTCGCTGATCGTGGTGCACGCGGTGTTGGGTGTACCTTTTGTGATCATCACGGTGTCGGCGACGTTGCAGGGGTTTAATCACAATCTGGTGCGTGCTGCGGCCAGCCTGGGGGCTTCGCCACTGACTGCGTTTCGTCGGGTGACCTTGCCGTTGATTGCGCCGGGGGTGATTTCCGGGGCGCTGTTTGCGTTCGCGACCTCGTTCGACGAGGTGGTGGTGACGCTGTTCCTCGCCGGCCCTGAACAAGCGACCCTGCCACGGCAGATGTTCAGCGGTATCCGCGAAAACCTCAGCCCCACTATTGCGGCGGCTGCGACGTTGCTGATTGCCTTCTCGGTGTTGCTGTTGCTGACCCTGGAATGGCTGCGCGGCCGTAGCGAGAAACTGCGTACTGCCCAAGTCTAAAGCCCAGCACAGAACCCATGTGGGAGGGGGCAAGCCTCCTCCCACATGGGTTCTGTGACCATTCAGCTGCTGAATGAAAGACAACCTGTTTCGGTCAGCTACTCTTGTGCCAGCCCATCGACTAATAAGAGGCCGCGCACATGAGTACTTCCTCATTCAAGATCGCCCACAAATTGCTGACCGGCGCTGGCGCCATCGAACAACTGGCCTTTGAACTCACGCGCCTGGATGTGGATAACCCGCTGATCGTGACCGACGCCGTGCTGGTCAAATCCGGCACCGTGGCGCTGGCGCTTGAACACCTGGGTGAACGCCCCTACGAAATTTTTGATCGCGTGCTGCCCGACCCGGAAATCGCCATCGTCGAAGACTGCATGCAGGCCTACCGCGACGGCGGGCACGACGGCCTGATTGGGCTGGGCGGCGGCAGTGCCATCGACATCGCTAAAAGTGTGGCCGCCTACGCCGGTTACCATGGCGCCCTGGCCGACTTGTTTGGTGTCGACCAGGTACCGCGCAAGGGCCCGCCGCTGATCGCCATCCCGACTACGGCCGGCACCGGCTCGGAGGTGACCAATGTGGCGATCCTCTCCGACAAGGCCGCACAGCTGAAAAAAGGCATCGTCAGCGACTACCTTTTGCCGGATGTGGCGCTGATCAGCCCGCAAATGACCCTGACCTGCCCACGCAGTGTCACCGCCGCCAGTGGTGTAGATGCACTGGTGCATGCCATTGAGTCCTACCTGTCGCTGAATGCCTCTCCGATCACGGACGCCTTGGCCATCGGCGCAATCAAGCTGATCGCCAAGGCGCTGCCCAAGGCCTACGCCAACCCCGCCAACCTCCAGGCCCGCGACGACATGGCCACCGCCAGTCTGATGGCCGGCATGGCGTTCGGGAATGCCGGGGTGGGTGCGGTGCACGCGTTGGCTTATCCACTGGGCGGGCGTTTCAATATCGCCCATGGCGTGAGTAACGCGCTGTTACTGCCCTATGTGATGCACTGGAACAAGCTGGCGTGTGTCGAGCGGATGCAGGACATTGCTCAGGCCATGGGCGTGAATATCACGGGGTTGAGTGCCAATGACGCGGCCGACCAGGCGGTCGAGGCGATGACGCGACTCTGCGCCGCAGTGGAGATCCCGGAAGGGCTTCACAGTTTCGGGATTCCCGAAGGCGCAATTCCCACCATGGCCGCCGAAGCGGCAGGTATCGAACGGTTGATGCGTAACAACCCGCGCAAGCTCAGCGTGGCGGATATCGAGAAAATCTACCGGGCCGCTTACTAGCCATTGAGCCAGGTCACGGTGCGCGCAGCAAAGCATGAGGTATACAATGCGCGCCATCGTGATTTAGCTCAAAAAAGGTGCGTCATGCAGCCCTTCGTCATTGCCCCATCGATTCTCTCCGCCGATTTTGCCCGCCTGGGTGAGGAAGTGGACAACGTGTTGGCCGCCGGTGCCGACTTCGTGCACTTCGATGTCATGGACAACCACTACGTGCCCAACCTGACCATCGGTCCGATGGTCTGCGCAGCGTTGCGCAAATACGGCGTTACCGCGCCGATCGATGCGCACCTGATGGTGAGCCCGGTAGACCGCATCATCGGTGACTTCATCGAAGCCGGTGCAACCTACATCACCTTCCACCCGGAAGCCTCGCTGCACGTCGACCGTACCTTGCAACTGATCCGCGAAGGCGGCTGCAAGGCGGGCCTGGTGTTCAACCCAGCTACCCCGTTGGACGTGCTCAAGTACGTGATGGACAAGGTCGACATGGTGTTGCTGATGAGCGTCAACCCAGGTTTCGGCGGGCAGAAGTTCATCCCCGGCACCCTCGACAAGCTGCGCGAAGCCCGCGCGCTGATCGATGCGTCCGGTCGTGATATCCGCCTGGAAATCGACGGTGGGGTCAACGTCAACAATATCCGTGAAATCGCAGCGGCTGGCGCCGATACGTTCGTGGCCGGTTCGGCGATCTTCAACGCGCCGAACTACCAGGAAGTCATCGACAAGATGCGTGCCGAACTGGCGCTGGCACGTCCATGAGCGGCTTTGAGCAGCTGTTTCCCGGCAAACTGCCACGGTTGGTGATGTTCGATCTGGACGGTACGCTGATCGACTCGGTGCCAGACCTGGCGGCGGCGGTGGACCAAATGCTGCTCAAGCTGGGACGCAAGCCGGCGGGGATCGAGTCTGTACGCGAATGGGTTGGCAATGGTGTGCAGATGCTGGTGCGCCGGGCCCTGGCTAACCATATCGACGCTGAAGGCGTCGATGACGTGGAAGCCGAGCACGCGCTGGAGTTATTCAATGCTGCTTATGAGGACGGCCACGAACTGACCGTGGTTTACCCCGGCGTGCGCGACACCCTCAAATGGCTGCACAAACAGGGCGTGGAAATGGCCCTGATCACCAACAAGCCGGAGCGCTTCGTAGCGCCGCTGTTGGACCAGATGAAAATCGGCCGGTATTTCCGCTGGATCATCGGTGGCGATACCTTGCCACAGAAGAAACCCGACCCGGCGGCGCTGTTTTTCGTGATGAAAATGGCCAATATCCCGGCGTCCCAGTCGCTGTTTGTCGGCGACTCGCGCAGTGATGTGCAGGCGGCAAAAGCCGCGGGTGTTCAGTGTGTAGCCCTAAGCTACGGTTATAACCATGGCCGGCCGATTGCCGAAGAGTCGCCGGCGCTGGTCATTGATGACCTGCGACTGCTAATCCCCGGTTGCTTGGGAGCGGGCGCTGAGATAACGTTGCCCGACATCGATAAGTCCCCTTCTGGAAATCCCATCGTGGTGGTCACTCGCAAACTCTGGATGAAAGTCATCAAGGCCCTGGCCCGCTGGCGTTGGCGCGCCTGACTGATCCTGGCCGCGCCCTGCGGCACGTTTGCATACCTGACTGTTAGACCCTCACGCCACGAGGCACATCATGATCCGCGAAGAATTCCTGCGTTTGGCCGCTGCCGGCTATAACCGTATCCCCCTGGCCTGCGAAACCCTGGCCGACTTCGACACGCCACTGTCGATCTACCTGAAACTGGCCGACGAGCCCAACTCCTATCTGCTGGAGTCGGTACAGGGCGGCGAGAAGTGGGGCCGTTACTCGATCATCGGTCTGCCATGCCGCACGGTGCTGCGGGTACACGACCATCATGTGAGCATTACCCATGATGGCGTCGAGATCGAAAGCCATGACGTTGAAGACCCGCTTGCCTTCGTCGAAGCCTTCAAGGCGCGCTACAACGTGCCGACCATTGCGGGTCTGCCGCGTTTTAACGGCGGGCTGGTGGGTTACTTCGGCTACGACTGCGTGCGTTACGTGGAAAAACGCCTGGGCAAATGCCCGAACCCGGACCCGCTGGGCGTGCCGGATATTCTGCTGATGGTGTCTGACGCGGTGGTGGTTTTCGACAACCTCGCCGGCAAGATGCACGCGATTGTGCTCGCTGACCCATCCCAAGCTGACGCCTTCGAACAGGGCCTGGCCAGCCTGGAAGCCCTTCTGGAAAAACTGCGCCAGCCGATCACCCCGCGTCGCGGCCTGGACCTCAGCCGTCCACCGGCGAGCGATCCGGTGTTCCGCTCCAGCTTTACCCAGGATGACTACGAGCGCGCCGTCGATACGATCAAGGAATACATCCTCGCCGGTGACTGCATGCAGGTGGTGCCGTCGCAACGTATGTCCATCGACTTCAAGGCCGCGCCTATCGACCTGTACCGGGCGCTGCGCTGCTTCAACCCGACGCCGTACATGTACTTCTTCAACTTTGGTGACTTCCACGTAGTGGGTAGCTCGCCGGAAGTGCTGGTGCGTGTCGAGGATAACCTGATCACCGTGCGCCCGATCGCCGGCACTCGTCCGCGTGGCGCGACTGAAGAAGCGGATCTGGCGCTGGAAGAAGACCTGCTCAGTGACGATAAGGAAATCGCCGAGCACTTGATGCTGATCGACCTGGGCCGTAACGACACCGGGCGTGTTTCGGAAATTGGCTCGGTGAAGCTGACCGAGAAGATGGTCATCGAGCGTTATTCCAACGTGATGCACATCGTGTCCAACGTCACCGGTGAACTGAAAGCCGGGTTGACGGCGATGGACGCACTGCGGGCGATTCTGCCGGCGGGCACGTTGTCGGGCGCGCCGAAGATTCGCGCGATGGAAATCATCGACGAGTTGGAACCGGTCAAGCGTGGTGTCTACGGCGGCGCCGTGGGGTATTTCGCCTGGAACGGCAACATGGACACCGCTATTGCGATCCGCACGGCAGTGATCAAGGACGGGGAGCTGCATGTGCAGGCCGGTGGCGGGATCGTCGCCGACTCGGTACCGGCCCTCGAATGGGAAGAAACCCTGAACAAGCGCCGCGCGATGTTCCGCGCTGTTGCGCTGGCTGAACAGACCCCCAATTCCTGAGGTTTCCCCATGTTGCTGATGATTGATAACTACGATTCCTTTACCTACAACGTTGTGCAGTACCTGGGCGAACTCGGTGCCGAGGTCAAGGTGGTGCGCAACGACGAGCTGACCGTGGCCGAGATCGCCGCGCTGAATCCCGAGCGCATCGTGGTTTCGCCGGGCCCGTGCACGCCGACCGAGGCGGGTATTTCTCTCGAAGCCATCAAGTACTTCGCCGGCAAGCTGCCAATCCTGGGTGTATGCCTGGGCCACCAATCCATTGGCCAGGCCTTTGGTGGTGACGTGGTGCGTGCGCGCCAAGTGATGCACGGCAAGACCAGTCCGGTGTTCCATAAGGACCTGGGCGTATTCCAGGCACTCAACAACCCGGTGACTGTGACTCGCTACCACTCGCTGGTGGTCAAGCGCGAAACCCTGCCGGAATGTCTGGAGCTGACTGCCTGGACACAGCTGGAAGACGGCTCGGTCGACGAGATCATGGGCCTGCGTCACAAGACACTGAACATCGAAGGGGTGCAATTTCACCCCGAGTCGATCCTGACCGAGCAGGGCTACGAGCTGTTCGCCAACTTTCTCAAGCAGAGCGGCGGCACGCGCTAAGGACTTTCCATGGATATCAAGACTGCCCTGAGCCGTATCGTCGGCCATCTGGACCTGAGCACCGCTGAAATGAGCGATGTGATGCGCGAGATCATGACCGGCCAATGCACTGACGCGCAGATCGGCGCGTTCATGATGGCAATGCGCATGAAGAGCGAGAGCATCGACGAGATCGTCGGCGCGGTTTCGGTGATGCGTGAGTTGGCCGACAAGGTCGAGCTTAAAACCCTCGACGGTGTGGTCGATGTGGTTGGCACCGGCGGCGACGGTGCGAATATTTTCAACGTGTCGACGGCTTCATCCTTTGTGGTCGCGGCGGCGGGCTGCACCGTGGCCAAGCATGGTAACCGTGCGGTGTCCGGTAAGAGCGGCAGTGCCGACCTGCTGGAAGCGGCCGGTATCTACTTGAACCTGACACCGGTACAAGTGGCGCGCTGCATCGACAACGTCGGCATCGGCTTTATGTTTGCCCAGTCCCATCATGGTGCAATGAAGCACGCCGCCGGTCCGCGCAAAGACCTTGGCCTGCGTACGCTGTTCAACATGCTCGGCCCGCTTACGAATCCGGCCGGTGTAAAGCACCAGGTGGTGGGCGTATTCAGTCAGGCGTTGTGCAAACCGTTGGCTGAAGTGCTGCAACGCCTGGGCAGCAAGCATGTGCTGGTGGTGCATTCCAAAGATGGCCTGGATGAATTCAGCCTGGCCGCGCCGACCTTTGTGGCGGAGCTGAAGAATGATCAGATCACCGAGTATTGGGTCGAGCCAGAAGACCTGGGCATGAAGAGCCAGAGCCTGCATGGCTTGGCGGTAGAAAGCCCGGCGGCGTCCCTGGAGTTGATTCGCGATGCTTTGGGGCGGCGTAAGACTGAGAACGGTCAAAAAGCTGCGGAAATGATTGTTCTGAATGCTGGCGCGGCACTTTACGCTGCCGACCATGCCTATAGTCTTAAGGAAGGTGTCGAATTGGCCCACGATGCGCTGCACACCGGTCTGGCTCGTGAAAAGCTCGAAGAGCTGGGAGCATTCACCGCTGTATTCAAGATGGAGAATGAAGGATGAGTGTTCCGACCGTTCTGGAAAAGATCCTGGCCCGCAAGGCTGAAGAAGTCGCCGAACGCCGTGCCCGTGTGAGCCTGGCCGAGCTGGAAGCCCAAGCGAAAGCCGCTGACGCACCGCGTGGATTTGCCAATGCACTGATCGCCCAGGCCAAGCTCAAGCATCCGGCGGTGATCGCGGAGATCAAGAAGGCTTCGCCGAGCAAGGGTGTTATCCGCGAGCACTTTGTGCCAGCGGAAATCGCGGTCAGCTACGAAAAGGGCGGGGCGACATGCCTGTCCGTATTGACTGATATCGATTATTTCCAGGGTTCCGACCTGTTCCTGCAGCAGGCCCGTGCGGCGTGCAAGTTACCGGTGATCCGCAAGGATTTCATGGTCGACCCGTACCAGATCGTCGAAGCCCGTGCCTTGGGCGCCGACTGCGTTCTGCTGATCGTCTCCGCTCTGGATGACGTGAAGATGGCCGAGTTGGCGGCCGTGGCCAAAAGCGTCGGCCTGGACGTGCTGGTGGAAGTGCACGACGGCGATGAGCTGGAGCGCGCACTCAAAACCCTCGACACACCGCTGGTGGGGGTCAACAACCGTAACCTGCACACCTTTGAAGTCAGCCTGGAAAACACTCTCGACCTGCTGCCGCGTATTCCACGCGACCGCCTGGTGATCACTGAGAGCGGCATTGTTAACCGCGCCGACGTGGAGCTGATGGAAATCAGCAACGTGTACTCGTTCCTGGTGGGCGAGACCTTCATGCGCGCCGAGAACCCGGGGGCGGAACTGCAGCGTCTGTTCTTCCCGGAGCGTGGCGTGGCGGTCAGCGGTTCAACTCTCGATTGATTTGACCCACGGTCAATATTTGAAATGCAGTCAAATGTGGGAGGGGGCTTGCTCCCGATAGCGGAGTGTCAGTTGACTTGTTCATCAACTGACAGAATGCCATCGGGAGCAAGCCCCCTTCCACATTGGGTCCTGTGGTTATGCCGATAGGTAGGTGTTAGATGACTCAGCCAGTAAAGATGACCGTCGAAGCAGGCCTTGCCGCCGAGCAAGCCTTGTTGGCTGCCGTTTGTGCTGGTGACCAGGAGTTCGGCCTGCTGTTCTGGCAACCCAGTGATCAAGCCTTGGTGATGCCGCGTCGTCTGAGTCGGTTGCCGGCATTCGAAGCCGCCAGCCAAGTCTCGGCCGATTACGGTTGGCCGGTGTTGCTGCGTGAGACCGGTGGCGAACCGGTGCCGCAGTCCAGCGCTACGGTCAATATCGCCCTGGTCTACGCTCCGCCGCGCAGTGAAGGCGATCAAGGCCGCATCGAAACCGGTTACCAGCGCCTATGCCAGCCGATCTGCGATTTACTCATCGAGTTGGGCGGCGATGCCTCCGTCGGGGAAATCGAAGGTGCATTCTGCGACGGTCGTTACAACGTCAACCTCAACGGGCGCAAAATGGTCGGCACGGCCCAGCGCTGGCGGCAAAGCGGTGGCCGCCCGGTAGGGTTGGTGCACGGTGCGTTGTTGCTGGATAACGATCGCGAAGAACTGATCGCGGCGGTCAATCGCTTCAACGAAGCCTGCGGTCTGGAGCAACGGGTTCGTGCCGACAGCCATATCGCCTTGCACGAAGCATTCCCCGCGCCGGATGCCATCAGCCGATTGGATACCTTGTACCGTCAGATGCTGGCCAGCTTCCTGCCGGGTTAGCGAGTACCGAACACCACCATTGTCTTGCCTCTGACGTGCACCAGGTTGCGCTCTTCCAGGTCCTTGAGCACGCGGCCGACCATCTCTCGTGAACAGCCGACAATTCGCCCGATTTCCTGACGGGTGATCTTGATTTGCATGCCGTCGGGATGAGTCATTGCATCGGGCTGTTTGCACAGCTCCAGCAGGCAACGGGCCACGCGACCGGTAACGTCGAAGAATGCCAAGTCGCCGACCTTGCGCGTGGTGTCACGCAGGCGCTGGGCGATCTGACCGCTGAGTGCGTAGAGAATGTCGGGATCGTGTTGAGCCAGCTCGCGAAATTTGGTGTAACTGATCTCGGCCACTTCGCACTCGACCTTGGCCCGCACCCAGGCGCTACGCTCCTGTTCCTTGCCGGCTTGCTCAAACAGCCCCAGTTCCCCGAAGAAATCCCCCGTGTTCAGGTAGGCGATGATCATCTCGCGGCCGTCTTCATCCTCGATCAGAATGGTGACTGAGCCCTTGATAATGAAGAACAACGTTTCGGAGCGCTCGCCGGCGCAGATGATGTTGTGCTTGGCCGGGTAACGTCGGCGCTGGCAATGCATCAGCAGCTTGTCGAGATTCTTGATCTTGGGTATGGGCGTCAGAGCAACCATGGTTGTATCCCGAAAGGCAGCGCGAGGTGGTTGGAATTGTTGTACTCGGCGGTATCGGCATTGATACACGCTTTATAAAGGGTGGCAATGCGCCACTCATTTGGCGTCAGCTTAACAGACACATTCTGACTCGATTAGCCAATTTACCGAGCAAGCCCCGTTATTGATCACATAGATGGGAAACGCTGTCGCGCTCAGGCCCTGTGCTAAGCTGGCGACCCTTTTTTAGCAGTGGAGTCTGGGCGATGAAGGCACGCATCCAATGGGCGGGCGAAGCCATGTTCCTCGGTGAGTCGGGCAGTGGCCATGTAGTGGTCATGGATGGCCCGCCTGAAGCCGGTGGCCGCAACCTGGGCGTACGTCCGATGGAAATGCTCCTGCTGGGCGTGGGCGGTTGCAGCAATTTCGACGTGGTCAGCATCCTGAAAAAATCCCGACAGGCCGTGGAAAGCTGTGAAGCCTTCCTGGAAGCCGAGCGCGCCACTGAAGATCCCAAGGTGTTCACCAAGATCCATATGCACTTCGTGGTGAAGGGCCGAGGGCTGAAGGAGGCTCAGGTCAAGCGCGCCATCGAGCTGTCGGCAGAGAAGTACTGCTCGGCGTCGATCATGCTCGGTGCGGCCGGCGTGGCCATTACCCATGACTACGAGATTATCGAGTTGGGTTAATCGCCGATTGGCAAAAGAAAAGGGCGCTTTGAAAGCGCCCTTTTTTTCGGCTGCAGGTTTGCTCAGACGCGGTAGGTGCTTTTGGTCATGACCTTGGCAAGTAGGCTCATGCCGAAACGCACTGGCGCCGGGAAGCGGAAGCCGCCTGCATCCAGTGCGCTTTCAGCGTGGTGTTCTTCATCGATACGCATCTGCTCAAGAATGGCCCGGGATTTTTCGTCTTCGGCCGGCAATTGTTCCAGGTGTTCATCCAAGTGCTTGCACACTTGATGTTCAGTCGCGGCGACAAAACCGAGGCTGACCTTGTCACTGATCAAGCCGGCAGCAGCGCCGATGCCGAACGACAAACCGTAAAACAGTGGATTCAGCACGCTGGGATGGCTACCCAGTTGACGGATGCGTTGCTCGCACCAGGCCAGGTGGTCGATTTCTTCCTCGGCCGCGTGCTCCATGGCGGCGCGTACCTGCGGCAGCTTGGCAGTCAGTGCCTGGCCTTGGTAAAGCGCCTGGGCACAGACTTCGCCGGTATGGTTGATGCGCATCAGGCCGGCGACATGACGAGTGTCGGTCTCGCTCATCTGCGCGTCAGGTTGCACGATGGCGGGCGACGGACGGTACGGTTGGCCACTGAAGGGCAGGAGTGTGCGCATGGCCGTGTCGGCTTGCAGCAATAGGCGATCAATCGGCGAGTAGTGACGTTGGGTAGTCATGCTGACCTCCGGGAAGAATCTCGGCGGCCAGTTTACCGCAAGAGATGGGCAAGCGTTTGCCCTGAGTCAATTTGCCTTTGTAGCGGGGGAGCTTGCTGTCGTCCGGCTGCGTCGCAATCGCAAACTCCCCAATAATCCTCAGCCCGGTGGCCAGTTCATCTGGCGCTGACCCAGCACGTGCATATGGATGTGATAGACAGTCTGTCCGCCATCCTCATTGCAGTTCATTACTACGCGAAACCCTTTCTCGCAGCCTTGTTCCACGGCGAGGCGCTGGGCGGTAAACAGAATGTGCCCGGCCAGGGATTTGTCATCTTCCGTGAGGTCATTGAGGGTGCGGATAGGCTTCTTCGGGATCACCAGAAAATGCACTGGTGCCTGCGGGGCAATATCGTGAAAAGCGAGGACTTGATCATCTTCGTAGATGATCTTCGCGGGTATTTCTCTGTTGATGATCTTGGTGAACAGAGTATCCACAGCTGTTTCTCCATTATGAGCGTGCAGGGGGGAGTGTACCCACGCGGTCAGCGTGGGCAATAGGCCTTGTTGATGGCACCGGCTATTTTGCGCGTCAGCCAGCGCGGGCTTAGACGTGGGCTGAAGGCCAGCCAGCGATTACGGCGGCCGGGGATGATGATGGCTTTGTTCTTTTCCAATGCGCGTACGGTGTAGAGCGCGACCTCTTCCGGGCTCATCAGTTGTTCGCTGCGATCAAGCTTGGCGGTGTCCATTTGCGCGGTACCGAAGAACGCGGTGCGTGTCGGGCCAGGGCAAAGGACCGATACCTTGATGCCGCAGGTCTTCAGTTCTTCGCGCAAACCCTCGGAGAAATGCAACACATAGGCCTTGCTGGCGTAGTAACTGCTCATCCACGGACCGGGTTGAAACGCGGCAATCGACGCAACGTTAAGAATTTGTCCGCCGCCCTGCAGCGCCATGGTATTGCCCAGGGCGTGACACATGCGGGTGAGGGCGAGGATGTTGACTTCAATAAGGTCTTGCTCGGTCATCCAGTCCTGGGCCAGGAATGGTCCGCTTGTGCCTATGCCGGCGCAGTTGACCAGCAAATCAATCTGCCGCTCGCCTTCTTCAAGCTCCAACAGGAATCCGGACAAGCGCAGCGGCTCGCCCAAGTCGCAGGCACGAAACAGCACCTCGACGCCGAAGCGCTGAGTCAATTCGATTGCAATGCTTTCCAACTGATCACGCTGGCGGGCCACCAGAATCAAGCTGCGGCCACGACGTGCCAGGGCTTCTGCCAAGGCAAGGCCAATGCCGCTGGAGGCACCGGTGATCAGAGCGTAACGGGTCATGCCTTTCTCCATCGCAACGCCCCCATCAATGATGGAGGCATCACGGATGGGGGCGTTTCTTTACTGTTCTTCTGCAGAGTCTACAGGTTCGGCCGCTTCGTCAGCACTTTGGGCGTCTTCTTCATCAACGATGACGCTTTGATCGGCGTCTTCATCGGAGGTGATGGAGCTGCTTTCGTAGCTGCTGTCGACGTTGGATTCGAGTTGGTCCAGGTAGCCGTTCATGCCCAGCGACACGACGAGGATGAGCATCAGAGGAATGAATGCCAGCCACAGAGAGGCCAGAACCTTTACCGCAGTGGAGTTACGCGGTGGCGGTGCGCCGTATTGGTTGGCACCCGAGTTACCTGGGACTACCAGCAGCAACAGCGGGAAAATGCTGTTTACCAGCGGCACGAGGTTCAGCAGGTACAGCCAGCCAGACCAGCCCAGGTCGTGCAAGCGCTGGACCCCGATTTGCACACTCACGACTACAACCGCAACGAACAGCGCTAAACCGAGCAGCGAGCCAACAATGATGGCTATCGTCGGTGACGCGGTCGCGATGGCGAAGCCTACAGTACTAAGGATGCCTGCTGCGACGAGCATTGCGACGGTCAGTACCAGCGTCCATGCCAAATACCGCAGACGGCCAATACGGCCATTGATCGTGAAGATCTTGAGATCGGCGTATTCAGGGTGGCTGTCACCCACGGCAGCACGCGGAGGCGCGTACGGTGAAGCGGCTGGGCGAGAGAAGTCTGTTGCACCAGAGCTCGTCTCGTGTGTTTCGGCAAGGCTGAAGGCTACGGGCTGTTCGGCCTCGATGCGCGCGTCGACGCCAGCGTTCTTCAGAGCGGTGAGGTAGGTTTCGGCGTCGGGGCGTGACAGGTCGCGTTTTAGTGCAACCGGGCGACCGGTGAAGAGTTTCTCGATGTCCTCGACGGTGCTTTTGAACAGCTCAGCCAGGTTCAGCTTGGCCGTGGTGCTTTCGACACCCGGGAGCAAGGCTCCATCAAAAACAATCTTGAAGCGGTTGTCGCTCATGCGGGCTTCCTTGTCACTTATTCAGGTGGGGGTGCGGGCCTGCTCAATTGGCAGGCCTGTCGGTTGGGTCAGCGTGGCCAGCGCAATTGTGCGGCCTGCTCGCGCGCCTTGCGGTATTCGGCATCGAGGCGGGCAACGAGTTCATCGACGCTGGGCAAATCATTAATCTCACCGACGCCTTGGCCGGCGGACCATACGGTCTTCCATGCTTTGGCTTCGTCGCTCAGCGGTTTGAGCTTGGAACCGAAGTTGACTTCGCCTTTGCCTTGCAGGGCGGCGAGGTCGAACCCGGCATTTTCCAGGCTTTGGCGCATAAAGCTAGCGGGAACGCCGGAGACTGCGGGAGTGTGCACGATGTCGGCGGCGCGCGATGTGAGCAGCATCTCTTTATAGGCATCTGGGGCGTGGCTTTCGGTGGTACCGATAAAGCGCGTGCCGAAATATGCCAGGTCTGCGCCCAGTAACTGGGCGGCGAGGATTTCGTGTCCATGATTGAGGCACCCGGCCAGCAGCAGGGTTTTGTCGAAGAACTGTCGAATCTCGGCAATCAGCGAGAACGGGCTCCAGGTGCCGGCATGGCCACCGGCACCGGCAGCCACAGCAATCAGGCCATCTACACCGGCTTCAGCGGCTTTTTCGGCATGGCGCCGGGTGGTGACATCGTGGAACACCAGCCCGCCGTAGCTGTGCACGGCATCTACCAACTCCTTCACCGCGCCCAAACTGGTGATCACGATCGGCACCTTGTGCTCAACGCAGATCGCCAGATCCGCCTCCAGGCGAGGGTTACTGTTGTGCACGATAAGGTTGACGGCGTACGGCGCTGGATTGTCCAACTGCGCAAGGCCCGCTTCGATTTCCTCCAGCCAGGCTTTGAAGCCACTGCTCTCGCGCTGGTTGAGCGCAGGAAAGCTCCCGACCACGCCATTGCGGCAGCAGGCCAGGACCAGTTGTGGATTGGAAATCAGGAACATCGGCGCAGCCACCACGGGCAGGCGCAGACGTTGTTCAAGCAGAGCGGGCAGCGACATTGGAGGTACCCCGAGTAATTGAAGTTAGAACGGTTTGACTACGACCAAAATTACGATAGCCAGCAATATCAGAACCGGGACTTCATTGAACCAGCGATAAAAGACATGGCTGCGGGTGTTTTCGCCACGGGCGAAACGTTTTACCTGTGCGCCACACATGTGGTGATAGCCGATCAACAGTACAACGAGGGTCAGCTTGGCGTGGATCCAGCCGCCGGACTGAAAGATGCCGGGGTTGAGGGCAATCAGCCAGATGCCGAATGCCAGGGAGGCAATCATCGCCGGGCCCATGATGCCGCGGTACAACTTGCGCTCCATGATGCTGAAGCGCTCCTTGCTGACGGTGTCCTCGCTTTGGGCGTGGTAGACGAACAGGCGCGGCAGGTAGAACAGCCCGGCAAACCAGCAGACGATGCTGATGATGTGGAAGGCTTTGACCCATAGATAAAGCATTTTTAGTTATTCCCAGGTTCACGGTAGCGAAGATAGTAGTGGCTCATGCGCCCATACGTCACGTTGACGGTTGTCGCAGGGCGATACGGCCCCTATTATCGACGGCTTTCCAGTGGTTCGTTGAGGGCAGGTTTATGGTCAAGGTCGGTATCGTCGGCGGCACGGGTTACACCGGTGTCGAATTGCTGCGTCTGTTGGCTCAGCATCCGCAAGCTGAGGTGGTGGTCATCACCTCTCGATCCGAGGCAGGCCTGGCCGTGGCCGATATGTATCCGAACCTGCGAGGCCACTACGACGGCTTGGCGTTCAGCGTTCCGGACATCAAGACCCTTGGCGCCTGCGACGTGGTGTTCTTCGCCACGCCACATGGTGTTGCCCATGCGCTGGCCGGTGAGTTGCTGGCAGCTGGCACCAAGGTCATTGATCTGTCGGCGGACTTCCGTCTGCAGGACGCCGATGAATGGGCCAAGTGGTACGGTCAGCCACACGGCGCGCCGGAGTTGTTGGAAGAGGCGGTGTATGGCCTGCCTGAAGTCAATCGTGAGCAAATCAAGCAGGCGCGCCTGATCGCGGTGCCGGGTTGCTACCCAACCGCTACGCAGTTGGGCTTTCTGCCGTTGCTTGAAGCTGGGTTGGCGGATGCGTCGCGCTTGATTGCAGACTGCAAGTCTGGCGTCAGCGGTGCAGGCCGTGGTGCTGCGGTAGGGTCGCTGTACTCCGAGACTTCGGAAAGCATGAAGGCCTATGCGGTAAAAGGGCATCGCCACCTGCCGGAAATCCGCCAGGGCCTGCGCCGTGCTGCCGGTAAGGATGTGGGCTTGACCTTTGTGCCACACCTGACGCCAATGATCCGTGGTATCCACTCCACGCTATACGCAACCGTGGTCGATCGTTCGGTAGACCTGCAGGCGTTGTTTGAAAAGCGCTACGCGAATGAGCCGTTCGTCGACGTAATGCCGGCGGGCAGCCACCCGGAAACCCGTAGCGTGCGTGGCGCCAACGTGTGCCGGATTGCTGTGCACCGTCCGCAGGACGGTGACCTGGTGGTCGTGCTGTCGGTGATCGATAACCTGGTCAAGGGCGCGTCGGGCCAGGCTGTGCAGAACATGAACATCCTATTCGGCTTGGATGAGAAGTTGGGCTTGTCCCATGCCGGCATGCTGCCTTAAGGCGGTTTGTTGATTGCGCAAAAGGCCCGTTGATCGGGCCTTTTGTATTTCTAATGGCGGCGATGCAGATTGATATACCGTAACAATAGTTGACCGATTTTCTAGGAGAAGCGGATAATGCCCGCCATTACGCATATGGCGGCTCTACGCCGGGAGATTATCAGCATGAGCGTTGAATCCTTCACCCCCACGGCTTTGCAATTCACCCACGGTGCTGCGCACAAGGTGAAGAGCCTGGTCGATGAAGAGGGTAATGATCGCTTGAAGCTGCGCGTATTCGTTACGGGCGGCGGTTGTTCAGGGTTTCAGTACGGCTTTACCTTCGATGAAGACGTGGCTGACGATGACACTATCGTTGAGCGCGAGGGCGTGAGCCTGGTTGTAGACCCGATGAGTTTCCAGTACTTGGCGGGCGCCGAGGTGGATTATCAGGAAGGTCTGGAGGGTTCGCGTTTCGTGATCAAGAACCCTAATGCCACCACTACATGTGGTTGCGGGTCTTCGTTCTCGATCTGATCGAGAGTGGATACAAAAACGCCGCTTGGCTTTCATGGGCCAAGCGGCGTTTTGCTGTCTGCGGATTAGTCAGGCGGGGTAGATTGCGCCCAGTAACCGCAGTCCGCGCGCGCCAGTGACGCTGGGACGGTTGGCGGCAATGCCTTCCAGGCAGCAATGGGCCAGCCAGGCGAAGGCCATGGCTTCGACCCAGTCGGGGTCTACGCCGTGAGTGGCTGTGCTGCTGACCTGGGTGGATGGCAGCAGGGCGGCCAGTCGCTTCATCATTGCGGTGTTATGGGCGCCGCCGCCACAGATCAAGAGCGTTTCTGTCTGCGATTGTGCGGTTTGCAGGGACTCAGCGATGGTCAGTGCGGTCAGTTCCAGCAAGCTGGCCTGCACGTTCTGGGGTTCGAAGGCTGGCAGGCGGCTAAGGTGCTGTTGCAACCATCCCAGGTTGAACACTTCTCGGCCGGTGCTTTTTGGGCCTTTTGTCAGGAAAAACGGGTCGCCGAGCAGAGCGTTGAGCAACTGAGGTTCTACTTTGCCGCTGGCTGCCCACTGGCCGTCGCGATCAAAGTGTTCGCCGCGTTGTAGATGAATCCAGGCATCCAACAGGACATTGCCCGGGCCGCAGTCGAAGCCGGCTACAGGTTTGCCGGTCTCAATCAGGCTGAGGTTGCTGAAACCGCCTATATTCAACACCGCACGGTTGCCGGTGCTTTCGCCAAACAATGCTTCATGAAACGCAGGGACGAGCGGTGCACCCTGGCCGCCGGCGGCTACATCGCGGCTGCGAAAGTCGCTGACCACGGTGATGCCCGTCAGCTCAGTGAGCAAGGCCGGGTTTCCGATCTGCACCGTAAAACCTCGGGCGGGTTCGTGGCGGATAGTCTGACCATGGCTGCCGATCGCGCGGATATCTTGAGGCTTGAGGTTTTGCTGGTCGAGCAGTGTGTGAATGCCTTGAGCGGCGAGGGTAACCCAATGCTGCTGGGCGATCGCCGAGCGGGCAATCTCATCCGGGCCGCTAGCGCACAGGCTTAGCAGCTCTGCGCGCAGGGTGTCCGGCATCGGAGTGTAGTGGGTGGCGATCAGATTGACCGCTGCACTTTGTTCGATCAGGGCGATATCCAGGCCGTCGAGGCTGGTTCCGGACATCACACCTATATAGAGCGGCATGACTTAACGCTTCGCCGAAGCCAGAAGGGTGGAACGCTCCTGGTCCATACGTGCCATCAGGGGCTGGCTTTGTTGCATGAAGCGCGCGCGCTCTGCTTTGGCGATTGGGTCGGCCATCGGCAGTTTCTGGCCCAGTGGATCAACGTGTACGCCATTGACCTGGAACTCGTAGTGCAAATGCGGTCCGGTGGAGAGGCCGGTAGTGCCGATATAGCCGATCACCTGACCCTGCTTCACATTACCGCCCGTCTTCACGCCCTTTGCGAAGCCTTGCATGTGGCCATACAAGGTTCGGTAGGTGTTGCCGTGCTGAATGATCACTGTGTTGCCGTAACCGCCGCGACGGCCAGCCAGCAGGACCTTGCCGTCTCCCGCTGCCTTGATAGGCGTACCACGAGGAGCTGCGTAGTCGACGCCCTTGTGTGCGCGGATTTTGTTCAGGATTGGATGCTTGCGCCCCATGGAGAAACGCGAGCTGATGCGAGCGAAGTCCACTGGGGTACGGATGAAGGCTTTGCGCATGCTATTGCCATCAGCCGTGTAGTAGCTGCTATTGCCTTGCTTGTTGGTGTAGCGCACAGCGGTGTAGGTCTTGCCGCGGTTGGTGAAGCGTGCAGAAAGAATATTGCCAGTGCCGACCACTTTGCCGTTGGCGACTTTCTGCTCGTAGATCACGTCGAATTCGTCGCCTTGGCGGATGTCTTGGGCGAAGTCGATGTCGTAGCCAAATACGCTGGCCATGTCCATGGTCATGCTATGCGACAACCCCGCGCGCGCAGCGGATTGCGACAGCGAGCTGTTGATCACACCGTGAACGTAGGCGGAGCGCATCACTGGTTTGGTGGTGATGCGATTGAACGCGAAACCTTTAGCGCCCTTAGTCAGGGAGATGCTTTCGAGGTCGCTGACGTTGCTGTGCAGGTTGTTCAACTGGCCGTCAGGCGTCAATTCGAACTCAAGCTTCTGGCCGTGTTTCAGTTGGGTGAACTGCTTGGCTTGTTTGTCGCTGGCCAGCACGTCGTTAACGGTGGCGGCAGGAAGGCCAACCTTCTCGAAAAGGGTCGAAAGCGTATCGCCTTTTGCGACGATCACTTCGCGGTGCTGAGGATTCTTAGCTGCGTCTGCGACTGGCTTTTGCAGTTCCTTTGCCGCTTGCTGGGTATCTTCGGGCGTGTTTTCTATCTGGGCAAACGGCGATTCAGATGGGGCATTTGTGGCTTGTTGAGCGTCGGAAGCGTCTTGATCTTGTGTCAGTTGTTCAACTGGACTCTCCAAGTCGAGGCTCAGGGATGTTCGTTTGGCTTCTACGTCACTGGAAGGGAATACCAGGAGTGCCAGGCTAAGAAGGGCGGCGATACCACTTGCGGCGAGCAGGTGGGTCTTCGGGTAAAGCGGCGGCGCTTTAGACGGTTCAGTGGTCATAGGTAATTTGACTTTGAAGATGAAATGGAAAAGATGAATGACATGATGAAGATGAAATAACTGTATAAAATATAACCAAATCATCTGTGGCGCAAGCTCGCGAATGCTGGGCTTGCTGAACGGTGTCCGTGCGCAGGGCAAAACTTGTAATTAGTCCCTGATCTTGTATGGTTGGTTCCCTTTTGAATCTGAGCCTTGCGGGTCTGTTATGAAGTCGGTTGAAGAGCAGCTAGCGCTGATAAAACGTGGTGCGGAAGAACTGTTGGTTGAGGCCGAGCTGATCGAAAAGCTCAAGCGTGGCCAACCCCTGCGTATTAAGGCTGGTTTCGATCCGACAGCGCCGGACCTGCACCTGGGTCACACCGTGCTTATTAATAAGCTACGTCAGTTCCAGGAGCTGGGGCATCAGGTCATCTTCCTTATAGGTGACTTCACTGGGATGATCGGCGACCCGAGTGGCAAAAGCGCTACGCGCCCGCCGCTAACCCGCGAGCAGGTTCTCGACAACGCCGAGACCTACAAGACCCAAGTATTCAAGATTCTTGATCCGGCTAAGACCGAGGTGGCGTTCAACTCCACCTGGATGGATCAGATGGGGCCGGCCGACTTTATTCGTCTGACATCTCAGTACACCGTTGCGCGAATGCTTGAGCGCGACGACTTCGATAAGCGCTACTCCACCAATCAGCCGATCGCTATTCATGAGTTCCTGTATCCGCTAGTCCAGGGTTATGACTCGGTGGCGCTGCGTGCCGATGTGGAGCTGGGTGGTACCGACCAGAAGTTCAACCTGCTGATGGGGCGTGAGCTCCAGCGTGCGTATGGGCAAGAGGCTCAGTGCATTCTGACCATGCCATTGCTGGAAGGGTTGGATGGCGTCAAGAAGATGTCCAAGTCTCTGGGTAACTATGTAGGTATCCAAGAGGCGCCAGGCGTGATGTACGGCAAGCTGGTTTCCATTCCTGATGCGCTGATGTGGCGTTACTTTGAGCTGTTGAGCTTCCGCTCGATGGACGAGATCAATGCGTTGCGCGCTGATGTCGAGGCGGGTGCCAACCCGCGTGATGTGAAAATCAAGCTGGCAGAAGAGATTGTTGCTCGGTTCCATGGTGAAGAGGCTGCGGCCAGTGCTCACCGCGCGGCGGGCAACCGCATGAAAGATGGCGAGTTGCCGGATGATCTGCCTGAGGTTGAGCTGACTGCTGCTGAGGCGATGCCGATTGCGGCCGTTCTTAATAAGGCGGGCTTGGTGAAAAACTCCGCCGTGGCTCGTGACCTTCTGGGTTCGGGTGGTGTGCGTATAGATGGCGAGGTGGTAGATCGCACCTTTATATATGAGCTCGGAGCGACCCACGTTTGTCAGGCGGGGAAGAAGGCCTTTGCACGCATTACGCTGAAATCTGAATAAGGCTGAAATTAAGTGTTGACGGCGAATTATATCTGTCTATAATTCGCCCCACTTCCGGCGCAGTCGAAACGGAAAACTCCTTGGTAAACAATGAGTTACGCAGTTTTCGGCAGTAAGTTGCTTCAGTTCATCGAAGCCAGAAGGAAGTTGAAAAAGAGGTGTTGACAGCAGCGTGTAACGCTGTAGAATTCGCCTCCCGCTGATGAGAGATCAGAAGCGCAAGTGGTTGAAGTTGTTGAAGAAATCTTCGAAAGCTTCTGAAAATAATCACTTGA
>NZ_FYDK01000005.1:0-446894 GCF_900187495.1 Pseudomonas sp. Irchel 3H9 | reverse complement strand
TGGAACCACCTGATCCCATCCCGAACTCAGTAGTGAAACGATGCATCGCCGATGGTAGTGTGGGGTTTCCCCATGTGAGAGTAGGTCATCGTCAAGATTAAATTCCGAAACCCCATTTGCGAAAGCAGATGGGGTTTTGTTTTGGGCGGGCGGAAAGTGCGAGGGCGGATCAGGGCGAGCTCTCGAATATCCTCAGGGACTGCGGGCCTGAACTGGCCTAATGATGTTGAACACTTCAATCGGGCGCTATATTGGTACCCAAGTCTGAGGTGTTTGGATACTTCGCCAAAAAGTGCGCCTGAAGTGCGCCTTTATCAAGCAGCGCACGGGCGACTACTCGATTCGACGGCTTTGCCTGACGCTGATAGTGCATCCCGGTGGTTATTACAGCGTGGTGGTCTGAGCCGCAATCTATACGCGCCAAAGACGACCAGCGACTGCTGGGTTTGATCAAGCATTCCTGGCTGGAGAGCGGCGGCGTTTACGGCTATCGCAAAATCCATGACGATCTGCGCTAGGTCTGTGAGGATTGTGGTGGTCATTGTGTGGCTAGGCTGATGCGTCTTTAAGGTATGCGTTCTCAGACAGGTTATCGACGCCGCCCCGGAAAGTGCGGCGGTAAGCCAGCGGTAGCATTACCCAATTTGTTGAAGCGCCAGTTCGATGTCTTGGAATCCAACAGGGTTTGGGTCACTGACATCACCTACATTCGTACGTATGAAACAACGTAAAACGCCGCCATGGTTTCAACAATCAGCTGCCATCGGTAGAGTTTGAAAAGCGTTACGCAACGAGCTTGCAAGGTGTCTAGAGAATCCGGGGCGATTCACACTGATTGAGAAGGCGCGGGATGACCGGCAAATAGTTAGGATTATTTTTGCCGTCCCAGTTCGGACGATCAATCGCATCTTGAACGTCAAGGATAACAATCAGGATAGGGGCGTATTGGTCCTTCATCTCATCTCCTTTGGGTAGGGCGGCAGGCCGAGTGTGCTGAGACGAGCCTCAACCAACAGTTGATTGCACTCGAAACCTGCCTACAGCTCTTTGCGAAGCCCTCCATAATGAATCTCAAACTTATGCAAGTTGAGTTCGGCAGACGCTTACCGATACGCGCACTGCCTGATGCGGAACATTTGCCAGGATTCCTACCGGATATTGCCTTCTACCTAAGCTAGAAATCTCTCAATGATCGAGCCTGGGTGTTGCCGACGCCTCGGCGTAGCCCAAATTCGTCCAATCGATAAGGCCGATATCGTAATTCGAGATTCGCGCGTTGGCTTATGCGTGATGGGAGGTGAGCGAGAGTGGGCTTTCGATGTCATCACAAGGCTTCTGGGGCGGGGCGTGAGCGCGCTCAACGATTTTTAAGGCGTGTAACTATCTTGTGGGCTGGTTTTGTCTGGTCTCGCCTTCTGGGCACCTTTGCCGGCCTCTGGCGACGTGACTTCACTTTTCCACAGACGAAAAAAAAGACCTTGAAATTCAAGGTCTTTTTTTAAGATGGTGCCCGAGGGAGACTCGCTTGCGCTATATATTACGGGGCATGCAAGCTAGTTTCAATCCTAGGGATACATGCGGGGATACAGTCCGGTGAGTGCTATGCAGCGACAGACTCAACGAGAAACCATTATCGCTCTCTCGTTGAGGAGCCAGCTGTTTTCCTGGCCAATACGTTTTTGATGATCACATAGCGATTCTTAGTCGGTAACAGGATCCCTGCCCGGAGATGTACACCGGAGGTTCTCCGGCTCGGCGTGAGTCGTGTCTTATGAGTTAACCTTACCGAAATACCGCTCGGAATGGATCTGATATGCGCCTGCTAGAGAACGGACCGGAGATTCCTGAATTGTTGATTGCAGCCCGTGAAGAAGGGCGTGTTGTCTTTTTCTGTGGCGCTGGTGTATCAGTGCCTGCTGGTTATCCTAACTTCTTGGATTTAACAATTGAAGTTATGACTCGGCTGGGCGTCTCATCTAGGGTGGATAATCAATTATTTGCCTATCTAACTATGATGGAAGATGCATGCAGTAATGAAGAGTCAAAAAAACAGAAACTGCCGTTCTCCTTTGACCAAGTCTTCTATTTGTTACAGCAGGAATATGGGGCAGCAGCTATCGAGCGAGAAGTTAGTGCTGTTCTAAAGGGGAAAAAATCTCCGTTCGTTGATTATCACAAGATTATTCTCCGGCTTTCAAGAAGTGCTAGCGGAGCGCCACAGGTTGTGACTACCAACTTTGATCTTTTGTTTGAGCATGCTCAGAAAGGAATAAAGGTACATGTGCAGCCAGCACTACCCGATTTGAACGTAGGTGTTGCACCTGAGGGTGTAGTATATCTGCATGGTCGATTGGATGCGAAAAGTCGTGCTGGCGGAAAGTCCAATCTCATAATTAGTAGCGCTGACTTTGGGCGTGCGTATCTTGCAGACGGCTGGGCTAATCGTTTTATAAAAGCACTTGCGAGCCAATATATTATAGTGTTGCTTGGTTATAGTGCGGAAGATCCTCCAGTGAAGTATTTGCTTGAAGGACTTCATGCAAAAAATGGGGATACCACAGGGTCGATATTTGCGTTTGAGAGGGGAGAAAAAGAGTCGGTTGAACAAAATTGGCGTCATCGTGGAGTCACGGGGATTGCTTACAATGAATATGATGATCTCTGGGACTCTTTAGCTTCGTGGGCTGAGTACTCTGACAATCCTGAGAAATGGCGATCTAATGCTTTGAAGCTCGCTCAAAATTCGCCTAGAACACTAACGGCATTTGAAAGGGGCCAGGTTGCACAGTTGATCAGTTCTGCAGTAGGTGCGGAGGAATTCTGTAACACAAATCCCCTGCCGAGCGCAGAGTGGCTTTGTGTTTTTGATCCCTATGTCAGAAATATGGAGGGTCGACTTGTAAGGCGTTACCCGGAGTCAGAGAGTTTTAACTTTTCTCCTAGGGATATTTTTGGTTTGGATCACGACCCATTGGTTGATTATAAAAGTAACGATAATCAATATTGGGGCGTAAATTATCTCTCGTCTCTAACTGATGATAAGTATGTTTTGTCTCGGGATAAGGCGTCTCTTGCGGGGGTCGCTCATAAAGAACTTCCTGCGCGACTGAAATTTATTGCCGGGTGGATTGCAAATAATGTAAATGACCCATGGGCTTTGTGGTGGGCGGCTGGCAAGTCAAATTTACATCAACATTTATTGAAGATGATCGAGTATAAACTAGGTCGTAAAGACCAAAAGCTCGATAAAAATGTCAATGAGTGGGGAGTGCTTATTGCTGAGAATGAACGTAATCCAAGTTCTAATTTAAATATGGAGTGGTATCAGTTTAAGGAGCTTGTCGGTGCGAGAGGGTGGGTTTTTTTAGCATTTCAGTACTTGGAAAGAGCGATTAAGCCAAGTCTTAAAATAAGGCGTAGTACTAGCCTGCCGCTGACAGAGATACAAGACGGTTTGGGCGTTGCAGAACTTGAATTAGAGTTGGTATCACTTAATGGCGAAGATTTTGATGTTCCGAGTGAGCACCTTTTGGAAGTGCTTTCATTGTGGAGGGACGCAATCTGTAGAGCTTCAAAACTTATCGGTGAGCTATCTTATTTTTCCGCTCCGGATATTTTTGAAGATAAAGACCGAGTAATTAATGATGAGGCATATGAATTTGTTAAAACTTTTTCAAATTTGTATGGAGAACTTGCAATAGCGGATCCGGAAAAAGCGAAATTAGAGTTCCTTATGTGGCCAGATTTTGAGCCGCATTTCTTTCCGCAGTTAAAAGTTTTTGCGCTTAATTTTCCAGGTTTGTTTAGCTCTGACGAAGTCTCGAAGTATCTCATGGCGCTCGGCGATTCTGGGTTTTGGCCTGAGGGATGTAGAAAACAGATATTGTTCATGCTCGTTAAGTTCTGGGGGCGGTTCACTGCAAACGCAAGAGCTCACTTGGAAGAGAGAATTATCAAAGGTCCGGTTGATAACGTTAATTTAAATGTATATCAAGCATACGATGGACAGTACGCCACCATTGATTTCCTCCTTGGTCTACGTGACGGTGGTTGCTCACTAAGTAGAACATCGCTCGATAGACTCGATGAGTTGAAGAAGATTGAGGGTTTAGATGATGATCTGGCGAGCACCAGTTTTAGAAACACCGTAAGACGTGCGGGGTGGGTAAACACAGATAAAGATGCAAGTCTTTTGATTGGGTGTGAATTAAAAGACGTAATCAAGATTTCTTTAGAGCGCATGCCTAGAATTGTTAATGGTTTTGTAGAGGAGCGACCTTTTGTCGGTTTAGTGGAGCAGAAGCCTTTAAGGGCTTTGAAGAGCTTGATACTCGAATCCAAAACGGCCTCTTATCCCTTAGTTCTTTGGCAAGAACTGCTTTCTGAATGGCCTAATACTGACGCCAGGCTCACCGCGCATGCCGCTCGGCGTTTGATTACCTTGCCTTCTAGTGAGGTTGCGAGGTTCTCTCAGGCATATTCCCAGTGGATGGGGAGTAATTTAAAGACAATCTTCAATCTGAACCCTGCGCTCGGGCTTTTTATTTGGGATTCGGCTGTTGATCTGCTAATTAACTGCGGAGATATCGCATTGGTAAGTGCGTATGACTTATCGGGATCTCCTACGTCAATTCCGCCAACGAGTATTCAAACGCTCGAAAGATCAAGAGCTTCGCCGATGGGGCGTATGACAGATGTTTTATTTGAAATGATGGATTACGGTGGGTTGAAGCAGGGCAAAGGTATTCAACCTGTTTTGAAAGACCGATTGAATCGCTTGTTGTCGATAGAGTTAGCTTGTCTTAAGTATATTGTTAGCGTTATCTCCCTTAAGCTAGGTTGGCTATTCTGGGTTGAGCCAGGGTGGACCACAGAAAAAGTTCTTCCTCTTTTCTCCATGGATAGTAAGTTTTCAGAAGTTGCCTGGGATGGCCGTTTGCATGACAACCGACACTTTAGCCCAGAACTATTTGCAGAAGTGAAGACGCAATTTATTAGTCTATTTAGTCGTCTTGGTGAATGGAAGTGGGGGCGAGATCGCTCTAGAATTCTCCATCAGCATCTAGTGTTGGCTTGTCGATATGGAATGCGTAAAGGTCTGGGGGTAAGCTTTCAGGAGGTTAGGGAGGTACTTCAGACTACTGATGATGCAGGTCGTGTAGATGTATTGAGATATTTATCTACATTGCTTAAGTCAAAATCTGATTGGAAAAAATTTGGAAGGCCATTTCTGGAAAGGGCATGGCCGCGAGAGTTACGTTATTTGAGTTGTGACACAACTAGATGTTTTATAAACTATGCTGATAAATCGTCCGATTATTTTCCTGATGTTGTTAGAATTGTTTTGCCATTGCTAACAGTAATGCCGCGATGTGACGCATTGTTTTTTAATTCTCATAATAATTCTCAGATTCCGTTATCTACTCAATATCCGGAGCAGATGCTCGCGTTACTCGATAAAGTTTTAGCTGATAACACGATACCTCCCTATGAGTTTGTGAAGATGCTTGGTCAGATAGTTGCGGCGGAACCTATGCTTGCTAGAGATAAGAGGTATCTCCGTTTAAGGAAGATATCAATTGAGAATGTTTGGTTTTAAACGTTTCGATTATCTTCGATTTCTTTTTTGATAAAAATCTCTCTCAGCCCGTTCTGACGGGCTTGAGAGTTTTGTTTTTTGGATTATTTCATTAATGGTTTATATAATTCATCAAGCAACTTATTTTGATTTATGATAGCCCTAGGTTTAAGGTATTCTATCTTTGAAGTTTCCGTTAAGGTCTCAGAGAAGACTTTGATTTCGCCATCGCCACCGGTTGTGTAATACCAGATTGAGTCTTTGTCCTTTCTGAATGCGCACCCAGTCGAGGTTTTCTCTCCTGATGTGACCTTTATTTCAAAACACTTAGATAGGAAAATCTGAGCTATTCTTGCTCCATCGGCCTGACCTTTTTCATAAGCTGCAAAACTTAAGTAAACTAATGCTCCTATGAAAATCAAGCTGCTCCAGCCGGCTATTGTTTTCAATGCAGATGTTAGATTGGCTGAGAAGCGACTGCTGCTAAGTTTTTTTAATAGTAGCGCCAATAGAATTATTATTGCTAATGTCGAAGTGACGTGAACGGTTAGATAAAGAGCTGCATTATAGAGCATCCTATAAAGTATTTCGTATATTATCATTCCGCCATCATAAAATACTTTATCCAGTGCAGGCTGGCTGAACTCAGGACTAAGCCTGAAGGAGCGCAAAAAAGCGTTATTTTGGCTCGTGCCGGCAGCGTAAACACATGCCGTGATTAGCAATGCGCTGCTTACCGGCTCTACTACTTTCATCAATTACTCCCAAGTTTTTGAAGTTTTATACCAAATTCAATGTTTTCCAAATTGCTTGTGTTCGGTTGTAGGAGTTCTAATTGCAGTGAGTCATTGATCGCTTTTGCGTATGTTCTTTCGCTAAGTTGGTTTATAGCGTTTTTTTGTCTTAATAGAGACTCTCTGATTTTGTCTAGTTCGGGCGTAGATGTTTGTTCGTCCCTGAACTTGTCGTTAAATAAGGTGTTTTCAATTTCTTCTGATGGTTTCGTAGAAGAAGGTGATATTCCACTTGAATCCACTTGGTTTTGAACGCTTGAGTTAGCGAGTGCGCTTTCTATTTCATGGATTCCAACAATGCCAGTGACTAACAAGCATGAGAGAACAGCGGTAGTTAGTGTTTTTGAGTTAAAGTTTCCTATCAAAGGAATCTTCGACCATGTGTCTCCCGGAGACATGAAGTCTGCTTTGGAAGTGGAGAGAACGACATTGGAAAAAATACTGAAGTCAACTTCTCTAAGAAGCTGTTCGGGATCTATATCTATATCGTTCAGCAATGCTGAAACAAGTGGGTTCACAAGTGAGATATTTTGGAAAAGCTTTCCAACTACTGCAGAATTAATGTCTCTTGTGCTTCTTATTTTGTTCGAAAAATATAAGTTTTGCCCGTCAGTATAAAAAGGGTATAAGAGGTGGTACACCATTTCTTTATATTGAGTTATTTCTGTCAGAGTGTTTCTGGCCAAGGAGTTTTTGAGGGCGTCGGGAATTTCACTCTCTCTGATTGTTGGCCCCCACGTTACATTTTTCCTCAGAGTGTATTTTAATTTAATCTTGTCCTGTGCGGAGGCACCCTCCACCTCCGCTGAAGCTAATGTAACTGGCTCTTTACTAAAATATGCTTCGTCTGAGTTGCAGATCCCGAACATGAATCCACCGGAAGCAGTTTTGGTAATTATTAAATCACCTATGCCAATGTCTTCCTTGAATTTGGTTATCGCGGCTTGAAGCTTCGCGCCGGACAGGTTTAATGATTTTGTTTCCTTTTTATCTTTGGTGTTGACTCGAAATTCGGAAAACTTGTCGTTAGTGAGCAGAGCACTTTTTATCGACTCTTTTGTGGGCATTACATCTAGTTCTGACTCATTGAAAACTTCGGAAAGATAGTCTGTGGCGATTAGTTTTCCAGATTTGAAGTGAGGTGCGTATCTTCCAGAAGATGATCTTACAAACCAAATTCGTTGTGTTTCGTCGAGTAGTGCTATTTTTATCGCGCTTAACATTGACTTCCCTTTCATTCTTCTGGAAAAGCCTAGAGTCTATAGCGACCAATTAAATTTGGGAACGCTCACCGTAAATTATGCTTGCGATGGATATTCGCATCAGTGTTGAGTTAGTCGGCACCTTTGGAGAGCTCATCCAGGTAAGACGGACATCCCTGCAGAAATTTGAGCTAGAGGAAACCTGCGAGTCTGATAACCCGTGTAGGGGGCCCCCCTTAGGGAGGACCCGTAAAATCCGCCGCTCCAACTCCTTCGCCTGGGAGGAGTTAGACACAGTAGATCGGTGGATCTGGAGCGATCCGTCGCGTCTGCTTGCGCTGAAGGTTCACGCCGTGAAAAGGGGCGAGGGGAATCCTAATCCTTGGGTGGCGAAAATGCGGTGTTCCATGTGTTCCATGTGTTCCGGAAACGCTAGAAGCCAAGTAAATAAAGGCTTTCAGAGGTGGAACACCAAATGCGATAAACCGGAACACCAGTAATGCGGAACACGTTTTGTGTTCCGCGAGTGATGCTCCGGTTTAGGAGGGAGCGTCACGACTGGTAGTCGCGACGCGGGCAATCAAGCGGCGATCAGTTGCTCAATGGAAATTGCACCCGCCTTCGCAGTGACCGTATCTTCATTGATGGCCATCGGTCCGAACGGTACGAGTAGTGGTACGTAGAGGTCAGTTAGAGAGCTCGAACGCCCCATCGCCTTTTCCGTCGCATGCAGATGTGCTGCGATGGCTGCGAAGTCCTGAGCTGCTTTGTCTAGACGGTCGGCCCACATGAACCGTGCTGCACGTAGCTGCTGGTATCGAAGATCTTTCAAGGTCTGGCTACTCTCTGCAATGGCTGCTTCGAGCTTCTCCACTTCATCTTTCAAAGCTTGCGTTGCAGTTGCAATGCCCCACTTGTCACGGGTTGCTTCTGCAAGCGCCTCTGAGGCTTGTCGGAGCGCCTTTTCCGCACGTTGTTCTTCCGCGTCATCTCCATCGCTCAACGCAACGGAGTAGCTCGCTGCCGCTTGTTTTTCGACGTATTGAGCCCTTTCAATTTCAGTGCGTTTCTCTTCTTCCAGTCTTTCGAGTTTGCTCGAAAGCTTGGCGCGTTTGTCTTGCTGCTTTCGCAGATCGTTCTGCATCTGGCTGATTTCTTTCTGTGCCTTTTTTATGTTACTACCGGCAGATCGAATTCCGTCCTCCCAATCGACCAACGTTTGCAGCCGTCTGATCTCGGAAGCATGGCGAGCTATTTCGGACCTCGCGTTGCTGAGAGCATTGATCACTTCATGTGGGTAAGGCGCTCGATTGTGACGCGTATGGGCGTACAGGCTTTTGGCTTCCTTGGCCGAGTTAGTGAGTTTCGGCAGTTTCTTTTCGAGTTGTTCCATTTCGATTTGGTGTTGCTTGATTTGCTTTTGGTAGTCGCTCATTGGAAGTCTTCCATTTCAGATTTTGATATTCGTTCGATTGGATCCCGGGTGGGCCAGACCCGAAGCGGCCGGCAGCTCTCCTCGATCCGCCAATACTTCACGCGGCTTCGGTTTCAGAGGAGAGGAGGGCATTGGCATGCACCACGTAAGCTCTTGTTTTGGCGAGTCCAGGTAGTCGCACCGATTGCGCAGCACGGCCCTCAGCGCTGGCTTCCAAAATCCCGCGCTCGATCAGCTCCCGATTGACCAAGGTAAGGCTCATGCCTTTGAACACTTCGGCCCTCCACGCGGTGGGCAGGAAGTAGTAGGTGACCAACGTGTAAACGCCATCGCCCATGCCGTGTTCAACTGTGCGCCGGAAACCGAGGCGGTCGGTGGTTCGTGGTGCGTGATCGTCGGTTTTGGCGGCAAGACCGTCCCAGCGTGTGAAGCGGCTTTCACCGAATCGCTCGATGACTTGCTGCAATCGACTCACGATGGCGTCACCTTCCATGTTCCCGGCGCCACCGCGCTCCTCGAGCCAAGCATTCAGGCAAACTTGCGCCGCTGTGGTCGCGGTGCCCTCCGGCCAGCCTGTTACACCGAGCGCCGTCGCGAGTTCACCTGCGGCAGCGGCAAGACCGAAGCGAGCAGCGGCACGATGCGCTTGACCGCTGGCGGAAGCAGGAAGGGCCTTGGCGATGAAGCGCTCCACCGTGCGCCGCAGCATGGCTGTCCAGCCGAGCATTTCACCTGGCTTGCACAGCGCTGACAGGAACGCGGTAAGCGGCGTACCGTAGTATTTGCCTACTCGTGCTTTGAGTGCGTCCGACAGGGCGGCGGCGTCTTCGAACCCGTTCAGCACGTCGAACATGCCCAGTCCTTTGCTCGCATCCGCAGGCACAGCGAGCATGCGGATTTCCATCCCTGCCTTTAGCTCTTTGTTCGCGTCGGCCATGTGCTGCGCCAGTGTCTTTTCGCCGGTCGAGAGAAATAGCAAGCGCCACTCTTGCACCTGACGGCCTGCTTGCCCTCGATCATTGGCGCGCGCTTTACCCGTGCCGTTGCCGAGCATGTACACCGTTTCACCGATAATGCGCGGATCGCACATACCTATTTCGTCGAGTACCAGAACGCCGTCCGAATGCGCGGCGGCAATCGACTCCAATGCGTTATCCGTCGAGCGCCAGGACCGGACTAGTCGCGGTCCGCCATAGACCGAGGCGGCAACTTGCAGGTGTGTCGTCTTACCGCCGGAGCTGTCTCCGTATAGATGAAAGCCACCTGATTCATGCCCCAGCAAATGCAAAAGCGGTCCGGCAAAGGCAACGCTGGCGACAAACGCCAAGCGGTGATTCCCAACGCAAAGCGAGCCGATCTGCTTTTGCCATTGCTCCAATGTGCCGGCCTCGCTAATGGGAGGAAGCTGCGCGCCGGAATCACAAAAGAACAGATGCTCATGGCTGTTGCCGATTTGCTGATCGGGTAGCAGGTATGCAGGTCCATGCCATCCAAGGCGAGTGACTAAGCGCGCCCGCTCGTTGCTGTCGAACCCTTGCAGGTAACTTTGAAGATCGTTGCGCGCATTGCGACCGGAGCGCGTTCCAGGCAAGCGCAATCCCATATCCACCAGCGGCCCTAAAACGTCTTTGCCGAAGTCGCCGGTCATGTTGCGAGCTGGAATGTTCCAGCGCTTTTTAGCCCCGTCCGGATCATCGAACTCAACCAGCAAACCCCAGTTGTGACCCTTTTCATCGCGAGTACGGGCGAGGAGTTCCAAGTAGGAACACACAGGCCGCGACTCACCATCATCGCTGGTATAGAAGACTCCTTCGGGGGCAAGTCGAAAACCACCCGGCAGCAAATCGTTTTTCGATTTTGCCGGTTGTTTGGCTGCTGCTTTTGGCTCTGCAGGTTCGTCGGACTGCTCGTGGTTGAGGGAGACGAAAAGCTCACCGCTGCGCTCCAGCTCGGCGACGTGTGCTGCCGTCCAACCTTTGGCCAGCGCGTCGGCGGCATCGTCGCCGTCGTCCCACGTGCCACCTTTGGCAAAGACTGCTTGATCGTCCTTCAAAGTGGGCTTGCGTTTGAACACAGTGAGCGCGACGAACCGGACCGATTCGGCGCCGATTTCGTGCAGCTTTTTGGCGACTTCTTCCATACACGACTTGCCGCTGCTGTCGTTGTCCGGCCAAAGCACAACCGAGCGCCCTTTGAGTGGTGTCAGGTCGGTCTTGTGCCAAGAGTTAGATCCGTTCGGCCAGCACGTTGCCACGTAGTCCAGCATCAATTCGCCTGCCGCATCGGCGGCTTTTTCGCCTTCGCACAACACGACAGGTGCGGCATCGCGCAGTGCCAACTCTTCCAAGCGCAGAAGCGGGCGCGGATCAGGCAATCCCTGCCAGCGCCATTGCGTGGTTTCGCTGTTAGAGCGCTGGCACCAGGTCAAAGGAGCGAAGGCCTTTTTGGGCTTGCCGTCTTCATCTGGACAGAGATCAAAACGGTAGAGAGCCATGAGTGGCTGACCGCTAGCGTCACGGTAGATCCAGACTTTCGACGGAGCACCGTGATCTCGATGGCGGACCGGGCAACGTTGCATAGCTTCGGCCGGGATCGGCTGTATGGCGGTCCATGTTGGTGCTTTGGTTTTACCTTGAGCGGGAGCCGACTGCGCCGCACCGACGCTCACGCTCAATAGTTCGGTGAGCTTAGCGCACGCCTCGACATCGGTGCCGCCGTCCAAGTAGCGCACCAAGTCAATAAGGTCTCCGCCCTTGTCGCCAGTGGCGAAGTCAGCCCACGTGCCTTTGTTCAAATTGACCTTGAGTGAACCTGCTCGCTTGTCGGTGCGCGTCGGATTAGGAGCGGTGTATTCCTTGCCGCCGTCCACGCGCTTTCCGTTGGGCAGCCAGTGCGCGAGGACACGTTCAATGCCCTTCAGCGAGGCAGCTTTTACGTCGGCGAAGCTCGGACGTTTTGCTTTGCTGCTCTGGCGCTGGCTCATGTGTCGGCCCTCGGCGAGAACAGGGTGTCAGCCACGTCATCAAGCAGCGCTTTAGCCATTTCACCTAGATACAGAGCAGGCCAACTAAACCGTTCGCATTGATCGCTCATGGCGGCGTCGCGGTTGAGCAGGTTTACGTGGTCTTGCAACTGAGAGGCTAGCTCCAGAGCATCTTCGATGGGGATGCCTGCGTTGACGCGAAATAACTTCAAGCCGCTGGCATTAGCAGGCGAAAAATCCGTGCGGCCAATCGTGGTCAACGCGTTCATAGCGCACCGCCCTCCTTCTCGGCTGGAACGGAAGTGGTATCACCGTGCAAAGCGAGGGTTTTGATCAAGCCGAGGGTGCCGCGAACATCCCAAATGACGGCGGCAATAACACGGTTGGAGAGGCGCGACTCACCTTCAAAGTGGTCTTCGAGTAACGTCAGCACCGAGTCCGCGCGCTCAAGTGCGCAGGCGATAGCGTCAATCGGTACACCAGCCCCGGCGCGCTGACTGACGCTGAGAATGTCTTCGGGCAGGGCAAAGCTCAGGGCATTGTTCATTGGGCGCCGCCTGCGGCTTCGAGAGCACGAGCTTTGGCCATATGTGCGTTGTAGCGGGCGAGACGTGTAGCAAGACTGGAGTTGGCGTGTAGAGCGGCGAGAGCCATTGCACGGTGTGCAGCGGCGCGATTTTTGGACGGAATGAGGGCGTGCATGGGTGGAGCTCCTTCTTAAGTAGGAACTGCCACGATTCGTCGCCAAACGAATTGGGGTGGCAGCTGTGCGCAGGTTGGCGAACCGGGTAAGAAGGAACCCGGCAGACCCTAAGGTCTCCCGCGCACAGCCGCCATAAAGCAGGAATGCGGGCACAAAAAAAGCGCCTGCAATCGATATGGTGGCGCCTGTGCGCCTTCTTAAACTCGGGTCGCCAAACCCGGTCGCTGAATTTGCAGCGACGGCGGCAGGATAACCCCGAGATTTTATTCGCGCAACCGGCACGAAGCCTTGCGCATTTTTTTGATGCGACATAAATTGACCGGGCATACAGATTGACCTCAAACGCCCCCGGTTGCCGCCGGGGGCGTTTTCGTTTCAGGCGTGGGCTTCCCAGCGCAGGTTGAGCAGGGGGAGGAAGCCGTAATGGATCATGGAGCGGGCGTCTTCGTAGGCTTCCGTTTGCTGGCCTTCATCAACGATCACCGCACCAGATTTTTCGCAATGAAGCGCGAGGGCGCACCATGTACCGTCGGCCCAGCTAAGTACGCTGACCACGCGCCCCTGTTTGTCCTGTCGGCCGCGATAGCGCTCGAGGCGCTGCATCGTGGCGGCTGAAAAGCCGATGCGGCGCAGCACTGAAAAGGGATGCATCAGGGCTTGATTGGCAATCGAGCGGCTCATGCGGCCACCTCATCACGTGCTTGAATGCGACCACGTGCCCACGCTTGAACTTCCGAAAAAACCCAGGCCACTGGAGCGCCGCGAGCGTTGCTGTTCGTGAGTTTTACGGTTTTAGGAAAACCGCTTTCTGGCTCATTCATCAGCTTGTAAATGGTGGGGCGCGCAAGACCTACAATAGCCATGACCTCGGCGATGCGGATGAGCGTCAGCGAAGGGTCGATTGGCGTAGAGTCGTTTGCAGAGGAGTGGAGGCGAGTGGATTTCATTTCTCGTTCCTCGCAGTTGCGGCAGCGCTGTGCGTGCGGCTTTCAAGCCACATCGACACATCCTTAGGCCGATATCGCACGCGGCTTCCGACTTTTACATACGGCAGCGGATTGCGACGCGAACTGCGCCAGGCGGCGAGCGTGCGATGCGAGAGGCCCAGAGTCGCTGCCACCTGATCGGGAGTGAGTAAATCAGTGGCGGAGGGTGAAAGCGGGATGATTGATCTAAGCGTCGTCGAAGTCATTTAGCGTTTCCTGTAGTCGTGGAGAGTTACAGGGATCACGCTAGATTGGTGAAGGGAAATGAACGGTAGTTAGCTTCCCATTTATTACAATGCAGAAGGGTCGCGATCAGCTCCGAAGCGGTTGATTTGCAAGCAAGCCATTCACCGTTTTGTCTCTTGTTAGCAAATAGATTGGTTTGGTAATCTGAGTTGGTTGGGCGAGTTTAAAGAATGGGATTTATCGTTGATAAATCCCAAAATAATAGTATTGAGTGATGCTACGCTGTTAAGTTGCAAACTGTTTCGGAAAGTCTTTTGAACGTTTTTTTGAAGTCATTTCGGCTTACCTTCATATTGTCTAATATGTTTCCGCCTTGCTCGATTTGTGCGTCAGTAAGTGCGTAGACTGGCACGTTATGCTTTTGAGCTTGCGCTATTAGGGAGTTGAAGTCCGCGATATTCTCCAAGTTGTATGGTTCGTCGCGTACAGAATATTCATCAAAAAGACTTTCGTCGATTGTCATGCCCAAAGGTGCCAGTGCAGGTACTAAGGATTTCGCAACTTCGTTGTTAATAATGTCAATCCAGCGTTGAAATGATTTCGCCGGTGCTCCGTTTCTTGGTCGGTATTTTTGAGAGATTATTCCAATGAATTTTGGAGGGTCAAGCGGAAGATGATATGTAAATTCTTGATCTCTAAATTCTTCGACTTCTTTGTGCCATTTTGGTATGACGCGTGTTAAAGATTTAATCGCTTGTGCACAAAAGAAATCGGGTGCTGTTGGAACAATAAAATAGTCGCTCGACATCAATAGGCATTGATTCAGGGCGCCAACGCTCGGACTCATATCTACTATCACGTAGTCAAATTCATATTTTTCAGCTGTCGAACGAACGCACTGGCCTAGCACTCCTGGGATATTTCTCATGGCCGGTAACTTCAGAGCGGTAGTCAAAGCAACGCTGATTTGTGTTTCTGCCTCAGAAAGCTGAAGGTTTCCGCATAATAAAGATAAATTAGGATGTGCAGTTTGTACTGGCACCGCTTCGATATGTCGGCCTTCGCCATTTAATACGGGCAAAATGCAACTATAAAGGTCGCAGTTTGGATTTTTTGAATAGAAGTCTGACGTGTCGTCAATGGATGTATAGCCAAGGACAAGTGCTGTCAAATTGCATTGGGGGTCTGTATCGACAATAAGTGTTCTATATCCTTGTTCTGCTAACATCCACCCTAAATTGAAGGTTGTGGTCGTTTTACTGACGCCACCTTTGTGATTGAACAAAGAAATGATTTTCATGCGGAGTCCCTAGGCATATTGAGCAGCCAAAGCTAGCCTTTTGATATTACCTTGTCGAGTTTAAAATTTTACCTAGGGTCTCATCACGCTAGGGGGACGCTGCTGCCTCAGAAGCACATTAATCGCTTCAGCATCTCAATTTCATTCTGATTTGTCCGTGGCTATCTTCAGTCGAAATACTTTGAATATGACAGTCAGGTCGCTTGCTTTGGCGTTTTGGTAGCAATCAATACCCCACCTGAAGCTAAAACGTTACGTATTTGCTTTGTGGATAGTTTTTCGGTGGCACCCGCTGCCTTCAATGCTGAATCAGTTCCAGCAATGATGCCCACAATTTCTCTCATGGATTTTCCGTTATTTAACAAACGCTTAGCATGTGAGCAAATTGCTGCATTTCGGTCGGTGATGGACTCGCGTCGTACCGCTGCTGAATTAGTACCGGCCTTACGAGCAGCAGTACTGATTCGAAGCTTCTCGCTGCTGCTCAGCAATGGGGAAGCGTACATTCTTGCAAGCGTAAGGTAATACCTCGATGCCCCGTGCAGATCCGCAACAGTTTCTCGTGTCTCTATTTCTCGCAGATGTTGATCACTACGTAATTCAGTCAGGAAGTCGATGAAGCCGTTCGGGTCATCTTCGGCCAAAATGGTTACATGCTCTCTTCCTATGGCATAAAGGTCTTCATCTACGTCTGCAAGCCAGCATCCTAAGGTCTCGACTGCACGACAAGCACTGTCTATCGCTAATGCGGCGACGATTTGAGAGTCGGCAACGGTTGAAGCAGACAGTTCACCGATAACCCAGCGGATGGCATGAGCTAGGTCGTCATCAAAAAGCGCAATGCGTTGGTGGATGCTAGAGGAGCGTCGTCTGACTTCCCCTAGAATACGGATAGCGTCCGCCGTCCACTCTCCATCTTCGTTCTGATGGGACGCCCAATGCCGTTCTCCCTCGCGTATGAACTCGACTAAGTCATTTATACGCTCCGCGAACTCTTCGTACAGCGTCACATATTCCAACGCCTCGATGCTTTCCCAGCCCTCGACGTCGAGGGGGGCGCTTAAATAAAGTCTGTTACTCATCATTCGCCCCTCGCCCCATTCCCGGGGCCGAAAAAACGCGAGCGCCTGCGCCCGGCGAAGCTAGAAGACCGCCAGCGAGGGCAGGGGAGTCCTGCTCGTAAGTGTTGCCGATTCTGGAACACCTTTTGTGTACCTTCGATGATGTGTTCCAGCTGATCGTTAGCTGTGTTCCACGCCCAGAAGTCCCGAATTTAAAGGTTCTCAGCAGTTTAGGAACACATGGAACACGCGGAACACCGCTTTTTTGAGGATTCAGGATTCGCATGATCAAATGGCCTGTCCGAACCGGCCCTGTACGACGCCCTCACTCTGCAACCTGTCCAGATGATCGGCATACCACTGCATCATGGTTGTCCGTTGCTCGAGGTACTGAGCTTTGTTGTAAACCCCCGAGATGCCCTCTTCTTTATGGGCTAATTGCGCCTCAACGTGTTCCTTTGGCCATCCATGTTCACGGAGCAGCGTGCTAGCGGTGTGCCGCGTGCCGTGCCCAACAAGGCGTCCTTTGTAGCCAATGGTCGCAAAAACTTTGTTGATCGTGTTTTCGCTGATAGTCGGATTCTTCGCACCAACTCCAGGAAATAGCCAACGGCTGCGCCCGGTTAAAGAGTGCAGCTCTCTAAGTGCGATCAGCGCTTGGCGCGGAAGGGGACACACGAAATCTCGGCGCATCTTCATCTTTGAGGCCGGTGTAGTCCACAGGGCTTTATCAAGATCAAACTCTTTCCACTCCGCTAGACGAACCATTCCAGGTCTCGAGGCTGTCCACAGGCAAAGCCATGCTGCCGTACGGGCCGTGAGTCTGCTGGGGGTGTTCTTTAAAGCGATGAGAAATTCGCCGAGTTCGGGCTCTAGCAAATGAGGGTGTTGTTGAGTCTTTGGTGCTTGAGCCGCAATGTCGCGTAGACGACTGCCCGGATCGTTTTCGGTCAGGCCTAAGCCGATTGCTCTGCCGAAGATCTGGTTGACCCAGGTCCGACACTTTTCCGCTACGTTATGCGCCTCCCGAGCTTCGAGGGATGCTTGGAGATTTGCACAATCGGTTCGGGTTATTTCATCTAGAGGTTTATCACCAATCGCTGGAAGAATGTCTTTGTCGAGATAGGTGCGGATTTTATTGAGAGTGGAGGAGGCGAGACCTTTTTCCTCTTTTGCCTTGAGCCAAGCTTCCGCAGCCGCTTTGAAGGTGCGTGTTCGAGCGGCATCGATTGCAGCTTTTGCTGAGCGCCTTTGTTCAAGAGGGTCGGCTCCGCTACTGACAACCTTCCGTAGGTCGGCTGCTTTTTCGCGGGCAAGTGCGCCGCTGACTTCTGGATAGCCGCCGAGGCCCATCCATGCCCATTTACCTGCAGGACGCTTGTACCGGAGTTGCCATGACTTGCCCCCGTCCGGTTTGACCCGAAAATACAGCCCGTTTCCATCCAGTTCTCGGTATTCCTTTGTTTCTGGCTCTAGTCCAGCAAGCGTGGTATCGGCGAGAGGGCGGCGCTTGATGTCTGCGCGTTTCATCCTTGTATCCCAAAGTTCGGTATTTTTCTCAGGATACAAGCAGGGATACAGGGATACAACGGATAAGGGGAGACGGGGATAAACAAGCAGACACAAAAAAACCGGCCAAGTGGCCGGTTTCTCTGGGTCTGAGAGGCTGGTAGAGACTCTCAGATACTGCTATGTGGTGCCCCGAGGGAGACTCGAACTCCCACTCCTTTCGAAAACGGATTTTGAATCCGCCGCGTCTACCAATTCCGCCATCAGGGCTCAATGGCGGCGAAGTATAGAGATGAGATTACCGTTGGTCAATCACGTTTCATGGTCTATTTTCACTATTTCCGCTAAACTTCCCGGCCCTGCTAGACGAACCCCATCATGCGCGTTTCTGACTTTACTTTTGAACTCCCTGATTCGCTGATCGCACGCCACCCTTTGGCCGAGCGTCGCGCCAGCCGACTGCTTACCCTGGAAGGGGGCAGCGGTGCCCTCGCACACCGTCAATTCACTGATTTGCTTGAGCATTTAAACCCAGGCGACTTAATGGTATTCAACAACACCCGCGTAATTCCTGCGCGGTTGTTTGGCCAAAAAGCCTCCGGCGGCAAGCTGGAAATTCTGGTGGAGCGCGTGCTGGACAGCTATCGCGTGCTAGCCCATGTGCGCTCCAGCAAATCACCGAAGCCGGGTTCGAGCATTCTGATCGAAGGCGGCGGCGAAGCCGAGATGGTGGCGCGCCATGATGCATTGTTCGAGCTCAAGTTCGCCGAAGAGGTTCTGCCTCTGCTGGAGCGCGTCGGCCATATGCCGCTGCCTCCCTATATCGACCGCCCTGATGAAGACTCGGACCGCGAGCGCTATCAGACGGTGTACTCCCAGCGCCTAGGCGCGGTTGCCGCGCCAACGGCCGGACTGCATTTCGACCAACCGCTGCTGGATGCTATTGCGGCCAAGGGCGTCGAGACGGCCTAT
This sequence comes from Pseudomonas sp. Irchel 3H9, assembly GCF_900187495.1. NCBI lineage: Bacteria > Pseudomonadati > Pseudomonadota > Gammaproteobacteria > Pseudomonadales > Pseudomonadaceae > Pseudomonas > Pseudomonas sp. Irchel 3H9. The sequence continues at coordinate 428,185 of NZ_FYDK01000005.1, read as the reverse complement.
GTGACCCTGCACGTGGGGGCCGGCACCTTTCAGCCGGTGCGTGTGGATAACATCGAAGACCACCATATGCACAGCGAGTGGCTGGAAGTCAGCCAGGAAGTTGTCGATGCGGTAGCTGCGTGCAAGGCTCGTGGCGGGCGTGTAGTCGCAGTGGGTACCACCAGCGTGCGCTCCTTGGAGAGCGCGGCGCGTGATGGTGTGCTCAAACCGTTCAGTGGCGACACCGATATATTTATCTTCCCAGGCCGGCCGTTCCACGTCGTCGATTGCCTGGTCACCAATTTCCATCTGCCGGAATCCACGCTCTTGATGCTGGTGTCGGCATTTGCCGGTTACCCGGAAACCATGGCGGCTTATCAAGCGGCCATCAATAATGGGTACCGTTTTTTCAGCTACGGTGATGCGATGTTTATCACCCGTAACCCGGCGCCACGCGGCCCAGAGGAAACCTTATGAGTCGTATGTCGTTTGAATTATTGGCCACCGACGGCAAAGCCCGTCGCGGTCGCCTTACTTTCCCTCGCGGTACGGTAGAGACGCCGGCGTTCATGCCGGTTGGCACCTACGGCACCGTAAAGGGCATGCTGCCCCGTGACATCGTCGCCACCGGTGCCGAGATCATTCTTGGTAACACCTTCCACCTGTGGCTGCGTCCGGGCACGGAAGTGATCAAGAAGCACGGCGACCTGCACGATTTCATGAAGTGGCAAGGCCCAATTCTCACCGACTCCGGTGGTTTTCAGGTGTTCAGCCTGGGCGCCATGCGCAAGATCAAGGAAGAGGGCGTAACGTTCGCCTCGCCGGTGGATGGTTCTAAAGTATTCATGGGGCCGGAAGAGTCGATGCAGGTACAGCGTGACCTGGGTTCGGACATCGTGATGATTTTCGACGAGTGCACGCCTTACCCGGCCGATGAAGATGTCGCGAGAATCTCCATGGAGTTGTCGCTACGTTGGGCTCAGCGGTCGAAGAACGCCCACGGTGATAACACCGCTGCGCTGTTCGGTATCGTCCAGGGCGGTATGCATGAAAGCTTGCGTAAACGCTCGCTTGAAGGCCTCGACAAAATCGGGTTCGATGGCCTGGCCATCGGCGGTTTGTCGGTAGGCGAACCCAAACACGAGATGATCAAGGTGCTGGACTACTTGCCAGGCCTGATGCCCGCTGACAAACCTCGTTACCTTATGGGCGTTGGCAAACCGGAAGATCTCGTAGAGGGTGTGCGCCGCGGTGTGGACATGTTCGATTGCGTGATGCCAACCCGTAATGCCCGCAATGGGCATCTGTTTATCGATACAGGCGTGCTGAAGATCCGTAACGCGTTCCATCGCCATGATGATTCGCCGCTGGATCCCTCCTGTGATTGCTACACCTGCCAGAACTTCTCCCGTGCTTATCTGCACCATCTGGACAAATGCGGGGAAATGCTGGGTAGCATGTTGAATACCATCCACAATTTGCGTCACTACCAAGTCCTGATGGCTGGTTTGCGCGAGGCTATTCAACAGGGTACATTGGCCGCCTTCGTCGATGCCTTCTATGCCAAGCGCGGGCTCCCTGTGCCGCCCTTGGACTGAGTTTTCCGACCCTAAGATTCACTATTTGCAACTGGAGTGCTAAATGAGCTTTTTTATCTCTAACGCCATGGCTGACGCCGCTGCGCCTGCTGCTGCCGGCCCTATGGGCGGTGGTTTCGAGTGGATTTTCCTGGTCGGCTTCCTGGTCATCTTCTACCTCATGATCTGGCGTCCACAGGCCAAGCGTGCCAAAGAGCAGAAAAACCTGCTGGGCAGCCTGCAGAAAGGTGACGAAGTTGTGACTACTGGCGGTATCGCCGGCAAGATCACCAAGGTTTCCGACGCTTTCGTGGTTCTGGAAGTCTCCGACACTGTAGAAATGAAGTTCCAGAAGGGCGCCATCGCCGCCACGCTGCCAAAAGGCACGCTCAAAGCGATCTAAGTAACAACCTTTACCAATCGACGGGGCGCGCAAGGCGCCCCGCGTTATAAGCGGGCGGCGTGATGCTGAACAAATACCCTCTGTGGAAATACGTACTGATCCTGGCGGTGCTGGCGATCGGTTTTATTTATTCCGCTCCCAATCTCTATCCTGATGATCCGGCGATCCAGATCACTGGCGCCAGCACTTCGTTGCAGGTCAATCAGGCTGACCTGGAACGCGCGAGCAAGGCTCTGAACGACGCGGGTATCCAAGTTAAAGCGGCAACATTGGCGGCTGGTGCGAAGGGCGGCTTGTTGCGCCTGACCAAGCAAGAAGACCAATTGCCGGCCAAAGACGTCGTGCGCAAGGCCATGGGTGACGACTACGTCGTTGCGCTGAACCTGGCACAGACCACGCCGCAATGGCTGCGCAGCATTGGCGCGCACCCGATGAAGTTGGGTCTGGACTTGTCCGGCGGTGTGCACTTCCTGCTGGAAGTCGACATGGACAAAGCCCTCGACGCACGCCTGAAAGTCTATGAAGGCGATGTGAAGAGCCTGCTGCGCAAAGAAAAGTTGCGTTATCGCAGCCTGCCGCAGCTCAACGGCGCCATCCAGTTGGGCTTCTCAGACGAAGCTTCCCGCGAACAGGCCCGTGCGCTGATCCGCAAGAACTTCAACGATTTTGACATCGTACCGGCTGACCTGAACGGTCAGGCCGTGCTGCGTCTTGCAATGAGCCCGGCCAAGATCGCCGAAATCCGCGAGTATTCCATCAAGCAGAACTTGACCACGGTACGTAACCGCGTCAACGAGCTGGGCGTGGCCGAGCCGATCGTTCAGCGCCAGGGCGCCAACCGCATTGTGGTTGAGCTGCCAGGCGTGCAGGACACCGCTGAAGCCAAGCGTATCCTGGGTAAAACTGCCAACCTGGAATTCCGTCTCGCAGCTGAGCCAGGCGCTTCCCGCGCGACTTCCGAGGAGTTCGAATTCCGTGAAGGCAATCGTCCGCCGGCGCAAATCGAGCGTGGTTTGATCATCACGGGTGATCAGGTAACCGACGCCAAGGCCGGGTTCGGCGAGCACGGCACACCTGAAGTTAACATTCGCCTGGATGGTCACGGCGGCGAACTGATGAGCCGCGCCACGCGCAGCAACGTCGGTCGCAGCATGGCGGTGATCTTCATCGAGCAGCGTCCTGTTACTACCTACACCAAGCAGATCGTCAACGGCGTCGAGAAAGACGTGCCGGTGCAGACCTTCAAGGAAGAGAAGAAGATCATCAGCCTGGCGACCATCCAGTCGCCGCTGGGTGCTCAGTTCCGTATCACTGGCCTGAACGGCCAGGGTGAATCCTCGGAGCTGGCACTGCTGCTGCGTGCTGGTGGCCTGGCGGCGCCGATGTACTTCGCTGAAGAGCGCACCATCGGCCCAAGCCTGGGTGCAGACAACATCACCAAAGGCGTGGACGCTGCACTGTGGGGCATGTTGTTCGTGTCGCTGTTCATCATCGCCATCTACCGCTTCTTCGGCATCATCGCTACCGTAGCCCTGGCGGGCAACATGGTGATGCTGCTGGCTTTGATGTCGCTGCTGGGCGCTACGCTGACCTTGCCGGGTATCGCCGGTATCGTACTCACCATGGGTATGGCGGTAGATGCCAACGTGCTGATCTTCTCGCGGATACGTGAAGAGATCGCCGCAGGCATGACTGTGCAGCGCGCAATCAACGAAGGCTTCGGCCGGGCATTTACCGCGATTCTCGACTCCAACCTGACCACATTGCTGGTTGGCGGGATTCTCTTTGCCATGGGCACCGGCCCTGTCAAAGGTTTTGCGGTGACCATGTCCCTCGGTATCTTTACCTCGATGTTCACGGCCATCATGGTGACCCGCGCAATGGTCAACCTGATCTTTGGCGGGCGTGACTTCAAGAAGTTGTGGATTTAAGGGGCTGCCATGTTACGTACAATCAACTTCATGGGCGTTCGCAACATTGCGTTCGGCGTCACTGTGCTCCTTACCGTTCTGGCGTTGTTCAGCTGGTTCCATAAGGGCCTGAACTACGGTTTGGATTTCACCGGGGGTACGCTCATTGAGCTGACCTACGAGAAGCCGGCCGACGTTACCTTAGTGCGCAACGAGCTGGTAAAGGCCGGTTATCACGAGGCCGTGGTGCAGAGCTTTGGTGCGACCACCGACCTGCTGGTGCGCATGCCAGGCGAAGATCCGCAACTGGGTCACCAAGTAGCCGAAGCCTTGCAAAAGGTTGGCGGCGACAATCCCGCGTCGGTCAAGCGCGTCGAGTTTGTCGGCCCGCAAGTAGGTGAAGAGCTGCGCGACCAAGGCGGCCTTGGCATGCTGATGGCACTCGTCGGCATCATGATTTACCTGGCTTTCCGCTTTCAGTGGAAGTTCGGTGTCGGTGCGATTGTGTCGCTGATCCACGACGTGATCGTGACCGTAGGTATTCTGGCGTACTTCCAGATAACCTTCGATCTGACCGTACTGGCGGCTGTGCTGGCGATTATTGGTTACTCGCTCAACGACACAATCGTGGTATTCGACCGGGTTCGTGAGAACTTCCGCGTATTGCGCAAGGCGACGTTGATCGAGAACATCAACATCTCCACCACTCAGACCCTGCTGCGTACCATGGCGACATCAATCTCCACTTTGCTGGCGATTGCTGCGCTGATGATCTTCGGCGGTGACAACTTGTGGGGCTTCTCCCTGGCGCTGTTTATCGGCGTTCTGGCGGGTACTTACTCGTCGATCTACATCGCCAACGTGGTGCTGATCTGGTTGAACCTCAACAGCGAAGACTTGATCCCTCCAGCCGCGACTGGCAAGGAGGTCGACGACCGCCCTTAATGAGCGCTTGTTGATCTGCTGTTACAAGAAAGGCACGAGTATTGAACTCGTGCCTTTTTTTTTGCTCCAAGGCTGGGTATAGCGCGGATCTTTCGGTCCGTTTGTGATGGTCAGGAGGTTCAACGTGAACAAGTCGTTACTGGTTGGTGCGGTATTGGGTGCTGTCGGTGTAACTGCCGGGGGTGCTGTCGCCACCTACAGCCTGGTAAAAAGCGGCCCTGAGTATGCGCAAGTGCTGGCGGTGCAGCCGGTAAAAACCCAGATCAAGACCCCTCGCGAAGTCTGTAAGGACGTCGCAGTTACTCGGCAGCGACCGGTGCAGGACCAGCATCAAATCGCAGGTACCGTTGTAGGTGCCCTGGCGGGTGGTTTGCTGGGTAATCAGATCGGTGGCGGTAACGGTAAGAAGCTAGCGACGGTAGCCGGTGCGGTCGGTGGTGGTTATGCCGGTAACAAGGTTCAAGAGGGTATGCAGAATCGCGATACCTACACCACCACACAAACGCGTTGTAACACCGTCAACGACATCAGCGACAAGGTAGTCGGCTATGACGTGCGTTACACCTTGGATGGCAAGGAAGGCTCGGTGCGGATGGATCGTGATCCGGGTGGCCAGATTCCGGTCGATAAAGAAGGTCGTTTAGTGTTGGGTCAAAACCAGCAATAATTTGAGGCTTGTCATAGTTGAAGGTGTGGGAGGGTGCTTGCTCTTGATGTGGGTGCATCGGTTAATGAGTCTGTAACTGAGCTGCTGTCATCGGAGGCAACATCCCTTTCACATTGATTGGTAGCGTTGCTGGTATTCAAGTTCGCACCAAATCGCAGGCATAAAAAAGCACCCCGAAGGGTGCTTTTTTTATGCTCGCTAGCTTAGCGCTTCAGCGAGGCTGGCAGGTGTGGCTGTATAGCCGTCAGCACTGCCTTGAAGCATTTGGTGTTGCCAGCAACGACGTGGCCTTTTTCCAGGAAGTCGTGACCACCGGTGAAGTCGCTCACCAAGCCACCGGCTTCCTGGATCAGCAGAGCGCCTGCAGCCATATCCCACTCGGACAGGCCTGACTCCCAGAACGCATCAAAACGACCGGCAGCAACATAGGCCAGGTCCAGGCTGGCTGCGCCAGCGCGACGGATGCCTGCGGTCTGGCCAACCAGGGCGCGGAACATGCCCAGGTAGTTTTCCAGGTTGTCCATCTGGTCGTCACGGAATGGGAAGCCGGTACCCAGCAGGGCGCCGTCGAGACTGGTACGGCCGCTGACTCGCAGGCGACGACCGTTCAGCTGGGCGCCACGGCCACGGCTGGCGGTGAATTCTTCCTGGCGAACCGGGTCGAGGACGACGGCATGTTCCAGGCGGCCACGGTATTTGCAGGCGATACTTACTGCGAAGTGGGGGATGCCGCGCAGGAAGTTGGTGGTGCCATCCAGTGGGTCGATGATCCACAGGTAGTCTTCGCCTTCGCCGCTACCTTTATGCAGGCCGGTTTCCTCACCCAGGATGCCGTGGGTAGGGTAAGCCTTGCGCAGTGCGTCGATGATTTTCTGTTCGGCGGCGCGGTCTACCTCGGATACATAATCCTTGGCGTCTTTTTCGTCGACCTTGATGGTATCCAGGCGCTCGATGGAGCGGAAAATCAATTCACTGGCGCTGCGGGCGGCGCGCAGCGCGATATTCAGCATGGGCTGCATGGATGTGTCACCTAAGGTTGTTAAAGAAAGCCGAGCATTCTAGCAGAAACTTTCTTCAGGTGAAGGACGACGTTAGCTTTCATGGCATAACCTTAGGCTGTTCTGTAAGATTTGCTCCCCTTTCCCGTGTCCGAGAGCGCCTCCCTTGCTGCAAAACATTCGTGTCGTCTTGGTCAATACCAGTCATCCAGGCAATATCGGTGGGGTGGCGCGTGCCATGAAAAACATGGGGCTGACGCGCCTGGTGCTGGTCGAACCGCGTGTGTTCCCGCATCACGAGGCCGATGCCCGTGCATCCGGTGCCAATGACATCCTTGAAAAAGCCCAGATCGTCGCCACCCTGGAGGATGCTTTGGTCGGCTGCAATCTGGTGCTCGGCACCAGCGCCCGTGATCGTCGTATCCCCTGGCCTTTGCTGGATCCCCGTGAGTGCGGCGGCAAAGTGGTGGAAGAGGCTGCTGGTGGCGCTGAAATCGCCTTAGTGTTTGGTCGTGAAGACTCCGGCCTCACCAATGAGGAGCTGCAGCGATGTCACTACCATGTGCACATTCCATCGGACCCTGAATTCAGTTCACTGAACCTCGGGGCTGCGGTGCAGGTGCTGACTTACGAAGTGCGCATGTCGTGGCTGGCAGCTGCCGGTCAGCCAAGCAAAATGGAAAAGGAAGAAGTTGCGTCGACCAAAAGTGGCGAGCTGGCCACCATGGATGAGCTGGAGCGGTTCTATGAGCACCTGGAGCAAACCCTGGTGGCTATCGAATTCCTTGACCCTGACAAGCCGCGGCACTTGATGGCGCGCCTGCGTCGGTTGTACGGGCGCAGTTCGGTAAGCCGGGCGGAAATGAATATATTGCGTGGCATCCTCACGGAAACCCAAAAAGCGGCCCGTGGCGAGCTTCTTAAGCGGAAGGATTAAAAATGTTCGAGCGTTTGCGAGAAGATATCCAGAGTGTTTTCCACCGTGACCCGGCGGCCCGCAACGCCTTTGAAGTGCTGACCTGCTATCCGGGTATGCACGCGATCTGGATTCATCGGTTATCCGGCGCCTTTTGGGGCATGGGCTGGAAGTGGCTGGCGCGACTGGTGTCGAACTTCGGCCGCTGGTTGACGGGTATCGAGATTCATCCGGGGGCCAAGGTGGGGCGCCGTTTTTTTATCGATCATGGTATGGGTATCGTCATCGGTGAAACTGCTGAGATTGGCGATGATGTCACGCTCTATCAAGGTGTGACGTTGGGCGGCACTAGCTGGAACAAAGGCAAGCGCCACCCAACGTTGGGCGATGGCGTGGTGGTAGGGGCCGGCGCCAAGGTGCTAGGGCCATTCACTGTAGGTGCTGGCGCTAAGGTCGGCTCCAATGCGGTCGTAACCAAGGCTGTACCGCCTGGCGCAACCGTGGTGGGTATTCCGGGCCGAATCATCGTCAAGCCGGAAGTTGGCGATGAGCAGGAAGCAAAGCGCAAGGCAATGGCCGAGAAGATTGGCTTTGATGCCTATGGAGTCAGTGAAGACATGCCTGATCCGGTCGCGCGCGCCATCGGCCAGTTGCTTGACCACTTGCAGGCGGTGGACGGGAAGCTGGACGGTATGTGCGGTGCGCTGAAGGAGCTGGGCAGCAGTTACTGTGCGAAAGAACTGCCTGAACTGCGCGAAGAGGACTTCGCCGAGATCAAGGACGAAGCTGCGACGAAGACTGGTTAAGGTCTTCCAAGCACTGAAAGTCACCTGTGGGAGGTGGCTTGCTCTCGATAGCGGTTCCTCAGTCGTTCACTACGTGGGCTGGTCCGCTGCTATTGGGAGCAGCTGCCTCCTACATCTTGACCTCCATTGGTCTCGGAGTAGCCGCTAGGCCCTGTTCCCGCTGTTCGTCCCCACCCCATCCTGCTATGATTCGCGCGCCCTTTTTACGGGTAATCCTGACTAAAGTACTAGGTCTTATAGTTGACTTAAATACTCGGGAATCGCATACTTGCCCACATTCTGAAACACCTTGGTAATTGTCCATGAGACTGACTACAAAAGGCCGATACGCGGTGACTGCCATGCTCGACCTGGCTCTGCACGCGCAAACTGGGCCGGTGTCCCTGGCCGATATCTCCGAGCGCCAAGGCATTTCCCTGTCCTATCTTGAGCAACTGTTCGCCAAATTGCGCCGTAGCAATCTGGTTTCCAGCGTGCGTGGGCCAGGTGGCGGCTATCAGTTGTCCCGCGATATGCAGGGCATTCAGGTGGCCCAGGTGATCGATGCGGTCAACGAATCCGTTGACGCGACCAAATGCCAGGGCCTGGGTGACTGCCATGCAGGCGACACCTGCCTGACGCACCATTTGTGGTGTGACTTGAGTCTGCAGATCCATGAGTTTTTGAGTGGTATCAGCTTGGCTGATCTTGTGACTCGCCGTGAGGTACAAGAAGTAGCCCAGCGTCAGGACCAGCGCCGTTGCAACACTAAGGCGCCGCGTCTGGACAAGATTGAAGCGTCCGCCGTCGAGTGACAGCCGAAGAGCTAACGGCACGCCAGCCAGCCTGATTTAGGAGAAAGTCCATGAAATTGCCGATTTACCTTGATTACTCAGCGACCACCCCGGTTGATCCGCGTGTCGCGCAAAAGATGAGCGAGTGCCTGCTGGTCGACGGAAACTTCGGCAACCCGGCCTCCCGTTCCCATGTATTCGGCTGGAAAGCCGAGGAAGCGGTCGAGAATGCTCGTCGCCAAGTCGCCGACCTTGTTAATGCCGACCCGCGCGAAATCGTCTGGACTTCCGGCGCCACTGAGTCCGACAACCTGGCAATCAAGGGCGCGGCGCATTTCTACGCGACCAAAGGCAAGCACCTGATCACCACCAAGATTGAGCACAAGGCTGTCCTCGACACCATGCGTCAACTGGAGCGTGAAGGTTTCGAAGTTACCTACCTTGAGCCGACCACCGACGGTATCGTCACCCCGGCCATGATTGAAGCCGCGCTGCGTGAAGACACAATCTTGGTTTCCGTGATCCACGTAAACAACGAAATCGGCACCATCAACGACATCTCGGCCATCGGCGAGCTGACTCGCTCCAAGGGCATTCTGTTGCACGTCGACGCTGCTCAGTCCACCGGCAAGGTTGATATCGACCTGTCCAAGCTGAAAGTTGACCTGATGTCGTTCTCGGCCCACAAGACTTACGGGCCTAAAGGTATCGGCGCGCTGTACGTGAGCCGTAAGCCACGCGTGCGCATCGAGGCCACCATGCACGGCGGCGGTCACGAACGCGGCATGCGTTCTGGCACCCTGGCGACCCACCAAATCGTAGGCATGGGCGAAGCCTTCCGTGTAGCCAAGGAAGACATGGCTGCCGAAAACGTGCGCATCAAGGCCCTGAGCGATCGCTTCTACAAGCAGGTCGAGAACCTTGAAGAGCTGTACATAAACGGCAGCATGACCGCCCGCGTACCGCATAACTTGAATTTGAGCTTTAACTACGTCGAAGGCGAGTCGCTGATCATGGCGCTCAAGGACCTGGCGGTTTCGTCCGGTTCGGCCTGCACCTCGGCCTCTCTTGAGCCTTCGTACGTACTGCGCGCCCTGGGCCGCAACGACGAACTGGCACATAGCTCGATCCGCTTTACGTTCGGCCGCTTCACCACCGAAGAACAAGTCGACTACGCCGCGCAGAAAGTCTGCGAAGCCGTCAACAAGCTGCGCGTTCTGTCGCCGCTTTGGGACATGTACAAAGACGGTGTCGATATTTCCAAGATCGAGTGGGCGGCACACTAACTATAGAAGCCGCCACCCAAGCTCTGTAGGAACGTGGCGGAAAACGCAGGCGTTTTTACAGGGTTCCAGAGCGGCCCTGATGAGTGAGGATTCAGTACCATGGCTTACAGCGAAAAGGTCATCGACCACTACGAAAACCCGCGCAACGTCGGCAAGATGAACGCGGAAGATCCTGATGTCGGCACCGGCATGGTCGGCGCTCCGGCGTGCGGCGATGTGATGCGCCTGCAGATCAAAGTCAACGAAGCTGGCGTCATCGAAGACGCCAAGTTCAAGACTTACGGTTGCGGTTCGGCCATCGCCTCCAGTTCTCTGGCAACCGAATGGATGAAAGGCAAGACTCTGGATGAGGCTGTGACTATCAGCAACACCCAGTTGGCCGAAGAACTGGCCCTGCCGCCAGTGAAAATCCACTGCTCCGTACTCGCAGAAGACGCCATCAAGGCGGCCGTTCGCGACTACAAGCAGAAGAAAGGCTTGATCTAAGCATTTGGCGACGAGTAAGGAGTCAACGATGGCTATCAGCATGACAGAAGCGGCTGCGCAGCACATTCGCCGCTCCCTGAATGGGCGCGGTAAAGGTGAGGGGATTCGTCTGGGTGTTCGCACCACGGGCTGTTCCGGCCTTGCCTACGTGCTGGAGTTTGTCGACGAGGTGGTTGAGGAAGACCAGGTGTTCGAAAGTCACGGCGAGAAAGTGATCATCGATCCTAAAAGCCTGACCTACCTGGACGGCACCGAACTCGATTTCGTCAAGGAAGGGTTGAACGAGGGCTTCAAGTTCAACAACCCCAACGTACGCGGTGAGTGTGGCTGCGGCGAAAGCTTCAACATCTGAGGCTATTCGTGGGTACTCCTTGTCATTTCGCTTTATTCGAGCTGCAGCCGAGCTTTCGGCTGGACCTTGAGCAGCTTGCCACGCGCTACCGAGAGTTGGCGCGTGGGGTGCATCCTGACCGCTTCGCTGACGCTTCCGAGCGTGAGCAGCGCCTGGCCCTGCAGCAGTCGGCCAGCCTCAACGAGGCCTATCAGACACTGAAGAGTCCGCCAAAGCGCGCGCGTTACCTGCTCGCCATGAACGGCGGCGAGTTGCCGATTGAAGTCACGGTTCACGATCCCGACTTCCTGATGCAGCAAATGCAGTGGCGCGAAGAGCTCGAAGACCTACACGACGAGGCTGATGTGGCTGGTGTCGCCGTCTTCAAGCGCCGTCTGAAAGTGGCCCAGGATGAGCTCAACGAAAGCTTCGCAGCCTGTTGGGATGATGCAGCGCAACGTGAACAGGCTGAACGCCTGATGCGACGTATGCAGTTCCTCGACAAGCTCACCTACGAAGTGCGCCAGCTAGAAGAGCGCCTCGACGATTAACCCAGTGCTGCCCGTGATGCACGCCTGATAGACAGATAAGACCTGATTACCATGGCATTACTGCAAATCGCCGAACCCGGCCAAAGCCCTCAACCGCACCAGCGTCGCCTGGCGGTCGGGATTGACCTGGGCACCACCAATTCCCTGGTCGCTGCCCTGCGCAGTGGCCTTTCCGAACCGCTGCCGGACGCTGATGGGCAGGTCATCCTGCCCTCGGCCGTGCGCTATCACGCTGATCGCACCGAGGTCGGTGAGTCTGCCAAGTTGGCGGCATCTAGCGATCCTTTGAACACTGTGCTGTCTGTCAAGCGCTTGATGGGGCGTGGCTTGTCCGACGTCAAGCAGCTCGGCGACCAACTGCCGTATCGCTTTGTCGGCGGCGAATCCCACATGCCTTTCATTGATACTGTCCAGGGGCCGAAAAGTCCGGTGGAAGTGTCGGCTGATATTCTCAAGGTGCTGCGCCAGCGCGCAGAAACGACCTTGGGCGGCGAATTGGTCGGTGCAGTGATCACGGTTCCCGCTTATTTCGACGACGCACAGCGTCAAGCCACCAAGGATGCGGCGAAGCTTGCCGGCCTCAACGTGCTGCGCCTGCTCAACGAGCCGACTGCTGCTGCTGTGGCCTACGGTCTGGACCAGCACGCCGAAGGTCTGGTTGCCATTTATGACCTGGGCGGCGGCACTTTTGATATTTCGATCCTACGCCTGACCGGCGGTGTGTTTGAGGTGCTGGCTACTGGTGGCGACAGCGCGCTGGGCGGCGATGACTTCGACCACGCGATCGCAGGCTGGATCATCAGCAGTGCCGGCTTGTCCGCGGACTTGGATCCAGGCGCACAGCGCAACTTGCTGCAAACTGCTTGTGCCGCTAAAGAAGCGCTGACTGATGCTGCCTCTATTGACGTGTCTTACGGCAACTGGTCGGCACCGCTGACGCGCGAAGCCTTCGATGCGTTGATCGAGCCAATGGTCGCCCGCAGCCTCAAGGCGTGCCGTCGCGCCGTACGTGATTCCGGTATCGAGTTGGAAGACGTCGGTGCCGTGGTCATGGTGGGTGGTTCGACCCGTGTGCCGCGTGTTCGTGGGGCAGTTGCCGAGGCTTTTGGTCGCGAGCCACTGACCGAAATCGACCCCGATCAAGTAGTCGCCATCGGCGCAGCGATCCAGGCAGACACCTTGGCCGGCAACAAGCGCGATGGTGGCGAACTGCTGCTCCTCGACGTGATTCCGTTGTCGCTGGGGCTGGAGACCATGGGCGGCTTGATGGAGAAGGTGATTCCGCGCAACACCACCATCCCCGTCGCCCGCGCCCAGGACTTCACCACTTATAAAGACGGCCAGACGGCCATGATGATTCATGTGCTGCAAGGCGAGCGCGAGCTGATCAGTGACTGCCGCTCCCTGGCGCGTTTCGAATTGCGTGGTATCCCCGCGATGGTAGCCGGTGCTGCGAAAATTCGTGTGACCTTCCAAGTCGACGCCGACGGCCTGCTTAGTGTCGCGGCCCGTGAGCTGGGGTCTGGTGTTGAAGCCAGCATCCAGGTGAAGCCTTCCTACGGCCTCACCGATGGCGAAATCGCCAAGATGCTCAAGGACTCGTTCCAGTACGCCGGTGACGACAAGGTCGCCCGTGTGCTGCGCGAACAGCAAGTAGATGCACAGCGCCTGCTTGAAGCGGTGCAGGGCGCCCTTGAGGCTGACGGCGAACGCCTGCTGGATGCCGAAGAGCGCATGGTCATCGACCTGCAGATGCATGAATTGGCCGAACTGATGAAAGGCACTGATGGTTATGCTATCGAGCAACAGACCAAGCGCTTGTCGCAAGTGACCGATGCCTTTGCCGCCCGCCGTATGGACCAGACGGTAAAAGCCGCCCTGGCGGGACGCAACCTGAATGAAATCGAGGAATAATTAATGCCGCAGGTCATTTTTCTGCCACACGCCGAGCATTGTCCGGACGGTATGGTTGTGGAGGCTGAGACCGGCAAGTCCATCCTCGAAGTTGCCCATGACAACCACATCGAGATCGAAAGCGCTTGTGGTGGCGTGTGCGCCTGTACCACTTGTCACTGCATCATTCGCGAGGGTTTCAATTCGCTTGAAGAAGCCGACGAGCTGGAAGAGGACTTTCTCGATCGTGCCTGGGGCTTGGAAGCGCAATCGCGTCTAAGCTGTCAGGCAAAGGTGGGAACTGAGGACATCACTGTCGAAATTCCGAAATATTCGCTCAACCATGCGGCCGAAGCGCCGCATTGATTCAAGGAACTGTCATGAGCCTGAAATGGGTTGATGTACAAGAAATCGCTATACAACTTGCTGAAGCTCATCCTGAGGTCAATCCTCTTACCGTGAACTTCGTCAAACTGCGTGATCTCGTAATGGCGCTGCCGGAATTCGATGACATCCCGGATCGGGGTGGCGAAAAGGTTCTGGAGGCGATTCAGGGCCTGTGGATCGAAGAAGCAGACTGAGCCGCCTTTTACGCAGTTAGGCAATACCCAATAACCCGCGTATAATTCGCGGGTTTAATTTTTCGTAAATTACCGTTTCTGGAGTTACACCATGGCTGTTCAACGTACTTTCTCCATCATCAAGCCTGACGCTGTTGCAAAAAACGTCATCGGCGAGATCACCACTCGTTTCGAAAAAGCCGGCCTGAAGGTTGTAGCTTCGAAACTCAAGCAACTGTCCAAGGCTGAAGCTGAAGGCTTCTACGCTGAGCACAGCGCTCGTGGCTTCTTCGGCGACCTGGTTGCCTTCATGATCTCCGGTCCTGTTGTTGTTCAGGTTCTGGAAGGCGAAAACGCTATCGCTCTGAACCGTGAGCTGATGGGCGCTACCAACCCTAAAGAAGCTGCTGCCGGCACTATCCGTGCTGACTTCGCTGAATCCATCGACGCCAATGCTGTACACGGCTCGGACTCCGAAGCTGCCGCTGCTCGCGAAATCTCGTACTTTTTCGCTGCTACTGAAGTAACCGCTCGCTAAGCATTGGCTTAAAGAGTGAGGGTGAATCCATGACTACATCGACTGTTAAAACCAACCTGCTGGGTCTGACTCAGCCGGAAATGGAGAAATTCTTCGACTCAATCGGGGAGAAGCGCTTCCGTGCCGGTCAGGTAATGAAATGGATTCACCACTTTGGTGTCGACGATTTCGACGCCATGACGAACGTCAGCAAGGCCCTGCGCGACAAGCTCAAGGCCATTGCTGAGGTCCGTGGCCCCGAAGTTGTCAGCGAGGACATTTCCACCGACGGCACCCGTAAATGGGTGGTGCGCGTGGCGTCCGGCAGCTGCGTCGAGACCGTGTACATTCCCCAGGGCAAACGTGGCACCTTGTGCGTTTCGTCCCAGGCAGGCTGTGCCCTGGATTGCAGTTTCTGCTCCACCGGCAAGCAAGGCTTCAATAGCAACCTCACTGCCGCCGAAGTCATCGGTCAGGTGTGGATTGCCAACAAATCCTTTGGCAGCGTCCCGGCGACCGTCGACCGTGCCATCACCAACGTGGTGATGATGGGCATGGGTGAGCCGCTGCTGAACTTCGACAACGTGATTGCGGCCATGCATCTGATGATGGACGACCTGGGCTACGGCATCTCCAAACGCCGTGTGACCCTGTCGACCTCCGGTGTGGTACCGATGATTGATGAGCTGGCCAAGCACATCGACGTATCCCTGGCGTTGTCGCTGCACGCACCTAATGACGCATTGCGTAACCAATTGGTGCCGATCAACAAGAAGTATCCGCTTAAGATGCTGCTCGAATCTTGCCAGCGTTACATGGCGACTTTGGGTGAGAAACGCGTGCTGACCATTGAGTACACCATGCTCAAGGACATCAACGACAAGGTCGAACACGCGATCGAGATGATCGAGTTGCTCAAGAACACCCCGTGCAAGATCAACCTGATCCCGTTTAACCCGTTTCCCCATTCTGGCTACGAGCGGCCGAGCAACAACGCCATTCGTCGTTTCCAGGATCAACTGCACCAGGCAGGCTACAACGTCACCGTACGCACCACTCGTGGTGAAGACATCGACGCCGCCTGCGGCCAATTGGTAGGACAGGTGCTGGATCGCACCCGTCGCAGCGAACGTTATATCGCCGTGCGTGAACTGAATGCCGCCGACGACATGCCGCAAATCGCTGTGAATCGAATCTGAGAGAGGATCTCTATGCCCTTGCGCCTTGCGCTGCTTCTGCTTGTTACCGGCCTCGCGGCCGGTTGTGTTTCATCGGGCCATGAGAGCCCTTTGCAAACCGGTAAAGGTCGTGATGAGGCGCGAGTTGCCTATGTGCAACTGGGGTTGGGTTACCTGCAGCAGGGCATGAGCGAGCAGGCCAAGGTGCCTTTGAAAAAGGCCCTTGAGCTGGACAACAACGATGCCGACGCCAACGCTGCATTGGCCTTGGTGTTCCAAGCCCAGGCCGAGCCTGAACTTGCCGATCAGTATTTCAGAAAGGCTTTGGCCTCCCGTCCTGCCGACCCTCGGCTGCTGAACAATTACGGCAGCTTCCTGTTCGAACAGAAACGTTATGACCAGGCTTCCCGTTATTTCCAGCAAGCTTCTGCCGACACCCTTTATCCAGAGCGTTCGCGGGTCTTCGAGAACCTTGGGGTGACCTCAATGCGTCTCGGCCAGCGCGACAGTGCTCGCCAGCAATTGGAAAAAGCCCTGCACCTGAACAGTCGCCAGCCGCGGGCATTGCTCGAAATGGCTGAGTTGTCTTACGAAGACAGGCATTATGTGCCGGCACGTGACTATTACGAGCGTTTTAGCCTGCTCAGCGGGCAAAATGCACGTAGTCTATTGCTCGGTGTGCGCCTGGCGACAGTTCATGAAGAACGCGACACGGCCGCACATTTTGGCCAGCAACTCGAACGACTCTATCCCGGTACGCCGGAATATCAGCAATACCTGTCGGAGCAATGATGAAAGCGGCGCACCCGGAAGTTGTAGCAGCTAATCGCGTAAACCCAGGCGAAACCTTGCGTCAGGCCCGCGAAAGCAATGGTTGGTCGCTGGCGGAAGTGGCCCTCAAGCTCAATTTGACCACCACGTCCTTGGGCAATCTGGAAGCTGGCGCGTTCGATAAGCTGCCTGGGCACACCTTCGCCCGAGGCTATATCCGCGCATACGCCAAATTGCTGGGTATCGACCAGACCGTTCTGGTTCAGGAGTTCGACCAATTCACCGGCACCGATTCCCAGGGCAGCAGTGTTCATGGCCTGGGTCGTATCGAAGAGCCAGTGCGCGTTTCCCACACCATTTTGCGAATTGTTAGCCTGTTGCTGCTTGTTGCGGTGATCGGTGGCGGGTTTGTCTGGTGGCAAGACCAAGCCTCTCAGCGCAGTAAAGATCTGACCAGCAGCGCGATGGAGCACGTCGAAGTCGAAAGCGCCGATGGCACCACTCAGATCCATCCGTTGGATGAACCGGAAGACCAGGCTGTTGCCGAGGGGCAGGCCACGTCTGAAGCGCCGCTCGCGACCGAGCAACCGGCACCGGAAACCGCTCCTGCGACAACCGCCGCTGTGCCTGCTCCTGTAACGCCAGCGACTCCGGCAGCGCCCACCGCCCAGGCTCATACGCCGGCAGCACCCGCGTCCGCGCCCCCCGCTCCAGCAGCCTCGGCTACGCCAGCTATTTCGCCACCTACCACTCCAGCATTGATCGCCGGTGACGGGCGCGTACAAGTGACCTACATTGCTGACTGCTGGACGCAAGTCACCGATGGCAACGGTAAAGTGCTGTTTAGCGGTCTTAAGCGTAAGGGAGATACTCTTGACCAAGGCGGTAAGCCTCCTCTGACGCTGCGTCTGGGCTTCGCCCGTGGCGCGCAAGTGGCCTACAACGGTCAGCCTGTGGACGTGGCGCCGTTCACCAGTGGCGAGACTGCTCGCCTCAAGTTGGGACAATAGTCATGCACGGCGAATCTCCAATCAAACGTCGCGTATCGCGCAAGATCTGGGTCGGCTCGGTGCCGGTGGGCGGCGACGCCCCCATCGCAGTACAAAGCATGACCAACAGCGACACCAATGATGTAGCCGCCACTGTGGCCCAGATCAACCGTTTGGAAGCCGCTGGCGTGGACATAGTGCGGGTTTCCGTGCCGGACATGGACGCTGCGGAAGCCTTCGGCCGCATCAAACAGTTGGTCAAGGTGCCGTTGGTTGCAGACATTCACTTCGACTACAAGATCGCGTTGCGCGTGGCTGAACTGGGTGTCGATTGCCTGCGTATCAACCCAGGCAACATCGGTCGTGAAGACCGTGTGCGCGCGGTGGTGGATGCTGCCCGTGATCGGGGGATCCCGATCCGCATCGGCGTCAACGCAGGTTCTCTGGAAAAAGACCTGCAAAAGAAATACGGCGAGCCCACTCCGGCGGCGCTGGTTGAGTCGGCATTGCGCCACGTTGAACACCTTGAACGCCTGAATTTCCAAGACTTCAAAGTCAGCGTAAAGGCCTCCGACGTGTTCATGGCGGTTGAAGCTTACCGGCTGCTGGCGAAGGAAATCGTGCAGCCATTGCACTTGGGTATCACCGAGGCTGGCGGTTTGCGCTCAGGCACAGTGAAATCTGCGGTAGGTCTCGGTATGCTGCTCGCCGAAGGGATTGGCGATACTATCCGCATTTCGTTGGCGGCAGACCCTGTAGAGGAAGTGAAAGTCGGTTACGACATTCTCAAATCCCTGCGTTTACGTTCCCGTGGCATCAACTTCATTGCCTGCCCGAGCTGCTCGCGGCAGAACTTCGACGTGGTGAAAACCATGAACGATTTGGAGTTGCGCCTTGAAGACCTGCTGGTACCGCTGGATGTTGCGGTGATCGGTTGCGTGGTCAACGGGCCGGGTGAAGCCAAGGAAGCGCATGTGGGCTTGACCGGCGGTACACCGAACCTGATTTACATCGACGGCAAGCCGTCGCAGAAGTTAACGAATGACAATCTTGTGGATGAGCTGGAAAAGCTGATCCGCGAGAAAGCGGCCGAAAAGGTCGCCGCTGACGCAGCGCTGATCGCTCGCGGCTGATTGAACGAATTTAAGGATTTGATGTGAGCAAGTCTCTGCAAGCCATTCGTGGCATGAACGACATTCTGCCGGAGCAGACGCCCCTGTGGCGCTACTTCGAGAATACTGTCGCGCGTCTGCTGGATAACTACGGTTACAAGCAGATCCGCATGCCGATCGTCGAGTTCACCGAGCTGTTCAAGCGCTCCATCGGTGAAGTGACCGATATCGTCGAAAAAGAGATGTACACCTTTGAAGACCGTAACGGCGACTCCCTGACTCTGCGTCCGGAAGGCACTGCCGCGTGCGTGCGCGCTGTGCTTGAGCACGGCCTCACCGGTGGCGGCCAGCCGCAAAAACTATGGTACATCGGTCCGATGTTTCGCCACGAGCGTCCGCAAAAAGGCCGCTATCGTCAGTTCCACCAGATCGGCCTGGAAGTATTCAACCTCGACGGTCCGGACATCGATGCCGAGCTGATCGTGATGACGTGGCGCTTGTGGGGCATGCTTGGCATTCGTGATGCGGTCAAGCTTGAACTCAACAGTCTGGGCACCAGCGAATCCCGTGGCCGCTACCGCGTCGCACTGGTCGAGTACCTGTCTGCGCATCTGGACAAGTTGGACGAAGACAGCCAGCGCCGTCTGAAAACCAACCCGTTGCGCGTGCTGGACACCAAGAACGCCGACACGCAAGCCGTACTGGTCGATGCGCCGAAAATGGCCGACTACCTGGATGACGAATCCCGCGTGCACTTCGAGGGCCTCAAGGCTCGCCTGGATGCGGCCGGCATTCCCTACGTAATCAACCCTAAGTTGGTGCGTGGTCTCGATTACTACAGCAAAACCGTGTTCGAATGGGTCACTGACAAACTTGGCGCCCAAGGCACTGTGTGCGCGGGTGGCCGTTACGACGGCTTGGTCGAGCAGATGGGCGGCAAGCCGACCACCGGCGTGGGTTTTGCCATGGGCATCGAACGGCTGATCCTGCTGTTGGAAACTCTGGAACAAATCCCCGCAGAAATCTCCCGTCAGGTGGATGTGTACCTGTGCGCCTTTGGTGAGGCAGCCGAACTGGCGGCCCTGGCCTTGAGCGAGAGCGTGCGCGACCAGCTGCCGAACCTGCGCCTTCAGATCAATGCCGGCGCGGGCAGCTTCAAGAGTCAGTTCAAGAAGGCCGACAAGAGCGGTGCACTGTATGCACTGATCCTCGGCGATGACGAGTTGGCCCAGCAAGTGATAGGTTTCAAACCCCTGCGTGGCCAGGGCGAGCAACAGAACATTGCCTTTGATGCGCTCGCTGCGCACTTGGCCACCTGCGTCGTGCAGGGTTGAAGCTGTCGAACAGCCGAATTTAGCGATTAAGGAGTATTGGGGTGTCGAGTACTGATGATGAGCAGTTGGCCGAGTTCAAGGACTGGTGGCAGCGTAACGGCAAGCCCCTGGTTACTGGCGGTCTGCTGGCTTTAGTGGTGGTGTTCGGCTGGCAAGCCTGGACAAAATATCAGGCCAACCAGTCCCAGGGCGCCTCTATCCTCTATCAGCAATTGCTGGAAACCACCCTGACGCCGGACGGCAAGCCCGACCCTGCGCAAGTGGCGGACCTGGCCGGCAAGCTGAAGAACGAATTCGGCGGTAGCACCTACGCCCAATACGGCAGCCTGTTCGTCGCGAAGGTCGCGGTCGATACCGGCAAGCTGGATGACGCCGCTGCAGAACTGAAGGCTATCGCCGACAAGCCGACCAACCCGACCCTGGGTGAAATCGCACGTCAGCGCCTGGCCCAGGTGTTGGCGGCACAGAACAAAGCTGACGAAGCACTCAAACTGCTCGACGGTGATGCGGACAAGGCATTTGTTGCTACTCGCGAAGAGCTCAAGGGCGACCTGTTGGTCCAATTGGGTCGTACCGATGAAGCCAATGCTGCGTACAAGAAAGCCAAGGCGGCGCTGTCTGATGAAGCGGCGGTCGGTGGCTTACAAATCAAGCTCGACGACTTGGCCAAAGGGGATGCGTGACGTGATCCGTTGGAAACATGCAGCATTGCTGGCTCTGGCCGTTCTGGCCGCGGGTTGCAGCAGCAACAGTAAAAAAGAACTGCCTCCGGCCGAGCTGACCAGCTTCAAGGAAGAAGTAGTCCTGCAAAAGCAATGGAGCCGCTCCATCGGTGACGGCCAGGGCGAGACCTACAACATGTTGGTTCCGGCAATCGACGGTGACAACATTGTGGCTGCTGACGTGACCGGCGTAGTGATCTCCATGGATCGCATGAACGGCGATGTGAAATGGAAGACTGACCTCGAATTGCCTGTGTCCGGCGCCGTAGGCGTTGGTTATGGCCTGGTGATGGTCGGCACGCTGAAAGGCGAAGTGGTTGCCCTCGATTCCAGCACCGGTGAAGAGAAATGGCGCGCTCGCGTGACCAGTGAAGTCCTTGCACCCCCTGCCACCAACGGCGACATCGTTGTGGTGCAGACCCAGGATGACCGTGTAATCGGTCTGGATGCCGCTACCGGCAACCAGCGCTGGTTGTACGACAGTACTCCTGCGGTGTTGACCCTGCGTGGTACCAGTGGTCCGGTTGTAACCAACAATCTGGCCGTTGCAGGCCTGTCGACCGGTAAAGTGGTCGCCCTGGACACCCAGAACGGCGTGCCGGCCTGGGAAACCCGTGTGGCAATCCCGCAAGGTCGTTCCGAGCTGGATCGTGTAGTGGATATCGACGGTGGCTTGCTGCTGTCGGGTGAAACCCTCTACGTCGCCACCTATCAGGGCCGTGTTGCGGCGCTGGACCTGCAGAGCGGCCGCGTTAACTGGCAGCGTGATGCTTCCAGCTACGCCGGTGTCTCCCAAGGGTTTGGCAGCGTCTACGTCAGCCTGGCATCCGGCACTGTTGAAAGTGTCGACGAGCGTTCCACCACCGCGTTGTGGAGCAACGACTCCCTGGCTCGCCGTCAACTGTCGGCACCGGAAGTGTTCTCCAGCTACGTAGCGGTCGGCGATTTCGAAGGCTACTTGCATCTGCTGAGCCAGGTGGATGGTCGCTTCGTAGGTCGTGAGCGTATCGACAGCGACGGCCTGCGCGCGCGTCCGCTGGTGGTGGGTAACATGCTTTATGTGTATGGCAACAGCGGCAAGCTGGAAGCCCTGACCATCAAGTAAGAACTATGCTTGGGGTAACACCCAGGCGGCCCCGTTTCGGCGGGGCATGCGGCATCTGACGATGCTGCCCCGAGCACCAGCCGCTGCCCTGCAGCGGCTTTTGTATTTTCTGAAATAACGAAGTGGAGAGCCGCATGGTTCCCGTAATCGCCCTGGTGGGCCGACCTAACGTCGGCAAGTCCACCTTGTTCAACCGCCTGACCAGGACTCGCGACGCTATTGTCGGCGACTTGTCCGGTCTGACCCGTGATCGCCAATACGGTGAGGCAAAGTGGCAAGGGCGCTCCTACATTATTGTCGACACCGGTGGTATCTCCGGTGATGAGCATGGCATGGACGAAAAAATGGCCGAGCAGTCGCTGCTGGCCATTGAAGAAGCCGATGTCGTGTTGTTCCTGGTGGACGCCCGCGCTGGCTACACCGCTGCCGACCAGATGATCGGCGAGCACCTGCGCAAGCGTAACAAGCGTTCCTATTTGGTCGCGAACAAGATCGATAACATTGATCCTGAGGCGGCCCGTGCTGAATTCAGCCCGATGGGCCTGGGCGACGCGATCCCGGTTGCCGGTGCCCACGGCCGCGGCATCACGCAGATGCTGGAAATCGCTCTGCGCGACTTCCCGAAGGATGATGCTGAGGAAGAAGAGGGCGAAGAAGAGATCGTTGCCGAAGGTGAGGAAGCCAAGCGTATTCCTGGCCCTAGTGAAAAAGACGGTATCAAGATCGCCATCATCGGCCGTCCTAACGTCGGCAAGTCGACCCTGGTCAATCGTATGCTCGGTGAAGACCGGGTAATCGTGTACGACCAGCCTGGCACCACCCGCGACAGTATCTACATCCCGTTCGAGCGTAACGACGAGAAGTACACGCTGATCGACACAGCCGGTGTGCGCAAGCGCGGCAAGATCCACGAGGAAGTTGAAAAGTTTTCCGTGGTGAAAACCCTGCAAGCGATCAAAGACGCCAACGTGGTGATCTTCGTGATGGACGCCCGCGAAGGCGTGGTGGACCACGACCTCAACTTGCTGGGCTTTGCCCTGGAAGCGGGCCGGGCATTGGTCATCGCGATCAACAAGTGGGACGGCATGACGCCGAGCGAGCGCGATTTCGTCAAGATCGAGCTGCAGCGCCGCCTGTTCTTCGTCGAGTTCGCCGATATTCACTTTATCTCGGCATTGCACGGTACTGGCGTGGGTAACCTGTACGCTTCCGTACAGAATTCGTTCAAGTCCGCAGTCACCCGCTGGCCGACCAACCGTCTCACCCAGATCCTGGAAGATGCGGTGGGCGAGCATGCGCCGCCGATGGTCAACAACCGCCGGATCAAACTGCGTTACGCCCACTTGGGTGGTGCCAACCCGCCGATTATCGTGATCCACGGTAACCAGATCGAGAAGGTGCCTAAGTCCTACGTGCGTTACTTGGAAAACACCTACCGCCGTGTCTTGAAGCTGGTCGGTACGCCGATCCGTATCGAGTTCAAGGGGGGCGAGAACCCATACGAAGGCAACAAGAACACACTGACTGACCGTCAGGTGAACAAGAAGCGTCGTTTGATGACTCACCACAAGAAGGCCGACAAGAAGCGCCGCGACAAGCGCTGATTCAAGCTTTAAAAAGGCGCCGGTGGCGCCTTTTTTACGCCTGCGATTCGGAAAAATAACACGCCAGCAGGAAGGTTGGTTCAAGCGTGAGGCCTGATAAGGACATCAATACGAGCAATCGTTTTTGTTGGTCCATGACCAGCCCAATGGGCTCGCTGAACTGCTGGTTGAAGTCCAGCTCAACGATGCCGGTGCCGTTAGGCCCGAAGCTTGTATCTATCTCGCCATTGCTATTGAAGCGCGCCATCACGGCCGTTTTGTTCAATACCTCTTCAAGGGTGCCGACCGCTACGATTTTGCCAGCGTCCACCAGCAACTTGTGCCAACGGGTCACGTTTGCCGTGATTACCGGTAGGCCATTGTTGAAGCCGGGATCCGGCACGCCGTCGGGGTCTAGTGAGATAAGCAGTGCTCCTTGCGCAGCAGAGCCGCACGCAAGGATCTTTTCATGGGTGGCAACGAGATCAAGGTATTGATGATCCTGGGTTCGGTACTCGCCGCTGATCGCGAAGGTTGTATCTACCGCACCTTCCGAGGTGTAACGGTGGACGATTCCCGTCTTGATACCCCTGACATGGACGCTGTGGCCGTAAGCGAGAATCTTGTCGTCCGCTTGAATGGCGAGGCCTGCTAAAGCCGTGTTCTCGCCCGCCTTAAGGGTGTCGATATAGCCACGGCCACTATTGAAGGCGAGGTCGGTTTGGCCGTCGGCATTTATACGGGCTATCAGAGCTCCCCAGTGTCCGGGTTCGCCTGTGTACAAGTGCAGGGTGATTATCTTCCCGGTACTTTGAAGGGCCGCGTCCACGCCTGGCGCTTGGTTGGGGCCTTGTTCGTAGGTGATTGGCAGATTCAGTACCGATAGGCCGTTTTTACCGAATTGAGGGACGGGGGCTCCGGTTAGTTGGCTTTTAGCTACTGCGGGTACGGGAGTGCTTGAGTTGTGCGTCAGGGCTCCGCACAGCAAGTAGGACTGGTGATCCGCCGTGAGCACTTTCAGGCCATTTGAGGGCCATTGCTGATCCGATGGTTCAAAGAGCCCTGTCACGATTCCATTTTTACCGAAACCTTGATTGGGCTGCCCATCTGCTTGCAGGTTGAAATAGACGAAGTGGCCTTGGGTGTAAGTGTTCATATCCTTCAGAACACTGGCGGAAACCAGTAACTTGTCGTCAATGCTGTTCAGTCCATATGCCCTGAAAATCGCTCCATCTTCGATGTTGAGCGGCAAGACTCCGCGTTCACCAAACGACGGATCCAGTTCACCGGTTTTGTGGAGGAGAGTGGTTGACATGGGTTGCCTCGCTGATGGGGTAAGCCTGATTAGTTAGGCGCTTTTTTCTTCGTTGAGGTAACTGTCAGAAATACCTGTTATGCACACTGAGACAGTCCGTTCGTCGCAGAGGACGCGGTAGAAGGCCGATACTGGTCATGGCTATCAATGGCGCGTGCCGGCTTTTTTTCTGACAACCGCATGGGCTATCCTCGACCCTTACCGCGCCATTGCAGCGACAGGTGTTCAGCAGGGACTCACCGAATGATCAACAGCAAGTTACCGAATGTCGGCACCACTATTTTCACCACTATGTCGCAATTGGCTGCCGAAACCGGTGCGCTCAACCTCTCCCAGGGGTTTCCCGACTTCAACGGCCCCCAGGCTTTACTCGATGCCGTGGGCAAACATGTTGCCAGCGGGCATAACCAATACTCCCCGATGACCGGCCTTCCGGCGCTGCGTCAACAGGTGGCGGGCAAGATCGCTCGCAGCTATGGCGCCACGGTCAACCCGGACAGCGAAGTGACCATCACCCCCGGTGCCACGGCTGCGATCTTCTGTGCGATCCAGGCGGTGATCCGCAGTGGCGATGAAGTCATCGTGTTCGATCCCTGCTACGACAGCTATGAGCCCTCGGTCGAACTGGCCGGGGGACGCTGTGTCCATGTGCAACTGAGCCTGCAAGGCTTTGCATTGGACTTTGAGAAGATCAAGGCCGCGCTGTCGCCACGCACGCGCATGATCATCCTCAACACCCCGCACAACCCGACTGGCGCGCTGATCAGCCGCGCCGAGCTGGACCAGTTGGCCGAACTGATCCGCGATCGCGATATCTACCTGGTCAGCGATGAGGTCTACGAACACCTGGTATTCGACGGCGTGCCCCACGTGAGCGTGCTGGCCCATAAAGAGCTGTACCTGCGTGCGTTCGTGGTCAGCTCCTTTGGCAAGACCTACCATGTCACCGGCTGGAAAACCGGCTACGTGGTCGCGCCACCGGCCCTGACGGCTGAATTGCGCAAGGTGCATCAATACGTCAACTTCTGTGGCGTAACCCCGTTGCAGTTCGCCTTGGCCGATTTCATGGCCGAACACCCGGAGCACGTCGACGAACTGCCTGCGTTCTATCAGGCCAAGCGCGATCTGTTCTGCGACCTGCTGGCGCCGTCGCGCTTCAGCTTTACCCGGGTGACCGGAACCTACTTCCAATTGGTGGATTACTCACAAATACGCCCGGACCTGGATGACGTCGCCATGTCCCTGTGGATGACCCGTGAACACGGTGTGGCGACTATCCCGGTCTCGGTGTTCTACCAGACCCCACCCCAAGGCCAGCGCCTGGTGCGCCTGTGCTTTGCCAAACGCGAGGAAACGCTGCAACAGGCAGCTGAAAAACTATGCGTGATCTGAGTGCACTGCCGAATTTGAATATCGCCCTGGTCCAGACCACCCTGGCCTGGCACGACCGCCAGGCCAACCTCGAACATTTCGACGGGCTGCTGGAGCAGGCCCGCGGCGCCGACCTCATCGTGCTCCCGGAGATGTTCACCACCGGTTTCTCCATGGACTCGCAAACCCTCGCCGAGCCGGAAAACGGCCCGACCCATCATTGGCTCCAGGCCCAGGCTGCGAAGTACAACGCGGTGATCACCGGTAGCGTGATCATCCAGGCCGCTGATGGCAGCCACCGCAACCGCCTGTTGTGGGCGCGGCCGGATGGCGAGGTGTTGCACTACGACAAGCGTCATTTGTTTCGTATGGCCGGTGAACACAATCACTACACACCCGGCGAGCGCCAGGTGCAGTTCGAGTTAAAAGGTTGGCGTGTTCGGCCGCTGATTTGCTACGACCTGCGCTTTCCGGTGTGGAGTCGGGATCCCCAGGACACTGACTTGCTGCTGTACACCGCCAATTGGCCGGGCGCGCGGCGCCAGCATTGGAACCGGTTGTTGCCGGCGCGGGCTATCGAGAACCTGTGCTACGTAGCGGCGGTCAATCGAGTGGGCACCGACGGCAAGGGCTTTGCCTACACTGGCGATAGCCAAGTGCTGGATTTCCAGGGCGAGAGCCTGCTGAGTGCGGGGGAGGCGGACGGGGTGTTCCAGGTGTGCCTTGACGCGGCTGAGCTCGCTGCGTATCGCACCAAGTTTCCGGCGAATCTGGATGCCGATAGCTTTCAGTTTGTCTGACAGACCGCTATCGGGGGGGGGCAAGCCTCCTCCCACACTTTGATTTGTGAATACATTCAAAATGTGGGAGGGGGCTTGCCCCCGATGCGTCCCTGACAGGCAATCCAAATCTGAAACTCAATAAAAAGGCCCCTGGGTTCTCACCCAGGGGCCTTATGTATGACGGCGAAGGTTACGCCGCTTTGGCTTCCTGCTGGCTCAGCGATCGGTTCAGCGCACTGAACAGCGCCTTGAAGCTCGCCGTGGTGATGTTTTCATCAATGCCCACGCCATGCACTGGACGTTCACCGTTCACACGCAGTTCGATATACGCCGCTGCCTTGGCGTTGGTGCCCGCGCCGATCGCATGTTCGTTGTAGTCCATGATTTCCACGCCAATCGGCAGGCCAGCCACTAGGGCTTCCAGTGCGCCGTTGCCCTTGCCCTTCCAGTGCAGGTTGGTTTCGCCCTGGCCCTTGCCCGAGACTTCCACTTCGACAAAGCTGTTGCCGTTCTCTTCCTGCAGGCGATGGCTGACCAGCGCGTACGGAGTGTTGGCTTGCAGGTATTCACGCTGCAGCAAGGCGTAGATCTGTGGTGCGGTCATCTCCAGGCCCACGCGGTCGGTTTCGGCCTGGACTACCTGGCTGAATTCGATCTGCATGCGGCGTGGCAAGCTGATGTCGTATTCCTGTTCCAGCAGGTAGGCGATGCCGCCTTTGCCCGACTGGCTGTTCACGCGGATCACCGCCTCGTAGCTGCGACCGATGTCAGCCGGGTCGATCGGCAAGTACGGCACTTCCCACAGGGCATCATCTTTCTGTTGGGAGAAGCCTTTGCGGATCGCGTCCTGGTGGGAACCGGAGAACGCGGTGTGCACCAGATCGCCGACGTACGGATGACGGGGGTGTACCTGGATCTGGTTGCACTCCTCGACGACTTTGCGCACACCGTCGATGTCGGAGAAGTCCAACTGCGGGTCCAGACCCTGGGTGTACATGTTCAACGCCACGGTGACGAGGTCGACGTTACCGGTACGCTCGCCGTTACCGAACAGGCAGCCTTCGACACGGTCGGCGCCGGCCATCAGACCCAGCTCGGTAGCGGCCACGCCGGTACCACGGTCGTTGTGGGTGTGCAGGCTGATGATCACGCTGTCACGGCGGTTGATATGGCGGCCGAACCACTCGATCTGATCGGCATAGATGTTAGGCGTGGCGCACTCCACGGTGGCTGGCAGGTTGAGGATCATCTTGTGCTCAGGCGTCGGGTTCCACACCTCGATCACCGCGTCACACACTTCCTTGGCGAACTCCAGTTCAGTGGCGCTGAAGGTCTCAGGGGAATACTCGAAGGTCCACTGGGTTTCCGGCTGCTGGGCAGCGTATTTGACGAACAGCTTGGCCGCATTGACTGCGATGGCCTTGATGCCGTCCTTGTCCTGGTTAAACACGATGCGGCGGAACGACGGCGAGGTGGCGTTGTACAAGTGCACGATGGCTTTCTTGGCGCCGCGCAGGGATTCGAAGGTGCGTGCGATCAAGTCTTCACGGCCCTGGGTCAGCACCTGGATGGTGGTGTCCTCGGGGATGTGATTGTCTTCGATCAGGGTGCGCACGAAGTCGAAGTCGGTTTGCGACGCGGCAGGGAACGATGCCTCGATTTCCTTCACGCCGACGGCTACCAGGGTCTTCCAGAAGCGCAGTTTTTTCACTGCGTCCATCGGCTCGATCAACGACTGGTTGCCATCACGCAGGTCGGAGCTGCACCAGATCGGCGCGGTGGTGATGGTCTTCGATGGCCAAGTGCGGTCCGGGATATCGATGGTCGGAAACGCGCGGTACTTCGAAGACGGGTCTTTGAGCATGCTCATCGGGAAATCCTTTGTTGTAGGGGCCGAGAAAAGGCGGCCTGCCGTGGAACTGTTTTTGGGGATAAAGCGTAGAGACGAGGCAGATCGATTCAGCCTGGCAGTCGTGCGCTGACGAGGCACAGGCTGCGGTGCTGGCGGAGCTGAATGAGGGTGTGAGAGGTTTTCATAAGCTCAACCCTAACCGCCGGGGTGAAAGATGGCAAGCAGTCGAGAAAAATTGAGAGAAGTTCTGCTATTTACGTAGGAGGCGAGATTTTATGCCTGAAAATTCGGTGGGTTCTGAATTTAATTGCGCGCGCTTTGCGGCGCACGCAATCGAGTCATTCACGGCTGGAACGCGCCGATAAAGATCGCAGGGTCCACCCGCGCATCGTTGAGGCTGACGTTCCAGTGCATATGTGGACCGGTGGCGCGGCCGGTCGCGCCGACCTTGCCCACCACTGTCCCACGCACCAGTTGCTGGCCGACCTTCACGTCTATCTTCGACATATGACAGAACATGCTGATAAAGCCCTGGCCGTGGTCGACGAATACGGTGTTGCCGTTGAAGAAGTAGTTACCGACCAGAATCACCTTGCCGTTCGCCGGCGTCTTGATCGGCGTACCGGCCGGCACGGCGAAATCCAGGCCCGAATGCGGGTTGCGCTCTTCGCCGTTGAAGAAACGGCGCACGCCGAACTTGCTCGACAGGGGCCCGTTTACCGGTTTATCCAGCACCAGGTTACTCGGCAGGTTGGGGCTGAAGCTGCGGTAGGCCTTGAGCTGTACGGCCAGTTCGCCTTCGATGCGCTTCAGTTGAGCCGGGTCGGGGTTGACCTGGCTTTTGTTTTTCAGGGTGATGCGCTGTTCCGGGTATTTCTTATAGCCGACGATAAACGGCAGACTGCGCCCGCCGCTGCTGATGCGCTCGTTACCCGGCTTGACGCTCAGTGGGATACCGACAATCGCCAGCCAATTGTCCTGTTCCTTGACCACCAGCACCGGCTTGCCTTGATAGGTCGCTTTCGGCGCTGCCGCCGAAGGGCCCAGGTCGACCACGGCCACACCACCCGGCACCGGTTTGTTCAAGGTACGGCTGATATAGCTATCGGCGTGGGCATTAAAGGTAAGGCACAAGAGCATCAACAAACTAAAGAGACGAGGCATCAATCAATCCAATAACGAAAGGGTGACGGGTGTCAGGTGGTTGTCTTCCACGCGCACTTGCAATTGGCCTTCACCGAGACGCGCGGTGAGACGCTGGCCGGTGTGGGTTTGCGCCGCGATGCGAATGGCATGGCCGCGCTCATCCAGCAGGATGCTGTAACCACGGCCCAGGGTCGCCAGCGGGCTGACCACCTGCAATGTCTGCACCTGGCTTTGCAGTTGCAGGCGACGGGCCTTCAGGCCTTCGCGCATGGCGCGGGGCAAGCGTTCGGCGAGGCTGTTCAGGCGCTGGCGCAATAGCGCCAGTTGACGGCCGGGGTGCTGGCCGGCGAGGCGGGTTTCCAGGCGGATCAGGCGCTCGCGACGGGTATTGAGGCTGCGTTCAAACGCGCGGCGCAGGCGCATATCCAGATCATCCAGGCGCTGGGCCTGCTGGCGCAGACGTTCGCCGGGATGGCGCAGGCGACGGGCCATGCCTTCCAGACGCAGGCGGTCGTGGGTCAGGCGGTTACGCATCAGCATGACCAGGCGGCGATGCAGGTTTTCCACCTGACGCACCAGATGGCTGGCGTCCGGTGCCAGCAATTCGGCGGCGGCGGACGGGGTAGGGGCGCGTACGTCCGCCACGAAGTCGCTGATGGACACATCGGTTTCATGTCCGACGGCGCTGACAATGGGGGTCACGCAAGCGTCCACCGCGCGGGCTACGGCTTCTTCGTTGAAGCACCAGAGGTCTTCCAGGGAGCCGCCGCCACGGGCCAGAATCAGTGCGTCAAAGCCTCGCGCATCGGCCAGTTTCAGCGCGCGGACAATCTGCGGGATCGCCTCGCGGCCTTGCACGGCGGTCGGGATCAAGGTCAGCTCGATGTTCGGCGCACGGCGGCGGAACACGCTGATGATGTCGCGGATCACTGCGCCGGTGGGCGAACTGATAATGCCAATGCGCCGAGGATGGGCCGGCAGTGGGACCTTACGCTCGGCACTGAACAAGCCTTCGGCGCTGAGCTTTTCCTTCAAGGCATCGAAGGCCAAACGCAGCGCACCATCACCGGCGGGCTCCACGGTGTCGAGGATCAGTTGGTAGTCGCCACGGCCCTCGAACAGCGAGACCTTGCCGCGCACCTTCACCGCCAGGCCATCTTTCAGCGCCTGGCGCACCCGTGCGGCATTGTTGCGAAACAACGCACAACGTACTTGGGCGCCGCTGTCCTTGAGGGTGAAATACACATGGCCGGAGGCTGGGCGGGCGAGGTTCGAGATCTCGCCTTCGACCCAGATATTGGTGAACACGTCTTCCAGCAACACCCGCGCACGGCCGTTGAGTTGGCTGACAGTCAGGACTTCACGGTCCAGGCCCAGGCGGGCAAAGGGGTCTTTAATCATGGGCGGCAGTTTATAGGCATTCGTGCAAGGTTTGACAGAACTGCTCAACCAACCGGCTCGGCGTCGGTGGGCAGGCCAGGGCCACGGTGCTCAGGCAATCCGGATCGGCCAGCGGTAGAAAGTGCACATTGGCGGGAGCAATGTCCTGCATGGATTTTGGTAGTAAGGCAATACCAAAGCCGGCCTGGATCAACTGTAGCTGGGTGGTCTTTCGTGACATGACCCGCGCAGCCTTAGGGAAAAATCCGGCGCGCATGCAGAGCTCGGCCGCCAGATAACTCAGGCCGCCACGCTGTGGGTGGGGGATCGAGATAAACGCTTCATCTTTGAGCTGTTTCAGGTCGACGGGCTCGTTGCTACGTGCCAAACGGTGATTCGGCGGCACAGCAAGCAGCAATTGTTCGTTATATAAGGGCTCCACACGTACCCCTTCACGCTGGCGCAACACCGGCAACCGTAGCAGCCCGATATCCAGCCTACCGTCGGCGATTTGCTCCAGTTGCGCCTCGGATGACAGTTTGACGATGTCCATTGATACGCCGGGGCAACGCTCCAACCACATGTTGATGCCCTGCAACAAAACGCCGCTCATCGGCACGGTGCTCGAATGGCTCAGCCGCAGGGTGCCGAGCTGGCCGTTGCCGACCTGGGTCGCGGTTTCACTGGCCTTGAGTAGCTCGCTCAGCAAGTTGCGTGCCCTCGGGTAGAACGCTTCACCGGCGGCGGTCAGGCGTGGCTGACGCGCGGTGCGTTCGAACAATGGCGTTTGCAGCTGTTTTTCCAGCTCCTTGATCTGTCGGCTTAGAGCCGATTGCGCCACAAACAGACGTTCGGCGGCGGCGCTGAAGCTGCCGCTGTCGGCGATTACAACGAAGTAGCGCAGTTGGCGAGTGGAAATCACGCGTCATGCCTTTTCGAGATGGGTGGAGGGCTTTGAAGACATTAGTCGCAACCCTCGCCGATGGCTAAAGTGATGGTTATCTCTTTCAAGGAAGACTCCATGAGCCCGCTTGAGCTGATGAACCAGTGGTCGTTTAGCGGTGTGGATTGGCTGGTGATCGGCCTGGGTGTCGTCGTGGCGTACATCGTGTTTGGTATTGCCGGCTTCGGGACGGCGCTGGTGGCGGGGCCTATCCTGATTCTGTTTATGCCGCTGTCGAAGATCATTCCGTTGCTGGTGCTGCTGGATTTTGTCGCGGCCTTTGGCGGCCTGTTGCAAACGCGGCGGGATGTGAATACGTCGGAATTGCTGCGGCTGCTGCCGTGTATGGCCATTGGTTGCACACTGGGCGTGGTGTTTTTGCTCAATCTGCATTCGGACTTGTTGCTGCTGTTGATGGGGCTGTTTATCAGCGCCTATGCCGTCTACACCTTGGCAGTAAAAGCCCGTCCCACGCAGCTCGGCAAAGGCTGGTCGATTCCCATGGGCACCGTCGGCGGCCTGTTTGGCGCGCTGTTCGGCAGTGGCGGCTTTTTATATGCGATCTATCTGAACAGCCGATTATCCAAGGACGCGGCGCGGGCGACTCAAAGTGCGCTGATCAGTTGCAGTACCGTGGTGCGCCTGAGCCTGTTCCTGATCGCCGGGGTGTATGCGGATCTGCCATTGTTGCTGTTGGCGCTGTGCCTACTGCCAGCGATGGGCCTTGGGCTGTGGTTTGGGCGTAGGTTGACGATGCGTATGTCGCGTGAGGCGTTTGTGCGGTTAGTGACGTGGCTGGTGCTGGCCAGTGGCATTGCCTTGATTGGACGGTATCTGAGCACTTGACCGGATTTCTTCAGGGATTAAGCTGCCAGCCTCCCGGGCGTCATCGCGGGCAAGCCCGGCTCCCACAGTTGAGCGCATTCCAATATGGGAGCCGGGCTTGCCCGCGATGACGCCAGAAGCCACACCGCAGGACTCTCATGAACTCCCAAAGCATCCTTGTCCCGAAAATCTCCACCTTGCCCGTCCACGAGCCCCGCGCGCGCGCGATCGTGCGTTGGCTGGTGCGCAAGAACATCATCAAGGAAGAACTCACCACCTGCGGGCGCACCGGCAACCGCATGGCCTACGCCCTGGCCGACGGTGCCCGCGCCGTGGTCCGGCACCCCGAAGCGCTGCCGTTCAACGAGCCGGTCAACGGCCTGGAGATCATCTACAAACGCTGCATCTACACCCCGGCCAAGGGCTTTCTCGAAGAAGCCGGCTGCCCGGAATGTCGCAAGGAGGTCGGCGAGGCGCTGTTTGAAAGCCTGGAAGACTGGATGCCCGGCCACACCGACAACTTCACCTGCCCGCTGTGTGGGCATGAAGATGACATCAATGGGTTTCTGTTCCTGCAGGAATGCGGGTTTTCCAACCTGGGATTCATCTTCAATAACTGGGCAGAGGCGGGGTTCAAGCAAAGCTTCATCGACGAATTCGCCGATTGGCTGGACCAAAAGATCAGTTGGGTTAAGGTCGAACTTTAATCCATCTATCAGTATTACCAAGTTTGTCAGAGTTTTACATTGAGCCCGACAGGGTGCATGTATATAATGGCGCGCTTCCATTTTCCCGCTCGGGAGCCCCCGCGATGCTGCGTATCAGCCAAGAAGCTCTGACATTCGACGACATTCTCCTAGTGCCCGGTTATTCCGAGGTGCTTCCTAACGAAGTCAGTCTCAAGACCCGCCTAACCCGTGGCATCGAGCTGAATATTCCCCTGGTTTCCGCTGCGATGGACACCGTTACCGAAGCCCGCCTGGCCATTGCCATGGCGCAGGAAGGCGGTATCGGGATCATCCACAAGAACATGACCATCGAGCAGCAAGCTGCCGAAGTGCGCAAGGTCAAGCGTTACGAAGCCGGTGTGGTGAAAGATCCTATCACCATCGAAGCCGACGCCACCGTGCGTGATCTGTTCGACCTCACTCGTCTGCACAACATCTCCGGTGTTCCTGTGCTGCACGATGGCGACCTGGTCGGCATCGTCACTTCCCGTGACGTGCGTTTCGAAAACCGTCTTGAAGTCACCGTCCGCGAAGTGATGACGCCTAAAGAGCGCCTCGTGACTGTCAAGGAAGGCGCCGACAAGAACGACGTGCGCGAACTGCTGCACAAGCACCGCATCGAGCGCGTGCTGATCGTCGACGACAAATTCGCCCTCAAAGGCATGATGACCGTCAACGACATCGAAAAAGCCAAGGCTTACCCGCTGGCCAGCAAGGATGACCAAGGTCGTCTACGCGTGGGCGCTGCCGTCGGTACCGGCAAAGACACCGGTGACCGCGTTGCAGCCCTGGTAGCCGCGGGTGTGGACGTGGTGGTGGTCGATACCGCTCACGGTCACTCCAAAGGCGTGATCGACCGCGTACGTTGGGTCAAACAGAACTTCCCTGACGTGCAGGTGATCGGCGGCAACATCGCCACCGGCGCAGCGGCCAAGGCCCTGGCCGAAGCCGGCGCTGACGCAGTCAAGGTCGGTATCGGCCCTGGCTCGATCTGCACCACGCGTATTGTCGCTGGTGTGGGCGTGCCGCAAATCAGCGCCATCGCCAACGTTGCCGCTGCCCTTGAAGGCACCGGCGTTCCGTTGATCGCTGACGGCGGCATCCGTTTCTCCGGTGACCTGTCCAAGGCCATCGTAGCCGGTGCCTCCTGCGTGATGATGGGCTCGATGTTCGCCGGTACCGAAGAAGCACCGGGTGAGATCGAACTGTTCCAGGGCCGTTCGTACAAGGCTTACCGTGGCATGGGTTCGCTGGGCGCCATGTCCCAGGCTCAAGGCTCGTCCGACCGTTACTTCCAGGACTCCTCGGCAGGCGCCGAGAAGCTCGTTCCGGAAGGCATCGAAGGCCGTGTTCCTTACAAAGGCACCCTGAGCGCCATCATCCATCAACTGATGGGCGGCCTGCGTTCTTCGATGGGCTACACCGGCAGCGCCGACATCGAAGAAATGCGCACCAAGCCAGAGTTCGTACGGATCACCGGCGCCGGCATGGCTGAATCCCATGTCCACGACGTGCAGATCACCAAGGAAGCGCCAAACTACCGCGTAGGTTGAGGCTTCCAGCAAAATGTTAAGTAACCGGGGCTGTTCTTCAGCCCCGAGTTGTTTCTGATTCATTAGACGAGACTGACTTCATGGCCCTCGACATTCACGCCCACCGCATCCTGATCCTCGACTTCGGTTCCCAGTACACCCAACTGATCGCCCGCCGCGTGCGTGAAATCGGCGTGTATTGCGAACTGCACCCGTTCGACATGGATGACGAAGCGATTCGCGAATTCGCACCGAAAGGCGTCATCCTCGCCGGTGGCCCCGAGTCCGTGCACGAAGCCAACAGCCCGCGCTGCCCTCAAGCCGTATTCGACCTGGGCGTGCCGGTCTTCGGTATCTGCTACGGCATGCAGACCATGGCCGAGCAACTGGGCGGCAAGGTTGAAGGTTCCGAGCTGCGTGAATTCGGTTATGCCCGTGTAGATGTGGTCGGCAAAAGCCGCCTGCTGGACGGCATCGAAGACCACGTTGACGCCGATGGCCTGTTCGGCCTCGACGTGTGGATGAGCCACGGTGACAAGGTCACCAAGATGCCGGAAGACTTCCACATCCTGGCCAGCACTCCAAGCTGCCCGATCGCCGGCATGTTCAGCGACGAGCGTCGTTACTACGGCGTGCAGTTCCACCCGGAAGTGACCCACACCAAGCAAGGCGGCCGCATCCTGTCGCGCTTCATCCTCGACATCTGCGAGTGTGAAGCCCTGTGGACCCCGTCGAAAATCGCTGAAGACGCCATCGCCAACGTGCGTGCCCAGGTCGGCACCGACAACGTGCTGCTCGGCCTGTCCGGCGGCGTTGACTCCTCTGTGGTTGCTGCGCTGCTGCACAAAGCCATCGGCGACCAACTGACCTGCGTGTTCGTCGACAACGGCCTGCTGCGCCTGCACGAAGGTGAGCAAGTGATGGCCATGTTCGCCGAGAACATGGGCGTCAAGGTGATCCGCGCCAACGCTGAAGACCAGTTCCTCAACAACCTGGCCGGCGAGTCCGACCCGGAGAAGAAGCGCAAGATCATCGGTCGTACCTTCATCGACGTATTCGATGCCCAGTCCAACAAACTGGACAACATCAAGTACCTCGCCCAAGGCACCATCTACCCTGACGTGATCGAGTCGGCCGGCGCCAAGAGCGGCAAGGCCCACGTGATCAAGTCCCACCACAACGTGGGTGGCCTGCCTGAGGAAATGAACCTCAAGCTGGTAGAACCACTGCGCGAATTGTTCAAGGACGAAGTCCGCCGTCTGGGCCTGGAACTGGGCCTGCCGTACGACATGGTCTACCGCCACCCATTCCCAGGCCCGGGCTTGGGCGTGCGTATCCTCGGTGAAGTGAAGAAGGAATACGCCGACCTGCTGCGTCGTGCCGACCACATCTTCATCGAAGAACTGCGCAAGGCCGACTGGTACCACAAGGTCAGTCAGGCGTTCGTAGTGTTCCAGCCGGTGAAATCGGTTGGCGTTGTCGGCGATGGCCGTCGTTACGCCTGGGTCGTTGCCCTGCGTGCCGTAGAAACCATCGACTTCATGACCGCCCGCTGGGCCCACCTGCCGTACGAACTGCTGGAGACTGTCAGCGGCCGTATCATCAATGAGATCGAAGGCATCTCGCGCGTTACTTATGACGTGTCGAGCAAGCCGCCAGCGACGATTGAGTGGGAATGATCGAACGCCCGGCATTGTCCGGCACGATCTAGCAAGAAATACCCTGGAGCCCGCGTAATTGCGGGCTTTTGGTTTTTTGGTGCTGGCAAGTTCTGGCCGCTTTGTGCATCGCTAAGACAGTTACTTCATCAACGATACTAACGCTGTATCACAGTCTTCCAGTGGGGGGCTAAGCCAGTAGATGCAGGGCATTTTCTGCTCCGCCAAATCAAGGATGGAACATTTATGAAAATACGGATCTGGCTCAAAAGCTTCGCGTTGCTAATGCTGGTGGGCCTGGTGTTGAGTACAACGCTTCACTTCGCGCTTTACCTGCCGTTCATTGTGAAATACGTGGGGGTGGGTAGTTCACTCGGCCAGAAGATGCTGATATTCACTGCCATGGACATCCTTGCTTACCTAGTCTGGGTCTTGCCGGCAGGGTTGTTGTTGATATTCAACTTACGAAAGTCCGCCTACGGTGTAATGCTCATCGTAATTCTGACCTCCCTGAAATTCCCAGAGGCTCTTGCGCTGGCGCAATTGCTGATGTGGCTGTGGGCTGTGTGTCTGGTGCTGAGGACTGTGTTGCTGGCGGTGTGGCTAAGCGGGTGCAAACTTCGCGACCTTTATAACTATCACCGTTCCAAATGATTGCGACCCCAGCAGGGCTTCAAGCGAGTTAGAAGAATTCATCCAGCAAGCAGTAAAACCTCATGCGCTGCTCATCAGGCTCAATACCGTAACGCTCGAAAAATGGCTTTACCCATTCCGGCCCAAGGTTACGCCCGATGCTGCGTGCCGCGAGCGCCAAGTCTTGGTATCGGTCGCTGATACCCAGGCGCCCGCAGTCGACGAACCCACTGAAACGGCCGCCTTGCGCCATGAAATTTGGCAGGCAGGCGTCACCATGGGCCACTACCAGATCATGGGTGTTTGGCTGAGTCGACAAGAGTTCGGCCAGCACATCTTCCGCGCTGCGTCCGAGTCGTTCGTCGTCGAAGTCTGTCTCATCGACCAGCCCGGCACGAACGCGCTCCCGCGCGAGCCCGATGCGTTGCTGTAGAGGGTGATCGTAGGGGCATTGCGCGAGGGGTATCTGGTGCAAGGTACGCAGGGCCGTTGCCAGTATGTCGATGGTTTGCGTGGCAGACAGCGTGTTGGCGCTGGCCAGGTCCTGTCCCGGAAGGGCGGTCATCAGCACCCAGTGGTGATGGTTTTCTGTCAGCTGAGCCAGCACGATGGGCGCCGGCAAATTAACCTGCTGGAGCCACCGAAGGCGCTCGACTTCATCCGCAAGCTCACCGAACGCTGCCTGGGGCTCGGCCTTCAGGAACAGTTCTGCACCACAGCCCTGGCTCAGGCGAAACACGTCAGCCCGCGATTCACCGATGGCCTGTTGCTCAATCAGCGCCTGCGGGAACTGTTCACGCCACGCGTTCGGAATATTCACTGTGCTTTCCGTTCTCGGCTCAGCGCCGCGCAATATCCGAAAAGTAAAACTTATCCAACGTATGCCGCGACTCGGTGTACTCGAACTGCCGCCCATCCTGCAAAAACGTCTGGTTGCTCACCACGATCACGTGGCTTTGGCCGTCGAGGTCTAGGTGTGTCTGGTCGTCTTTACTGCGGGGCAGGGCTTCGATGGTGCGTTGGGCGTAGCTGATCTGCAGCTGCAAGGTTTGCTCGATAAACGCGTAGATCGACTGCTCGGCAATTGCTTGGTCCAGGCCAGGGATCAGGTCGGCGACAAAGTGGTTGATGTCGAGAATCACCCGTTTACCACCGATGCGCCGCACGCGTTTGATGCGGGTGATCAGGCTGCCGGGTTCGGCTTCGATGTGTTGCTGCAATGAGCCTTCCAGCGGGAACTGCGTGAACTCGACCACTTCGGTGTGTACGTCATCGCCCAGGTCGGCGTGGGTTTCGTGGAAGCTGACGATGCCACCCAGTTGAAATTCGATCGGGTTGGGCGACAGGACGAAGGTGCCTTTGCCGTGGATTTTTTGCGCAAAGCCGCGTTCCTGCAGCTGCTCGATGGCGCGACGCACGGTGCCACGGCTGGCCTGGTAGCTGTCCATCAATTCGGTTTCGGAAGGAAGGCGCGTACCGCGTTGCAGGCGTTCAGTGGTGATGCTGGCAAGCAGATCCGTATAGATCTGGTTGTATTTGCTCATGTGATGGCTGCTCTGTGCCCGGCTTTCTGTAGGTGAACGGTGCGTTCAAGGCAGGAACCTTAGTGGCAGCGGTGGGGTTTGTCCATTGGGCCTTGGAAAGCGGTAAGCCAATATTTTTAAACTCGTCTGTACGAGTTGTTGCTTTAACTCGTACAGACGAGTACTTTTGGCTTCGGCGTGCTGCCAATGACTGCCCTCAAATAAAAAAATCAAAGTGGAAACCAAGCATGAGCCACGACTATTCAACGATCGCCCGCGAGATTCTCGACAACCTCGGGGGGCGCGAAAACCTTGAGCAAGCGGCCCACTGCGTGACCCGCCTGCGCCTGGCGCTCAAGGACCCAAGCCTGGTCAATAACAGCGCGCTGAACCAGGTCGATCTGGTCAAAGGCTCGTTCTTCACCGGTGGTCTGTTCCAAGTGGTCATCGGCCCCGGCGAAGTGGAAAAGGTCTACGCCGCCCTGCGCGAACAGACCGGCCTCGCCGCTGCCACCATCGCCGACGTAAAGAAGAAGGGCGCCGACAAGACCAACGCCATGCAGCGTCTGGTGCGGGTGTTCTCCGATGTGTTCATGCCGATCCTGCCTGCGCTGATCATCGCCGGCCTGCTGATGGGTGTGAACAACCTGATGGGCGCCAAGGGCATGTTCATCGAGGGCAAGACGTTGCTGGAGGCGTATCCGAACCTGGATGGCCTCTGGAGCCTGATCAACCTGATGGCCAACACCTCGTTCGTGTTCCTGCCGGCGCTGGTGGGCTGGTCGGCGGCGAAGCGGTTTGGCGGCAGTGAAATCCTCGGCATCGTGCTCGGGCTGATGCTGGTGCACCCGGACCTGCTCAACGCCTGGAATTACGGCAAGGCGGTGGCGGGGCTCGACGGCCAGAGCCTGCCGTATTTCGATATTTTCGGCTGGTTCAAGATCGAAAAAGTCGGCTACCAGGGGCAGATCCTGCCGATCCTGATGGCGGCGTATGTGATGAGCGTCATCGAGAAATGGCTGCGTGCTCGCGTGCCCAATGCCATTCAACTGCTGGTCGTGCCGATCACCACCATCGTCGTTACCGGCGTGCTGGCGTTGGCGATCATCGGCCCGGTGACCCGTCACCTCGGCATCCTGATCACCGAAGGCGTGGTCACCCTGTTTGACCTGGCGCCCATGCTCGGCGGGGCGATTTTCGGCCTGCTGTATGCACCGTTGGTGATCACCGGCATGCACCACATGTTCCTCGCCGTGGACCTGCAACTGATTTCCACCCAAGGCGGCACCTTTATCTGGCCGATGATCGTGATGTCCAACCTGGCCCAGGGCAGCGCCGCGCTCGCGGTGTTCTACATGACCCGTAATGCGCGGGACAAAAGCATGGCCTCGACCTCGGCGATTTCCGCGTACTTCGGTATCACTGAGCCGGCGATGTTCGGGGTGAACCTGCGCTTCAAGTTTCCGTTCTATGCGGCACTGCTTGGCTCGGCGCTGGGCAGCATTTTCCTGTCGATGAACAAGGTGCAGGCGTCAGCCATCGGGGTGGGTGGCTTGCCTGGGTTTATTTCGATCGTGCCGAGTGCCATTCCGATGTTTGTGATTGGGATGGTGGTCGCGATGGTGGTGCCGTTTGTTCTGACCTGTGCGTTGAGCATGAAGATTGTTCGGCCGGGTTATCGCGTCGCCTGATCGACCGCTATCGGGGGCAAGCCCCCTCCCACATTTGACCGCGCTCCCCTGTGCCGGCGATAGGGCCCAAGAGGCCGGCACACAATTCAACTGAAGGAACCCAGCATGCAAACCTGGCAACACTCGGTGATCTACCAGATCTACCCCAAAAGCTTCCACAGCCACGCGGGTAACGCCACCGGTGACCTGCTGGGCATCGTGGACAAACTCGATTACCTCCAATGGCTGGGCGTGGATTGCCTGTGGATCACGCCGTTCCTGCGCTCGCCGCAACGGGACAACGGCTACGACATCAGCGACTACTACGCCATCGACCCCAGCTACGGGACCATGGCCGACTGCGACCTGCTCATCAGCGAAGCGGCCAAGCGCGGAATCAAGTTGATGCTCGACATCGTGGTCAACCACACCTCCATCGAGCACGAGTGGTTCCAACAAGCGCGCAGCAGCCTCGACAACCCGTACCGCGACTTCTACATCTGGCGTGACCAGCCGAACAACTGGGAATCCAAGTTCGGCGGCTCGGCCTGGGAATACGAAGCGCAGACCGGCCAGTACTTCCTGCACCTGTTTGACCACACCCAGGCCGACCTCAACTGGGACAACCCCAAGGTCCGTGCCGAAGTGTTCAAGCTGATGCGCTTCTGGCGCGACAAAGGCGTAGGCGGTTTCCGGCTGGACGTGATCAACCTGATCTCCAAGCCTGCCGACTTCCCCGAAGACACCAGTGACGGCCGCCGCTTCTACACCGACGGCCCCAACGTGCACGAATACCTGCAAGAGATGCACCGCGAAGTCTTCGAAGGCCATGACCTGATCAACGTCGGCGAAATGTCGTCCACCAGCCTGGAACACTGCATTCGTTACTCTCGGCCTGAGTCGAAAGAACTGTCGATGACCTTCAACTTTCATCACCTGAAAGTGGATTACCCCAACCTGCAGAAGTGGGTAAAGGCCGACTTCGATTTCCTGCAACTCAAGCGGATCTTGT
Organism: Pseudomonas sp. Irchel 3H9; assembly: GCF_900187495.1. Taxonomy (NCBI): domain Bacteria; kingdom Pseudomonadati; phylum Pseudomonadota; class Gammaproteobacteria; order Pseudomonadales; family Pseudomonadaceae; genus Pseudomonas; species Pseudomonas sp. Irchel 3H9. The sequence continues at coordinate 386,423 of NZ_FYDK01000005.1, read as the reverse complement.
CTGACTGGCAACTGGGCATGCAGGCCGGTGGCGGTTGGAATGCATTGTTCTGGTGTAACCACGACCAGCCGCGAGTGGTCTCGCGCTTTGGGGATGACGGTGAACACCGCGTGGTCTCGGCGAAGATGCTCGCCACGGCGCTGCACTTCCTCCAGGGCACACCGTTCGTGTACCAGGGCGAAGAGTTGGGCATGACCAATCCGGGTTTCGACGCGATCGAACAGTACCGCGATGTGGAGACCCTCAATATCTATCGCCTCAAACGCGATGCCGGTGAATCCGAGGCGTCGAGCATGGCGGCGATCATGCAGAAATCCCGCGATAACGGACGCACACCGATGCACTGGAACACGCAGGCCAACGCTGGTTTCAGCAGTGGCGAGCCGTGGATCGGCGTTGCGGCCAATGCGGCGCAGATCAATGTCGACAGCCAGCGTGATGACCCGGACTCGGTGCTGCATCACTACCGCGCGCTGATCGCCTTGCGTCGTCACGAACCGCTGATTCAAGAGGGCGTTTACTGCGAACTGCTGCAAGACCATCCCCAAGTCTGGGCTTACCTGCGCGAGGGCCACGGCGAACGCCTACTGGTGCTGAACAATTTCTACGGGCAGCCCTGTGACATCCAACTGCCCGAGAGCGTGATCAGTGCGGCGAGCGAGCAGCGTCTGTTGATCAGCAATTACCCCGACTGTCCGCGGCGTACGTCTTCGGTGGTGCTGCGCCCTTACGAATCCTTCGTGCTGCACCTCAAGGACTAAGGCCCGTTGTAACCCCCGTATGGGAGTGCGGGGGCGCTGCAAAAAAACATAATAAAAATATCGGAGTGCTTCATGAAAACAACAATAAAGTTGGGCCTCGTTGCATCCTGCCTGAGCCTGCCTCTCGGCGCTCAAGCCCTCGAATTCGCCGGCTATTTGCGTAGTGGCGCGGGGACGTCAACCGGCAGTGGCCCGCAGCAATGTTTCCAACTGCCGGGCGCGCAATCCAAATATCGTTTGGGTAATGAATGCGAGCAATACGGCGAACTGGAACTGCGCCAGGACCTGCTGACCTTTGACGATGGCTCGGTGCTTAGCGTCGATGCCATGGCTTCTCTCTACAACAAGTACGACCGCGAGCTGAAATTCCAGGGCGAGAATAACGGCTCGGCGCGCATGCCGCAGATGTATGCGCAATGGTCGAACCTGCCCGCCCTCAACGGCGGTTCGGTGTGGGCCGGTCGGCGTTACTACAAACGTAACGACATCCATATCTCCGATTTCTACTACTGGAACCAGAGCGCCACCGGCGGCGGCATCGAGGACGTGCTGATCGGCGACCTTAAATACAGCTACGCCATTTCGCGCAAGGACAACCTGTACCAGAAGGAATACGCCACCCGTCACGACTTCAACGTCGCGGGCTTCAGGACCAACCCCGGCGGCGAGCTGGAGCTGGGCTTGAGCTATATCGAGAAAGCCGGCGGTCGCGATACCAACAGCGGCTGGGCACTGACAGCGCAGCACGTGCAAAAACCTTTCCTCGGCGGCAAGAACAAATTCGCCCTGCAATACGGCGAAGGCCCCGGCACTGGCCTGGGCTACACCGGCAATACCTTCCTGGATAAAAGCAGCAAAAGTTATCGCGCCGTGGAGTTCTTCGACTGGCAAGTGACCCCGCGCTTTGGTGGGCAGATCGAGGCGGTGTACCAGAAGGATATTCGCCCCGGCAGCCAGGACCAGACCTGGATGTCCATCGGCGTGCGCCCGGCCTATGCCCTCAGCGAGCAATTCAAACTGGTCACCGAGTTGGGCCATGATCAAGTCGATGCCAGCGGCGGTACGCGCAAGTTGAGCAAATTCACCTTCGCCCCGACATGGTCGCCCAAAGGTCCGGATTTCTGGGCACGGCCCGAAGTGCGCTTGTACTACACCTATGCCACCTGGAACGAAGCTGCCAAGCGTGCGGCGAATGAACTGGCGGCTGGTTCGGCGTTATCCGACACCGGGTCCTACGGCACCGCGCGGCATGGATCGAACTTTGGTGTGCAGGTCGAGTATTGGTGGAAGTGATCCCTCTTCTGCCCAATGATTTTTACAGAACCAAACAGCAGGTGACGTCATGACCGCAACTCAACCCCTGGAATTGCTGGCGCCTTTATCCGGCGTGCTGCTGGCGCTGGATCAGGTGCCGGACCCGGTGTTCGCCAGCCGCATGATCGGCGACGGCCTGTGCATCGATCCCACCTCGCAGACCTTGTGCGCACCGTTGACCGGGGTGGTCAGCAATATTCAGAACACGGGGCACGCGGTGAGTATCACCGACGACAACGGCGTGCAGGTGCTGATGCATATCGGCCTGGATACCGTGAACCTGGCGGGCAAGGGTTTCACCCGATTGGTCGAAGAAGGCCAGCGGGTGGAGGCCGGCGAGCCGCTGATCGAATTTGACGCTGACTACGTGGCGCTCAATGCCCGCAGTTTGCTGACCCTGATGCTCGTGGTCAGCGGCGAACCGTTCACCCTGCTGGCAAACGGTGCTGTAGACCTCGGCCAGCCGCTGTTGCAGGTATCCCCAGGCGAGCCGATTGAAGCTGCAAGCGAGGAGGAGGGTGATGCGCTGTTCTCCAAACCGCTGAGCCTGCCCAACGCCAATGGCCTGCACGCGCGCCCGGCGGCGGTATTTGCCCAGGCGGCGAAGGGGTTCAATGCGAGCATTTACCTGCACAAGCAAACCCAAAGCGCCAACGCGAAATCCCTGGTAGCGATCATGGCGCTGCAAACCGTGCAGGGCGATATCTTGCAGGTGAGTGCGGCGGGAGAAGAGGCTGAGGCGGCCATCAAAGCGTTGGTGGAATTGCTGGCGCAAGGGTGCGGCGAGCCGGTCGCGGCAACGGTGGCGGTGGTTGAGTCGGTGGTGTCTGCGACTGTGCTGCGAGGTGTTTGCGCATCGCCGGGTTCGGCGTGTGGTCATGTGGTGCAGGTGGCTGAGCCTGAACTGAACATCCCTGAAAAGGGCGCGGGCGAAGCGGTCGAGCGTGCCGCGCTGGCGCGTGCGCTGCGGGCTGCTACGGAAGCGCTGCAAACCTTGCAAGCCAAGGCGGTCGGCAGTGCCCAGGCGGAGATTTTCCGTGCTCATCAGGAATTGCTCGAAGACCCGACCCTGCTGGAACACGCCCATGGCCTGCTCGCCGCTGGCAAAAGCGCAGCATTTTCCTGGCACAGCGCCACGGCGGCCACGGTCAAGTTGTTCCAGGGGCTGGGCAATGCGCTGATCGCTGAGCGTGCAGCGGACCTGGCCGATGTGGGCCAGCGCGTACTCAAACTGATCCTGGAAATTGAGGACCGCGCCTGGGATCTGCCCGAGCGCGCCATCTTGATCGCCGAGCAACTGACCCCGTCACAAACCGCCAGCCTCGACACCGGCAAGGTGTTGGGGTTTGTTACGGTCGGCGGCGGAGCGACCAGCCATGTGGCGATCCTCGCCCGTGCTTTGGGTTTGCCAGCGATCTGTGGTGTGCCTGTGCAAGTACTGGCGCTGGCCAACGGCAAACACGTCCTGCTGGATGCCGATAAGGGTGAGCTGCACTTGGAGCCGAACCAGGCTGAGATCGAACAGTTGAAAGCCGCACGTCAACAACAGGCACAGCGACAGCAGCGCGACGTTGCACAGGCTGCGTTGCCCGCCATCACGCGCGACGGCCATCACGTTGAGGTCACGGCCAACGTCGCCTCATTGCAGGAGGTGGAGCAGTCGCTGACTCTCGGCGGTGAAGGGGTCGGCTTGCTGCGTTCGGAGTTTCTGTACCTCGACCGCAACCGCGCGCCGAGCCCGGAGGAGCAGGCCAGCACCTACACGGCCATCGCCCGCGCCCTGGGCGCTGAGCGCAACCTGGTTGTGCGCACGTTGGACGTGGGCGGCGACAAACCGCTGACCTACGTGCCGATGGAGGCCGAGACCAACCCGTTCCTGGGCTTGCGCGGCATTCGCCTGTGCCTGGAGCGCCCGGAACTGTTGCGCGAACAGTTCCGCGCGATCCTCGCCAGCGCCGGTCTGGCGCGGCTGCATATCATGTTGCCGATGGTCAGCCTGCTGTCGGAACTGCACCTGGCCCGCAGGATTCTCGAAGAAGAAGCGCTGGCGCTGGGGGTGGGCGAGTTGCCGAAGCTGGGGATCATGATCGAAGTGCCCTCTGCGGCGTTGATGGCTGACGTGTTTGCGCCCCATGTGGATTTCTTCTCCATCGGCACCAACGACCTGACCCAATACACCCTGGCCATGGATCGCGACCACCCACGCCTGGCCAGCCAGGCGGACAGCTTTCACCCGGCGGTATTGCGCTTGATCGCCACCACCGTCAAGGCCGCCCATGCCCATGGCAAGTGGGTTGGCGTATGCGGCGCGTTGGCGTCCGAAGCGCTGGCGGTGCCGGTGCTGATCGGGCTGGGGGTGGATGAGTTATCGGTCAGCGTGCCGTTGATCCCGACCATCAAAGCCACCGTGCGCGAGCTGGACCTGGTCGACTGCCAGAGCATTGCCCGTCAGGTGCTGGGCCTGGAAGAGGCCGCCCAAGTGCGCGAGGCCTTGCGTGGCTTTCACGCGGCGACCGTCGAAACCTCATCTGTGCTGGAGAACTGAGCATGTTGGATAAATTGAAGCAGGCGTTCTGGAAAGCCCTGACCCCGGATTTGATTGCCGAAACGGTCGAGGCGCCGACGCAGAGTCTAGTGTCGGCCGACGTGCTGAATGCGTTGGGTGGCGCGGATAACCTCACGTCGCAACAGCGTGTGGCGCTGACGCGGGTTAGGGTGCAATTGCAGGATGTGGGGCGGTTGGATGAGTCGGCGTTGAAAGCGGCAGGTGTGCCGGGTGTGATGGTGTTGGCGGGAGGAGTGGTGCACCTGATCACTGGCCTATAAGACGACGGTGATCGAATGTGAGCCGTTTGAATGGGGTGGAATTGACTTGCTTGTGGTGAGCGGGCTTGTCCCGCGCTGGTTGGTGGTGTTTAGAGCTTAGGGTTGTCTTCCGCAGGCTTGGTCTTGTCCACACCTGGCACATGCAGGTTGCCTTCGACCACTTGGTTGCCTTCCAGCTGCGGCTGGGTCACCCACGTCAGAATGTCGTAGTAGCGCCGGATGTTCGCCACAAAGTGCACCGGCTCACCGCCCCGGGCGTAGCCGTAGCGGGTCTTGCTGTACCACTGCTTCTGCGACAGGCGCGGCAGCATTTTCTTCACATCCAACCACTTGTTCGGGTTCAGGCCTTCTTTCTTCGCCAGGGTGCGCGCGTCGTCCAGATGGCCGGTACCGACGTTATAGGCGGCGAGGGCAAACCAGGTGCGGTCCGGCTCGGCGATGCTGTCGTCCAACTCATCCTTGATTTTGGCCAGGTACTTGGCGCCGCCCATGATGCTCTGCTTGGGATCCAGGCGATTGGACACGCCCATGGCCTGTGCGGTGTTCTGTGTCAGCATCATCAGGCCGCGCACGCCGGTCTTGGAGGTGACCGCCGGTTGCCACAGTGATTCCTGGTAGCCGATGGCCGCTAACAGGCGCCAGTCGACCTTTTCTTCCTTGGCATAGGCACGGAAGTGTTTCTCGTATTTGGGCAGGCGCTGCTGCAGGTGCTGGGCGAAGGTGTAGGCGCCGACATAACCGAGCACATCGACGTGCCCGTAATAGCGGTCTTTGAGACGTTGCAGGGTGCCGTTCTTTTCCACCTTGTCCAGGTAGCTGTTGATCTCGTTGAGCAGGCTGTTGTCTTCGCCGGCGGCCACGGCCCAGCTCTGGTTGCTGGCGTTGCCCAGGTCGAAGGCCACGCGCACGTTGGGGAAGTACACCTGGTTCATCGCGACTTCGTTGGAGTCCACCAGGGTCAGGTCGATTTGCCCCTCGTCCACCATGCGCAGCAGGTCGACCACCTCAACCGCGTCGGATTCTTCGTACTCGATTGCAGGGTTTTGCTTTTTCAGCTCGGCCAATTGCTCGGCGTGGGTACTGCCCTTGAGCACCATGATCTTCTTGCCCACCAGGTCCGCCGCGTTCGTCGGCCTTGACTGGCCGTTGCGGTAGATGACCTGCGGAGTGACTTCAAGGTAAGGATGGGAGAAACGCACCTGTTGCTGGCGCTGCTCGCTGCTGACCAGGCCGGCGGCGGCGAGCACCGGGCCATTGGTCTTGCCCAGTTGGCCGAACAGGTCGTCGAGGTTGTCGGCGGTCTCGATCTCCAGCTTCACGCCCAGGTCGTCGGCAAAGCGCTTGACCAGTTCATATTCGAAACCGGTTTCACCGTTGCGGTCCTGGAAATACGTGGCCGGGCTGTTCCGGGTAATGACCCGCAATACGCCATCCTCCTTGATTCGCTCAAGCGTGCTGGGTTTATCAACACAGGCGCTGAGCATCAGGAAGAGTCCGGTGGCGATGAGCCATTTGGCGCATCGCGGGCGCAAAGCAGTTGGTGAGAACATCTGCGCAGTATACGCAAACGGCCCACGGCGCCATATCTCGACAGCGGGGGACTTGTCTGCTAGCGCCGCCAAAACTGTGCTGCAGCCCGCAGAAACGTGGCTTGGCGGGCAAATGTGACGGTTAAAATAACTACGCGCAATGCCTTGGATTACGCCCCGATAGTGTGCAAACCGTGCCAACTGACGTCCGGCAGCAGCCAGCGATGCCGTTTCGGGTGCCGTTGGCGATGGTTTACGCTAGAATGCACGGCCTCAAAGCACACCCCTTCCCGAGGCTGTCCCGAAGATGTTGATCCTGCGCGGCGCTCCTGCCCTTTCTGCCTTTCGCCACAGCAAACTCCTTGAACAACTGAGCCAGAAGGTTCCAGCGGTTACAGGCCTGTATGCTGAATTTGCTCACTTCGCCGACGTTACCGGCGTATTGACCGCCGACGAACAGCAAGTGCTCGCACGCCTTCTGAAGTACGGCCCAAGCGTTCCCGTTCAAGAGCCGACCGGCCGCTTGTTCCTGGTTCTGCCACGGTTCGGCACCATCTCGCCCTGGTCGAGCAAGGCCAGCGACATCGCCCGCAACTGCGGCCTGGAAAAAATCCAGCGCCTGGAGCGCGGTATTGCCTTCTACGTTGCAGGCCAGTTCAGCGATGCCGAGGCCGAGCTGATCGCCAGCAGCCTGCACGACCGCATGACCCAGATCATCGTCAGCCAGCTCGAACAGGCTGCCGGTCTGTTCAGCCACGCCGAGCCCAAGCCGCTGACCGCGATTGACGTGCTTGGCGGTGGCCGCGCCGCCCTGGAGAAGGCCAACACCGAACTGGGCCTGGCCCTCGCCGAAGACGAGATCGACTACCTGGTCAACGCCTTCAACGGCTTGAAGCGCAACCCGCACGACATCGAACTGATGATGTTCGCCCAGGCCAACTCCGAGCATTGCCGTCACAAGATTTTCAACGCCAGTTGGGATATCGACGGCCAGAGCCAGGAAAAAAGCCTGTTCGGCATGATCAAGAACACCTACGTGATGCACAGCGAAGGCGTTCTGTCGGCGTATAAGGACAACGCCTCGGTGATCGTCGGCTCCGTCGCCGGCCGTTTCTTCCCGGATCCAGAGACCCGCCAGTACGGCGCGGTTCAGGAACCGGTGCACATCCTGATGAAAGTCGAAACCCACAACCACCCGACCGCGATTGCCCCGTTCCCTGGCGCAGCCACCGGTTCCGGCGGTGAAATCCGTGACGAAGGTGCTACCGGACGTGGCGCCAAGCCAAAGGCCGGCCTGACCGGTTTCACCGTGTCCAACCTGCAGATCCCTGGCTTTGAACAGCCGTGGGAAGTGCCGTACGGCAAGCCTGAGCGCATCGTTACCGCCCTCGACATCATGATCGAAGGCCCGCTCGGCGGCGCCGCGTTCAACAACGAGTTCGGTCGCCCGGCTCTGACTGGCTACTTCCGTACCTTCGAACAGTCCATCACCACGCCCCATGGTGATGAAGTGCGCGGTTACCACAAGCCGATCATGTTGGCCGGCGGCATGGGCAACATCCGTGAAGAACACGTCAAGAAAGGCGAGATTCTGGTCGGCTCCAAGCTGATCGTGCTGGGTGGACCGGCGATGCTGATTGGCCTGGGCGGCGGTGCTGCTTCCTCTATGGCAACCGGCACCAGCTCGGCTGATCTGGACTTTGCTTCCGTACAGCGTGAAAACCCGGAAATGGAGCGTCGCTGCCAGGAAGTCATCGACCGTTGCTGGCAGTTGGGTGACAAGAACCCGATCAGCTTCATCCATGACGTCGGTGCTGGTGGTTTGTCCAACGCCTTCCCAGAACTGGTCAACGATGGCGACCGTGGTGGCCGTTTCGAACTGCGCAACATTCCAAACGACGAGCCGGGCATGGCCCCGCACGAAATCTGGAGCAACGAATCCCAAGAGCGTTACGTGCTGGCCGTCGGCCCTGAAGACTTCGCGCGCTTCCAGGCCATCTGCGAACGCGAGCGCTGCCCGTTTGCCGTGGTCGGCGAAGCCACTGCCGAGCCGCAACTGACGGTCACTGACAGCCACTTCGGCAACAGCCCGGTGGACATGCCCCTCGAAGTGCTGCTGGGCAAAGCCCCGCGCATGCACCGTTCAGCGGTGCGTGAAGCCGAGCTGGGCGATGATTTCGACCCAAGCACACTCGAACTGGCCGACAGCATCGAACGCGTGCTGCATCACCCGGCCGTGGCGAGCAAAAGCTTCCTGATCACCATCGGCGACCGCAGCATCACCGGTCTCGTAGCCCGTGACCAAATGGTCGGCCCATGGCAGGTGCCGGTGGCCGACGTTGCCGTCACCGCCACCAGCTTCGACGTCTACACCGGTGAAGCCATGGCCATGGGCGAGCGTACGCCGCTGGCCCTGCTGGACGCCCCGGCGTCGGGCCGCATGGCCATTGGTGAAACCCTCACTAACATCGCTGCGTCGCGTATCGGCAAACTGTCTGACATCAAACTGTCGGCCAACTGGATGTCCGCTGCCGGTCACCCGGGTGAAGATGCGCGTCTGTATGACACCGTAAAAGCGGTCGGCATGGAGCTGTGCCCGGAACTGGGCATCACCATTCCAGTGGGCAAGGACTCGATGTCCATGGCCACCCGTTGGAACGAAGACGGCACCGACAAGAGCGTGACCTCGCCGCTGTCGTTGATCGTGACCGGTTTTGCACCGGTTACCGATGTTCGCCAGACCCTGACCCCGCAACTGCGCATGGACAAAGGCACCACCGATCTGATCCTGATCGACCTGGGCCGTGGCCAGAACCGCATGGGCGCCTCGATCCTCGCGCAAACCCACGGCAAGCTCGGCAAAGTGGCGCCGGATGTTGACGACGCTGAAGACCTCAAAGCCTTCTTCGCCGTGATCCAGGGCTTGAACGCCGACGGCCATCTGCTGGCTTACCACGACCGTTCCGACGGCGGCCTGCTGACCAGCGTTGTCGAGATGGCGTTTGCCGGTCACTGCGGCCTGAACATCGTGCTCGACAGCGTTGCCGAGGATGCATCCGAGATCAACGGCATCCTGTTCAACGAAGAGTTGGGCGCCGTGATCCAGGTTCGCCAGGACGCGACCCCGGACGTACTCGCTCAATTCAGCGCCGCTGGCCTGGACGACTGCGTGGCGGTGATTGGCCAGCCGATCAACAACGGTGAAATCAATATCTCGTTCAATGGCGATACAGTGTTTGCCGGTCAACGCCGTCTGCTGCAACGCCAGTGGTCCGAGACCAGCTACCAGATCCAACGCCTGCGTGACAACGCCGATTGCGCCGAGCAGGAATTCGACGTGATCCTGGAAGAAGACAACCCGGGCCTGAGCACCAAGCTCAGCTTCGACGTCAACCAGGACATCACCGCGCCGTACATCAAGAAAGGCATTCGCCCACAAGTTGCTGTGCTGCGTGAGCAGGGCGTCAACGGCCAGGTGGAAATGGCGGCGGCGTTCGACCGTGCCGGCTTCAATGCGATTGACGTGCACATGAGCGATATCCTCGCCGGTCGCGTTGACCTCAACGAGTTCAAAGGCCTGGTCGCTTGCGGCGGCTTCTCCTACGGCGACGTGCTGGGTGCCGGTGAAGGCTGGGCCAAGTCGGCCCTGTTCAACAGCCGTGCCCGCGATGCGTTCCAAGGCTTCTTCGAGCGCAACGACAGCTTCACCCTGGGTGTGTGCAACGGTTGCCAGATGATGTCCAACCTCAGCGAACTGATCCCGGGCAGCGAGTTCTGGCCGCACTTTGTGCGTAACCGTTCCGAGCAGTTCGAAGCCCGTGTCGCCATGGTGCAGGTGCAGGAGTCCAACTCGATCTTCCTGCAAGGCATGGCCGGTTCGCGCATGCCGATCGCCATCGCCCACGGCGAAGGCCATGCGGAGTTCGCCAGCGAAGAAGCCTTGCTCGAAGCCGACCTGTCCGGTTGCGTGGCCATGCGCTTCGTCGACAACCACGGCAAAGTCACCGAAAACTACCCTGCCAACCCGAACGGCTCGCCGCGCGGGATTACCGGCCTCACCAGCCGCGACGGCCGCGTGACCATCATGATGCCGCACCCGGAACGTGTATTCCGCGCTGTGCAGAACTCGTGGCGCCCGGAAGAGTGGAACGAAGACGGTGCGTGGATGCGCATGTTCCGTAACGCTCGCGTTTGGGTGAACTAAGGTCGTGTACAAGCTTGCCTTCTTTGTGCCCGACAGCCATGTGGAGACGGTGAAAACCGCCGTCTTTGCAGCTGGCGGCGGGCGCATTGGCGACTACGACAACTGCGCCTGGCAAGTGCTGGGCCAGGGCCAATTCCGCGCGTTGGACGGCAGTCAGCCGTTTATCGGCCAGGTTGGCCAGGTCGAAGTCGTCGAAGAATGGAAGGTCGAGTTGGTGGTGGCGGATGCGCTGATCGTGGCTGTTGTGGCTGCGTTGAAGCTGAGCCACCCCTACGAGACACCGGCGTACGAGGTATGGCAGTTGGCGGATTTCTGATTCGTTGACGGCATAAACAAGAAACCCGCTGGGCCAGTTTGGTCAGCGGGTTTTTTGTTGCCTGGATTACGGCGCGGGCGTCAGTTGTACCTGGGCGCGTACGGCGTCGATCAAGGTGGTCTGGTAGAGGAAGCGCTGCTGCGCCATGCCCCAGCGATCGATGTAGAACAGGCCCTGGTCATCGACCTGGATCGGGGTCGAGACGATTTCGCCGCTGCGGGATTTGTGCAGCAGGTTGCTTTCGGCCATTGACGGGTGTTCGACCAGAAAGTGTCCGGACACTTTCAGTCGGGCGCGGTCCAGCGGTACGAATGCGGCAGGCTCACGCATGCCAGCCACGCCGACCTTTAGCGTGAAGTCGCTGCGCAGTGCCGTCCAGCGGGTTTCCAGGCCTGTCTCCCAGCGGCCGGGGCTGATGGGGGACGACAGGTTGGGCGCAGCATCGCGGATATGCAGGCTGGCGGCGCCTTGCAGCTCGGCCAGGCCGGGCACTTGCAGGTTGGTGTTGGTGTGGGCGCTGCCGATGAACGCCACCCATTTGTGTGGGCCGTGCGCCGCCTGGTCAGCGTCGATCACCCGTGACGCGAAGTAGCTGAACATCTGGTTGCGCGCCTCTGTGTTGGCGCCCTTGACGTGGTAACTGGCGGTGCAGTCGAGTGCGCGTACACGCAACCCATATTTGTTGGCTTGCTGGATCACTTCGAAGTAGGTGTTGGCGCCACTGTAGAGCGGCATGTGCCCGGCATCCTGGCGTTTGAGGTAGTCCTTGAGCGCGGGCGAAAGGCGTTTGGATTGGCGGAAGGCATCCAGCTCGGCCTGGTGCAGGTCGGTGAGCAAATGTTCGACGTACAGCGTGTCGAACTTGAGCGCCTTGAGTTGCTTCATGTGTTTGATCAGAAACGCCTTGCTCGTCTGCGCGCTGTGGGCCTCGCCGATGACCAGCCCCGCCAGCCGGCTTTCACTGACAGCGCGCAGAAACGGTTCCGGCTGCGTCTGCCCGCTGAGTCGCGACAGTTCCGGGCGAGCCGGCAGGGTGTGCTGGCTGAAGTACTGCTGTGCATCTTGGGTCAGACGCTCCCGCGTTTTCTTGAACACTGAAAACGCCTTGCGGTGCTCGGGGGCCGGCAGGAAATGACTGTCCAGGCCGTGGGACTGGTATGACTGGGTCTGGATGCTTTCGCGCAGGTCCGCAGCGATATCGTAGTCGCTGTAATGCGTGACCGTTGCCGCACCACTCGACGGGGCAGGGGATTCTACGGTTCGTTCAGGCCCGCGCACGGCCAGGGTGTAATCGGCGGAAGCGTCGCTGGCGTCGATGCGCAAACCCACGGCATGGTCAGCGCCGACATTTTCCACGCGCACAGAAACCGCCTTGTGCAGATCGGCCAAGCCCGGGACTTGATCAGCCGCGCGCATGCGCGCGGGGTCCAACAGGGCAATCCAGCGCTCATCGGGCAGGGCTTCGCTGTCGCCTTGCAGGACTTTGTGCGAGTAGAAGTTGCGTAACGCGGTGCTGCGCGTTGTGGTGGGTGGGGTGTCGCCGAGGTTGAGGGCATCATCCAGGTCGTAGCAGGTCGAGGCGTCCAGTGCCTTGATCTTGATGCCTTTGGCCGAAGCCTTGCGTACCAGCGCCACGTAGGAGAATTCGGCGTTGTCGGCAAAGCCCATTGCCTTGTCGACGAGCTTCAGATGCCGCTCGATGTGCTTCCAGGATTTGCCGCTGTTGAGCTTGTCCAGTTTCGGGCGGAACACATCACCGGGCAGGTATTCGATGTACAGGCGCTTGAAACCTTTGTTGAGCAGCGCGTCGATGTTCTCGATAAGCACCTGCTGGCCGACACCGCTGCCGGGGATGGCGCCAATGATCAGGTTCGGTGCGCGGCTAAATGCGGGGTTATCGGTGAGCGTGGCCAACGATGTCTCCCGCGTTACGGTAGGTACCTCGGCACGGGGCGCGACGGGCGGCTGCTGGCGGAAAAAGTCCTCGGCGTCGCGGGTCAATTGGCTGACTTGTTGCTGATACACATCGCGCACCGGCTGCAATTCCCGGGACGCCGCAGCGACGGTGACGTGCGGGTTTTGGTACACCCAGTCACCCTGTTGGCGCAGTTGCGCCGTGAGGTCGGGGTTGAGCACCTGCTCCAGCTTGTCCGCGTACTGGGCGGGCATCTCGTAGTGCTTGAGTGCGTCGGGGGCCTGTGGGACTTTTTCATACTTTGGCGCGCCGCCAGTCACTCCGGTACGGCGCCATACACCTTGGGCATCCGGTGCGGCGAGGCGGGTGGTGGAGACCAGCTTGCCGGTGACCGGGTCGAGGCGATAGAGCAAATAGCGTCCGATCGGGTCCGGAGTCTGATGAGCCCAGAGATATTCGCCATTGAACAGCACCGATTGCATCCCCGCAGGCTTGAGTGGCGCCGGTTCCACGGCGCTGATCAACTGCAGCGTCGGGCTCTGTACGAGGCGCCTTGGGGCCTGGCGCACGGCGAACTGTTGCAAGGTGCCGAGGGCCGGGCGCAGGTCGGTGAACAGCCCGCCGGCGCTGTTGAGCAGGTAACCCATCAAGTGTTCCAGGGCCTGGGCGTTGTCGCCCTGGTGGTAAGCGTGCAGAGCCAGCATGGCGTCCTTGAACGCCAGCGCCAGACCGATGCTCAGGCTCAGCACTGGAAAAGGCGCGGTAGCGATGGCGGCAACCCATTCCACACAGGTCCAGGCGATGCCGCTGATCATCTGGGTACGGTTGACGGTAGTCGCGTGAACATCATCAATGGTGCGTTGCAGCTTGAGGTCATACACCTCGCGCCGCAGGTCCTGGATCTGGGTTTGCGCGCGTATCGGGTCATAGCGCGGCGGGCTGATGCTGGTTTTATCCAGCCCTTCAGGCAACTGGTGCCGGGCGTCCTCCAGGAATGTGCGCACTCGTCCCTGGGACTGCACCGCGACGCGTTGCACCAGGTAACCGAGCATGCCGGGCAGTTTTTTCAGCAGGTAGTTGAACTGCCTGGCTTCGCGCACGCTGACGCCGTCCGGGGCATTGGGGGTGTAGAGAAGCGTTGGGTCATCGGCATGGGTGAACAGATAGCAGCCGATCACCCAGTCGCCGTCGATGACCAGGCGGTGGATCCCATGGTCGCGGCGGATGGCCGGTGCCGTCTCGCCCATCTTCGCAATACTGCGCTCCAGCCATTCCCGGTCGATGGACGCGATATCCCCCTGCAAGTGAGATTCCAGAGCGGCACTGCGCAATTGCCATTGAGTAATGGCTAGTGTGGTATCGCGGCGCAGCTTGTAGTCCGGGCTGCCGACGTTCAGTAGGCGTGTCTTGATCTCATCGATGTAGCGCTGGCCGATCCAGACGCCGGTGACCGAGCGTGCGACTTTTTCGGCGGTCAATGGGCTCAGGTCGATGCCTTCGGGGCCTTTGAAACGTGCCGAGCGCGAGAACTTTTCGTCGAGAAAACCGATGCCGTCGGCATAGCCGTCGCGATACAGCTGGGTGTAGTTGATGGGCGCAGCCTTAGCCGACCCCGGTGAGTAGGCCCAAACAGTGTCGGGGTCGACATCGTTGCGTGGGCGTCCCAGCAGCTCATTCAGACGGGCGCGCGCCTGCTCATGCAGGTAAGCGCTGAAGCCCGGCACTTGCGCCTCGGACAGCGAATAATCGTTGTAGGCGCGCAGACCGCGTTTGGTGTCGTCCGCCAGTTTCATCAGGGTTCGCCGCGTGGTCAGCGGCGCCGCGCGGAACCAGGTGGGCGTGCTGAACTCATCGTCATCCAGGCGCGTGGCCAACACATGGGTGGCCATGGCCTTGAGGCAATCGGCATGGCTGCCGGCGTGTCCGAAGCTGATTTCGCGGTGTTCCTGGGCGTGAAACTTGTAGCTCAGGCCGCTGAGCACCTGTTTCATCTTGGCCCGAAAGCGCAGGGCGACGCGGCTGATCAGGTAATCGGTGAGGGTACCTGGCGGCGATTTGAGGCCATTGTCCAAAGTCCAGCCGAGGATGTGGTTCTGGCAGGCAATTTCACTGTCGAACGCCTGGAACTGTTGCTCGCGCGGAGCCTGCGGCGTACATAGCAACACGCGGTCGACGGCGCCGCTGGCGTCGCGCCGGAGCAGCACCCACAGGTCTTGCAGTTGGGCCTCGTGCAGCGCCAGGGTCGTGGCGCTCAGCAATGGATCGCTGCCTTGGCGCACGCGTTGGATCAGTTCGAAATCGTCAGCAGTGAGATGCCCCTGCAGCATTGCGGTGCAGGCCAGCGCGTTGATTCTGTGATCGAGCATGGCTTCGATGGCCTGGCATAGCTCGGTCTTGGCATGCAGCTGCTTTTGCAGGTCCCTGAAGTCGATACGCGGTTGCAACGTGCCCATTTGTTGCGCGAGCCAGGCCGGTGTCAGCGCGGCGTAGGTGTCGGGCAGTGGCGCGCCGTCGTAGCTGAGGCTGGTCTTTTCGAGGAAATCGGAACCGGCGTTTTCATCGTCGGGATGCAGGCCACGCAAGGCCAATTCGACCAGGTCGCGTTTGTGGCTGTATTCACCGATCGGTGTGACGGCGCGGCGGGTGGTCACCAGCAAGCGTTGTGGTTCCAGGTCGTGGATATCCAGGTCATCGCTCAGGCGCTCCAGCCATTGGTGGCGTGCCAGGGTGTACGGCGTGGCCAGGGCGCCGAACAGTTGTTCCAGGCGCTGCCGGGACTGGTCGTAATGCTGCAAGTGTTCGGCGAGTCGTGCGCGTTGGGTGTCTGAGGCGCTGCGGTACCAGTCTGGTGCGCTGTGCCGTAACCATCGGTCGAGCAGCAATTGGGCGCGCCATTGCAGTCGCGCGCCGAGGTCGGGCACGGCGTCGACGATGGCCTGCTCCAGCGCATTGATCAGTGCCTGCGCGTCAGTGTGCGGGTTGTCCACCAGGCTCAGGGCGCGGTCGATGTCGGCGCTGCGCTTGGCGATCAGTTGGTTGTCGAGGTGCTCGAACAGTGGCCGGTCGCTGATCGGGTTCAATGCCAGCGGCCAGATGGCTTGCGGCGTCAGTGCGCGGTAGTCGCTTGCCAGCAGACCCATGAAGTGAGCGCGCTCGGCGGCGGCGTCCAGGCGTTGGAACAGATCGCTGTTGAGGTCGGCCAGGGAGGCGAAAAATTCAATCCCGCGCGAGGGAGTGAACAGTGCCACGCGGCCAACCGGCGTGCTCGATTGAAGCTCGCTTACCACCGGGCTTGAATGTTCGGTCAGCACAAACGCACCGGCCAGTTCGATGGTTTGCCCCTGGTATTCAAAGGTCAGTGCATACAGGCCGGGGCGTTGCGTGACGCCCAGTGGTACGCGGTCCAGGATCGCCTGCTCTTGAGGGTGGAACAGGCGATCGGCGACCGCGAGTGCGGTTTCGTGGGTCAGTGCGATGTAGCCGGCTTCAAAGGTCATGAAGGATTTGCGCGCTTTGCCGTCGATCTGCTCGCGGCTATCCATATCCAGCAATTGCGTGTTGAGCGTGGCCTTGAGCGTGGTCAGCAGGGCCTGACCTTCAGTACTGCGCAGATCGCTGTTGGCCAGGTTCTGGTACAGCACGCGGCTGTTTGTCAGGAACTGCTGGCGGTAGTTTTCCAGATGGGTATTCAGGCGCTCCAGGTACGCGAGTGGAGGCGACGCTGGCTGCGTCGGCAGCAGCGGTGCATCGAGGTCGAGCAGGTGATGGCCGATCAAGTTGAGTGAGCCTTTGATCTCGTCAAAGGTCAGGGGTGGGGTGGAAGTGCTCACGGGCACAGGCTCCATGCTGAGGATTGGAGCCCTCAGCATGGGCACGACCGCCCCGAACAGGGCGGTAGATAGGTAGGTCAGGCGCCGGCGCGGACTGGCTGGCGAGAGGTCAAGGCCTTGAGTGCGGCGCTTAAGCCTTGGGCCTGCTCGCCGACCAGCAGGTGCCACACACCGGCGTCGATCCGGCTGACACCCTGGCAACCGAGTGCCGTGAGCTGCGCCTGCGACAGCGCGTTTTCGTCGGCCAGGTGCAGGCGCAGGCGGGTCATGGCCACGCATTCCAACTGCACGACATTGGCCTGACCGCCCAGCGCATCCAGCCATTGCTGCGCCACGGTCGAGGCAACGTTGCTGGCTTGAGTCGGCGCAGTGGCGCTGGCAGGTGATGTGCTGACGGAGGTCGGCATCGCCAGACGAATCTCATCGGCAATGCTGTCTGCCAGCGGTCCGACCACTACCTGCAAACTGCCCCCGTTGCCCGGCCGCACAATGGCCATCGCGCCCAGGGCTTTGAGCTCGGCATCCACTGCCTTGTTGCGGTCAACCATGTCCAGGCGCAGGCGAGTGGTGCAGGCACCGACGCTCAGCAGATTGTCCGCGCCGCCCAAGGCGCGGATGTACGCCGTGGCGCGCTGGTTGTCGCTCATTGCTTCGGTCGGTGCCACTTGGCCGTCTTCACGGCCCGGGGTTTTCAGGTTGAAGCGGCGAATGCAGTAGCTGAACACCGTGTAGTAGATCGCTGCGTACGCCAGCCCCACCGGCACCACCAGCCAGCCATTGGTGGACTTGCCCCAGCCCAGCACCATGTCGATAAACCCGCCGGAGAAGGTAAAGCCCAGGTGGATATTCAGCATATTGGTCACGGCCATCGACAGACCGGTGAGCAGCGCATGGATCAGGTACAGGAACGGCGCGAGAAACATGAATGCGAATTCAATCGGCTCGGTCACGCCGGTGAGAAACGAGGTCAGCGCCATCGACAGGAAGATCCCGCCCATCACCTTGCGCCGTTCCGGCAGGGCGTTGCGGTACATCGCCAGGCACGCGGCGGGCAGGCCGAACAGCATCACCGGGAACATGCCGGTCATGAATTGGCCTCCTTTGGGGTCACCGGCAAAATAGCGGGTCAAGTCGCCGGTCACTACGGCGCCGGTGGCCGGGTCGGTGAAGCTGCCGAACACAAACCAGGCCATGTTGTTGAGGATGTGGTGCAAGCCGGTGACGATCAGCAGGCGGTTGAACACGCCGAACACGAACGCGCCGATGCTGCCGCTTTCCATCAGCAGCACGCCGAAACTGTTGATGCCGTGCTGGATCGGCGGCCAGATCAGGCCAAAGATCACCCCCAGCCCAACCGCTGAGAACCCGGTGACAATCGGCACGAACCGTCGCCCGCCGAAGAAGGCCAGGTACTCAGGCAGCTTGATGTCCTTGAAACGGTTATACAGCGCACCGGCCATCAAGCCGCTGGCGATCCCGGCGAGCATGCCCATGTTGATGCTGGTGTCCATCACCTTGAGGGTAGAGATCATCACCAGGTAGCCAATCGCACCGGCCAGCCCGGCTGTGCCGTTATTGTCGCGGGCAAAGCCCACGGCGATACCGATGGCGAAGATCAGCGCCAGGTTGGCGAAGATCGCCTGGCCGGCATCGTGCATCACTGCGATGTTGAGCAGGTCGGTATCGCCCAGGCGCAACAGCAGGCCGGCAATCGGCAGGATGGCGATAGGCAGCATCAGCGCGCGGCCCAGGCGTTGCAGGCCTTCGATGAACAGTTGGTACATGGCGGGTCTCCTTTTTCTTGTTGTTGTCAGCTCAGCGGCCAGTGGTGTTGACAGGCTTGGCGTACGGCTTTGGCGCTGCTCAGGTCGAGCAGGCTAAGGCTCAGTTGCCGGCATTGCGCCGCATCCAGGTGGCGGACGCGGTCCTTGATTTCTGCGATTTGCGGCGGGCTCACCGACAGCTCGCTGACCCCCAGGCCGATCAGTGCGGGGGTGGCCAGCGGGTCGGACGCCAGCGCGCCGCAGACGCCAACCCAGCGCCCATGCTTGGCTGCGCCGTCGCAGGTTTGGGCGATCAGCCGCAGCAGCGCCGGGTGCAGCGCGTCGACCCGCGCGGCGAGTCCGGCGTGGTCGCGGTCCATGGCCAGGGTGTACTGGGACAGGTCATTGGTGCCGATGGACAGGAAGTCCGCATGTTCGGCCAGTTGTTCGGCCATCAGCGCGGCGGCGGGAACTTCGATCATCACCCCCAGTTCAGGGCGCTGGGTCAGCTTCAGCTGCGCACACAGTTCATCCAGGCGCTGGCGGATCTCCAGCAGTTCGTCGACTTCGCTGACCATCGGCAACAGGATGCGGCAGCGCGCCAACGGTGTGAGTTGCAGCAGCGCGCGCAGTTGCTGGTCGAGCAGTTCGGGACGCACCTGGGCCATGCGAATACCGCGCAGGCCCAAGACCGGGTTGGCTTCGACGGGCAGGGGCAGGTAGTCGAGTTGTTTGTCGCCGCCCACATCGATGGTGCGGATGATCACCGACTTGTCGCCCATGGCGTCCAGCACGGCTTGATAGGCCTGGCGTTGCTCCTGTTCATCCGGCGCGGTGCGGCGGTCGACAAAGAGGAATTCGGTACGCAGCAGGCCGACACCATCGGCGCCGTTTTCAAACGCTGTTTGGGCTTCTGCGCTGGAGGCAACATTGGCAGCCACTTCAATGCTTACGCCGTCACTGGTGCGTGCCGGTTGGTGAGCCTGGGCCTGTTGCTGTTGGCGGCGCAGTTTTTGCGCGTCGCGAATCTGGTGCACTTGAGCGTGACGGGCTTCGCTGGGCGCCAGTTCCAGGCGACCGTTGGCGGCGTCCAGCACCACCCGCTGGCCTTGCGGTACGTCGATGACTTCGCTGCCCAGCGCGACCACGCAGGGCAGCCCTTTGCCGCGCGCCAGAATCGCCACATGGGAGGTCGCGCCGCCTTCGGCCATGCACAGGCCGGCGGCCTGCTGCGCGCTCAGTTGCAGCAAATCCGAGGGCGTCAGTTCATGGGCGCTGACGATGGCGCCAGCGGGTAACTCGAAGTGCCAGCCTTCACCCAGCAATGTGCGCAGCACGCGTTGTTGCAGGTCGCGCAGGTCGTTGGCGCGCTCGGCGAACAACGGCTTGCCCAATGCCAGCAGCACTGCGCACTGGGCCTGGATCGCATCGCGCCAGGCATGGGTGGCGGCGCTGCCTTGCTCGATGGCACCCGTGGCGGCTTCCAGCAGGGTCGGGTCTTCCAGCAGGGCCAGGTGGGCGGCGAAGATGTCTTCTTCCTCGACGTTTTTACGCTGGCGGGCGTGCTCCAGGGTGTTGCGGATTTCACCGCGCACCTGCTCCAGCGCCGTGTCCAGACGTTGCAGTTGTTCGTCGGCCGAATGCTGGCCCGTGTCTGCGGGCAGCTCGATACCGCTCAGGCGAAACAGCGGCCCGCAGACCAGGCCGGGCGCCGCGCAGACGCCTTGCAATACACCGGCTTCGGTATTGGCTCGGCGTGGCGTAACGGCGGCAGGCGCGTGATGTTCTTCTTTCATAGGTGCAGACAGCGCGGCAACCAAGGCCTGCAACGCCGCCTCGCAGTCCTTGCCCCGGCAAGTGACGCGCACTTCGTCGCCTTCGCCGATGCCGAGCCCCATCAAACCGATCAAGCTGTCGCAGGCGGCTGACTTGTCAGCGTAGTGCAAGCGCGCCTGGCTGCTGAATCCCTGGGCCGTCTTGCGGATCAGCGCTGCAGGCCGAGCATGCAAGCCGCCTCGATGGGTGATGTGCACACGGGCGCTGGCTTCTTCGATGGAGTTATCCACAGCCGTCTGAGCGGGCGCTGTCGACCGCGCGATGACCTGCATCAGTGGCTCGCCGACGTTGACGGTTTGCGACGCCAGAGGCAGCACGTCGAAGTGCTCGCCATTGGTTAGGATGATCAGGCTGATAAGGCTCTTGCACTGGCGCGCAATGCAATCCAGGTCAAACCGTACCAGCGCCTGGCCCAGGCTCACCCGCGCGCCCTGTTTGACCAGCAGCGCAAAGCCTTCGCCCTTTAGCTCGACGGTGTCGATGCCCAGATGCATCAGCAGCTCGGCGCCATTGTCGGCGCGGATTGTCAGCGCGTGGCCGGTACGCGCGACGTGAATGATCTCGCCGTCGCAGGGCGCATGCAGGCAGTTATTAAGCGGGTCGATCGCAAGGCCGTCGCCCATGGCACCGCTGGCGAATACTTCGTCGGGGACGTTGCCCAGGGTCAGCACCGGCCCACTGAGGGGGGCGCTGAGGGTTACTGCATTATTGTTGTTAGACATGGGCACGGTACTCATCAGGAAAACACGGCACACCACTCAGTGAGTGCGGGTGACTTTGCTCAGGTGGCGCGGTTGGTCCGGGTCCATGCCGCGGGCGACCGCCAGACCGGCGGCCATGACGTAGAAACTCTGGATCGCCAGCACCGGGTCCAGGCTCGGGTGTTCGGCGCGGCTCAGGGTCAGGTCGCGTTCGGCGATATCGTCCGGAGCGGCCAACAGCACGCGGGCACCGCGCTGGCGCATGTCGGCGGCCAGGCTCAACAGGCCTGCCTGCTCGGCGCCGCGCGGGGCAAACACCAACAGTGGATAGTTGTCGCCGATCAAGGCCATCGGCCCATGGCGCACCTCGGCGCTGCTGAAGGCTTCGGCCTGGATCGCCGAGGTTTCCTTTAGCTTGAGTGCGGCTTCCTGGGCAATGGCAAAACCGGCGCCACGGCCGATCACCATCAGGCGCTGACTGTCGCGCAGGGCGTCGATGGCGCGGCTCCAATCCTGGCGGGCCGCTTCACGCAGGCCATCGGGCAACGCCTGGCAGGCTTGCAGCAGGTCGGCTTCCTGATTCCAGTGGCCGACCAACAGCGCGCTGGCGCTGAGGGTGGCGATAAAGCTTTTGGTCGCGGCCACGCTGAGTTCCGGCCCGGCGCACAGCGGCACGTGGAATTCACAGGCGGCTTCCAGCGGCGAGTCTTCGGCGTTGACCAACGAGATGCTCAAAGCCCCGCGCTTACGCAGCAGGCGCAGGCTGTTGACCAGGTCCGGGCTTTGGCCGGACTGCGAGAAACCGAACGCCACCTGGCCGCTGACCTTCAACGGCGCTTGCAGCAAGGTCACCACCGACATCGGCAACGACGCCACCGGAATGCCCACATGTTGCATGGCCAGGTAGGCGAAATAGCTGGCGGCGTGGTCCGAGCTGCCACGGGCGATGGTCATCGCCACTTGCGGCGGCTGGCGGCGCAGGCGGCCGGCGATTTCTTCCAGTGCCGGGTTCAGGCGTTGCAGTTGCGCCGCGACGGCGTCACAGGAGGCCAAGGCCTCTTCAAGCATTTTTGAAGACAATGGTTTCTCCTTCGACCATGACGTCGGTGAGTTGCAGGGAGCGGTCCAGACGTACGCAGTCGGCAAAGCTGCCGGGTTGCAGGCGGCCACGTTCTTCCAGGCCCAGGTAATCCGCAGGAAATTGCGACAGGCGTTGTGAGGCTTCGCTGATAGGCAGGCCGATCTTCACCAGATTGCGCAGCGCCTGGTCCATGGTCAGCGTGCTGCCGGCCAGGGTGCCGTCGGCCAGGCGTACGCCGCCCAGGCATTTGGTCACGGTGTGGCTGCCCAGCTTGTATTCGCCATCGGGCATGCCGGCGGCGGCGGTGGAGTCGGTAACGCAATACAGGCAAGGGATCGACCGTAGCGCCACGCGTATCGCGCCGGGGTGCACATGCAGCAGGTCCGGAATCAACTCGGCGTACTTGGCGTGGGCCAGCGCGGCGCCGACGATCCCCGGCTCGCGGTGATGCAACGGGCTCATCGCGTTGTACAGATGGGTAAAACTGGTGGCGCCGGCGGCGAGGGCGGCGACGCCTTCTTCATAGCTGCCCAAGGTGTGGCCGATCTGCATGCGTACGCCGCGCTCGCTGAGGGTGCGGATCAGGGCGTCGTGGCCGGCGATTTCCGGGGCGATGGTGATCACTCGGATGGGCGCCAGGCGCAGGTACGCCTCGACTTCTTCCATCAGCGCGGTGTGGGCGAAGTTGGGTTGGGCGCCAAGTTTGCCTGGGTTGATGTAAGGCCCTTCTAGGTGTACGCCGAGTACTCGGGCGCTGCCGGCAGGGCGCTGCTCGCAAAAGCCGCCGAGTTGACCGAGCACGCTGGAGATTTCATCCACCGGCGCGGTCATGGTGGTGGCCAGCAGCGAGGTGGTGCCAAAGCGCACGTGGGTGCGGGTGATGGTCTCGAAGGCGTCGATGCCTTCCATGATGTCCTTGCCACCGCCGCCGTGCACATGCAGGTCGATAAAGCCCGGCAGCAGGTAGGGCAAATCGTTTTGCGTCGGGTCGCAAGGCACGCCTTCAATGGCGGTCACCTTGCCGTGTTCATGCACCAGGTGGCCGCGAATCCAGCCGTGGGGCGTGAGGATATTATCTTCGGACATGGGCAGTTCTCTAAGGCCGCTACTCGGCGGCAAAGTCATATCGACGCAGCTCTGCGACAAAGTCGTAGTAGTCGTTGCGGCAGTAGGTGTCGGTGATTTCAATCGGCGTGTTGTCGGCGGTGTAGCCCACGCGGGTCATGAGCAGCATGGCGGTGCCGGGGGCGATGCCCACCAGGGCGGCGAACTCGTCCGAGGCGTTGACCGCCTGGATATGCTGCAGGGCACGGACGATGGGCTTGCCGATACTTTCCAGGTACTCGTACAGCGAGCTGCCGATGGCTTGCGGTTGCGGCAGCACCGAGGCAGGCATGGTGGTCATCTCAATGGCCATGACGGTGTCGTCGGCCTTACGCAAACGCTTGAGGCGCGCCACTTTGTCGGTGGGCGACAGGGCCAGGCGGATCAGCTCTTCATGGGTCGGCGGGGTGATGTCACGCTCCAGCCATTGGGAACTGGGCACAAAGCCCTTGAGGCGCAACATCTCGCTGAAACCCGACAGGCGTGAGAGCGGCTGTTCCAGGCGAGGCGTGATAAAGGTACCGGAGCCCTGGCTGCGGCGGATCAGGCCTTGGGCAAACAACACTTCCAGCGCCTTGCGGGCGGTGACTCGCGAGATGCTCAGTTGCTCGCTGAGGACGCGTTCAGACGGCAATGCCTGTTCGGATTTCCACTCGCCGGCATGGATAGCCGCTTCCAGCTTGCGGGCCAATTGCAGGTAAAGCGGCGTGGATTGTTTGTCGTCAGGGCGCAGGGCCAGGATGGGATTCATCTGTCAGGTTTCCGATGCGTTATTGGAGTGTTGTCGCCCGGTATTGGCCGGAAATTAATACCACTTAAATACCATGTCAATGCAGCGAAAACGGTGCAAATCCGGTTTTTATGGCCCTATAACGGGGCTTGGTCTTAAGTGGTATTAGAGAGGTCTTTATGGCGCGCAGAACGGCGCAGCCCGCGCGGTGAACTGGTATTCACTGGCGGGCGCTGTTGAAGGCGGGAAAATTTTTCGAATTATTTTACGAACGGTCGACGATTACGGCCGAATTTCGATCAGGGTGCCGTCTTTGACCAGGGTCCAGACTTCACGCATATCGACGTTGCGCATGGCGATGCAGCCGTCGGTCCAGTCCAGGGTGTGGAACCACTGTTCGGGGTAGTCTTCGGTGTCAGGCGTGCCGTGGATCATGATCATGCTGCCAGGCTTCACGCCTTCGCGGCGCGCGCGGGCGGCGTCGCTGATATTGGGGTAGGAGATGTGCATGGCCAGGTTGAAGCGGTCGCTGGTCTTGCGCCAGTCGATCCAGTACAGGCCTTCCGGGGTGCGGCGGTCGCCCTCTATCAGCTTGTGGCCCTTGGGGTTTTTGCCCAGGGAAATGCGGTAAGTCTTGATCGGCTTGCCGTCGTTGATCAGTTGCAATTGATGGGCGGACTTGAGCACCAGGACTTTTTCGACGGTTTTGCCGCCCAGGGTCTCCACGGTAGAAGCCGGCGAAAGGGTAGCGAACGACAGGCAGAGCAGAGCAAGCAACCAACGCATTAAAACGATTTCCCTTGATGCCGGATTATTATTGGGCGGGCTTGCCCATCGGCGGCACAGCCTCGCTGCGCACCGGGTAGGACTCAAGTCTGCGGTCAGCGAAAAAGCATTCTAAGGTACGTCCCACCGTGCGGAAAGCCAGCTCGGACCAAGGGATGTCGGCTTCGTCAAACAACTGCACTTCAAGGCTTTCGGGGCCTGCGGCGAAGTCCAGGTCGACCAGTTCGGCGCGGTAGAAGATATGCACCTGGTTGATGTGCGGCACATCGATCAGGGTGTAAATCGCCAGGTTGCGCACGCGGGCGCAGGCTTCTTCCTGGGTTTCGCGCGTGGCGGCCTGCTCGACGGTCTCGCCGTTTTCCATAAAGCCCGCGGGCAGGGTCCAGTAACCCAGGCGCGGCTCGATGGCGCGTCGGCACAGCAGCACTTTATCGCCCCACACCGGCACGGTCCCGGCGACGATATTGGGGTTCTGATAGTGAATGGTCGAGCAATGATCACACACAAAACGCAGGCGCCCGTCGCCTTCTGGAATGCGTTGGGTGACCGGTTTACCGCACTGGCTGCAGAATTTCATGCTGGGGTTCCTGGAAAGTGCGCCTATCTTGGCGTGGCGGGCAGGGGCCTGCAAGTTGTCGTTTAGCGACACCCGCCGGGTTTTGGGGTTGGGCGCCCGCACGCTTTGGTGCATGATGCATGGTAGCCAACAGACCGAGATGACTCATGCTGGACGAGCTACTTCGCCGGGTAAGCAACCACACCCCCCACACGCTGGAAACCGACGGGCGTTTCCCCGAGGCTGCGGTGCTGGTGCCGATTACCCGCAGTGATGAACCCGAGCTGATCCTGACCCTACGCGCCAGCGGCCTGTCGACCCACGGTGGCGAAGTGGCGTTTCCCGGCGGTCGTCGCGACCCCGAAGACCCGGACCTGATTTTCACCGCCCTGCGTGAGGCCGAAGAGGAAATCGGCCTGCCGCCTGGCTTGGTCGAAGTGATCGGCCCGTTGAGCCCCCTGATCTCCCTGCATGGTATTCGCGTCACACCTTATGTCGGCGTGGTCCCTGATTACGTCGAATACCTGGCCAATGATGCAGAGATTGCCGCCGTTTTCAGCGTACCTCTGGACTTTTTCCGACAGGATCCGCGCGAACATACCCACAGAATCGATTACCAGGGCCGCAGTTGGTATGTGCCCAGCTATCGGTTTGGCGAATACAAGATTTGGGGGCTGACGGCGATCATGATCGTCGAGTTGATCAACCTGCTCTATGACGACGCCCAGATCAGCCTGCACCAGCCACCCAAGAGCTTCATCAATATCTAAGCCATCGTTTGAATGGCAAGCCGTGAGGACACACCATGAAATACCGCCTGGGCGACGCCCGCGTCGAGACGCATCCCAACAGCTGGGTGGCGCCGAACGCCACGCTGGTGGGCAAGGTCAAGCTGGAAGAGGGCGCCAACGTCTGGTTCAACGCGGTATTGCGTGGCGACAACGAACTGATCCTGATCGGCAAGAACAGTAATGTGCAGGACGGCAGCGTGATGCACACCGATATGGGCTATCCGCTGACTCTGGGCACGGGCGTGACCATCGGCCATAACGCCATGCTGCACGGCTGCACCGTGGACGATTACAGTCTGATCGGCATCAATGCAGTGATCCTCAACGGCGCGAAAATCGGCAAGCACTGCATCATTGGCGCTAACTCGCTGATTGGCGAAGGCAAGGAAATTCCCGATGGTTCGCTGGTGATGGGCTCGCCGGGCAAAGTGGTGCGTGAGTTGACCGACGCCCAGAAGCGCATGCTCGAAGCCAGCGCCGCCCACTATGTGCATAACTCACAGCGCTATGCCCGCGACCTGGCTGAGCAGCAAGAATGAACCCGATTGAACGCCCCGTTGGCTCGCCGTGTGTGAGCATTTGCGCGCTGGATGATGACGACATCTGCACCGGCTGCCAGCGCACCGTGGATGAAATCACGCGCTGGAGCCGCATGGACAACGCCGAACGCCGGGTGGTGTTGGGCTTGTGCCACGAGCGAGCGGTGGCGGCTGGGCTGGTGTTTATGGCTTCTGGTAAATCCGGCGCCTGATAGATCGCCATCAGGGGCAAGCCCCCTCCCACACTTAACCGCGTTTAATCTGTAGGAATACGGTCAAAATGTGGGAGGGGGCTTGCCCCCGATGAGGCCCTCCCAGACGACATATTTCAAAATGTGAAGTACCCTGTGCCCCTTGTTCACAGGTCTCTCGCCCCATGCTCTTCCTGATCGCCTACATCAGCAGCGTCGTGCTGATCAACTTCGCTTTCTCCACCGCCCCGCACCTTGACGTGATCTGGTCCGCCTGGGGTGGCCTGGTATTTATTCTGCGCGACATGGTGCAAACCCGCTTCGGCCACGGTGCGATCATCGCCATGTTGGCGGCGCTGGTACTGTCCTATGTCACTTCCGACCCTGCCATTGCCCTGGCCAGTGCCACGGCATTCGCGGTGTCCGAATGCATCGACTGGCTGGTGTTCAGCATCACCAAGCGCCCGCTCCACGATCGCCTGTGGATAAGTTCGGCGCTGAGCATTCCCCTCGACACGTTTATCTTCTTCGGCCTGATCGGCGCGCTGACGCCAGCGGTGGTGGGTACGGCCTTGGCATCGAAATTCGCCGGGGTCACGGTGGTGTGGCTGATCATGGCCTGGCGTATCCGCAAGCGGGCCGTCGCCAACTGAGGCCAATTTTTACAGTTCATGTAAAATGCCGGCCTTTCTCCCCATGATCCGCTCCCCTGAGGACCTGAGATGACCCGAATCGGAACTCCATTGTCGCCAACCGCGACCCGCGTTTTGCTGTGTGGCTGCGGTGAGCTGGGCAAGGAAGTGGTGATCGAACTGCAACGCCTGGGCGTTGAAGTGATTGCCGTGGATCGCTACGCCAATGCGCCGGCCATGCAGGTTGCCCACCGTAGCCATGTGATCAACATGCTCGACGGCGCCGCCCTGCGTGCGGTGATCGAAGCGGAAAAACCGCACTTCATCGTGCCGGAAATCGAAGCCATCGCCACCGCTACCCTGGTGGAGCTGGAAGCCGAAGGCTTCACCGTGATCCCGACCGCGCGCGCCACGTCGCTGACCATGAACCGCGAAGGCATCCGTCGCCTGGCCGCCGAAGAACTGGACCTGCCGACGTCGCCGTACCATTTTGCCGACACCTTTGAAGACTACAGCAAGGCTGTCCAGGATCTGGGCTTCCCGTGCGTGGTCAAGCCAGTGATGAGCTCGTCGGGCAAAGGCCAGAGCTTGCTGCGCAGCGCTGACGATGTGCAGAAGGCCTGGGATTACGCCCAGGAAGGCGGGCGGGCCGGCAAAGGCCGCGTGATCATCGAAGGTTTTATCGACTTCGACTACGAAATCACCTTGCTGACCGTGCGCCATATCGGCGGCACCACCTTCTGCGCGCCAGTCGGCCACCGTCAGGAGAAGGGCGACTATCAGGAATCCTGGCAGCCACAGGCCATGAGCCCGGTTGCCCTGGCGGAATCCGAGCGCGTTGCCAAAGCCGTGACCGAAGCCTTGGGTGGCCGTGGTCTGTTTGGCGTGGAGCTGTTCATTAAGGGCGATCAGGTGTGGTTCAGCGAAGTGTCGCCGCGTCCGCACGACACGGGTCTGGTGACCTTGATTTCCCAGGATCTATCGCAGTTTGCCCTGCACGCGCGCGCCATTCTGGGCTTGCCAATCCCGTTGATTCGCCAGTTCGGGCCTTCGGCCTCGGCGGTGATTCTGGTGGAAGGGCAGTCGACCCAGACCGCATTCGCCAACCTCGGCGCTGCACTGAGCGAGCCGGACACCGCGTTGCGTCTGTTTGGTAAGCCAGAAGTGAATGGCCAGCGCCGCATGGGCGTGGCGTTGGCGCGGGATGAGTCGATTGAAGCGGCTCGGGCCAAGGCAACCCGTGCTTCCCAGGCGGTTGTGGTAGAGCTCTAAAAGCATCGGGGGCAAATCGAATCTTCGCACCGCCCCTCACACACTTGACCGCGTTTAATCTGTAGAAATGCGCTCAAAATGTGGGAGGGGCGGTGCGACGATTCGACTTGCCGCCGATAGCGGTCTATCAGGCAACCTTGTTCAAATCATTATCCCGCGTCTCTTTCAGGCACAGCACAGCAATCAAGCTGAGCAACGCTGCCGCCGACACATACCCGCCGACATAACTGAGCCCGCCCATCGCCACCAGCTTGGTTGCGAAAAACGGTGCCGCCGAAGCGCCCACAATTCCACCCAAGTTATACGCCGCCGAAGCGCCGGTATAACGCACGCGGGTTGGGAATAGCTCTGGCAGCAGGGCGCCCATCGGTGCGAAGGTCACACCCATCAGGAACAGCTCCAGCGCCAGGAACAGTGCCACGGCCCAGGTCGAGCCGTGAGTCAGCAGTGGCTCCATGGTGAAGCCGGACAGGATCGCCAGGACTGCGCCGACGATCAGCACCGGCTTGCGCCCGTACCGATCACTGGCCAAGGCAGCCAACGGTGTGGCCAAACCCATGAACAGCACCGCGAAGCACAGCAGGCCAAGGAATGTCTCGCGGCTGTAGCCCAGGGTCGACACGCCGTAGCTCAGGGAGAACGCCGTGGTGATATAGAACAGCGCATAGCACACCACCATCGATGCGGCGCCCAGCAGCACCGGCAGCCAATGCTGGCTGAACAATTCCACCAGCGGCACCTTTACCGGTTTTTCCTTGGCCACGGCGTTGGCGAACACCGGGGTTTCATGCAATTTCAACCGCGCGTACAGGCCGACCATTACCAGTGCTGCGCTGAGGATGAACGGGATGCGCCAGCCCCAGCTACGGAATTGCTCGTCGTTGAGGCTCATGGCCAGGATCAGGAACAAGCCGTTTGCGGCCAGGAAGCCGATCGATGGGCCAAGCTGCGGGAACATGCCGAACCAGGCGCGTTTGCCCTTTGGCGCATTCTCGGTAGCCAGCAGCGCCGCGCCGCCCCATTCCCCGCCCAGGCCAAGGCCCTGGCCGAAACGCAGCACGCACAACAGAATCGGCGCCCAGGCCCCGATGCTGTCATAGCCGGGCAGCAAACCGATCAACGTGGTGCACACGCCCATCAGCAGCAGTGAAGCCACCAGCGTCGACTTGCGGCCGATACGGTCGCCAAAGTGGCCGAACAGCGCTGAGCCCAGAGGGCGGGCGATAAAGGCGATACCGAAGGTCAGGAATGACGCCAGCATCTGCGCGGTGCCGGAGGTTTGCGGGAAGAATACCGGGCCGATCACCAGGGCAGCGGCGGTGGCGTAAATATAGAAGTCGTAGAACTCGATGGCGGTACCGACGATGCTCGCGGTGGCGACTCGTGCAGTCGAGTTGGTCGGGGCGGCGGTCGCAGCCTCGTTATAGGTGGTGCTCATTGAGTTATCCCTGACAGTCATTGCGCGTTTGGACGCGGATTATTATTGGTCGAACACCCCTGGATCAGGGTTGTGCGCGGGGCGGCTCGGGATGGGAGCGTACACCGGTCAGACAGGATGCTGCGGTGCCTGGACGCGCTCAGTGCGGATAGCACACGGTCGGGCGGGGCTTGGGTAAGCCGACCCGATTATAGGAAGGGGGTTGCGCATCGAACAAGCGGATTAAACGGCCACCGGCACTCGACTGGTGTGCCAGATCAGTACCTTGCTCACCCGGTTGTCCTCGGTTTCGAGGATTTCCAGGCGGTAGCGGCCGATCTTCAGGCACACCGCGCAATCCGGAATGGTCTCCAGGGCTTCGGTCACCAGGCCGTTGAGCGTCTTGGGGCCGTCGCTTGGCAGGTGCCATCCCAGGCTCTTGTTCAGTTCGCGGATCGAAGCGGCGCCATCAATGATGTAGCGGCCATCGGGCTGCGCTTCGATATGCGGGTTGTCCGTACCCTGTTCACTTTCGAACTCTCCGACGATTTCTTCGAGGATGTCTTCCAGGGTAACGATGCCCAGCACTTCGCCATATTCATCCACCACCATGCCCAGGCGCCGCTGCTGTTTGTGGAAGTTCAGCAGTTGCAGCTGGAGGGGCGTGCTTTCCGGTACGAAGTAGGGTTCGTAGGAGGCCTCGAGCAAAGCTTCCTTGGTCAGGCTGGCGTCCGGCAGCAGATGCTGGATCAGCCGGGTGTTCAGTACGGCTTCGACATGGTTGATATCACTGTGGAACACCGGCAGGCGAGTGCGCGGGGAGGTGCGCAGTTGTTCGATGATTTCTTCAATCGAGTCATCCAGGTTGATACCGTCCACTTCGCTGCGGGGTACCAGGATGTCATTGACGGTGATGTTGTCCAAGGCGTGGATGCCCGGCATACCAGGGGTGCGGCTGTCGTCGGCCTCGGGCTGCGGCTCATCGTCGTGGTCGGGCTGTGGCTCGTCGCTGTTTTTCACCACGCCGGGCTTTCGGGCAAACGGGCGTAGCAGCAACAGGCTGATGCCATTGAGCAGCCAGGCGGCGGGATAGAGGATTTTCAATGGCACGCCCAGCAGCGTGTTGCCGAAGCCCAGCACCGCTTGCGGATGGCGGGTTGCCAGGGCGCGTGGCAGGTAGTCGGCCAGGATCAGTAGAACAGCGCAGGAGATCAGCCAGCCGAGCCACGGGCCGTTCTGTGCCCAGGCATAAATCGCCAGCAGGGTGCAGAGGATTACCACGGCCGCACGGCACAGGCTGTTGCACAGGATCAGGCTGTGGCGCGGGAAACTCAGGCGGGCGGCAGCCTTGTCGCCCTGACGTGTACCGGGGCGCAGGGCCAGCAGGTGTTGTTGTGCGGCTTCGATGGCGGTAAACAGCGCCGCCCATAACACCAGCAAGGCGATTACCGCGAGCATCGGCCCAAGGGGCAAGTTGTCCATGATTGCTGCCCGTCAAATATGCAGGATGTATTCGCGAACCAGCTTGCTGCCGAAATAGGCCAGCATCAGCAGGCAGAAACCGGCCAGGGTCCAGCGGATCGCCTTGTGCCCGCGCCAGCCGAGGCGATTGCGGCCCCACAGCAACACGCTGAACACCACCCAGGCCAGGCACGCCAGCAGGGTCTTGTGCACTAGGTGCTGGGCAAACAGGTTCTCGACGAACAACCAGCCGGAGATAAGCGACAGCGAGAGCAGCGTCCAGCCGGCCCATAGGAAACCGAATAGCAGGCTTTCCATGGTTTGCAGCGGAGGGAAGTTCTTGATCAGGCCGGAGGGGTGCTTGTGCTTGAGCTGGTGATCCTGCAGGAGCAGGAGCAGGGCCTGGAACACCGCGATGGTGAACATGCCGTAGGCCAGTATCGACAACAGAATATGGGCGAGGATGCCGGGTTCTTCGTCAATCACCTGCACCGTGCCGGTGGGCGCGAACTGCGCCAGTAGCACCGTCAGTACGCCCAGGGGGAAGAGCAGGACCAGTAGGTTCTCAACGGGGATCCGGTAGCAGGCCAGCAGCGTCAGCGCGATGACCGCTGCAGCGATCAGGCTGGCGGCACTGAAAAAGTCCAGGCCCAGGCCGACCGGCGTCATCAGGTGGGTGAACAGGCTCGCGGCGTGAGCCAGCAGGGCGAGTACACCCAGGCCGACCAGCAGGCGTTTGTCCGCCTTGGTGCCTTGGGCAAGACGAGTGCCCTGATAGAAGGTCGCAGCGGCATATAAGAAGGCGGCGGCGAGACTGGGTAGCAAACTGGGTGACAAGGGGACCATAAATCCTGATAGACAAGCCCGAAAGGCGCTGAGTTTGGCATACACCTGCGTTCCACGAAAGACTCCCGGACCAGACAGCGGGTGTGCATGGGCGCAGTCTTCGCTATAATCCGCGACCTGCCCACGCCGCAGGCTCGCCGAGCGCTGTTTTTAATAGCGATTTACCACAGCCTGGGCCGCCATTACCTCGGTCTACAATGCATTTCGATGAATAGGGCCTGAAAGGATCGCGCATGTTTGAAAACCTGACTGACCGTCTCTCGCAGACGCTGCGCCACGTAACCGGCAAGGCCAAGCTGACCGAGGACAATATTAAAGACACCCTGCGTGAAGTACGCATGGCGTTGCTGGAAGCCGACGTGGCCTTGCCTGTGGTCAAGGACTTCGTCAACTCGGTCAAGGAGCGTGCGGTCGGCACTGAAGTGTCCCGCAGCCTGACCCCGGGCCAGGCCTTTGTGAAGATCGTCCAGGCCGAACTCGAAAGCCTGATGGGCGCCGCCAACGAAGATTTGAACCTCAGCGCCGTGCCACCGGCCGTCGTGCTGATGGCCGGTCTGCAAGGTGCGGGTAAAACCACCACCGCCGGCAAGCTGGCGCGCTTCCTTAAAGAGCGCAAGAAGAAGTCGGTAATGGTTGTGTCGGCCGACGTGTACCGTCCGGCGGCCATCAAACAGTTGGAAATGCTGGCGGGCGAAGTGGGCGTAACCTTCTTCCCGTCCGATCTGAGCCAGAAGCCGGTCGACATTGCCAACGCAGCTATTAAAGAGGCCAAGCTCAAGTTCATTGATGTCGTGATCGTCGATACCGCCGGTCGCCTGCACATTGATGAAGAGATGATGGGCGAGATCAAGGCGCTGCATGCCGCGATCAATCCGGTCGAGACACTGTTCGTGGTCGACGCCATGACCGGCCAGGATGCGGCTAACACCGCCAAGGCTTTCGGTGAGGCGCTGCCGCTGACCGGCGTGATCCTGACCAAGGTCGATGGCGACGCCCGTGGCGGTGCTGCGCTGTCGGTACGCGCCATTACCGGCAAGCCGATCAAGTTCATCGGTATGGGTGAGAAGAGCGAAGCGCTCGAACCGTTCCACCCTGAGCGTATCGCCTCGCGTATCCTCGGCATGGGCGATGTGCTCAGCCTGATCGAACAGGCCGAAGCCACCCTCGACAAGGACAAGGCCGATAAACTGGCCAAGAAGCTGAAGAAGGGCAAGGGCTTCGACCTCGAAGACTTCCGCGACCAACTGCAACAAATGAAGAACATGGGCGGCCTCGGCGGCCTGATGGACAAGCTGCCGAACATCGGCGGTGTGAACCTGGCGCAAATGGGCAATGCCCAAGGCGCGGCAGAGAAGCAGTTCAAGCAGATGGAAGCCATCATCAACTCCATGACCCCGGCCGAGCGCCGCGACCCTGAGCTGATCAGCGGTTCGCGCAAGCGTCGGATCGCCATGGGTTCCGGCACCCAGGTGCAGGACATCGGTCGCTTGATCAAGCAGCACAAGCAGATGCAGAAGATGATGAAGAAATTCTCCGCCAAAGGCGGAATGGCCAAGATGATGCGCGGCATGGGCGGTATGTTGCCCGGCGGCGGCATGCCGAAAATGTAAAGAATTCGAGCGCAAGTTCGCTTGCGCTCCGACCCACAGGGATGTGGGATCTCCAGCAAACCCGCCGTTGGCGGGGGCTGACCTGCCGTTTTAAACGACGGCTCTATAGCAGATCTGAATGGCACGCTGATAGGCGCCAGAAAAAGACATTTGCAAAAGTCCGGATATTCCTTAGAATATGCGGCCTTTCGGGCACCTATGCCCGCTGTGCATTTAGATTTGCAGCACCGACTACAGGAACGATCTTCACATGCTAACAATCCGTCTTGCCCTCGGCGGCTCCAAAAAGCGCCCGTTTTACCACTTGACCGTAACCGACAGCCGCAACCCGCGCGACGGTTCGCACAAAGAACAGGTTGGTTTCTTCAACCCTGTTGCTCGTGGTCAAGAAGTTCGTCTGTCCGTGAACCAAGAGCGCGTAGCCTACTGGCTGAGCGTTGGCGCACAGCCATCCGAGCGCGTTGCAAAACTGTTGAAGGACTCGGCTAAGGCCGCAGCCTGAGCAATATGAACGCGACGCCAACTGTTGCTGATGATTTGATCGTTATCGGCAAGATTTATTCTGTTCATGGCGTTCGCGGCGAAGTGAAGGTGTATTCCTTTACTGATCCGACAGAAAACCTGTTGCAGTACAAAACCTGGACGCTCAAGCGCGAAGGTAGTGTGAAACAGGTCGAGCTGGTCAGTGGGCGTGGGAGCGATAAGTTCCTGGTCGCGAAGCTCAAGGGTCTTGATGATCGTGAAGAAGCTCGTCTTCTGGCTGGTTATGAGATCTGCGTGCCGCGCAACCTGTTCCCTGAATTGACCGACGGCGAGTACTACTGGTACCAGCTGGAAGGTCTGAAGGTTATTGATCAACTCGGGCAATTGTTCGGGAAAATCGATCATCTTCTGGAAACCGGCGCCAATGATGTAATGGTGGTCAAGCCTTGTGCTGGCAGCCTGGATGATCGCGAACGCTTGTTGCCCTATACGGAGCAATGCGTGTTGGCTGTTGACCTGGCAGCGGGCGAGATGAAGGTGGAATGGGACGCGGACTTCTAAGCGTGGCTAATTTGCGCATTGAAGTGATCAGTTTGTTTCCCGAGATGTTTTCCGCCATCAGCGAGTACGGCATCACCAGTCGGGCGGTGAAACAGGGGCTGTTGCAGCTCACCTGTTGGAACCCGCGAGACTACACGACGGATCGACATCACACTGTGGACGATCGCCCATTTGGCGGTGGCCCGGGCATGGTGATGAAGATCAAGCCCCTGGAAGACGCGTTGGTTCAGGCCAAGGCAGCTGCTGGGGAGAAGGCGAAGGTAATTTACCTGTCCCCTCAAGGCCGTCAGCTGAAACAGGCGGCGGTACGCGAACTGGCGAATGAGGAAGCATTAATCCTGATTGCCGGTCGCTATGAAGGCATTGACGAGCGCTTTATTGAGGCTCATGTCGATGAAGAGTGGTCGATTGGGGACTATGTCCTGTCTGGCGGCGAGCTGCCGGCGATGGTCCTGATAGATGCGGTTACACGACTGCTGCCTGGAGCTTTAGGGCATGCGGACTCCGCGGAGGAAGATTCCTTCACGGATGGTTTGCTGGATTGCCCGCACTACACCCGTCCGGAGGTGTATGCGGATCAGCGTGTTCCCGACGTATTGCTAAGTGGCAATCACGCACACATCCGGCGTTGGCGTTTACAGCAGTCCCTTGGTCGGACCTATGAACGACGCGCCGATCTTCTGGAAAGCCGCTCGCTTTCTGGAGAAGAGAAGAAGCTGCTCGAGGAATACATCCTCGCGCGGGACGATAGTTAACAACGTATCGATGGTAGGTCCATTGACTTACCTTAGGAGCACAGCATGACTAACAAAATCATCCTTGCACTCGAAGCAGAGCAGATGACCAAAGAGATCCCTACCTTTGCCCCGGGCGACACTATTGTCGTTCAGGTGAAAGTGAAGGAAGGCGACCGTTCGCGTCTGCAAGCGTTCGAAGGCGTGGTAATCGCCAAGCGTAACCGTGGTGTGAACAGTGCTTTCACTGTTCGTAAAATCTCCAACGGTGTTGGCGTAGAGCGTACTTTCCAGACCTACAGCCCGCAAATCGACAGCATGGCCGTTAAGCGTCGCGGTGACGTACGTAAAGCCAAGCTGTACTACCTGCGTGACCTGTCCGGTAAAGCAGCTCGCATCAAGGAAAAACTGGCTTAAGTCCAGCTTTCCGATGCAGAAAAAAGCAGCCTACGGGCTGCTTTTTTGTGCCTGAAATTTGTCCATTTTCCGGTATTTGCCCATGACTACTCGCCTCGAAGAAATTCAGCGCCGTACTGACCTCTCTGTCACCCATGTGACCAAGGCTGTATTCCCGCCGACGACCAACCACCACAACACCTTGTTCGGCGGCACTGCACTGGCCTGGATGGATGAAGTATCGTTCATCACTGCCACGCGTTTTTGCCGTTTGCCGTTGGTGACGGTTTCTACCGACCGCATCGACTTCAATCATGCGATCCCGGCGGGTTCCATCGTTGAGCTGATCGGCCGTGTGATCAAGGTCGGCAACACCAGTCTCAAGGTTGAGGTTGAAGTGTTCGTCGAGAGCATGAGTGCCGATGGACGTGAAAAGGCGATCCAGGGCGTGTTCAGCTTTGTCGCGATTGATGCGGACAAGCGCCCAGTACCTGTGCTGCCGGGATTTGCAAACTGAAACATCCTTTTGTAGGAGCCGGCAAGCCGACTTCTACATGCGGTAGCATCCCCCTATTCTTTTCTGCTTCGAGCCCTCATGCCTGCTATCGACCACCCCCTGATCGACCGCTTCCTCGACGCCCTCTGGCTGGAAAAAGGCCTTTCGGACAACACTCGCCAGGCTTACCGCAGTGACCTGGCGCTGTTCAACGGCTGGCTGCAGGAGAATAACCTTGAGCTGGTCAGCGCTGGCCGTGAGCTGATCCTCGATCACTTGGCCTGGCGCCTGGATCAGAATTACAAGCCGCGCTCCACTGCACGTTTTCTATCTGGTGTACGTGGCTTTTATCGCTATCTGCTGCGAGAAAAGCTGATTGCCCTGGACCCGACCTTGCAGGTCGACATGCCGCAACTGGGCAGGCCATTGCCCAAATCCCTATCGGAAGCCGACGTCGACGCCTTGCTCGCCGCCCCTGACCTGAGCGAAGCCATCGGCCAGCGTGACCGCGCGATGCTCGAAGTGTTGTACGCATGCGGGCTGCGGGTTACCGAGCTGATCAGCCTGACCCTGGAGCAGGTTAACCTGCGTCAGGGCGTGCTGCGTGTGATGGGCAAGGGCAGTAAGGAGCGGCTGGTGCCGATGGGAGAGGAGGCGATTGTGTGGGTCGAGCGTTATATGCGCGATGCCCGTGGCGAATTGCTCGGTGGGCGCCCCAGCGATGTGCTGTTTCCCAGCCTGCGCGGTGAGCAAATGACCCGCCAGACTTTCTGGCATCGCATCAAGCACCAGGCCAAGGTCGCCGGAATTGGCAAGAGCCTGTCTCCCCACACGCTACGCCATGCATTTGCCACCCATTTGCTCAACCACGGTGCGGATTTACGCGTGGTGCAAATGCTGCTCGGGCACAGCGACTTATCCACCACCCAGATCTACACCCATGTGGCGCGTGCGCGATTGCAGGATATGCACGCCAAGCACCACCCGCGAGGCTGAAAACCGCCAATTTATCCCGCCGCGGGCTGCCCTGCGGCCCAACTGTGGTAGGCTTTGTCGGTTAGCAAAGGTGACGGTCCCGACCCGTGTCTACAGAGACAGCGGTGTTCCTTCCCGTCCCTACATCTGCCTTCAGGAGTTCCCATGCGCTTGACCCAGATTATTGCCGCCGCAGCCATTGCGTTGGTTTCCACCTTTGCCGTCGCCGATGATGCTGCCGAGCAGACCATCCGCAAGAGCCTGGCCAACCTGCAACTTGATACCCCGATCGAAAGCATCAGCGCCAGCCCGATGGCCGGCCTGTATGAAGTCAAGCTCAAGGGTAGCCGCGTGTTGTACGCCAGTGCCGATGGCCAGTACATCGTCCAGGGTTACCTGTTCCAGTTGAAAGACGGCAAGCCGGTCAACCTGACTGAGAAAGCCGAGCGTCTGGGCGTGTCCAAATTGATCAATGGCATTCCGGTGGCCGAAACTGTGGTGTACCCGGCCATCGGCGAGACCAAGACTCACATTACCGTGTTTACGGACACCACCTGTCCGTACTGCCATAAGCTGCACGCCGAAGTGCCTGCGTTGAACAAGCTGGGTGTGGAAGTGCGCTACGTAGCGTTTCCGCGTCAGGGCCTGGGTTCGCCGGGTGACGAACAATTGCAGGCGGTCTGGTGCTCGGCCGATAAGAAAGCGGCCATGGACAAGATGGTCGACGGCAAGGAAATCAAGGCCGCCAAGTGCGCCAATCCGGTCTCCAAGCAGTTCGCATTGGGCCAGTCCATTGGCGTGAACGGTACACCGG
Source organism: Pseudomonas sp. Irchel 3H9 (assembly GCF_900187495.1). Lineage (NCBI taxonomy): Bacteria > Pseudomonadati > Pseudomonadota > Gammaproteobacteria > Pseudomonadales > Pseudomonadaceae > Pseudomonas > Pseudomonas sp. Irchel 3H9. The sequence goes on along the minus strand of NZ_FYDK01000005.1, from coordinate 347,953 downwards.
CTATCGTTTTGGCTGACGGCCAGGTTATTCCGGGCTACCAGCCGGCGCCACAAGTTGCCAAACTGGCGCTGAGTGCCAAATAAACAAGCATCGTCGAACCTTTGACGATCATGGCTCGTTGATCAGTCGACGGGTCATTAATTGAAAGCCGCAGTTGTGCGGCTGTTTTCCACGGCCGACCTAGCGTCGGCCGTTTCATGGGGAGTTCTTCAGTGAAACCGGTCAAAGTAGGCATCTGTGGTTTAGGGACCGTCGGTGGCGGCACCTTCAACGTACTTCAGCGTAATGCTGAAGAAATTTCCCGCCGTGCAGGGCGCGGGATTGAAGTGGCGCAAATTGCCACGCGTTCGCCAAAGCCTCAGTTCGAAACGACCGGTATTGCGATTACCAACGATGTCTTCGCCGTGGCCACCAATCCGGAGATCGATATCGTCATCGAGCTGGTAGGCGGCTATACCGTTGCCCGTGAGCTGGTGCTCAAAGCCATCGAGAACGGCAAGCACGTGGTCACTGCCAACAAGGCGCTGATCGCCGTGCACGGCAACGAGATCTTCGCCAAGGCGCGTGAGAAGGGCGTGATCGTAGCGTTCGAAGCCGCAGTAGCCGGTGGTATCCCGGTGATCAAGGCGATCCGTGAAGGCTTGTCCGCCAACCGTATCAACTGGGTGGCCGGCATCATCAACGGCACCGGTAACTTCATTCTCACCGAAATGCGTGAGAAGGGCCGTACCTTCGAAGACGTGCTGGCAGAAGCCCAGGCTCTGGGTTACGCCGAAGCCGACCCGACTTTCGACGTGGAAGGGATCGACGCGGCCCACAAGCTGACCATCCTGGCGTCCATCGCCTTTGGTATCCCGCTGCAGTTCGACAAGGCCTACACCGAAGGCATCACCAAGCTGACCACGGCCGACGTGAACTACGCCGAAGCCCTGGGCTACCGCATCAAGCATCTTGGCGTAGCGCGCAGCACCCCGGCTGGTATCGAGCTGCGTGTGCACCCGACGCTGATCCCCGCCGATCGCCTGATCGCCAACGTCAACGGCGTGATGAACGCAGTGATGGTCAACGGTGACGCTGCGGGTTCCACGCTGTTCTACGGCGCCGGCGCTGGTATGGAGCCGACCGCTTCCTCGGTGATCGCCGACTTGGTGGACGTGGTTCGCGCCATGACCAGCGACCCGGAAAACCGCGTCCCGCACCTAGCCTTCCAGCCTGATTCACTGTCGGCCCACCCGATCCTGCCTATCGAAGCGTGCGAAAGTGCCTACTACCTGCGCATCCAGGCCAAGGATCATCCGGGCGTATTGGCCCAGGTCGCCAGCATCCTGTCGGAGCGCGGTATCAACATCGAGTCGATCATGCAGAAGGAAGTCGAGGAGCAAAATGGCCAGGTGCCGATGATCCTGCTGACCCACCGCGTGCTTGAGCAGCACATCAACGACGCCATCACCGCGCTGGAAGCCTTGCAAGGCGTTGTCGGCCCGGTCGTTCGTATTCGTGTTGAACACCTGAACTAACCGATTGTTCCAGGGGCCCCGCGCGTTCGGCGGCCTCTGTTCGAGAATGTTTTAGAGGAGCCAGTCATGCGTTACATCAGCACCCGCGGCCAGGCACCGGCCCTGAATTTCGAAGACGTTTTGCTGGCAGGCCTTGCCACTGACGGCGGCCTGTACGTGCCGGAAAACCTGCCACGCTTCACTCAGGAAGAAATCGCCTCCTGGGCCGGGCTGCCGTACCACGAACTGGCGTTCCGAGTGATGCGTCCATTCGTCACCGGCAGCATTCCAGATGCGGACTTCAAGAAGATTCTGGAAGAAACATACGGCGTGTTTTCCCACAGCGCCATCGCGCCGTTGCGCCAACTGAACGGCAATGAGTGGGTGCTGGAACTGTTCCACGGCCCGACTCTGGCGTTCAAGGACTTTGCCCTGCAACTGCTCGGTCGCCTGTTGGATTATGTGTTGGAGAAGCGCGGCGAGCGCGTTGTGATCATCGGCGCTACCTCCGGTGATACCGGTTCGGCCGCCATCGAAGGCTGCAAGCACTGCGAAAACGTCGACATCTTCATCCTGCACCCGCACAAGCGTGTGTCGGAAGTTCAGCGCCGTCAGATGACCACCATCTTTGGCGAGAACATCCACAACATCGCCATCGAAGGCAACTTCGATGACTGCCAGGAAATGGTCAAGAACAGCTTCGCTGACCAGAGCTTCCTCAAGGGCACCCGCCTGGTCGCGGTGAACTCGATCAACTGGGCGCGGATCATGGCCCAGATCGTTTACTACTTCCACGCATCCCTACAGTTGGGCGGCCCGGCGCGTTCGGTGTCGTTCTCGGTGCCGACCGGCAACTTCGGCGATATCTTCGCCGGTTACCTGGCGCGTAACATGGGCCTGCCGATCAATCAGTTGATCGTCGCCACCAACCGCAACGACATCCTGCACCGCTTCATGAGCGGCAATCAGTACGTCAAGGAAACCCTGCACGCTACCCTGTCGCCTTCCATGGACATCATGGTCTCGTCGAACTTCGAACGCCTGCTGTTCGACATGCACGGTCGCAACGGTTCGGCGATTGCCGGCTTGATGGACACCTTCAAGAGCGGCGGCGGTTTCAGCGTTGATGAGGAGCGCTGGACCGAAACCCGCAAGCTCTTTGACTCCCTGGCCGTGGACGATGCACAGACCTGCGAGACCATCGCCGAAGTCTATGCCCAGACCGGCGAACTGCTCGACCCGCACACCGCCATCGGAGTGAAGGCCGCCCGCGAATGCCGTCGCAGCCTGGATATTCCAATGGTGATCCTCGGTACCGCGCACCCGGTCAAATTCCCGGAAGCGGTGGAGAAAGCCGGAGTCGGCAAGGCGTTGGAGCTGCCGGTGCACTTGACCGACCTGTTCGAGCGCGAAGAGCGTTGCACGGTGTTGGCCAATGACTTGAAAGCGGTGCAGGCGTTTGTCAGCCAGCACGGCAATCGTGGTAAGCCGTTGTAAGGCAGACCGCGTACACAAAAACGCCGCTTTCCCTTGCTGGGTCAGCGGCGTTTTTTGTTTTTTGGCAGCGCTCATTAAGTAAAGGGGCGACCTGCGATAGCGCCCGGCCAAACCCCAAACCACCGCCCATTGCGCAAGCATTTATGTGTCGCCGTTTTTTGCTTGTCATATTGCAAGCGCATGCTGGAAACCTCATCCCCCGGTAACCCCCGTAAATACGAAAAAGCGAACTTTCCTACGTCATAACCAGTCACTTAGGATAGATGCAGTTCCCGTTGAAACGATTGTTCCCGAACTATTGAGTGGTGATCGAGATGGAAAGTATCAGCCTATTGCTCGAAGAAGCACTGACCCCTTATCAGGTTACGCTGACCACTGCGGGTGTTCAGGACGAGTGCTTGGTGACAGTAAAGAATCCTACTGGCGCTATTGTGGTCGAGCGTGAAGTTGACCGTGCCCAATTGATGGATAAACGCGTGCTGGTGGACGTAGTGGACTGCCTGCTGCGTGACATCAAAATTGCAGAAGGCCGATTGGAACCCTCGGTCATCGCCGCCTTACGCAATGCCGCCCAGACCCGTGGCATTGCCCGCGCATGAAGAATTGTTCATCGATGGAAACTTCCTACGGCATGGCCGGTCAGATTTTGTAACAGCAAGAGCAAACATTGTGCTCCGGTGTTTGTGGCTTGCTGTACTGGTCTTTGTTGGCCACGTTTAACCCTGAAGTGTCTCCCCACGCTTCGGGGTTTCTTTTTGCCCGCGATTTGTCAGGGCATAGGCGCGTCTTGGTAAAACTGGAGATGGTCGGTCAGGTATTGCGCGCGCAGCGCAGGGTCGAGCCAGGCGGCATAGGCGTGCAGTAGTTGAGCCTGGGGCAGCGCGTTCAACACTTGGTTGATGTGTTCAATTGCCTGGTGGCCCTCAGGCGTATCGGAGCAGCCGATATGCACACGTTGGTAGGGCATGACGCCAGCAATCGGATAGAACGCCAAAGTCAGCGGATCAATCCCCTGGCGCAGGGCGTGATAGCGAATTTCAGCCCAGTAGCCCAGCACGGCTTCCAGGCGACCCAATCGCTGCATTTGCAGCAGGCTGCCCAGGGCGTCGTTTCCGTAGTGCAGCACGCGTGTATGCGCATCCGTTTGGTCCAGCATTTCATCGATGAGCGTCCCGTAGCTGCGCTCGGCCACCACGCCCAGGCGTGCGCGCTTATCCAGCTGGAGCGCCGCGAGGTCCACCCTTTGCTGTGCGACAAGCGGCGCGAGCACGTCACGGCGGTCCTGACGTACCACCACCCCATTACTGACCATGGAAAAAGCCGGGCGCGAATACACCACCCACTTGGCCCGTTCTGCGGTCCATAGCATGGTGGGGTCGCAGGTCAGTGCGGGGGTCTGAAGTATCTGCAGGCCGCGTGCACGGTTAACGTGCAAAATCTTGTGTTGGTACTCGGGCAGGCGCTCCATCAGCATCGGCAGCAATTCGTCGATGACGCCCTGGCCCTTTTGCGGGCCGTCGAGGATGGTCATCGGGGGCAGGTCGCGGATTAACCAGGTCAAGGTGTCCGCTGCCTTGGCAGACAGCGGCAGAAGCCCGAGCAACGGTGCACAAACACCCAGGAGCCAACGCCGCGCCATTATTGCGAGTGCGCCATCAGATCGCGCCTTGTTCACGTAGCCGGGTGATCGCGGCCGCGTCGTAACCCAGCTCGTTAAGCAGCACGTTGGTGTGCTCGCCCAACTGCGGCCCGACCCACTCGCAGCTCCCGGGCGTGTCCGACAGCTTGGGCACGATGCCCGGCATCTTGAAGTCCTTGCCGCCTGGCAGTTGCGCCTTGAGGAACATCTCCCGCGCCAGGAATTGCGGATCGCCAAGCATGTCCTCGGCGCTGTAGATCCGGCTGGCGGGTACCTCGGCCTTGTTCAGTTGCTCCACCACCTGCTCCAGTGACAGCGAATTGACCCAACGATCAATCACGCCATACAGCTCATCACGACGGGTATCGCGCCCGTCATTGCTCGCCAACTGCGGATCATTCGCCAGGTCTTCACGGCCAATGGCACTCATAAACCGTTTGAAGATTGCATCCCCATTTGCGCCGATCTGCACATGCTTGCCGTCCGCGCTGGTATGGATCGACGACGGTGTAATGCCGGGCATGATGTTGCCGGTGCGCTCACGGATGAATCCGAACACGTCAAACTCAGGAATCATGCTTTCCATCATGGCGAAGATAGCTTCATACAGCGCCACATCCACCACTTGGCCTACGCCGCCATTCACTTCGCGATGACGCAGCGCCATCAGTGCACCGATTACTGCCCACAACGCAGCGATGGAGTCGCCAATGGAAATCCCTGTGCGCACCGGCGGGCGGTCCTCGAAACCGGTGATGTAACGCAGCCCGCCCATGGATTCACCGACTGCACCGAACCCCGGCTGGTCTTTCATCGGTCCGGTCTGGCCAAAGCCCGAGAGGCGCACCATCACCAGTTTCGGGTTCAGCGCGTGCAGGGTTTCCCAGCTCAGGCCGAGTTTCTCCAGTACGCCGGGGCGAAAGTTCTCGATGAGGATGTCGGCGTCCGTCAGGAGTTTCTTGAGAATCTCCAGACCGTCCGGGTGCTTTAGGTTCAGTGTCAGGGATTTTTTGTTGCGTGCCTGCACGAACCACCACAGCGAGGTGCCCTCGTACAGCTTGCGCCATTTGCGCAGCGGATCGCCGCCATTCGGGGATTCGACCTTGATCACCTCGGCACCAAATTCAGCGCAGATACGCGAAGCGAATGGGCCGGCGATCAGGGTGCCGAGTTCGATGACTTTCAGGCCGGCAAGCGGTTTGGCATTAAACGACATGGGGATCCTTGTCTGCGCGGAGCGGGTGTGTGATGCCTTTTAACATAGGCGAGCGGCCAGGGATAAGCGTGAAACAGCGCAGGATTCGTTGAATGGCACCACCATCAGTTAGACTGGCTGCCTTTCCCTGTCTCTAGAAGCCCGTTCATGGCCCAGCCGTCCACGACCTACAAATTCGAACTCAACCTCACCGACCTCGACCGTTCGGTGTACGAGAGCGTCAAACAGACCATCGCCCGCCATCCTTCGGAAACTGAAGAGCGCATGACCGTGCGCCTGCTGGCCTACGCCCTTTTTTACAATGAGCAATTGGCATTCGGTCGTGGCCTGTCAGATGTAGACGAACCTGCCCTGTGGGAAAAAAGCCTGGATGATCGGGTTTTGCACTGGATCGAAGTCGGCCAGCCCGATGCCGACCGCCTGACCTGGTGCTCGCGCCGTACTGAACGTACCAGCCTGCTGGCTTATGGCAGCCTGCGTGTGTGGGAAGGCAAAGTGGTGCCGGTGGCGAATAATCTGAAAAACGTACACATCGCTGCGGTGCCCCAGGAGATTCTGGAGGTTCTGGCCAAGGACATGCCCCGCGTAATCAAGTGGGACGTGATGATCAGCGAAGGCACGATCTTCGTCACTGATGACCGTGGCCAGCATGAAGTGCAACTGCAATGGCTGGTCGGCGAGCGCGGTTGAATACTGCGGGGAGGGCTTGCCCCTTCCACATGTGCCCCGTGTTGCCTTCAGCGTTGTCGTTTAACCGTCGTATCAAAGAGAAGCGCCCATCACCTCATGCGTATTGATCCTCGTCCGTTGCCCGCTGTCCTGCCATTTCTCGGTGAACTGCCACCGCTGTTGACCCGTCTTTATGCCGCACGCGGGGTGCAGTCCGAGGCCGAGCTGGATAAAAGCCTGGCGCGCTTGATTCCCTTTCAACAGCTCAAGGGCATCGACGCCGCCGTAGACCTTTTGGTGACGGCCCTGGAGCAACGCCAACGCATCCTCATCGTTGGTGACTTCGACGCCGATGGCGCCACCGCCAGCACTGTAGGCACCCTGGGCCTGCGTTTGCTCGGTGCCGCCCATGTCGATTACCTGGTGCCCAATCGCTTCGAATACGGCTACGGCCTGACGCCGGAGATTGTTGCCGTGGCCCTGCAGCGCGAGCCGCAGTTGCTGATTACCGTGGACAACGGCATCTCCAGCGTCGAAGGCGTGGCCGCAGCGAAGGCGGCGGGGTTGCAGGTGTTGGTCACCGACCACCACTTGCCCGGTGACGAGTTGCCGGCGGCAGACGCCATCGTCAATCCTAACCAGCCGGGCTGTGAGTTTCCGAGCAAGGCGTTGGCCGGTGTTGGCGTGATTTTCTACGTGCTGATGGCGCTGCGCGCGCGCTTGCGTGAGCTGGGCTGGTACGCGAACAAGCCGCAGCCGAATATCGGCGATCTGCTCGACTTGGTCGCCCTGGGCAGTGTCGCCGACGTGGTGCCGCTGGACGCCAACAATCGCATCCTGGTGCACCAAGGCCTGGAGCGTATCCGCGCAGGTCGCGCACGGCCGGGGATCAAGGCGATCCTTGAAGTGGCCAAGCGCGATGCGGCGCGCATCACCTCCACCGACCTAGGCTTTATTCTCGGGCCGCGGCTCAACGCCGCCGGGCGCCTGGACGACATGAGCCTGGGTATCGAATGCCTGCTCACCACGGATTTCGCGGCGGCGCGTGAAATGGCGGCGCAACTGGACGGCATGAACCAGGACCGTAAATCCATCGAGCAAGGTATGCAGCGCGAGGCTCTGGCCCAGCTCAAAGACTTGCCGGTGGAATCAATGCCCTTTGGCCTGTGCCTGTTCGACCCTGAATGGCACCAAGGCGTGATCGGCATTCTGGCGTCACGCATGAAAGAGCGTTATTTCCGCCCGACCATCGCCTTCGCCGATGCGGGTGATGGCCTGCTTAAGGGCTCTGGGCGCTCTGTGCCGGGTTTTCACATCCGTGATGCGCTGGCGGTGGTTGCTAGCCAGCATCCCACTCTGATCGCCAAGTACGGCGGCCATGCCATGGCGGCGGGTCTGACATTGCCAGAGGCGAATTTCCCTCTGTTTGCCGAAGCTTTTGATGCCGAAGTGCGTCGTCAACTGCGTGAAGAAGACCTCACCGGTCGCCTGTTGTCCGACGGCACACTGGCGGTTGAGGAGTTTCACCTGGAGCTGGCCCGCGCTCTGCGGCATGCCGGTCCTTGGGGGCAGCACTTCCCCGAGCCGCTGTTTCACGGGGTGTTTCAGTTGGTGGAGCAACGTGTGGTGGGGGAGCGGCACCTGAAAGTGGTGCTAAAAAGCGAATGCGGGTCAGTGAAGCTCGATGGCATCGCCTTTGGCGTGGACCGTGAGGTCTGGCCGAATCCGACCGTGCGATGGGTGGAGTTGGCCTACAAGCTGGACGTGAACGAGTTTCGTGGGAATGAAACCGTACAGCTGATGATTGCCCACATCGAGCCGCGCTAGATTTTACTAACACCGCAAAACAACGGTGGGAGGGGGCTCGCCCCCGATAGCTGAGTGTCAGTCAACAATGCTGTGACTGACCTACCGCTATCGGGGGCAAGCCCCCTCCCACATTTTGATTTGTGTAAGGCCTGGGGTTATTCGCTTTTGGCCTGGTGCTTGACGATGATATCCACCAACCGCTTGGCCAGCGCCGGGTAGTTCTCATCGAAGTGATGCCCGCCGGGCAGCTTCACAGCCTCGCCCACTGCGGTCTTGTCGGTGCAGCCACTCTCGTCGACTTCTTCGGCGCCGTAGATGCACACCACTTTCTCAGGCGGCAGCTTGGCCATTTCCGGGCCGGTCGCGGCTTCTTTGCCGGCGTTGCCCAGCCAGCCTTCCACTTCGATCTCAAAGCTACCGGTGCGGGCGAAGGCCAGCAGGATGATCGCATCGACGCGCTGTTGCTCGTTCTCCGGCATGCGGTTGTAGATCGCTGGCAGCACGTCGGCGCCGAACGAATAACCGGTCAGCACAAAGCGCTTGGTGCCCCACTTTTGCCGGTAGTGCTGCATCAGCTCGGTCAGGTCTTTGGCGCTTTGTTCCGGCGTCTTGTGCTGCCAGTAGTAGCGCAGGGTATCGATGCCGACCACTGGGTAGCCGATCTTGGCCATTTCACCGGCCACGTCGCGGTCCAGGTCCCGCCAGCCGCCGTCCCCGGAGAGGAACAGGGTCACGGTGTCCTTAGCCTGGCCTGCCGGGACTTCCACCACGGGAATCGCCAGGCCACCGTTATCCGAACCCACCAGTTGCTTGCGCAGTTCGTTGTTCAGTACTTGCGGGTAGTGAATGTCGTAGTCACTGATGCTGGTTGTGGCGCGTGGTGTATCGCGTACGAAACTGGCGCTTTCGTCGTCAGGGTTGTCATTCCACGCCACCAGCCAGTTGCCGTGCTCTGCAGTTTTCGGCAGTGGATCCTTGCAGCCTTCCTGCGCCAGAGCGAAGCCGACAGAGATGGCATTGGCCTTGTCGTCGTTCTGAGTGGCCAGCCAGCGCCAGGCAAGCGCCGCGCCAGGGCCGATGCCGCTGACCAGCGTCGCTGGGCCCTTGAGCTGGCTCAAGGCGCTTTGCAGCGCTTGTTCCTGCAGCTTGCAGTCATCTTTTGGCAAGACCACCTGGACGATCTGCGCTTTGCCACCCTGGCTCAGGGTTAACAACTGGCTATCGGTCAGGGTTTCGTCGGCCATTACCGCCACGGCCACACGGGCTTTCGGGTTGCCGGCTGGGGTCACGCGGGTCATTACCGAGCCATCGGCCTGGGGCAGTTGCTCCAGGGTCGGCTGCGGGGCAGGGCGTTTCAAATACCAAAAGCCGCCACCCAGAACCAGGGCCAGCAGCACTACAAAGGCCAAGACATACCGCCAGGAGCGTCGAATCATCAGCGTTTCACCAATCCAGTCAAGCCACCCGCGATCAGGGCGGCGGTATCGGCCAGTGCCACCAGCGGATCAAGTCCTGCGGGCACGGCCATGTAACGGGGTTCCCAGTCTGGCTGGAACTTATCTTTGAAGCGGCGCAAACCTTGGAAGTTATACAGTTGCTCGCCACGACGGAACACCATCGAACCCAAACGCTGGGTCAGTGGCGCGCCGCGTCGCGGTTGCAGGCCCGACAACGGCACCATGCCGAGGCTGAAACGGGCGTAGCCGTGACTCTTATAGTGTTGAATCAGACCGACCATCATGAATTCCATGGTCAACTTGGGCGCATCCGGATGGGCGCGCATCAGGTCGAGGCTGGCCAGGTCGTGATTGTAAGTCTCAAGCAAGTTGGCGAAGGCTACCGGGCGTCCTTCGAAGCGAATGATCGCAATCCGAAAATGCTTGAGGTAGTCGTCACTGAAGCGTCCCAGGGAAAACCCTTTTTCGCGCACATTCTTACCGGTAAGCCATGCGTCCGAGATGACTTTTAATTCATCCATCGGCGCCGTACCCGGTTCATGGATCTCCAGGGACAGACCGTCCCGGGTGCCACGGTTCCAGGTGTAGCGCAGATCCTTCATCTCTTTGCCTTTGGCTTCCAGGTCAAAGCGTTTCAGGTCGACGCGCGCCTCTTCGCCCAGCTTGATCGCGGTTAGGCCGATGTCCATGTAGTAGGGCAGGTTCTCTGCCCGTACCTGATAGAACACCGGACGTGCGTGGTGGATGTCGCACAGGTCGCGGAACTGCCAAATCATCTCGGCCCTTGGCTGGGTCGGTCCAATTGGGTCGTACAAGGCCACCAGGCTGCGGCCGCGACGGGCATACATCAGGAAGGCTTCGTCGTTGGGGTGGAACAGCAGCGCCTTGTCACCGGTCAGCGCAAGGCCACCGTCGGGTTGTGACGAAGCCATCAGGATCTTCGAGGCGCGCTCCAGCTCATCCGGGGTCGGCAGGTGGATCACCGGGCGGGCGGTGCGCAGCAGCCAGGTCAGCGATACGATCACCAGCAGCACGGCGGCTCCCAGCAATGAGCGCAGGCCGCGTGGGGCGTTGGCATCGAGGGTGAACTGCCACCACAGTTGATGGCTGTACGGCACATCTTGATAGGCAAACAGCAGCAGCCAGATCGAGGCACCCAGCACGCAGACGCTGGACACCAGGTACAGCGGTGAGAACGGCAGTTCTGTCAGGCGGCTGGCGCGGTAGAACGAGCGGCGAAAGATCGCCAGCAGCACCGCCGTCATGGTCATCAGGCTGGCTTCTTCCCAGTCGAAGCCTTTGAGTAGCGAGAGCAGGGCGCCCACCAGCAGCAGCACCATGGTCAGCATCCAGGCCGCCGACAAACGTCGACGCAGGCCCTGGGCCAGCAACAGGCACAGTACGCCGATCAGGCTGGCACCAAAGTGCGAGGCATCAATCAGGCGGTGGGGAATCAGGAAGCCGATGTTTTCCAGGCGTGAATCGATCTCTGGCGTGGCGCCTGAAAACAGCAGGACCACGCCGGACAAAAAAACCAGTACGGCCAGCACTGGCGCCGCCAGACCTGAGGCCACGCGCAGGCTCTGCTGGGTCTGGAATAGTCGTTGCGCCTCGTTGATCAGCAGGAACACGCACGCGATCAGGAGCGGCAACACTACGTAGATCATCCGATACAGCAGCAGGGCAGCGGCCAGTGGTGCGGCGCCGAGCTTGTCTGCAAACGCGGCGAGCAGGATCGCTTCGAACACCCCGACTCCGCCCGGTACGTGGCTGAGCACGCCAGCGGCGAGGGCCAGCAGGTAAACCAGCAGGAATGGACCGAAGGGCGGCGCTTCTGGTAGCAATAGATAGAGGACAGTGGCGGCGGCGGCGACATCCAGGGCAGTGATGACCAATTGCAGGAGCGTCAGGCGCCGGCCGGGCAGGCGCAGGGTGCGACGGCCGACTTTGACCAGCAGGTTGTCCGGGTAAGGTTGCTCCGGCAAGCGGCGGCGGTAAATGCCGATACACAGCGCGGTCGACAACAGCAGCACGGCACCGGCAATCGCGCCGAGCAGGCCTTGCGACAGATGCAGGTAGGTCGACGCCGCAGGCAGGTTGCTCAGTGTCGCGAGTGCGGCCAGCGGGGGCAGGGCGCAGCCCAGGGCCAGGCTGGCGAACACAGTCATATGGGCGACTTCCGAGGCCCCGATGCCATGGCGTGCATATAAACGGTAGCGCACCGAGCCGCCGGAGAGCATCGACAGGCCAATCGCATTGCCAATGGCAAAGGCGGTGAAGCCGCCATGGGCCAGTGTCTTGGCGGGCAGCTTCACGCCGGCATAGCGTGCGCCGGAGAACTCATAGCCGAGAAGAATGACAAACCCTGCGACGCCCGCGGCAAATGCTCCCAGCAGTGCAGGCTTCGGCACTTCCAGGATCGAGTCGTGAAGTGCGTACAGGTCGAGTTCCAGCAGAAGGTGGCGGCAAGCGATCAAGGCGATGGCGAACAGCAACAGGGTGACCGCCAGCCCGAGGGGTTGCCGGTACTTGCTGATCAGATCCAGCCAACGCAATCGGGTAGGCGTGATCGGTTGTTCTGCTGTGACGGTGTCTTGTGGTTCAGACGAGTTGGCGCGCATCAATCACCTCGTGGATTGTGCGCGACAGGATGGGGGTATCCAGCCAAGTTACCAATCCCTATGGACAAAATAATTACAAATATTAACGCGTATCACCGGGGGCGGCGACAGCGGCCCTTGGTCGTAGAGGAGTAAGCATAGCGTGCGATGAGATGGACTCTACAAACCGTGTACGGTTTCATGAAAGATGCCATCCCATTGTTTCAGAAGAACTTTTTCACCGGATACAAAAAAGGCCACTCTTTCGAGTAGCCTTTTTTGATGTTTGGTTGCGGGAGCCGGATTTGAACCGACGACCTTCGGGTTATGAGCCCGACGAGCTACCAGACTGCTCCATCCCGCGTCTGTGGGCGGCATTCTACAGCCAAGCGGCGAGGTGTCAACCGTTAATCAACCGATGGTGCAAATAAGTGTGAATTAACCGCCCATGCAACCTAAGTTCTCGATTGAGAAGGCTTTTTGTGGTGAGCAGGCTTGCTCCGCGTTGGGCGCGAAGCGTTCGTAATGAAGTGCACGCGATCCAGGTTTGAAAAACACACGCGCACAAAAAAGGCCACTCTTTCGAGTAGCCTTTTTTGATGTTTGGTTGCGGGAGCCGGATTTGAACCGACGACCTTCGGGTTATGAGCCCGACGAGCTACCAGACTGCTCCATCCCGCGTCTGTGTGTCGGCATTCTACAGAGGATCACGAGTGTGTCAACCTGTGAGTTGAAGAAAAGCGCTTGTGCTTCAATCGGTTAGCTCTCCAGAAAGCCTTGTAGGGGCCGCGCGAGCCAGGTGGGCCAAGGGTTTCGGCTCTATCGGGATGCTGTTTTCGATTGAAAAAATAAATCCATTTGTGAAATTTCCTACCGCTTAGGCAGAAGATTCAAACTACTGGTGCTATATACAGGTGCGAGTGCGATACTGCCCACCCGTAGGATTTCACCCCTCTATATATGACGCAGCGCAAAATCATCCACGTCGACTGTGATTGCTTCTACGCCGCTATCGAGATGCGCGATAACCCGAGCCTGGCGCAAAAGCCTCTGGCTGTGGGTGGCTCGGCGGACCGAAGGGGCGTGATCGCTACGTGCAATTACGAAGCGCGGGCGTACGGGGTGCGCTCAGCCATGTCGTCGCGCCATGCCTTGAAGCTTTGCCCGGACCTGACCATCGTCAAGCCGCGCATGGATGCTTATAAAGAAGCGTCGAAGGAAATTCAGACGATCTTTCGCGACTACACCGATCTGATTGAGCCATTGTCCCTGGATGAAGCCTATCTGGACGTCTCGGACAGCCCGCATTTTGGCGGCAGTGCCACGCGTATTGCCCAAGACATTCGTCGGCGGGTCTCCAATCAGTTGCACATCACCGTATCCGCCGGCGTGGCCCCGAATAAATTCCTGGCCAAGATCGCCAGCGACTGGAAAAAGCCCAACGGCTTGTTTGTGATCACCCCGGACCAGGTCGAAGACTTTGTCTCGCAGTTACGCGTGAGCAAGTTGCACGGCGTCGGCAAGGTCACGGCCGACAAGCTGGCTCGTTTGGGCATTGAAGACTGCCTGCAACTGCGCGAGTGGAGCAAACTGGCGTTGGTACGGGAGTTCGGTAGTTTTGGCGAGCGACTCTGGAACCTGGCTCGTGGGATCGATGAGCGCGCGGTGCAGAACGACAACCGTCGGCAATCGATCAGTGTGGAAAATACCTACGACGTGGACCTGCCGGATCTCTCAAGCTGCCTGGAAAAACTCCCTGAACTGATGGAGACCCTGGCCGGGCGCATGGCGCGCATCGACAGCAGTTACCGTGCGGGCAAACCGTTCGTTAAGGTGAAGTTTCACGACTTTACCCAGACCACCTTGGAGCAGGCGGGGGCAGGGCGGGATCTGGAGAGTTATCAACAGCTGATGACCCAGGCGTTTAATCGTGGTGATAAACCGGTGCGATTGTTGGGTATTGGCGTGCGGTTGCTGGACCTAAGTGGCGGCCACGAACAGTTAGAGTTCTCTTGGTAGAAACCGGAAACAAAATGTGGGAGGGGGCTTGCTCCCGATAGCGGTGGGTCAGCTACGTACAAGCATGACTGATGCACCGCAATCGGGAGCAAGCCCCCTCCCACATTTGGACCTACAGTGTTCTCGAAGTCTCAGCGTGCTCCGGGATCTGCGACTAACCGCCCCGCATCCTTGGTCAGCGCCTGCAGGAATTCCTGCTGTAGCTCCGGATCATTGCGGGTCAGCTCAATCAGGCTTTGTTCCAGTTCACTGGCTTCTTCTTCCAAGCCCAGCTCCGACAGACGCTTGACCCGGTGCACCCATTGGCTGACTTCGTCGTCTTCCAGGTCGTCGTAGATCAGGCCGTGGGCTTCCAGTAACTTGCCGCGCAAGGTACTGCTGATTGCCAGGGTCGAGTCCGAATGTACGTCGTCCTGGCCATCTTCCACGCTGATTTTCAGCGTCGTGATGCGATTCAGGTCTTGCTCGGCAAACGGGCTGTCCAACAGGTTCAGGCGCAGGACGCCGTTGCGGTCGGTGGTCAACTCGTGGATCTTTTTGCCGGCGGTGACCTGCACCGGTCGTTCGCTCCAGGGCAGGCTTGAATACTCCACGCGCTTGTCACGCTGGACTTCATCGATACCTGCCAGATTCTGTTGCGCCCGGCCGTGGGATTGCACGTTCATGAACGGGTTGAGCCCGTCCACGCCGTAAGTCAGCCAGTCGTGGGTCATGCTGGTAGGCAGGTTGCCGAGGGCGAAGATATTCGCCACGTTGGCACCCGCGCCCGCCACCAATGCCACCGCACCCAGGGGCAACTCATAGAGTTTGCGCCAGGGCTGGTAAGGCGTGTAACGGTCGTAGCGACGGGTGACTTCGAATTCGGTGACCTCGAAAGTCTTCTGCTCGTGAATGCGAACCCGGCGTTGCGGCAGTTCCAGCACTTTGGGATCGCCTACATCGATCTGCAGACTGTGGTCGAGCAACTTACGCTCGACCCGTTCCTCGTGCTCACTGCGTTGCGACATCTGGTTGGCGCAGCCGCTGACCAGCAGGGCGCCGCACAAGGCGGCGCCCCCCAGGGCTCTGGTGTTTCGCTTGAACATGACTTCTCTTGATCTGGTTTTCAGCGACGAATACGCGCCTGAAGGAAAGACAGCACGTCAGCCACCGGCAACGGTTGGGCTTCGGCTTCGGTCCGGCTCTTGTATTCCAGATTGCCATCGGCCAGGCCGCGGTCGCTGACCACGATCCGGTGCGGGATGCCAATCAGTTCCATGTCGGCGAACTTGATGCCCGGGCTGGTTTTCTTGTCCCGGTCATCGAGCAGCACTTCAAAACCGGCGGCCGTCAGTTCGGCATACAGTTTGTCGGTGGCTTCGCGTACTTGCTCGGTTTCGTAACGCAGGGGTACCAGGGCGATCTGGAACGGCGCCAGTGTGTCGCTCCAGATGATGCCTTTTTCATCGTTGTTCTGCTCGATGGCAGCGGCAACCACGCGGGATACGCCAATACCGTAGCACCCCATGTCCAGGGTGATCGGCTTGCCGTTCTCGCCCAGCACTTCGCACTTCATCGCCTTGCTGTACTTGTTGCCCAGCTGGAAGATGTGCCCGACTTCGATGCCGCGCTTGATTTCCAGGGTGCCCTTGCCATCCGGGCTTGGGTCGCCGGCGACGACGTTGCGCAGGTCCGCTACGGTCGGAACCGGCAAGTCACGCTCCCAGTTCACGCCGAAATAGTGCTTGTCGTCGATGTTCGCGCCGATACCGAAGTCGCTCATCAACTCTACCGAACGGTCGATGATGATCGGCAGTGGCAGGTTCAGCGGGCCGAGGGAACCGGCGCCGGCGCCAATGGCGTTGCGCAGTTCGTCGTCGGTGGCCATGACCAGCGGGCTGGCCACGCCAGGCTGTTGGGCAGCCTTGATTTCGTTGAGTTCGTGGTCGCCACGGATCACCAGGGCGATCAGTTTGCCTTCTTCCTCGGCGCGCACGATCAGGGTCTTGATGGTCTTTTCAATCGGCAGATTGAATTTTTCCACCAGGGCCGCGATGGTCTTGGTTTCCGGCGTGTCCACCAAGCGCAGTTCTTCAGCCGGCGCTGGGCGCGAGGTTTCGCGCGGTACGGCTTCGGCTTTCTCGATGTTGGCCGCGTAGTCGGAACCGTTGCTGAACGCGATATCGTCTTCGCCGGATTCAGCCAGTACGTGGAACTCGTGGGAACCGGCACCGCCGATGGAGCCATTGTCCGCTTCAACTGCCCGGAACTTCAGGCCCAAGCGCGTGAACACATTGCAGTAAGCCTGGTGCATACGATCGTAGGTGACCTGAAGCGATGCCTGGTCAGCGTGGAACGAATAGGCGTCCTTCATGATGAATTCGCGGCCGCGCATCAAACCGAAGCGTGGGCGGATTTCATCACGGAATTTGGTCTGGATCTGATACAGGTTCAGCGGCAGCTGCTTATAGCTGCTCAGCTCGTTGCGCATCAGGTCGGTGATCACTTCTTCGTGGGTCGGGCCAGCGCAGAAGTCGCGGCCATGACGGTCTTTGAAGCGCAGCAACTCAGGGCCGTACTCTTCCCAGCGCCCGGATTCCTGCCACAACTCAGCCGGTTGGGTGCTCGGCATCAACACTTCGAGAGAGCCGGCGGCGTTCATTTCTTCACGAACGATGGCTTCGACCTTGCGCATCACCTTCAAGCCCATGGGCAGCCAGGTGTACAGGCCGGAGGCCAGTTTGCGGATCATGCCGGCGCGCAGCATCAGCTGATGGCTGATCACGACCGCGTCGGAAGGCGTTTCTTTCTGTGTGGCGAGCAAATATTGACTGGTACGCATGGTAGGCCGTTGTCGGTTGCTTGGACTTGAAATGACTTGGGATTGTACGGGCGCAAACTGCCGCCGTACAGGCATCAGAATATAGGGCTGTTTGAAGGAGCGAGGGGGACGCCTAGTTCTTGCTCGCGATGGGGGCGCCGCAGTCTGGCTTTTAAAGGGCCCCCAAAATCAGTCTTCTGCCGGCGGATTCAACCGAATCCGCCGATTCTCCTGAAACCAGTGCAACGCAATCAGCAGCAGCGTCGGCACCCCCAGCATGCAGGTGATCAGGAAGAAGTTGTGATATCCGAACTTCTCCACCATCACCCCCGAATACCCACCGATCAGGCGCGGCAGCAGGAGCATGATCGAACTGAGCAAGGCATATTGAGTGGCGGAAAACTTGAGGTTGGTAAGGCTCGACAGGTAAGCCACAAATGCCGAGGTGGCCAGGCCGGAGCTGAAGTTGTCCAGGGAGATGGTGAAGATCAGCATCTGCAGGTCGGGGCCCATGTCTGCGAGCATCACGAATAGCAGGTTGGTGCCGGCCGACAGGACACCGCCGATAAACAGGATCGGCAGGATGCCGAACCGCACAATCAGCAAACCACCCATGCCGGCGCCGAGCAGGGTCATGATCAGGCCGAAGATCTTGCTGACCCCGGCGATCTGATCCTTGGTAAAGCCCTGGTCGATGTAGAACACGTTGGCCATCACGCCCATCACGGTGTCGGACATGCGATAGGTGGCGATTAGCCCGAGCAGCAGCAGTGCCTGCCAGCGGTAGCGCAGGATAAAGTCGTTGACCGGTGTCAGCACCGGCGCCAGGCCGCGACGGCCCATGGTCGAGAGGCACAGGGCGGTGAGGATGATATAGAGAATGGCGCGCAGGAACGCGCGGTCCTCCATCAGCAGGTCCCACACGCTGGTGTCGTGGAACACCACGCTTCCGAAGTCGGTGTTGTACAACTGGGTAAACATGGCGGGCACTGACACCAGCAGAACGATCAGCACAAACACCGACATCAGTTGGTGCATGAAACTGTAGCGCCCAGCCTGCAACTGGGTGCGCAATGGCACATTGGGTTCGCGCATGAACAGGGTGGTCAGCAGCGCCGGGATCATCAGCACGCCGAACAGCACATAGGTGCCGGTCCACGCCGAGTGTTTATAGTTGAAACCGGTGGAGCCGAAGCCTTCGGCAAAGAACAGTGCACCCGCCGTGGCCAGCAGGGCGGCTATGCGGTAGCCGGACATATAGCTGGCGGCCAGCGCGGCCTGGCGGCTGTCGTCGGCGATTTCCAGGCGATAGGCATCGACCGCGATGTCTTGGGTGGCGGACGCGAAGGCGACGACGACGGCAATAGCGATCAGCCAGGACAAATGTTTCTGCGGGTCGCAGAAACCCATGCCGATCAATCCAAGGATCACCAGCGACTGGGCCAATACCAGCCAGGAACGACGCCGTCCAAGTTTGCCGAGCAGCGGCAGGCGCCATTGGTCGAGCAGTGGTGACCAGACCCATTTGAAGGCGTACGCCAGACCGATCAGGCTCGCATAGCCGATGGTCTCGCGGGCCACACCGGCCTCGCGCAGCCACACCGAAAGCGTCGAGAACACCAACATGTAAGGCATGCCGGCGGCAAAGCCGAGCAACAACAGCACTAACGTCGAGGGGCTGGCATAGGCGGCGAGCGCGGCGCGCCAGGTTTTACGGGGCATGGGCTGGAGTCTGCCTCAGGTTTGCGGAAACAAAGCGCGCACTCTAACCGCTGTGCTCTACCGGGCGCCAGCCATGGCGCTGAATATCCACGCGATTATTACGGACAGTGACGCCTTCATCGCGCAAACGCGCACGCTGCTCGTCGCCGGAGGCGCTGCCCACCGGCAGGCTTATCCGACCGCCGGCACCCAGCACGCGATGCCAGGGCAATGTGGTGCCTTCTGGGAGTTGGCTCAAGGTGCGCCCCACCCAGCGTGCAGCGCGGCCCAGCCCGGCCAGTTGCGCCAGCTCGCCGTAACTCACCACGCAGCCGGCGGGGACTTGCGCCAATGTCAGGTACAACGCGGTACGGCGCATCTCGGCCGCGTTTTGCGGGGTGTCGGCAGATTGATTCACTGAGGTGCTATCCGTTGAAAATGTCGGCATATCTGTAAGAAATATGCTGTAAGCAGGGTGTTGAGAATTGAACTCAATACAGATCCTTGAGTCAGTCCTTGCTAACACGTCATCTAAGACGATAATGCCCTCTTTTCGCCAAAACCGAGCCTCGAATCCGCATATGTTGTCCAGAACCCTGCTGTGCCTTGCTGTTTTCAGCGCCTCAACACCTTTGCTCGCCGATACCGTCTGGTTGAAGAACGGTGACCGCCTGACCGGCAAGATCAAGGTATTTGACGGTGGCAAGCTGCTGATCCAGACCGACTACGCGGGTGCAATCCCGGTGGACTGGAAGCAGGTTAAAACCCTGGAGAGCGACCAGGAGTTGTTGGTCAAGCAGGACGCCTACACTGGCGAGAAGGCCAAATCCCTCAAGGCTGCGGATGATGGCAAAGTGGTGCTGGCCAATGGCGAAGCGCCCAAGACTGTAGAACTGGCCAGCATCCAGCAGATCATCAAGCCCAAGCCTGTGATCGAAGACCTGGTGTGGAAGGGCAACGTCGACATGGCGCTGGACTACAAACGCGCCGAGAACGACACCAACGACTACGATATCGACTTCAAAACCACTGCCCGCCATGGCCAGTGGCGGCATACCGGTCAAGGTGAGTACAACCGCGAATTCCAGGACGACGTGACCACCACCGACAACTGGGCTTTGGAATACGACCTGGACCGGTTCATCACCGAGCATTGGTTCTGGCAAGGGCGTTTGACCTACAAGCGCGACAAAGTGGAAGACCTTGCGCGTCAACGCACGGTCGGTACCGGTCCGGGCTACCAGTTCTGGGACGACGAATTGGGTGCGTTCTCCCTGGGGTCGCTGGTCAACCGCACTGATTATGAATATGCCGATGGCGGTAAGGACAACTTCTATTCCCTGGCTATGAAGTGGAACTACAACCGCTATCTGGTGGGCAAGACCGTCGAGTTCTTCACCACTGGCGAACTGGGCAAGCCTATCGATGCGCCCGCGGATTACTCTCTGGATGCGGAAGTCGGCCTGCGCTACAAGGTCACCGAGTGGGCTTCCCTCAATCTCAAGGCCGAGCGCGACGTTATCAGTGGCGACTCGGAAAGCAGTTTGAGCAAGACCCGCTACACCGCAGGCTTCGGCGTGGCCTGGTAATAAGGCTGCATAAAACCTGCTTGGCAACCTGCGCGGATATTGATTACCTTGTGTTGCGATCCATTCCCATATGGGTTGGGCGGCTGAATACCCGAGGAGTCACACGTTGAGCGCGCACGTTGCCAAGAACGCCCGAGAGCTATTGCTCAAGGAATACCGTGGGGCTCTCGCCACACAGTCAAAAGCCATGCCGGGTTTTCCCTTTGGTTCGGTCGTGCCGTACTGCCTGGACGAACAGGGTCGCCCGCTGATCCTGATCAGCCGTATCGCCCAGCACACCCACAACCTGCAAAAAGACCCCAAGTGCTCGCTGCTCGTGGGCGAACGTGAGGCCGACGATGTGCAAGCCGTTGGGCGTCTGACCTACCTGGGTGAAGCCGAGAAGTTGGAGGAGGGCGCCGCCATTGAGGCTGCCGCCGAGCGCTATTACCGCTACTTCCCCGATTCCGCCAACTACCATAAAGCTCACGATTTCGACTTTTGGGTGCTCAAGCCGGTGCGCCACCGTTACATCGGCGGCTTTGGCGCGATTCACTGGGTCGACCAGTTGACCCTCGCCAACCCGTTCGCGGGCAAGGCTGAGCGCAGCATGATCGAGCACATGAACAGCGATCACACCAAGGCCATCGCCCATTACGTCCAGCTTGCCGGCCTGCCTGCCGTGGAGCCCGCGCAATTGGCCGGCATCGACAGCGAAGGCATGCACCTGCGTATCGGCCAATCCCTGTACTGGCTGCCGTTTGCCGAGCCTTGCAACACGCCGACACAAGTACGTGAAGCCCTGGTTTCATTGGCCCACGCCGAAGCCTGGCCGAAAAAAGCCGCGGCTGACGCTTGAATTCACGAAACGGCGACGTCATCTAAGGTGGACTGGCAAGGCATTCTTGCGTTGAGGAACCATTTGATGCGCCCTTTTTTATTGCTCTTTCTGCTGTTCCCGGTGTTGGAGCTGTTCGTATTCGTTCAAGTCAGCAGTGCGATCGGGTTTTTCCCGGCCCTGTTGCTGATCATTCTCGGCTCGATGCTTGGCGTTCTGGTGCTGCGCGTCGCCGGCCTGGCAACGGCACTGCGTGCCCGTGAAAGCCTGAACCGTGGCGAACTACCGGCCCAGACCATGCTTGAAGGTCTGATGATGGCCCTGGCGGGTGGCCTGTTGATCCTGCCGGGTTTCGTCAGCGATGTTGTCGGGCTGTTCCTGCTGCTGCCGTTCACTCGCAAACTTCTGGCGGGCAAGATGCGCCAGCGCGCCGAAGAGGCGGCGATTCGCCAGCGTGCGTTCGCAGACGACCTGCAACCCCGTGGTGGCCCGGCTCCGCGCCAGCCTTTGGGGCGTGAAGGCGATGTGATCGAAGGTGAGTTCGAACACCGCGACAGCAAATAACCGCTTTATTGACACGGCACCTGAGGGTGCCGTGTTGCTTTTATCGCTCGGCAACTGCAAAAAAATTCCGCCGATCGCCCTTGTAATAAGCTTATGCGCCCTTATGTAACGGTCACCGCAAGGTTTCTGGTGGCGACACCAGACAGACTTCCGCGTCTTGCTTGGCGAGGCGCGACCGGCACAGCCGGATAACAACCTGCCGGTACTGACACCGGCCGATGAAAAACACAATTAGGAGAGATCGACAATGAGCAAGCTTCGTCCTCTGCACGACCGCGTCGTAATCCGTCGCAGCGAAGAAGAAAAGAAAACCGCTGGCGGTATCGTTCTGCCAGGTTCGGCTGCTGAAAAAGCCAACCACGGTGTGATCGTCGCTGCAGGCCCAGGCAAGACTCTGGAAAACGGTGACGTACGTGCGCTGGCCGTTAAAGTCGGTGACAAGGTTGTATTTGGCCCTTACTCCGGCAGCAACACTGTGAAAGTCGACGGCGAAGACCTGCTGGTTATGGCTGAGAACGAGATTCTCGCTGTTCTGGAAGACTGATTTCCCCGCTCATTTTCCCGTTACTACAAAGTATTTAAGGAATATCGATCATGGCTGCTAAAGAAGTTAAATTCGGCGATTCCGCCCGTAAAAAAATGCTCACCGGTGTCAACATCCTGGCTGACGCAGTAAAAGCTACCCTGGGCCCGAAAGGTCGTAACGTGATCATCGAGAAGAGCTTCGGCGCTCCGACCATCACCAAGGACGGCGTTTCTGTAGCTAAAGAAATCGAACTGGAAGACCGTTTCGAAAACATGGGCGCGCAGCTGGTCAAAGACGTTGCCTCCCGTGCCAACGATGACGCAGGCGACGGTACTACCACCGCCACCGTTCTGGCTCAGTCGATCGTCAACGAAGGCCTGAAAGCCGTCGCTGCCGGCATGAACCCGATGGACCTCAAGCGCGGTATCGACAAGGCCACCATCGCCGTTGTTGCCGAGCTGAAAAACCTGTCCAAGCCATGCGCTGACACCAAGGCTATCGCTCAGGTAGGCACCATCTCCGCCAACTCCGACAGCTCCATCGGCGACATCATTGCCGAAGCCATGGAAAAAGTCGGTAAAGAAGGCGTGATCACCGTTGAAGAAGGCACTGGCCTGGAAAACGAACTGTCGGTTGTAGAAGGCATGCAGTTCGACCGTGGCTACCTGTCCCCGTACTTCGTCAACAAGCCAGAAACCATGGTTGCCGAGCTGGAAAGCCCGCTGATCCTGCTGGTCGACAAAAAGATCTCCAACATCCGCGAAATGCTGCCAGTGCTGGAAGCCGTTGCTAAAGCCGGTCGCCCACTGCTGATCGTTTCCGAAGACGTTGAAGGCGAAGCCCTGGCGACTCTGGTTGTGAACAACATGCGTGGCATCGTCAAGGTTGCAGCCGTCAAGGCTCCAGGCTTCGGCGACCGTCGCAAGGCCATGCTGCAGGACATCGCTGTTCTGACCGGCGGTACCGTAATCTCCGAAGAGATCGGCCTGAGCCTGGAAAGCGCCACCCTGGAAAACCTGGGTAGTGCCAAGCGCGTGACCATCTCCAAAGAAAACACCATCATCGTTGACGGTGCTGGCGTTGATGGCGACATCCAGTCCCGCATCAATCAGATCCGCGCCCAGGTTGCCGAGACTTCCTCGGACTACGACCGTGAAAAACTGCAAGAGCGTCTGGCCAAGCTGTCCGGCGGCGTTGCAGTGATCAAGGTTGGCGCTGGTTCCGAAGTTGAAATGAAAGAGAAGAAAGCCCGCGTTGAAGACGCCCTGCACGCAACCCGTGCAGCCGTTGAAGAAGGCGTGGTACCTGGCGGTGGCGTTGCGCTGATCCGTGCTCTGGAAGCCTTGGTTGACCTGAAAGGCGATAACGCTGACCAGAACGTCGGTATCGCTGTTCTGCGTCGCGCCGTTGAATCCCCACTGCGCCAGATCGCTTCCAACAGCGGCGACGAGCCAAGTGTTGTGGTCAACGAAGTGAAGAACGGTAAAGGTAACTACGGTTACAACGCTGCAACCAGCGAATACGGCGACATGGTTGAAATGGGTATCCTGGACCCAACCAAAGTCACCCGTTCGGCACTGCAAGCTGCCGCTTCGATCGCCGGTCTGCTGCTGACTACCGAAGTTGCCATTGCTGACAAGCCGAAGGCTGAAGGCGCTGGCGGTGGCGGTATGCCAGACATGGGCGGCATGGGTGGCATGGGCGGCATGATGTAAGCCAGCCTTACCCCTGTACTGAAAAAGCCCCGCCTGCAGTGATGCAGGCGGGGCTTTTTTGTGGGCGTTGCTTTGGGGTCAGGTGTGCGTTGCGCGCTTGGATGGCCGGTACAGCAACAGGCAATACAGCCCCAGGCAGATCAGCCAGCAGAAAATCGCCGTCCACACGTTATGGGAAAAGAAGTGTGCGCCTTGCATCATACGGCTGACGGAAAAGACGCTGCCCAAGCCGACGGCGAAGATGAATGCGTAGCGAGCCATGCGCGGCTGCCTGTCACGCAGTGCAAAAAACAGCGCGAACAAGGCGAACCCGGTGGCGGCATGACCGCCTGGCCAGCAGCGCCCGGGTTTATCGGTGGGCGGGCGAGGGCTCAGCAGTTTGCTGTAGGTTTCCTGACCGCCGAACTCCTGGACACTCCATGGACACTGGACGCCGGTGATGGTTTTCAGCGGAGAGACAAACGCCGTCGCCAGCCCGAGTGAGAGCACCAGGCAGCCCAGTTCGCGGCGATAGGGTTTGAGCCGTTGGAGGACAAACGTGCCGACAAATCCCAGGATCGCCAAGACCGAGAACAGGATGACCAACTCTTTGGCGCGGTCATGCAGGATGTCTTCGAGGAAGAAACTGTAACGCCCGATGAAACCGCCCTCCGCGCCGTTGTAGAACAGCTTGGCGAGGTCCATGTCCAGCGAGGTTAGCTCTAGCAACAGCAATAGAAGCGCAGCGCCGCCAGGGATGCCGAGGCATAGCCATAAGTTGAGAGGTTTGGAAGCCGGTAGGGCGGGGGTGGTTCGCATGGTGAACCCTGGTGAAACAGTCCCGTACTGACCTGTACGGGACGTTTTGGTTAGCGCGTGCTCAATGCCGGGGCCTCTTCCTTGGGCGCCCTCCAGCTCAGCAACTGTTGTTTGAAACCATAACTGGCAGCCTGGTAGTAGCTGATCGCCCGCTGGATCAACGGATCATCGCTGCCGACGCGCAGCTCTTTGCTTTCACCCAGGGCTTGGTCGTGGCGGCGTAGGCCCAGGCGCGGGCTGAGAATGGCCAGGTCCTTGCCGTCGAACAATCCCAGGTGCTGGTAGTTACCGACCACGACCCGAGGTGGCAATGGGTTTTCCTGCAGCAGGTTACGGCCAAAGAACGTTGATTCGTAGCTCAGGTTGAGCAGGCCCAGCAGCGTAGGCGCCAAGTCGATCTGGCTGGCCAGTTGCGCGCTTTCTCGTGGGTCGATCAGCTTGGGCGCATAGATGAATAGCGGAATCTGGTAGTTGGTGATGGGCAGATCTTCTTTACCTGCGCTGCCGGCGGTGTGGTCGGCGACGAAGATGAAGATCGTGTTATCGAACCAGGGTTTTTGACGGGCGGCTTCCAGGAATTGGCCGATGGCATGGTCGGTGTACTTCACGGCGCCGTCGCGGCCATTCCCGGATTTGATGTCGATGCGCCCATCCGGGTAGGTGTAGGGGCGGTGGTTGGAAGTGGTCATCAACTGCAGCAAAAATGGCTGCTGCTTGGCGTAGTCGGTGTCGGCCAGTTTCAGGGTTTGTTTGTACAGGTCCTCGTCAGCCATACCCCAGGCGTTCTTGAACGAGATTTCCGACTCGGGCACGCTGCTCTGGTCCACGACGCGATAACCGTTACCGCTGAAAAACGCGTTCATGTTATCGAAGTACCCGCGCCCGCCGTACACGAACACGCTGTCGTAACCGACGGCCGTGAGTTGCTGCCCCAGGCTGGCGAAGCCGCTTTCACGACCAATGCGCTTGACGATCGAGCGCCCGGGCGTAGGGGGGATCGCCAGGGTAATTGCTTCCAGGCCACGGTCGGTGCGGGTGCCGGTGGCATAGAAGTTATTGAAATACAGGCTCTGTTTGCGCAGTGCATCGAGGTAAGGCGTGAGGTTGCGTTCGTCGCCGTTGCTGCCCATGTATTTGGCGCTGAAACTTTCGATAGTCACCAGCACGATATTGGGTTTGCGCGGCGTCCCCGGGTTGGTGATGGCGCGGCGAATATCCAGCGGGTCCTGACCGATAAAACGGGCGTTGGGCTCGCTGAGTTCGGTGCGCATTTGCTGGGCAACGACGTCCGTTGGCAGGGTTTTGTAGAACTGCGGGTAATCCAACTCATTATTACGGAAGGCGGCAAAGAACTGATACGGGCCATTGCTGGCCAGTTCGTTCTTGTAAGCGTTACCGCCCTGGGCGCGTGGGCTGTCTTGGCTGATCAGTTGCAGGCTCAGCCCGGTCACGATCAACAGGCCCAAGGCATTCGCCAGCCGGCCACGCATTGTCGGCAGTGGGGCGCTCATCGCCGCGTTGAACGGCTTGCGCAAGGCCAGGCTCAGCACAATGGCCAGCATGGCTAGCAGGCTCAGCAGTTTACCGATCGGATAGGACTCCAACAGGTTGTTCAATACCTCATCGGAATACACCAGGTAATCAACGGCGATAAAGTTGAAGCGCACGCCGAACTCATCCCAGAACAGCCACTCGGCCACCGAGGTAAACAGCATGGCGAACAGGCTGACGGTGAGCACCGCCTGCAGGAACCAGCGGTGACCGCGACGGCGCCACAGCGCGGGTGGGCATAGCAGCAAATACAGCCCCAGCGGCAGTGCTGCATAGGCCAGGAAACCCAGGTCGTACAGCAGGCCCACGCCAAACACCGGCAGCAGGTTGCCGCCGACTTCATCCAGGTGGGTGATGAGCAGTACGCTGCGAGTGAGCAGGAAAATAACCAGCCAGGCACCGGTTACCAACAGCAAATAGCGCATTGGCGCCATCTTGAGAAACCCCATGTCAATGTTCCTTATATCAATGGGGGGCGATCTTCTGCCTGACACTGTAGTCAGTTTGTGAAGCTATAGTGAAAAACTTGTTCAACTCCTTACAAGGTTGAAAACCTTTATCGTCGTACCTTTCAGCTCTATCCCTTAGCCACACTTGGCCTTAAGCTGCGCGAGCCAACACGGCCGTTACCGCGTACGGAGACACTGCCCATGCGAATTCTATTGGTTGAAGACAACCGCGATATTCTGGCCAACCTGGCCGACTACCTGGGGCTAAAAGGCTACACCGTGGACTGTGCGCAGGACGGTTTGTCGGGCTTGCACCTGGCCGCAACCGAGCACTACGACTTGATCGTGCTCGACATCATGCTGCCTGGCATCGATGGCTATACCTTGTGCAAACGCCTGCGTGAAGACGCCCGCCGCGACACGCCGGTGATCATGCTCACCGCTCGCGACCAGTTGGATGACCGGTTGCAGGGCTTCAAGTCCGGCGCCGACGATTATTTGCTCAAACCGTTTGCCCTGTCGGAATTGGCCGCGCGTATCGAAGCCGTGCTGCGCCGTGCCCAAGGTGGCGGTCGTCGCGCCCTGCAAGTGGCCGATCTTAATTACGACCTCGATACCCTGGAAGTTACCCGCGAAGGGCGCCTGCTCAAACTCAACCCGGTCGGCCTGAAGCTGCTCGCTGTCTTGATGCAGAAGAGTCCCCACGTACTGCGTCGGGAAGTCCTTGAAGAGGCGCTGTGGGGCGATGACTGCCCGGACAGCGACAGCCTGCGCAGCCATGTGCACCAGTTGCGGCAAGTGATCGATAAGCCGTTCGCCAAACCGCTGCTGCAAACGGTGCATGGTGTGGGTTACCGCTTGGCCGAGGGCCGTGATGGAGTTTAAGCAAAGCCTTGCCCAGCGGATCATCATCGCCTTTGCCTTGATGAGTGCGTTGGTGGCGGGCGCCTTCGCCATGGGCATCGTCGCGACCGTGCACCTGGTGGAAGAGAAGTTGATCTCGGCAGGCTTGGGCGGTGACTTGCAGCGCCTGCTGCTGATGGACACCGTTGAGGACTGGCGGCACCGGCCCGAGCCCGATCAGCTGTTTTACTTCAGCGGTGGCCCCGGCGATTTTGAATTGCCCAAGGACCTGCGCCATCTGGAGCCAGGGTTTCATGAGGTGTTTCGTGAGGCGCTGTCGTACCACGCCATGGTCGAAGTAGTCGACGGTCGGCGCTATGTGCTGCTGCAAGATCAAAGCGATTTCGAAGAGCGCGAGCGCGTGCTGTTTGCCGTGGTGTTGGTGGGCTTCGTGCTCAGCCTGGCGCTGGCGGTGTTCCTCGGCTGGGTGCTGGCCCGTAAGGTAATGGCGCCGGTAGTGCGCCTTGCTCGTCAGGTGCGCCACCGTGACCAGTTGCTTGGCCTGGCGCCGCCCCTGGCGCCCGACTATGCCGCCGACGAAGTGGGGGAGTTGGCCGTGGCCTTCGACGCCACGCTGGGGCGCCTGCGTCAGGCGTTGTCCCGCGAGCAGTTGTTTACCAGCGATGTCAGCCACGAACTGCGCACGCCCCTGATGGTGCTGGCCAGCTCCTGCGAACTGCTGCTGGAAAACCCCGCCATCGATCAGCGTGGGCGTAACCAGGTCGAGCGAATCGCCCGCGCCTGTGAAGAAATGCGTGAACTGGTCCAGACCTTCCTGATGCTCGCCCGTGCCCAACATGACGATGGCAGCATGTCGCCCAAGGTCAACCTGTCGCAGGTGGCTGATGATCTGCTTGGCATTTGGCGCGAGCCCATTGAGCACAAGGGCCTGGAGTTGATCTACCAACCGGGCAACCCTTTGGATACCCGCTACAACGCGACCTTCCTGCATGCCGTGATGGGCAACCTGTTGCGCAATGCGCTGCATTACACCGAACGCGGTTTTATCCGGCTGACCCTGGAGCCTACCGGGTTTGTGGTGGAAGACAGCGGCGTCGGCATTCCCGAAGATAAGCGCGAAGCGATGTTCGAGCCGTTTGTCCGCGGCAGTGAGAAGCGCGGTGAGGGCCTCGGATTGGGTTTGTCACTGGTCCAGCGCATCTGCGAGAACCAGGGCTGGAGCGTTACCCTCAGCACTGTGGAACCCAATGGCTGTCGCTTTCATGTTCAGTTGAGTCAGGTCAACGCCTGACCGTTTCCCCTGCCGTTATCCTGCCAGAGATCGCCGTAATTCGGCGAAGATGGCCCCATGATATTGCTTGTATCTGTAAAGTCTTGAAATATATGAGATTGGACAGGACAAGTTTTTCACAATGGGTTGACCTGTTGATCACAGGACGCTGCTTAAGGTTGTAGGCATCAGCAACAGGAGATCCGTTGATGCCTACCCCGATCAAACTCGAATTTTCCGACAAGTACGACGACGAACACGCCCACGAATATTTGCTCAAGCATCAGGACAATTTGGCCCGCCGCTTGTCCCACAAGCGCGACGAACAATTGGCCCGTGGTGCGTTGGCGATGGCGGGTGAGCCTAGCCTGGTGCTGGACTTGCCGTGTGGTGCGGGGCGCTTCTGGCCGTTGCTGGCGGAAAAACCCAACCGTGTGATTATTGGCGCCGACAATTCCGCGTCGATGTTGAAGGTCGCAACCGCCGCCCAACCGGCGGATGTGGTGAAACGGGTACGACCTTTGCAGACATCTGCCTTTGATATCGATTTGCCGGATAACTCGGTCGATAGCATTTTCTGCATGCGCCTGTTGCACCACATTGGTGATCCGGCGCACCGACTGGCGATATTGCGGGAGTTTCAGCGTGTTACCCGCGACAGCGTGATCATTTCGCTGTGGGTCGATGGCAATTTCAAAGCCTGGAAACGCAAACGCCTTGAAGGGCAGCGACGCAAGAACGGTGAGCAAGAAGGTTACCAAAACAGATTTGTGTTACCAGCTGCTACTGTTGAAGCAGAATTTGAGCAAGCGGGTTTCCGTGTTCAGGATTCTCTGGATTTCATCCCGCTGTACGCCATGTGGCGAGTGTATGTATTGCGCAAGAGGTAAGAGCATGGCAGTTGAGTGCGTAGCAGGCAGTCACGTAGCTCCCGAAGAAAGATTTGATTATTTCTGGCGCCAACAAGGCGAGTGGGTCGAAGAGCCCAATCGTCGTCGCGGCGGTGAAAGTGGTGTGCAGCGACTGATGAGCGCCAATGGGCGTCTTCTCTACAGCAAGCGCCAGACTGGCCACATCTACCGCAGTTGGCTGCACCCCTTTGGGCGCCCCACGGTGCTGCGCGAGCGTGATGCCCTCAAGGGGCTGCGCTTGCTGGATGTGCGGGTGCCGGAGTTGGTGTTCTGCGAGGCGCGCCGCGATGCTGAGCACCAGTGGCAGGCGTTGCTGGTCACCGCGTCCCTAGACGGTTTTGACGAAATTGAAAACTGGTACTCCGCGGGTGGCCGTGAACGCTACGGCGAATTAGTCCACGAGCGCGTACTCAAGGAATTGGCCTGCACCCTGGCACGTATGCACAAGGGGCGTTGGCAGCACGGTTGCCTGTACATCAAGCATATCTTTGTAAGGGTGACGGGCGAGGGCGACGCGGCCAACGTGGAAGTGGCACTGCTGGATTTTGAGAAGTGCCGCCAGCGCATTACCGCTCATAAGGCAGCGTCCCACGACATGCTGCAACTGCGCCGCCATTCGTCGTGGAACGATAGCGACTGGGCAAAACTCAGCTACTTTTACGAGACGGCGTTTGGCAGCGCTATCAAGGGTTTAACCAAATGAAGCTAGAAATAGCACGAGGTATGTTTCTGGTAGGGGCCTTAGGCGTTGCAGCCTTGGCCCTGGCCGCGTGGGAACAGCCTCGCACACAGGTACTCAGTGCGACGCACGACGGGGCGCAATGCCTGTTGCCGCGCGTCGTCAAGGCGAGTGTGGCGGCCAAGCCTGATCACGAGTTGCTCCTGTTCATGTTTGGAATGTCTCAAGGGATGAGGCCGCAGAGTTGAAACGATTTAAACCACCCCGAAAGGGCCTTGCGATGCGAGGCCCTTTTTTTTGCTTCAAGCCTTATCCGGTTTGGCCAGGAGGGTATAAACGCAGGGCAGTACAAACAGCGTAAACAACGTACCGATCGACATCCCCGTCGCAATCACCATCCCGATATCAAACCGGCTGACGGCACCCGCCCCGGTCGCGAAAATCAGCGGCACCATGCCGAACACCATGGCGGCTGTGGTCATCAGCACTGGTCGCAGGCGAATCGATGCGGCTTCCTCCACGGCTTGTCGGGGCGTGAGGCCCTTGTCCTTACGCAACTGGTTGGCAAATTCCACGATCAGAATGCCGTGCTTGCTGATCAAGCCGATCAGCGTTACCAACCCCACCTGGGTGTAGATGTTCATGCTCGACCAGCCCAGGAACAGCGGAATCAGCGCCCCACAGATCGACAACGGCACCGTCACCAGGATCACCAGCGGGTCACGGAAACTTTCGAACTGCGCCGCCAACACCAGGAAGATAATCGCCAGGGCCAGGCCAAAGGTTACCCACAGCGCCGAGCCTTCCTGAATAAATTGTCGGGACGCACCGCTGTAGTCGAACGCATAGCCGGGTGGGGTTTCTTCAATGGCGATCTGGCGCACCGTGTCGATGGCCTCGCCCATGCTCACGATCGGAAAGCCTGATATCAG
Source organism: Pseudomonas sp. Irchel 3H9 (assembly GCF_900187495.1). NCBI lineage: Bacteria > Pseudomonadati > Pseudomonadota > Gammaproteobacteria > Pseudomonadales > Pseudomonadaceae > Pseudomonas > Pseudomonas sp. Irchel 3H9. The sequence continues at coordinate 316,385 of NZ_FYDK01000005.1, read as the reverse complement.
CGCCGAGTTGAGTTGCTGGAACTGGTTCAACTGGCGCGGTCGGGCGCGGTCGGTGAGTGTGATCAGGGTCGACAGCGGCAACAATTCACCCTGGGTGTTTTTCACGTAGTAGTTGTTCAGCCAGTCGGGGTTGTCGCGGTAGGCGCGTTCTACCTGAGCGATCACCTTGTAACTGCGCCCATCGAGGGTGAACCGGTTGATCTCCGCCTCCGCCAGCAGGGTTGCCAGGGTGCCGCCGAGGTCTTGCATCGACACACCCATCTGCGCCGCCTTGGCGCGGTCGATATCCACCACCACTTCGGGTTTGTCGAAGGCCAGGTCGATGTCGACAAAGGCAAACTTGCCCGACTCCATCGCGCGCTTTTTCACGCGGTTGGCCACTTCCAGCAACGACTCATAGTCATTGGCGGTGTTGATCACAAAGCCAAACGGCAGGCCCTCACCCGTGCCGGGCAGGGACGGCAGGTTGAAGCCGAACACTTGCAAGCCGGGAATCTGCTCGAGGCGATGCTGCACCTCGGGGAGGATTTGCATCTGGGTGCGGTCACGCTCGTTCCACGGCTTGAGCAGGAAACCGCCGATGCCCGATTGCACGCCGTTGAAGCCATTGATCTGGAACGACGAGTAGTACTCCGGAAACTCCTTGAAGATGTTGATGAACTCGTCGGTGTAGGTGTTGAGGTAGTCCAGGTTGGTGGGCTGCGGCGCGCTGGCAATCATGAAGATGATGCCCTGGTCTTCGTCCGGGGCCAGTTGCGACTGGGTGAACTTGAGGAACACCGGGATCAGGCACAGCACGATCAGCGCAAACACGATCACCACCGGCCGCGTATTCAGGGTGCCGTGGAGCATGCGTTGATAGCGCCGCTTGAGTCTGTCAAAAATCCGGTCGAGGCGATGAGCCAGGCCGCTCGGGTTTTCATCGTGGCGCAACAGCAGGGCGCACATCATCGGTGACAGGGTCAGGGCGACAATGCCGGAAATGATCACCGCCCCGGCCAGGGTCAGGGCGAACTCCTTGAACAGCGCCCCGGTGAGCCCTTCGAGAAAACCAATGGGCGCATACACCGCGGCTAACGTGATGGTCATGGACACCACCGGCAGAGCAATTTCCCGCGCGCCTTCCAGCGCCGCATCCAATGGCGTCTTGCCTTCCTCGATATGCCGGTGGATGTTTTCTACGACCACGATGGCATCGTCCACCACCAGGCCGATGGCCAATACCATCGCCAGCAGCGTCAGCAAGTTGATCGAATAGCCCATCAATTGCATGAAAAACAGCACGCCGATCATCGACAGCGGGATGGTGATCACCGGGATCACCACCGAGCGCAACGCGCCGAGGAACAGGAACACCACCACGATGACGATCAGTACCGCCTCAAACAGGGTCTTGACCACTTCGTTGATGGAGGCCTGGATAAATAGCGTGGCGTCGTAGGCAATTTCTGCCTTGAGGGTAGGCGGCAGCTGGGCTTCCAGCTCTGGCATGATCTTGCGCACTTCCTTGATCACCTCCAGCGGGTTGGCGCTGGGGGTAGCCTTGATGCCGATGTACACCGAGGGCGTGCCGCCAAACGAGCTGATGGCGTTGTAGTTTTCCGCGCCCATTTCTACGCGGGCCACGTCCCGCAGCAGCACACGGCTGTCACCGTCGGTTTTAACGGCGATGGCGCCAAAGGCTTCAGCGGATTTGAGGTCGGTGTTGGCGTTGATGCTGGTCACCACGAACTCGCCCTTCACCTCGCCGGCGGCGGACAAGAAGTTGTAACGGCGCACGGCGTCGGTGATGTCGCTGGCGCTGAGGCCGAAACCGGCGAGCTTGACCGGGTCCAGCCAGATACGCATGGCGAACACCTGATTGCCGAGGATCTCCGCTTCTGCCATGCCCGGCAGGGTGGCGAGCTTGGGCTGGATGACGCGAGACAAGTAGTCGGTGATCTGCGGGTTGCTCAGTTGCTGGCTGGAGAAACTGATGTACATCAGCGCCGAAGCGTCGGCCGCCTCTTTGCTCAACACCGGGTCTTCGGCGTCTTGTGGCAGTTTGTTTTTTACCTCATTGGCTTTGGCCAGCAACTCGGTAAACAAGCGGTCACTGTTGGCGCCGATGCGCGCGTAGATGGAAATCACCGAAAAGTTCTGGCGACTCACCGAGGTCATGTAGTCGATGCCCTCGGCGCTGGCCAGGCTTTGCTGCAACGGCTGAGTGATATAGCCCTGGATGGTTTCGGCGTTTGCACCGGGGTAGGCGGTGGTCACCGTTATCAGGGCGTTTTCCATGGTCGGGTATTGGCGCAGCGGTAACTTGCTGTAGGCCTGCAAACCCAGCAGCACGATGAGCAGGCTGACCACCATGGCCAGCACCGGACGGCGGATAAAGGCATCTGTGAACTTCATGGCTCAGTGCCCTGCCGGCAGGTTTTTGTCCGGACTGATGGCGATGGGCGTGCCGTTATCCAGCTTGAGCTGACCGGCGCTGACCACCTGCTCACCGGCGCTCAAGCCCTTGCTCACCAGCACCAGGCCGCCGCGTCGTTCGCCGGTCTCGACAAAGCGTCGCTCGGCGACCAGCAGCGGTTGGCCATTGGCGTCCTTTTCCAGCGCGCCGCTCTCGTTCTTCTTCTCGGCCACGGCGTACACCGAGTTGCCGTAGAGGGTGTAGGTAATTGCGCTTTCCGGCACCACGATCTGTGCGGTGGGGTTGGGCAGCAAGACGTCGAGGCTGGTGAACATGCCGGGCAGCAGTGTGTTGTCCGGGTTGACCAGGGTGGCGCGCACCAGGACATTGCGTGTGCTGTCCTCGACCTTGGGGTTGATTGCGCTGATGCGACCGGGGAATTGCTGCCCGGGGTAGGCTGAGACCTGCACCTGCACGGTTTGGCCGATGGCGACCTTGGGCACCGCGTGCTCGGGGATATAGAAGTCGACATACAGGCTGCTGATGTCCTGCAAGGTGGCGATCACCGTGCCGCTGGCCAGGTAGTCGCCCACGTCCACCTGGCGAATGCCGATGGTGCCGCTGAACGGCGCGACAATATGCTTCTTCGCCAGCGAGGCCTTGAGCTGGTTGACCGTGGCTTTGTTCTTTTGCAGTTGCGCGGACAGGCGGTCGAACTCGCCTTTGGAAATCGCCTGGCTGCCCACCAATTGGCTGCCGCGTCCGTAATCCAACTGGGCCAGGCCTAAGTCGGCCTGAGCGGTTTCCAGCAGCGCGCTTTCTACGGCGCTGTCCAGTTGCACCAGGGGTTGCCCGGCCTTGACCTTCTGCCCGGATTCGAACTGCACGTCTTTGACCGTTCCCGCAATTTCCAGGCTCAGGTTGACGCCTTGCAAAGCCTTGAGCGTGCCCACCGACGGTAGGCGTTGCTGCCATGGCTGTTCGACAGCGGTGGCGACGGCGACACTCATGGGCGGCTTGGGTTTGGAAAAGACCTGGATCTGCTGATAGATGGAAAAGGCTTTATAGCCCGCCAGCAGCAGGACGATTAACAGGACGACACCCAACATGATCAGCATGCGACGGCGCAGCATATTCCGGTTCCTTGGAAAAACTGAGACAGACGAAAACAGACAAGCTCGAAACATTACTCCGAGTGTAGTGGGGATTCCAGACGGTATTTTTGACAGGTCAACGGCCCTGTATTAGCCCGACTTGCCGGCGATGGCGCCTTCAAGCCTGGCGGCGATTTGAAGTACACCATCGCCGGCAAATCGGGCGGCTACAGGGGGATGTCAGATCAGGTGGAGATGGTTGTCCCAGAGCCCTGCTGGTAATTCCAGCGGTTTGGCGACCAACTGTTTCTGGCGGCAATCGTAGTAGCGGCAACGGCCTTGGCCGGAGGTGACGACAAACCCATCCTCTACTGCACCGACCCCTGCGCAATCGGGTAACGGACCATCAAGACGCAGTTCGCCGCTGTCCATGTCCCAGATAAAGAAGCGATTGCCACGTGGCGCCGTCAATGCCACCAGGCGCAACTCGCTGTGCACCGCGACGCTGGCGGTGTAATGCCCCATGGCCTGCAATTGCTCGTCTGCCACTGGAAACGCCACGAACGGTTGCCCCGGACGCTTGATCGCCAGCAACTCGGAACGCTCCTGGGACGGCCCCATGAACTGCTGCCCGGTAAGGATGGTGCCATCGCTGGCGATGCCCATATGGCGCACGCTGTTCATCTGCTGGGCCAGGGTTTCCTTGCTGATGAGCGTGCCATCGCGCTGCATCAACACCAGGCTCGGCTCCATGGCATTGAGGTTCATCTCCACGCGGCTTTCGGCTTCGGTGCGAATGCCGCCATTGGCCACGATCAACGTCTCGCCGTCGGGCATCCACGACACCTGGTGCGGGCCAATGCCGTGGGTGGAAAGTTCGCCGCTGTGCACCAGCCGCTCGCCTTCGAACTTATACACACCGAGCAAGCCACGGCCGGGGTCTGACGTATCGTTCTCGGTGGCGTACAGCCAGTCGCCGCTCTTGTGAATCACCGCATGGCCGTAGAAGTGGCGATTGGTGTTCGAGGTGATGGTTTGCAGCAGCGCGCCATCACGCAGGTCGATCAAGTAACTTTCGGTGCCCGGGCGACGGGCGACGAACAGCGCAATCGGCAGTGTCGGGTGGTTGATGATGTCGTGGCAGCGCTGGCCGACCTGAGTGGCAAACACTTGCTTGCCGTCCAAGTGATAACCCACGGCGTAGTGCTTGCCGTCTGCATCATCGCGCGCCGACAGCAGCAGCGGACCCTTGTCTTTCTGCTTGAACAACGTCCAACCACCCAGTGTGAGTGCGCTGAGCAGTACGCTGCCAACCGCCAAAGCCTGTCGCCTGAGCATCATCAGTCACCGTCGTTGGCGTTAAAGCCCAGTTGGATGCCCAGCGCCTTGGCCAGTTCGCCTTCGTGCAGGCGGTGGACGACGTTGAGGCTGTCATAGATGTCGTTGAGTTGCTGGCGACCGGCGTCATCGTTCAACAGTTCGTTGAGGGTGCGCTGGTTGCTGGCGAACAGTTTCAGGGACGCGGCGTAGGCGGCGTCGATTTTGTCGGCCAATGGTTTCTGATCCGACGGCAGCAGGCCACGCAGGCCTTTGTTGTCGACGCCGACCCATACGGTCTGGGCGGCAGCAAGGCTGGCCTCCAGGCTTTGCAGGGACGACTGGCTGCGCCACGCGTCGGCCTGGAACGGCTGCGGGATGCCCTTGGTCTGGCGGCCCATGGGCGTGCCGAGTTTTTTCTTCAGGCTGTCCAGGGCGGTCACTTGGACGCGCAGCAGGTCGGCGATGGCTTCGTGGGAATCGGCGTAGCGCTGGTTCGGAAACTTGGTCATCTGCGCGAGCATGCCATCGGTGCTGTTCCAGCTGGCTAGGATCTCTTCGGCCAGGGTTTTCTGACGCTCGCCGATGGCCACCAACAGTGGGCAATAACGGGCTTTGTTCGCATCGTCGGCGATGTCGGTCTTGGCGTCGTAGAGGATGTATTCGTAGGCCGACAGGCCTTGCACGACTACGCTGGACTTGGCCAGGGCGGCGCCGTCGATCTGCGGCTGGCTGGTGACCAATTGCTCGACCTGGCGCCCGACCAGGTTTTTCTTGTCCGGCCAGAACTGTATTTGCCATGCACGGTTGCCCTCGGCCAGCGGGCCGATCAGCAGCGGTTGCAACTCGGCCCAGGCTTTTTGCGCATGGATGAAGTCGGCGCGGGCGGTGTCCAGGCTTTCCTTGCCCTGGCAGTAGGCGAGGGCGCTGACGGCCAACTGACGGTCGGCTTCGACCCAGCGGCTGTAGGTCGGCAGGATCACTTGTTTGGCGATCGCTGCAGAGGTCACAGCTTGCGGGTCTTGTGGCGAGCAGGCACCCAGGGCGAGGGCGGCCAGGCTGGTGAACAACAACTTGGGACGGAACATGTCGAGCTCCCTTCTGTAAGTGGGGCGAAGCTTATAAAGAATTCAGGAACGCCAGCAACGCAGCGCGCTGTTCGGCATTAAAGGACAACACATGCTGCTGCGCCGCTTGTGCCTCACCGCCGTGCCAGAGCACGGCTTCCAGCAGGTTGCGGGCGCGGCCGTCATGCAGAAACTGGGTATGGCCACTTACGGTGTGTGTCAGGCCAATGCCCCACAACGGCGGCGTGCGCCAGTCGCGGCCACCGGCCTTGAATTCGCTGCGGTTGTCGGCCAGGCCATCGCCCATGTCGTGCAGCAGTAAATCGCTATAGGGGCGGATCACTTGGTTGGCCAATTCAGGCTCGGCGGCATTGGCTGAGGTGGTGAACGTCGGCTTGTGGCACCCCTGGCAACCGGCCTGGAAGAACAGGTTTTTCCCGGCCAGGACTTGCGGATCGTTGACCTGGCGGCGCACGGGCACGGCAAGGTTACGGGTGTAGAACAGCACCAGGCGCAGAATGTTATCGCTGACTTCCGGCTCGCCATCGGCGCCATTGCCGTTGGGCGCCTGTTTGCAGGCCACTTGGGCGTCGGTGCAGTCATCGAAGGGTCTCAGGGACGTAGTGAGGCCCATATCACCAGAAAACGCGTGAACATTTTGTTGATTGAGGTTGGGTTGTCCGGCTTTCCAGCCAAAACGCCCGAGCACGGTTTTTTGCTCGGCGTCATCCCAGACCTGATTGGCGCGGCCGACGATGGCTTCTTTATCGGCGGTTTTGGGGTCGGTATTGCGCAGGATGTCTGCGTCGCTGATGGCTTCAAGCAGGCCAAGGCCGATCATCGGCGGGGCGATGCGCGCCGAAAAACGGGTGTCGGGGTGCATTGGGCCGTAGCCGAGTTGGGTGATCTGCAGGTCCGGCTTGCGCAGTTCGACGACGGTGCCGTCCTTGAAGGTGACGTTGACCGATGTGTAGTCGACCCGCACTTTGCCTTCCGGAGTGACGCCGGGCACGGCCATGTCCTGCAATTGCCCGCCGTATGTCGGCTCTGGCACCACGCCTGCTTGCTCGATGAGTTTGGCGTAGGGTTGCTGATCCTGAGTTGGCTGGGCGATCGACAGGCGCACCAGCATCGAGACCGCATTGGCTGCGTCGGGCAACGGCGGGTGGCCACGGCCGTCCTTGATGTGGCAGTTCTGGCAAGCGTTGGTGTTGAACAACGGGCCCAGGCCATCACGGGCGGTGGTGGTGGACGGCGCGATCACCCAAGGACTGCGAAAGAAACTGTTGCCGACGCTGAAGTCCAAGCGGCGCGTCGGCGACAAGTTGGCCGACGGCAGGGAAAACGCGTTCTGGTCGCGCTTATTCACCGTCGTCGCGCCGCCTGCCCGCGATTCACCCGGCTCGGCCTTGGTGAACCTGGGGGCGTCATCGCACGCAGTCAGGCCCAAGGCCATGCATACGACGGACAGACGAAGAAGCGAACGGAACATCGAGTTTCCTGAACGAGCGTGAAAAATATGGTCGCAAAGTCTAACAGGGCCGGGGGGAATGAATAAGAGCAATTATCGTTTGGTGGTCGCCGGTTTATTCCCGCTAGAATGACCGCACATTTTTTCTGGAGGTGGCCAATGCAGGCTCTCGACGCTTTGCTCAACCGTGTTTCCGTGCCGCGTTTGCTGGAGCCGGCACCGACCCAGGAGCAGCGCGACGTGCTGTTCGCCGCTGCTATGCGTGCACCCGACCACGGTCAATTGCGCCCTTGGCGTTTCCTCACCGTAGAAGGCGCCGCCCGTGAGCAGATGGGGGCGCTGCTGGCCGAGGCTGCACGCCTGCAAGACGCCGACGCCCCGCAAGCCGCCATCGACAAGGCCCAGAACGGCCCATTGCGCGCACCGCTGGTGGTGGTGGTGATCGCCCGTTTGCAGGAGCACTTCAAGGTACCCAAGTCTGAGCAACTGCTGGCGGCGGCCTGTGCGGCCCACGGCATTCTGTTGGCGGCCTATGCCCAAGGGATTGGTGCGGTGTGGCGTACGGGTGAGTTGTCCTACTCGGCCCACGTTGCCAAAGGCCTGGGGCTGACGGCGGATGAGGAAGTGATTGGCTTCCTCTATTTGGGTACCCCGCAGAACCCGCCGCGTACGGCGCCGAAGGAAGATGTGGCGGCGTTTGTGCAGGCTTGGACGGGTCTCTAAGCAGTACGCGATCAAAATGTGGGAGGGGGCTTGCCCCCGATAGCGGTGTCTCAGTCAATGAATCTGCTGAATGACACACTGCTATCGGGCGCAGGCCCCCTCCCACATTTCACCTGTGGTGTTTCTTAAACCTTGAACTGATCCATGAGTTTCATCTGCTGGCTGGCCAACGCATTGAGTTGGCTGCTGATAGCCGCCGATTCGGTGGCCTGGCCGGTGAGGGTTTCGGTCACGGTGCGGATCGCCGAGACGTTACGGTTGACCTCTTCGGCCACCGCGCTCTGTTGTTCGGCGGCGCTGGCGATTTGCAGGTTCATGTCGCTGATCACCGTCACGGCGTCGCTGATCTTGCCCAAGGCCTGCACGGCCTGATGGATCTGCCCGGCATTGCTCTGGGCCTGGCTTTGGCTTGAGTGCATCGTCGCGACCACGCCACGGGTGCCGCTCTGGATGCGTTCGATCACCAGGCGGATCTCCTCCACGGAATCCTGGGTGCGCTTGGCCAAGTTACGGACTTCGTCGGCCACCACCGCAAAGCCGCGGCCGCTTTCGCCCGCGCGTGCCGCTTCAATCGCCGCGTTCAGCGCCAGCAGGTTGGTCTGTTCGGCAATGCTGCGGATCACTTCCAGCACCGAACCGATTTGCTCGCTGTTGACTGCCAGGGCTTCGACTTCGCCCACGGCCCTGCTGACTTCTTCGGCGAGGATCGTGATATCCCGCGTACTCTTTTCAATGATCTGCATGCCTTCGCGCGCCGACTGATCGGCACCGCGTGCCGCGCTGGCGGCATTCGAGGCGCTGTTGGCGACGTCATGGGCGGTGGCGCTCATTTCGTTGGACGCCGTGGCCACTTGGTCGATTTCACGGAACTGCACCTGCATGCCTTCGCTGGTCTGGCGGGCGATGGCCGAGGACTGGTCCGCCGTGCCGCGGGCCTCGGTGATGCTTTGCTTGATCTGGGCGATAGTCGGTTGCAGCTTGTCGAGGAAGCGGTTGAACCAGTTCACCAGTTCGCCCAGTTCATCCTTTTTGCTGTAGGCCAAGCGTTGGGTGAGGTCGCCGTCGCCGCTGGCGATGTCCTTGAGCATCGCGGCCACGCTGTTGATCGGGCGGGTTACGCCGGTGGCGGTCAGCCAGATCAGCAGCAAACCCAGGAGCCCGGCGGCAGCGCCCACCAGCAAGGCCTTGAGGGTGCCGGTCGCCTGGGCTTTGTCGAGGACCTCCTGCAGTTTTACGGTGTCGGCCAGCATCACGTGTTTGGGCAGTTTAATCACCACCCCCCAGGCTTTGGCATCGGCGATCGGCTTGACTGCGTAGACCGCACGAATCGTATCGCCCTGCTCAAGATTGACGTGGCTGTCATTGGCCAGCAGTTGCACGATCTCATTGCCCTCGGCGCCCAGCGTATCGATCAGATTTTTGCCGACCCGCGCAGGCTCGCCGCTGTAGGCGGCAATCAGACCGGTGCTGGAGATAACCTCCAGGTGCGCGGCGCCATCGAACAGCGTCTTTTGGGCCGCATCAGCCAGGGTTTGCAGGCTGTTGAGCGCAATGTCCACACCCACCACACCAATCACTTTTCCATCCACCAGCAGCGGTTGGGAAATGGTGGTCATCAATACCGGTTTGCCGGCCACAGTGTCTTCGTACGGATCCAAGAGGCAGGTGCTGCGGGTGTCACGTGGGCAGGTGTACCAGATGTTGTAGGGTGTGCCGTTTAGGTTGGGGGTGGTCTTGGTCAGGTCTTCCTCGACCATGATGGTGTTCAGGCCTTCACCCCCGGCACGGCTCCAGTAGCTGGAAAAGCGGCCTTTTTCATTGGAGACGCGGGCCTTGTCGTTGATGAATTCGCTGTCCTTACCGTCCAAGCCATCGGGCTCGAACGACAGCCAGATTCCGAGCACCTTGTTGTTGCGTTCAAAGGCGGTTTTCAGGCTCTGATTGAGTTCTTCGCGAAGGGCTGCGGGCTCCAGAGCACGTTTGGCGGCGAGGTTGCGCAAGTCTTTGACTTGGTCGGCCAGGGCGGTGACCGCGGTTAGATTCTCGCCGAAGGTTTTCTGCAACTGCACCGCTTGTTCAGCGGCCCTTGCCTGCAACAGGCTTTGCACGCTGCTGGTGAGCATGCGTGAACTTGAATCGCTGATCAGATGGTCGTTCTGGTCCGTTTCGTACAGATTGATGCTCACGATCAGCGTAATCACCCCCAGCAGGCAAAGGCCGGACAGCAGCACGATTTTCAAGCGGATAGAGAGGGTGTCGAACATAGGTTCACTCACGAATGGTCTTGTTGGAATGCACAGCACGGCCAAGTCCATTCAGCGCTATATCCGGAGCATCGGCGCGGTAGGGGCTTTCATGAGCAGAAGGCGATGGGCGGTAGGAAAACGCCTACAGGTAGGGTTATACGGGCTGTGCGAGCCGTTCGGGGCGTGACCAGATCCACAGATTGCCCAGGCTCATCCCGGCAATCGCCAGGTAGATGGGCCAGCCATGGTCGAGCATCACCAGCATCAGGATCGCGCACAACAGCATGCTCACGGTGGCACTGACTTTGGCCCGGCGCGCGATGATCTTGCCGTTGCGCCAGTTGAACAGGATCGGCCCAAACAGGCGGTGGTTTTCCAGCCAGGCGCTGAGGCGTGGCGAGCTTTTGGTCGCGGCCCAGGCGGCCAGCAGGATGAACTCGGTGGTGGGCAAACCGGGTATCACAATCGCCACCAGCCCGATGCCCAGGCTGACATAGGCCAGCAGGCCGAACAGGATCTGTGCGATTTTCGAGGTGGATTGGGTTTTGCCGGTCATGGTGAAGCTTTTCTTGGGGAAGGTTTACAAAAAAGTCCGAACTTAAATGCGATCAAAATGTGGGAGGGGGCTTGCCCCCGATGGCGGTGGGTCAGTTACCTATTTGTTGGCTGATGCACCGCTATCGGGGGCAAGCCCCCTCCCACATTGGGTTGCATTTCAATTTGCGGGATCAGGCCAGTTCAGGGGCGCTAGCGTACGCCTGTTCCAGCAACACGGTGAAGCGCACAAACGCATCCACCGCGCCTTTTTCTACCGCGGCCTCTTCCTCGGGGCTGAATTGCAGGCCGTCGAGGGTGCGGGTGAAGCGCTTCCAGCCTTCGGCACGACCGCCGGCTGGCTCACCCAAGTGGCGGGCCCCAAAGGTTTCGCTCAAGCCGAGGCCTACGGCGCGCTTGATCAGGAACGCGGCGCCCAATTTGGAGCCTTCCGAGACGAACAGCCAGCCCAGGGCTTCGGCTTTGCTCGGGTTGCTCACTGCACCGGCCACCGCGGCCGGCACTTCGGTGTCCAGGTCGGCGAGGTCCAGCTTGGCGGCTTCGGCGCGGCAGCGTGCGGCCAGGTCAGGCACGATCTTGATCAGTTCGGCGTCGTTGTACAGGGCCACCAGTTCCGACTGGAACAGGTACTGCGCCACCACGAAACGGGCAAAGTTGGCCTGGGTTTCGAACGGGGCATGGGCCTTTACCAGTGCATCCAGCTTGGTGTGCGGCTCGTTGGTGATCTGGTTCAGGCGCTGGGAGCGCAGGCTTGGACGTTCTGCGTTAGGAGAAGCGGTCATGAAAAAGTCCTTGAGAAGGGGAGCGCCTTGGTGCCCGAAAGAGAGCGGTTATCAACTAGACGAACAAGAAGACGCGGCACAGTAAAAAATCCTCACCTCGGCGTTGAAATTTCGACGAGGTGAGAAGGGCTTGGTCAGATATCCCAGATCACGTTAATCGCAAAGTTGCGGCCGGGCTGGGTCAGGCGGTCGAGGTTGGCCGGGCCGGTTACCGCGGCTTCGCCGACGCTGTCGTAGCTGCGTACGTCATCCCAGTTCCAGTACTTCTTGTCGGTGAGGTTGTAGAGGCCGCCGTTGATGGTCACGTCGTTGGTGACTTTGTAGTAGGCGGTCAAGTCGACAACGCCGAAGCCGGGGGTTTTGAATGGGCCGCTGGTGTCGCCGTCCGGCGCGTGGAAGGTGGAGCTGTCTACGCGATTCTGCTTCTTCACCAGGGTCCAGCTCAGCAGGCCGCCGTAATTGTCCTGGTCGTAGCCCAGGCCGAACACGCCCTTGAGCGGGTTGACGCTGTTCAGCGGTTCGCCGTTTTGGTCGTTGCGACCGTAGGCATAGGAGACCGCACCCTGGGTGTATAGGCCTTGTGGGGCACCGAATGCATCCAGGTTCAGGCGGCCCTTGGCTTCGGCGCCCTTGACGCTGGCGCGCTTGATATTGACGGCTTGGAACTGCTCGGCAGTGCCGCCGACCACGACGTTGTCTTCGTCGATAAAGTCGCGGTATTTGTTATAGAACACCGCCACCTCAAAGGAACCCTCGTCGAACTTGCCGCGAATCCCGGTTTCGATGCCTTTGCTGGTCTCCGGCTTGAGGTCCGGATTGGGTTCGACGGTGTAGCCTAGGTTCAAGTTTTCAAAGCGGCCGTACAGCGACTTGGCGGACGGCGTGCGGAAACCTTCGGCGTATTGGCCGAACCAGGTGTATTGGTCCGTCAGCGCGTAGGTCAGGCCAAACTTGGGCGTCACGCGGTGCCAGGTTTTCTTCTTGTCGCTCACCGTTTCCGCACCTGTCGGGTTGACGGTGTTGAGGAATGCCTGGGTCAGCTTGGGTTTGAGCTGGGTGTAGTCATAGCGCACGGCGGGGAGGAAGGTCCATTTGTCCCAAGTGATCTGGTCCTGTGCGAACAGCGAATAGGTGTTGATGGTCGGGTCGGGGAAGTCGCTGGCCTTCTTCACGCTATCGGAGGCCATCGGGCTGGGCGCGCCGATGGCGGTGCAACCGCTGCCGACGGCCACGCAGGTCGCGCTGCCCTCGCGCGAGCCGGTGACTTTCTGCTGCTTGAGGGTGGTGCCGTAGGTCACTTGGTGATCGGTTTCACCGAGGCTGAACGCTTTGTCCAACTGTGCATCGAAAACCCACTGTTTTTCCTGGTAGAGCGTGTCGCGGGTGCGCAGGACGCGACGACCGGATTGATAGATTTCGGCGGTGGTCTGGTCGGTCTTGGCGATCTGGTAATTGACGCTGGTCTTGATGCGGTCGGCAATCGGCGACTCAAGGGCGAAGCTGTTTTCCAGGCCGAAACGTTCACGGGTGATGGTGTCGTTACCACGACGATCACGGTAGAGGTTGAAGCCTCGGCCGCCGATGAACGGGCCGCCCACCGCGTTCTTCAGATTGACGTCGCGATCATCCTTGTACTTCTCGTACGTCAGACCCAGGCGGTTGTCATCGCCATAGTTCCAGCCGAGCTTCGCCAGGATGTTAGTGGTGCGCGCTTCTTCCGGGTTGGCGCCTGTGCGATCCAGGCCGGTGGCGTTGTTGCCGTCGTAGGACTCAGTTTCGTGACCGTTGCGCTGGCTCAGGTGCAGCAAACCGTCGAAGTCTTGAACGCGGCCGGCGAAGGTGCCAGAGGTCAGCCAACTTTCGTCGGCGGAGCTGTAGCCGGTCTTCAGGCGGGCGCCGAAGTCTTGGCCTGGCTTGATGATGTCAACCGGGTCGAGGGTGAAGTAACTGACGGCGCCGCCGATGGCGCTGCTGCCGTAGAGGGCCGACGCCGGCCCGCGCAGGATTTCCACGCGCTTTACGATTTCCGGGTCGACGTAGTTGCGGCGGGTCTTGGCGTAGGGGCCGTTGAAGAAGTTGCCCGGCACTTCCACACCGTCCACTTGAGTAAGGATACGGTCGCCATCGATGCCGCGAATGTTGAAGCCGGCGTTACCTGCGCGGGTGCCTGCGCCGCCTACCGAGACGCCAGGCTCGTAGCGCACCAGTTCCCGGATGTTGTTGACGTTCTGGCGGTCCAGTTCCTCACGTTCATGCACGCTGACGGTGCTCGGCACGCTGTTCACATCCTGCGCGTTACGGGTTGCGCTGATGGTCACCTGTTGCAGGTTGAGGGTGCTACCCGCTGCGCGCTTTTCCAGCACGATGTTGTTATTGCCCAGTTTGCGGTAGCTCAGGTTGGTCCCCACCAACAGCCGGTCTAACGCTTTTTCTGGCGACAACGGGCCGCGTGCGCCAGGAGACGACACGCCCTGGCCCAGCTCTGCGGGCAGGCCGACTTGCCAGCCGGTCACGGCGGTAAAGGCGTTGAGCGCCGAGACCAGCGGCTGCTGTTCGATGCTGAAGGTGTAGTTGCCCTGGCTGCGCGAAACCGGTTCGGCAGCGGTGGCGGCCATGGCCGGCGCGCCCGCCAGCAGGATGGCGGCAGTCAACAAGGACAGGACGGGCGAAGAAGACCGGCGGTTGAAACGAGAGGACATCGAAAGCGCTCCGGGGGACGAATCTTATAGTTGCGAACCGAATCAAATAGGAATCAGTTGCATTGGCTAAGACGAGACGTACCGCCGAAGGTTATCGAGTAAAAATAATTCTCATTTAGTTCAGGATGACCAGCGCCGGGTATTCCGAGAGCTTGGCAGAGGTGATGTGCGCCAGTGAACGCACGACGTCCAGGGGTTGATCGAGCCGGTAATTGCCGGTGACCGCGACGCTGGCGAGTTGGTCGTTGGTGTTGACGATCCAGCCGGGGTAATAGCGGCGCAACTCGGCGAGCACTTCGCTCATCGGGCAGTTTTCAAAAATCAGCCGGCCTTGCACCCAGGCCAGGTCCTTATTGGCGTCCAGCTTGGCCGGTTGGCCGAAGCCTTTGGGGCCGATGCGGATACTTTCGCCGGCGCGCAGGCGTACGCGGGCATCGTCGAAAGTGTTGCTGAGGTCGACATCACCGCGCTGCACTTGCACCTGGGCCTCGCCATTGAGGTAGCGCACGGCGAAGGCGGTGTCGCGCACGCTGGCGCGCACCGGGCCGGCGTCGATTTCCAGGGGCTGGCCATGGTTGGGCACAACCTCGAAAAAAGCCTCGCCCTGATACAGGCGGGCGATGCGCTGGTGGTCCTTGATGCTGCTGGAGAACGCCGAGTTGGTGTTCAGCAATACTTTCGAGCCGTCGTCCAATTGCAGACGTTGTCGTTCGCCCACCACGGTGAGGTGGTCGGCCTGCAGGCGCACCGGCAGGTTGCTGAAGCTGAACAGCCCGATCAGCAACACGGCGGCGGTGGCGAGCGGTTTCCAATGGGGTTTGATTCGGCGCAAGGCGCTGGGCTTGCGCGGCGCGGCCAGGGCCACCGCGGCGCTGTGAACCGGCGCGCCACCCCAGGCGGCCTGGGCCTTGGCGAAGGCGTTGACGTGGGCCGGGTCGCGGGCCAGCCAGGCTTCAAACTCGGCCTGCTGCCCAGCTTGCGGGCACTGCAAGGCAATCAGCCAATCCAGGGCCTGGTCCATAGCCGTGTCTTGCAGCACCTCATGAGCCAGCTCATGAGGGCGCAGTTTATTGGGGTCCGTCACGGTGTTCCTCGGGTCTTCGCCACGTTCTATTCATTATTCCTACAGCTCGGGTCGACATCTCTGTCGCGTGCAGCTTAAGGCCGATCCAGCCGGTCGGCCACACCTACGCAGATGGCCATGATCAATTTCAGTTCCTTTTGCACGGTGCTCAGGGACACGTCCAACTGATCGGCAATCTCCTGATAGCTGCACCCGTGCAGGCGGCTGAGGATGAAAATCTGCTGCTGGCGGGCGCTCAATTGGCCCAGGCTGACGCTCAGGTGTTCAAGCAGTTGCTCGGCCTGAGTCGCATCTTCGGGGGTGCTGATAGGGGCGGCGACGCTTTGTAGGATGTCCAGCGGGACATCTTCCTGCAGCGTGCGGGCCTGGATTCTGCGTGAGCGCAGGTGATCCAGCGCGAGGTTACGTGCGGTTTGATAAACGAAGGGTTCAAGGTGATCGATCGGCCGCTCGCTGAGGGCCCGTGTGACGCGCAGGTAGGTTTCCTGCAGCAGGTCCTCGGCGGTGCTGTGGTTATTCACCATCCGCTGCAAGGTGCGTAGCAGAATCACCCGTTGGGTGAGAAAGACTTGGTTGAAGCGAGATTGGCTCACAGTGATACCAGACCGATTTGCAGCAAATGATAATGCTTATCATCAACTCAAATGGCAAGGGGCTATTTCTCTGGGCCTACTTAGAACAATGTGGGAGGGGGCTTGCCCCCGATAGCGGTGTGTCAGCCAACACATTCCTGCCTGATACACCGCCATCGGGAGCAAGTCGAATCGCCCCTCCCAAAGCATCGCATTATTCGGCGTTACACAATGCCAGGCAGTTATCCAGCATACGGTTGGAGAAGCCCCACTCGTTGTCGTACCAGGCCAGTACTTTGAGCAACTTGCCGCTGACCTTGGTGTGATTGGCGTCGAAGATCGACGACAGCGGGTTGTGGTTGAAGTCACTGGAAACCAGCGGAAGGGTGTTGTAACCGAGGATCTTCGAGTGCTGGCTGGCTTCCTTGAGCAGCGCGTTGACCTCTTCGGCTGTGGCTTCTTTCTTCAGCGTTACGGTGAGGTCTACCAGGGACACGTTGATCACTGGAACGCGCACGGCCATGCCGGTCAGCTTGCCCGCCAGTTCCGGCAGCACCAGGCCCACCGCTTCGGCAGCGCCGGTCTTGCTTGGGATCATGTTCTGGGTGGCGGAGCGCGCGCGGTACGGGTCGGTGTGGTAGACGTCGGTCAGGTTCTGGTCGTTGGTGTAGGCGTGGATGGTGGTCATCAGGCCACTCTCGATGCCCAGCTCGCGGTGCAGCACCTGGGCGACCGGCGCCAGGCAGTTGGTGGTGCACGAGGCGTTGGAGATGATCTGGTGGGACTGACGCAGAATGTCGTGGTTCACGCCATACACCACAGTGGCGTCCGCGCCTTTGGCCGGTGCCGAGATGATCACCTTGCGCGCGCCGGCGGTAATATGGGCGGCGGCCTTGTCACGGTCGGTGAATAGACCGGTGCATTCGAATACCACGTCAATCTTGTGTGCAGCCCATGGCAGGTCAGCCGGGTTGCGAATGGCACTCACGGCAATCCGGTCACCGTTGACGGTCAGGCTTTCCTGATCGTGGGCGACCTCTGCGTCGAATGTGCCATGTACGGTGTCGTATTTGAGCAGGTGGGCATTGATCGAGCTGTCGCCCAGATCGTTGATGGCGACGATCTGCAAATCCTGGCGGTAGCCTTGGGTATACAGTGCGCGCAGGACATTACGGCCAATACGGCCAAAACCATTGATTGCGATACGAAGAGTCATTGGAGAGTGCCTGTCGTCGATTTGTTGTAAGAATTACAAGATTATTCGCATAAAAATAGAAAACAAGCCTTTTTAGTGGCAATATTTTGTTCAATCTACAACGAGTGACCTGAATCAACTGGTCCGATGATTCAAACGACACCCTGCCATCCCATGAGCTGCGGGCGTTTGATCAGCATAGACACTCAGGTCGCCACATCCGTTAGCCTGGAGTTCTACACATGCATCCCCGCGTTCTTGAGGTCACCGAACGGCTTATCGCCCGCAGCCGCGCCACCCGCGAGGCTTACCTTGCGCTCATTCGCGGCGCCGCCAGCGACGGTCCGATGCGCGGCAAGCTGCAATGCGCCAACTTTGCCCACGGCGTGGCCGGTTGCGGCACCGAAGACAAAAACAGCCTGCGCATGATGAATGCCGCCAACGTGGCAATTGTTTCCTCATATAACGACATGCTGTCGGCGCACCAGCCGTACGAACATTTCCCTGAACAAATAAAGAAAGCTCTGCGTGAAGTCGGCTCGGTCGGCCAGTTCGCTGGTGGTACGCCTGCAATGTGCGACGGTGTGACCCAGGGCGAGCCGGGGATGGAGCTGAGCCTGCTCAGCCGTGAAGTCATTGCTATGTCCACGGCGGTGGCGCTGTCCCACAACATGTTCGACGCCGCATTGATGCTGGGCATCTGCGACAAGATCGTCCCCGGCCTGATGATGGGCGCGCTGCGCTACGGTCACCTGCCGATGATCTTCGTACCGGGCGGCCCGATGCCGTCGGGTATCTCCAACAAGCAGAAAGCCGACGTGCGCCAGCGCTACGCCGAAGGCAAGGCCACTCGCGAAGAGCTGCTGGAATCGGAGATGAAGTCCTACCACAGCCCCGGCACCTGCACCTTCTACGGCACTGCCAACACCAATCAATTGCTGATGGAAGTGATGGGCCTGCACTTGCCGGGCGCTTCATTCGTCAACCCGTACACGCCGCTGCGTGACGCGCTGACCCGTGAAGCCGCGCATCAGGTTACGCGCCTGACCAAGGCCAACGGCAACTTCACGCCGATCGGCGAGATCGTCGACGAGAAATCCATCGTCAACTCCATCGTCGCCCTCAACGCGACCGGCGGGTCCACCAACCACACCCTGCACATGCCGGCCATCGCCATGTCGGCAGGCATCATCCTCACCTGGGACGATATGGCTGACCTCTCCGAGGTGGTGCCGACCCTGTCCCACGTGTATCCAAACGGCAAGGCCGATATCAATCACTTCCAGGCGGCGGGCGGCATGTCGTTCCTGATCCGTGAGCTGCTGGAAGCCGGCCTGCTCCACGAAGACGTCAACACCGTGGCCGGCAAGGGCCTGAGCCGATACATCCAGGAACCGTTCCTGGTCGACGGCGAGCTGGTTTGGCGTGACGGTCCTATCGAAAGCCTCGACGAAACCATCCTGCGGCCCGTGGCCCGTGCGTTCTCGCCGGAAGGTGGTCTGCGCGTGATGGAAGGCAACCTCGGCCGCGGTGTGATGAAAGTCTCTGCGGTAGCCCCAGAGCACCAGATCGTCGAAGCGCCGGCGGTGGTGTTCCAGGATCAGCAGGATCTGGCCGATGCGTTCAAGGCTGGTCAGTTGGAAAAAGATTTCGTCGCGGTGATGCGCTTCCAGGGCCCGCGCTCCAACGGCATGCCCGAGCTGCACAAGATGACGCCGTTCCTGGGTGTGCTGCAGGACCGTGGTTTCAAGGTGGCATTGGTGACAGACGGGCGTATGTCCGGCGCGTCGGGTAAGATTCCCGCCGCGATTCACGTCAACCCCGAAGCCCAGAGCGGCGGGCCGCTGGCGCGAGTACGCGATGGCGATATCATTCGTGTGGATGGCGTTACCGGCACCTTGGAGCTTAAGGTGGACGCCGAAGAATTTGCAGCGCGCACGCCTGCCACGGGCCTTCTGGGCAATAACGTGGGGGCCGGCCGCGAGCTGTTTGGATTTATGCGCTTGGCCGCAAGCTCCGCAGAGCAGGGCGCCAGCGCCTTTACCTCTGCCTTGGAGACGCTTAAGTGAAGTTAGCGCTGGTCGGTGATATCGGGGGTACCAACGCCCGTTTTGCAGTGTGGCGGGATTCGGCACTGCATTCGATTCGGGTGCATGCCACGGCGGATTACCCAACCCCTGAAGAGGCGATCAAGGTCTATCTGAAGGAAGAGGGCCTGGAAATCGGGGACATCGGCGCGGTGTGCCTGTCGGTGGCCGGGCCGGTGAGTGGCGATGAATTCAAATTCACCAACAATCACTGGCGCCTGAGCAAGACGGCGTTCTGCAAGACCTTGCAGGTGGATGAACTGCTGCTGGTCAATGACTTCTCCGCCATGGCCCTGGGGATGACCCGCCTGCAACCCGACGAATTTCGCGTGGTTTGTGAGGGCACGCCGGAGCCGTTGCGCCCGGCGGTGGTGATCGGGCCTGGCACTGGCCTGGGCGTCGGCACACTGCTGGATCTCGGCGCAGGTCGTTACGCGGCGTTGCCGGGGGAGGGCGGCCACGTCGACCTGCCCCTGAGCAGCCCTCGGGAAACCCAGTTGTGGCAACACATTTACAACGAGATTGGCCACGTCAGCGCTGAAACGGCGTTGAGCGGTGGCGGCTTGCCGCGTCTGTACCGCGCGATTTGTGCGGTGGACGGTCACGCGCCTGTGCTCGACACGCCCGAAGCCATCACGGCTGCAGGCTTGGCCGGCGACCCGGTGGCGATGGAGGTGTTGGAGCAGTTCAGCGTCTGGCTGGGCCGAGTGGCGGGCAATAACGTGCTGACCACCGGTGGACGCGGTGGTGTGTATATCGTGGGTGGGGTGATTCCGCGGTTTGCCGACTTTTTCATCAAGAGCGGCTTTGCCAAGAGTTTCAGCGACAAAGGCTGCATGAGCGACTACTTCAAAGGTATTCCGGTGTGGTTGGTGACCGCGCCGTATTCCGGGTTGACCGGGGCGGGTGTGGCGTTAGAGCAGGCATTTGCTTAGGCAGTGACCTGCCCCCGATGAGGCCATCAAGAACACCCCATAACAACAAGGAGGACCCCGTGAGCGTAATCAGTAAATCGATTCTCCTCGTCGACGACGACCAGGAAATCCGCGAATTGCTGCAAACCTACCTCAGTCGCGCCGGTTTCCAGGTGCGTGGCGTGCCGGATGGCGCGGGGTTCCGCCAGGCGATGAACGAGGCGCCGTGCGACCTGGTCATCCTCGATGTGATGTTGCCGGACGAAGATGGCTTCAGCCTCTGCCGTTGGATCCGCCAGCACCCGCGCCAGGCGCAGGTGCCGATCATTATGCTTACCGCCAGTTCTGACGAAGCCGACCGCGTGATCGGCCTGGAACTGGGCGCCGATGACTATATCGGCAAGCCGTTCAGCCCTCGCGAGTTGCAGGCGCGGATCAAGGCTCTGTTGCGGCGCTGCCAGTTTGGCCAGGAGCGCAGTGGGAGTGGCGATGTGCTGGTGTTCGATGAGTGGCGCCTGGACATGATCAGCCATCGGCTGTTCCACGTGGACGGCGAGGAGGTGATTCTCTCCGGTGCCGACTTCGCACTGCTCAAGTTGTTTCTCGACCATCCGCAACAAATTCTCGATCGCGACACTATCGGCAACGCCACCCGTGGCCGCGACCTGATGCCGCTGGACCGCATCGTCGACATGGCGGTCAGCCGCCTGCGCCAACGCCTGCGCGACACCGAAAAGCCCCCGAGGCTGATCCGCACCGTACGTGGCAGCGGTTATCAACTGGCAGCCAGCGTGGTTGCCGGCAATGTCCACTGAGCCGGTGACCGAACGCCGGCGCCGCTTCCCGGTACCGCGCTCGCTGCTGGGGCGCATGCTGCTGCTGACCTTGCTTGCGGTGTTGTTCGCCCAGGCGTTGTCCAGCGTGATTTGGGTTTCGCAGTTGCGTGCTACCCAGCTTGAGGGCCTGGTCACCAGCGCTCGCAGCCTGGCCCATTCGATGACCGCCAGTGTGAGTTACTTCCGTTCGTTGCCGGTGGCCTATCGTCCGCTGGTTCTCGACCAATTGCGTAGCATGGGCGGCACCCGGTTTGTAGTCACCCTTAATGACCGCCCGCTGGACATGCAGGTATTGCCCGAAACCCCACGCAAGCAGGCGGTGCTGGTGGCCGTGGACGAAGTACTGCGCCAGACCCTGGGCGCCGACGTGCACATCTCGGTGGAATTCGTCAGCGCCGAAGACCTGCGCATCTTCAACGCCGGCCTCAAGCTCGATGAGTTGCCGCGCTCTTGGGCCCATTACGCGCTGACCCTGGAACCGGTAAACCCGCCGGTGCTGGTGACCCAGATCCAACTCGCCCCCGGCGAATGGCTGTACATCGCCTCGTTGCTGCCTGAGCCCTACACCAGCCTTGAAGAACAGGGCCTACCGTCCCAGCAGGTGTGGTTTATCGTGTTGACCAGCGGTTTTCTGCTGTTGTTCATTGGCCTGCTGGTGCACTGGCAAAGCCGCCCCCTCAAGCGCTTGGCGCGGGCGGCGCGAGACATGTCTCTCGGCGCCGATGTGGAGCCGGTGGCGGAAGGCGGCGGCAGTGAAGTGGTGGAAGTGGGCCGCGCGTTTAATGCCATGCGCGAGCGCATCAGCCGCTATTTGACCGAGCGCAGCCAACTGTTCAGCGCGATTTCCCACGACCTGCGCACACCGATCACCCGCCTGCGTCTGCGTGTGGAACTGCTCGAAGACGAAAACCTGCAAACCAAATTCGGCCGTGACCTGGATGAATTGGAGTTGCTGGTGAAGGGCGCGCTGCAATGTGTGAAAGACACCGATATCCACGAGAACATCCAGCCGGTCGACCTCAACCATGTGCTCGAATGCCTGGTAGAGCCTTATGTGGCGCCAAACGGTAACGGCCGTGTGACCCTGGATGGCGCTGCATTGGCGACCTATCCGGGCAAGCCGCTGGCGCTCAAGCGGTGTATCGGCAACCTGATCGATAACGCGTTGAAGTACGGGCAGAACGCGCATTTGCATATCGAAGATGATGGTGCGCAGTTTGTCCTGCACGTCGACGATGAAGGTCCCGGCGTTCCGGAGCAGCGTTTGGAACAGGTATTCGAGCCGCACTTCCGCCTGTCCGGGCAGCAGCAGGGCTATGGGTTGGGCCTGGGGATTGCGCGCAATATTGCCCACAGCCATGGCGGTGAAGTGAGTTTGCAGAATTTGCGGGAGGGGGGCTTACGGGTGACCCTGCAACTACCGCGCACCCTGGATTGAATGCTCGCGGCCCCATGTGAGAGGGGGCTTTCCCCCGATGGCAGTGTCTCAGTCTGGTATCTAAAGCAGACCCACCGCTATCGGGAGCAAGCCCCCTCCCACATTTTGATCTTCATTCGGTCAGATGCTTTGGCGCAGGCGGGCCAGATCCCGCAGCGGCGGCGCCCCAAACAATCGGCTGTATTCCCGACTGAACTGCGACGGGCTTTCATACCCCACCCGATAGCCCGCCGCTGATGCTTCCAGCCCTTCGGCAATCATCAATCTGCGTGCTTCCTGCAAGCGCAACTGCTTCTGGTACTGCAAGGGGCTCATGGCGGTGATTGCCTTGAAGCGGTGGTGCAAGGTCGAAACGCTCAGGTTCACTTCCTTGGCCAGATCATCAATGCGAAGCGGTTGTTCGTAGTTGCCATTGAGCCACTTGATCGCTTGGCTCACCCGATGGCTCTGGCTGTTGGCCACGGCAATTTCATACAGGCGATAACCCTGCGGCCCACGTAGCAAGCGGTAAAGAATTTCCCGGTTGATCAGTGGGGCCAGCATGGCGATGTCTTTGGGCGTATCCAGCAAGCGCGCCAGGCGCAGCACCGCGTCGAGCAATTGGTTGTCAATCCGGTCCACGTACATGCCGCGTGATGTCGGGCGTGTGGGTACGCCCATGGGACCGGCTTCAGCGATCAGGGCGGTGAGCTGCGCCGGGTCGATATTGATCCGCACCGACAGGTTCGGATCGTCGGGCGTGGCGTCGATGATCCGCCCGGCCACCGGCATCGCCACCGAGAACACCAGGTAATTGAGCGGGTCGTAGGCAAAGATTTCATCCGCCAGGCGCACTTCCTTGCTGCCGTTGGCAAGGATGCACAGCGCGGGTTCCACCAGCACCGGCATAAAGTCGCGTGGCGTGTTGTGGCGGTTCAGGTAGAGCGACGTGATCGCGGTACCGTAGGAGCCATCTTCCCAAGTATGCCTGTGCACGATACTGGCCAGTTCGGCACGCTGCTTTTCCATCTCGGCATCGAGAGGAATGGACTGATATTCGGGCGACGACATGAAGCGTCCTCTGCAGGCGGCTTTGATGGGGTCAGCTTAGCGGCGGCTTTTCAAATAGTGTTAGGTCGATTCTGCACAATCCTTGCCTGATCCTGCGGCGTATCGCCAATCAGGCAAGCGTGAGGCCTGTCATCTCCCTGAAATACTGCGTTTGTGCATGGCGCAAAACCAGTGGGCCGAGTACCCGGTTTACGCTTCTCGCAGGATTGTGCAATAAGCCGGCAGGAATCGACTAACCGCGCCTACCTGCGCGCCGTTATCTTTGATCCTGTGGCAGCACACCCTCACCGTGTTTGCCGAGCATCACTTCTCAACGGGAGAGTCGAACATGTCCACCCCCATTCCCGCGAGCCATATGGCCTTTATCCGCGCCCGCACCGGGTGCAGCACCGAACTCGGTGCACGCTTGAGCAGTTTGATCGAACCGGGTCGCCAGGCTCAGGGTTGTCTGCAATTCTCGTTGCAGCATTCCCAGGTCGATCCCGATGTGTGGTTGGTCTCGGGTTTCTGGAGCAGCGAGCAGGCGATGAGTGCCTACTTCAGCTCGCCGGCCCTGATGATCTTTACCGAGCTGTTGAACGACATGGTGGTGCGCAGCATGGACTTCCAAACCTTCACTGATGCATCCGCCACCAACGCCTATGGCGAGTACCTGCAACTCGCTGGGTGAACAGGTTTAGAATGGCCGCCTTTCCATTGGCCAGGACCTGCAACATGGCACGTAAACAATTTGCCCACCACGAAGCCGTATCCGCCGTAGTACCGGGTGAAGGGGGCTACAGCGCCGCCGTCGCCGTCAAGGCACTGGATGGTATGGGGGCACCGAAGTTTCACAAGATCCTGGATGGACAGACGTTCAAGACCGCCTCCGACGCCGATGATGCAGCCACCGTGCAGCTTGAGCGGTTGATCGGTGTGGATGAAGAGGGGCAGCTGACCTGGGCGAGCGCCGCCATCTGAACAACGCCGACAATCTAATGTGGGAGGGGGCTTGCCCCCGATAGCAGTGTGTCAGTCAACAAATATGTTGAATGTGCCATTGCCATCGGGGCACGCCCCCTCCCACATTTTTGTTGTATTTCAGTCAGGGTTTGCTGGCGCCTGGGCGATACATCTTGAACAGCGCCTCCGGCCCCAGCTGGAAGTAATCCGCCGGGCCGCCACCACGCAGGATCGGCTCGGCGGCGGCGGTGTCGTAGATGCCATCCTTGAGCAGCCACTTGGCAATGTGCACCGCGACCACCTCGCCCAGCACCAGCCAGCTCGGCACCAACCCTTTGTCGGCGCGTTGCAGCTGGATAATCTGCGTCACCTTGCATTCGAATGACACCGGGCTTTCGCCCACCCGTGGCACGGCGATGATTTTCGAGGCCACCGGCGTCAGGCCGGACAACTCGAACTCATTCACCTCCGGCGAGACCGCCGCGCAACTCTGGTTCATCTGCTCGGCCAGCGGGCGGGTAGCCAGGTTCCACACGAACTCGCCGGTCTGTTCGATATTGTTCAGGCTGTCTTTGCGCCCGACACTGGAAAACCCAATGATCGGCGGAATGTAGTTGAACGCATTGAAGAAGCTGTAGGGCGCCAGGTTCAGGCGGCCTTCGCTGTCGTGCGACGAGATCCAGCCGATTGGCCGTGGACCAACGATGGCGTTGAACGGGTCATGTGGCAGGCCGTGGCCGTTGGCGGGTTCGTAGAAATGGATATCGTCAGACATGAGCCGGGGTTCCTGCTACGCAATTCTGGGAGGCGGTCATAGTGCAACCCGTGGCAGCGAATTTCCATCAAGCCATGGAATTTTCATTCATCGCCCACCTATTTTTCACAGCGGCCCGTTCAGTCTGCGCACAAGGTCGACACCCCTATAAGTCGGCCATCGAAAGACTGAGCTTCGGAGCCTTCTACCTTATGAATAAACTTCCTCAGATCACCCTGGCGTTCTGGGTCATGAAAATCTGCGCAACCACCTTGGGCGAAACCGCCGGGGACTTGTTGTCGATGACCCTGAATGTCGGTTATGCGATCAGTTCGATAATTTTGATCAGCGTGTTCCTGGTCACCCTGGTGACGCAACTCTGGTCCAAAACCTACAACCCGGTGCTGTACTGGATCGTGATTTTGTCCACCAGCACTGCGGGTACCACGATGTCCGACTTCATGGACCGTACCCTGGGGCTGGGTTACGCCACGGGGTCGATGATCCTGATTGTGATCCTGATGATCATTTTTGCGCTGTGGCACCTCAGCGGTGACTCGCTGAACGTGAACAAGGTGCAGACCTTCCGGGGTGAGTTGTTCTATTGGATGGCGATCCTGTTCTCCAACACACTGGGCACCGCATTGGGCGACTTCCTGGCGGATGATTCGGGTCTCGGCTTCGCCGGTGGTGCCTTGTTGATTGGCTCGACCATCGCTGCGGTGGTGGCGCTCAAGTACTTCACCCAAATCTCGTCGGTGTTGTTGTTCTGGGTGGCGTTTGTATTGACCCGGCCGTTTGGTGCAACCCTGGGCGACTTCCTGACCAAGCCCCATGAAAAGGGCGGATTGGATTTCGGCACCATTGGATCATCGGCGGTATTGGCGGCGGTGCTGGTGGTGATGATTGCCGGAGCGTCGTATGCGCAGCGGCGGTATGGGCGCAACGAGGTGGCGGAACTGTCCTGATTAACCCAGCGATGTAAAACCAATGGGGGAGGGGGCTTGCCCCCCTCCCACATGTTTAGTCCGTGGTAATCCGCGAATGTTTGCGGGTGTCTTTCATGGTCACGTAGACCATCAGCGACACCGCGATACACGCAGTCACGTACCAGTAGTAGCCGGTTTCCATCCCGATGCTCTTGAACCACAGCGCGATGTATTCAGCTGTACCGCCGAAGATCGACACGGTCAGTGCATACGGCAGGCCCACGCCCAGGGCACGGATTTCGGTCGGGAACAGTTCGGCCTTCACCACCGCGTTGATCGAGGTGTAGCCACTGACGATGATCAGCGCGGCCATGATCAGGAAGAACGCACCCCACCAGGACTGGATGGTGTGCAGGGTGGTGAGGATAGGCACGGTGAACAGGGTGCCGAGGATGCCGAAGGCGATCAGGATCGGACGACGGCCGACCTTGTCGGACAGCCCGCCGATGATGGGCTGCAGGCACATGAACAGAAACAGCGTGGCCGCCGAGATGGTGGTGGAGTCGGAGATGCTCATCCCGACGGTGTTCACCAGGTATTTCTGCATGTAGGTGGTGTAGGTGTAGAACGCCAGGGTGCCGCCCATAGTCAGGCCGACCACGGTCATCAGTTCCTTGGGGTGACGCATCAAGGTGCGCATTGCGCTTTCCTTGGCTTTTTCTTTCTTGGTGAAGGACTCGGTTTCTTCCATGCCACGACGCAGGTACAGCGCGACGACTGCGCACAGGGCGCCGATGGCGAACGGGATACGCCAGCCCCACGCGTACAGTTGCTCGGTGGTGAGTACCTGTTGCAGCACGATCAGCACCGCCAGCGCGATGAGCTGGCCGGAGATCAGGGTTACGTACTGGAAACTGGAGTAGAAGCCGCGACGTTCCTTGGTCGCCATCTCGCTGAGGTAGGTGGCGGAGGTGCCGTATTCGCCGCCGACTGATAGCCCCTGCAGCAAACGGGCAAACACCAGCAGGATGGGCGCACCGATACCAATGGATTCATAGCCCGGGCTCAGGGCAATCAGCAGCGAGCCGAAGCACATCAGGTAGACCGAGGCCATCAGGGCTTTTTTACGCCCGACCTTGTCGGCGTACAGGCCCATCAGCCAGCCACCGATCGGGCGCATCAGGAAGCCCACGGCGAAGATCGCGGCGGTGTTGAGCAGTTGGGCGGTGGTGTCGCCTTTCGGGAAGAAGGCTTTGGCGAAGTACAGCGAGAAAGCGGCGTAGACGTACCAGTCGTACCACTCGACCATGTTGCCGACCGATCCGCTGAAGATCGATTTGATGCGGCTGGAGGTGGTGCGTTCTTTTGCCGGCGCTGCCGCCGACCCCAGAGGCAGGGAGTTGGAGTTATCCATTGAAGGATCCTTCATCTAGTTGTTTTTATGGAGCGGCGCGAGCGCTGCCTGGCTGGGCTATAGCAGGAGCTGTGCCAGGTAGATGAAGGCCCGATCTAGAAGGGTTTGCAGATTTTTTTGAGCGGAAACTTGCTGAAGATTCGGGGCCAATGAGCGGAAATCCGCTCATTCGTCCTTGAGGAACATGTCCCGTGCAAGGCCATGGCGCTGCATCTTTTCATTGAACGTCCGGCGGGGCAGTTGCAGCTCCGTTAATACCGCCTTGATATCGCCCTTGTGCCGGGTCAAGGCGGCCTTCAGGCAATGGGCTTCGAAGGCTTCCTGCTGCGCAGCCAGTGATTGCCCGGCCTCGATGCCCTCCGGCTCCGGCTCGCCAAGGCCTAATACCTGGCGTTCGGCGACGTTGGCCAGTTCACGCACATTGCCGGGCCAGTCGTGGCTGAGCAGGCGCCCCAAGGCTGGGCCGCTCAACGGCTCGGGCGTGCGGCCTAAGCGTTCGGCAGCGCTGTGGGCAAAGTGCTCGTACAGCAGCGGAATATCTTCACGACGCTCGCGCAAGGGCGGCAGGCGCAATTGTGCGACGGTGAGGCGATAGGCCAAGTCTTCGCGAAAGCGTCCGGCGCGGGCCTCTTCGAGCAGGTCAGGCTTGGTCGCGGCAATGATGCGCAAGTCCACATGGATGCTCTGGTTAGAGCCCAGTCGTTCCAGTTTCTGCTCTTGCAATACCCGCAACAGTTTCACTTGTTGGGCCAAGGGCATGCTTTCGATTTCATCCAGGAACAGCGTGCCGCCGTGAGCGTACTCCAGCTTGCCGATGCGCTTGCCCTGTGCGCCGGTGAACGCGCCGCTTTCGTGGCCAAACAGCTCGGCTTCAAACAACTGCTCGGGAATTGCCGCGCAATTGAGCGCCACAAACGGCTTCTTGGCCCGCGGGCCGAAATCATGCAGGCAGCGCGCGACCAGTTCCTTACCGCTGCCGGTCTCGCCACGGATCAACACGTTGACCGGCAAGCTCGCCAAGTCGAGCACCTGGCGGCGCAGGTTCTGCAACCCGCGGGACACGCCGAGCAGGCTGGATTCAAGCTGCGAGCGGTGATCGGCCTGTTGATGCAGTCGACGGTTTTCCAGGATCAGCCCGCGTTTGTCCAATGCACGTCGCAGGCTGTTGAGCAGGGCCTCGGGGCTGAAGGGTTTTTCCAGGAAGTCGTAGGCGCCGTCGCGCATGGCTTCGACGGCCATCGGCACGTCGCCGTGACCAGTGAGCAATATCACCGGCAAGTCGGCGTCGCGGCGCTGTACTTCGGCGAGCAATTCCAGGCCGCTTAGACCAGGCATGCGCACGTCGCTCAGGATCACACCGGGAAAGTCTTTGGGCAGATGCGCCAGGCATTCCTCGGCGCGGCTGAACAACTGCACCTCAAACCCGGAGAGACTCAACCACTGCTCCACGGCCGTGCGAATGCTGGCTTCGTCATCGACCACAATCACCGCATTTAGCATAGGTCCGGCGTCTCCAGCGCGATGGGCAAGGTCAGGGTGAAAGTCGCGCCGTCGCCCTGGTTATCGGCGATCAGGCGTCCACCCAGTTCGTGCACGATAGCGAAGGACACCGCCAGCCCTAAACCGAGGCCGTCACCCACCGGCTTGGTGGTGAAGAACGGATCGAACACGTTGTTCAGGTGTTCTTCGGGGATCCCGCCGCCGCTGTCGCTGACGGTCAAAAGCCAAAGCTGTTGGTCGGCGTGCAGGCGGATCTCAAGGCGCTTGCGCGGTTTGTCGGCCATGGCGTCGAGGGCGTTGCGCAGCAGGTTGATCAGTACTTGTTCCAGGCGGATGGCATCGCCGCGCACCCAAGCCGGGCGTGTCAGGTCCAGCACGACGCCAATGGCTTCATCGCGCAGGCGCGCGTCGAGCAGATGCAGGGACTGGTCGACCACCGTGGCCAGGTCCAGGCGTTCGCGCAGGCCACTAGGACTTTTGCGAGCGAAGGTCTTGAGATGGCCGGTGAGTGCGGCCATGCGCGTGAGCATGTCGTCCAGCGGCGTGAGCGCCTTGTAGGCGTCGTCCACACGGCCGTGATCCAGCAACAGGCGCAGGGTAGCAAGCTGCATGCGCTGGGCCGTGAGTGGCTGGTTGATTTCGTGGGCGAGGGCGGCGGACATCTGCCCCAGCGCCGCCAGCTTGGCTGATTGCACCAAACCATCCTGGGCGGTGCGCAGGGCCTGGGTGCGTTCTTCCACCAGTTGCTCCAGCTCTTCACGGCTGCGCTGGCGCAAGCGGGCCAGGCGCCAGCGTTGGCTCAGGAACAGCGCGAGGAACACCAGCGCCAGCCAGGAACCGGCGGCGGCCAGTCCCGCGTTGCGTTGGTCTTCAAAAGGAAATTGCGGTTTGCGCAGCAGGTGCAGGGTCCAGCCTTCTGCCTTCAATGGCAGGGATTCCCAGATGTATTGGGCGCTGCCGTCGGGGCCGTTGACGCGCATCAGGTGACTGTTTTCGTCGAAGCGCTGCAGGGTGTCGGTTTCCAGGGCCAGCAGTTGTTTCTTGTCGTACTGGCGGGTGGCCTTGAGCTCAGCGAGGTCATTGGCCGATAGCGGCCGCAGGTTCCGATAGCGCCAGCCAGGCTGGTTGGCAATGAACACGATGCCACGCGCATCGCTGACCAGCAGCAAGTCATTCCCCTGGGCCCATTCTTGCTCAAGCTCAGGGAACTCCAGCTTCACCACCATGGCGCCAAGGAACTGCTCGTGTTCATCGAGCACTGCGCTGGAAAGGAAGTAACCCGGAATCCCGGTGGTCACACCCACCGCGTAAAAGCGCCCGGTGCCCTGGCTTTTGGTCTGGCTGAAATACGGCCGAAATGCATAGTTGTGCCCGACGTAACTGCTTGGCAGCGCCCAGTTGCTGGCAGCCACGGCCAGGCCGGTGCGGTCCATCAATTCCAGGGTGGACGACTGCGCGGCGCCGTTGATGCGTTCGAGCTTGCGGTTAAGCGCGTCTTGGGTAGCGGTGTCCAACGGGCCTTTTAACGCGCTGATCATTTCCGAGTCCAGCGCGAGCACGGCGGGCAGGGCGCGGTAGCGTTCGATCAGGGTGTGCAGCGAGTTGGCATATAACGCGAGCTGTTGGTTGGCGCGGGCGGCCTCATCCACGAGGGCCTGGCGTTCGGCCTGGCGCGTGGCCAATGCAGCGGCCAGCACCGCACCAGCGATGATCAACAGGGCGTAGAAGGTCAGGCGCAGGGGGCGAGGGATCGCGATCATACGGTGATGAGCAGGCACGGTAAGGGGCAAGCACCATACCACGCGCCATAAAAAAGGCGACTGGGCCATGGGGCCGCAGTCGCCTTTATCCTTGAGGGAAAGTGCTTACTGCACTTCTACCGCCAGGCTTTCACTGATCTTTTG
Source organism: Pseudomonas sp. Irchel 3H9 (assembly GCF_900187495.1). Taxonomy (NCBI): domain Bacteria; kingdom Pseudomonadati; phylum Pseudomonadota; class Gammaproteobacteria; order Pseudomonadales; family Pseudomonadaceae; genus Pseudomonas; species Pseudomonas sp. Irchel 3H9. The sequence continues at coordinate 285,414 of NZ_FYDK01000005.1, read as the reverse complement.
CTGCCAGATGGCAGGACCGGTGATGTGCACGGATTCGCCTTTGCTATCGACTGCAACGGTGACCGGCATGTCTTTGACGTCGAACTCGTATATCGCTTCCATACCCAGTTCGGCGAACGCGACAACCCGCGACTTCTTGATAGCTTGCGCCACCAGGTAAGCGGCGCCGCCCACGGCCATCAGGTACACGGCCTTGTGGTCCTTGATCGCGTCGATGGCGGTCGGGCCGCGCTCGGATTTGCCGATCATGCCCAAAAGGCCGGTTTGCTCAAGGATCTGACGGGTGAACTTGTCCATCCGCGTCGCGGTGGTCGGGCCAGCCGGGCCAACCACTTCTTCGCGCACCGGATCAACCGGGCCGACGTAGTAGATGAAGCGACCCTTGAGGTCTACCGGCAGGGTTTCGCCCTTGTTCAGCATCTCGACCATGCGCTTGTGCGCAGCGTCGCGGCCAGTGAGCATCTTGCCGTTGAGCAACACGGTTTCGCCCGGTTTCCAGCTCTGGACTTCTTCCGGGGTCAGGGTGTCGAGGTTGACGCGACGAGCCGACGGGCCGGCTTCCCAGACGATTTCCGGGTAGGCGTCCAGCGGTGGCGCTTCCAGCGACGCCGGGCCCGAGCCGTCGAGCACAAAGTGCGCGTGACGGGTGGCGGCGCAGTTGGGGATCATGCACACCGGCAGGGAGGCGGCGTGGGTCGGGTAGTCCATGATCTTCACGTCGAGCACGGTGGTCAGGCCACCCAGGCCCTGAGCGCCAATGCCCAGTTGGTTGACCTTCTCGAACAGCTCCAGGCGCATCTCTTCGATACGGTTGGACGGGCCGCGCTTTTTCAGCTCGTGGATGTCGATGGATTCCATCAACACTTCCTTGGCCATCACTGCGGCTTTCTCGGCGGTGCCGCCGATGCCGATGCCGAGCATGCCCGGTGGGCACCAGCCGGCGCCCATGGTCGGAACGGTCTTGAGCACCCAGTCGACGATCGAGTCGGACGGGTTGAGCATGGCCATTTTTGACTTGTTCTCGGAACCGCCACCTTTGGCCGCCACGTCCACTTCCACGGTGTTACCCGGGACGATGGAGTAGTGGATCACGGCCGGGGTGTTGTCCTTGGTGTTTTTACGTGCACCGGCCGGGTCGGCCAGGATGGATGCGCGCAGGACGTTTTCCGGCAGATTGTAGGCGCGACGCACGCCTTCGTTGATCATGTCGTCCAGGCCCATGGTGGCGCCATCCCAACGTACGTCCATGCCCACGCGCACGAACACGGTGACGATACCGGTGTCCTGGCAGATCGGGCGATGGCCGGTGGCGCACATGCGCGAGTTGATCAGGATCTGCGCCATGGAGTCACGGGCTGCCGGCGATTCTTCGCGCAGGTAGGCCTCGTGCATCGCCTGGATGAAGTCAACGGGGTGGTAGTAGGAAATGAATTGCAGGGCGTCGGCAACGCTCTGAATCAGGTCGTCTTGCTTGATCACGGTCATGAGTCGCGCTCCTCTATAAGGGAACATTCAATAAAGGTGGGCTCAGTGGGGTACATCGGTCGGCTGAGCCCACCTTTCCAAGGCACGCCAAAGTGGTGCAGGCGCGACGCTAAAAAGGCGCGGCAGTATAACCCGACGCGGTGGCCGATACACCCGACTATGGTCAAACTGTCGCAGGCATGATTCCCTGTGCGCGTCCCCTGTAATTGAGTCCTTATATGCCTGAACTGTACGTCGGCGAACGCCATTGGTCGGTAACTGCCGGCAGCAATCTGCTGGATGCCTTGAACCAGGCGGGTGTGGCCGTGCCCTACAGTTGCCGGGCGGGCAGTTGCCATGCATGTTTGGTGCGCTGCCGGGGCGAGGTCGAGGACAAGCAGCCCGATGCCCTGAGCCCCGCGCAACGCCAGGACGGTTGGCGGTTGGCCTGCCAGTGCCAAGTGACGGGCGATCTGCAGGTCGAGGCGTTTGACCCGCTGCGTGACGGTTTGGCCGCCCTGGTGGTGGGTGCTGATTGGCTGAACTCGAATGTAGTGCGCCTGCGTCTGCAACCTGAGCGCGGTCTCCGTTATCGGGCTGGACAGCACCTGGTGCTGTGGGCAGGGCACGTCGCGCGGCCTTACTCCCTGGCGAGCCTGCCCCAGGAAGATGCATTTCTGGAGTTTCATATCGATTGTCGGCAGCCCGGTGAATTCAGTGATCTTGCCCGGCAGTTGCAGGTCGGGGATCAACTGCGCCTGGGCGAGCTACGCGGCGGCGCTTTGCAATACGATCCCGACTGGCAATCCCGGCCGCTTTGGCTGCTTGCCTCCGGCACTGGCCTCGGCCCGTTGTGGGGCGTGTTGCGCGAGGCTTTGCGCCAGGATCACCAAGGCGCCATTCGTGTGATTCACCTGGCCCATGATGCCGACGGCCATTATCTGGCTGAACCCCTGATAGCGCTGGGTGCATGTCATCCGAACCTTACGGTGGAACTGTGGACCGCGGCCGAGTCGGCCCAGGCATTGGCGCAACTGCGGCTTGTTTCCCGGCAAACGCTCGCCTTACTCTGCGGACACCCCGCCAGTGTCGAGGCGTTTTCCAAGCGCCTGTTTCTGGCGGGACTGCCGCGTAATCAACTGCTGGCCGATGTGTTCCTGCCCCGTGGTTGAGCGCTGAACTCTACAGCCGCGAGACTCACCATGACCGACGCCATCCTGCTGCACCGCGAGCGCGGGTTGCTGACCCTGCAGCTCAACCGCCCGGATAAGAGAAACGCCCTGACCCGCGCCATGTACACGCAACTGGCCGAGGCGCTGGAGCAGGCGGATGCCGACTCAGCGATCAACGCCGTGCTGATCCAGGGCAGCAGCGAGTGTTTTACCGCCGGTAATGACATCGGCGATTTTCTTGAACAGCCGCCCAGTGATCTCGACAGCCCAGCGTTTCATTTTATGAAAAGCCTACTCAACTGCCGTAAGCCGGTGATCGCGGCAGTGGCGGGAGTCGCGGTGGGGATTGGCACAACCCTCCTGCTGCACTGTGACCTTGTCTACATCAGTCGTGATGCGCGCTTGCGTATGCCGTTCGTCAACCTGGGGCTGTGCCCGGAGTTTGGTTCGAGCCTGATCCTGCCGCGTTTGCTTGGGCATGCGAAGGCAGCTGAACTTTTGCTATTGGGCGAGGGGTTTACCGGGGAGCAGGCTGCCGCCAGGGGCATCGCCACTGAGGCGTTGGGCAGTGGTGAAGCGGCGTTGGCCAAGGCGCGGGAAATGGCCGAGCGTTTTGAAATCCTGGCGCCGGGGGCGGTGCAGGTGACCAAGCAATTGATGAAAAGTGTGGACCGTGATCAGTTACGCCAGGTCATCGAGGAGGAGGGCGCGTTGTTCGTCCAGCGCTTGAAGTCACCGGAGGCGATTGCGGCGTTATCGGGGTTTATCGCCAAACGCTAACCCACATGAAAAGCAAAAAGCCCCGCCATTCGCATGGCAGGGCTTTTTTTCAGCGTGTCACTCAGACCATTGGGTCGCCAACGTGCAGGATCTTCATGCCATTGGTGCCGCCGATGGTGTGGTAGCTGTCGCCCTTGGTCAGGATGACCCAGTCGCCTTTCTCCACGACGCCACGCTTGATCAGTTCGTCGATGGCCGCTTGGCTGACTTCATGGGGCGGCAACGACGCCGGGTCGAACGGAACGGTGTACACGCCACGGAACATGGCCGCGCGGGCCTGGGTTTCGCGGTGAGGGGAGAACGCGTAGATCGGAACCGAGGAACGAATGCGCGACATGATCAACGGCGTGTAGCCACTTTCGGTCAAGGCGATGATCGCTTTGACGCCCGGGAAGTGGTTGGCGGTGTACATGGCTGCCAGGGCGATGCTCTGGTCGCAGCTTTCGAAGACCTTGCCGATACGATGGCTGGAGGTCTTGCTGGTCGGGTGCTTTTCGGCGCCGACACAGATGCGTGCCATGGCCTGCACAGCTTCCAGCGGGTACGGGCCGGCGGCACTTTCAGCCGAGAGCATCACGGCGTCGGTGTAGTCGAGCACGGCGTTGGCCACGTCGGATACTTCGGCGCGGGTCGGCATCGGGTTTTGGATCATCGACTCCATCATCTGGGTCGCGACGATCACCGCTTTGTTGTGGCGGCGTGCGTGCAGGATGATCTTCTTCTGGATACCGATCAGCTCGGCGTCACCGATTTCCACACCCAGGTCACCACGGGCAACCATCACGGCGTCGGACGCTTTGATCAGACCGTCGAGAGTTTCGTCGTCGGCCACGGCTTCGGCGCGTTCGATCTTCGCCACCAACCAGGCAGTACCGCCGGCTTCGTCGCGCAGTTTGCGGGCGTATTCCATATCAGCGGCGTCGCGCGGAAAGGACACGGCCAGGTAGTCCACTTCCATTTCAGCAGCGAGCTTGATATCGGCCTTGTCTTTTTCAGTCAGGGCCGGGGCAGTCAGGCCACCGCCGCGACGATTGATGCCTTTGTGATCGGACAGCGGACCGCCGATGATCACGGTGCAGTTCAGTTCGGTCGGGGTGGCGGTGTCGACACGCATTACCACGCGGCCGTCATCCAGCAGCAACTCGTCACCGACGCCGCAATCCTTGACGAGGTCCGGGTAGTCGATACCCACGACGTCCTGGTTACCTTCGGTCAGCGGGTGGCTGGTGGAGAAGGTGAATTTGTCACCGATCTTCAGCTCGATACGCTTGTTGGTGAACTTGGCAATACGGATTTTCGGGCCTTGCAGGTCACCCAGCAGTGCGACGAAGCGGCCGTGCTTGGCGGCCAGGTCACGCACCAGCTTGGCGCGAGCCTTGTGCTCGTCCGGGGTGCCGTGGGAGAAGTTCAGACGGGCAACGTCCAAACCAGCCAGAATCAGCTGTTCGAGGACTTCCGGCGAGTTACTGGCCGGGCCAAGGGTGGCGACGATTTTGGTACGACGGACGGACATGCACAGACTCCTGAGTTCAAGCGCTGAGGAAGGCTACTATGCTCTTTGGTTGTAGTCATTGTTCGTTTGCACTACTTATCGCCGATTCACTTGTTTTCGCGCCGATTGAATAGATGAACATCTTTGAAGATTTTGGACGAGGGGTCGATACACTGCACAAGACAGGAGAACCTTCATGCGAATTTTGCTCATTGCTGCCCTGGCCGTCAGTGTTGTCGGCTGCACCCGCTGGTCGATGGACCACCATTTGAACAACGCCTACCGCGCTTACAAGGTCGGTGACTGCGAGCGTGTCACCTTGGAATTGTCCCAGGTCGACCGCGAGAGCCGCACCCGGCGTTATGTACAGCCAGAGGTCTCGATGTTGCGCGGGCAATGTCTGGAACGACAGAAACTGTTTGTCGACGCGGTGCAAACCTACCAATTCATCATTAATCAGTACCCGTCGAGCGAATACGCCTACCGAGCACGCGCAAGGTTGGACACCCTGCAACAACTGGGTCACTACCGCGGCGTGAGTGTTGCACAGCCGCGTCCAGCCTCATTGTGATGAGATTCGCCACTTTATAACTGGCCTCTTGCCAGTCTTGGGCTATTCTTTGGATGTCCGTTTGTATAGGTTTCTATTCAAATGGAGGCAGGGCCCGGATTCGGCAGCTGTCTAGTGACAGAGCGTTGTCTTTTGTCATACCGAGATCCAGGGAGAGCGAGCAATTACGCTCGTTCCGAATCACTGGACCGGCCACAACCATGGCCACTGCATGGCGATCTCACCATGTTTACCGACCGACGGATTGAGCGGCATCAACTACGTTATTTCCTCCAGGTGTTTAACCGTGTTACCGACAAGCCCATCGGCTATTTGGGCAACGTCTCTTGCGACGGGCTGATGTTGATCAGCGAGTTGCCCATGATGGTCGATGCTGATTTCGAGCTGCGCCTGAAAATTCCCGGGGCTGACGACACCTTCCATGCCGTTGACCTCACGGCAACCTGCCTGTGGAGCCGTGAAGATATCAACCCGCAGCGTTACGACTCCGGGTTCAGCGTGCTTCAGGCTCCAGCGGAATATGGGCAACTGATCAAGTTGTTGTTGCGGTACTTCAGCTTTGACTCATTGCAGGCTTCAGCCTAAGAAGCAGCGAGCGGTCGACGCGGCTGGGGTGTTGCTGTCCAGCCGTAGTCGTACGCTTTTTTCAGAACACTCCCGCTTTCTTCCAATCCAGATAGCGTGTCACCAAGGCTGCTCCCACGTCTGATGGCAGCGTATCCAACACCGACAGGCCGTGAGCGTTCAAGCGGTCGTGCAGTTCATTCCGGGTATTGAGGTAGTCGACAGTGCCGCTGTAGGCCAGGGCTTCGGGCAAGGTTTGCACAGGGGACTGGCGCAGTAGATCGAGCACTTCCTCTCGCATGCTGGCCACCATTACCCGATGTTGGCGACTGATGCGCTTGACGGCGCAGAGTAGCGCTTCATCGTCCTCGTCTCGCAGATTACTGACCACAATCACCAATGCCCGACGCTTTTGCCTAGAGAGCAGTTGACTGGCCGCCGCCTCGTAGTCGGCAGTTCGACGGGTGGTGTCCAGGTCATATACCGCATTGAGCAGCAGGTTCAACTGACTGCTCCCTTTGACCGGCGCCAAGTAGCGTGGCTGGTCAGAAGCAAAGGTGCACAACCCCACGGCATCGCCCTGGCGCAAGGCCACGTAACTGAGCAGCAGGCAGGCATTGAGTGCGTGGTCGAAATGGGACAGCTCATCATCCTGGCTCCGCATGCGTCGGCCGCAATCGAGCATGAACACGATCTGCTGGTCGCGCTCGTCCTGATACTCCCTTGCGATGGGGGTACGTTGCCGCGCCGTGGCTTTCCAGTCGATCTGCCGCAGGCTGTCGCCCTCACGAAACTCGCGCAGCTGATGAAACTCCAGCCCCAAACCGCGACGCTGACGTTGACGCACTCCCAGTTGACTCAACCAGTTATCCACCCCCAGCAGTTGTGCCCCGTACAGGCGAGCGAAGTCTGGGTAGACGCGGGTGGCATCCTCGACTTCGATGAAGCGCCTGGCGGACCAGAGCCCCAATGGGCTGGGCAGATGGATTTCGCAGCGGCTGAACGTGAAATGCCCTCGCCGCAGGGGGCGCAGGCGATAGCCCAGTTCACTGCGTGCACCGGGGCGCAACTCAATGGATTGGGGCATGTTCTCCATGCTCAACCCATCGGGGACGTGATCGAACACCTGAACCGTCAGCGCCTGCGAGGAGTCGTGTTCCAGGGCCAGACGTACGTCGCCCCAGCGACCCAGCGCCAGGCTGCCGGGCATATGCCGATGCACGCGAGGCGACGGTCGACGGCGCAGTCGCGCGGCGTCCAGCAAGGCCAGCAGCAACAGCGCCAGGAGCAAGCCCCACGCCACCGAGTGCAAGGTGGCGGGCACCTTGAACTGCAAGGCGGTTGCAGTGCCTAGCAGGATGCTCAAGCCCAGCAGTACGCCAAGCCAAGCTGATAACAGGCGGGTCGGTTTCATGGGCGATTCATTGCCGGGGAGCTGCAATCTGGTCGAGTAACTGTTTGAGTACCTGGTCGACCTCCAGCCCGTCGATGTCCAGTTCTGCCGCTATACGTACGCGATGACGGAGTACTGCAAGAGCGCAGCTCTTGACGTCATCCGGCGTGACGAACTGGCCCCCGCGCAACAATGCTCGAGCGCGGGCGCCGCGGACCAGTGCGATGGAAGCTCGCGGGCCTGCGCCGATGGCCAGACCTGGCCAACTGCGGGTGGCTCGTGCAAGGCGCACGGCATAGTCGAGTACGTGTTCATCCAGGGCTAGCTCACTGGCGATCTGTTGCAGTTGCAGCACATCTTCGGCCTGTAGCACGGTGCGCAACGGTTGCACATCCAGCATGTCGGCCCGTGAAGAGCGTGTCACTTCGCGCACCATATCCAGTTCCTGCTGCGCGTCGGGATAGTCCATGCGTACCTTGAGCATGAACCGGTCCAGCTCGGCTTCTGGCAGGGGGTAGGTGCCTTCCTGCTCGATAGGGTTCTGGGTGGCCAGCACCATGAAGGGTTGCCCGATGGGCAGCGCTTCACCTTCGAGGGTTACTTGTCGTTCCTGCATGGCTTCGAGCAGGGCGGCCTGGGTCTTGGCCGGGGCGCGGTTGATTTCGTCGGCCAGCAGCAGGTGGGTGAATACCGGTCCCTTGCGCAGCTTGAATTGCTCGGTGTGCAGATCGTACACGGCATGGCCAGTGACATCGCTGGGCATCAGGTCAGGGGTGAACTGGATCCGCGCGAAGTCGCCGTCAAAGCAGCGGGCCAAGGCGCGTACCAGCAAGGTCTTGCCCAGCCCGGGTACACCTTCAAGCAATACGTGGCCGCCGGCGATCAGTGCAGTCAGCACATCATCGATCACCTGATCCTGCCCGATCACCGCCTTGCGCAGTTCCATGCGCAAGGCCTGGGCTTGCTGGCTGGCGTGCTGTAAGGCTTCACCGGACAGGGTGTTAGCGCTGGGAATTTCGCTCATAGGGCATTCCTGAGAGTTTGCAGGCATGCCACCTGCCGGCTGAAATCGGCGCTGGAAAGCCGTTTTGCCGGGAGTGGGCCGAGGGCCTGGCTGATGACGTGAGAGGGTTGGCGCGTAAGGTGTTCCAGTACCCGCCATTGTTCTGAGTTGTCGAGATGTTCGAAGCCTGGATGGCGGCGTCGGGCCGCACGTAGGATGTCGTGCTGCAAAGCCTTCAGTAGCGTGCCTTGGCCGCTGCGGCGCAGCAGGAAGTCGGCGCTGGCTTTCAGGTGTTCGTGCAACTGCCGGCGCGCCTTCGAGGCGGGGGCTTGGATCGGGCCCTGGCGCATACCCGCCTGCCAGAGTACGAGGGTTATCAGCGCAATGAGTGCTACCACCGCCTGGGGGAAATATCGCAACAGCAGGGTGAACAGATCATCCACGTCGCTGTTGAACAACAAAGTCACGGCAGTCCCCTGGTTCAGGTGCCACAGCAGCCAGGCATTGTCGTGTTTGCCGATATCGGGTGTTTTCCACAGTTCGCTGTCGGTGATTACCGTAACGCGGCCTTGCCCGAGGTTAAGTTGCATCAGGTGGCTAGACCTGGCGCTATTGGCTGAAAATTGTGCGATGTGCTTGGGGTCGATGAGGTTGAAGTCAGTGTCGAAGCTGAAGTAGGCCGGAGCGGTGTCATTGTCGACATAGAGCTTGGTCAGGTCTGGCGTTTTGTTTTTACGGGCCGGTGCGGGTTCTTCGGGGTCGTCACTCAGCGTCTGGTGGATATGCAGGCGATCTAGCAACAGGTCGCCGCTCTTGCCGGTCTCTTCATCCCACAGCGCTTCGGCCACTAACAATAGATGTCCGCCGGATTTGGCCCAATCCAGCAGTTGCCCTACCTGGCGTGGCGACATGTTGCTACGTTCGCCCAGTAACAACAGGCTATTGCCGGCGGCGGGCAGGGTGGCCAAGCGTTCGAGGCTATTGGCATGTGCCACGGCCAGGCCTTGCTGGCGCAGAAAATATTCGGCAGCCAGATAGGGGTTGGCAAGGGCTTCCGGGGCGGGGCCGCGGTCCACCACTTTTTCATAGGGGGTCGCTTTGCTCCAGGCGTAAAATCCGCCCGCAGTAAGCAGGCATGCCAGGAGCAATCCTATCCCTAATAAAAAACGGTTCATCGGGCGCCCTCCGAGCTGAACAGGGCACGCCAATCGCTGCATAATTTTTGCTGTGCTGAGGCGGGTGGGAGTTGATGGCCGTAGGCTAGGTTTTGCCAGTGCCGAGTCAACTCTTCACTGAACGCCAGCAGTTGCGGTTGCTGCAGCAGGTAAACGCGTTGCAGCACCTGGCCTTCAGTGTCGGCGTTTTTAAGTGGCAGGTTGAAGTCATGCAACAAGCGGCTCAGAAGACCACGATACAAAAGACCCAGGGCTTCCCGTGGTTGGCTAGGCCAGAGTTGTTCTGCAGTGCTGGCGATATCCGTGGGCAAGGTCTCGGTGCCCAATTCGAGGCCGAAAAGTTGTGCGGGCACTGGCCTGGCTGCTTTGGGGCCGCGTGGTCCGCGCCGGGTGACAAAGGTGCGTAGCCAGTCACGATAGCGCCACACCAACAGGGCCAGGCCGCCGATAAGTACGCTCCACAGCAGCACTTCCAGGCCTTGGGCCACATGCTTGAAAGTATCGCTGTTGAGGTTATCCAAGAGTGTCTGCAGCCACGCCGGAAGTTTGCCGTCACCGTGTGCCTTGTTTTTAACGGCGGGCTTTTCCTCACCAAAGCGATAGCGGGTGACGGTTTCCGGGTTTTTGAACGGGGGCTTTTCCAGCAGCGAATGGATTGACTGGCTTGCGCTTTCAGGGCTCAGCGGTTTGCTTTCATCAGCCATGGCGGGTGGGGTGTATGGCAGTAATGTCAGCCCTAACGCCAGTAATAAAAGTGACGCCACATTGCTCAGGCGCTGGCGTAGGCGGCGGAATACCAGTTCCAGGTCCCAGGCTTCCAGCACGGTGCGACGATTGAGATAAAGGCTGAAGCCACAGGCGACATAGACGGGCTCCCAAAACACCAGAATCAAGGCGTAGAACGCGTTGCCCAGATGCTCCAGCCACACCGCTTCGGAGCCGGTCGCCAGCGCCAACCGCTGCCAATCCCAATCCAGTTCAAGTTGTTGCGGGATGAGTAGATAGAACAGCGCCATGCAGCCAAACCATAGGCCGATTTCCAGGTGCACCCCGACAGTGGTTAACCAGCGAGCGGCGCCGGCGTTGCGCTGCAGCAGTACACCCAGGCGTTGCTGACGCGCCTGGCCGTCCATGCCTTCAAGCTGACTGACCGGCATCACAAAACTGCGGCTGAGGCTGAGTCTGCGCCAGGTCAGGCTGGCCAGCAGTTGGCTGTTAAGCAGTTTTGGCCATTGGCGCACAGCCTGCTTTAGGCTAGGCGCTTCGCCGAACAGGGCTGTGGAGAGGATATATAAAGGTAAGCGGTCGAAAGCCGGTTTCAACCACCAGAACAGGAACATGGCCATGGAGGGGTAATTCCATAGCAGTGCGGTGAGCAACGCAAAAACCGGAAGGGTCACCAGCGCCCAGCTCCCCATCAACAGCAAGCGATGTTCCTGGGCCATTAATACGCCAAGATCCATGGCCTCCCAGGCGGTACGTGGGCGAATCACTACGCTGGCATCACTCAGACGCATGGCGAGCCCTTCCGGCAAAGGTCAGGTAAGCGCCCACCAACAGCCACAGTGCAGCGCCCACCAGGTATTTGATCCAAGGGGCTACCTGGGTGGTGGAAGACCAGTAGGCTTCGATAAAGGCTGCGATCAGTAGAAACACCATGACGCCGCACAGGAGTTGCACGCTCTTGCGAGCGGCAAGTCGCAAGGATTCGCTTCGTGTCAGTTGCCCAGGTGCAATCAGCGCCCAGCCCAGTTGCAAGCCTGCGGCGCCAGCGAGGGCGATAGCCGTCAACTCAAAGGCACCATGGCCGATGACAAATGACCAGAAGGTCTGCCCATAGCCGATTTCAGTCAGGTGCCCGGAAATCGCGCCGATGATCAGCCCGTTGAATATCAGGAAAAACACACTGCCCAGGCCGAACAGCAACCCGGCGGCGAATGTCTGGAAGGCGATGCCGATGTTGTGCATCACGTAGTAGCCAAACATCATCCAGTCTTCGCTCGATGCTCGCTCGGCGGCTCGACCCAAGCGGCTGGCATCGGGGTCATACATGCCCTGCATCTCCGCCACTTGCTGGGGGCTGACAATGCTGTAGATCAGGTCGGGAAACAGATAGACCAGCAAGGCAATGCTCAGCAGGCTGCCAAAGAACAGCAGGCTGGCGATCAACACGAAGCGCCACTGTTCCCGCACCTGTCGCGGAAAGTCGGCCAGCAAAAAGCTCAGCACATTCGCCGCCAATTGGCTGCGGTGGCGATAGAGTTGTTGATGTCCGCGCAACGCCAGTTGTTGCAGCGGGTCCACCAGGTAACTGCTGTAACCGCGCTCCTGGGCCAGGGCCAGGTGCTGGCATAGACGCCGGTATTGGTGAGGGAAATCGGCCATGTCACCGGCCTTGGCCTTGCCTTGTTCCAACTGTTTCAGTTGTTCGGCAAAGGCTTGCCATTGCGGTTGGTAACGGCTTTCGAAGAGGCTCTGTTTCATGCTGGCCCCAACAGGCCACGGGCCAAGCCATTGAGTTGCTCCACGGCTCGGGCCGGGGAGACTTGAAGTGGCGTTGCGAGGATGGAAGCGAGTTCGTGTACCCGCTCGGCGGAGAGTTCGCCTTGGCGTTCCGCGAAACCCAGGATCGCCCGCTGTTCACTCAGGTCCAGGGCAAACGGCAAGCGCAGTGCTACAGCTTGAGGCACCTGGGGGCGTTTCAGGGGCTGTTCTCGGTAGATCACCAGGGTGCCGGCGGCCAGGTCACCAAGGCGTTTGAAGTGAGGGTGTTGCAGGCAACTGATCGCGCCAAGAAAGTAGCCGAACGGCAGCATGTCGACAAACCGCAGCAGGTTGCGGATCAGCGAGGCTGACCAACTGATGGGCGTGCCGTCGTCCTGCACGACCCGCAAGCCCATAACCTGTTTACCCGGTGAGCAGCCCTGATTGAGCACCTCGAACAGCACCATGTACCACCAACTGACCAGGAACAGCAGCAGCGAGCCCAGGCCGATACCAATATTGCCGAGCAGGGCCAGTGGCACCAGAAGTACGCCCACTATCACTGCGCGGGCGACGAGGTCGAAGGCAAATGCCAGCGCCCGTGGCACCAAGCCGGCGGGGCGCAGTGGCAGGTCGATTCCTTCTGGGGTCTCGATCTGGTAGCGGGTATCCAATGGGATTGATGGCATCGCGATCCTTGGCAGTGCAGAGCGGCTGGGTGGCACGGATGCTAACAGCGTCGGCGATGGAAGCAACTATTCAAGGTTTTGCTGGATGTTTGTACAGGTTATTTGGTGCTGGCCCCGAACAGGGCTCAACGCCTAGACTTTGTGGATCTTCAGCACAGGAATAGCCCGTGACCTCCATTTTCTGGTACGACTACGAAACCACCGGCATCAACCCGCGTAGCGATCGACCGCTCCAGGTAGCTGGCATTCGTACGGATCTCGAACTGAACGAGGTCGGCCCACCTGTCAACATTTACTGCCAGCCCAGCGACGATATCCTGCCCCATCCCGCCGCCTGTGCCATTACCGGGATCACCCCTGCCATTCTGGCCGAAAAGGGCCTGGCGGAGGCTGATTTCATGACTCGCGTACATGCCGAACTGGCGGCTCCGGGGACGTGCGGTGCCGGCTATAACACGTTGCGGTTTGACGATGAAATGACGCGCTACAGCCTGTATCGCAATTTTTTCGACCCTTACGCGCGCGAATGGCAGGGCGGTAATAGTCGTTGGGACTTGATCGACGTGGTTCGCACCGCTTATGCCCTGCGCCCGGAAGGTATCGAGTGGCCGCAGCAGGACGGGCGCGTGACCCTCAAGCTTGAGCGTCTGACTGCCGCCAATGGTATCGACCATGGTCAGGCCCACGATGCGTTATCCGACGTGCGCGCCACAATCGCCCTGGCTCGATTGGTGCGCGAGAAACAGCCCAAGCTTTATGATTGGCTGTTTCAACTACGCAGCAAACAACGGGTAATGGACCAAGTGCGATTGCTGCAACCGATGGTGCATATCTCCGGGCGGTTTTCCGCCGAACGTCATTACCTGGGCATTGTGCTGCCCCTGGCCTGGCACCCGCGCAACCGCAACGCGCTGATTGTCTGCGACCTTGGGCTCGATCCTCAGGGGCTGCTGGATATGGATGCCGACATTTTGCGTCGACGCTTGTACACCCGCCGTGATGAGCTCGCAGAAGGTGAGTTGCCGGTACCGCTCAAACTGGTGCATATCAACCGCTGCCCCGTGGTTGCGCCCTTGAACGTACTGCGGGTCGAAGATCGTGAACGCCTGCAATTGGACATGAATGTTTTCCAGTCACGGGCTCTGCGGCTAACTGACGCACAGGAACTTTGGCTCGATAAATTGGCAGTTATTTACGGCGAGGAAGATTTTGCACCGAGTGTCGATCCCGAACAGCAGCTTTACGAGGGTTTTATCGGGGATCGTGATCGACGGTTATGTGAGCAAATTCGCGCGGCTGAACCTGCGCAATTAGCTCGTCAGCAGTGGCCTTTTGATGATCACCGTCTGCCTGAATTATTGTTTCGCTACCGGGCGCGTAACTTCCCCGATACGTTGAACAGCGAAGAGCTACAACGCTGGAAATTTTTCTGTCAGCAACGTTTGTCAAATTCCGAATTTGGCGCACCGAATACCCTTGAGGCATTTAATCAAGCGCGACTGGAGTTGATGGTTAGTGCGACGCCGTTTCAGCAGCAGGTGCTGGAGCAATGGCAGGAATATGCCGACTCTTTAGCTGCTCGTATGGACCTGTGATAGAGGTTTGTAAAAAATACGATCAATAAAAAACGCCAGCATGCTGGCGTTTTTAATGGGTCGCGCATCAGGCGCAGACCTGGTGAAGCTTAGCCCAGCAGGGTAGCCCAACCTTCAACCACGTCACCGCCCCACTTGGCTTTCCACTCTTTTAGAGTTTTGTGGTTGCCACCTTTGGTTTCAATCACTTCGCCGTTGTGCGGGTTTTTGTATTGTTTGACTTTGCGAGCACGTTTGGTGCCGGTAGTTTTCACAGAGCCACGTGGAGCTTTAACTTTCGACTCTGGGTCCAGCAGCGCGATGATGTCACGCAGGGATTTGGAGTACTCACCCATGAGGGTGCGCAGTTTGCCTTCGAATTCCAGCTCGGTTTTCAGTTTGTCGTCTTGGGACAGGTTCTTCAAACGAGCTTGCAGCTCTTTGATAGCTTCTTCGGTGGCGCGGTATTCGTTGATCAGAGACATGTGGACTACCTTATGTAGAACGCTGATTGACAGGGATAGTGGCCTAATAATAGTCAGGCGATTTGCTCAAGTAAACATTTAAGACTGCATTTAGGTGAATTACTTTGAATGTTTGTGAATGCGCTATGCAATCGAGTTAATTAAGTAGGTGATGCACCTGAAGATAATGCCGTTAATTTTTTGTATAACTGCGTCAGCCTGCGCTGTTCGTTCATATAGGGGTGGTAAAACCATACGCTATTAAGGGATGTGCCTCGGGGGCGGATCAGAATAAGGCTCATTGAATACTGCAGTTTTTCTGCACAATCGCTAGAATGGCGGCCTTTGCGAAGTTCTGGAGTTTCCCCCTAATGCGCACTTTTCGGCTGGTGATTGCTTGCCCGGACCGGGTCGGCATCGTTGCCAAGGTCAGTAATTTTCTGGCCTCCCATAACGGCTGGATTACTGAGGCGAGCCATCACTCGGACAATCTCAGCGGTTGGTTCTTCATGCGTCACGAAATTCGTGCCGACACACTGCCCTTTGGCCTGGAGGCTTTTCGCGAGGCATTTGCGCCAATCGCTGAAGAGTTCTCGATGACTTGGCATATCACCGACACCGAGCAGAAGAAGCGCGTGGTGTTGATGGCAAGCCGCGAATCTCACTGCCTGGCCGACTTGCTGCACCGCTGGCACAGTGACGAACTGGACTGCGAGATCGCGTGCGTAATCTCAAACCATGACGACCTGCGCAGCATGGTCGAGTGGCATGGCATCCCTTACTACCATGTGCCGGTCAACCCTCAGGACAAGGAGCCTGCATTCGCCGAGGTTTCTCGCCTGGTGAAGCAGCATGAGGCTGACGTGGTGGTGCTGGCGCGCTACATGCAGATCCTGCCGCCGGAACTGTGCCGCGAATACGCCGGCAAGGTGATCAACATTCACCATAGCTTCCTGCCGTCGTTTGTGGGGGCCAAGCCTTACCATCAGGCGTCTCTGCGTGGCGTGAAGTTGATCGGTGCAACTTGCCATTACGTCACCGAAGAGCTGGATGCCGGCCCGATCATCGAGCAGGACGTAGTGCGTGTCAGCCATAGCGACAGCATCGAGGACATGGTGCGCTTCGGTCGCGATGTCGAGAAGATGGTGCTGGCCCGTGGCCTGCGTTACCACCTGGAAGACCGCGTGCTGGTGCACGGCAACAAGACCGTCGTGTTCTGATCAAGCCGTTTTGATTGAAGAAAAAAGGGCCTGGGCGTTAAATCGTTGCAGGCCCTTTTTCTTTGTCTGTCGTTGAGGATTGATCGATGAGTGACCCACTGGAAAAAGCCACCTCCAAAGCACCGTCGACACTAGGTGAGGGGTGCTTGAGCCGTTACGACCCGGAAGATCTGGACAGTGAGGACGGCACCGAATTTCCCGGTGCCGCCGAGTTATGGGAACGCGAGCAGGCTAAGTCAGATCCCGCTGCAAAATAAAGCGAATCAGATCCGGAAGCTGCCCACCAATTGTTTCAACCGCGCCGCTTGCTGTTCCAGGTCGGAGCACGCGCGCAGGGTCGATTGCAGGTTTTCCACGCCTTCCTGATTGAGGGTGTTGATTTCAGTGATGTCCATGTTGATCGACTCCACGACCGAGGTCTGCTCCTCAGTGGCAGTCGCCACCGACTGGTTCATGCCGTCGATTTCCCCAATACGTTGGGTGACGCTGTTAAGACGCTCACCGGCCAGGTTAGCGATTTCCACGCTGTCATGACTGTGTCGCTGGCTTTCGCTCATGGTGCTGACCGACTCCCGGGCGCCGACTTGAAGTTCCTCAATCATCTTTTGTACTTGTTGCGCCGATTCCTGGGTGCGGTGTGCCAGGTTGCGCACTTCGTCGGCGACGACTGCAAACCCGCGTCCTGCTTCACCGGCACGTGCCGCTTCAATCGCAGCGTTCAGCGCCAGCAGGTTGGTTTGCTGGGAAATGCTGGTGATCACTTCGAGAATCTGGCCGATGTTCACTGTCTTGCTGTTAAGCGCTTCTATATTGCTGCTGGAGGCGCTGATCATCGCGGACAGCTCAGTCATCGCCTTGATATTGCGCTCAACCACCTGTTGACCGTCTTCGGCCAAATGCCGCGCATCGCTGGCCTGGTTGGAGGCTTGCGCGGCATTACGCGCGATTTCCTGAGCTGCGGCGCCCAGTTCATTGATGGCAGCAGCCACGCTGTTGGTGCGGTTGGCCTGTTCGTCGGAGTTGACCATCGACGAGTTGGATGCGCTGACAACCCGCAGTGCTACTTCATTCACCTGCTCGGTGGCCGAGGACACTTCGCGGATGGACGTGTGAATACGCTCCACGAAGCTGTTGAACGCATTACCCAGGATGCCGAACTCATCGTGGTTCTGGATGGTCAGGCGACGCGTCAGGTCACCTTCGCCGTCGGCGATGTCCTGCATGGCGCGGGTCATCACATGCAGCGGTTGCAGCAGGACGCGAATCAGCATGCCCAGCAGGGCAATGATGATCACTACGGCAATGATCGTGGCGATCACCGCTGAGGTGCGAAATTCGCTGAGCATGGCGAAGGATTTGTCTTTATCCACCGAAATACCCAGGTACCAGTTCACCGACGGCAGGCCTTTGATCGGTGTGAAGGTCACGATGTTGTCCTTGCCATTGGCTTGAACTTCACTGAAGTCGCCGCTGATCTTCGGCGTGCTTTTTGGATACATGTCGGCCAGGGTTTTCATCACCAGGCTTTTGTCCGGGTGTACCAGCACTTTGCCGTCGGCGCTGACCAGGAACGCGTAGCCCATGCCACCGAAGTTCAGCGCGCCAATGTTATCCACCAGGGTTTGCAGGCTCAGGTCGCCGCCCACCACGCCAATGCTCTGGCCGCCTTTGGCGCTGGGGGTGGCGATGGAAATGATCAATTGACCTGTAGCGGCGTCGATATACGGCTCGGTCAGGGTCGAGCCGTTGCTGCTCTGGGCGCCCTTGTACCAGGGGCGAACACGTGGGTCGAAGCCATCCGGCATCTTGGTGTCGGGGCGAATGGTGAAGGCCCCTTTGCTGTCACCAACGTAGGTTGCCATGAAGGACGACGTCAGGGTTTTCTGTTCCAGCAGGCTGGCAACGGTCGAAGGCTCAGGGTTGATAGCGATGTTTTGTGCAGCGTTTTCCACCAGCGCAATACGCCCGGTGAGCCAGGTTTGAATGTTGCTTGCGGTGACATCGCCCATTTCGTGCAGGTAGCTGTTGAGGTCTTCACGAATGGCGTTACGTTGCAGGTAGTCGTTGTAGAGGGTGAATAGAGCGAAGGCCGCGATGACGATAAGGGAGGCTGCAAGCAGGATCTTGTGGCTGAAACGCAGATTTTTATTCATAGCTTGAAGGGTCCGCTAAGGTCTTAATATCCAAAGCGCGTCCTTGTGGAACACGCGGAAGGGTAGCGTAAAAAAAGTTTGATATTTCCGTTGGTCCCTGTAGGAGATATCTGAGCGATTTTTAGACTTTATGGGTCTCACATCTCTCTTATCGACCTGGCGGCACTAAAGATTAACCATGGGTGACGAAATGCCTGACTCCACACAACTTCTTATCGGTGCCGGTCTTGATGGCCAGCCAATTGCCCAGGCCATGCGCCTTGCCAACCGCCACGGGTTGATCGCAGGCGCCACGGGCACAGGCAAGACCGTCACGTTGCAGCGCTTGGCCGAAGCCTTCAGTGATGCGGGCGTCGCGGTATTTGCGGCTGATATCAAAGGCGACCTCTGTGGCCTGGGTGCCGCCGCCAACCCTCAGGGCAAGGTGGCCGAGCGCATTGCCGGGATGCCTTTCCTTAATTACACGGCCAAGGCTTACCCCGTCACGCTGTGGGATATCCATGGGCAGTCCGGTCATCCGTTGCGCACCACCATCAGTGAGATGGGGCCGTTGTTGCTTGGCAGTTTGTTGGAGCTGACTGACAGCCAGCAGTCGGCCCTTTATGCCGCATTCAAGGTGGCGGATCGCGAAGGCCTATTGCTGCTGGATCTCAAGGATCTCAAGGCACTTCTCAATCACCTTCGCTACCACCCGGAACTGCTTGGCGAAGACGCGGCGCTGATGACCACAGGCTCCAGTCAGGCGCTGTTGCGGCGCTTGGCTGTCTTGGAACAGCAGGGTGCCGAGGCGTTGTTTGGTGAGCCGGCCTTGCAGCTTGAAGACATCTTGCAGCCCACAGGCGATGGGCGCGGACGTATTCACTTGTTGGACGCTAGCCGCCTGGTGCATGAAGCGCCGAAGGTGTATGCGACCTTCCTGTTGTGGCTGTTGGCAGAATTGTTCGAACAACTTCCGGAGCGCGGTGATGCGGACAAACCGCTGCTGGCGCTGTTCTTCGACGAAGCGCATCTCTTGTTTGCCGACACTCCCAAGGCTTTGCAAGATCGCTTGGAGCAAGTGGTGCGGCTGATTCGTTCCAAGGGGGTGGGGGTGTATTTCGTCACTCAATCGCCGGGCGACTTGCCGGATACCGTGCTGGCGCAACTCGGTTTACGGGTGCAGCACGGCCTGCGGGCGTTCACCACGAAAGAGCAGAAATCCTTGCGGGCGGTAGCGGACGGCTTCCGCCCCAACCCGACATTCGATGCGTTATCGGTTTTGACTGAGCTGGGCACCGGTGAGGCATTGGTGGGTACGCTGCAGGAAAAAGGCACGCCGGAGGTCGTTCAGCGCGTATTGGTCGCGCCGCCGCAATCGCGCATCGGGCCGCTCAGTGCGGCAGAGCGTGCCGCATTGGTGGCCACTTCACCGTTGCAGGGTCGCTATGACAAGCCGATTGATCGGGAGTCCGCCTATGAAGTGTTGATGGCGCGCAAGGAGCTGGGGCCTAACGAAGAGCCCCGGCAGGGCGCCGAGGAGCCCAGCTTCACAGACAAAGCTGGGGCGTTCCTTGGAACAACCGCAGGCAAGGCGCTGAAGTCAGCGATGCAGCAGGCGGCCAACCAGATGGGGCGTCAATTGGTGCGTGGTTTGTTGGGGTCTTTGCTGGGCGGCAGTAAGCGCAAGTAGTGCCTCAGGCCTTGGGCTTGCCATGGGCGGCCAAGCGCTCAAGCGCGGCGCGCAAGCCTGGATCGTTGATGCCGTCGGCCGTGGCCTGAATCGTCTCGGCCGCATGCTCCGACAGGTCCAGAGTGTGTCCGACTGCGCCTTGCTGCACGGTCGGTGGCTGTACCTTGAACTGGATACGCGTCAAGCTGGCGAACTCATCGAATGCCATCAATTGACGCTGCAGGCGTTTTTGCTGATAGCGCAAACGGGTCGCCCAATGACCGTCGGTGACAATCAATAGCAAATTACCTTCACGCCACGACGCCACGTGGCAATGCTCGCGGGCGGCGGGTTGTAGTTGGCTTTCGAGCAGGCGTTGCAAATGGCCCAAGCGTTGCGCGTGGCCAAAGATGGCTTTCAGCGGCTTGGCTTCGCGAAGCAACACGCTGGGCGCGCGGGCTGTAAGAGGGCGAAATGCCATGATTGGACACCTTAAGTAACAGAGCGGCCATCTTAGCAGAATGCGTCTGCGCGGCCCCTGACAATGCATTGCCGGGCGGTTTCCCAGGAAATCAATCGGCTCCATGGGTTGAAGTTCGCGCAAAAGCCCTTATTTTAAACAAGCCCTCTCACAGCACCATGCCAGCATCGGGGAACAACGCCACTTTCCTCACCCACGATTCCGGGTAGAATGCGCGTTCGCATGCGGCCGTGAGGGCTGCTCGGGCCACTCACGGTGCGCCCTCCATCCCTATGTGTGGAAGAACCTGCCGATATGTTTGCGCCTTTGTTAAAGAAACTTTTTGGAAGCAAGAATGAGCGCGAAGTCAAACGCATGCTCAAGACGGTGCAGCTGGTCAATGCCTTCGAAGAGCAGATGGTTGCCCTGTCGGACGAGCAATTGCGCGCCAAGACCCAAGAGTTCAAGGCCCGCATAGCCAAAGGTGAAACCCTCGACAAGCTGCTTCCCGAAGCCTTTGCGGTTGCCCGTGAAGCCGGTAAGCGTGTCATGGGCATGCGCCACTTCGACGTCCAGTTGATCGGCGGCATGACCTTGCATGAAGGCATGATTGCCGAAATGCGTACCGGTGAAGGCAAGACCCTGGTAGCTACTCTGGGTGTTTACCTCAACGCACTGTCCGGCAAGGGCGTGCACGTTGTGACGGTGAACGACTACCTGGCTCGCCGGGACGCCAACTGGATGCGCCCGCTGTATGAATATCTCGGCCTGACCGTCGGCGTAGTAACGCCGTTCCAGCCGCCGGAAGAGAAGCGCGCTGCTTACGCGTGCGACATTACCTACGGCACCAACAACGAATTCGGTTTCGACTACCTGCGCGACAACATGGCGTTCAGCATGGATGAAAAATTCCAGCGTGAACTCAACTTTGCCGTGATCGACGAAGTCGACTCCATTCTCATCGACGAAGCCCGTACCCCACTGATCATCTCCGGCCAGGCCGAAGACAGCTCGCGCCTGTACACCGAGATCAACAAGTTGATCCCGCGTCTGGAGCAGCACATCGAAGAAGTGGAAGGCGTTGTGACCAAAGAAGGTCACTTCTCCATCGACGAGAAGACCCGCCAGGTCGAACTCAACGAAGCCGGTCACCAGTTCGTCGAAGACATGCTGACCCAGATCGGCCTGCTGGCTGAGGGCGAGAGCCTGTACTCGGCGCACAACCTGGGCCTGTTGACCCACGTGTATGCGGGCCTGCGCGCCCACAAGCTGTTCCATCGCAACGTCGAATACATCGTGCAAGATGGCCAAGTGGTATTGGTTGACGAGCACACCGGCCGTACCATGCCGGGTCGTCGTCTGTCCGAAGGCCTGCACCAGGCCATCGAAGCCAAGGAAATGCTCAACATTCAGGCCGAAAGCCAGACGTTGGCTTCCACCACCTTCCAGAACTACTTCCGTCTGTATAACAAACTGTCCGGCATGACCGGTACTGCGGACACCGAAGCGTTCGAATTCCACCAGATCTACAACCTGGCTGTGATGGTGATCCCACCGAACAAGCCGCTGGCGCGTAAAGATTTCAATGACCTGGTGTTCCTGACCGCCGAAGAGAAGTACGCGGCGATCATCAACGACATCAAGGACGGCATGGCCCAGGGCCGCCCGATTCTGGTGGGTACCGCCACCATCGAGACTTCCGAGCACGTGTCTAACCTGCTCAACAAGGAAGGTATCGAGCACAAGGTTCTTAACGCCAAGTTCCACGAAAAAGAAGCTGAGATCATTGCCCAGGCCGGTCGCCCAGGCGCATTGACCATCGCCACCAACATGGCCGGTCGTGGTACTGACATCCTGTTGGGCGGTAACTGGGAAGTGGAAGTCGCCTCCCTGGACAACCCTACCCCTGAGCAGATCGCCCAGATCAAGGCTGACTGGCAGAAACGCCACCAGGCTGTGCTCGAATCCGGTGGTTTGCAGGTGATCGCGTCCGAGCGTCACGAATCGCGCCGTATCGACAACCAACTGCGTGGTCGTGCCGGCCGTCAGGGTGACGCCGGTTCCAGCCGCTTCTACCTGTCTCTGGAAGACAGCCTGATGCGCATCTTCGCCTCGGATCGGGTGAAGAACTTCATGAAAGCCTTGGGTATGCAGTCCGGTGAAGCGATCGAGCACCGTATGGTGACCAACGCCATCGAGAAGGCCCAGCGCAAGGTTGAAGGCCGTAACTTCGATATTCGTAAGCAACTGCTTGAGTTCGACGACGTCAACAACGAACAGCGTAAAGTGATTTATCACATGCGTAACACGTTGCTGGCCGCTGACAACATTGGCGAGACCATCGCCGATTTCCGTCAGGACGTGCTCAACGCGACCGTCAGTGCACACATCCCGCCACAGTCCCTGCCAGAGCAGTGGGATGTTGCTGGTCTGGAAGCCGCGTTGAAGAGCGACTTCGGTGTCGACTTGCCTGTCCAGCAATGGCTCGACGAAGACGATCACCTGTACGAAGAGACGCTGCGCGAGAAGCTGATGGCCGAGCTGCTGGCCGCGTACAACGAGAAAGAAGAGCAGGCGAGTGCCGAAGCACTGCGCACCTTCGAGAAACAAATCGTACTGCGCGTGCTGGACGACCTGTGGAAAGACCACCTGTCGACCATGGACCACCTGCGTCACGGCATCCACCTGCGTGGTTACGCCCAGAAGAACCCGAAGCAAGAGTACAAGCGCGAGTCTTTCACGCTGTTCTCCGAGTTGCTGGATTCGATCAAGCGCGATTCGATTCGCGTGCTGTCCCACGTTCAGGTGCGCCGCGAAGACCCGATCGAGGAAGAAGCTCGCCTGCGTCAGGAGGCCGAGGCACTGGCTGCGCGCATGCAGTTCCAGCACGACGAAGCGCCGGGTCTGGAAGCGCCTGAGGTGTTGGGCGAAGAGGTCGATGTGGCCTTGGCTCAGGCGCCGGTTCGCAATGACCAGAAGCTGGGCCGCAACGAACTGTGCTACTGCGGTTCGGGCAAGAAATTCAAACACTGCCACGGCCAGATCGAATAAGATTTTCGCCTGACGCTGCAATACCTAGCGCCGCGACCGGCCTCTGCCGTCGCGGCGTTTTGCCATTAATTTCACCGTCGATCACGACGGCACAGACATCATTTATCTTTAAGGAGCGCGTTCATGGCTGTTGGTCTTGGTCCTTTGCCCACATTGCACCCGGTTGCCGGTTTTGAGCTCGGTATCGCGTCGGCCGGCATCAAGCGCCCGGGGCGCAAGGATGTGGTGGTGATGCGCTGTGCCGAAGGTTCGACCGTCGCCGGCGTTTTCACCCTCAACGCCTTCTGTGCCGCTCCGGTGATCCTGGCCAAGCAGCGCGTTGCCGGCTCCATCCGCTACCTGCTGACTAACACTGGCAATGCCAACGCAGGCACCGGTGAGCCTGGTCTGGTCGCAGCTGCGCGTACCTGCGCCAAGCTGGCCCAGTTGACTGGCGTGGATGCCAGCCAAGTGTTGCCTTACTCCACCGGTGTCATCGGCGAGCCGCTGCCGGTTGAGAAAATCGAAGGCGCCTTGCAGGCCGCGTTGGACGACCTGTCTGTGGATAACTGGGCGGCCGCCGCCACTGGCATCATGACCACGGACACTTTGCCGAAAGGCGCGAGCCGTCAGTTCGTGCACGACGGCGTGACCGTCACCGTGACCGGTATCAGTAAAGGCGCGGGCATGATCCGCCCGAACATGGCAACCATGCTCGGCTACATTGCTACCGACGCCAAAGTTTCCCGCGACGTGCTGCACAGCCTGATCCTCGACGGCGCCAACAAGTCGTTCAACCGCATTACCATCGATGGCGATACCTCGACCAACGATTGCTGCATGCTGATCGCTACCGGCAAAGCTGATCTGCCGGAAATTACCGAGGCCAGCGGCCCGCTGTTCGCGGCATTGAAGCAGGCTGTGTTCGAAGTGTGCATGGACGTGGCTCAGGCCATCGTGCGTGACGGCGAAGGTGCCACCAAGTTCGTGACGGTTGAAGTCAACGGCGGCGGCAATCACCAGGAATGCCTGGATGTCGGCTACACCGTGGCCCACTCGCCGCTGATCAAGACGGCACTGTTCGCCTCCGACCCCAACTGGGGCCGCATCCTCGCCGCCGTTGGCCGTGCTGGTGTGCCGGATCTGGACGTGAGCAAGATCGACGTGTTCCTCGGTGACGTGTGCATCGCCAGCCGTGGCGCCCGTGCCGAGAGCTATACCGAAGCACAGGGCTCGGCGGTGATGCAGCAGGAAGAAATCACCATCCGCATCGAGTTGGGCCGCGGCGATTGCAGCGAAACCATCTGGACCACCGACCTGTCCCACGAGTACGTGAAGATCAACGCGGAATACCGTACCTGATAGAAGAGGATAACCGCGGTGAAACGAGTGCATGTAGCAGCAGCGGTGATCCGCGGTGTCGACGGCAGGATCCTGCTGGCGCGCCGCGCGGATACCCAGCATCAGGGCGGTCTCTGGGAGTTTCCCGGTGGCAAGGTGGAGGCCGGTGAGTCGGTCGCCACGGCCCTGTCCCGTGAATTACAGGAAGAACTGGGTATCCAGGTCGCCACGGCTCGGCCGTTGATCAAGGTGCAGCATGACTACCCGGACAAGCAGGTCTTGCTGGATGTCTGGGAAGTCTCGGCTTTTACCGGCGAGCCCCACGGTGTCGAAGGGCAACCCCTGGAATGGGTGGCGCCTCGGGATTTGCTCAACTACGAGTTCCCGGCCGCTAACGCT
The DNA here is from genome assembly GCF_900187495.1 of Pseudomonas sp. Irchel 3H9. Taxonomy (NCBI): domain Bacteria; kingdom Pseudomonadati; phylum Pseudomonadota; class Gammaproteobacteria; order Pseudomonadales; family Pseudomonadaceae; genus Pseudomonas; species Pseudomonas sp. Irchel 3H9. The sequence goes on along the minus strand of NZ_FYDK01000005.1, from coordinate 260,338 downwards.
CCAATCGTTGCCGCCGCGCGCTTGCCTGCCGATTACCTGATCACCCCCGGCGAACTCGAAACCCCGACGCTGTTACGCGGGATTCAGAAGGCTGTCGCGGGCGGCATCAAGCTGGTCCAACTGCGTGCGCCGAACGGTTACGACCCCAAATACCGCGACCTCGCGGTAGATGCGGTGGGTCTGTGCGCTGGCAAGGCGCAGTTGATGCTTAAAGGACCGTTTGAATGGCTGGGGGATTTTCCTGCCGCCGGCTGGCACATGACCTCGGCGCAACTGCGCAAATACGCGAGCAAGGGCCGGCCGCTGCCGAAAGACCGTTGGTTGGCTGCTTCCTGCCACAACGCTGAAGAACTGGCGCTGGCAGAAATGATGGACGTGGATTTTGTCACGCTGTCGCCGGTGCAGCCGACCCAGACCCACCCTGATGCCCAGCCTTTGGGTTGGGAGCAGGCGGCAGAGTTGATCCGTGGGTTCAGCAAACCGGTGTTTCTGTTGGGCGGGGTTGGACCTGCTGATCGGGAGCAGGCTTGGGAAGCTGGGGCTCAGGGTGTGGCGGGTATCAGGGCGTTCTGGCCACAAGTTTGAAGCTGCTCTGGCGGGCCTCATCGGGTGCGACGATTCGACTTGCCCCCGATCAGGCCCTGCGAGTCAGCGAATCATGATCAGTGTGGCTTAGCCGCCGCCTGCCACAAAATCTCCGCAATCCCCTGGCGCCTGGCAATCACCCGCGCCGCCACAAACAGCAAATCCGACAGCCGATTGATATACGCCAACCCCACTCCCTCTAACGGCTCCACCGCGTTGAGGTGCTGACAGCGCCGCTCCGCACTGCGCGCCAGGCTGCGACACACATGGGCCTGGGCGATCAACGCCGAGCCACCGGGCAGGATGAAGTTTTCCAGCGGCCCGACCTCTTCATTCCAGCGATCAATCGCGGCCTCCAGCCGATCCACTTCCGCTGCGTTCAGCGCCTTGTACACCGGCATCGCCAGCTCACCGCCGAGGTCGAATAATCGATGTTGGCATGGGGTCAGTACCTCGATCACATCTTTGAGTTCCGGATGCTTGCCACTCTGCTCTTCCAGGCCCGCCAGTAATAATCCCAGTTGGCTGTTCAGCGAATCGACTTCACCGATGGCCTCAACTCGCGGGTGGTCCTTGGGTACACGGCGACCGTCGCCGAGGCCGGTTTCGCCTGTGTCTCCAGTACGGGTGTAAATCTTCGACAGGCGAAAGCCCATGATCAGTGCTCCAGTTGGGTCAGTTCATTGGGCGGCAGTTGGCTGCCCGCCAAGGGTAAGCGCAGGGTAAAACAGGTGCCTTGACCGAGGGTGGAATGCACCTCCATCTGCCCTTTGTGGTTGTTGGTGACGATGAAGTACGAAACCGAAAGCCCAAGCCCAGTGCCCTGGCCGATCTCTTTGGTGGTGAAGAACGGCTCGAAAGTGCGTTTACGTACGTTCTCACTCATGCCGATACCGTTGTCTTCCACCTGAATCTCTGCCCACGGCGGGTTAAGACGTGTGCGCAGGATGATGCGCCCCGGTTCGCGATCGTCTTCACGTAGATGAATGGCCTGGGCTGCGTTTTTCAGCAGGTTGAGCAGTACTTGTTCCAGCTCGTTGGCAGTGCCGGGCACCGGGCCCAGTTGGGGGTCGAACTGACGAATGATCGCCTGGCCCTTGAAGTCGAAACCGATGGCCAGATCGAAGTCGTTACCGGCAATTTCCACGGCCTGGTCGATCAGCGCCGGCAGGTCGCAAGGCGCCATCTGCCGATTACTGCGGCGGCTGAAACTGAGCATGTGAGTGACGATCTTGGCCGCTCGCGCACCGGCTTGCTGGATGCCATCCAGCAATTGTGGCACCTCACGGCCTTCCAGGTAGCGGTTGATCTTTTCCAGTTCGATACCTGCCTGCTCGGCGAATTCCAGGTTTTTGGGTAGGTCGGACGACAGCCGGCGCCGGATGTTCTGCACGTTATGCAGGATCGCCCCCAGCGGATTGTTGATCTCGTGAGCCATACCGGCGGCAAGCCCACCGACCGAGAGCATTTTTTCCGACTGCACCATCATTTCTTCCAGGGACAGACGCTGAGTGATGTCGTCGATACGGATCACCACGCCTCGCCCGGCACCGCCCATCAGCGGGTAGAAGGTCAGGGCGTAATGCTTGGGTTCATCATCCTTGATCCAGGTGACACGCTCGATGCGTTCTACCGTGTGCTGCTCCACCGTAGCCTTGATCTGCGGCAGGTACGGCTTGAGCGGTTGAAAAGCGAGGTAGATCGGCTGATTCAGCGCTTCATCCAGGCGCGTACCGGAAAGCGCGCTGGCTTCCTGGTTCCACTGGGTGACGTAGAGTTGTTCGTCCAGGGCGATCAACGCCGAGGGCATCGAGTCGATGATGCTGTTCAGGTAGTTTTGAAAACCGGTGAGTTTTTTCTCGATCTTGCTGCGAACCTGGACTTCCAGCTCCAACTTTCGGTTGGTATGGCGTGTTTCTTCGGCCAAGCCTTGGGCTTGGTCATAAGCGGCCTGGGAGTCGTCCCTTGCGCGCTTGAGCTGCTGTTCGCGAGCTTCGATACGCGAGAGCATAGTGTTGAAAGCTTCGGCCAGGCTGCCGATTTCATCGCGGTTACCACGGCCGGCGCGCAGGGCGTAGTTCTCTTCGCGGGTTACTTGGCGCGACAGTTCTTCCAATTCGTGGATCGGCCGGGTAATCAGGCGCTTGATCTGCCGGGCGATGATCAGCCATAGCAGCACACTGAAAATCAGGATACCCAGGCTGGCCGTCAGCGTGCCGGTGTAGAAGGCCACCGGCAGTTCGCTGCTGGCCACCAGCAGCAAATGCCCGGAAGGCTGGCCTGCCCGGGGCAGGGTGATGATCTGGTTACTGCGAAACTCGGTAACACGCCACGCCTCGATATGCCGATAGTTGTCCGGCAAGTGCAGGCGATCACCGTGTTGCATCTGCGCCAGCCGGTTGCCTTCGCCGTCATACAGGGCGGCGGCGCGTAATGGCGAATAGCTGGTCAGCTCACTGAGCAGGGCATCGGCTTGGGCGGGGGATTCGAGTGCTTCGGCGGCGAGGCCCGGGTTGGATACCAGGCGACCGATGGCCTGCAACGCCTGAGGTGCCATGCTTTCCTGGGAAATCCAGTACGCAGCGCTGATAAAGGTCAGGTTGGCCACCAGCAATACGGTGGTCAACAACACCAACAGGGCGGCCAGCAGTTTCTGCCCAACCGGTAGATTTTCGAGGCGCTGGCGCAGCGGCATCAGGGTTATCCCAGGTGATAGACAGGCGGGCAGGGTAGCGCGTGGTTCAGTCGCGGGGCAATCCGCGTGCAACTAACTGATCAATCAAACGCACCTGCAACTGCTGCAAATGCGGCAGGTTCAATTGGTGGCGTGCGGCCGCCTGGCAAGCATAGCCCAACAGGTAACTGATTTCGGTGCGGCGGGCGTTGGCGACGTCCTGGTACATGGAGGAGTAGTTAGCGGCTGTGGCGTGGATCACCCGTTCCACTTCGTGTTGCAGGTCCAGCGCGGCGTCGGGTTGGCCGCAACATTCCAGCAGCTCACCGAGTTCAGCGCACAGGGTTGCCACTTCACATTGATGGGTTTGCAGTTCGCCGTTGCGGCACTGGTAAAGCACGGTCAGCGGGTTGATCGCGCAATTGAGCGCGAGCTTGCGCCATAGCCTCGTAAGAATGTCGGTGCTCCATTCGTGGGGGATGCCGGCGGCGTGAAGGTCGTTCAGCCACAGCGGTGGGGCAGGGTGGGCTGCATCCCCCAGCCAGGTGTAGCCGTGGCCTGCAAACACCACGCGCCAATCGCCGTCGCGAAACGCGCCTTCGGTGCTGGAGGCGAAGATGCAGCGTGCTTGGGGGAACTGAGCAACCACTGCGTCCTGGCTGCCAAGGCCGTTTTGCAAAAGGACCAGCTCGGCGTGTGGCGACAGGCGATGCTGCAAATGTGCGACGGCGCTCTGGGCGTCGTAGGCTTTGCACGCAACCAGCAGGCGATGAATCGGCTCGGGGTTGTCAGGCGTTTCGCCAATCACCGGATAAGTCTTTTCTATACCGTGTTCGACCAACGTCAGCCCCTTACCGGCCTGATAGCTGGCAAGGCGCGCCTTATCGCGCAGAATCATCCTCACGGGCAGGCCGGCGCGAGCCAAGCGCGTGGCCCAGAGTGTGCCCAGGCTGCCGGCGCCGAGAATATGCCAGGTGGTCGACATCAGTTTGTGCTCCGTAGGGTCGCCTGCGGTGAACGGGGCGAAAGAACCGCTATAATGCCCCGGCATTTTAGCTCGGGCGCGCTCCATCTCTACTGAACCCGCCCCTTATATTGGAGAAATCACATGCCTTCGTTCGACGTGGTATCTGAACTGGACAAACACGAAGTCACCAACGCCGTCGAGAACGCCGTCAAGGAGCTGGACCGTCGCTATGACCTGAAGGGCAAGGGCAGCTTCGAGTTCAAGGAAAAGGAACTGACCGTCAACCTGACCGCTGAAGCCGATTTCCAGCTGGAAGCGATGATCGAGATCCTCAAGCTGTCGTTGGTCAAGCGCAAGATCGATGCACAGTGCCTTGAAATCAAGGACGCCTACGCTTCCGGCAAGCTGATGAAGCAGGAAGCAGTGTTAAAGGAAGGCATCGACAAGGAGCTGGCGAAGAAGATCGTCGCCCATATCAAGGACGCCAAGCTGAAAGTCCAGGCGGCCATCCAGGGTGAGCAGGTTCGCGTCACTGGCAAGAAACGTGATGACCTGCAAGAGGCCATCGCTGCCCTGCGCGCCAAAACCTTCGACATGCCGCTGCAGTTCAATAACTTCCGCGACTGATGGCATTTTGGGGAACCAGCGGGCGATTTTGACGTCCCACGCCCCATAACCTGTGCCTGCACTTGAGCCCTACGGGGCTCATTTGCGTTTTTAGGCCGTCAATAAAGCCGCACATCCGCCAAACAGGAGACGATAGATGGATTTCAATGCTGAAGTGGATCACCTGATCAAGACCTCACAGTCGTGGATCCCGATGATCATGGAATACGGCAGCCGAGTACTACTGGCAGTGATCACCCTGGCCATTGGCTGGTGGCTGATCAACGTATTGACCCACCGTGTAGGTCGCTTGCTGGCTCTGCGTAACGCGGACCTGGCACTGCAACACTTCATCACCAGCCTGGCGAACATTGCGCTGAAGGTCATGCTGATTGTCAGCGTGGCCTCGATGATCGGCGTGGCGACTACCTCGTTCGTGGCGGCCATCGGTGCCGCGACCCTGGCCATTGGCTTGGCATTGCAGGGCAGCCTGGCCAACTTCGCCGGTGGCGTGCTGATTCTGTTGTTCCGCCCATTCCGCATTGGTGACTGGATCGAAGCCCAAGGCACCTCGGGCACTGTCGACAGCATCCAGATCTTCCACACCGTGCTGCGCACTGGCGACAACAAGACCGTGATCGTACCTAACGGCATCCTGTCCAACGGCATCATCACCAACACCAACCGTCAGCCGACCCGCAAGGTGGTGTTTGATGTGGGCGTGGATTATGACGCCGACCTGCAAAAAGCCCGTGACGTGCTTCTGGAACTGTCAAAAGATCCCCGTGTACTGACTGATCCTGCAGCGGTTGCGGTGGTCTCGACCTTGGGCGATAGCTCCATCACGGTTTCCCTGCGTTGCTGGACCAAAACCCCGGATTATTGGGATGTAGTCTTCATGCTCAATGAACTGGCGCGTGATCGTTTAAAGGCGGCGGGGATTGATATTCCGTTTCCGCAACGGGTTATTCGTGTGGTTCAGGAAGCGGCTGTGTAATCAGTTGCTTTATTAACTTGGCCGCTTGGTCAGCTATTGCTGTTAAAGACAAGGGGCTTCATGCCCCTTGTTTTTTGTCACTCCCCTTTGGCAACTATCAAGTTTTAATCGACGCCGAGTAACACAACTAGTAAGCCTAGGTTTCTTAGTTAGCTTGCTATGTAAAATTGAAGCGCTTTTTGTAGGTCATAAAAAAACCGGCGACCTGATTAAGGGCGCCGGTTTTTATTAGCGTTACGCGTTAGCGCAATCAGCTGACCACTGAAATTACAAGATGCTCAGTGGGTATTCTACGATCACACGGGTGTCGACCAGGTTGTCGTAGTTGGTCGCGCGGTAATCGCTGTTGGTGCCGCTGTAGATTGCGTTACGAACGCGGAAGGACAGACCTTTGGCCGGGCCTTCTTGCAGTACGTACTTGGCTTCCACGTCCCACTCGTGCTCTTTACCATCGCTGGAATCTGCAACGGTAACGTTGCTACCGCGAGTGTAACGGGTCATGAAGCTCAGACCTGGCACGCCGAACGAGGCCATGTTCAGGTCGTAGCGAGCCTGCCAGGACTTCTCGTCTTCGCCAACGAAGTCGGAGATTTGCACGGAGTTGGCCAGGTAAACGGTACCGCCACCGTCGACACCGTAGTTGTAACCGGTTTTACCAGAGGACTGCTGGTAAGCCAGGGTGAACTTGTGTGCGTCGATGCTATACGCAGCTGCCAGGCTCCAGACGCGGTTGTCCAGGTCGCCGTTCAGCTTTTTGCCGTCGTCCTTGCTGCGGTAGCCGTTGAAGTCGAAACTCAACGATTGCTTGTCGCTCAGTGGCAGGGTGTAGAAGACGTTGACGTACTGCTTCTTCCAGTAGTCTTCAACATCGGAGGCGTGGAACGCGAAAATGAAGTTCTCAAGGCCCGAGTAGGTAAAGCCAGCGATATTCGCTGCACTCAGCCCTGGGTTTTGCTTGCCGGTAACACGGCTGCGACCGTTGATGCTGTCACGGCCCATGCCGGTTTGCGCGCTCAGTGCGGTGAAGCGGCCAGCGGTCAATTCCAGACCTTTGATCTCGTTGCTGGTGATCAAGGTGCCGGTGGCGACTTCAGGCAGCAGACGGCCGTCGTCGGTAGTGAAAACCGGGCTGGATACGAACTGGTTACCATATTTCAGCACGGTGTCGGAGATGCGGAGTTTCGCTGCCCCAGCCACTTTGGACTGAGTGGATTCTGGCTCGCCAGCGCCATTGGTTGCGAACAGACCGTTACCGGCACGGCCCGCACCGCCATCAAGCTTATAGCTGCCCATGCCCATGAGATCGACGCCGAAGCCGACGGTGCCTTGGGTGTAGCCGGATTGGTAGGTGAGCAACTCGCTGATACCGGTGTCCTGACGGTAGCCGCTGACTTTGTCGTCGGTGCCGGTGGTGTAGGTACCGTTACCACGACGCACGTTACCCACGCCGTCCTTGTAGTCACGGTTCATGTACATTGCACGGGTTTTCGCGGTCAGGGTGCTATCTTCGATAAAGCCCTTTGCGTCGTCCTGAGAGGACGCGATTGCGAACTGCGAGGTGCCTGCAGAAACAGCCAGGGCGATCATGCTCCACTTCATCACGCGCATCGTGATTTGCTCCTTTGGTTTTCGGAAGAGTACTGCCGTCCCACCTGTATTTTTATCTGGGCGGCTCTTTCTTTTTTGTGTCGGCGCAAAGTTATATCACGCAGACTCTAATGACGATACTTACCAAACTTTCCTTTCAGCTTCTTTACGAGGCTGTCGTAAATTGCTAGCTCCATGTCGCAAATTCACAGTCCTGAATGTTACGGGACTGACAACTTCAATGCTGTTTTCAGACCTCTTTCGAAGTTTGAAACCTTCCGTGGGGCGCATCGAAACGCTGCTGTTCTTTTATCGCGAAACACCTGCTTCCAAACGGGTGTCGTTGCCGACGATGTGAGTGTGAATGCAACAAGCGCGCCCAAACCGGTAACCGAATGTCATTTTTTCGTGAAAAGCGTGGTGGGCGTGTAAAAACCTCATAAGTACGGGGTTTTTACGCCGTTTTGTTTGGGCTTGACGTGCATGGGTTACGCCTGTTCGGTGGTACTAAAACACTGTGCCAGAGAAAAACGTTACCGGTTCACCCTACAAGTGGGTAGTCGGCGGATCCCTTTGATGCACAAGTGGGTCATTTTGGTGCGCCCTTGAAAGGCCCGGATTAGCGTAGCTCAAATATTTGCCTGCCTCTTAAGAGTGCAGGTTTTTATCGGTTTGCGTTACGTTGCTGCCATTCGCCGTGAAGCTTGGCGCGTTCAAAGGTATGCTGGCGCCTGAAACTGACCTGCCGAACGGAGTGCCCGTGGTGTTCGCCTTAGATCAACGTTTGCAACAAGACACACTGGTCATCGGGGACTTCCCGCTGTGCCGCCTGCTGCTGTCCAATGATTCGAACTACCCCTGGTTCATCCTGGTGCCGCGTATCAACGGTATCAGCGAAGTGTTTCAGCTGGATGTCGCAGATCAACATACCCTGTGGCAAGAGACCACTGCCTTGGCGCAGTGGCTGAATGAAGGGTTGGCCGCCGACAAGATGAACATTGGCGCGCTGGGCAACGTCGTGAGCCAATTGCATGTGCATGTGATCGTACGCAAGCGTGATGACGCTGCCTGGCCTGCTCCAGTGTGGGGCAAGCATCCGGCCCAGCCGTACACTGAAGAGCAACTGGTCGCCATTCGTTCGCGTCTGCGCGAGCTGCTGCCCGCCGACTTTATCTTTACCCAGGGCTGAACCATGGATCTGCAAGACCGCGTCACTGAACTGGAAAGCCGCCTGGCCTTCCAGGACGACACCATCGAAACCCTGAATGACATCCTGGTCACCCAGCAGCGGGCCGTCGAACGGCTGCAGTTGCAGATGACCGCGCTGCTTAAGCGCCAGGAAGAAATGGGCGGGCAATTCGAGTCATCTGAAGAAGAAGCGCCGCCGCCTCACTACTGATCGACAGGCAATAAAAAAAACCGCGACCCAGCCAGGCTGGATCGCGGTTTTTTTGCTGCGACGGCTGGAATCAGCGACGCGGCAATGCAGCGATCACGTCTTCGGCTTGTAGGCCTTTGTCGCGATTCATCACGGAAAACTCCACGCGCTGGCCTTCAACCAGAACACGATGGCCTTCGCCGCGAATGGCCCGGAAGTGGACGAAGATATCGTCGCCCGAATCACGGGAAATAAAGCCGAAGCCTTTGGATGTGTTGAACCACTTGACGGTACCGGTATCCCGATTGGTCATGTCGTAGTTTTGCGACGCGGCCGCGGGGGACGAGCGGTAGAAGCTGATAGCCAGGTGAAGAGCGATGGCGACCACAGCAATTACCAGGCTGAGCAGGATGGCCGGATGGCCGCCGACTTCAGGCATGGGTGCCAGGAGGGTGAGGGTTTGTACGACAACGGTCAGTACCAGCAGCGCGCTGACCAGGTTTTGCAGTTGATGGCGCGTGCCTTTGTTCCAGTAAGGGATTACTGGGGCGAGCGTCAGGTTAAGAAGGCCGAACAAGGCCAGGTACAAAGCGTCATGTTGTTGCAGGTAGGGCAGGCTTTCAGGCTGCAGGCTCGGGATAAAGGACAGCAGCAACGCTGCAACGCCCGTTAGCAGGTGGACGATTTTCAACATTTTGATTAACTCACGTTAAGACGGATCACAAGGAAGAGCTGACTGGCACGGTTCGCTTCTGAACAATGGGAGGCGTTGGGCACGTGCACGGGTATCAGCCTATGCCGCTCGCCGTGAAAAAACGGCGGCGACACGCTGCCTATTTAACAGCAAAGGCTGTGCCTACTCAAATCAAGCATTTTCGTGCTTTGCAGGGTGCGGGGCATTTCTGCGTGAAACGCTGGTCCTAGACAGGTGCGGGTGTTTTTTGGGCGTTTGGCGGGAATTTTCCTGCGTGGCTCAAATGACTTGGTTGCCGCCGAAGAGGGCGTAAAGCGCAGGACCATTTGCCGCACCGTGTCCTTGGCGGGCTGCGCGTCAGCAGCACTCTTGCTACAGTGGTCCTGCACCTGATCAATGAATGCTTGTCAATTGAAGGGGATAAACATGGCAATCGATATCGGTATCAGTGAAGAAGATCGTAAATCCATCGTCGATGGGCTATCACGACTGCTTTCCGATACCTATGTACTGTACCTGAAGACCCACAACTTCCATTGGAACGTCACGGGCCCCATGTTTCGGACGCTGCACTTGATGTTCGAAGAGCAGTACAACGAGCTGGCGCTGGCGGTTGACTCTATTGCCGAGCGTATCCGTGCCCTGGGTTTTCCGGCGCCGGGCGCCTATTCGATCTATGCCCGTCTGTCTTCCATCAAGGAAGAAGAGGGCGTACCCAGCGCAGAAGAGATGATCAAGCAGTTGGTGGCGGGCCAGGAAGCTGTCACACGAACCGCGCGGGGTATTTTCCCGTTGCTTGATAAAGTCAGCGATGAGCCGACTGCGGACCTGTTGACCCAGCGTATGCAGGTTCACGAGAAAACCGCGTGGATGCTGCGCTCTCTTCTCGAAAATCAGTAGTCGTTGACCCGGAGTGGCGCCATCGCGGCGCCACTTGCTTGTTTCCATGCATTTCCTAGCGTTGTCCTACGCCTTTCAACGTCCCGTCTTCTGGCTGCCTGCCTCGTCCTGCTGTTTTATAGGGTCACTGCCCAATGGGAGGACCCGTGGGCTGCTGTTTGGCAATGGAGTGTCAGGTGTATGTCACGTGGAGTGGATATTGGAGTAATGGAAACCGGTGGTTTTCATAAGATAAACGTCGACCCCTTCGCCAAGGGGTTCGATATGGGGCTGGCCAAGCCAATGTCCCGATCGGTACGGCTCAATGGGTTTTCCACTTGTCTGCGGCTCGAGCAGATCTATTGGAACATTCTCACGGAAATAGCCAGGATCAATGCCTGCTCTGTCAGTGCGCTGCTGTCATATGTCGATCGGGAAGTGCACTTGCGGTATGGAGGTGTGAAGAACTTCAGTGGCTTGGTCAGGGTTGTGTGCGTGGTTCATCTATTAAAAGGCCGTGTTGCCTCGCCAAACCCTGAGTGATCGGTCGGCTTTGGGGCCGGTCCGCCGTCGAAGTGGACCAGGCTCCGGGCAGAAAGCCGGCTGCGCTGCCTCGATTTACCAGATATAATCTCGCGCTTTGCTGCTGCCGGGGCTTTCTCCCTCTGCTCTACTCCAAGAGCGGGCGCGGCACAGTAACGATCGATCGCCGAGACATCGCCATGCCCATGTACGACTATCAATGTGCTTCCTGTGGACATCAGTTGGAAGCCATCCAGAAGATCAGCGCCGCGCCGTTGGTCGATTGCCCGGCCTGCCAGGCACCCGAGCTCAAGAAGATGTTGTCCATGCCAGGCTTCCGCCTGAGCGGCAGCGGCTGGTACGAGACCGATTTCAAGACCGGCTCGAAGAAGAATCTGGCCGGCGGCGACAAAGCAGACTGAGTTGAACTCCACGCGCAGGCTACTGCATTATCCGTCCCCTGCTTAACTGTGCGGTGACGAGGCAAGCCTCCACCGAATTTCGAATTACGAGAAGTGAAACCACGACCATGATGCGCAGCCACTATTGCGGCCAACTGAACGAGACCCTGGAAGGTCAGGAAATTACCCTTTGCGGATGGGTTCACCGTCGCCGCGACCACGGCGGGGTGATCTTCCTCGATATCCGTGATCGTGATGGTCTGGCCCAAGTGGTATTTGACCCGGACCGCGCCGAGAGCTTCGCCGCCGCTGACCGTGTGCGCAGCGAATACGTCGTGAAGATCACCGGCAAGGTTCGCCTGCGTCCGGCCGGTGCCGTGAACGCGAACATGGCGTCCGGTGCAATCGAAGTGCTGGGTTATGAGCTGGAAGTGCTGAACGAGTCGGAAACTCCGCCGTTTCCACTGAATGAATATTCCGACGTCGGCGAAGAAACCCGCCTGCGCTACCGCTTCCTCGACCTGCGTCGTCCGGAAATGGCCGAAAAGCTGCGTTTGCGTTCGCGCATGACCACCAGCATCCGCCGCTTCCTCGACGAAAACGGCTTCCTTGACGTAGAAACGCCAATCCTGACCCGGGCCACCCCGGAAGGCGCGCGTGACTACCTGGTGCCTAGCCGTACCCACGCCGGTTCGTTCTTCGCTCTGCCGCAATCGCCGCAGTTGTTCAAGCAACTGCTGATGGTGGCCGGCTTCGACCGTTACTACCAGATCGCCAAGTGCTTCCGCGACGAAGACCTGCGCGCCGACCGCCAGCCGGAATTCACCCAGATCGACATCGAGACCAGTTTCCTCGATGAAAAAGAGATCATGGGCCTGACCGAGCAGATGATCCGCAACCTGTTCAAGGAAGTGCTGGACCTGGAATTCGGCGAATTCCCGCACATGACCTTCGAAGAAGCCATGCGCCGCTACGGCTCCGACAAGCCAGACTTGCGTAACCCGTTGGAACTGGTGGACGTTGCCGACCAACTGAAAGAAGTTGATTTCAAAGTTTTCAGCGGCCCGGCCAACGACCCTAAATGCCGCATCGCGGCCCTGCGCGTGCCTGGCGGCGCGAGCATGCCGCGCAAGCAGATCGACGACTACACCAAGTTTGTCGGCATCTACGGTGCCAAGGGCCTGGCGTACATCAAGGTCAACGAGCGCGCCAACGGTGTTGACGGTCTGCAATCGCCGATCGTGAAAAACATTCCGCTGGACAACCTCAACGCGATTCTGGATCGCGTTGGCGCGGTCGACGGCGACATCGTGTTCTTCGGTGCAGACAAAGCCAAGATCGTCAGCGAAGCCTTGGGCGCGCTGCGCATCAAGCTGGGCCACGACCTGGACCTGCTGACTTGCAAGTGGGCACCGATGTGGGTTGTCGACTTCCCGATGTTCGAAGAGAACGACGACGGCAGCTTCAGCGCCTTGCACCATCCGTTCACCGCGCCGAAGTGCTCGCCTGAGGAATTGGAAGCCAACCCGGCTGGCGCACTGTCCCGTGCCTACGACATGGTGCTCAACGGCACCGAACTGGGTGGCGGTTCGATCCGTATCCATCGCAAAGAGATGCAACAAGCGGTATTCCGCCTGTTGGGCATCAACGAAGCGGAGCAGGAAGAGAAGTTCGGCTTCCTTCTCGACGCCCTGAAGTACGGCGCGCCGCCTCACGGTGGCCTGGCGTTCGGTCTCGACCGTCTGGTGATGCTGATGACCGGTGCCCAGTCGATCCGTGAAGTGATCGCCTTCCCGAAAACCCAGAGTGCTGCGGACGTCATGACCCAGGCTCCGGGTGTGGTGGATGCCAAGGCGCTGCGCGAACTGCACATCCGTCTGCGCGAGACGCCAAAGGCTGAGTAAGGCTGCTGCGTGAAAGCGCTATAGGGTTTTACGCAGTCAAAAAGGCGCATCTTCGGATGCGCCTTTGCGTTAAAGAGCTGTATCCCGCCTGGGGCGGGGTTGATCAAGGTTTCTAGAGAATTTCGGAGTTGTGTTATGGCTGGCCATTCCAAGTGGGCGAACATCAAGCACCGCAAAGAGCGTCAGGATGCCAAGAAAGGCAAGATTTTCACCAAGTGGATTCGCGAACTGACCGTCGCTGCCCGTCAAGGCGGTGGTGATCCGGGCTCCAACCCGCGTCTGCGCCTGGCACTGGACAAAGCGCTCGGCGCCAACATGAGCCGCGACATTATCGACCGCGCTGTGGCCCGTGGTGCCGGCGCTGCCGATACCGACGACATGGTTGAGCTGACCTACGAAGGCTATGGCCCAGGCGGCGTGGCGGTGATGGTCGAGTGCATGACCGATAACCGCAACCGCACTGCCGCAGCTGTGCGTCACGCATTCAGCAAGTGTGGCGGCAACCTCGGGACTGACGGTTCGGTGGCCTATCTGTTCGAGCGCAAGGGCCAGATTTCCTTTGCGCCTGGCACGGATGAAGATGCGCTGATGGAAGCCGCGATGGAAGCGGATGCCGACGACGTGGTGACCAACGAAGACGGTTCCATCGATGTATTCACCTCGTTTGCCAGCTTCTATGCCGTGCGCAACGCCCTAGAAGCTGCTGGTTTCAAAGGCACCGACGCGGAAATCGTGATGCTGCCGACCACCAGCGCCGAGTTGGACTTGGATGGCGCGCAGAAGGTGCTGAAGCTGCTGGATATGCTGGAAGACCTGGATGATGTGCAAAACGTGTATTCCAACGCCGATATTCCGGAATCCGTGGCCGAACAGCTAGGCTGAGGAATGACGTAGATCCAAATGTGGGAGGGGGCTTGCTCCCGATGGCGGTCGTCCAGTTAGACATAAGCTGACTGACACACTGCTATCGGGAGCAAGCCCCCTCCCACATTGGAACTACGGTGTATCAAAAAATGTGTTTATCCAACCTGCAGGCGTTATGACTTTAATCCTAGGTATCGACCCCGGTTCGCGCATCACCGGCTTTGGTGTGGTGCAACACACCCCGCGCGGCTGCGTCTATGTCGCCTCGGGCTGCATCCGCACCGGCGCGGGCGAGTTAGCCGAGCGCCTGCAGATTGTTTATCGCGGCGTGCGCGAAGTGATCCAGACCTACGGGCCGGTGACCATGGGCATCGAAAAGGTATTCATGGCAAAAAACGCTGACTCGGCGTTGAAGCTCGGCCAGGCCCGTGGCGCTGCCATCGTCGCCGGCGCCGAAGAGAGCCTGGAAATCGCGGAATACACTGCTACTCAGGTCAAGCAGGCCGTGGTCGGCACCGGCGCCGCTAATAAAGAGCAGGTTCAGATGATGGTCATGCACATGCTCAAGCTCACCTCAAAACCGCAGATTGATGCCTCTGACGCCCTGGCTATTGCCATTTGCCATGCACACACTCGTTCCAGCCTGCTGCCCCACGGGTTGGGCACAGCACGCAGTCGTGGCGGGCGGCTGCGTCTCTGATAGCATCAGCGCAATCGAAATTTGCGGTCAGGCCTCGATCTGACCCCCACGCTTTAAGGATTTGAACCGTGATTGGACGCTTGCGCGGCACCCTGGCTGAGAAACAGCCGCCGCATCTGATTCTGGATGTAAACGGGTTGGGGTATGAACTCGAAGTGCCCATGACCACACTCTATCGCCTACCGTCGGTCGGTGAGCCGATAACGCTGCACACCCATTTGGTGGTGCGCGAAGACGCGCAATTACTCTATGGTTTCATCGGCAAGCGTGACCGAGACTTTTTTCGCGAACTGATTCGCCTCAATGGCGTAGGGCCGAAACTGGCGCTGGCCTTGATGTCGAGCCTGGAAGTAGACGAGTTGGTGCGTGCCGTTTCGGCCCAGGACACCTCGGCTTTGACCAAGGTACCGGGTGTGGGCAAGAAAACCGCCGAGCGCCTGTTGGTCGAGCTCAAAGACCGCTTCAAGGCCTGGGAGGTTGTGCCGAGCATGTTCGCCCTGGTGCCGAACCAACCGGATATGCCGGCGAGCCAAGTAGCGAGCGCCGAAAGCGATGCGGTCAGCGCGCTTATCTCTCTGGGCTATAAGCCGCAGGAGGCAAGCAAGGCGGTGTCGGCTATTAAAGACAAGAACCTGAGCAGCGAAGACATGATCCGCCGAGCCCTGAAGGGAATGATTTAAGTGATTGAAGCTGATCGTCTGATTGCGGCCACTGGCCCGCGCGACCGTGAAGAAGTTCAGGACCGGGCCATCCGCCCCCTGAGCCTGGCCGACTACATCGGCCAGCCCACCGTGCGTGAGCAAATGGAGTTGTTTATCCAGGCCGCGCGCGGGCGCAGTGAATCCCTGGATCACACATTGATTTTCGGTCCGCCGGGGCTGGGTAAAACCACCCTGGCCAATATCATTGCGCAGGAAATGGGGGTGTCGATCAAATCCACCTCCGGCCCGGTGTTGGAGCGTCCGGGTGATCTTGCGGCGCTGCTCACCAACCTTGAACCTCACGACGTACTGTTTATCGACGAGATTCACCGGTTGTCGCCCATCGTTGAGGAAGTGCTGTACCCGGCGATGGAGGACTTTCAGCTCGACATCATGATCGGCGAAGGTCCGGCGGCGCGCTCGATCAAGCTCGACCTGCCACCGTTCACCCTGGTGGGGGCGACGACTCGTGCGGGCATGCTCACCAACCCATTGCGAGACCGTTTCGGCATTGTTCAACGTCTTGAGTTCTATAGCACGGCGGATCTGGCGACCATCGTCAGCCGTTCGGCGAGCATACTTGGCTTGCCCCTGGACCCGGAAGGCGCGTTTGAGATTGCGCGTCGTGCACGTGGCACGCCACGGATCGCCAACCGATTGCTGCGTCGTGTGCGCGATTTTGCTGAAGTGCGGGCCAAGGGGCATATCACCAAGGCAGTGGCTGACTTGGCGCTGAACTTGCTGGACGTGGACGAGCATGGTTTCGATCACCAGGATCGACGTCTACTCTTGACCATGATCGAGAAATTCGACGGCGGCCCGGTGGGCGTTGACAGCCTGGCTGCGGCCATCAGTGAAGAGCGGCACACCATTGAGGATGTTCTTGAGCCGTACCTGATTCAGCAGGGCTACATCATGCGTACGCCAAGGGGGCGGGTGGTGACGCGTCACGCTTATCTGCACTTTGGGTTAAACATTCCGTCACGATTGGGTGAGATGCCCGTGGTAGACGAATTCCTCGATGCAGTGGACGATTAAAAGCTTGATGGGAGTCGATTTATTCGATGTTTGTGCTGTCCCAGTGTCTGGCGTCGTCATTCAGTCACTGCAAATGTTTCAAAGAATGAAAAAACAGTTGCCCAGCCGGATTGGCAACCTCAGGAGTAAGCACTAGAGTATGCGCGCGCAAAACGGGGATCAGTCGTTCGCACATCGCTGTCGCGTTTATTACGAGGACACCGATGCCGGCGGCATCGTTTATTACGTCAATTACCTCAAGTTCATGGAGCGGGCTCGAACCGAGCGGCTACGGGAGCTGGGCTTTGCCCAATCCCAGCTGGCAGGGGAGGACCTGTTATTCGTCGTGCACTCCAGCGAGGCGCGTTACCACGCGCCGGCGCGACTGGACGACGAGCTTCTGGTTAGCGCTGAAGTAATCGAATTGAACCGTGCCAGCCTGCGTTTCAAGCAGCAGGTCAGGCGGGCAACGGATGCAACGCTGCTCTGTGAGGGGCAGTTCCTGGTGGCGTGTGTACGCACCAACAGTTTGAAACCTCGGGCCATTCCCGAAACTCTACGTGCGGCCTTTGCCGCCGTGAGCGGCGCGGGTAAACAATCAAAGCAGGAGATTTAGCGTGGAACCTACCGTCGTCGACCATTCCTCCATGTGGAGCCTGGTCAGCAATGCCAGTGTTGTGGTTCAACTGGTGATGCTGATCCTGGTAGCCGCATCGGTTACCTCTTGGGTCATGATTTTTCAGCGCAGCAACCTGCTGCGTGCCGGTCGACGTGCCCTGGAGAGCTTTGAAGAGCGCTTCTGGTCGGGTATCGACCTGTCCAAGCTCTACCGCCAGGCCGGCAGCAACCCGGACCCGGATTCGGGTGTGGAGCAAATCTTCCGTGCCGGCTTCAAGGAATTCTCGCGTCTGCGTCAGCAGCCGGGTGTTGATCCGGAAGCAGTGATGGAAGGTGTGGCTCGTGCCATGCGCGTCGCCATCTCCCGTGAAGAAGAGAAGCTGGAGCAGAGCCTGCCGTTTCTCGCCACTGTTGGTTCCGTCAGCCCGTACATCGGCCTGTTCGGTACCGTGTGGGGGATCATGAACTCCTTCCGAGGCCTGGCCCAGGCCCAGCAAGCTACCCTGGCCACAGTGGCCCCAGGTATTGCCGAAGCTCTGATCGCTACCGCGATCGGCCTGTTCGCCGCTATCCCCGCTGTTATCGCCTACAACCGTTTTGCCGCGCGCGGCGAGAACCTGATTGGCCGTTACTACACCTTCGCCGATGAATTCCAGGCGATCCTGCACCGTAAAGTGCACACCAGCGAAGAATAAGCAGGTACTCCCCGATGGCTTTAATCACTCGAGCTCGAACCAAGCGCAAGCCGGTCGCCGAGATGAACGTAGTGCCTTACATCGACGTGATGCTGGTGCTGCTGGTGATCTTCATGGTGACCGCGCCGATGCTCAACCAGGGTGTGAAGGTTGATCTGCCCAAGGTTTCCAGCGAAGCCTTGCCTCAGGACAACAATACCCAGGTCTTGACCATCTCGATCAAGGCTGACAAGACCTATTATTGGAACCTTGGCAGCGAAGTCGACACCCAGAAGCAGCAGGACAAGGCTCTGACCCTGCCGGCGATGACTGATGCTGTGACCAAGATCATTCGCTCCGGCAACGAAGGCGGCAAGCACACCCAGGTCTTCATTCGCGGCGACAAGTCGGTCGACTACGGCTCCGTCATGGGCGCCATGGGCGGGCTGCAGAAGGCCGGCGTCGGTAACGTTGGCTTGATTACCGAGGCGCCCTGATGCAGCAACAGCGAGAGCCGTCCGCCTCGGAAAGCTACTTCTGGCCTAGCGTCTGGGCAATTGCCCTGCACGTCCTGGTGTTTGGCATGTTGTTCGTCAGCTTTGCCATGACCCCGGACTTGCCGCCAGCCAAGCCGATCGTGCAGGCGACCCTGTATCAGCTGAAATCGAAAAGTCAGGCCACCACCCAGACCAATCAGAAGATTGCGGGTGAGGCCCAGAAGTCGGCTGCGCGCCAGACTGAAGTCGAACAGATGGAACAGAAGAAGGTCGAGCAGGAAGCGGTGAAGGCTGCTGCGGAACAAAAGAAAGAAGAGGCGGCTCAAAAGGCCGAGGAATCGAAAAAGGCTGACGAAGCGAAGAAGGCCGACGAGGCGAAAAAGGCTGATGAAGCCAAGAAGTCCGAGAAAGCTGCCGAAGCTAAAAAGGCTGAAGAGAAACAATTGGCTGATATAGCCAAGAAGAAATCTGAAGAAGAAGCGAAAAAAGCTGCCGAAGAAGAGGCCAAGAAAAAGGCCGCTGAAGAGGCCAAGAAAAAGATAGTCGAAGACGCGAAGAAGAAAGCCGCCGAAGACGCCAAGAAAAAAGCTGAAGCAGACGAGGCGAAGAAGAAGATCGCCGACGACGCGAAGAAGAAAGCTGCCGCCGACGCCACCAAGAAAAAGGCCCAGGAAGCAGCGCGTAAATCCGCCGAAGAGAAAAAGGCCCAGGCCTTGGCAGATTTGCTCTCCGACACGCCGCAGCGTCAGCAAGCCTTGGCCGATGAGCGTGGTGATGAAGTCGCGGGCAGTTTCGACGACCTGATTCGGGCACGGGCAGCAGAAGGCTGGACACGTCCACCTTCGGCGCGCAAAGGCATGACAGTAGTGCTGCAGATCGGCATGTTGCCGGACGGTACGGTGACTTCGGTCAGCGTGGCCAAGTCCAGTGGTGATGGTTCGTTCGACAGTTCGGCGGTTGCCGCAGTCAAGAACATTGGCCGGTTGACCGAGATGCAGGGAATGAAACCAAGCGACTTCGCTCCCTATCGTTCATTCAAGATGACATTCACACCTGAGGATCTAGCCTTGTGAGAAACCTTCTTCGAGGAATGCTTGTCGTTATTTGCTGTATGGCAGGGATAGCGGCGGCGGATGAAAAGAACATCCTGGTAACCAGCGGTAGCGACCGGGCCACCCCGATCGCTGTTGTACCGTTCGGTTGGCAGGGCGGCAGTGTGCTGCCGGACGACATGGCCCAGATCGTCAGCGACGACCTGCGCAACTCCGGTTACTACGCGCCGATTCCGAAAGGCAACATGATCAGCCAGCCCAACCAGGCCAGCGAAGTCGTGTTCCGTGACTGGAAAGCCGTTGGCGCCCAGTACCTGATGGTCGGCAACATCGTGCCGGCCGGCGGTCGCCTGCAAATCCAATACACCTTGTTCAACGTGGCCACCGAGCAACAGGTCCTGACCGGCAGCGTTTCGGGCACCACCGAACAACTGCGGGACATGGCCCACTACATCTCGGACCAGTCGTTTGAAAAACTCACCGGTATCAAAGGGGCGTTCTCGACACGCCTGCTTTACGTAACGGCTGAGCGTTTCTCTGTAGATAACACTCGCTACACTCTGCAGCGCTCGGACTACGACGGCGCACGTGCCGTGACGTTGCTGCAATCGCGTGAGCCAATCCTGTCGCCGCGCTTTGCGCCGGACGGCAAGCGCATTGCCTACGTGTCGTTCGAACAGAAGCGTCCGCGCATTTTCGTCCAGCACATCGATACTGGTCGTCGTGAGCAGATCACCAACTTCGAAGGCCTCAACGGCGCGCCAGCCTGGTCGCCGGATGGTTCGCGCCTGGCATTCGTGCTGTCTAAAGACGGCAACCCGGATATCTACGTGATGAACATGGCTTCGCGCCAGATCAATCGTGTTACCAGTGGCCCGGGTATCAATACTGAACCGTTCTGGGGCAAGGATGGTTCGACCATCTATTTCACCTCTGACCGGGGCGGCAAGCCACAAATCTACAAATCGAGCATTAGTGGTGGCGGAGCGGAACGAGTGACCTTTATTGGTAACTACAACGCTAACCCTAAGCTTTCGGCTGATGAAAAGACGTTGGTGATGATTCACCGTCAGGATGGCTTCACTAATTTCCGGGTTGCGGCCCAGGATTTGCAGCGTGGAACCGTAAAAATCCTCACAGATACCAACCTTGATGAGTCAGCTACTGTTGCGCCCAACGGCACCATGGTAATCTACGCCACCCGCCAGCAGGGCCGGGGAGTCTTGATGCTCGTGTCCATTAATGGACGCGTGAGGCTCCCGCTTCCTACCGCTCAAGGCGAAGTCAGAGAACCGTCCTGGTCCCCTTACCTGAACTGACGCGGCGCTACAAAAAGAAGTACTTAACACACTGGGGTTCATTAGGAGTTTCACGATGGAAATGCTGAAGTTTGGTAAGTTTGCTGCTCTGGCTCTGGCTCTGTCCGTAGCCGTTGGTTGCTCGTCTAAAGGCGGCGACAATGCCGGTGAAGGCGCAGCTGTTGATCCAAACGCTGGTTACGGCGCTAACACTGGTGCAGTTGACGGCTCCCTGAGCGAAGAAGCTGCTCTGCGCGCTATCACCACTTTCTACTTCGAATACGACAGTTCGGACCTGAAACCAGAAGCCATGCGCGCTCTGGACGTTCACGCGAAGGACCTGAAAGCTAACGGCGCTCGCGTTGTTCTGGAAGGTAACACCGACGAACGTGGTACTCGTGAGTACAACATGGCACTGGGCGAGCGTCGTGCGAAAGCCGTTCAGCGCTACCTGGTACTGCAAGGTGTTGCTCCAGGCCAACTGGAACTGGTTTCCTACGGTAAAGAGCGTCCAGTTGCTACTGGCCACGACGAGCAGTCCTGGGCTCAAAACCGTCGCGTCGAACTGCGTAAGTAATTCGTCATGCGAACGTGCCGTCGTGCTCTAACTGTATTGGCTCTCAGCTTCGCACCGCTTGCGGTGTGGGCTGCGGTTCCTGTGGAAGATAGCAACTCTGGCTATAACAATAGCGGGAGCAGCTATCCGCCAGCAGGTTATGGCACGAACGGCGCCTATGCTGGGGGGGCGGCTACGTCCGCCCCTTCGGCACAGGGCGAACTGTTCAACCAGCTGCAACGCATGCAGGATCAATTGGCGCAGCAACAAGGCACCATTGAAGTTCTGCAGAATGAAGTGCGTCAGCTGAAGCAAGAAGGCCTGGAGCGTTACCAGGATCTTGATCGACGCATAGGAGCCGGCGTTACACCTGCCGCTACTCCTGATAATTCTTCTGCCGGTGGCGCGCCAAGCGCCGCTGCCGGTGGTGCAGCAGTAGGGGCCGCGGCCGCGAGCCAAGCCCCTGCCGCCAGCAGTGAACCGGGTGATCCTGCGAAGGAAAAGCTGTATTACGATGCAGCCTTCGACCTGATCAAAGCCAAGGATTTCGATAAGGCCAGCCAGGCGTTTACCGCCTTCCTGCGCAAATACCCAAACAGCCAGTACGCGGGCAACGCCCAGTACTGGTTGGGCGAGGTGAACCTGGCAAAGGGTGATTTGCAGGGGGCGGGCCAGGCATTTGCCAAGGTCAGCCAGCTGTACCCCAAGCACGCCAAGGTGCCGGATTCGCTGTACAAACTCGCTGACGTAGAGCGCCGCCTGGGTCATACCGACAAGGTCAAAGGCATTCTGCAGCAGGTCGTTGCCCAATATCCGGGCACTTCTGCTGCACAGTTGGCTCAACGGGATCTGCAACGCTTGTAAGCGATGCTGCCCGTTTAGAAGAAACCCGCGCCTGGCGCGGGTTTTTTCGTTAGAATCCACGCCCTTTTATGACACCCGCTTCCTGGGGCCTACGCGTTGGCGGGGTTCCTTGAAGTGCCTGACGGAGGCGGACAGCCTGTTTAGCTGTTACGCCCGTGGCGACTATGCAAGACACATTACGCATCACCGAAGTTTTTTACTCGTTACAGGGTGAAACGCGCACCGCCGGCCTGCCCACAGTATTTGTGCGCCTGACCGGCTGCCCGTTACGTTGCCAATACTGTGACAGCGCCTATGCCTTCAGTGGCGGCACCGTTCGAACCCTTGAAGACATTCTGGAGCAGGTTGCCGGCTACCGGCCGCGTTACGTCTGTGTGACAGGCGGCGAGCCCCTGGCCCAGCCCAACGCCATTCCTTTGCTCAAGCAGTTGTGTGATGCCGGTTACGAAGTCTCCCTGGAAACCAGCGGTGCTTTGGATATCTCCGCGGTAGACCCGCGTGTGAGCCGAGTGCTAGACCTCAAAACCCCAGGCTCCAAGGAAGCGCACCGCAACCTTTACGAGAACATCGAACTGCTGACGCCCAACGATCAGGTCAAGTTTGTCATCTGTTCTCGTGAGGATTACGACTGGGCTAACTCCAAGTTGATCCAGTACGGCCTCGAACGCCGTGCCGGTGAAGTGCTGTTCTCCCCCAGCCACCATGACCTGAACGCACGCGATCTGGCCGACTGGGTGGTTGCCGATAACTTGCCCGTACGCCTGCAATTGCAGCTGCATAAATACCTGTGGAACGACGAGCCGGGGCGCTGAGATGACTGATCAAAAGCGCGCAGTCATTCTGCTATCCGGTGGTCTCGACTCCGCCACATTGGTGGCCATGGTGCGAGCGCAAGGCTATAGCTGTTACACCATGAGCTTCGATTATGGCCAACGTCACCGCGCCGAGTTGAACGCGGCTGCGCGTGTCGCCCGCGACCTCGGTGTGATCGAGCACAAGGTGGTTGGCCTGAATCTAGGCGGCATGGGTGGTTCGGCGTTGACCGACAACACCATCGACCTGCCAGAAGCACCCTCGGAAGGCATCCCGGTCACTTACGTACCGGCACGCAACACAGTGTTCCTGTCCCTGGCCCTTGGCTGGGCCGAAGTGCTTAACGCCCGCGACATCTTTATCGGCGTCAATGCGCTGGATTATTCCGGTTACCCGGACTGCCGTCCGGAGTTCGTCGAATCTTTTGAGCGCATGGCCAACCTGGCCACCAAGGCCGGTGTAGAGGGGCAGGGGTTTCGTATCCAGGCGCCGCTGCAAAACATGAGCAAGGCCGATATCGTGAAGGCTGGCGTAGGACTTGGCGTCGATTACGCGCTGACTGTTTCCTGCTATCAGGCAGACGAAGGCGGTAGTGCCTGTGGGAAATGTGACAGCTGCCGGCTGCGTGCAGAGGGCTTCAAAATGGCCGGAATTACGGACCCAACGCGTTATTTCTGATTTATTTCAAATAAGGTGTTGAATAATCCTTAGAAATCAGTATTATACGCGCCACCACACAGCGGGTCGTTAGCTCAGTTGGTAGAGCAGTTGGCTTTTAACCAATTGGTCGTAGGTTCGAATCCCACACGACCCACCATTTTTGGCGGTTTAGAAAATCCGGAAGGCCCACGTAAGTGAGGATTTCCGGGTTTTTTTTTGCCTGCGATTTGGAGCTTACCTGCCGGTGCGCAATGCACCAGGCTATACCAGCATTTGGCAAACCTCCCTGTTGACTCTCCCGTTACGGGCACACCCTATTCTGAACGCTCAACTTTCAGGATGAAGTGATGATGAGTAAGCGAGTTCTGGTGATTTTGGGGCATCCCTCAACCGACAGTTTCTGTGGAGCACTGACCGACACTTATGTGGAGGCGGCTACACGTGCGGGGCATGAGGTGCGTCTGTTACGGCTGGATGCGCTGCGCTTCGATCCCGTGCTGCACGATGGCTACAAGCAGGTTCAGCTCTTGGAGCCTGATCTGCTCAAGGCGCAGTCCGATATCACATGGGCTGAGCACCTGGCGTTTGTGTATCCCATCTGGTGGGGAGGGATTCCGGCCTTGATGAAAGGCTTTTTCGATCGGATATTCCTTCCCGGTTTCGCCTTCAAGTACCGCGAAGGCAAAGCCTTTCCCGACAAGCTCTTGAAGGGGCGCACCGCTCACCTGCTGGTCACGATGGATACCCCGCCGTGGTACTACAAATGGTTCTATCGCATGCCGGGGCTGCACCAGATGCGCAAGACCACGTTGGAGTTCTGCGGCATCAAACCGTTGAAGACCCTCACGTTCGGGCCGATCCTCGGTTCCGGCGATTCCCAGCGACAAGCCTGGCTCAAGCAAGCTCAGGAGATCGCTGCTCGTTGACACACCGCTGTACAGCATCGCCTTGCAACAGGCGATGCCTGCTTCATCTCTGCCACTGCATAGCCTTTTGACACTGTCGGGTTTCAGACGCCGCACACATGTGTGAAGATGCGGCGCGCCAAAGTGCGCACCCCCCGTCTGTGCCATAAAAAAGGACTTTTACATGTATATCGGCAAAGCAGCCCAGCTGTCGGGCACGACAGTCAAGACCATCCGCCACTATGAAGACATTGGTTTGCTGCCACCGCCTGCGCGCGAAGGTAAGTACCGGGTCTATAGCCAGCAAAGCGTTGAACTGCTGACGTTCATCAAATGCGCGCAGCAGCTTGGCTTCAAACTCAAGGAAATGCAGGCGATCCTTCAGGATCACCGCGGCCAGGAGCTGCCGTGGGATTTGGCCAACCAGGCCATTGCGGATAAAAAGCTGGAACTGAAGACTCAGATCGAAGGGTTGCAAAGCATCTACGACGGCCTTGAACAGTTCGAAAGCAGCCTCAAGGACGCCCAGTACCAATGCCAGTTTGAACATCTGTCCAAAACGGCCTGAACGAACGTGCTGCACAATCTCATGAAGCGGTGTGTGCGCTTCGCAAACGCCGGCAATCCGTGGGTGCTCAATGGATATGGCCGGCGTCGTCCTCTTCAGCGTCTATCCCAAAGCGCCCTGGCGTTCTGGGTGTTCGCGTTCATCTCCCCGTTGCTCGGGCACAATGGCTGCGAAGAACCACGGAGATATCAGCGTTACTAACAAAATGGTCATCACACCGCTGGAGAACAGAGCCAGCGCGACCAGCGTGCCCAAGTCAATGACCGGCTTGTAGGCGGAAAACAGCAGGGCCAGGAAACCTACGGAGAAAATCACCACGTTGACCACCGTCGAACGCCCGACACTGTGCATCGCCGTCAAAATCGCCTCGTCCACGTGGATACCTTCCTGGACCAGCAACTTGATACGCGACAGCAGGTGCACCGCGTAATCCACCACGCCCACTACAAGGAACGTTACCAGTGTCGTGCCAATGTTCAGCTCAATGTTCAGCAGGTACATAAAGCCGTACACCGTCACCGAGGTGGTCAGCAGCGTCAGCATGCCCAGAATCCCCAGCCGGACGGATTTCAACCAGAACATCATCATCAGCGTGACCACCAGCAGCGCGAGCGAGAAGCTCAGGACTTGGCCCTGGGTGATCTCCGCCAGGATGCCGGTCCAGATTTTCGGCGTACCGGCATGGGTCACCTGCAGGTTGGCCGGCTTGTTCACCAACAGCCAGGCGTCCAGGCGATCAAGCATGTCTTTGTAGTCGCTGGCCACCGAAGAGGTCATGGTGTAGAGCGTCAAGGCCTTGGAGTAGTCGGCATTGAGCACGTTCTGCAAGTCTGAGCCGCCGCCGTTCTCGAACATCATGATGTGTTGCTCGATCAGCGAGTTTCCGTCGACTTCAAAGGTTTCCGCCTGCCCCTCATCGTTGACTGACGTCACCTGCTCCACGGCCTGCGGTACTCGCAGGTATTCGGGGTTCATGTCATTGAGCACAAGGTTCATGCGCTTGACGTAGGCCGCCACCGAATAGGTATAGCTGACGTTGGGCTGGGACTTGAGAAAGTGGTCGAGTTTGTCGAGGAACTGCACGGTCTCAGTGGTCAGCGCGCCACGCGGAGTCTTGGTATCGAACGCAATCCAGCCAGGGGAAGTGCCCGCGATCCGTGAGCGGTTGATGAACTCATCGGAAACACGCACCGGGCTGTCTTTCTTGAAGTAAGCGATGCCTGAGTCTTCGATATCGACCATGAAGGTAAACACCGTCATCAGCGCCAACATCGGCAAGCTGACCAACAGCACCGGTTTGCGCCAGCGGATCAGGCGGGCACAAAAAGCCACCAGGTAGCGCGAGATAATCGACTCTTTGTGTACGGTTTTACGCAACGGCTGGTCTTTACCCCAGATGGAAATCCACGCCGGAATCAACAGCAGCGAGATGATCAGCGCGGCCGTCAGCCCGATGGACATGAATACCCCGAAATTGCGGATGCTGACGATGTTGTTGGTGGTGGAGATCATGAACGTGGCGATGGTGGTCACGGTGGTCAACACGACCGGGACCACCATGCGGCGCATAGTCTCGCGGTTGGCCTCGCGGTACGTCTTGCCCGCATTGAGTTGCTCATAGTACTCAGCCATCACGTGTATCGCGTCGGCACAGCAGATCGTGAACAAAAATACCGGCAGCACACTGGTAAGCAGGTCGATGGGCACCTTCAACAATGCCATCAGCCCCAGCGTCCAGATTGTGCAGAAGAGGATATTGAACAGCGGCAGGAACACGCCCAAGGGCTTGCGGAAAAAGAACACCAGCATGGAGGTCACGAGCAGGAACACGATCGGAAACAGCAGCGCCAGGTCGTGATCGATGATCTCTTGTTGGGCGGCGATGAAGATCGGGGTTCCGGCGATAAACACTTCATCGGTGAACTGCGGATGTTTGCTCTGATAGTCAGCGACGATTTGGCGAACCTGTTGGTAAGCCCGCAGTTGCGCCTGAGCATCGTCTTGCTTGGTGCCTAACTCGGCCACCACCACCGCGACTTTCCTGTCAGGGGAAACCACTCCACCGACCATTTGCTCATTGCCCATGATCTGGGCTTCGACGAGTTGCGGGTCCATGTCCAAGGCGTGCAGTGTCTTGTGAATCCACAGTTCGCCGTCGGCGCTAAGGCTGATGTTTTCCAGGTCCGCCATCGAGGCCATTTCCTGGATCGGATTGATCCGTTCTGCCAGGAAGGCTAGAAACTGCTGATCGCGTTCCTCCCAGCCCTGGCTGCGGGCGTGATCGCGCAGGGCTTTGGCTTGGGCGTAATCGTTCTGGCTGAACCCATCGCCGAGGATATCGCTGGCCAACAGTTGGGCGCGACTGTCGCTTTCGTGTTTGCCGACAATGCGGCGCAACTCGACCTCATCGTCGGCATTGGCCAGCATCAGCCGGCGAAGGGCCTGGGAGATTTCGAACTGGGCGTTAAGCGACTGAGTGTTAAACACACTGTGCGCATTACTCTGGGCCACCATGACCGAGTCATAGGTGCCGGTGAATTCGTGTTGCAGTTCAATAATGGTTTTTCGCGCTGGATGGCTTTCCTTGAGCAAATAGGGATTGGTGTCCGACATCAGCGAGCCGAGGGCATAGGTGAAGTAGGCCGTGATCGCCACCAGCACAAATACAATCGTGCGCGCATAGCGCTCAACGAAGTTCAGGTATCGTTCCATAGTTCAATCGGTTCCACGAAAGGCAGGCGCAGTATTCAGCGAGCGGAGACGGCAAATTCAGGCAGGTCGCCAGTTTTGAGGCCGCGTTTGATCGCGGTCTGGTTGAACAGCCAGTCGTCCAGTTCGACGTTGTACTGCAACTGGTTGAACTTCAGTTGGGAGCGCGTGCCGGCGATGAAGTCTTCGGTTTCGCTGAGGGTGATGCTGTCGATCTGATCGACTGTCTCGACTTTCAGCGTCCGCATCTGCTTGAACATCACGCCTTTGACGTCGAAGAAATCCTGACGCATGACCAGCCTGTTCTGCTTGTCGATCCAGACCTTGAGTTGGTTGTAGCCGGTTTTGGCCAGGATCTGCGCAGACACCGGCGTGCGCTCGATGACGTAGCATTCACGCCCGTTGATGGTCTCTTCGCCTACCAGTGTCTGGCTGTAGTCGTCGGCCCGGATCTTGTCCAAATCCGCGTAGGAGTAATCACTGCCCATGAATGCGCCACGCTTGTCGGTGGTCGAGATCCGGCGGGTTTGCCGGCTGACCGGCAGGTACATCCATTGGCTGTCCTCGGCACTCAGGGCTTCGTGGGGGTTTTCGATGTGGAAGGCGACGTTGCGGACATCGTTGGGGGCCGAGAAGTACATGGTGAACTTGTCACTGTCCGGGTAATCCTTTTGCAGGTAGCTGAACTCGCGCACCCGGCTGTTGCCTTGCTTGTCCAGCAGGATCAGCGAAACCTGCGACATGAAGCTCTTGCCGTCATTGCGGTCACGGGCCTGACGAATGATTTCGTCGGCGTTCGGGGCGGCCAGAGCCCCCATGCTGGTGAGCATCAGGAGGCTGGCGGTCAGGACCTTGAGGGGCGGCAACATAGAAATTTCCTTTTCTTGAAGTGGTTTTTTTATTGAGGTCGGAACGGGGCTCAGAACAGATAACCCGCCGACACACGCAGTTGGTCGCGCTGGCTGTATTGGCCAAACGTGCGGTCTTCTTTGCCAAAAAACACATCCACCTCCAGCCCCAGCTTCAGCCAGTCCACGGGGGTGTACGTGAAGACGCCTTGCAGCAAGGCGTCGTCCTTGGCGGGAGGGGACATCGCCAGTACCAGGCGGGATTTGAGGCGGTCACGCAGGTGGGTGCCTTCGGCGGACAGCGTGAACAGCGGCTCGCGTTTGTCCTGCACCATGCCCTGCTGCCAGTCGAGCAATTGCTGCTCCTGCCATTGCACGGAGATCAGCCAGTTGCGCAGCAGGTAGTCCACGCCCAGCAAGGACTTGACCATCGGGCTCTGGCTGCTGCCGTGGTTACGGTACGGATTGGTGACGTGCCAGCGGTCGAAGTAGGCCACCTCACTGCGCACCACGATGCTGTGGCCGGCGTCGATCGCCAGGCCGGCACCGCCCATGCTGTAGCGGGGGAACTGGCGCTCCAGAACCACGCGCTGATCGTCAGCGATACCTTCGACGGCATACACCGGGTCTTGCTGGCGGGCGTTGAGGGCGACAAAGCTGGCGTCCACCGAACCGATCCTGCCGTTGGCGCTCATGCCATAGGAGAACCCCTTTTGCCCGCTGTAGTCCGGTTTTGAACCGACCAGGAACAGGTTCGGGTCCGGTACTGCGAACAACGGAGCGTCAAATTCGCTGCCTTGGGCCGGCGCCTGGTTTTTCAGGAAGTCGGTTATCCACAAGGCTTCTACTTCCCACTCGCCCACGGGTTGGGTCAAACGCACCATCGGCACCGCGATGCGGCTGTCTTCAAGCAAGGCCGTCACGCCTTCGCGGTAATCGATAGGGTTGACCTGGTCCAGCACCCGCAACTCATCGGCGCGGCCCCAGACGACTTGCTGCCAACCCACGGTGACCTCACCGTCACCCAGGTAATGGCCCCAATACAGATGCCGCCAGTCGGCACTGAAACGGTAGTCATCCCGTGCCTCCTGGCTATAAGGGTTATGCCCGTCATAGCGCGCGTCGTAGCGTACCCGGCCTTTGGCCTTGTAGTAGCCGCTGTCCCAGTTGTCTTCCAGGTTGGCCTTGAAATACACCGCTTTCTGCGTGACCGGATCATCCCCGTGCAAGCGCAGGGCACTGGCCAATCCCACTTCCGCGTCGGCATGGGTCGGCAGCAGGTCCGCACCCGCCAGGCGTGGCGCCAGCGATATCAGGCCAAGCAACAGGCTGCGTGTGAGCAATGCTGTGTTCATGGCTACATCCCCAACCCGGCGCCGCCGTCGATCATTAGGCTCTGGGCCGTGACGCCGGAGGCCTCCGGGCTGACCAGGTAACGCACCATGGCGGCGACTTCGTCAGCCTGGATGAAACGGCGCAACGGCAGCTTTTTCTTGGCATTGCGCAGGATCTGCTCCTGACTGATTCCGGCAATACTGGCTTGAGTCGCCAATTCGCCTTGAAGCATTGGCGTATCAATCCAGGCTGGCAAAATCGCGTTCACGGTAATCCGGCGCGGTGCCAGGTCCAGCGCCAGTGCTTTTGTCATGCCGATAATGCCGTGCTTGGAGGCGCAGTAAGCGGTGTTGCGGACCTTGCCGATGCGGCCCAGGATCGACGACAAATTGATGATTCGCCCTCGGTCCGCCAGCAGTGGCAGGCACAGCGAAGTGACATAAAAGGTGCCGTTCAGATTGACCGAAATCACCTTGTGCCAGTTGTCCAAGTCCTCCGGTTCGTTCTCGTTGCAGACACCGGCGCTGTTGACCAGGACATCGATGTAACCGAGGCGCACCGACAGGTCGTTGAATAACGCTTGCACGCTCGCAAGGTCGGCGATATCGACGCCATGGGTTTCGATGCTTGCGGCAAATGCCCCGTTGCCGACCCAGCTTTGTAGCTGGGCCAGGTCACGGTCCACCAGGATCAGGCGATGGGCTTCGTCGGTGGCGAAGTGTTCCGCGACTGCGCGGCCAATGCCGTTGGCGGCACCGGAAATCAAAAAAGTTCGAGATGCGCTCATGGCATTTTCAACCCGCCATTGACCGACAACACTTCGCCGGTCACATAGGTGGCGCGGTCGGCCAGGTACAGCACGGCCTCGGCGATATCCCCTGGCACGGCAAAGCGCTTGATCAGCAGACGCGACTGGACCTCCTGCTCGTGGGTTTCGAGCAAGGCGGCGGTCATGTCGGTGCTGACGATCCCCGGCGCCACCGCGTTGACGCGGATATTGCGCGGCGCCAACTCGACCGCCAGGGCACGTGTCAGCGCCTCCACACCACCCTTGGCGGCGGCGTAGCTGCTTTGGCCTTTGCCAGGCTTTTGCGCCGCCACCGAACTCAGGTTGATGATGCAGCCTTGACGCTGGCGCATCATGCCGGGCACCACCTGTTGGCAGCAGAGCAGTGTGCCGATCAGGTTGGTCTGGATCACCTCGCTGATGGCCTCGACCGAGAGCGTTGCCAGCAAACCATCCCGAGTAATCCCGGCGTTGTTGACCAGCAGGTCGATGCGTTCGAAGTGTTGTTCAACCTGTTCGAAAAACGCCTTGATGCTGTGCGCGTCGCTGATGTCGCACTGCGCGGTAAGGCATTCGCCGCCCATCTTTTCGACTTCATCGCGCACCGCCAGGGCCGCCGCTTCGTCACGCACGTAGTTGAATGCAACCCGGTAGCCGGCCTCGGCCAGTGCCAGTACAACCGCTTTGCCGATGCCGCGACTGCCTCCGGTGACTACCGCTGTTTTAGTGGTCATGGCCGTTCCTTAGAGTGAGTTGTGAGTCTTGAACTGCGCCAGGCCAAAGCCATGGATCGCCGCCAACGCACGAATCTGCTGCACTTGTTCGCGGCTGATGTCGCCGTAGGAGTAATGCTGGGTAATTCCCGCAAGCCCCATCAGCACCGACTCGGCCATGCAGGCATACAACTGGCCCTGTTTCAGGTAGGCCCGCACATTCGGCGCGAGCCCGTCGTCGAACGGCGTCTGGACAATGCCACCGTGCATGTACAGCACGTCGCTGCGCTGGGTGCCGATCGCTTGATCAACGTTCAGCGGCACGGCGATGTCGCAGATCACGCTGTGTTCGGCGAAATGCCCAGCGTCGAGAAACGGCTGCGCTGCGTTTGCCGCACACAGCACGATGCGTGCGCGCTTGAGTGCTTGCAGGTCATCGGTGACGGTAATGAAGGCGTTGGCCCCCAGGCGTTCTTGCACCAGGCGCGAGACCTGCAGGCCCAACTGCGAGCTGCTGCCGAAGTCCTTTATCAGCGCGTGAATGCCGTCGATGTCGAGCAGGCGCTGCGCCAGCAAGTCGTCGCTGGCCGTGCCCTTGAGAATCGAGCGGGCCGCGTCGGCGTAAATCAGATGGGCGGTTTTTTCCAGACGGCGCAGCGAGCCATCGCGGCCGCTGCCAATCAGGATCACGTGGTCGACAGCGGCTGACAGCAGCGACGCATAGGTCGACGCCACGTTACCGGCCGCGCCGACCACGGCTGCCGTTTGTGCGTGCAACTCAAGTCCCTGTTGTTTGCAGCCTTGCTCGATGGCCTCAAGGCCCATGCCGATGGTCAAGGCGTTACCGGACGTCAGCGCCATGTCCGGAATTTTCAGGGCCTGGCAGTTGTTGGTCACGATGGAGGTGTACATCCCCAACCCGGCAACGCGGTAGCCATCGGCGCGTGCGTCCAGGATGCGATTGCCGACTTCTTTGCGAATCACGTCGAGATCGCCGCTGATGATGTAGTCCGCCATGGCGTTGGAGTCCATGCACAGTGGGTACAACGTGAACTCCACGGCCATGCCCAGCTTCGAGCGGATCACCACCGGGCCCACGGGCGCCGCCCGGCGTTCCGGTGCGGTGCGTTGCATGAACACACATTTTTGTTCGGTGCTTAGTTGGCCGAGTGAGGGATCGACATCACCGAGGATGTCGGCATCGATCAAGTGATTGATAAAGGCCACGCGGGCGACGATGGGGGTGTCCTGCGGGGCGTTGGGCAGGGCGTTGACCTGGAAGCCGGTGTCGCGCGGCGCGACCGCCGGGATCAGGTCATTGCAAATGGTAGCGGCCAACGGGAACGCATCTCCGCGTTGCAGCATGTCGCAGACCTTTTGCAGGGCTTTGATCAGCCCGTCGATCTCGGCGAATGTGATGCAGGCGGGCGGCTCCAGGCGGATCACATTGGAGTTGCTGCCCGAAGGCGCCACGCGCAGGGCTTCAAACTGCAACAGGTAGCCGGCAATCAGGTAACCCAAGGCGTCGTTGTACTGGGCTGAAGCCTGCACCAGCGAGCTATTTGTGCTTTGGTCATGCAGCTCAAAGCCCAGCAACAGGCCGCGGCCCCGCACATCGGCGATCACCCCTGGGTAGGCCGCCTTGAGCTCAAGCAGTGAGGCCTTTAGGTATTCGCCCTTGGTGTGCACGTCCTTGAGCATCGCTTGGTCATCGGCAAACAGACGATTGAGTGCCGAGAGGGCGATGTGGCAGGAGGCATCGTCTTCGGCGAAGGTCGAGCTGTGGATATAGCTGAAGTCTTTTTCATAGTGGCTGCTGCGAATCACGGTGGCCGCGATCTTCATCAGGCCACCGCCCAGCGCTTTGGACAGGCAGTAGTAATCGCCTTGCAGATTGAAATGACTGCTGGCCAGGAAGGTGCCGGTCCGTCCGAAGCCCGACTGCACCTCGTCGATAATCAACGGGCACTGCTGCTCGTTACACAGGCGACGCAACGCCCGGTAAAAATCAGTCGAGAATTCGATGATGCCGCCTTCGCCCTGGATCGGCTCCATCAGTACGGCGGTGATCGCGCTGAACGCATCGCGCTTGACCAGCAGTTGATCCCCGCTCCATTGCAGGCTCAGCCAATGTCGGGTGTGGCGCGCGGGCAGCTCCTGGAGTTGATGGGGTTGCTGGGGGTCAATGAACTCCACGTTCAGGCCGAAACGCGCGAACGGCTGGCGATACTGGCGGCCGTACGTCAGTTGCACGGTGTTGACCAGTTTGCCGTGAAAACTGCCGCGCAAGGCGACAAAGACCGGCTCGACATGCAATTCGGCGAGGTTGTGCTGGCGCACCGCTTCAACCACCTGGCGCACCGTGGCCGTGTTCAGGTGCACGGGCAGCAGGCCTGCCGGCAAGTCGAGGTCAGCGACATCCACTTCGCGGTAGGCGCGGTCGCTGGAGGTCAATTGGGCCAGGGTGAAGTCGAGTTCGTCGAACTGGCGTTGCAGGTTTTTCTGACGACGAAACTCGGCATGTTTGACGGCAATTTCGACCGCTTCTGCACCACTGTTGGAAAAGGTCGAAATGTATTGTTCGTTGTTCTTCAGCTCGCGATTGAAGGCTTCGCTCAACGCGCGCGCTAGGGCTCCGGCCGTGCCGCGGATCGACATCTGGGCGTTAAAGGGCACGTCATTGCGCAACAGTGTGCAGAGCTGTTCGACAAACTGCGGGTCGTTGTGACCAAACAACGCCGCGCCATAGCCACCGAGAAAATCCGTCACGGTGACCTCGTCACCCTTGCGGTTGCGGTAGAACAATTGACTGCCCAGTGCGCGTTTGAACTCACACTCAAGCCCCAGGGCCTGGAGCAGATCTACAAACTTTGGGCGAACAAAATCACGGTAATCCATCACATCCATGTCCTATAAAAGAGGAGGGTGTTGTACAAAAAACGTCAGGCGTTATTGGCCTGCTCGCTGTACTTCAATTGGTAACAAGCGCTGAAACCGTTGTCGTCGCGGTTGAGCACCAGGCAATCGGTGAGCGTCGTTGAATAGGGAGCGCCCATCACAAAGGGCAGGTGCGCGGCCACGGGTTGGCTTAGCCCGGTAATTGGTGGCACGCGCTGGGCGAGCAGGGCGCAGCGGGCCAGGATCAGGTCTGCCAGGCTGGGAGCCGCACTGAGCAGGCCGGTCACCGGCACGCCACTGGTGATGTGGGCGCCGCCGGTGCGGCCCAGTACGTGGCTCAATTGCCGATCTTTGTCGGGCGTGCCGGTGCCAGTGCACACCAGCAGATCGGTTGGCTGGTCTGGCAGGTTCAGTGCCTCGATAGAGACATGGGCGGTCATTGTTTGCAGGCAGACCTGGGGTTCATCCCCCAGATCCTCCCGACGGCGCAACACCAGGGCTGCCGCGCCTTCACCCGCGATACCGCCCGTGCCTTGCGCGTCGAAAGCTCGCAGGGTCTCCGAGCCGTCCGCACTGATGGTGCCGGCCTGTACCAAGGCGCTGAGTGCCAGGGCATCGAGTTCGCTGCCCGCACCGACAATGATCGCTACATCAATGCGCCCGCTCTGCAACGCGGCACAGGCTTCACGCAAGGCTGCCAGGTTGCCGGAGACGCCCTGCATGTAGGCGTTGCATTCACACTCCAGCTTGAGCGCCAGGCTGGTCACGCCCAGCAGGATATTGCTCAGGCCCTTGAGCACCAGGAACGGATCCTGCGCCCGCTCCTGCAAAATACGTCGGGCCAGCAGGTGCATGTCTGCCCCTTCGCCCTGGCGGCATTCGTGGAGCAATTCGCCGTAGGACGCCAGAGAAGGATGGGTGTATCCACCCTGGCAGCAATAGAGCCCATAGGTCAGGCCGTCTGCACCGGGTGTCAGGTCGGCATCGGCCAGTGCCTGACGAACCGCGCTGACACCCCAGATGACGGCGGGCGTGCAGTAGCGTTGCAGGTTCTGCGCGAGGTCCTGACGACTGCGTTGATGATCGTCATAGTGGATCTGGCCAAAGGCCGTGACCCGCTCGCTATGAAACTGCAAGGAACGCAATGGCTTGATCCCGCTGCGCGACTCGCAGGCCGCAGTCCAGAACGCGTCCACGCCCCATCCGCTGGCCAAGACACAGCCGCTGCCGGCGATAGCGATGGGTGTTTGTGCGGCACTCATTGTGCGTGCTCCTGGTATTTGCCCAGCACCAGGCAGGTATTGAGCCCACCGAAGCCGAATGAATTGCTCAGCGCCACGTCAACCCGGCGGTTGACCGTCTGATGGGCGCAGTAGTCCAGATCACAGTCGTCGGCGGCGCTGTGCAGGTTGAGGGTCGGGGTAATCCGGTCGTGCTGGCAGGCCAGTGCGGTGACGATGAACTCGGGTGCGCCAGCGGCCGCGATCAAGTGCCCGAACTGGGACTTGTTGGCGCTGATTGCCAGCCGTCGATAGTGCTCGTCTTGGGCGAATACCGACTTGATGGCCAGGGTTTCGGCGGCATCGTTGAGCGGGGTGGACGTGCCGTGAGCGTTGATCAGGTCCACCTGTTGCGGGCGGATGCCGGCATCGTGCAAGGCGGTCTGCATCGCCAGGGCGGCGCCTCGCCCTTGCGGGTCGGGTGCGGTGACCTTGTAGCCGTCCAGGCTGCTGCCAAACCCCAGCACTTCGGCATAGGGCACGGCGCCACGGGCAAGGGCGCTCTCCAGGGTTTCGAGCACTACAAAACCACCGCCTTCGCCAGCAACCAGGCCGCTGCGATGGCGATCGAATGGACGGCAAAGCCCGTCGCCCCAGCGTTGCTCGCTGCTGGCTGCGCCCAACAGGTAAAGCGCGGTCATGGTGTCCAGGCTCAACACCGAGTCGGCCCCGCCGGCGACAGCGACGTCGACTTCACCCCTGCGGATCATCTGGAAGGCATTCCCGATGGCCTGGGACGCCCCGGCGCAGGCGCTGCTGATGTTGATCACCGGGCCTTCGCAACCGCTGTCGTCAGCGATCACCCTGGCCAGCCGGTCGTTGCTCTGGCACAGCGAGTGGGCCGCACTGACCTGGTCAGCCTTGGCCATCAAGTGGCGCCATGCAGGGCAAGCCTGCTGCTCGCCGGACACGGTCAGCAGCATGTCCTGAATGTTGTGGGCCGGTGCGCCGGACGCGCACAGTACGGCCGCATCGCGCAGTTGTGCGGCGCTCAGGCCGCTGTCGGTGATCGCTTGGCTGGCCGCCACCCAACCCAACTGGCTGCGTTTTTCCAGGGGCATCTGCCAGGCGCGATGGCCTTTCAAGTAGTCCGGCAGTTGGCGGGTGTCTACTGGCGCGGCGTAACGCACCGGGAAGCTACCGTCGGCCACGCCTTCGGGTTGCCATGGGCGGATGCAGTGCTCGCCGCGCAGCATCTGCGCCCACATTGATTGCCATTCGAAACCGAAACCGGTCACGGCACCCAGGCCGGTTATCACAATCCTTGGTGGGCTCATGCCTGTTTCTCCATGGCTTCTTTGGCCAGTAATACGGCGCCCCAATGGCCCGCACGGCTGTGATTGAGCAGCAATGTGTACCCATCGCGCTGGTCGTGAAGGGTCAGGGCGATTTCAGTCAACAGGGCGCTTGCTCCCAGATCGCCGGTCATGGGCCGGGAGCTGTGAAGCGTCGCCTGGGTGTCTGCGAGCAGAAGCGGCAGGAAGGGGGTGTCCGGCGCGGCGACGACGTGTGCTACGTCGCGCAAACCTACTTTCTCTCGGCTTAATGCTTGTTGGATGACCTTGTGCGCCACGGCGTTCGAGCGTTCGGGGCAAGCACTGTAACCACGGGCGAACCCGGCGATGCGCAAGGCGCCGTGGGTTGGCGTGCACGACGTCAGCAACAGGCACGCTGCGCCTTCCCCATAACGATCCGGCGCCGGGAGTGCAGGCTGTTCGGTGCTGTCGCGCAGGTACAGCGCAGGCGAGAGGTTCGGGCTACTGCTGACCACAACCCCGGCGTCGGCCCGGCCACCGGCGATGTGTTCGAACGCCTCAATCAGCGCATCGACTCCCGCATTTCCCTGTGAGCAGAAACCGCCCATCGGGCCACGGCAGTGCAGCGCCTCGGCTACATAGGCCATGACGCTGCTGTTGAGCATCATCAGTGCGTGCAGCGGCGGGGTATAAGCGAAGAGTTGTGCGAGCAGTGCGTCCGGTTGTTCGGCGATGGCCTGCACGGCTTCCCAGCAGGAACTGGGGCCGTCCACTTCCGGAATGGCGGCCATCAGCGCCACGCGCTCGCCAGGCAGGTGCAAGTCATTCAACGGGCCGGCAAGCTGCCCGGCGCAATACAGCAAACGGGCGCCCTGAGGTTCGACGCTGCGTTGAATCTTGCGGTCGAACACCGTGGTGGGCAGTCGCGGTACGGTCACGGGATAGGCCAGGTGGTCCGGGGCAAAATCCAACGGCTGGGCGGCCCGCACCGGGCCATGTAAATCGGCGCACTCAGTGCCTGCGTGGTTGAACACCGACGCAGCGATCAAGTAGACGGGTTTTGTCTGGAGACTGTTCATTTCATGCATTTCCCAACACCAGCGAACTGTTGACGCCGCCGAAACCGAACGAATTGGACAGCACCACCTTGATGGGCTGTTGCTGGGCTTCGGTCAGGAAGTTCAACTCAGGGAACTCGGCATTTGCCGGGTCATAGTTAAGGGTGGGGAGCAGCACGCCTTGCTGCAGACTCATCAGTGACAGCACCGCCTCAATGGCGCCGCTGGCCGCCAGGGAGTGGCCAATGGCCGATTTGTTGGCGGTGAATGTCATCGTGCTCACGGCGGTGCCGAATACCCGCTCAATCGCCAGGGCTTCACTGCGATCGTTGGCCTGGGTCGAGGTGCCATGGGTATTGACGTGATCGACGGCGTCGCAGTCCAAGCCGGCATTCGCGATGGCGGCTTGCATGCAGTGGGCGTAATGGCTGCCATCGCGGCTGCTGGAGGTGATTTTCTGCGCTTCGCAATAGTTGGCGTAACCCAGGACGCGGCCGATCGGGGTGGCCTTGCGTCGTTCGGCATGTTCCCTGGACTCCAGCACGATCATTGCCGCGCCTTCGCCGAGGACGAAACCGCAGCGGTCGTTCATGAACGGGCGGCTCTGTTGTTCGGCAGTGAGGTCGGCCCGCTGGCAAATGGCACCGAGGCCGTCGAAGCTGTAATAGGACAGTTCATGGGCCATCAACTCAACGGCGCCACAGATGGCCAAGTCGATCTCGCCGCGCTCAATGGCGCGAAACGCACTGCCGATCGCCATGGTGCCGGCCGCGCAGGCATCGGAATGGGTGCTGATATGGTCGCGAATGCCGAGCAGGTTGGCGATGTGCCAAGTCTGCTGATCAATCCGTCGAGCAAACGGGCCGCCCGCCAGTGTGTGCTGATCCAAGTAGCGATCAAGGTCGACGCTGCCGGCGTCGTCCATATAGCGGCTGGCCTCTTGCAGGTCACGGCTCACGCAATGCTTGTTGGCGCCGAGGAACACACCGCTGGCCGCGCGGGAGAAGTCCGCGGGAACCAGGCCGGCCTGCTGGAGCGCTTGCCTGGCAACAAACTCGGCGAGCAGGCACTGACGGGGCAGTGGCGTGGCGCCCACCGCAACCTGAGCGCCAATGGCGTGCCACTGATCGTGACCGATATAACCTGCGGCGTTTACCGCAAAACCCAGCTCGGCAAACACCGGGTGTTGACGAATGCACGACCGCTTGGAGCTGATCTGCGAAAACAACGTTGCAGCGTCCAGTACCGTGGGCGCTACCAGCCCGTAGCCTGTGACTAAAACCTCTCGCGGCCCCATGAAAAACTCCTAGGCCGTTTCTGGCAAACGGGACGCGGCAAACTGCTCTACCAGTTGGCGAGAAATTTCGTCGCCTTCCAGCGGCGTCAGTCGCGCACTGCAACCGCCGCACACCACTTGGCGACGCTCATTGAGACGTGCCTGCTCGGCGTTGCACTCAGGGCAGGTGGCGGGCAAGTGGTCAAACATCCGGTAGCACTGTTCGGCCCAATTGCGCACGGTCGTGGCCGCGAACACATCTGCCGGCTGCATGCCTGGACGCAATTGGCCGGGCGCAAATGCGCTCAGGCTTTGCTCCAGAAGGTCTACGCCGGACTGGGTGATACGGCCTTTTTCGACCAGCTCGCTCACGTCGCCAAACACCGCTACCGCATGGTCCAGCACGCTGGTCTTGGGCAATGTGCAGCCGTAATGGCGACCTAGCTGAAAACTCAGGTCGACGATATCCAGGGAGTCGGCATTGAGGTCCTCGACGATGCTGCTGTGTTCGTTCACCTCTGTGAGGTCCATCACCAACAGCTGCGCGAGGATTTCGCGGGTAGTGGTAATGACGCTGTTCAAGTCCAATGGATTGTTCATCGGCTATCTCCCTATAACGCGTGAATGGGGGGCTAAGCAGTGGCGCTGAGGGGCCATTTGCTTGAGGTGATGTGTGAAGGCGGCGCAGCGTAAACCCTCCCCTGAGGGGGAGAGTCAATGTGCCATTACCCTTTTTTGTCGGACAATCGAACGCGTCAAAAGCCAGATTAGGCTTTTGAATCCATTCGATATTCTGTAGCCTTGCGCAGCTTCACTTTTAGCCGTGCTTGATGAACACAATCACTTCGTCCGGCGGCGCCCGAAGGGCTCCAGAGCCGGTGGTACACTCGACTTTCGCGCTACTGCGCCTGCAGGTCTTGCGAACATGACGCAGATATCTGAACGCCTACTGGTTCAAGCCCACCTCGACGCCAAGCAGCCCAAGGCCCTCAGCGCCGATGAAGAGGCGAGCCTGCGTGCCGCCATCGCCGCCGAGCTGAAAGCTCAGGACGCGGTATTGGTTGCCCACTTCTATTGCGATCCGGTGATCCAGGCCCTGGCCGAAGAAACCGGCGGCTGCGTCTCCGACTCCCTGGAAATGGCCCGCTTCGGCGCCGCCCACCCGGCCAAGACCGTACTGGTCGCCGGTGTGCGTTTCATGGGCGAGACCGCCAAGATCCTCACCCCCGAAAAACGCATCCTCATGCCAACCCTGGAAGCCACGTGCTCCCTGGACCTTGGTTGCCCGGTCGATGAATTTTCGGCGTTCTGCGACCAGCATCCCGAGCGCACGGTGGTGGTGTATGCCAACACCTCGGCGGCGGTCAAAGCCCGAGCCGATTGGGTGGTGACCTCCAGCTGCGCGCTGGAAATCGTCGAAAGCCTGATGGACAACGGCGAGACCATCATCTGGGGACCGGACAAGCACCTGGGCACTTACATCCAGCGTCAGACCGGTGCCGACATGCTGCTGTGGGACGGTGCCTGCATCGTCCACGAAGAGTTCAAGTCCAAGCAGCTCGAAGACATGAAGGCGCTATACCCCGATGCAGCGATCCTGGTACATCCGGAATCGCCGACCGCGGTGATCGAACTGGCGGATGCCGTAGGTTCTACCAGCCAACTGATCGCTGCGGCGCAACGACTGCCGAACAAAACCTTTATCGTCGCCACCGACCGCGGCATCTTCTACAAGATGCAGCAGCTGTGCCCGGACAAGGTCTTCGTCGAAGCGCCCACGGCCGGTAACGGCGCGGCGTGCCGCAGTTGCGCGCATTGCCCGTGGATGGCGATGAACACGCTGGAGCGCACGTTGCAGTGCCTGCGTGAGGGCAGCAATGAGATTTTCGTCGAGCCGTCGGTGATTCCTCACGCTGTTCGACCGCTCAAGCGCATGCTGGATTTCACCCAGGCGGCGCGCCTGAAGCTGGCGGGCAACGCCTGAACCGAGGCAAGCTCGGTTAAAAATGTGAGAGGGGGCTTGCCCCCGATGATGGTGTGTCAGTCAATAGAAATATTGAATGTAGAGCCGCTATCGGGGGCAAGCCCCCTCCCACATGTAGATCTTTAATTAAGAAGGGTTTTATTTCTTTTGCTTCGGGATGCGCACTAACTGGGTGTCCGAATAGATGTCATGCCAACCGCGTTTCTGTTTATCGAACAACGCCCAGATAAACCCCAGCCCCACGCACAACCACGACGCAATCGACACCACAAAGCGCAACAGCGCCTGCCACAGGCTGATGCGCGAGCCATCGGCGTTCTGCACGCGCACGCCCCACACCTGCATGCCCAGGGTCTGCCCGGAATGGGTCCAGAACTTGGCGAAGAAGCCGAACAGCACAAAGAACAGAATCGTCGACAGCAGCGGGTCGCCGTCCAGGGCACCGGATTCGGTGAGGGTGCGCATCCTGGCTTCGCCTAGAAATGCCATCCACACCAGCTTGTAGATAAACGCGGTGACGATCAGCAGGGCGGTGCACAACAGGAAGTCATAGAACATCGCTGCCAGGCGACGGCCCAGGCCAACGGCGGGGAATTCGCCTTGGGGGCTCAGCAGGGGTTTGGACATGGCAGGATTCTCTGAGGAAAAAACGCATTTTACGGAATCGCGTCCATAAAAAAGCCCCTGATGTCATATCAGGGGCTTTTTGTCGCAGTAAGGATCAACCTTCTGCTTGTACTTCGTCAGCCTGCATGCCTTTTTGGCCCTGCACCGCAACGAATGTCACTTTCTGGCCTTCTTTGAGGCTCTTGAACCCGTTGCCCTGAATAGCGCGGAAATGCACGAACAGATCCGGACCGCTTTCTGGAGTGATAAAACCAAACCCTTTTTCGTCGTTAAACCACTTGACGGTACCGCTCTGACGATCAGCCATTTTCTTATTTCCTTGACGCTATAAATTAATGACAGCCCCTTTCACATGAAAGAGTACTGGGCTGGGTTGCAGGAAAGTAAGAGACGTCGAACGGGTTGTAGCACAACTACTTCAGCTACTGCCCAGGTCCAGGTTCCAAGCGACCCATGCAAACACAGTGGGCAAACTCTACGCCAACTAATAGAGAAAAAACAAGCCCTGCAAAACCCCATGTTTTGCTCGGCCTCATGACACTTCGTTGAATAATGTAGAGCGGACTTATTCGATAGATTCGCTCACTTGTTATAGCGGTACACCTATAACAATAACTATCGAGAATGCACTGTTTTATGGCGGTTGCGTTACAGATTAGTGCACGTTAACGCAACCGCGTTACTTATAGGAACAGTCAATCAACCACGATAGTAACGCTGTGGCACGAATGGCATTTTACTTACACGAAGCGGCACCTTTTTCCCACGCACCAACGCAGAGACTTCGGTATCCAGTGCAATGAATGCGCTGTCCAGGTAACCCATGGCCAAAGGGCCGCCGAGGCTGGGGCCAAAGCCGCCGCTGCAGACGCTGCCGATCACAGTGCCGTGCTCATCGACAATTTCTGCCCCTTCGCGCACCGGAGTGCGTTCCTGGGGTAACAGGCCGACGCGTTTGCGGCTTACACCGGTCTGCTGCTGGGTGAAGATTCGGTCGGCACCCGGGAAGCCGCCGGCACGTGCGCCATCGGCACGGCGGGCCTTGGAGATGGCCCACAGCAGGCTGGCTTCAATCGGTGTGGTCTCGGTGTTCATGTCGTGGCCGTACAGGCACAGGCCGGCTTCCAGGCGCAGGGAGTCGCGGGCGCCCAGGCCGATGGCCTGTACTTCGCTCTCGGCCAACAGGCTGCGCGCAAGGCTTTCGGCATTGGCCGCAGGTACGGAGATTTCAAAGCCGTCTTCACCGGTATAACCGGAGCGGCTGACGTAGCAGTCCACACCCAGCAGGCGCAGCGAAGCGAACTGCATAAAGGTCATCTTGGTCACTTCCGGCGCCAGGCGCGCCAGCACCTTCACCGCTGCGGGGCCTTGCAGGGCAAGCAGGGCGCGTTCTTCGAACAGCGGCTCGATGGTGCACTGATCACCAATGTGTTTGCGCAGGTGCGCCAAGTCCTGGTCCTTGCAGGCGGCGTTGACCACCAGGAACAGTTCGTCGTTGCCCAGGTTGGCAACCATCAGGTCATCCAGGATGCCGCCTTGCTCGTTGGTGAACATTGCGTAGCGCTGCATACCTACGGGCAGGTCGATGATGTCCACGGGCACCAGGGTTTCCAGGGCCTTGGCGGCATTGGCGCCGGTCAGGCGGATCTGGCCCATGTGGGACACGTCAAATAACCCGGCGTGTTCACGGGTGTGCAGGTGTTCCTTCATCACACCCAGTGGATATTGCACCGGCATGTCATAGCCGGCGAAGGGCACCATGCGTGCGCCCAGTTCGATGTGCAGGGCGTGCAATGGGGTTTTCAACAGGGTTTCGGTGGACATATTCAGCTCCTGAAAAACGTGCTGCCGCGCCTTTAGGCGTCAGCACTCGATAATGTTGACCGCCAAACCGCCACGGGCGGTTTCCTTGTATTTGCTTTTCATATCGGCACCGGTCTGGCGC
Organism: Pseudomonas sp. Irchel 3H9; assembly: GCF_900187495.1. Lineage (NCBI taxonomy): Bacteria > Pseudomonadati > Pseudomonadota > Gammaproteobacteria > Pseudomonadales > Pseudomonadaceae > Pseudomonas > Pseudomonas sp. Irchel 3H9. Next base: position 216,641 of record NZ_FYDK01000005.1, on the reverse strand, counting down.
ATGGTGCGGATGACCTTATCCAGCGAAACGAAATGCTGCCCGTCGCCGCGCAAAGCCATGCGCACCGCATTGATGGCCTTCACCGAGCCCATGGCGTTGCGCTCGATGCACGGCACCTGAACCAGGCCGCCAATCGGATCGCAGGTCAGGCCGAGGTTGTGTTCCATGCCGATCTCGGCAGCGTTCTCCACTTGGGACACGCTGCCGCCCAGCACTTCGCACAGCGCCCCGGCAGCCATGGAACAGGCCACGCCGACTTCGCCCTGACAACCGACTTCGGCGCCGGAGATCGACGCGTTTTCCTTGTACAAAATCCCGATGGCGGCGGCGGTGAGCAGGAAGCGCACCACGCCGTCTTCGTTCGCGCCTGGGATAAAGCGCATGTAGTAATGCAGCACGGCCGGAATGATCCCGGCTGCACCATTGGTGGGCGCCGTGACCACGCGCCCGCCGTTGGCGTTTTCTTCGTTGACCGCCAGCGCGTACAGGTTGACCCAATCGAGCACCGACAACGGATCACGCAGCGCCGATTCCGGGTGCTTGCACAGTTGGCGATGCAGCGCGGCGGCACGGCGTTTGACCTTCAGGCCACCGGGCAAAATCCCTTCATTGCGACAACCGGCGTCCACGCAGTCCTGCATCACCTGCCAGATTTTCAGCAGGCCAGCGCGGGTTTCCGCCTCAGGGCGCCAGGCACTTTCATTGGTCAGCATCACTTGGCTGATGGACAGGCCGTAAGTGGCGCAATGGCCGAGCAAGTCCTTGGCGTGCTTGAAGGGGAATGTCAGCGGCGTGGCATCTTCGACAATCCGGTCGGCACCGGCGGCGTCTTCATCCACTACAAAACCACCGCCGACCGAGTAGTACTCGCGGCTGCGAATCTGGATGTTGGCAGCGTCGAAGGCACGAAAAATCATGCCGTTGGGATGGTAGGCGAGGGGCTTGCGAATCATCGCCAAGTGTTCTTTCTCGTTGAACGCAATGCTGTGTTCGCCGAGCAGGTTCAAGCGGCCATCGCTGCGCATCTGCGCCAGGCGTGCGGCGACGGTTTCAGTGTTCACGGTGTCCGGGTGTTCGCCTTCCAGGCCAAGCAACACAGCCTTGTCGCTGCCGTGACCTTTACCGGTGGCGCCGAGGGAACCATAGAGTTCCACCTTGATGCTGCAGGTGGTGGTCAGCAGGTTGTCACGTTTGAGGCCTTCGACGAATCGAGCGGCGGCGCGCATGGGGCCGACGGTGTGGGAACTGGAGGGGCCGATGCCAATCTTGAACAGGTCGAACACGCTTAAAGACATGAGTGGTTCTCCGGTTTCTTATTATGTTTTGGGTGTGCTCGGTCAGTGTGGGAGGGGGCTTGCTCCCGATGGCAGTGCGTCAGTCAACAGAGATGTTGAATGTAAAACCGCCATCGGGAGCAAGCCCCCTCCCACATTTGATTGAGTTCAGCCTCAGGTTACGCGTAGCTCTCGATTGAAGGGCATGCGCATACGAGATTGCGATCACCAAACACGTTGTCGACCCGACCAACCGGCGGCCAGTACTTGCCTTCGATCAGCGAAGCAACCGGATACACCGCCTGTTCACGGCTGTAGGGGTGGCTCCATTCGCCCACCAGTTCCGCCGCAGTGTGCGGGGCGTTCTTGAGTGGGTTGTCGTCCTTGTCCAGGGTGCCGTTTTCCACTGCGCGGATTTCTTCGCGAATGGCGATCATGGCGTCGCAGAAGCGGTCCAGTTCTTCTTTGGATTCACTTTCCGTCGGCTCGATCATCAAGGTGCCGGCCACCGGGAACGACATGGTCGGTGCGTGGAAACCGAAGTCGATCAGGCGCTTGGCCACGTCATCCACGCTGATGCCGCTGCTGTCTTTCAGTGGGCGCAGGTCGAGGATGCATTCATGCGCCACCAGGCCGTTGCTGCCGGTGTAGAGCACGGGGTAGTGCTCTTCGAGGCGACGGGAAATGTAGTTGGCATTCAGGATCGCCAATTGCGAAGCGCGCTTGAGGCCAGCGCCGCCCATCATGCTGATATACATCCAGGTGATCGGCAGAATGCTCGCGCTGCCGAACGGTGCCGCACAGACCGCGCCTTCCTTGCGCTCCATGGCCGCGTGGCCCGGCAGGAATGGCGTGAGGTGGGACTTGACGCCAATCGGGCCAACGCCCGGGCCGCCACCGCCGTGAGGAATGCAGAACGTCTTGTGCAGGTTCAGGTGGGACACGTCGCCGCCGAACTTGCCCGGGGCGCAGAGGCCGACCATCGCGTTCATGTTAGCGCCGTCGATGTACACCTGGCCGCCGTTGTCGTGGATGACGCCGCAAATCTCGCGGATGCCTTCCTCGAACACGCCGTGGGTAGACGGGTAGGTGATCATCAGTGCCGCGAGGTGATCGCGGTGCTCGATGGCCTTGGCGCGCAGGTCTTCAATGTCCACGTTGCCACGTGCGTCGCAGGCGGTCACGACCACGCGCATGCCAGCCATGTTGGCGGTGGCCGGGTTGGTGCCGTGGGCCGACGACGGGATCAGGCAGATGTCGCGGCGTTCGTCGCCACGGCTCTGGTGATAGGCACGAATGGCCAATAGACCGGCGTATTCGCCTTGGGAACCGGCGTTCGGCTGCAGCGAGATCGCGTCATAGCCGGTGGCCGCGCAGAGCATGGCTTCCAAGTCGGAGGTCAGTTGCAGGTAGCCGGCGCTTTGTGCGGCCGGTGCGAAGGGGTGCAGGGCACCGAATTCGGCCCAGGTCACCGGGATCATTTCGCTGGCGGCGTTGAGCTTCATGGTGCACGAGCCCAGCGGGATCATGGTGCGGTCCAGGGCCAGGTCTTTGTCTGCCAGCTTGCGCAGGTAGCGCATCAACTCGGTTTCGGAGTGATAACGGTTGAACACCGGGTGGCTGAGGATCGGCGACTGGCGCAGCAGCGCGGCCGGCAGGGTGCTCTCAGTTTCCGCGAAGGCTGGCAGGGCCTTGCCGTCGGCGAAGATCGCCCACAGGGTTTCGATATCGGCTGGGGTGGTGGTTTCGTCCACCGACAGGCCAACACGCTCAGCGTCCACCACACGCAGGTTGATGCGCTGGGCGCGGGCCTTATCGTGCAGGGCGGCGGTGTGGGCGCCGGTGTTGAGGGTGAGGGTGTCGAAGAAGTGTTGCTGCTCGACCTTCAGGCCCAGCGCGGTCAAGCCCTTGGCGAGGATCGCGGTCAGTTGGTGAATGCGCTGGGCGATCTGGGTCAGGCCTTTAGGCCCGTGGTACACGGCATACATGCTGGCGATGTTGGCCAGCAGCACTTGGGCGGTGCAGATGTTGCTGGTGGCCTTCTCGCGGCGGATATGTTGCTCGCGGGTCTGCATGGCCAGGCGCAGGGCCGGCTTGCCGAAGCGGTCAACAGACACACCGACCAGACGGCCCGGCATGTCGCGCTTGAACGCATCCTTGGTGGAGAAGTACGCCGCGTGCGGGCCACCGAAGCCCAGCGGCACGCCGAAGCGTTGTGCGCTGCCGATGGCTACGTCGGCGCCGAATTCGCCCGGAGGGGTCAGCAGGGTCAGGGCCAGCAGATCGGCGGCCACGGCTACCAATGCGTTGGCGGCGTGGAAGCGTTCGGTCAGTTCGCGGTAGTCGAACACGTCACCGTTGCTGGCCGGGTATTGCAGCAGGGCGCCGAAGAACGGGCTGACGTCGGTCAGTTCACGCTCATCGCCCACAACCACATCAATGCCCAGCGGTTCGGCGCGGGTACGCAGCACGTCGAGGGTCTGCGGGTGACTGTGCACCGAGGCGAAGAAGGCGTTGCTGCCTTTGTTCTTGCTCAGGCGTTTGCAGAAAGTCATGGCTTCGGCAGCGGCGGTGGCTTCGTCCAGCAGCGAGGCGTTGGCGATCGGCAGGCCGGTGAGGTCGCTGATCAGGGTCTGGAAGTTCAGCAGCGCTTCCAGGCGGCCTTGGGAAATTTCTGGCTGGTACGGGGTGTAGGCGGTGTACCAGGCGGGGTTTTCCAGCAGGTTGCGCAGGATCGGTGACGGCGTGTGGCAGTTGTAGTAGCCCTGGCCGATGTAGGTCTTGAACAGTTGGTTCTGGCTGGCGATGGCCTTGATCTTCGCCAGGGCCTCGGCTTCGCTCAGGCCGTCTTCCAGGCCGAGCACGCTGGTGCCCTTGATGCTTTCCGGGATCACACTGGCGCTCAGGGCTTCCAGGGAGTCAAAGCCCAGGCTGGCGAGCATGTGCTGCTCATCTTCCTGGCGCGGGCCGATGTGGCGGGCGATGAATTCGTTAGCGGTGCTGAGATTGATCGTCATGGTGCGCTCCTCAGGCTTCAGCGTTGGCTTTGATCAGGCGGTCGTACGCATCCTGATCCAACAGCTTAGCCACTGCGTCGGCATCGGCCGGTTTAAAGCGGAAGAACCAGCCTTCGCCCGTTGGATCTTCGTTGACCAGTTCCGGGCTGCCATCGAGCTTGTCGTTCACTTCGAGGACTTCACCGTCCAACGGCATGTACACACCGCTGGCAGCTTTTACCGACTCCACGGTGGACGCTTCGGCGCCCTTGTCATAGGTCTGCAGCTCAGGCAGTTGCACGAAAACCACATCACCCAGCGCGTTCTGCGCAAATGCGGTAATGCCCACGGTGACGCTGCCATCGGCTTCGGCACGCAGCCATTCGTGATCTTCAGTAAAACGCAACTCGCTCATGGAAATTCCTCAGGGCCAGATTCGTCTGGTGGACGGGATTGGAATAATGGGGAGTTACTTAGCAAGATCGCGGCCAATGTTATTAATCACTTATAAATCAATAGCTTAATAATTTTGGCTGCGACGTTGGCGATGGCGGCTGTAGCGATTTCGATACAGCGCGGTGCGCGAAAAAAAGCCTATGTGGATCAAAGCCTTGCATGGCGCGTAAAAAGCAGGACTGTAGCGATATCGTTCCGCTGTAGCGCTTTCAGTACGGTGAAGGTCGCTTTCAGCCCTTTGTGCAAGATAGATGTACTGCTTTGGGCGTCCCCTGACGCTTTAACGTGCCGTGATCTCGTTATCAGGATGCATCCCATGCGTGCTTCAACTGCAAATTCTCCGGAGCTCACCCAGGCGCGGATGTCCCGCGATTACTTATCCAAAGTGTTTGCCCATCGCTTGAGCCTGACCGCTGTGGCCCAGTCCATGATCCAGGGCTGGCTGGAGGAGCGGTTCGTCGGTGCGCGCCTGCGGGCGCACACTGCTTGGATCGGTGTGATACAGGCTGGCGGTGGTTACACACAGCTCATCACGTTGAGCGATGCGCTGATCAAACGCTGCATGAGCGGCGAAGCGCTGAACTACACGCCAGGCCATCATCAACTGCTGACTCGTTCGGGCGAGCGGGTGTTCGAGGCGGTGACCGACGCGATCACCGTGGACGACATCGAACAGATGCTCAACGCCCTGGCCCCCGGTGTGCTGGAGGGGTTTGCCGAGCGGTTGGTGGACTACTGGAACGAGCGCGTGTCGGACGGTTCGGCGCACAGTCGCTGGGACGCGGTCGGCCGCCAATTGCGTGCGTGCCTGATGACGGCGCGGCAGAACCCTCCACTAAGCTCGGAGCACGCGCGCGCGCTGCTGGGGCAGGGCGATGAACATACCCAGGTCTGGAGCGACCGCGCGGATCGCGAAGCGTTGGGCCAGCCGCATGTATTGCGGATCTATCAGGTGTTTGCGGTCCAGAACGAACGCCAGGGCGAATGGCTGCCTTTGCTGGTGTTGCAACGTCAGGTGCAGGGCCAGCGTGTCACGCTGCTGTACGTCCCGGCGCTGAACCTGCTGACGCTCGATAACCTCGACGCGTTGGGCAATCTGTTGCCGCGCTATATGAACCACTATTTGCCCGGGGTTCCCGTCCACTGGGTGCTGCGTGAGCCCGAGGGCAACGTGTTCGATGCCCTGGCCCAGACGTTGCTGGAGCGCCAGTTGCGCAGCCTGTATCGGGTCGATTGGTCGGCACTGCCGGAGATTGGCAGTTATGAACAGTTGTTTATTTCACTCACCTCACCGCTGGCCTGGTTCGACCCCGACGCACTGCAGCAACCCCACGAAGAACAGTTGCCGCTCTGGTTGCAACTGGCCGGCAGCGCAGATCGTCTGGTTTATGGCCAGTGGCTTGAGCGCCTGCAGCAAACCACCGGTGGCGCATCATTTCTGGATGGCCTCGACTCAATAGATGTCTACGCGCGCAACGCCCTGCGCCGGCAAATGCGTCTGGACCGCCCCGGCCAGACGATCATCGACCCGGATGATTACCAACTGACCTTCGAGCGCACCCAGGGCGGCACCGTTGGCTGGACCCAACGCACCGCTAGGACCTTGACCCAATGGTCGCTGGAAAACCCCTTCGTCACGGCATATGCCAGCGTGCAGATCAGCCATCAGACCCAGCCGGAAAGCGTGCCCGGCTGGCTGACAGCTGCGTACCTCAAGCAACTGATCGAACGCGTGGACGTGGGCAAGCACTATCCGACGCTGCTTGAGCGCGCGTTGATTTCGGACCCGGTGGACTGTCCACGTCGGCGTCGCTTGTTTGTCGATCAGATGACGATCCAACTGCCCATGCGCGCCTTTGAAAACAGCCTGCGCCGGCGCCACGGTTTTACCCGGACCGGCGCCCTGGTGGTGCGCACGATGCTGCAGGAAGACCCGCTCAAGCGTGTGCTCAGTGGCGAGGTGATTGTGGCGCGGCCCCTGGCGTTCCTGCTCCATGCCGGCGGGCGTGCCCACAAGGCGGACAACCTGTTTGTGATCGGCCCGCGCGATAACAGCCCGCTGCCCCACATTCTTTATCGGCCGGATCACGTCGACGCCGTGTTGCAACAATTCCCCAGTCGCCAGGCGCTACTTGATGAAATCGCTCGCGTCGACAGCGATCTGCAGCGCCTAGTGTTGCAACGCTTGCCGGACGCCAGTCGGGCGTTGTTCGGCAATGGCGGTTTTCTGCGGCCCCACGTTCAGCGTTTTCTGCCGGGGGATGAATACGACGCGCAGCCCACTTCAAGCCCGGTCCTGCTCAGTGATGAAGTGATAACCGGTGATTTTCTGGCGGTCGTGTTCGATGAAAACGCCCACAGCCTCTGGCAACTGGCGGTGAAGCAGTCGGCGTCCAACGAGGCGTTGCGCTGGGCCGTGTTCAAGAATGATCTGTGGCAATTGTTCAATGCGCTGCTGCCCATGATTCGCGGGCCGGTGGCGGTCGCGGGCTGGCTGTTTCAAACCTTCAAGACGTTTCGCGCGGTCCTGGCGCTGCCGCCAGACGCCAGCCAGGAAGACGCCGCCGCTGCCCTCACCGAACTGATCGGTAGCCTGGCCGGCTTGCTCCTGAGCCCGGTGGTCAAACTGGATGAACGTTTGGGCCTGAGTGCGAGCAAAGCCGTCACCACCGGCACGGTGCACACCACGGACGTCATCCCGGTCGGCCACGTTCGCCAACCAACGTCGACGTTTGCCTGGCCGCGTTCGCTCGCGGATATCACCGCCATGGATTATTCCTGGGCTAATTCACGGCTCAAGCTCAATTCGCAGCAGCAGGCAAAGCTTGAGACCTTCCAGTGGGCGCCTGGTCGGGGAGAGCGTGGGCCCGACAGGCCCGCGGTGTTCTCGGCCGACAGCCCGGTGCGCGGCCAGGTCCAGGTGCTGCGCGACGGTGGCGCTGCGAGCCAGGAAAACTACACGTTGCTCGACAGCAAGGTATACGGCGTGACGGCAGAGGAAGGTGGCTGGCGAATAGCTGATCTCAGGGATCCCCAGCGCCTGGGGCCGTGGCTCAGAAAGAGCGCGGATGACGTATGGACAATCGACCTCGGCCTGCGCTTGCTCGGTGGGCAGAAGAGAAGCCCGGCTGCGCGGCGCTATGCGCAAGTCGAGCGCAAGAGTCTCTTGATTAAGGATGAGTACGACGCGGCTGTCGCTGAACTCATAGCGTGCGAACGCAAAGTGAAGGCAGCCGAAAGCCTGTGCGAAAAGGCCCATTCAAGCGCTGAAGGGCAATTTACCGACCAGCACCGGCGCGATGCCAGGATGCGCTTTTTGGCGGAAATGGAAAAACAAGAGGGAGCGCAACAAAAACAACTCAATCTGCTTATCCGCAAGAACAGCATTAAGCCCATGGATGGTTTTGAAAGAGAGCATTGCGCGCAACTGAAGACCATGCTGGAAACCATGCGCCGACGCATGTACGTATTGACCTTCAATCGTCGTGAGGAGCAGTTGCCACCAGCGCGCATAGAGCAAGTGACCGCGCAGTTTGAGGATGCTGACGTGACGGTGTCCCAGGCCGCCGAGCGTGTGCTGAACGAAGAAGCGCATAAGATCGGCGAGTTTCAGCAATCCATGGTTAATCTGAGCTTCTGGGAACGTGTGTTCTACCAGCGTTTGCAGGGTGTACCTGGCTATAAATCCTTCGTCGGCGACTTGGCGCCTTCGTCCTATGGTGCGCCGCTCGACTGGAGGACGCTGCAGTTGCAGACCCTCAAACAGATGATCTGGCGTCGACGGCCGACGCCCGAAGAACACGACGATTGCATGCGGGTCAAGGGGGCGATCGACGAGGCGATTCAATCGGCCCAGTCGCAAAAAACCATTGATGAAGCGGGTGTGCTCAGTGTGCAGCAGCGCATTGAAGGTATTCGGGCGATTCTGCACGAGTACGCCAGCACCCTGGCGATACTCGCGGAGTACCGCGAAGCACTGCCGGAGGTGATTCACAGCGACATTGAAGTGCCTGTGGAGTCGACAATCCTCAGTCTGGATCAAGAGTCGCGAATATCGTTGGCCAAACTGCTGCGCGAGCAGGAGGGTAGCCCCCAGGCCACGGCATTGCGACGCCCTGGCGCCGATCAACGACTGGTCCGTGACTCGAAAAAACGCTACCAACTGGGGCGGGTGCGTGCGCGTACGCCGGATTCGGGTGAAGAGATCGTCGACCTGATCAGCCCGGTTGATCAGCGCGTGGTGGTCAGTTTGCAGGAGCGGGCCGGTTCAACTGAGTTCGAAGCGATTGCCGAGGCGGCGCCCGTTGTGCCGCGTCCGACACGTTCCCTGGAAAACCTCAAGGGCGACGCCCGCCGTTTGTTGCAACGCGAACCCATGGTGCTGCAACAGGCGCGCAACGAGGCGCTCGGCAATACCCCGCCGGAGAACGTTGAGGCGCGGCTGACGCGGCAATCCGCGACCGTCCGGGCGGTTGCCGACAAGTTGCGCAAGGCGCTGCCAGCCGCGCCCGATGTTGTGTCGCAGACGTTGCTGGATGATCTGGAGAAGGCCGCGCAGCGGTACCTGGAACAGGGGCGATTGTTGCGCATCGAGATGATCAAGCGTATGCCGCCCAATGAAAGCGGGATCGCCTGGCTTCATGCTCAAGACCAACTGCAGATCGTGCGCATCGAGGGGCGTATTGCCCTCAAGCGCGTCGATGATTTTTTGCAGGAGTATGTGGTCAAGGACAAGCAGGGCAGGGTGCTGGCGTACGCGCACTTTCATTATTTGACGCCCACCGCAGCGGATGCCGATTTCAAGGCCGGGCATCTGAAACTCCCGGAGCAGCGCTTTACTAGTTTCCGCAGCCTGGCCGACAAGACCGATTCGGATGTGGTCGCGATCTATTACTCGCGCATCAGCGCGCCCATGGCCGAGCGGCTGTTCTTTCGCGCAACTGACTCCGTCAAGCACCGAGGGCGGCGCGCGTTCTGGTGACGATTGGGTTCAGGATTTGCCGGGAATGCCGTACTTGCGCAGGCGATGGGCGATGGCGGTGTGAGAGGTCTGCAGGCGGCTGGCCAGTTGTCGGGTCGAGGGGTAGCTGACGTAGAGCGTCTCCAGCAGGCCGCGTTCGAAGTCCTCGACCGCCTGTTCGAGGCTGTCGACTTCGCCGTCGCTCTGGCGTGCCACCGAGGTGCCGGCGATGTCCAGATCGCCGATGTCCACCAGGCTGCTTTCGCAGATGGCGGCGGCGCGGAAGATCACGTTCTGCAACTGGCGCACATTGCCTGGCCAGCGATTGCCCAACAGCGCCGGGTAGGTGCCTGGCGCCAGGCGGCAGACCGGACGCTGGATCTGCGCGCAGGCTTGCTGCATGAAGTAACGCGCCAGCAACAGAATGTCCTGGCCACGCTCGCGCAGCGGCGGTACTTCGACGTTGAGCACGTTGAGGCGGTAGAACAGGTCTTCGCGGAACGTGCCTTCGGCGACCATTTTTTCCAGGTCGCGGTGGGTGGCGCTGAGGATGCGCACATTGACCTTCACTTCACGGTCGCCACCCACTCGCCGAAAACTGCCGTCATTGAGGAAGCGCAGCAACTTTGCTTGCAGGTACGGTGACATTTCGCCGATTTCATCGAGGAACACCGTGCCCTGGTTGGCCAGCTCCATCAGCCCCGGCTTGCCGCCGCGCTGGGCACCGGTGAAGGCGCCGGGGGCATAACCGAACAGCTCGCTTTCGGCGAGGTTCTCCGGCAGCGCCGCGCAATTCAATGCCAAAAACGGTGCGCTGTGGCGCGTGCTGATAGCGTGGCAGGCGCGCGCCACCAGCTCTTTGCCGGTGCCGGTTTCGCCCTGGATCAACAGTGGCGCATCCAGTGCCGCGACCCGTTGGGCGCGTGCCTTGAGGGTGCGGATCGCCGGTGATTCGCCGAGCAGCGCATCAAAGCCTTCGGCGTGGTCGTGGTGCAGCGCCGACAGTTGTTCGCCGATGCGGTTGGGTTGGTACAGCGTGAGCAGGGCGCCGGCGTCGGTGATCGGCGTGGCGTCCAGCAGCCAGGTCTGACCGTTGATACTGATCTCGCGCAAGGGCAGGCGAAAGCCCTGCTCCAGCAAGGTATCGAGCAACGCCGTGTCATTGAAAAGCTCGGCGATACTTTCCCCGGCCGGTTCGCGTCCGTACAACGCAATCAGCGCCGGGTTGGCCAGCAGGATCTTGCCCGCACTGTCCAGGGCCAGCACCGGGTCGGTCATCGCTGCCAGCAAAGCATCGAGTTGCAGGTGGCGGCGTTGGCCGGGGAGGATGTCCACCACCCTTACCGCTTGCACGCCCTGAACGCTGAACAGCGCGTCGCGCAACTCTTCCAGTACCTCGGCGCTCAGCGTCGGGGCGTCGATGTAGACGTTGGGCGGCACCATTTCCACCGCATCCAGGTTGAGATTGCGCCCACCGAGCAAGGCCAGGACTTCCTGGGTAATGCCGACGCGGTCGATGAAGCTGACGTGGATACGCATGGGGCGCTAACAATTCTGGGGAGCGGGAGACGGCAAGTATGCCTTGGCGCGGATGTAGATCAAAATGTGGGAGGGGCGGTGCGACGATTCGACTTGCTCCCGATAGCAGGGTGTCAGTCAGCTTACTTTCAGTTGACACACCGCCATCGGGAGCAAGCCCCCTCCCACATTTGGAGCAGGGTTGTGTCAGTTATTCCAAGTGTTCAGGCTTGATCGGGTCGCCGGATTTCACATCCAGCTGATGCCGCACATCCTCGAACATCTGGTCGTACTGCTTGTGCATCGAGCCATTCAACACTGCGATCTTCGGCATCCCGTACTTCTGCGCGATGTTCATCGCGTGCCGCGCGAAGTCGAAGGCCTGGTCCTTGGGCAGATAGAACTCTTCGTTGATGTCCTTACCCTGCACCGAGCCGTGCAGCTTGAACAGCATGCCCGTGCCTTCCTTTGGGTCCTGGCTGACTTCATAGTCAATGCACAGGTTGTAGCTGTAGTCGTCCTTGTTAAGGGCGTGACGTTCGACGTGCAGGTGACCGGGTTCAAAGGTGGCCATAGGCGTATCTCCTCTACTTCACAGATAGGTGATGCCAGGTGTTGCCGTGCTGATGCGCGTGCCGGCGCTGCCCTGGACGATGGCTTCGATGTCCGAGAGTGAACCGATGACCGCAGTTTTGCCAGTCTGACGGGCGAATTCACAGGCGGCCTGCACCTTGGGCCCCATGGAGCCGGCGGCGAAGCCGAGTTTTTCCATGTCATCGGGATGGGCCTGGCCGATGGCCTTTTGCGTCGGTTTGCCAAAGTCGATGAACGCTGCGTTGACGTCGGTGGCGATCACCAGCAGATCGGCGTTCAGTTGCGAGGCCAATAGCGAAGAGCACAGGTCTTTGTCGATGACCGCTTCAATACCTCTGAGCTTGCCGTCTTCACCGTACATGGTCGGGATACCGCCACCGCCGGCGCAAATCACAATGGCGCTTTTTTCCAGCAGCCATTTGATTGGGCGGATTTCAAAGATGCGTTTGGGGCGTGGGCTGGCGACGACGCGGCGATATTTATCGCCATCCGGGGCAATGGCCCAGCCTTTCTCGGCGGCGAGTTTTTCCGCTTCCGCCTTGGAGTACACCGGGCCGATGGGTTTGGTGGGGTTCTGGAAGGCCGGGTCCTTGGCGTCCACTTCCACCTGGGTGAGCAGGGTGGCGAACGGCACTTCAAAGTCCAGCAGGTTGCCCAGTTCCTGTTCGATGATGTAGCCGATCATGCCTTCGGTCTCGGCGCCAAGCACGTCCAGCGGGTAAGGAGATACGCTGGTATAAGCGGCCGCCTGCAACGACAACAGGCCGACTTGCGGGCCATTGCCGTGGGCGATCACCAGCTCGTTGCCGGAGTGAATCTTGGCGATTTGTTCGGTGGCGATGCGGATATTGGCGCGTTGGTTGTCTGCGGTCATGGGTTCACCACGGCGCAGGAGGGCGTTGCCGCCCAGGGCTACGACGATGCGCATAATTCAATCCTTCTATGGGTGTGAACACAGAGGCCAATGTGGGAGGGGGCTTGCTCCCGATAGCGGTATGTCAGGCAACTTATCTGTAGCTGATCCGCCGCCATCGGGGGCAAGTCGAATCGTCGCACCGCCCCTCCCACACTTAACCCGTGTAGCCTTTAGATATCCGCGAGTGCCGACACCAGGATCGCCTTGATGGTGTGCATGCGGTTTTCCGCTTGCTCAAAGGCGATGTTGGCCGGCGACTCGAAGACGTCCTCGGTCACTTCCACGCCATTGGCCAGGTTCGGATACCGCGCGGCAATGTCCTTGCCGACCTTGGTCTCGCTGTTGTGGAACGCCGGCAGGCAGTGCATGAACTTCACGCGTGGGTTGCCCGAGGCTTTCATCATCTTGGCGTTGACTTGGTACGGCAGCAGTTGCTCGATGCGCTCGTCCCACGCTTCCACCGGCTCGCCCATGGACACCCAGATATCGGTGTGGATGAAGTCCACGCCTTTGACTGCTTCTTTCGGGTCTTCAGTGATGGTGATGCGTGCGCCGCTTTCCTCGGCGAATGCCTGGCACTGTTTGATGAAGTCTTCATGGGGCCACAGGGCTTTCGGCGCGCCGATGCGCACGTCCATGCCGAGCTTGGCGCCGATCATCAGCAGCGAGTTGCCCATGTTGTAACGGGCGTCGCCCAGGTAGGCGTAGCTGATGTCATGCAGCGGCTTGTCGCTGTGCTCGCGCATGGTCAGGGTGTCGGCGATCATTTGGGTCGGGTGGAATTCAGCGGTGAGGCCGTTGAACACCGGGACCCCGGCGAACTTGGCCAGTTCTTCGACGATTTCCTGTTCGAAGCCACGGTATTCAATGGCGTCAAACATGCGGCCCAAAACGCGGGCGGTGTCTTTCATGCTTTCTTTGTGGCCGATTTGCGACGAAACCGGGTCGATATAGGTGACATGGGCACCTTGGTCATGGGCCGCCACTTCGAACGCGCAGCGGGTGCGGGTCGACGTTTTTTCGAAGATCAGCGCGATGTTCTTGCCTTTGAGGTGTGGGCGCTCGGTGCCGGTGTATTTGGCGCGCTTGAGGTCGCGGGACAGGTCCAGCAGGTAGTTCAGCTCGCGAGTGGTGTGGTGCATCAGCGAGAGCAGGCTGCGGTTGCGCATATTAAAAGCCATGGTGGATCTCCTTAGGTTTCGGTTATCCCCTCGGCTGCTGCTGGATAAGCAGCGGCCAAGGCCAAAAATTAATAGTCGATAGGGTCGCGGATGATCGGGCAGGTCATGCAGTGGCCGCCGCCACGGCCACGGCCGAGTTCACCGGCGCTGATGGTGATGACCTCCACGCCAGCCTTGCGCAGCAGGGTGTTGGTGTAGGTGTTGCGGTCGTAGCCGATCACCACGCCTGGCTCCAAGGCCACTACGTTGTTGCCGTCGTCCCACTGCTCGCGCTCGGCGGCGAAGCTGTTGCCGCCGGTCTCGACCACGCGCAGGGCCTTGAGGTTGAGCGCGGCGGCAACGGTCTCGAGGAAGTTGGTTTTCTCCCGTTGGATGTCGATGCCGTGGGGCTTGCTGTCGTCAGGGCGCAGGGTGAAGGGCACGATCTGGTTGACCACTTCCGGGAAGATGGTCACCAGGTCGCGGTCGCAGAAGCTGAACACGGTGTCCAGGTGCATCGCCGCGCGGGATTTCGGCAGGCCGGCAACGATTACCCGTTCCACAGCTTTGTTCTTGAACAGGTTGCGCGCCAGTTGGCCAATGGCCTGGTGGGACGAACGCTCGCCCATGCCGATCAAGACCACGCCATTGCCAATGGGCATGACGTCACCGCCTTCCAGTGTGGCGGCACCGTGTTCCTGGTCGGGGTCGCCGTACCAGATCTGGAAGTCGGCGTTGGTGAACTCGGGATGGAATTTGTAGATGGCGCTGGCCAGCAGGGTTTCCTGGCGTCGCGCCGGCCAGTACATCGGGTTGAGCGTCACGCCGCCGTAGATCCAGCAGGTGGTGTCGCGGGTGAACTGGGTGTTGGGCAGCGGCGGCAGAATGAAACTGGCGTGGCCGAGGAAGTCGCGGAACATCTCGATGGTCTTGCCACCGAAGCTGCTCGGCAGGTCATCGGCCGACACGCCACCAATCAGGAACTCGGCGATCTTGCGCGGCTCCAGGCTGCGCAACCAGGAGCTGACTTCATCGACCAGGCCCAGGCCCACGGTGTTGGAGGTGATCTTGCGTTCCAGGATCCAGTCCAGGGCTTCGGGGATGGCAACGATATCGGTCAGCAGGTTGTGCATTTCCAGCACATCAATATCCCGCTCGCGCATTTTGGTCACGAAGTCGAAATGGTCGCGCTTGGCCTGGGCCACCCACAACACGTCATCGAACAGCAGTTCATCGCAGTTATTCGGGGTCAGCCGTTGGTGGGCCAAGCCTGGGGAGCACACCATGACTTTGCGCAGTTTGCCGGCTTCGGAATGTACGCCGTACTTCACTTTTTCCGTGGTCATTACAGATCCTCCAAGGAGCAACAGTTACAGAGTCAGGAAGCCGTCGTAGAGGCCATAGGCTGCCACCAGGGCGCCAATGACGACTGCGGCGAAAATCAGCTTCTCGACGTTGGTGAAAATCGGTTTGCCCAGTTCATGCTTAGCCTTGGCGAACAGGATCGCGCCGGGGGCATAGAGCAGGGCGGACAACAGCAGGTACTTGGTGCCGCCGGCGTAGAGCAGCCAGACCGCGTAGATCAGCGCGACTGCGCCGATGAACAGGTCTTTCTTGCGCTCTTTGAGGGCGTTTTCGTAGGTTTCACCGCGCACCGCCAACAGCAGCGCGTAGGCCGCCGACCACAGGTAAGGCACCAGGATCATCGAGGTGGCGAGGTAGATCAGCGACAGGTAGGTACTGGCGGAAAACAGCGTGATCACCAGGAACACTTGGACCATGGCGTTGGTCAGCCACAGGGCATTGACCGGCACATGGTTGGCGTTTTCCTTACGCAGGAACTCCGGCATGGTGTGGTCCTTGGCGGCGGCGAACATGATCTCCGCACACAGCAGCACCCACGACAGCAACGCCCCCAGCAGCGAGATGATCAAGCCGACACTGATCAGCACCGCGCCCCAGTGGCCTACCACATGCTCCAGCACCGCAGCCATTGACGGGTTCTGCAACTTGGCCAGTTCCGGCTGGGTCATGATGCCCAGGGACAGCACGTTCACCAGCATCAGGAACAACAGCACAGTGATAAAGCCGATCACGGTGGCCTTGCCGACGTCGCTGCGTTTTTCCGCACGGGACGAGAAGATGCTCGCGCCTTCGATGCCGATGAACACCCACACGGTGACCAGCATCATGTTGCGCACTTGGTTCATCACGCTGCCCAGGTCCGGGTTTTTTACGCCCCAGATGTCAGCGGTGAAGATGTCCAGCTTGAACGCGAACACGGCGATCAACACGAACAGTACCAGTGGCACCACCTTGGCGACCGTGGTCACCAGGTTGATGAACGCCGCTTCCTTGATCCCGCGCAGTACCAGAAAATGCACGGCCCACAGCAACACCGACGCGCCAATCACCGCTGCGGGTGTGTTGCCTTCGCCGAAGATCGGGAAGAAGTATCCGAGTGTGCTGAACAGCAATACGAAGTAGCCGACGTTGCCCAGCCAAGCGCTGATCCAGTAGCCCCAGGCTGACGAGAAACCCATGTAGTCGCCGAATCCGGCCTTGGCGTAGGCGTACACGCCGCCATCGAGGTCGGGCTTGCGATTGGCCAGGGTCTGAAACACGAACGCGAGGGTCAACATGCCGATGGCGGTAATCACCCAACCGATCAATACCGCGCCAACATCAGCGCTGGCGGCCATATTTTGCGGCAGGGAAAAGATCCCGCCGCCGATCATTGAGCCCACGACAAGTGCAACCAGTGCACCTAATCGAAGTTTTCCGGGGGATTCAGACATTGCATAACTCCAATGCAGGAGAAGAGAGACCACAGAATAATTCCGTGTGCTAATCAAACAGCTGACTCAGATCACTTCATTGGCACATCCCATTGTGAATAAATGACTTAGGCTGGAAACTCGTGGGCGATAAAAATCCTTGGAAACGCGCTGCGCAGAGCGGTTAACCCCATTAAATTTAATTATTTGGCCGGTGAGATGGACGTTTGAAGCTAAACCTTTTTGCCGGATGTGCAAACTATTTGAGCGGTGTTTCACTTATTCGCTATAAATATTAAGAGTTGATGCACTATTTAAAATCTAAATAAGCCTAAATGTTGTTAATTTAAATGCCATTTGGTTATGAACGGATTGATTTAATCGCCATCCCTAATAAACGCTACACTCGCTGATTTAATTAGTTGAGTGCTCAGTTGTCAGCTCAACTCGGTTTTTCAGTCAGGAGTGTTCATGTCTCAACCGGCCCAGAAACTTCGACTCAGCGCCCTGATCGCCTTGGTGGTGGGGTCGATGATCGGCGGCGGGATCTTTTCCCTGCCGCAAAACATGGCCGCCCGTGCCGAGGTGGGCGCGGTATTGATCGGCTGGGCGATCACCGCCGTCGGCATGTTGACCCTCGCGTTTGTGTTCCAGACCCTGGCCAATCGCAAACCCGAGTTGGACTCAGGGGTGTATGCCTACGCCAAGGCCGGTTTTGGCGATTACATGGGGTTTTCGTCGGCTTGGGGCTATTGGATCAGTGCTTGGATGGGCAACGTCGGTTACTTCGTGTTGCTGTTCAGTACCCTTGGCTACTTTTTTCCGGTATTCGGCCAGGGCAATACGCCGGTTGCCATCGGCTGCGCATCGTTGTTGCTGTGGGCGGTGCATTTCCTGGTCATGCGTGGGATCAAGGAGGCGGCATTCATCAACCAGATCACTACCGTGGCGAAGATCGTGCCGCTGCTGATGTTTATCGTGATCGCGGCCGTGGCCTTTAAAGCCGATATTTTTACCCGTGACATCTGGGGCCTGGGCAACCCGCAGCTCGGCAGCGTGGTGGATCAGGTGCGCAACATGATGCTGGTCACGGTGTTCGTGTTTATCGGCATCGAAGGCGCCAGCGTCTATTCGGCGCGGGCCGATAAACGCTCGGACGTCGGGCGCGCCACGATGATTGGCTTTCTTGGCGTGCTGGCGCTGTTGGCGCTGGTGAATGTGCTGTCCCTTGGGATCATGAGCCAGCCAGAGCTGGCCAGCCTGCAAAACCCCTCCCTGGCGGGCGTGCTGGAGCATATTGTCGGCCCTTGGGGCGCCCTGCTGATCAGCCTGGGCCTCGCGGTGTCGCTGTTGGGCGCATTGCTGTCCTGGGCGTTACTCTGCGCGGAAATCCTCTACGCCACGGCTCACGACAAGACCATGCCGGCGTTCTTGAAGAAGGAAAACGCCAACCAGGTGCCGGTCAATGCCTTGTGGCTGACCAATGTGATGATCCAGATTTTTCTGGTGATCACGCTGTTTTCCCACAGCACTTACACCACGCTGATTTACCTGGCGTCGTCGATGATTCTGGTGCCGTACCTGTGGTCGGCGGCGTATGCCGTGCTGTTGAGCGGGCGGGGAGAAACCTATGAAGGTGCCCACCGCCATCGCATCAAGGACCTGCTGGTGGGGTTGATCGCCCTGGGCTACGCCCTGTGGCTGCTCTACGCGGGGGGGCTGAAATACCTGCTGCTGTCGGCGCTGCTGTATGCGCCGGGCGTGATCCTGTTCGCCCTGGCCAAGCGCGAACAGGGCCAGCCGTTGTTTACCCATGTTGAGAAGGGCATTTTCAGCTGCGTGATCGCCGGTGCAGGGCTGGCGGCGTATGGGTTGTACAGCGGGGTGTTGTCGTTGTAGTGGGGGGACTGTGCTGGCCTCATCGGGAGCAAGCCCCCTCCCACATTTTGATGGGTGAACCTATTCAAAATGTGGGAGGTCCCACTACCTTTTCGACGTGTAGCGCTGTCGCGTAGCAAACGGGCGAGCTGGCTTGCGCCGCGCTGGGGGGGAAGCGCCCCTGATTAAGACGAATGCGGTGTATCAGGCACTCTTCTGTGCCTGGTTTTGGGGCTGCTTCGCAGCCCAACGCGGGGCAAGCCCGCTCGCCACAGTTACAGTGTTCCTCCTTAACTGACTGGCATTAGGACAAGCCCGCTCGCCACAGGAATGCGCTCGTCTGAAATGGTTTATGCAAGACTCAGGGCTTGCTCCCCATAGCGGCGGTCAAGTCACCATTGCGGCCTGTGCGAGCCCAACTCTCCAGCCGGTAAATCCCATTGCAATGGCGTACCGCCGATGGTCAGCGGGGGCAGCAGCCGGTGGGCCTGGCCCCAGGCGGTTTGTTCCACGACCAGGCCTTGATCTCCAGGTTCTTCCTCTCGCAACGCCGGTTGCTCCGGAGCCTGGCCTGCTTCCACCAGTAACGTCGCGGTGCGCGCCAACGACAACCGCGCGGAACCACCGCGCCCGGACTGCAACCGTTCGCCCAGCGCCTGAATCGCACTGGCCGCCATGAGGTACCCGGTCGCGTGATCCAGCGCCTGCAACGGCAGCGGCACCGGTTTACCCGCGTGTTTCCAGAGCATGCCCGCCTCGGCGATCCCGCTGCTCATCTGCACCAGGCTGTCGAAGCCCCGACGATTTCGCCACGGGCCGCTCCAGCCATAGGCGTTGAGGCTGACGTCGATCAGGCCGGGGGCGATGTGTTGCAGTTCTGGGGCGGTGTAGCCCAGGTGCTCCAGGGCGTCAGCGCGGTAACCGTGGAGCAGGATGTCGGCGTCCTTGAGCAAACGCTCGAACATCATCCGGCCTTCGGGCGTTTTCAGGTCCAGGCGCGCGCAGCGTTTGCCCAAGGTCATTTCCGGGACCACGCCGGGTTCGTTCCAGGTCGGGGAGTCGATGCGCAGTACATCCGCGCCGAGGCCGGCAAGAAAACGACTGGCCACGGGGCCGGCCAATACGCGGGTCAGGTCCAGCACCTTGAGGCCGGCCAGCGGGCGTGCGGCCGAGCCGAGCCAGGGTTTGTCGGTTGTGGTTTCGAAAGTCCGGCGTTGGACCAACGCCTCGGCGTTCACCGCCAACCCTTGCGGATGTTGCTGCCAGGCGCGCCACGCACGCATCTGCGCCGCGCAGCCACCTTGGTCGACAATCGCCTGTTCCAGTTCGGCGGCGTTCCACGCAGCGACCTTGCCGGCCATCTCGGCGCGGTCGGCGACCTTGCCCAGCACACGTTCGGCGGCGGCGCGGTGATGGGGCGCGTTGGTGTGCAGGCGAATCCAGCCATCGGCGCTGGCGTAGTCGCCGGCTACCGGGTCCCACAGTGGCGGCACTTGCCAGCCTATCGGGCGGATCGAGGAAGAAAACCAGAAAGAGGCGAGGCGCCGGTCCACACTCACGCTGGGCAAGCGCCCGGTCTGTTGCTGGATCAGTTGTGCGACGGCCTGCCCGGCGGCGCCGATGCTGGCACTGGCCAGTTCGGTGACGGCGTAGGTCGAGGGCAGGGCGCCAGCCTCGGTGAAGGTCAGCGGGGTGTGGGGTAGATCGAGTGCGGCTTGGATGGGAGTCAGCAGGTCAGTCATCGAAGGCCCTCCGTAAGAGAAGGGCCACTATAGAAGATCATCACACCGGCGTTGCAACCCCAGGTTCCAACGGCAGGTCGATGCTGGCGATAAAGCCGCCGTCAGGATGATTGGCCAGGATCAGGCTGCCGCCATGGCGTTCGGCTGCACGCCGCGCAATCGCCAGGCCCAGGCCGTGGCCTTGGGCAGTCTGGCCGGGCGCGCGGTAGAACGGCTCGCCCAGTTGGCTCAGGTGTTCGGCGTCAACACCGGGGCCATGGTCGCGCACGCTGATCAGGATGCGCTCGCCGTGGCGCTGTGCCCGTAACTCGATCGCCTGGCCTGGCGGGTTGAACCGTTGGGCATTGCGCAGCAGGTTGTCGACGGCGCGTTCGATCATGGTCGGCCAGCCCTTGAGCTGCAGGTCATGTTCGCTGGCCAGTTGCACCACTTGGTCTGGCGCGCCGAGCTGGGCGTCTTTTTGCAGGGTCTTGAGCAGGGGGTTGAGGTCGACATCCTCAGCGCTGGCGTTGTCGGCATCGACGCGTGCCAGTACCAGGATCTCGCTGATCAAGGCTTCCAGGCGGTCGCATTCGCGAGTCAGGCGCGGCCAGAGTTTTTCTCGTTCTTCGGGCCCGGCGCGTTCGGCCAGGGCCAGCGCGATCCGCAGGCGGGCCAGGGGCGAGCGCAGCTCGTGGGACACATCGCGCAGCAACTGGCGCTGGCTGCCGATCAGGCTTTGCAAGCGCGCGCCCATGCGATTGAAGTCAGTGGCGAGTACACCGAACTCATCACGCCGATTGGCCAGGCGCGCCAAGCTGTTTTGCTGGTAGGTGGCCTGGCCAAGGTCATGCACCGCACCGCGCAGGCGGCTCAGCGGGCGGGTGATGGATAAGGTGACGAACAGGCTGAACAGGGTCAGCACCACCAGGGCAATGGCCAAGGCGCTCAATGGCCACGTCAGGCTGCTGCGGTGCCATTCGTCGAGCTCCGGGTGGGCGATGCGGTAGATCAGCAGGTACGTGTCGCCGGTTTTCTCGCTGGTGTACTCGGCGGTCAGACGGCGCCAGGGAAGGTGGCCTTCCTTGCTGTCGTTCTGTCGGGCTTCAAAGGCGGCGGCGCGGCGCGGGAAGGTGCCACGCACCACTGGCTCGCCGCTTTCGTTCAGCACTTGCACGTCGAGGTGATACTGGCGCTTGCGCTGTTGCAGCAATTCCTGGGCAGCATCTTCGCCCTGGGTTTCGTAGAGTTGGGTCCACTCTTCGGCCAGGTTTTTGAGGCCAGGGTGCCGGCTGAGAATCCAGGCGTCTTGATTGAGCATGTGTCCAAGCAAGATCGACAACCCGGCAACCAAGGCGATGGCCAGCCAGAAACTGGCCAGGATGCGCCAGAACAATGAACGCACAGGAAACCCTCAAACAGGAAAAGCCCAGTGGCGGGAGCCACTGGGCTGGGAGCTTTAACGCGGGAGCATTATTGCGCTTTTTGCGGCTGTTGCGCTTTCCAGGCCTGGAATTCCTTCCATTCGGCTCGACGCTGTTCCTGCTTCTTGACGATCTCGTCAAACTTCTTCTGCTGGTCAGGCTTGAGCACGGCACGGATATCGGCCTGCGTTTTCTGCTTGCCGGCGGCGATTTCATCCTGCATGGCTTTCTGGTCAGCGGCCGGGAGTTTGTCCAGGTACTTTTTGGTCAGGTCTTTGCGAGCGTGCCATTGGTCGCCCATCAGCTTGCCGATCTGCTGGCGCTGTTCCTTGCTCAGGTCCAGTTGGCTGAAAGGGCCGCCTTTGCCACGCGGACCGTGTTCACCGCCGTGGCCCGGGCCGCCCATCATGTGGCCTTCAGGACCGCCCATCGGGCCTGGGCCTTCGGGCATCGCGGCCATGGCAACGGTTGGCAGGGCAGCGGCGAACATCAAAGCGATAAGGGTCTTGCGCATGGTGATTCTCCTGTCTCTATTCCGGTGAGTCCGGATGTGAGTAGGTTACCCAGATCAAGGTCAGCGGCAGTCAGGGGAGCGTAAAGCTTGGGTAAAGACGATTTTGTGCTAACTGACAAAACTTTCAGGGGGCGTAGTAATAGCCTCGGCTGCGCAACGCCACGATCCGTGGACGTCCGTCCGGGTGCGGGCCGATCTTTTTGCGCAGGTTGCTCACGTGCATGTCCAGGCTGCGGTCGTACAGGGTCAACTTGCGGCCCAGGGCGATCTGCGCCAGTTCCTGCTTGTCCAAGGGCTCGCCGGGCTGGCGCAGCAAGGCTTCCAGCAGGCGGCTTTCGGAGACGGTGAGGGTAAATTCCTGTTCATCAATGCTGACCACACCCCGTACCGGGCTGAAACACAGGTCGCCCAGCTCAAGCTGGCTGGACACGGCGGCCGGGTGGCTGCGGCGTAATACCGCGCGCAGGCGGGCGGTCAGTTCACGGGGGTCGCAGGGCTTGGCGAGGTAATCGTCGGCACCCAGTTCCAGACCGAGGATGCGGTCCAACGGTTCGCCCCGGGCCGATAGCATCAGCACCGGCAGCTCCGGGTGATCGTTGCGCAATTGCTTGAGCAGCTCCAGGCCGCTGCCGTCTGGCAGCATTACGTCGAGCACGACCGCTGCCGGAGCACTGTCGGCCAAGGCCTTGCGCGCGCTCAAGCCATCGTGGCAGGCACGCACCTGAAAGCCTTCCTGGCTCAACCAACTGGTCAGCAGCTCGCAGAGCTCCTGGTCATCATCTATCAGTAACAGCTCGCTCATGACTCACTCAATTTAGCCATTGTCGACGGCGACGGTGCCCCCCGCTGGCGAAGATCCCGCACAGCAAGGCGATCAGTGCGACGGCCCCGCCGGTGACAAACCACTGCTGTTGCTCGGTCAGCCATCGGCTCAAGGTACCGCCCTGTGAATCTTTGAGTTGCTGGGCCAGCTTTTGGTTCTCTTGGCGAAGGCGACTCAATTGGGCGCTTTCGCGCGTAGCATCCGCGCTTTGCAGTTGTTTGGTCAGTGCTTCACGCTGCCGTTCGCTTTCTTTCAAACGTTGCTGCAGCTCGCTGATCTGGCTGCCGGCACTCAAGGACAAGGGCGTGGAACTGCCGGTGTTCGAGGTTTCTTCAGCGTGGGCCGTAGCCCCGATTGTTAACACTGCCAACAGACAAAACTGACGTAAGCGCATCGGAACTCCTAATTCCACACGAATATTCAGAACGTTGTCGGCAGGTTACCGAGAATAATGAGTAATAAGCAGCGCGCCGAACGCAATCGGTTCGGCGCAGCTTGGGTTAAGGCAGGACTTGTTTGAACGGCTTGATCACGACATCGGCGTAAACGCCCGCCGCGACATAAGGATCAGCCTTCGCCCAGGCCTGAGCATCGGCCAGGGAGGCGAACTCGGCGACGATCAGACTACCGGTGAAGCCAGCGTCGCCTGGGTCGTTGCTGTCTACGGCCGGGTGCGGGCCGGCCAGTACGATGCGGCCTTCGGCTTGCAGCACTTTGAGGCGCTCGACGTGTGCCGGGCGAACGGAAAGGCGTTTTTCCAGCGAGTTGGCAACGTCAGTAGCAATGATTGCGTAGAGCATGTCAGTCCTCGGTTTTCGGCGTAGTGGTCTCGGCATCATGCAGGTGGCGCGACAGATAAATGCCCTGGGCGACCAGGAACAACACGGTCATGCCCAGGCTGCCGAACACTTTGAAGTCGACCCAGTAATCCTGGAAGGTAAAGGCCACGAACAGGTTGGCGGCGCCGCAGAAGATGAAAAACACGATCCAGGCGATGTTCAGGCGCGTCCAGACCGGTTCTGGCAGGGTGAGCGCGTGGCCCATGATTCGCTTGATGAGCAGGCGGTCGCCGATGAAGTGGCTGCCGATAAACGCCAGGGCAAACAGCCAGTTCACCACCGGGGCTTTCCATTTAAGAAAGGTTTCGCTGTGGAAGGCCAGGGTCAGGCTGCCGAAGACCAGGCACGCGACCAGGGTCAGCCATTGGCTTTTTTCCAGTTTGCGCTGGGAGATGAAGATAGCGCCGTAGACCACGACAGAGCTGATGATCAGCACAGCGGTGGCGCTGTAGATGCCGCCGAAGGTGAGCTCGTGGCCGGCCAGATCGATGACCCGAGGGTCGAGTTTGTAAACGATGAAGAACAGCAACAGCGGGATGAAGTCGATGAATTGTTTCACAGTAAGAGCCAGAAGCTGGATGTGGCGGCATAATAACAAACATCCTTGGTTGCGAAAGCGCCAGCTGACTTGAGGTTACACACTCCCGTGAATGTTGATTTGCACTGCCACAGCACGGCCTCCGACGGCGCCCTGGCGCCTGCGGTACTGGTTGCGCGTGCGTTTGAAAAAGGCGTGCGAGTCCTGGCGTTGACCGACCACGACACCCTTGAAGGTCTTGACGAAGCGCGCGCAACCGCCCACTCGTTGGGCATGCAACTGGTCAACGGTGTTGAATTGTCCTGCACCTGGGGCGGGGCCACCATTCACGTGCTCGGTTATGGTTTCGATCAAAACGCCGCGCCGTTGATGGAGGCTATCGCGCAATTGCACGATGGCCGCTGGCTGCGGTCCGAAGAAATAAGCCGCAAGCTGGCCCTCAAAGGCATGCCTAATGCCCTCGACGGCGCCCGCGCGATCCAGCAGGAGCTGGGCGACAGCGGCAATGCGCCGGCCCGTCCGCACTTTGCCGATTGGATGGTGCGTGAAGGTTTTGTTAAAGACCGCGCCGAGGCTTTTCGCAAATGGCTGGGCGCCGGCAAGTTGGGCGATGTGAAGCAACATTGGCCGACCCTTGAAGACACCGTCGAGACCCTGCGGGCCTCCGGGGCCTGGGTCAGCCTGGCGCATCCCTGGCATTACGATTTCACTCGCAGCAAGCGCCGCAAGCTGATCAGCGACTATATTGGAGCGGGTGGCCACGCAATCGAAGTGGTCAACGGGCATCAACCCGCCGAACAGGTCGGCAGCCTGGCGATTCTTGCCCGCGAATTTGGTCTGCTGGTCAGTGCCGGCAGTGACTTTCATGGCCCAGGCGGCTGGTCCGAGATCGGCGAGTACCGCGCGATCCCGGAAGATTTGCCGCTTTTGTGGGGGCGATTCAAGCATGACCCCATTGTTGCCACCGTCTGAACAGGTAGAGCTCGTGAGTCAATTCTTCCAGATTCATCCGGAAAATCCCCAGGCGCGCCTGATTAAACAGGCCGTGGAGATTATTCGCGCCGGCGGCGTGGTGATCTACCCAACTGATTCGTCCTACGCCATCGGTTGTCAGATCGGTGACAAGGGCGCGGTCGAACGTGTGCGGCGCCTGCGTCAGCTGGACGACAAGCATAACTTTGCACTGATCTGCAGCGATCTATCCCAACTGGGGCTGTTCGCCAAGGTCGATACCGGTACTTTCCGCCTGCTCAAGGCCCACACGCCGGGGCCTTACACCTTCATTCTCAACGCCACACGCGAAGTGCCGCGCCTTCTGCTGCATCCCAAAAAACGCACCATCGGCCTGCGTGTGCCGGAGCACCCGATTGCCCTGGCGTTGCTGGCGGAGCTGGGTGAACCGCTGATGAGCGTTTCGTTGATCATGCCTGGCGACACTGAGCCGCTGGAAGACCCGTACGAAATGCGCCAATTGCTGGAAAAGCAGGTAGACCTGATCATCGATGGCGGCTTCGGCGGCGGCAAAGCCTCCACCGTGATCAACCTGGCCGACGGCGAACCTGAAGTGATCCGTGTGGGTTGTGGCGATCCGGCGCCCTTTATGGTCGAGGCCTGAATGTCGTCAGTGGAAACCGTCGACCCCCAGGCAGGTGCGCAGCAGGAGCTGCCGTTTGCGATGGTGTACGGCCAGGCCGTGCTGGAAATGCCCCTGGATCTGTACATTCCGCCGGACGCCCTGGAAGTCTTCCTTGACGCCTTCGAAGGCCCGCTGGATTTGTTGCTGTACCTGATCCGCAAGCAGAACATCAACATCCTCGACATTCCGGTGGCGGAAATCACCCGGCAGTACATGGGTTATGTCGAGTTGATGCAGTCGGTGCGCCTGGAGCTGGCAGCCGAGTATCTGGTGATGGCCGCCATGCTGGCCGAGATCAAATCGCGCATGCTGTTGCCGCGTTCGGAGACGGTGGAAGCCGAAGAGGACGACCCGCGCGCCGAACTGATCCGTCGCCTGCAAGAGTACGAACGCTTCAAGGCGGCCGCCGAAGGCATCGACGGTCTGAGCCGCGTGGGCCGCGACGTGGTGGTGCCCAAGCTGGATGCTCCCGAAGCTCGCGCACGCAAGCTGCTGCCGGACGTAAGCCTGGAAGAGTTGCTGATGTCCATGGCCGAGGTACTGCGCCGGGGCGATATGTTTGAACACCACCAGGTCAGCCGCGAGGCCCTGTCTACTCGCGAACGCATGAGCGATGTGCTGGAGCGCCTCAAGGGCGGCGGCTTTATGCCGTTTGTCGAGCTGTTCACCAAAGAAGAAGGGCGACTGGGGGTGGTGGTGACCTTTATGGCGATCCTCGAATTGGTCAAGGAATCCTTGGTCGAGCTGGTCCAGAATGAGCCTTTTGCGGCTATCCACGTGCGGGCGCGAGCCGAATAAAGAGCTGAATCGATGAATCTGACTGAACCCCGCGAACTGGCGCCGTTGCTGGAAGCCTTTCTCCTGGCCTCGGGTAAACCGCAATCCCTGGAGCGCCTGTTCGAACTGTTTGAAGAGGCTGAGCGCCCTGAGCCGCCGGTGTTCAAGAAAGCGCTGGAGATCTTGCGCAAGTCCTGTGAAGGCCGCGCGTTTGAACTGCGCGAAGTGGCGTCGGGTTATCGTCTGCAAATTCGTGAGAAATTTTCCCCGTGGGTCGGCCGCCTATGGGAAGAACGCCCTCAGCGTTACTCACGGGCGATGTTGGAGACCATGGCGCTGATCGCCTATCGCCAGCCGATTACTCGGGGTGAAATCGAAGATGTGCGGGGCGTGGCGGTCAACAGCCATATCGTCAAGACGTTGCTGGAGCGCGAGTGGATCCGCATCGTCGGCTACCGCGACGTGCCGGGCAAACCGGCGATGTTCGCCACTACTAAGGTGTTCCTCGACCACTTCAACCTGAAAAACCTCGACGACCTGCCGCCGCTGGCCGAATTGCGTGAGATGGAAGCCGAGCCGGTGCTGGACTTCGACGACGCCCCGGTGCCACCAGGTTTGCAGGAACTTGCCGATGCCACGGCCGAGCCTGAAGAACCGAAAGACGAAACCAGTTTCCACACCCTTTTGCTGGAACTGGACGACATGGAGCAGGGGATCAAGACCGACTTCGATGATTTGCTGCGTGATGGTGCGGCTGAGCCTGAAGCCGAAGTGAACGTTGAAGTTGAGCCTGAAGTCGAAGCTGAACCTGAGGAAGATATCCTTGGCGTGGCTGAAGCCCGCGAGAAACTCCTGGCTGCCGTTGCCGCTCTCGAACCGCCGCCGCTGAGCGATGAAGAAGACGAAGCCCGTGCATTGGCCGAAGCTATTGAGGCGGAACGCCGCGAATTCGAAGACTGATGCGGTCAATGCGGGATGTGAGAAGACATGAGTTCAACCAAAGACCCTTGCATCAGCGTCTGCAAATTCAGCGATGAGATCTGCGTCGGGTGCGGTCGCAGCAAACGCGAAATCCGTGCCTGGAAGAAACTCGACAAGACCGACAAGCGCACTGTCCTGGCCGAAGCCGAACTGCGTTTGTTGGCCTTGGGCGCCACCGGTCGGCGGAAAAACAAATGACTTGGCGCATATCGACTAGTCTGTGATGCGCAATGCGCGCCTTACGCGTATGATTCGCGACCCTTTGCCGACCTATTCGGCCAAAGCCCCGCTTTCAACACTCTTCAGGCCACGCCTGAATCGACCCACCGGGAGGTGCTTAAGATGAACGATAAAGACCAGAACGACAGCCAGGAAATCGGCCCTGCAGGCGAAAAGCTGCAAAAGGTGCTGGCGCGTATCGGCGTGGGCTCGCGCCGCGACGTCGAAGCCTGGATCACTCAGAAGCGCATCAAGGTCAACGGCGTCGAGGCCACCCTCGGTCAGCGCGTCGATCTGCACGATGCAATCACCATTGATGGCAAAGTCATCAAGCGTGAAGAGGCCGCCGAATCGGTGCGCCGCGTGATCATGTACAACAAGCCCGACGGCGAGATCTGCACCCGTGACGACCCGGAAGGCCGTCCGACCGTGTTCGACAAAATGCCTAAGCCCAAAGAAGGCCGCTGGATCAACATCGGTCGTCTGGACATCAACACCACCGGCTTGCTGATGTTCACCACCGACGGTGAACTGGCCAACCGCCTGATGCACCCGTCCTACGAGATGGACCGTGAATACGCGGTACGTGTACGTGGCGAAGTCGATGACGAGATGATCGAGCGCTTGAAAGCTGGCGTCGTCCTCGAAGACGGCCCGGCCAAGTTCACCGACATCAAGCAGGCTCCAGGTGGTGAAGGTTTCAACCACTGGTACCACTGCGTGGTGATGGAAGGCCGTAACCGTGAAGTACGTCGCCTGTGGGAATCCCAGGGCCTGGTGGTGAGCCGCCTGAAGCGCGTGCGTTTCGGCCCGGTGTTCCTGAACTCCGACCTGCCGATGGGCCGCTGGCGCGAAATGAGCCAGTACGAAGTCGACATCCTCAGCGCCGAAGTGGGCCTGACGCCAGTTGCCATGCCGCAGATGAACGCCAAGAGCAAAGACAAGCTTGAGCGCATGCAGCGCAAATCGTCGCGTCCTGTGGCACGTACCGAGCGCGTAGCGCGCACTGTGCGCCCGGCGCTGGATGCGCCGGCGACTGGCGGGCGTATCTCCCGTCAGCCGCATATTGAAGGTGAGCGTCGTCCAACGGCCCCATCGCGTCAGGAAGGCGAGCGCGCACCGCGTGCACCGCGTCCTGCGCCGGCCGGTGGTCGCAGCAACCGTGGCGAAACGGATCGCCCGGCCGACAACGCCAGCACCAAGCGCCCAGCCAAGCCGGCGGCAAACAAGCGTCCCGGCCCGAAACTGGTCGCGGACGAGCCGTCGGGCAAGCGCCGTGGCGCTCCAGCGGGTTCGGGTCAGCGTCCGGGGTTTGGTCGCAAGAAGCCGCAGTGATGCAATAAGCGCTGCATAAAAAAAACGCCAACTGTTGAAGTTGGCGTTTTTTTTGCGGCGGGATTTGCGCCTGGAGCGTTTCACCGGATCGTTATTCGTCGAGTGATGGTGTGCGGTGTGGGCTAAACAGTTACCACCGGCGTTCACCACCGCGGCACTAGATTGAGCCCTGCACTCACTTATGCCACGAGGCGACGACCATGGATATCCGCATCAATCACCGCTACATGACCCGTGAACAGAAAGCCCTTTTTATCCAGGCCATCCTGCTGCTGAAAAACGACGTCCAAAGTGTCCTGCGTCCCGGACAGCAAATGCGCTATGACGATTACGTACAGGTTCACAGCAACGCCTTCGACGGCCCGGAGGCTTTCACGCCGATGCCGCACCGCTCGCCGCTGTTTTTCCCTTGGCACCGCGTATTCCTGCGTCAATTCGAGCGGGATCTGCAAAGCGCGGTTAACGATACCAGCGTCACCCTGCCATTCTGGGACTGGTCGATGGAGGGCTCAAGCAATCCATTCACGCCTGGCTTTTTGGGCGGCGATGGCGACAGTGCTCAAGCCCAGCGTGTAACGTCGGGCCCATTCGCTTATCAGGACGGGCGCTTTGAAATTCGCCAGGGGGTTCCGGAGGGGGATAAGGGCTTGCGCCGCGAACTGGGCGCAGGGCCCGGCGCGCATCTGCCGAACTCCGAACAAGTGCTGGATGCGCTGGCCAAGACGCCGTATGCCCCAGGGCCGGACAGTTGGGGCAATTTCTGTGAAGGCGTGCTGCATGACCCTGTGCATCGCTGGGTGGGCGGTAACATGTCGATGCCGTCCTCACCTAACGATCCGGTGTTTTTCCTGCACCACTGTTACCTTGACCTGTTGTGGGAGCGCTGGAAGCGTCAGCATCCCACCTCTTTGCCCTATTATCCGGTATCGGATATGCCTGGGCTGGACCGTCAGGCCACACTGGTCTTCCATGCTCCGAACAATCCCGCTCCTTGGCCGGAGACCTGGACTGTTGACAGCGTGATCACGACTGAGAGTCTGGATTACACCTACGGTGTGTTCACTTCAGTACCCGCATCCCTCGGCTCGCCGACGCTGACGACATGCGAGATGGGCTCGCAGAACGTGTGACTCTCCTCTGACACACCTGATCGATCAAGAAAACAGCAGCAGGCTTGCTCGCGCAGGCGGTGTGTCGGGCGCTTTACACAGGCGTTGTCATACGGCCTCGCGAGCAAACCCATACTGGGAATATCGTTAGAACGCAAAGGTGCCATCGAACACTGGCTTGTCATCCAGTGCCAGCACCCCACTGGCGAAGATCAGGTCCAAGTGATGGCTGCCTTTCTGCCCTCCACCTAGACCCAAGTGCAGCCCACAGTGGCGCTCCTCGAACCCGGCATTGCGCGCATACAAGTCTTTCACCCCTTCATTGGTGCCAATTCCCAATTCCTCCACCCGACGATTGGACGGGTTGGCGTTCAAGTATTTGTTGAAGTCATCCACCAGCCCGGGCACATCGCTGGCCACGCTGCAGACGGTCGAATTCTCAATCCACAGCTCCAGCGGTGATTGCAGCACGCCGTATTTGCGCGCGAACGGGATGGTGCTGAGAAAGGTGCCGACAAACCGTACCTGCCCGTTGATGGCCTCGCTGTGGGTGGCGATCTCACCGGGGGCAAGGTCGTGGTTGCCCACGCCGTTGATATTGGTCCACTTCTTGATGCTGCTCAGCGGCGCCTCAAGGCGTGAGCCGTGCTTATCGGTAAAGCTCAGCACATTCGCCTGGCCCATGCGCCGGATCAGCGTGGCGTTGAGGTCGGCAATGCGTTGCGGTTCGACGCTGAAGGTGTCGTAGAAGTAGTCACCGTAATCCTTGAACAGCAAGGACTTCTTCCAGTGTTCAGCCATCACACCCTGCAGGGCACGGATAAAGTCAGGGCCTTCGGCGCGAGGGTTGGGCAGGGTCGAGGAATCGTACAGAAACAGATACAGGTCACAGCCTTCAATAGCCTCGGCCAGGGTGTCGCTGGCGGTCAGGTCCAGGCGCTGCACCTGGAAGTTGAAGCGTGCGGCGTTGCTGTGGTTGATGGCTTGGGCGATGGCATCGTAGCGCTCGGTATGGCCCAGCAGTACGTTTGGGCAGTTCAGGCCGCTGAGGGCCGGGTGGTGGGCGAGGTAGTAGAGAAAGTGTTCAACGGCGCGGGCCTTGTCCATGACGTCTGTCCTTGTGTGCCTTGGGTAAGGGGGCAGGCGCCGTGCACAGCACCTGCCGGATGCCTGCCGGTTAGAAAGGCCACATCGCGGTGCCAAATGGCACTACGGCATCAGCTTGCATCATTTCTACGGCGGCCTCATGGGTCGGCGCTTCAAACCAGTCGTCGAGTTGCAGTTCGGTTTCCAGGTCGTTTTCCAGTGCTTGCATGGTGTATCTCCTAGAGGACGGTGTTTGAGAACTGCCTGCCAACGGGCGTCGCTGGCAAGTGGAATGAACCTAGGAGACCCTGTTGTTTAATGCAAAATATTTATTGACACGGTTTCATTTGGATTTTTTCTTCTGTTTTTTAGCGGGCGTTTTTTTCTGAGGAAATACAGTGAGCTGCCAGCGCCTTTTGCGCGGAAATTTCTTACCGCCAATTTTTCCAAAGATGACAGCTGTAACGCAGTGTTTCCGGTATGTAACGATTAGTTTACGAGTAAGTCTCGGCGTTGTTGGTCAACTCAAGGCTGTAAGGAATCCCTGACAGATCGTCGCACGCACCGTTCGGGGGCGGGCGTAAGCTGTCGAGCGGTGTACAATGCGCCGCGTTTTACTGTGACCCCCTTTGCGTAACCCGCAAAAGGCCAAGACCTCGGGGTTTGCCGACCCTGATCATTCCGCCTGGCCACGAGCCTGGCGGGTTCGATTTCGTCACAGATAAAAACAAACAGGTGACGCATGACCGTTAGAAAGACGCTGTACTCCTGGTGCCTTCGCTGGGGTTTGAGCGGCGCTGCTTGAGGCGGAATTCAAGTCAGCCACGTGCATTCACATCATCAAACCTTGCGTGAGACCCTTTTTATGAGTGGACCCAATTCCTCTTCAGGCGAGCTGAAACGCGGCCTGAAAAATCGGCACATCCAGTTGATCGCCCTCGGTGGCGCCATCGGCACCGGCTTGTTCCTCGGCTCGGCCGGGGTGCTCAAGTCCGCCGGCCCGTCGATGATCCTGGGCTATGCCATTTGCGGCTTCATCGCCTTCATGATCATGCGCCAACTCGGCGAAATGATCGTCGAAGAGCCGGTCGCCGGTTCCTTCAGCCACTTTGCCCACAAGTACTGGGGCGGTTTTGCCGGCTTCCTGTCGGGTTGGAACTGCTGGATTTTGTACATCCTGGTGGGCATGTCCGAGCTGACCGCCGTCGGAAAATACGTGCACTACTGGTGGCCGGAGATCCCGACGTGGGTCTCGGCAGCGGCGTTCTTCGTGTTGATCAACCTGATCAACCTGGCCAACGTCAAAGTCTTCGGTGAAGCCGAGTTCTGGTTCGCCATCATCAAGGTAGTGGCGATCGTCGGCATGATCGCCTTGGGCAGCTATCTGCTGGTCAGCGGCAGCGGCGGCCCGCAAGCCTCGGTGAGCAACCTGTGGGAACACGGCGGGTTCTTCCCCCATGGCGTGGGTGGCTTGGTGATGGCCATGGCGATCATCATGTTCTCCTTTGGCGGCCTGGAAATGCTCGGCTTCACCGCCGCCGAGGCCGATCAGCCACGCACTGTGATCCCCAAGGCGATCAATCAGGTGATCTACCGCATCCTGATTTTCTACATCGGCGCCTTGGTGGTGCTGTTGTCGCTGACGCCATGGGACAGCCTGCTGGCGACCCTTAATGCGTCCGGCGATGCCTACAGCGGCAGCCCGTTCGTGCAGGTGTTCTCGATGTTGGGCAGCAACACCGCCGCGCACATCCTCAACTTCGTGGTCTTGACCGCAGCGTTGTCGGTGTACAACAGCGGTACCTACTGCAACAGCCGCATGCTACTGGGCATGGCCGAGCAGGGCGATGCGCCCAAGGCCCTGGCCAAGATCGACAAACGCGGTGTACCGGTGCGATCCATCCTCGCCTCGGCGGCCGTGACCCTGGTGGCCGTGCTGATGAATTACTTCATCCCGCAACATGCCCTGGAACTGCTGATGTCCCTGGTTGTGGCCACGCTGGTGATCAACTGGGCGATGATCAGCTTCTCCCACTTCAAGTTCCGCCAGCACATGAACCGCACAGGCCAAGTGCCGCTGTTCAAGGCGCTGTGGTACCCGTATGGCAACTATGTGTGTCTGGCGTTCGTGGTGTTTATCCTGGTCATCATGCTGATGATTCCGGGGATCCAGGTGTCTGTGTATGCGATCCCGGTGTGGGTGGCGTTTATGGCGGTGTGTTACTGGATCAAGAACAAGCGCAGTGCCGAAGCGGCGCTGACTGCGGCAAGTGTGCTGAAGTAAGCCCGCTGGCATAAACAGGAAACCCGGCGCTTTGCCGGGTTTTTTGTTGGCGGGGCGGTGATTTGAGCGGATTTCGTCTCAATGATGCCAAACTGTTCAAAGGCGCCGTGATTTCCAAAGCCCAGGCGTCGATGTTGTTGTCCGAGTAGGGCTTGTCCGTTTCGTAAGGTTTTTGATTGATGCTGGTTATTTCCAACAACGTGCACCTGCCCGACGCCGAGATCGAGCTGACCGCCATCCGTGCCCAGGGCGCGGGTGGGCAGAACGTCAACAAGGTGTCGAGCGCGGTGCACCTGCGTTTTGACATTCCGGGGTCGTCGTTGCCGGAGTTCTACAAGGAGCGGTTGCTGGCGCTGCGCGACAGCCGGATCACCAGCGAAGGGGTGCTGATACTCAAGGCCCAGCAATATCGCACGCAGGAACAGAACCGTGCCGATGCGTTGGAACGTCTGGTGGAGTTGATCCTCAGCGCCACCAAGGTGGAGAAAAAGCGCCGGCCGACCAAGCCTACCCTGGGTTCGAAGAAGCGGCGCCTGGAATCCAAGACCAAGCGCGGCAGCATCAAGGCGGGGCGTGGCAAGGTCGACTTTTAGTCGCCGCGTGCCTCGCGGGCCAGGGGCGCTTGCCGGTAGAGGTACACGCTCAGCAGCAAGCCACCGAGGGCGGCGAGGGCGGCGAACAGGAAGATCGACGCAAAACCGAAGCCTGCCGCCACGGCCCCGGCCAACGGACCGGTGATGCCCAGGGACAGGTCGATAAACAGCGAGTAGGCGCCTACCGCCGAACCGCGGCTGGACGCGGGCACCAGGTTGACCGCTTCCACCCCCAGTGCCGGAAACACCAGTGAAAACCCGAACCCGCTCAATGCCGCGCCGGCCAAGGCCAGGTTGGCGTCAGGCGCCAGCCACAGCAACAGCAGGCCGAGGATCTCTACTGACAGGCACGCAATCGCCACGCGAAAGCCGCCGATGCGGTTGATCAAATTCCCGAACAGTAGCCGTGCGCCGATAAAACTGGCGCCAAACAGGCTCAGGGCCCACACCGCGTTATCCCAGTGCTGAGTGTTGTAATACAAGGTGATGAAGGTGGCGATGGTGCCAAAGCCGATGGACCCCAAAGCCAGCGCGCAGCCGTGGGGCAATACGCGGCCCAGCACGTTCATGAACGGTAAGCGCACACCGGCCACGATCGGCGCGGCAACCTTGTTCCAGGCCAGCAACAGGCCGACGACGGCCAGCAGGATAATGCTGACGCCCATGCTCCACAGCCCGAAATTCTTCACCAGCACTACGCCCAACGGCGCGCCGACGGCCAGCGCGCCATAGCTGGCAATGCCGTTCCAGGAGATGACCTTGGCCGTATTCGCCGCGCCAACTCGGCCGATGCCCCAGCCGATGGCGCCAGACCCCACCAGGCTTTCTGCGCTGCCCAGTACCAATCGACCGACGAGCAGGCTGCCCAGGCTGACAGCCGGCAGGTTTGAAAACCACGCAGCGAGCAACATGAACACGCCACTCAGGCCGCAGCCCGCCAGGCCGATCAGCACCGCGCGCTTGCTACCCAGGTTATCGATGATTTTGCCCGCGTAAGGACGGCTCAGCAGGGTGGCCAGGTATTGCACGCTGATCACCAGCCCTGCGATCACCGCGCCATAGCCCAACTCACTGTGGACATAGCCCGGCAACACGGCCAGGGGGATACCGATATTCAGGTAGCCGATAAAGGTGAACAACACGATGGAAACAACTTGCAGCGTGACCGCTATGGGGCGCTGGGTATCTGGCATGGGGAGAGGTCCACTGTCGCAGCAGGTAAAGATAGGCTGCTAATGATACCGGTGCTTTGACGTGTGCAGGGCGGTAAAACGCAAAAACGTCAGATCAAAAAGACGTCAGGTTTTGGTCGGGGCCAGTAATTGGGTGGTGACCAGAGCAGCCAAGGCGTTTTCCTGGGTACCGAAGCGCTTGAGCAGTACGGCTTGCTTGTCCGCGCTGAGGCGGTTCCACACCTTGACCATCTGCAAGGCGGCGTCGAGTACGGCGGTGTCCGGGGTATTGGGGAGGGTATCGGTCATGGTGGGGATCTCGGAGGATTCAGGCAGTGTGGAAAGCGCTCAAAGCTGCGCTTTCCACACGGTCTGGTACGGCGTCAGTCCTGGCTTTTGCTGTCGACTGGTTTTGCTTCTTTGGCCTCAGGCTGCTTCGCGCTGGCCTGCTGCGGTGTTGGCTGCTCAGTTTCGTGCAGGCTTGGGAAGGGGAGATTAGGTATCTCGTG
Organism: Pseudomonas sp. Irchel 3H9; assembly: GCF_900187495.1. NCBI lineage: Bacteria > Pseudomonadati > Pseudomonadota > Gammaproteobacteria > Pseudomonadales > Pseudomonadaceae > Pseudomonas > Pseudomonas sp. Irchel 3H9. The sequence continues at coordinate 180,552 of NZ_FYDK01000005.1, read as the reverse complement.
CATCGTCGTCGCTCCTCGCAAGGTCTGTTTTTTCAATCGCAGGTGATTCCGCGCTCTCAAAAAGCTTTGGCAGGATACAGCACTGTAAATGACAAAAAGACTTTTATATCGGCGGATGCACGAACCTTTATGGCTTCACGCAAGTGACAAGAGGTCACACCGTTCAGAACGGCACCTTGCCCAGGATCATGTCGCGGTACATCACAAAATCTCCCAGCAGGCTGTAGAACGGGTGCTGAAAGGTTGCCGGGCGGTTCTTTTCGAAGAAGAAGTGTCCGATCCAGGCAAAGCTGTAGCCGGCAATCGGCACGGCCAGCAATAGGCCTAACGACCCCCTGCCAATGGCATAGGCCAAAATACCGATCACGAGGGTGGTGCCGATAAAGTGCAGGCGACGGCAGGTGCTGTTGGCATGTTCGGCCAAATAGTAAGGGTAAAACTCGGCGAAGCTATTGAATCGCTTGACGTTTTCCACGGTGACCGGCCCTTTTGATTGTTGTGCCGCCCAACAGATGTTCGGCGGGGAGCTTATTTGAGTCTAGAGTGATCAGTGGTAACAGCCAGTGACATTAGATGCCACTTTAGTATCCTTGAATTCCTGGCTGCCGTTATGAGCCTGCTTTATTAAGAAGACGCCATGAGCGAACGAACAACTTCTGCAAGCTGGGCGATGGGGATAGTCAAGGCACTGGAAATGGATGGTCTGGATTGCCGCGCCCTGTTCAAGCAACTGGGCCTTGACTACGCCGCCCTCAATGACCCCGATGCTCGGTTCCCGCAAGACTCCATGACGCGCCTGTGGCAACGGGCGGTCGAGCTGTCGGGCAACCCCGCGATTGGCCTGAACATGGGCAAGGTAGTGCGCCCGGCGTCGTTTCATGTGGCGGGTTATGCGTTGATGTCCAGTAACACCCTGGCCGAGGGCTTCATGCGGCTGGTGCGTTACCAGCGGATCATTGCCGAAAGCGCCGACTTGAGTTTCCGACTGCTGCCCGAAGGCTATGCGCTGATTCTGACGGTGCATGGCGATCATCTGCCGCCCACAAGGCAAAGTGCCGAAGCCTCTCTGGCCTGTGCATTGGCACTATGCGGCTGGCTGACCGGCCGTACCTTGCAGCCGCGTAAAGTCATGTTGCAAGGTGAACAACCGGCGGACCTGGAGCCTTATAAGCAAGCTTTCCATGCACCATTGGAGTTCAACGCGCCCTATGACGCGTTGATTTTCGAACGCGCCGACATGGACGCACCGCTGCCGACGGCCAACGAGGCGATGGCGTTGTTGCACGACCGTTTTGCCGGTGAATACCTGGCGCGCTTTTCCGAGAGCCGCGTGACCCACAAGGCGAGGCAAGTGCTGTGTCGTCTGCTGCCCCAAGGCGAACCCAAGCGTGAAGTGGTGGCCCAGACGTTGCACCTGTCCCAGCGCACCTTGCAGCGGCGTCTGCAGGAGGAGGGCACGAGTTTCCAGACCCTGCTCGACGACACCCGCCGCGAACTCGCCGAGCAATACCTGGCACAGCCGAGCATGACGCTGCTGGAGATTGCCTACCTGCTGGGCTTTGCCGATCCGAGCAACTTCTTCCGCGCGTTTCGCCGCTGGTTCGATACCACGCCCGGCGAATACCGGGCGCGGTTGCAAGACACGTCGACCGTCAGTGACGCCAGAACGCCGGGATGCACAGAACAAAGACTGTGATGATCTCCAGCCGGCCCAGCAGCATGCCCAGGGACAGGATCCACTTGGCCGCATCCGGCAGGCTGGAGAAGTTGCCCGCCGGGCCGATGGTTTCCCCAAGGCCAGGGCCGACGCCGGAGACGGTGCTGGCGGCGCCGGTGAGTGCGGTCATCCAGTCCAGGCCCAGGAGTGACAGGGCTAACGCGATAGCGCAGATGGTGATGGCAAAGAAAAACGAGAAGGTCAGGATCGAGCGCACGATCTCTTCGTCGAGACGGTGGCCGTTGTACTTCTGCTTGATCACCGCGCGGGGGTGAATCAGCTGGTTCAAGTTGGCCTTGAGCAGGATATAGGCGACCTGGAAGCGGAAGATCTTGATCCCGCCGGCGGTGGAACCTGAACAGCCACCGATAAAGCCCAGGTAGAAGAACAACATCAGTGAGAAGTTGCCCCACAGACTGTAGTCCCCCAGCGCAAAGCCGGTGGTCGTGACGACTGAGGTGACGTTCAACGCCACGTGCCGCAGTGCATCCAGCCAGTGCAGGTTGGTGGTCCACCAGTACCAGGTGCCGAGCACCAGCCAGGTCACTACCAGCAAACCGAGCAAGCCCTGTACCTGCTGGTCCCTGAGCAGCGCCCGGCGGTTGCCGCGTAAAGTGGCGACGTACAGGGTGAATGGCAGGCTGCCGAGGATCATCACCACCACCGCGACCCAATGCACCGCCGGTTGTTTCCAGTGGGCCAGGGATTCGTCGGAGGTAGAGAACCCACCGGTGGAAATCGCCGACATCGCATGGTTGATCGCGTCAAACAGGCCCATGCCGGCCCACCAGAACGCCAGGCTGCCGAGGATGGTGATGCCTACATACGCCGACACAATCAGCCGCGCCACCATGTGTGAGCGGGGCATAACCTTTTCCGAACGATCCGAGGACTCGGTCTGGAACAGGCGCATGCCGCCAATGCGCAGCAGCGGCAGGATCGCTACCGCCATGCCGATAAAGCCGATACCGCCCAGCCAGTGCAGCAGCGAACGCCACATCAGGATGCCCGGCGACATACTGTCCAGCCCGCTGAGCACCGTAGAACCGGTGGCAGTAATGCCGGACATGCTTTCGAAAAACGAGTCGGTGTAGCTGATGTGCTGGGTCAGCAAAAACGGTAGCGCGGCGAACACACACACCACCACCCAACTGGTAACCGTGAGCAGGTACATGTCCCGCGGGCGCAGGTGCACGTGCTCGGGGCGACCGGGGATTACAAGGGCAAGGCCAGCGATAAAGGTGATGAGGCTGGCCCACAGGAACGAGGGCAGGTCGCTGGTGCGTTCGAAGATCACCAGGGTGGCCATGGGCACGACCATGGCGATCGCGAGGGTGATCAGGAAGATGCCGATGATGAAACCGATGATGCGTAGGGTCGGCAACGCCATGAAATGAGCTCGAAATAGGGCAGAGGCGTCATTCTACCTAGGGTGCAGGGCATGTAAACCGGGCCTTGAAAGCGACGCAAATCAAATGAGGGAGGGGGCTTGCCCCCGATGGCGGTGCGTCAGCGAAGGAAATATCTGCTGAACCAGCGCTATCGGGGGCAAGCCCCCTCCCGCATTGGTTCCTGAGTGTTGGTACTGCTGTGAAAGGCAGGTAAAAAAAAGGCGACCCGAAGGTCGCCTCATTCAACACGGCACTGATCAGAACTCGTGATCAGCGTTATCCGGGTTCAGGTCGCTGATGCCCAGCTTGCCCGCTGCGGCTTCGATCGAACCGGTCTGCTTGACCAGCGAAGCAATCGCGTCGCGCACGATTTGGTTGCCTGCGTCGTTGCCGGCCGCGATCAACTGGTCGTAGTGCTCACCCTTGTTGGCATGATCAACGATGACCTGCATCTTGGCTTCGGTCGCAGCCAGGTCGGCCTTCAGAGCGGTGTCGGCAGCCGGATCGGCCTTGGCTACCAGGGACGACAGGCTCGCGCCGGTCATCTTGGTGCCGTCGACGCGGGTGTATTCGCCCAAGTAGACGTTGCGGATGCCTTTGGCGTCGTAGAACTGCGAGTTGTGGGTGTTATCGCTGAAGCAATCGTGTTCGTCTTCCGGCGAGTTGGCTTCCAGGGAAACCTTCATGCGCTCACCGGCCAGCTCGCCCAGGGACAGGCTGCCCATGCCGAACAGCATTTTGCGCAGCCCGTCGGTGGCAGGTTCTGCCTCCAGGGTGGCGCGGTAGTTGTCTTCGACGTTGGGTTTCCAGTTGCCGACCATTTCCTGCAGGTCGCTGACCAGCAATTGGGTCACGGCGCTGAGGTAGGCACGACGACGCTCGTTGTGGCCGCCAGTGGCGCCATCGCCGGTCAGGTAGTCCGAGGCAGGACGGTTGCCGGCGCCAGGGCCGGTGCCGTTCAGGTCTTGGCCCCAGAGCAGGAATTCGATGGCGTGGTAGCCGGTGGCGACGTTGGCTTCGGAACCACCCAGCTCGTTGAGACTGGCGAGTTTTTCCGGGGTGATGTCCTTCACGTCGATCTTGTCTTCGCCGACCTGGATCTCGGTGTTGGCGATGATGTTGGCAGTGGCGCCAGGGTTACCCAGGGCGTGCTCGTAGGATTTGTCGACGTAGTCGATCAGGCCTTCGTCCAGGGGCCAGGCGTTAACCTGACCTTCCCAATCATCAATGATGGTGTTGCCGAAGCGAAACACTTCGCTCTGCAGGTACGGCACTCGCGCTGCAACCCAAGCGGCACGGGCGGCTTTCAGGGTTTCGTCGTTGGGCTTGGCGAGGAAGGCGTCGATCGCGGTTTGCAGGGTTTTTGCGGTGGATTCGGCATCGCTGTACACCGCGAAGACCATATCGGCGTAATGCGCGACAACGGCCTTGGCAGCCGCTTCGTCGACCTGACCGGCAGGAGTGGCAGCCGCTGGAGCGGTGGTGCTGGCGGCCGGGGTCGGCGCCTGGGGCGCTGCGGCCTTGTCTTTACCTTCGCCGCAACCGGCGAGAGAAATGGCAATGGCCAGCAGACTGGCGGTGGCCAGGGGCATACGAATCATGGCGAACATCCTGCTTCGGTTGTTAATAGGGCACGCGGGGGCGCGCAAAACTGCAACATAATGCGAAAGATTTGCATTTTGTGTAAAGGGTTAAACGCGGGAAATATTCAGTATCGTTTTGCCACGTCAGAGAATGGCTGCGTTATTACGCTCAGCCTGCTTCAGAAAAACTGCCAGCTCCCGGGCCTGCAAGGGTTTGCTGTAGTAGTAGCCCTGACCTTCATGACAGCCCTCAGAGATGATGTAGGCCTCTTGCTCGGCGGTTTCCACGCCTTCAGCGATGACCTGCATGCCCAGGCTTTTGCCCAGTTGGATAATCGCCCGCACGATGGTGGCATCGTCGTCGTCGTCCAGCAGGTCTTGGACGAAGCTTTTGTCGATCTTGATCTTGTCCAGCGGCAGGCTCTTGAGATAGCTGAGCGATGAATAGCCGGTGCCAAAGTCATCGATGGCGATCAACGCCCCGGAGCGGCGCAGGCTCAGCAGGTGTTGGGCGGCGGTGCTGATGTCTTCCATCAGCCCGGTTTCGGTAACTTCCAACTCCAGGCTGCGCGGCGGTAAACGGTAAATCTGCATCAGGTTATTGACCACCCGCGGCAATTCGGCGTGGTGTAACTGCACGGTGGACAGGTTGACCGCCATGCGCAGGTCGATGAAGCCCTGGTCATGCCATTCGCGCAATTGCCGGCAAGCCTGGTCCAGCACCCATTCGCCGATCGCAATAATGGTGCCGTTCTGTTCGGCCAGCGGGATAAACAGGTCCGGCGGCACCAAGCCGTGTTCTGGATGTTGCCAGCGGATGAGCGCTTCCACACCTACCACATGCTGGTCGCGATAGCTGATCTGCGGTTGGTACACCAGGTGAAACTGGTCGCGTCCCAGGGCTTCCCGCAGGTCTTTCTCCAACTCACGGCGACGGCGCATCTCGCTGTCGACGCTGGCGATATAAAACTGATAGCGGTTGCGCGAACGGCTCTTGGCCAGGGTCATGGTCTGTTCGGCTTTTTGCAGCAGCTTCTCGGTGCTGTCACCGTCTTCCGGGAACAGGGTGATGCCGATCGTGGCCCGCAGACGAATCTGTTCGTGGTCGAGGGCGAATTCCCCTTCCAGATCGTCGAGGATACTTTGCGCCAGTTCGGCGGCTTCATAAGGCTGTTCGATATCGGCCTGTACCAGGGCGAACTGGTCACCCCCCAAGCGGGCGAGCGCGCCGAGGCGGCCGCTGTGGGCCCGCAGACGGTCGGCCAGGGCGAGTAGCAATTTATCGCCGGCCTGGTAGGTGAACTGCTCGTTCACGCTTTTAAAATCATCCAGCCCCACGCACAACACCGCTACGCGGCGCTGACGGCGGCCGGCGTCGATCAGGATCTTGTCCAGTTGCTCCTGCAGTTTCTGGCGATTCGGCAGGCCGGTCAGGAAATCATACTGGGCCATGCGCAGCAGGCTGCTTTCTGCTTCGTGGCGCAGATGGGTATTACGTTCGATAGATTCGAGTAACTGATTGGCGGTATTGATCCACAACCCTAATTCGTTGCGTTCATGGCCCTTGAGCTGCGGGATCTTGTGTTCGCTGGGGCGGTCCGGGTTGATCGACGTTAGGTGCCCGATAATCCGCGACAGCGGCTTGGTCAGCAGCCAGTGATACACCAAGTACAACACCAGGCCCATGGCCAATGCGCGTAATACCCCGGAAATAAAGATGATCACTGAGCTGACAATAAAGCCTTTGCCATAGGTGGCGGTGTCGAGGGTAATGCTCAGGTCGCCGTAGTACTCGCTGTAGGGGCCTTTGCCGACCAATGCGGTGGTGAACGTGCGCTCCTGTCCCAGAATCAGGTCGGTCAACCAGCGGCTGGAGGAATGCTGCAAAGCGCGGCTTTTTTCCGCGAGCATGGTTTCGTTGGGATGGCCGATGGAGGCCATGCGCACGGCATCGTCCTGAAACAGACCTTCAATCACCTGCATACCCATCTCGCGGTCCAGGCTGTAGACAGCCTGGGTCGAGGGGTCGCGGAACATGTCGAGGATGCGCTGGGCATCTTCGGCCACGGCCTGGCGCGTCTTGTAGGCATCGAAAACGATCTGCGCCACGCTCAGCGCAACGCCCACGACCAATGCCGACAGCAGCACAACCCGTAGCAACTTCACCGACAAGCTGTTTTTGAGTTCCAGCTTCAAAGGGGCATTCCTTGTCTCATGCGGGTGGCCTTCAATATGCCATGAGTATTGGCAATCTGGTGATGGCAGTCAAAGGAACATTGCAGGGAGAAGGGGATGGATGTTTTGTTCGGGCAGGGGGCAGGAAAACGGCGGATTTGATCCGCCGTTATTTGTTACGCGTGCGAGTGCGAAGGGGCGTCAAGCGGGTGGCGGATTAAAACTCAATCTTTGGCGGGGCTGGTGGCTGTTGATCCGCCCCTAACTGAGGAGCCTTGGCGCCCAATATGTCCTTAACCACATCCATCCCTATTTCCGCCGCTTTACCCAGGACAGGCAAGAGCGCGGAGGCTGCGCCGCCGATCATCGACATTGGATTCATCACTGATTCTCCGACATTGAGTGAGAGGTGTATTCCTCTCACCGGTTGGGTGGCGTATTCCGCTTATTGAGTTCCGCACTTCCCGGTCGGTCCAGAGTCGACGCCCACAAAAAAGCCCGGCAATCGCCGGGCTCTTTCTACTGCAAGGGTTGCTTAGGCAGTGAAGGTTTTGCCTTCGAACTGCTCAGCCACGAACTTCCAGTTGACCAGGTTCCAGAACGCTTCCACATACTTTGGACGTACGTTGCGGTAGTCGATGTAGTAGGCGTGTTCCCAAACGTCGCAGGTCAGCAGCGGGGTGTCGCCGCTGGTCAGCGGGTTGCCGGCGCCGATGGTGCTGGCCAGGGCCAGGGAACCGTCAGCCTTTTTCACCAGCCAGCCCCAACCGGAACCGAAGGTGCCGACGGACGTCTTGGTGAACTCTTCCTTGAACTTGTCGAACGAACCGAACGCAGTGTTGATGGCTTCAGCCAGAGCGCCGGTTGGTTGGCCGCCGGCGTTTGGCGCCAGGCAGTTCCAGTAGAAAGTGTGGTTCCAGACCTGAGCGGCGTTGTTGAAGATGCCGCCCGAAGAAGATTTGACGATCTCTTCCAGAGTCTTGCCTTCGAACTCGGTGCCAGGCACCAGGTTGTTCAGGTTCACGACGTAGGTGTTGTGGTGCTTGTCGTGGTGGAACTCCAAGGTTTCCTTGGAGATGTGCGGCTGCAGGGCATCGTGTGCGTAGGGCAGCGGCGGCAATTCGAAAGCCATGATGATTCTCCTAATCAGGTCAGTTGCGGTGAGCGCAAGGCCGATCACGGGCGGCCAAACAAGCGCCGGGGAGTTTGTACTCTTTGCGGCGCAGGGGCAGGATCATAGCACCGGGGGTGCGGCAAAACCACGCAACAACTGTGTGGGATAGAGGTTCCAGAGCCTTTTGGAATAAGTTCATGGCGCGCTTATTAATTGGTAAGCCACGCTGAACATCATCACTGCCACCACCAAGTCCAGCAGCCGCCATGTGGCCGGGCGTGCGAGCCAGGGGGCCAGCCACGCGGCGCCGAGTGCCAGGGTGGCAAACCACAGGAATGATGCACTTGCGGCCCCTGCTACGTAGGCGCCAGGTTCGGTCTGTTGCGCGCCGAGTGAGCCGATCAGCAGCACCGTGTCCAGGTAAACGTGGGGGTTGAGCAGTGTCACCGCCAAGGCACTGAGCATCACCGCGCGCAACGAGCGCACTTTGAGGTTGCCGCCTTGTTCCAGGCTCTGTGTCGAGAACGCCCGACGCAGTGCCAGGGTGCCGTACCACAACAGGAAGGCCGCGCCGCCCCAGCGGGCAACCGCCAACAGCAGCGGGTTCTGCGCAAGGACCGTGGCCAGGCCGAACACCCCGGCCGCCACAAGTAGCGCATCACACACCACGCACAACGCCGCCACCGGCAGGTGATGTTCACGGCGCAGGCTTTGCGCCAATACAAAAGCGTTCTGCGTACCGATGGCCATGATCAGTCCCAGCGCCACCAACAGCCCATTCAGATAGCTTTGCCACATAGGGTTTACTCCGAGTCCGTAGCCAGTTGCCGCAACACATGCATCGCGCGTTCTGCATCGGCCCGGCCGACAAATAGATGGTCGTGGTAGTAGCCGGCAATCACGTTACAACTGATCCCAGCCTTGCCCAGCGCACTGGCGAAGGCGGCCGTCAAGCCAACGGCTTCCAGGGCTGAATGCACATTCAGGGTGATCCAGGCGGCTACGTAATCGAAGGCCAACCCAGCGTGTTCGGCTTGCTGGCGTTCCAGGATCAGCGTCAGGCCTTCCTGTTCACGGAAGCTGCCGATCACTTCGCATCCTGCCGGGATGTTGTGATCGGGCAGGGTGCAGAACACGTAATCACCGTCATTGAGGTGAGGGCTCATACTGCGCAACAGGGTTGCCAGGGCGGTTTCGCCGGCCATGTGAGATTCCTTAATAGAAGTAAGCAATGCTGGTCATTCTCACGGGCTTACCTGTATAAGAAAAACCAATACTGCTGATCGCTCATTAGAGAAACTGATGTTCGACTATAAATTGCTTTCCGCCCTGGCGGCGGTGGTGGAACAGGCTGGCTTTGAACGAGGCGCCCAAGTGCTGGGGCTGTCGCAATCGGCGATTTCCCAGCGCATCAAATTATTGGAAGCGCGCATCGGCCAGCCGGTGCTGGTGCGCGCCTCACCGCCGACGCCGACCGATATTGGGCGACGTCTGCTTAACCATGTGCAGCAGGTGCGCTTGCTGGAGCGCGATCTGCAAAGCCAGGTGCCCGCGCTGGACGAAGAAGGCATGCCCGAACGCCTGCGCATCGCCCTCAATGCCGACAGCCTTGCCACGTGGTGGGCTGAGGCCGTCAGTGACTTCTGCGCCGAACAGCATTTGCTGCTGGATCTGATTGTGGAAGACCAGACCGTTGGTCTCAAACGCATGCGCGCTGGTGAAGTGGCTGCGTGTATCTGCGCCAGCGAACGTCCGGTGGCCGGCGCCCGCAGTCTGTTGTTGGGCGCCATGCGCTATCGGGCCCTCGCCAGCCCGGCCTTTGTTGCCCGTCACTTTCCACAGGGAGTGCGCGCCGATCAACTGGCCCGCACACCAGCGCTGGTGTTTGGTCCGGATGACTTCCTACAGCACCGCTACCTGGCATCCCTCGGCGTGGACGGTGGTTTCGAACACCATTTATGCCCATCGTCCGAAGGCTTTATCCGCCTGGCGGAATCCGGGCTTGGCTGGGGGTTGGTGCCTGAACTGCAGGTGCGCGACCAGCTGGAAAAGGGTGTGCTGGTGGAGTTATTGCCAGATAAGCCCATCGATGTGCCGTTGTACTGGCATCATTGGCGCAGTGGCGGGCAGTTGTTGGGCCTGCTGACCGACCACCTGGCCCACGCATGTGGCCAATGGTTGGTGCCGTTGGACTGAGAGCGGTCGTCAAGGCAACAGCGATGAAAAACGAAAGAACACGGGGTAATACATGAAGATTCTGGTCACCGGCGCAAGCGGCTTCATCGGCGGGCGCTTTGCGCGTTTCGCCCTGGAGCAGGGCCTGGACGTGCGGGTCAACGGGCGGCGCGCCGAGGGTGTGGAACACCTGGTACGGCGCGGCGCCGAGTTTATCCAAGGTGATCTGAACGACGCCGACCTGGTGCGCGACCTGTGCCGCGATGTCGAAGCCGTGGTGCACTGCGCGGGTGCGGTGGGACTGTGGGGGCGTTACCAGGACTTTCACCAGGGCAACGTGCTGGTCACCGAAAACGTCGTTGAAGCCTGCCTTAAACAGCGGGTTGGGCGCCTGGTGCACCTGTCGTCGCCTTCGATTTATTTTGATGGCCGCGATCATCTGGGCCTGACTGAAGAACAAGTGCCAAAACGCTTCAAACATCCCTACGCTGCGACTAAATACCTGGCGGAACAAAAGGTTTTCGGTGCCCAGGAGTTCGGCCTTGAAGTGCTCGCCCTGCGCCCGCGTTTCGTTACTGGTGCCGGGGACATGAGTATTTTCCCGCGCTTGCTGAAAATGCAGCGCAAGAAGCGCCTGGCGATCGTCGGCGACGGCCTGAACAAGGTCGACTTCACAAGTATCCATAACCTCAACGAAGCCCTGCTCAGCAGTTTGCTGGCCCCCGGTTCGGCGTTGGGGCGGGCCTACAACATCAGCAACGGCGCGCCAGTGCCGGTGTGGGATGTGGTGAACTACGTGATGCGCCAAATGGAACTGCCTCAGGTCACCCGGTATCGGTCCTACGGCTTGTCCTACAGCGTGGCGGCGCTGAACGAGGCAGTCTGCGCACTGTTGCCCGGGCGCCCCGAGCCGGCGTTGACGCGCCTGGGCATGCAGGTGATGAACAAAGATTTCACCCTCGACATCAGCCGCGCCAGGCATTATTTGGATTACGAGCCGAAGGTCAGCCTGTGGACCGCCCTCGACGAGTTCTGCAGTTGGTGGAAGGCGCAGGATCCGGGGCTCAAATAAGGTCACACCAGGCAACACATCGGGAACCGAATTCAGGGTTCCGGGTCGATCAGTGCGACGGGGCTGGGGCTTATACTCCCGTCGCTCGGCCACCAGCCAGCTAACTCACCGATTCAGGGTTGATTCATGCGTAACGATGCTAAAGACGATTTCGACAACGTTCCCAGCCTGCGGGCCGATCATGGGGATGACGATGATTTCGAACCTTCCCCGGCCACCTCGGTGCGTTCGCGCAACGTGCCGGTCGTCAAGGTCAAGGGCGCCAGCACCGGCCCGCTGTGGGCATTGATCGGCGCGCTGCTGATCGCCTTCGCCGGCCTGGCCTGGTGGAGCTTCCAGCAGATATCCCTGATGGGCCAGCAGTTGGTTGCCACCCAGGAAAGTTTTGCGCGGATCAGCGAAGAAGCGGCGGGGCGCCTGCAGGATATCTCCGGCAAGGTGGTAGCCAGCGAAGCCAGCGTGAACAACGGCAGCGAAGCATTGAAACTGCAGATCAAGCAGTTGGAAAGCCAACTGCTGGAGCAGGGCAAGCAGCAACTCGGCGTAGCCGGCCAGGCCACCGAACTGGACAAGCGTCTCGCACAAATGACGTCCAGCACCAACGAGCTGTCGAGCGCCAATGCCAAGCTGCAAGGTCAGGTGCAGGCCCTGACCGACGCCGTAGCCAGCCTCAAGGCTGCGCAAGGTGATGCAGGCAAGCGCGACGGTGAGATAAAAGAGTTGGTCGCCGACGTTGCCGCGCTGAAAAAACAAGGCAACCCAAGCGCCGCCATCGCCCGTCTTGAGCAGGATTTGGTTGTGCTCAAAAGCGCGCAGGACAACCAGCCGGCCAATAACGATGCGCCGACCAATAAAGAGTTCGATGTGTTCCGCATCCAGACCACCCGCAATATCACTACCCTGCAAAGCCAGGTGCAGAACCTGCAACAACAGCTCAACGCACCGGCGAAGATCACCCCTCTGGGTCAATGACCAAAACCAGCCTTAATGTGGGAGGGGGTTTGGTCCCGATGGCGGTGGATCAGTCAATAGATGTAACGACTGACACTCTGCTATCGGGAGCAAGCCCCCTCTTACATTTGGATTGGATGCTTAGGGTGGAATAATGCTCACCTTTAACATTGTCACTGCTTGGTGACATTTACCTTCCCCTTCGTTACTTGCCCTCATCTCGCCCTTGTTTAGACTCCGGTCACCCCACAAAAAATAATAAGGGCCACCCATGACTACGCAACGACTGCCTGCCAGCAGTTGGCTGAATGCACCTGCCCATCACGCTTGGCTCGCCGCCGAAGGGCAGCGCTTGCTGGCATTCGCCAAGGCCTCGCGTCTGCCTGAAGGTTTTGGCAACCTCGACGAAAAAGGCCAACTGCCAGCCAATGCCCACGCCGAAACCATGAATACCGCACGCATGACCCACAGCTTCGCCATGGCCCATGCCATGGGCTTGCCGGGCTATGCCGAACTGGTTGAGCACGGTGTTGCGGCCCTCAGTGGCCCTTTGCGTGATAGCAAACACGGCGGTTGGTTCGCCACGCCTCAGGCCTTCGATGGCAATACCGGCAAGGCCGCCTACCTGCATGCTTTCGTCGCCCTGGCAGCCAGTTCTGCCGTGGTGGCGGGCGCGCCTGGTGCGCAAAACCTGCTCAATGATGCGACCCACATCATCGACCAGTTTTTCTGGAGCGAAGCCGAGGGCGTTATGCTCGAATCCTTTGCTCAGGATTGGAGCGGCGTCGAAGCCTATCGCGGCGCCAACAGCAATATGCACGCGACCGAAGCCTTCCTTGCCTTGGCCGATGTGACGGGCGATACCCGCTGGCTGGATCGTGCACTGCGTATAGTCGAGCGCGTGATCCACACCCACGCCGCCGGTAACCAGTTTATGGTCATCGAGCATTTCGACCCGCACTGGCGCCCGTTGCTGAACTACAACGAAGACAACCGCGCCGACGGCTTCCGCCCCTACGGCATCACCCCAGGCCACGGTTTTGAATGGGCGCGGCTGGTGCTGCACCTGGAGGCCGCCCGCCTGCAAGCCGGGCTGGCTACGCCAGATTGGTTGGTGAGCGACGCCAAAGGCTTGTTCGCCAGCGCCTGCGAATACGCCTGGGCCGTGGATGGCGCCCCCGGCATCGTTTACACCCTGGACTGGAATCACCAGCCGGTGGTGCGCGAACGCTTGCATTGGACCCACGCCGAAGCCTGCGCCGCAGCCCAAGCCTTGCTTAAACGCACTGGCGAACTGCATTACGAAACCTGGTATCGGCGCTTCTGGGAGTTCTGCGAAACCCACTTTATCGACCGCATCCACGGCAGTTGGCACCACGAACTCAACCCGCATAACCAGCCCAGCAGCACTATCTGGGGTGGCAAGCCGGACCTGTACCATGCCTGGCAAGCGGTGGTGCTGCCTGCACTGCCCTTGGCACCGAGCATGACCAGCGCATTAAGCGCTGGGCGCTATGTCACCAACTGGTGACATTTGTGCGTCCCTTTGTTACCCGCGCTCGAAAAAACCATGTTTAAACTCCGTGCAGCGCAAGCTCTAGACTTGCATGCATAACAACAAGAAAAGGTATTCAGATGAACGCGATTAATCGCCTCGCCGTAGCTATTTCCGTTGCCTCGTTGTTTCCCCTCAGTGCATTTGCCGCCGACTCCAAAGGTACGGTTGAAGTTGTGCATTGGTGGACCTCGGGTGGCGAAAAAGCGGCTGTAGATGTCCTGAAGGCCCAAGTCGAGAAAGACGGCTTCACCTGGAAAGACGGTGCCGTTGCAGGCGGCGGTGGCGCCACTGCCATGACCGTGCTCAAAAGCCGCGCGGTCGCCGGTAACCCTCCCGGCGTTGCCCAGATCAAAGGCCCCGATATCCAGGAATGGGCGTCCACTGGCCTGCTCGACACTGACGTGCTCAAAGACGTCGCCAAAGAAGAAAAATGGGACTCCCTGCTCGACAAGAAAGTCTCCGACACTGTGAAGTACGACGGTGACTACGTCGCCGTGCCGGTCAACATTCACCGTGTGAACTGGCTGTGGATCAACCCGGAAGTCTTCAAGAAAGCCGGTATCACCAAGAACCCAACCACCCTCGAAGAATTCTACGCAGCCGGCGACAAGCTCAAGGCTGCGGGCTTTATTCCGCTCGCCCACGGTGGCCAGCCTTGGCAGGACAGCACCGTGTTCGAAGCGGTCGTGCTCTCGGTGATGGGTGCCGATGGCTACAAGAAAGCCCTGGTTGACCTGGATAACGCCGCGCTGACCGGCCCGGAAATGGTCAAGTCCCTCACCGAGCTTAAGAAAGTCGCGACCTACATGGACGTCGATGGCAAAGGCCAGGACTGGAACCTCGAAGCCGGCAAAGTCATCAACGGCAAGGCCGGTATGCAGATCATGGGTGACTGGGCCAAGTCCGAATGGACTGCCGCCAAGAAAGTCGCCGGTAAAGACTACGAGTGCGTAGCCTTCCCGGGCACCGACAAAGCCTTCACTTACAACATCGACTCCCTGGCGGTGTTCAAGCAGAAAGACAAAGGCACCGCTGCCGGTCAGCAGGACATCGCCAAAGTCGTGCTGGGTGAAAACTTCCAGAAAGTGTTCAGCATCAACAAGGGTTCGATCCCTGTTCGTACTGACATGCTCAATGAAATGGACAAACTCGGCTTCGACTCCTGCGCCCAGACCGCTGCCAAAGACTTCCTGGCAGACGCCAAGTCTGGCGGCCTGCAGCCAAGCATGGCGCACAACATGGCCACCACACTGGCCGTGCAAGGCGCGTTCTTTGATGTCGTGACCAACTTCATCAACGACCCGAAAGCAGACCCGGCCGACACCGCCAAGAAACTCGGCGCTGCGATCAAGTCAGCCAAGTAAAAGCTGACCTTGTGAGGGGGACCCCTAACCCCTCACAAGGCCTGTTCCTGTAGTCCTTTTTCCCTGTATTGGATTTCCCCATGAGTTCTGTTGCTGTGTTCAGCAAAGCCTCGCCGTTCGATGCACTGCAGCGCTGGCTACCCAAACTGGTGCTGGCGCCCAGCATGTTCATCGTCTTGGTGGGCTTCTACGGCTACATCCTGTGGACGTTTGTGCTGTCGTTCACCACATCCACGTTCCTGCCAAGCTACAAATGGGCGGGTCTGGCGCAGTACGAGCGTTTATTCGACAACGATCGCTGGTGGGTGGCGAGCAAGAACCTGGCGCTGTTTGGCGGCATGTTTATCGGCATCACCTTGGTGATCGGCGTGACGCTGGCGATTTTCCTCGACCAGAAAATCCGCCGCGAAGGCTTCATCCGCACCATTTACCTGTACCCGATGGCGCTCTCGATGATCGTCACCGGTACCGCCTGGAAATGGCTGCTCAACCCGGGCATGGGCCTGGACAAACTCCTGCGTGACTGGGGCTGGGAAGGCTTCCGTCTCGATTGGCTGATCGACCCGGATCGTGTGGTCTATTGCCTGGTAATCGCTGCTGTGTGGCAAGCGTCCGGATTCATCATGGCGATGTTCCTCGCCGGTTTGCGTGGCGTTGATCAATCGATCATCCGCGCCGCGCAGATCGACGGCGCGAGCCTGCCGCGCATCTACTGGAGCGTGGTGCTGCCGAGCCTGCGTCCGGTGTTCTTCAGTGCGGTGATGATCCTGGCGCACATTGCCATCAAGAGCTTCGACCTGGTGGCGGCGATGACCGCGGGAGGTCCGGGCTACTCGTCCGACCTGCCGGCGATGTTCATGTATTCGTTCACCTTCAGCCGTGGCCAGATGGGCATGGGGTCGGCGAGTGCAATCCTGATGCTCGGTGCGATCCTCGCGATCATCGTGCCTTACCTCTACTCCGAGCTGAGGACCAAACGTAATGACTAGTCTCGCCTCTAAACCGTCCATCAGCCTGAGCCGCATCGCGATTTACGCAGTGCTGATCCTCGCCGTGCTGCTGTACTTGGTGCCGCTGGTGGTGATGCTGCTCACCAGCTTCAAGACCCCGGAAGACATCACCAACGGCAACCTGCTGAGCTGGCCCACCGTGGTCACCGGCATCGGCTGGGTCAAGGCCTGGGACACCGTCGATGGTTACTTCTGGAACTCGATCAAGATCACCGTTCCGGCTGTACTCATTTCCACCGCCATCGGCGCATTGAACGGTTATGTGCTGTCGTTCTGGCGCTTCCGTGGCTCGCAGCTGTTCTTCGGTCTGCTGTTGTTCGGCTGCTTCCTGCCGTTCCAGACCGTGCTGCTGCCCGCGTCGTTCACCCTCGGCAAGATGGGCCTGGCCAGCACCACCACAGGCTTGGTGTTCATCCATGTGGTTTACGGCCTGGCGTTCACCACGCTGTTCTTCCGTAACTACTACGTGAGCATTCCGGATGCGCTGATCAAGGCTGCGCGCCTGGACGGTGCAGGATTCTTCACCATCTTCCGTCAGATCATTCTGCCGATGTCGACGCCGATCATCATGGTCTGCCTGATCTGGCAGTTCACTCAGATCTGGAACGACTTCCTGTTCGGCGTGGTGTTCTCCAGTGGCGACTCCCAGCCCATCACGGTGGCGCTGAATAACCTGGTCAACACGAGCACCGGGGCCAAGGAATATAACGTGGATATGGCGGCGGCGATGATCGCCGGGCTGCCGACCCTGCTGGTCTATGTGATCGCAGGCAAGTATTTCGTGCGCGGCCTGACGGCCGGCGCGGTCAAGGGGTAATCATGGCTACGCTTGAACTTCGCAATGTAAACAAGACCTATGGCGCCGGCCTGCCCGACACCTTGAAGAACATCGAACTGTCGATCAAGGAAGGTGAATTCCTGATCCTGGTCGGCCCTTCGGGTTGCGGTAAATCCACGCTGATGAACTGCATCGCCGGTCTTGAGACCATCACCGGCGGCGCGATCATGATCGGTGACCAGGATGTGAGCGGCATGAGCCCCAAGGATCGCGACATCGCCATGGTGTTCCAGTCCTACGCGCTGTACCCGACCATGAGCGTGCGCGAGAACATCGAGTTTGGCCTGAAGATCCGCAAGATGCCGCAAGCCGACATCGACGCCGAAGTGGCGCGCGTGGCCAAGCTGCTGCAAATCGAACACCTGCTTAACCGTAAGCCGGGCCAACTCTCCGGCGGCCAGCAACAGCGCGTGGCCATGGGCCGTGCCCTTGCGCGTCGGCCGAAGATCTACCTGTTCGACGAACCGCTGTCCAACCTCGACGCCAAGCTGCGCGTCGAGATGCGCACCGAAATGAAACTGATGCACCAGCGTCTGAAAACCACCACCGTCTACGTGACCCACGACCAGATCGAAGCCATGACCCTGGGCGACAAAGTGGCGGTGATGAAGGACGGCATCATCCAGCAGTTCGGCACGCCGAAAGAGATCTACAACAACCCGGCCAACCAGTTCGTGGCGAGCTTCATTGGTTCGCCACCGATGAACTTCGTACCTCTGCGCCTGCAACGCAAGGACGGTCGTTTGGTGGCACTGCTCGACAGTGGCCAGGCCCGTTGTGAGCTGGCGCTGAACGTGACGGATGCGGGTCTTGAAGACCGCGACGTGATCCTGGGCCTGCGCCCGGAGCAGATTATGTTGGCGACAGGCGAGGGCGACAGCGCATCGAGCATTCGTGCCGAAGTTCAGGTCACCGAGCCAACCGGACCGGACACCCTGGTGTTCGTGCAACTCAATGACACCAAGGTCTGCTGCCGCCTGGCGCCCGATGTGGCACCCCAGGTGGGCGAGACCCTGACCCTGCAATTCGATCCGGCCAAGGTGTTGCTGTTTGACGCCAAGACGGGGGAGCGTCTGGGCACTGCTGCCTCAGTGCCGACACAGGGACATGCCGATAACGTGGCTCAGTTCAAGGGTCGCTGAGCGATATAAGTCGTTGTTTTAGTTAAAAAATGTAACCCGCGTTAGATAAAAACAGTTTAATAACAATAAAGACGAGGATGTAGGGATGAAAAAGCAACACAACAACACTCGGCTGATCTGCCAACTGTCAGCAGCAGCAGCCCTGGTATTGTCCGCCAATGCGATGGCGGCCGATGCATTCAGCGCCGATTCCAAGTGGATGACCGGCGATTGGGGCGGCGAGCGTACCAAGCTGATTGAGCAAGGTATCGATATCAAGGCCGACTACGTTGGGGAGATGGGCGCCAACCTGCATGGTGGCTACAACGACGACAAGACTGGTCGTTACTCCGACCAGTTTGGTTTGGGCGTAGCACTGGATCTGCAAAAGCTGTGGGGCTGGGATAACACTCAGGCCAAGATCCAGTTGACCAACCGTAATGGCCAGAACATCTCCAACGACCGCATTGGCGATCCGCGTGCCGGCACGCTGAGCTCGTCGATGGAAGTCTACGGTCGTGGCCACATGGTGCGTCTGACCCAGTTCTGGATTCAACACCAGATGTTCGACAACAAGCTGGATGTGAAGCTCGGCTACTTCGGTGAAGGCGAAGACTTCAACACCTTCCCATGCGACTTCCAGAACCTGTCGTTCTGCGGCTCGCAAGTCGGTAACTACGTGAACACTTGGTACAACTGGCCTGTCAGCCAGGCGGCCATTCGCGTGAAGTACAACATCACGCCTGAGTTGTACGCGCAGATCGGTGCATACAACCAGAACCCATCGCAGCTTGAGCACGGCAATGGCTTCAAGCTCAGCGGCAGTGGCACCAAGGGCACCGTGATTCCGGTGGAATTGGTCTGGTCGCCGAAAGTTAACAACCTGCCGGGCGAATACCGTGTGGGTTACTACAAGAGCGCGGCTGATGCACCGGACGTGCGTGAAGACGTCAACGGCGGCAATGCGGTCCTCACTGGCGCAGACTTCCGTACCCGCAGCAGCAAGAAAGGCTACTGGTTCGTTGCACAACAGCAGCTCACCACGCACAACGGCGATGCTTCGCGCGGCCTGAACATCGCAGCGAACGCCACCTTCCACGATAAGGAAACCAACCTGGTCGACAACTACCAGTCCTTGATGCTGGTGTACAAAGGTCCATTCGACGCGCGTCCAAAAGATGACGTCGGCATTGGTGCTGCTCGTCTGCACGTCAACAATGATGTGAAGAAGAACGCTGAGCTGCTGAACGCCGATAATGGCGTAAGTGACTATGACAGTGCGCTGTACACGCCGATTCGCGAAACCGAGTACAACTTCGAAATCAACTACGGCTTCCACGTCACCAACTGGCTGACCGTGCGTCCCAACCTGCAATACGTTGTCCAACCGGGCGGCGTGGATAAAGTCGACAACGCGTTGGTGGCTGGCCTGAAAATTCAGTCTACGTTCTAACGTTGTTGCGATAAGCTCCTTCTCTCTGTGCGCATTTGCGGGTAGCCATGGCTATCCGCTTTTTTTTGGGTGGCACTGTGATATTCGGGACCGTGGCACATGCATGAGCATCCGCTGCAACGCTTTTTCAAATCCTTGCGCGAGCGTCCAGTGTTCGCCTGGGAGCGCTTTCAGATGCGCGATGTGTTGGTGATTGACCATCCGCTGTGTCAGGCGGTGTTCAGCCGGCAGGGCGCGCAACTGTTGCATTTCCAACCCCGTGGCCAGAAACCCTGGCTGTGGTGCGCGGCCAAGTGGCCGCAAGTCGGCGCCATCCGTGGTGGCGTGCCGGTGTGCTGGCCGTGGTACGGCCGTCACCCGAGCGAGAACGCGTGGCCATCCCATGGCTGGGCGCGATTGATCGACTGGAAACTGCTCGACAGCAGCACCGACGACGACGGTGTACGCCTGCACTGGCAATTGCAGTTGTGCGACTGGCAGGTCGACCTGCACGCGCACCTGGGTGAAACCCTGGAACTGCGCCTGAGCACCGAGCATCAAGACGAACTCCCATGCCAGTTGAGCCATGCTTTGCACGCTTACTGGCGTATTGGTCACGTCGACGAGATAGCGCTGTCTGGGCTCGACGGCGCCCAAGGTTATGACCAGCTCAATCGTCAGGCTTGTCAGCAGGAAGGCGAATTGCGGGTGGACGGTGGGTGCCAGCGGGTGTTCCAGCACGAAGGTGAACTGCAGCTCAAGGATCACGCCTGGCAGCGTGAACTGTGTATCGACACTGGCGACAGTGCGGACACCGTGGTGTGGCATCCAGGCAGCCGGCCGTTGCTGGGGGTCAGTTTTAACGAGGCGTCGGGGTTTGTGTGCGTGGAGTCGGCGATGGCTGGCGCAAGTCTGGCGCCGGGGGAGCGGGCGCATCTCAGCTTGCAGGCGCGGGCTGGGGTTTAGCGGTGTGGCTGATGGCCCTATCGGGGGAAAGCCCCCTCCCACAGTTTGATTTGTGAATACATTTCAAATGTGGGAGGGGGCTTGCCCCCGATGAGGCCAATGAAGCCAACACACAGACTGGATTAGTTGAACTCATCCCCAACCGGATACCGGCTGTCATTCAAACTCTCTTTGATCTTGCGCAGATGCGGCTGGAAATCCACGCCACGGCGCAAGGTCATGCCGGTGGCCAGCACATCCAGCACCGTCAGCTGAATGATCCGCGAGGTCATCGGCATATAGATGTCGGTGTCTTCCGGCAGCGGAATGTTCAGGCTCACGGTACTGGCCTTTGCCAGCGGTGAATTCTCGGCAGTCACGCCCAGCACCGATGCGCCGTTTTCCCGTGCGATACGCGCTACTTCCACCAACTCGCGGGTACGCCCGGTGTAGGAAATAATCACGAACAGCTCGCCGGTGTGCGCCACTGAGGCGATCATTCGTTGCATTAGCACGTCGGCGTGGGCGGTCACCGACAGGTTGAAGCGGAAGAACTTGTGCAGCGCATCCATGGCCACCGGCGCAGACGCGCCCAGGCCGAAGAAGTGGATCTGCCGCGCCTGGATCAACAAGTCCACGGCCTTGCTGATCAGGTTCGGGTCCAAGGCCTGGCAGGCGCTGTCCAGGGACGCAATGGCGCTGCCAAAGATCTTCTGGGTGTAGGCCTCGGGGTTATCATCGGCCTCCACGGCACGGCTGACATAAGCTGCGCCACTGGCCAGGCTTTGCGCCAACTGCAATTTGAGTTCAGGGTAACCGCTGACGCCGAACGAACGGCAGAAACGGTTGACCGTCGGTTCACTGACCGAAGCGGCCTGGGCAAGGGCGGCAATGGAGAAGCGGGTCGCCTGCTGCGGGTTGAGCAGGATGACCTCGGCGACTTTTTTCTCAGCCTTGTTCAATTCTTCGAGGCGGTTCCGGATCTGTTCCAGAAGATTTCGCACGCGGTCCATTCAGTCTTTCCTTCGGGCGACGATGCAAATAAAGGGCGGCAGCCAATCGACGAGTGGCTTTTCGCGGTGGCCTATCCTACTGAGGGTAGCTGAACACCACCACTCGGAATGCGTATTTCGGGAAAATGTTGTGGTTATTACTACATTTTTCCTTGAGTGATGCCTTGAAAAAAGGTATTTGTAGCTTAACTTGATAAAAGAACAAACATCATGCCTTCGATAACCGTAGAACCCTGCACCTTTGCCCTGTTTGGCGCCTTGGGTGATCTGGCGCTGCGCAAGTTATTTCCTGCCCTCTATCAACTTGATGGCGCTGGGCTGCTGCACGACGACACGCGCATCCTGGCCCTGGCCCGTGAAGCCGGTTCCGAGCAGCAGCACCTGGCTCATATCGAAAAAGAACTGCGTAAATATGTCGGCAACGAACTGGACGAAAGCATCGCCCAGCGTTTCCTGGCGCGCCTGACTTACGTCCACGTCGACTTCATGAAGGCCGACGACTACGTGGCCCTGGCTGAACTGGCGGGTACCGAGCAACGCCTGATCGCTTATTTCGCCACCCCGGCCGCGGTGTACGGCGCGATCTGCGAGAACCTGTCCAAGGTCGGCCTGGCGGAAAACACCCGCGTGGTGTTGGAAAAACCCATCGGTTCGGACCTGGAGTCCTCGCGCAAGGTCAACGATGCCGTGGCGCAGTTTTTCCCGGAAAACCGCACCTACCGTATCGACCACTACCTGGGCAAAGAGACCGTCCAGAACCTGATCGCCCTGCGTTTCGCCAACAGCCTGTTCGAAACCCAGTGGAACCAGAACTACATCTCCCACGTGGAAATCACCGTGGCCGAGCAAGTCGGTATCGAAGGCCGTTGGGGCTACTTCGATAAGGCAGGCCAGTTGCGGGACATGATTCAGAACCACCTGTTGCAACTGCTTTGCCTGATCGCTATGGACCCGCCGGCCGATTTGTCCGCCGACAGCATCCGTGACGAGAAGGTCAAGGTGCTCAAGGCCCTGGCGCCGATCAGCCCGGATGGCCTGACCACTCAGGTTGTACGTGGCCAGTACATCGCCGGCTACAGCGCCGGTAAAGCGGTGCCGGGTTACCTGGAAGAAGAGAATTCCAACACCCAGAGCGACACCGAAACGTTCGTCGCACTGCGGGCCGATATTCGTAACTGGCGTTGGGCCGGGGTGCCGTTCTATCTGCGCACCGGCAAGCGCATGCCGCAGAAGCTGTCGCAGATCGTCATCCATTTCAAGGAACCGTCTCACTACATCTTCGCCCCCGAGCAGCGCTTGCAGATCAGCAACAAACTGATCATTCGCTTGCAGCCGGACGAAGGGATTTCCCTGCGTGTGATGACCAAGGAGCAGGGCCTGGACAAGGGCATGCAACTGCGTAGCGGGCCTCTGCAACTGAATTTTTCCGACACCTATCGCAGCGCGCGCATCCCCGATGCCTACGAGCGTTTGTTGTTGGAAGTGATGCGCGGCAATCAGAACCTGTTTGTCCGTAAAGATGAAATCGAAGCCGCGTGGAAGTGGTGTGACCAGTTGATCGCCGGGTGGAAAAAATCCGGTGATGCGCCCAAGCCGTATGCGGCGGGGTCCTGGGGGCCGATGAGCTCCATTGCACTGATCACGCGGGATGGGAGGTCTTGGTATGGCGATATCTGAATTGAAACTGCCTCGTGGCGTAACTGCCCATGAGTACCGCACGCCAGTGCAACTGGCGGACGGCCTGGCCAATGACGTGGCAGAGCAACTGCGCACGGCCATCAGTGCACGTGGCGAAGCGACCCTGGTTGTGTCCGGTGGCCGCAGCCCTGTGGCGTTTTTCCAGAACTTGGCCAAGCAAGGCCTGGACTGGTCCAAGGTCACGATTACCCTGGCCGACGAGCGCTGGGTGCCGGTGGAACATGCCGACAGCAATGCTGGCTTGTTGAAACAGCATCTGTTGCAAGGCCCGGCCGCCAAGGCCAAGTTTTTGAGTCTGTACAGCGCCGCCGCCAATCTAGAAGACGCTGCCGAGCAGGCCGATCGCCTGCTGGCCGAGTTGCCAGCCATTGATGTGCTGGTACTGGGCATGGGCGATGACGGTCACACCGCATCGCTGTTTCCCAACAGTCCGAACCTCGCCGAAGCGTTGCAGACCGACGGTACCCGCCGTTGCTGGCCGATGCTGGCGCCGACCGTGCCGCACCAGCGCCTGACCATGAGTCGCGCGTTGCTGGCCACGGCCAACTACACCGTGCTGTCGATTTCCGGCAGTTCGAAATTGACCACCTTGAGCGCCGCCCTGGCCAGTGACGACGTTGCTGCCATGCCGATTCGCGCGTTTCTGCAACCTACTTTAGAGATTTACTGGTGCCCATGAGCCAAGGATCAGCCGCTATGAAAAGCCCCCAACCGACCGTGTCCATGGCGGATAAAGTTGCCTTGATCGACAGCCTCTGCGCCAAGGCGCGGATCCTGCCTGTGATCACCATCGCCCGCGAACAGGACATCCTGCCGCTGGCCGATGCCCTGGCAGCCGGTGGTTTGACCGCATTGGAAGTGACCCTGCGTTCCGAGTTCGGCCTCAAGGCCATTCAGGTACTGCGCGAGCAGCGTCCGGAACTGTGCACTGGTGCCGGCACCGTGCTCGACCGTCACATGCTCGAAGCGGCCGAAGTGGCTGGCTCGCAATTTATCGTCACCCCCGGGATTACCCGCGACCTGCTGGAAGCCTCGGTGCACAGCCCGATTCCTTTGCTGCCAGGTATCAGCAACGCCTCCGGCATCATGGAAGGCTATGGCCTGGGCTACCGCCGCTTCAAGCTGTTCCCGGCCGAAGTCAGCGGCGGCGTGGCGGCGATCAAGGCTCTGGGCGGCCCGTTCGGCGAAGTGAAATTCTGCCCGACCGGTGGCGTTGGCCCGGCCAACATCAAGAGCTACATGGCGTTGAAAAATGTGATGTGCGTAGGTGGTAGCTGGATGCTTGACCCTGAGTGGATCAAGAACGGCGACTGGGCCCGTATTCAGGAAGTCACCGCCGAGGCGCTGGCGCTGCTGGATTGATCTGATTTACCGAATCGTTGTTGCTGTGCTTAACGGCATTTTTGCGGTGCACTTGGTCGGTGTACCGCTTTTTTTTGCCTGTAGAAAAGCGCTTATTCGGCGCTCAACTCGGTAATAGCGTTGATCAGCGCATGAATGTCCTGCGCGGAGGTCACCAACCCTGGCGTCACTCGAATACACGTGCCAAACGCTGCTCCGGTTCGCGTGGTGGCAAACAGGTCGTACTCTTTGAGTAGCCGATCGACCATGCCTTGCTGATCGCGGCCGACGAATTTGAACGCGGTAATCCCGCAATACAGCCGTGGATCATCCGAGGTCAGGACCTCAATGCCTTTCAGTGGTCGCACCTGACTTACCCATAAATCGCGCAGGTAATTCACCCGAGCACCTTTGGCTGCTGCGCCACCCAATGCCCGATGTTCTTCAAATACCAATGGCAGTGTCATCAGCGCCGGAAAGTTCGGCGTGCTGTAAGACGTGCGTGCGCGAACATCCGTGATGGGGTAGTGGAATTCGCCCATGTCCGGATCGATGTCTGCCAGGCGTTCCGGAGCGATATACAGAAAACCCAGGGTCAGCGGTGCACCGATCCATTTATGCAGGTTGAAGCCGGCGAACTGGATACCCAGCTCGGCGAGATTGAAGTCGATCTGGCCCAGGGCATGGGCGCCATCGAGGATCACGTCGACGTCATGTTCACGCGCCGCCTTGGCGATGGCTGCGACGGGCATCACCAGGCCGGTGCGGTGGGTGACGTGAGTCAGCGCCATCAGCTTTAAACGCGGGTACTCAGCGAAGGTACTGCGATAGGTCTGCAACAGACTGTCGAAACTGGCCGGGTGCGTGTGGGAAAGCTCGATCACCTCTACACCGCGAACCCCGGCCAGCCAACGCATGGCGCCCTTGACGGTGTCGTACTCCAAATCACTGATCAACACCTGGTCGCCCGGTTGTAGACGGTTGTAGTTGCGGATCAGCGACTGCAACGCTTCGGTGGCATTGCGGGTAAAGGCCACCGACTCAGGATCTACATCGATTAATTCGGCCAATTGGCGGCGGATCTCGACGTTCTCGCCCTGTTCAAAGCGCTGGCGCACGTGCAGCGAATTGCTGCGGTTGATAAACGCCACATGGTCCAGATACTGCGCCTGTACTGCGCGGCTCATGCGCCCGAAGTAGCCGTTTTCCAGATTGATCGGACCCGGTTCCAGGTCATACCGCTGGGCGATGGCGTGCCAGTGACGTTCGTTGTTTGCATTCCCTTGCATGGCGCAGTTCCTGATTAATGGCGCGGGGCGGGCTTGCCGTGTTTAGTGCGCAAGGGTTCGAGCAGTTCCGACAAACCGTTGTGGTCGATTTCCTGCATCAAGGCCAGCAAACCGCCCAGCTCGCCGTGGGGAAAGCCTTCGCGGGCAAACCAGTTCAGGTAAGGACCCGGCAGGTCGGCGATGATCCGGCCCTTGTATTTGCCGAAGGGCATTTCGCGGGTGATCAGCAGTTCGAGTTTTTCGGGGTTCATGGGGGGATTCAATGGCGTGAGTCGAGACGTTCGAAAATACAGGCATTCTGCATGAAGGCCAAATGACAGATCATGCAAATAACGTACATACAGATCGTTCAAATATTTTTAAGTTATTGAAATTAAACGTAAAAGTTGTTTTTCAAAACCTGGCACGAGCGCTGCAATCATTAAGACAACCCTTCGTAACCTGCCTAAGGAATTGAAAAATGACTGACATCAATAAAGAATCGATCTCCGTACTCAATGACCTGATCGAGACCAGCATCGACGGCCAGAAAGGTTTCAAAGAATGCGCCGAAGACATCAAACACCCAGAACTCAAAGCGCTGTTTGCCAAGCGTTCCGCTGACTGTGCAACCGCCGCCGCCGAGCTGAAAACCGCCGTGCGTGCCCTAGGTGGTGATCCGGAAGATTCGGGTAGTGTGGCCGGCGCCCTGCACCGTGGCTGGGTCGACGTGAAGTCGATGGTTACCGGTAAAGATGAAGAGGCTGTGCTGAACGAAGCCGAGCGCGGCGAAGACCACGCACTCAAGGCTTATAAAGAAGCGATCGAGAAGATCAACAAGCACAACCTGCTGGGCATTCGTGACTTGGTTGAGCGTCAGTACCACGGCGTACAGCGCAACCACGACCAGGTGAAAGCCCTGCGTAACCAGGCTCGCGCTCAGTCGTAAGCCCTGCTGTGTAACAACTGTGGGAGGGGGCTTGCCCCCGATAGCGGTGGATTAGTCGATATTTCAATGACTGACACACCGCAATCGGGAGCAAGCCCCCTCCCACATTTGTATGGCGTTGGCCTTGAAACCAGACTCAGCCGATGCTGATCGGCGGCAGCTCGGTCAAGGTCACGACCTGCTGTTTGCGTGGCGCGAGGATTTCCGCCTCGCCATCCACTACCAACTCATCGCGCTGATTGAACACGCGAGTGGCGATACGTACGCGAAACTTCGGCAGCTTCTCGAGGATTTCCAGACGCACGGTCAGGGTATCGCCGATTTTTACCGGCTTCTGGAAGGTCATCTGCTGGCCGATATAGATAGTGCCCGGCCCAGGCAGCTCGCAGGCAACGGCCGCGCTGATCAAGGCGCCGCTGAACATACCGTGGGCGATACGCTCCTTGAACATGGTCGCCTTGGCGTATTCGGCATCCAGGTGCACCGGGTTGTGGTCACCGGACATGGCGGCGAACAGCTGGATGTCGCGCTCTTCGACCGTCTTGCTATAGCTGGCGGTCTGGCCGACTTCGAGGGCTTCGTACGGGGTGTTGGTTACCTGAGTCATCTAAAGGTGCATCCTGTGGCTAAACGGTAATTATCGGCCGATTTTAAACGGCTGATTTTAAAAGAAAAGTTATTCGCAGCGGGCTGGCCTGCGCAAGGTCAGGGCCTGGTCGAGCCACGTCAGCACATCGGCGGTGACTTCATCGCGGTTGGCTTCGTTGAACACTTCGTGACGCGCCTGCGGGTACACATTCAATTGCAGATGCTGGCAGCCGGCCTCACGCAGGGCGTGGGCCAGGTTTTTGAGACGCTTGCCCTCACTCACCGGATCACATTCGCCGCCCATCACGAGGATCGGCAGGCCCGGATCAATCTGGGCGAGATTGGACGCTTTGCTGATTTGCTGCAAGCCGCCAAGCAGGTCGATCCACAGCTGGTTGGTACACCGGAAGCCGCAGAGTGGATCGCTGATGTATTTGTCCACTTCATCCGGGTCACGGCTGAGCCAGTCGAACGCCGTGCGGTTGGGCTTGAAGGCCTTGTTGAACGAGCCGAACGACAGGAACTCGATCAGCGCACTTCGCCCCCGTACACCCTGGCGCAGACGTTCGGCCCGAGCGATCACCCGCGCTGCGCGGTACAGCGCTACCGGTTGGAAATTCGAGCCACTGAGAATTGCCCCGTGCAGGCTGGCGCTGTGGTGCAGCAGGTAGGCTTGGGCGATGTAGCTGCCCATGCTGTGGCCCAGCAGGATGATCGGCAGCCCTGGTTGCTGCTGGCCGATGTGTTGATTGAGGCTTGCCAGGTCGCCTACCACTTTGTTCCAGCCATCCTTCTCGGCGTACAACCCCAGCGTACCTTCGTCGGCGGTACGTCCATGGCCACGCTGGTCCGGTGCATACACGCCATAGCCTGCGCTGCATAACGCTTCGGCCAAGCGTCCATAACGCCCGCTGTGCTCGGCCATGCCGTGGGACAGCATGACTACGGCGTGAACCGGGCCGTCGGGCATCCATTGATTGACGTACAGGCGGCTGCGGTCATTCGCGGTCAGCCAGAAGGTGCTGTGGTTCATGGCGCTTCCTTTGCTATGGGTCGTTGCAGTGTATAGCTGATCTGCCGAGGGGCGGGGTATCTGCCTACGCATCAGCGGCAAGATTCATACAATCAATGACACGATTTAGCGTATTTGCCTGTTTGGTCATAGCTGCTAACGTCCCCAAAGCTCCGCTTGTTATAAGCGGCCGGACATACTCAGGTAAGGGGACAAGAATAATGCAACCTGGTTTCTGGAATGACAAACGCGCGGCGGGCGTTCCCAACGATATCGACCTCACGGCCTACAAGTCGGTGATCGAAGTCTTCGAGCGCTCGTGCAAGGCCTTTGCCGACCGTCCGGCATTCAGCAACATGGGCATCACCCTGACCTACGCCGAGCTTGAGCGCCAGAGTGCGGCGTTCGCCGGTTACCTGCAACAGCACACCGACCTCAAGCCCGGCGAGCGCATCGCAGTGCAGATGCCCAACGTGCTGCATTATCCGATTGCCGTGTTCGGCGCCTTGCGCGCGGGGCTGATCGTGGTCAACACCAACCCGCTGTACACCCCGCGCGAGATGCGCCACCAGTTCAAGGACGCCGGCGTGCGTGCGCTGGTCTACCTGAACCTGTTTGGTTCGCGGGTACAGGAAGTGTGCAACGACACCGAGATCGACTACCTGATCGAAGCCAAGATGGGCGACTTCCTGCCCGCCGCCAAAGGCTGGCTGGTCAACACCGTGGTCGACAAGGTCAAGAAGATGGTCCCGGCCTATAGCCTGCCGCGCGCGGTGTCATTCAAGCGTGCCCTGCGCATGGGCTCGGGCCTGGCGGTGACCCGTCACCCCGTGACCCTGGATGACATCGCCGTGCTGCAATACACCGGCGGCACGACCGGCCTGGCCAAGGGCGCGATGCTCACCCATGGCAACCTGGTGGCAAACATGCAGCAGGCGCGTGCGTGCATGTCTCAGGTCGGCGACGACGGCCATCCTTTGATCAAGGAAGGGCAGGAGGTGATGATCGCGCCGCTGCCGCTTTACCACATCTATGCCTTCACCGCGAACTGCATGTGCATGATGGTCACGGGTAACCACAACGTACTGATCACCAACCCGCGGGACATCGGCGGGTTTATCAAGGAGCTGAAAAAGTGGCGCTTTACCGGGTTGCTGGGGCTTAACACGCTGTTTGTGGCGTTGATGGACCATCCGGAATTCAAGACCCTGGATTTCTCCCACCTCAAACTCACCAACTCCGGTGGCACGGCACTGATCAAGGCCACGGCCGAACGCTGGCAGCAAGTCACCGGCTGCACGATTGGCGAGGGCTACGGCCTGACAGAAACCTCACCGGTGGCGTGCACCAACCCCTATGGCAACAAATCGCGCCTCGGTACCGTGGGCATTCCCGTGCCGGCTACCGCGATGAAGGTGATTGATGACGAAGGCGTGGAGTTGCCTCTGGGCGAACGCGGCGAGCTGTGCATCAAGGGCCCGCAGGTGATGAAGGGCTACTGGCAGCAACCGGCCGCCACGGCCGAGAGCCTGGACGCTGAGGGTTGGCTCAAGACCGGCGACATCGCGGTGATCGATGAGGATGGCTTTGTACGCATTGTCGATCGCAAGAAAGACCTGATCATCGTCTCGGGTTTCAACGTGTACCCCAACGAGATCGAAGACGTGGTGATGGCCCACCCGGCCGTGGCCAACTGCGCGGTGATCGGCGTGCCGGACGAGCGCACGGGGGAGGCGGTTAAGTTGTTTGTGGTGGCGCGTGCCGAAGGCGTGAGCCTTGAGGAGTTGAAGACCTACTGCAAGGCCAACTTCACGGGGTACAAGGTGCCCAAGCAGATTGTGTTACGAGACTCGTTGCCGATGACGCCAGTGGGCAAGATTCTGCGCAGGGAGCTACGCGACATCGCCTGACTATGAATTGAAATGCAATCAAATGAGGGAGGGGGCTTGCTCCCGATAGCGGTGTATCAGTCACTGAATGTATTGACTGAACCACGGCAATCGGGAGCAAGCCCCCTCCCTCATTTGGTTTTGATTGTTCTGAAGGCCCCATTCCAGAGCCTTTCAGTAGGTAATTCGAGCGCCAAAATAATTGTGACTAAATATTGTCCTACAGTCGAGTTTATGACTGTAAGGCCCGCTTTTGGCTCTAGTCGGCCCTTGGCAAAGCTGCTACTCTCGGCGCGCTTTGTGACGTCTAGGCCTGCTTGAAAGCGCCAGATTCACCTAAAAAAACATACACCAATAATAATCGCATCAAATGCGATGATGAATTCGCGTCGCTGAGGAGTGGGCTTCCATGAACGAAGACTTTTGGAAGGATAAGTACCCCGCCGGGATTGCTGCAGAAATCAATCCAGACGAGTATCCAAATATTCAGGCGGTACTGAAACAGTCCTGCCAGCGCTTCGCTAACAAACCGGCTTTCAGCAACCTGGGCAAGACAATCACCTACGGTGAACTGTACGAATTGTCCGGCGCCTTCGCCGCGTACCTGCAACAACATACCGACTTGAAACCCGGCGATCGCATCGCCGTGCAACTGCCCAACGTCCTGCAATACCCGGTCGCGGTATTCGGCGCCATCCGTGCCGGCCTGATCGTGGTCAACACCAACCCGCTGTACACCGCGCGGGAAATGGAACACCAATTCAACGACTCCGGTGCCAAGGCCCTGGTCTGCCTGGCCAACATGGCCCACTTGGCGGAAAAGGTCGTGCCCAAGACCGCCGTCAAGCATGTGATCGTCACCGAAGTCGCCGACCTGTTGCCGCCGCTCAAGCGCCTGCTGATCAACAGCGTCATCAAGTACGTTAAGAAAATGGTCCCGGCCTACCACTTGCCACAGGCGATCAAGTTCAACGACGTACTCGCCAAGGGCAACGGCCAACCAGTCAACGACGTCAACCCGGCGAGCAGTGACGTGGCCGTGTTGCAATACACCGGCGGCACCACCGGCGTGGCGAAGGGCGCGATGCTCACCCATCGCAACCTCGTTGCCAATATGTTGCAGTGCAAGGCGCTGATGGGCTCCAACCTCAATGAAGGCTGCGAGATCCTGATCACGCCGCTGCCGCTGTACCACATCTATGCGTTCACCTTTCATTGCATGGCGATGATGCTGATCGGCAACCACAACATCCTGATCAGCAATCCGCGTGACTTGCCGGCAATGGTCAAGGAACTGTCGAAGTGGAAGTTCAGCGGCTTTGTCGGTCTCAACACCTTGTTCGTGGCGCTGTGCAATAACGAAGGCTTCCGCAAGCTGGACTTCTCTGCACTCAAGGTCACCCTGTCGGGCGGCATGGCCCTGCAACTGGCGGCCGCCGAGCGTTGGAAGGCCGTGACCGGGTGTGGCATCTGCGAAGGTTACGGCATGACCGAAACCAGCCCGGTAGCCACTGTAAACCCGATCCAGCATATCCAGATCGGCACCATCGGCATTCCGGTGCCGTCCACCGTGTGCAAAGTCATTGCCGATGACGGCACCGAACTGGCGCTGGGCGAAACTGGCGAGCTGTGCGTCAAGGGCCCGCAGGTGATGAAGGGCTATTGGCAGCGCCAGGACGCCACCGACGAGATGCTCGACAGCGAAGGCTGGCTGAAGACCGGCGACATCGCGATCATCCAGCCGGACGGCTACATGCGTATTGTCGACCGCAAGAAGGACATGATCCTGGTCTCAGGTTTCAACGTGTACCCCAATGAGCTGGAAGACGTACTGGCAGGGCTGCCAGGTGTGCTGCAATGCGCGGCCATCGGCGTGCCGGACGAGAAATCGGGGGAGATCATCAAGCTTTTCATCGTGGTCAAGCCGGGCGCCACCCTCACCAAGGATCAGGTGATGGAGCATATGCGCGCCAACGTCACCGCCTACAAGGTGCCCAAGGCTGTCGAGTTCCGCGACGCATTGCCGACCACCAACGTAGGCAAGATCCTGCGTCGTGAATTGCGTGATGAAGAGTTGAAGAAGCTGGGCCTGAAAAAGTAAGCCGATAAAAAACCCGCCGATGCGGGTTTTTTAATGACTGGATTGGAATGCAATCCAATGTGGGATGGGCGGTACCACGATTCGACTTGCCTCCGATAGGGAGGGATCAGTCACCAGATTCAGTGACTGACACTCTGCTATCGAGAGCAAGTCATATCGTCGCATCGCGCCTTCCACCTTTAAATCCGGTGCTTACAGGGCGAAATGCGCGAAGCTCACGTTAGCGCCGGCTGGGCGTACGTCTTTAAGGAACGAATCCTTGTCCGCGCTCAATTCCAACGTAATCTCGGGCTTGCGCTTGCCCGAATTGCGCACTACCAGACCTTCGATATGCTCGCGCAGGAACGCCGTCGGCACCTTCAGGTGCAGCAACTGATCCGTCTCGGCGTTGTGCATCAACAAGTGAATCCACTCGTAATGGCCCACCGCAATACGGCCCAGCGGCAGGTCGAACCACCAGATATTGCGCTTGCGGTCCAGGTCGGTGAAATGGCAGTTGTTGACGCCGAGTACGGCACCGCCCAGTTCCTGGTTTCTACGGGCGATGGCCTGTGCTTTATTGAGTTTCATAACCTTCCTACGGGATCTGTTATTCAGCGTTATAGCCTGAATGTGCCGCGCATTCTCGTGGGTTGGCCGCCAAACATAAAGTCAAACCTGCCGTTTTGGACGAAATGCCCGCTGAAAATAATTGAAACTCTGCCGAACGGCCTCTGGTCAATCTTTGTGTAATCACCAAAACCCTTGATTGTTCTTTCGGAGAAATACCATGAGCAGCACATCGGACAAGGCAAAAGGCTTGGCAAACGAAGCGATCGGCAACATCAAGCAAGGCGTCGGCAAAGTGACCGGCAACGACAAGCTTCAAGCTGAAGGTGTGATTCAGGAAAAGAAAGGCGAAGTGCAGAAAGCAGTCGGCGATACCAAAGATGCGGTCAAAAAAGCGACCAAGTAAGTCTGTATCACTGGCTGTATTCGTACAGCCCGGCGGCCATCCACGGATGGCCGTTTTTGTATCCCTTATTGCAACTAAACTTTCGAAATTGTTTCAAAGTCGCCATATGGGCTACTTTGATGTAGAAAACGGCCCCTGAGTCGCCCACGATCTCACCCTCTTTGCGGCGAAAGGAGACGCTATGATCTTTCCGGTTCTCGATGGTCTCAAGCTGCACAAGGTGCTGGTACGCACCGTCAAGGAATTCGTCGACGACGAGATGTCCACCTACGCGTCTGCACTGGCCTACCAGATGCTGTTCTCGCTGTTTCCCTTCCTGCTGTTCCTGATTGCCCTGATCGGTTTCCTGCACCTGCCTGACTTCTTTACCTGGCTGCGCCTGCAGTCGGAACTGGTGTTGCCGCCCCAGGCTTTGGAGCAGGTCAACCCGGTGATCGACCAGTTGCAGCAGTCCAAGGGTGGCCTGCTGTCGGTGGGTATCGTGATTGCGCTGTGGACCGCTTCGGCTGGTGTACGGTTGATGATGAGCGCCATGAACGCAGCCTACGACGTGGTGGAAGGGCGGCCGATTTGGAAGCGTTTTCCGCTGTCGATTTTCTACACCATTGGTATCGCCGGCATGCTGCTGGCCGCTGCGGCGTTGATGGTGCTCGGCCCCCAAGTGATGGAATGGGTGGCGGGGCAGATCGGCATGCAGGAGTTCGTGGTCACCTTGTGGACCATCCTGCGTTGGCCGCTGATCGTGATTTTGCTGATGTTTGCCGTAGCGTTGATGTACTACGTGATGCCTGACGTCGAGCAGAAATTCCGCTTTATCACCCCAGGCTCGGTGCTCGCAGTGGTGGTGTGGATCGTGGCCTCCCTGGGGTTTGGCTACTACGTCAAAACCTTCGCCGATTACAACGCCATGTATGGCAGTATCGGTGCGATCATCGTCCTGCTTTTGTACTTCTATATTTCCGCTGCCGTGCTGCTGCTCGGCGCGGAGATGAATGCCGTGATCGAACACATGTCGGCCGAGGGTAAAGATCCCGGTGAAAAAGAGTTCGATGAACCCGGCCACACCGATGAAAAACAGCACGTCTCAGGCCTAGGCCGTGACCACTCCAAGCCCACCCCCGTTGAGCCTGATCAATGATTCGTGAAATCCTGAAAATGGGCGATGAGCGCCTGCTGCGTATCGCGCCACCGGTTCCGCCGGAGATGTTCGACAGCCCCGAGCTGTGGCAATTGATCGACGACATGTTCCAGACCATGGAGCACGTCGGCGGTGTAGGTCTGGCGGCGCCGCAGATTGGCGTCGACCTGCAACTGGTGATCTTTGGATTTGAGGCCAGCGAGCGCTACCCGGACGCGCCGCCGGTGCCGCAGACTATCCTGATCAATCCGTTGATCACGCCGCTCAGTCCAGTGCTGGAAGAAGGCTACGAAGGTTGCCTGTCGGTACCCGGTCTGCGCGGCGCAGTGGACCGTTACCAGCAGATCCGCTACGAAGGTTTCGACCCCAAGGGTGAGCCGATCGTCCGCACTGCCGACGGCTTTCATGCGCGGGTGGTGCAGCACGAGTGCGATCACCTGATTGGCCGGTTGTATCCGTCGCGGATCACCGACTTCAGCAAGTTCGGGTTTATCGAAGTGATGTTCCCCGACATGGACCCAACGGCTGACGAGTAATCCCCCAGACACACTGAAAAAATGTGGGAGGCCAAGCGCCTCCCATATTTGAATCGCGCTTCATATCGGGTTATCGGGTCGGCTTCACGAACTTCAACGTCATCCGATCCGATTCGCCAATCGCCACATACTTGGCCTTGTCCTGCTCTCCCAGCTTCAATGCCGGCGGCAATGTCCACACGCCCTCCGGGTAGTCTTTGGTGTCTTTCGGGTTGGCATTCACCTCGCTTTGCCCCTCCAGTTTGAAGCCCGCGTCGGTGGCCAGTTTCACCACATACGCTGTGGTCAGATAGCCGCTGTGCGTGATGTCTTCCAGCGACGCTCCGTCTTTGGCGCGGTGATCCACCACACCTAGCACGCCACCGGGTTTAAGCACCTTGTAGAACGCGTTGAAAGTGGCCCTGTCGGTATCAGCCAGCACCCAGTTGTGCACATTGCGGAATGTCAGCACCGTATCGACCGAGGCCGGTTTGCCGAATACCGGTGCCTTGGGGTCGAACTCGATCACCTCGGCCTTGGAATAACGCGTCGGGTCGGCGGCAAATTTTTTCTTGAGATTTTCTTCGGACGTACGCGCGTAAGCGCTGCTGCTCGCGGCCTGCACCGCAGCGATGTAGTGCCCTTGGTCCTTGAGCAATGGCGCCAGCACCTCGCTGTACCAGCCGCCGCCGGGGGTGATTTCGATCACGCTCTGTTTGGCGCCCAGGCCAAAGAATTCCAAGGTCTGCTGTGGATGCCGATACCCATCGCGGGCGCTGTTTGCCGGGTCGCGCCAACTGCCGGCGAGCACGCTGGCATATTGCTGGGCACTGATGGGGGCGTCGGCTGCCTGGCTCAAGGCCGGGGCGAGGAGGGCGGTGAGGGCGAGGGCTGCAAGCGTCGGTTTCATGATCATCCTGGTAAAGGCCACTGTGCTGCCGAGGCTAGCATGGGCGCTTTACCGGCCGATCACACATTATCTGAGGTCGACCTCACCAACGGTTCTAAGCCCATGGCGATCATCGGTTTGTTGCGCTTGTAACGCACCAGCCGTTCGCTGAGGGATTGGGGCAGGATCGTATCCTGGGTGAATCCAATGCGCTGATACAGGCTTTCCAGGTCTGGATGGCACAGCAGCCATACCGTGCCTTGCACATCAGCTATTGCCTGAAGAATCAAGCGCGCCGCCAACCCTTGGCGGCGATACGCCGGAGCCACAAACACTCCGGTCAGCCATTGCCCGCCTACCACCGGCGACAGGCACAGCCCGGCGACAATTTCACCATCGCGCGCCACCCATAAACGCCCACCTTTAAGGGCCTTCATCGACGAGTCGTGGCTGCGGTAGAACTTGTTCAGCAGCGGCCACAGAGGTTCTGCCAGCAGATCAATGGACAACTCAGTCATGGTGTTCAGACAGGCTTTATAAAGGGGCGCGGATTATAAACCCCTTCTGGCGGGTGATCGGTGTTATACCCAGTGTTACATCCCCTTTCAGTGGAGCACGCATCATGGCCAAAGGTATGGATTCAAAGAAAGCAGCGAAGAAGAAACCGGCAAAGACCGCCGATGAAAAACGCGCCGACAAAAAAACCAAGAAATCCGAGAGCGGCCTGTTCGGTCACTGATCACCGTTCAACTGAAGGATTTTAAGCGGCCAACGCAACCCGCTCTGTTGGCCGCTCCCTGCCCTGCGCTCGACCTCCCTTCCTGCCCCGCCATGTCATAACTAATGGCTGACTGATGGCCTTGCATAGCGCCAAGCCCTGTCTATGCTCACCCAGAACCGTTGATGACGCTCGGCGTGTAAAGCGTTTCGGATGGTTATCCCATAAAGGTCTGCCAGCACTATCCAACTGATGAATGGAATGCGCCTAGCCAGGCGCGGGTTACTTAAGGGTGTCCGACATGTTCAACCTCCATCACAAGTCTGACCTGCTTGAAATCCAGCGTTTCTCCTGTGCACTCACCGAATCCAACGCCAAACTCGCCGCTATCAGCCGTTCCATGGCCATGATCGAATTTGATCGCGATGGGGTGATACTCGATGCCAACGACAACTTCTGCAAAACCATGGGCTACAGCGCCGAGGAAATTCGCGGCCAGCATCATCGGATCTTTTGTGACGAGGCCTACACCCATACCGACGCCTACGCCAAGCTTTGGCGCGACCTGGCGCGGGGCGAGGCCCTCAGCGGCACGTTCGTACGCTTGAACAGGCACGGCCAGGAGGTGTGGCTCGAAGCCAGCTATATGCCTGTGCTGGACAGCGACAACCACGTACAGAGTGTGATCAAAGTCGCGTCCGATATTTCCGCGCGGGTCCACCATGAACATGAAAACCAGAGCCTGATCGACGCCATCAGCCGCTCCATGGCGATGATCGAGTTCACCCCTCAAGGCCAGATTCTCAAGGCCAATAACAACTTTCTGAAGACCGTGCAGTACTCACTGGATGAAATCGTCGGCCAGCACCACAGCCTGTTTTGCCATCGCAGCGAAGTGGAGTCGCCGGCGTACAAAGCGTTCTGGGCGTCCCTCAATCGCGGCGAATACCACTCGCACCGCTTCGAGCGCAAAAACAAATACGGCAAAACCCTGTTTTTGGAAGCGTCCTACAACCCGATTTTCGACACCAACGGGCGCCTGTACAAAGTGGTGAAATTCGCCAGCGATATCACCGACCAAGTGACCACCCTGCGCACCGCCGCCGATTCGGCTCACGCCACCTCGGTACAAAACGACGCCTGCGCGCGCAAAGGATCGGAGGTGGTGCAGCAAACCGTGCAGATCATCGAAGAGATTTCTCACAATTTGAACCAGGCGGCACAGAGCATCGACGCGGTGAGCAAGCAGTCGGACATCATTGGCGCCATTGTGCAGACCATCCGCAGCATTGCCGAGCAAACCAATATGCTGGCGCTCAACGCCGCGATTGAAGCGGCACGGGCCGGTGAGCACGGACGCGGGTTTGCGGTGGTGGCCGACGAAGTGCGCAGCCTCGCCGCACGTACCAGCCACGCGACGGTGGAGATTGTGGAGGTGGTGCGCAAGAACCACGATCTGTCGTTGAGCGCAGTGTCGAGCATGCAGTCGAGCTTGAGCCGTACGGGGTTGGGGGTGGAACTGGCGAACGAGGCGGGGCAGGTGATCCTGGAGATTCAGGAAGGGTCACGGCATGTGGTGGATGCGATCGGGCAGTTCAATTCGACCCTTCAACTGCAATAGCCGACCTATCCATTTCCAATTTGGAAAGCCAATCCCTGTGGGAGGGCGCAAGCACTCCCACAGGTTGATCCGAAGTGTGGCTTAGATTGCCGCCAGGGTTTCTTTCACCGAGTGCGCAGGATCAGTGGCTTTCGCCGCTACTTGCTGCTCTTGTTGCTGCTTCAACCGGTCGGCCACTTGCTTGGAAATCGCGTCCTGTTTTTCCAGGGACATGTTCTGTACATCCGCCTCAGTCAAACCCTGCTCCTTGAGCAACTGCTCACGGATGCGTTCGGCCGGGGTTTTGCTCATGTACTCCGTGAATTCAGAGCGCGCGCCAGAGGTGGATGTGGTGGCAGGCGTCTCGGTCGAGGAGGTGGTTGCCGTGGTGGAGGCTTGCAACTGCACGCGGGTCTTGGCGAAGGCTTCGTCGATACGGTCGGTGGCTTTGTCCAGGTCCTTCTGCGCGACCGGTACGGTCACACTTTGCTGCGCGGCTTGAACGGCGCCGCTGTACAGCGCACTGGCGGCAGCGTTGGCTGGATCCATATCGGGGCGTTTGAGCTGTTGGACGGTCGATACGGCTTGTGTGTTGTTGTTAACCAGCATGATCGGGCACCTGGAGGAAATGTACGGTGCTACAGCTGGAGCAAATAGCGTGCCGGGCGCGAAAGCCCAGGTTTTGCTGGGGTCGGCTCGGCTGTTGCGGCAAGTGCTGGCCCATCGACGGCCAGCCATTGCCGCCTGCAACTCAGTAGGTGATGGGAATCTCGAATGTCTGAAACGCATCATCCACCGGTTGATAGCCCAGCACACGCGTGGTTTCGCTCAAGTCCAGACGCTTGAAACGGTTATTGGAGATGCCGTGGGCGATCAAGTGCTTTACGTCTTTAGTTTCAACCGAACGTTGCAGCAATTGCACTGCATCCCGTGGGCTGAGCCAAGCGCTGAGGTCGCGGGCGTTGTTCAGGTCGTGGCTTTCGGGGAATTCAAAGGCGCCAATGCGCAGGGCAATGGTCGACAGTGGCGTTTTCGCCGCGTAGTAGCCGCACAGCGCCTCGCCATAGCATTTGCTCACGCCATACAGGTTGGCGGGCAGCACTGGCATGCCAGGTGTGATCTGCCGATCCACCGGGTAGCCTTCGATGGTCTGGGCGCTGCTGGCGAAAACCAGACGCTTTACCCCGGCGGCCACGGCAGCTTCGAACAGGTAGGTGGTGGCGAGGATGTTGTTTGGCAGCAGTTCGTCGAACGAGGCGCTGGCATGGGGGATGCCCGACAGGTGCACGATCACGTCGATGCCATCGAGCAGCGCGACGAGCGCGGATTTATCGCTCAAGTCG
This sequence comes from Pseudomonas sp. Irchel 3H9, assembly GCF_900187495.1. Lineage (NCBI taxonomy): Bacteria > Pseudomonadati > Pseudomonadota > Gammaproteobacteria > Pseudomonadales > Pseudomonadaceae > Pseudomonas > Pseudomonas sp. Irchel 3H9. The sequence continues at coordinate 141,089 of NZ_FYDK01000005.1, read as the reverse complement.
GCGTGTACGAAGCGATGGTCGCCCAGTTCAAAATCCGGCGTGACGCGGTCTGTAAGCGTAAAGCGGTAGCGGTCTTTCGAGGCTTCGAAAAACGTCTTGCCGATTCTGCCGCAGGCGCCGGTGAGCAGTATGTTGAGTCCTTTCACGTGCATGTCCTTAGTTGTGGCCGTCGAGGGCAAAGGTCTGGAAGCCCGGATGCTGGCTGAGGCGTTCGTAATACGCTGCGATGGCGGGGTAGGGCGGATGCTCCATGGGCGTCATGCGCCAGCGGTGCACCGAAAGGCCGATAAGGACGTCGGCGAGGGTGAATTCGTCGCCGGTGACGTAAGCGTTGGTTTTGGTCAACTGTTGTTCCAGCAGGCCCATCTTGTCATTCCAGCCCTGTACGCCGGCTGCGATTCGTTGCGGGTCCTGATGCTCAGGACTCTGACGCACCAGCGCTTGGAACGCGTAACCCCAGGAAGGGTTGAGCTCGGTGGCTTGCCAGTCCATCCACTGCTCCACCCTGGCCCGTGGCGCGGGTTCGGCGGGCAAGAGGTCGTGGCGTTGGTAGAGGCTGACCAGGTAGCGGCAGATGGTGTTGGATTCCCACAGCACGCCGTGGTCGTCGATGAGCACAGGTATTTGCGCGTTAGGGTTCAGGGCCAGGAATTCGGGGGATTGGGTGGGGGTGTAGCCGATGCCCCAATCTTCGCGTACGTATTCGATGCCCAGTTCGTGGCATGTCCACAGGACTTTGCGTACGTTGATGGAAGAGGTGCGGCCCAAGATTTTCAGTGAGTGTCCCATGGTGCTTCCCTGGCAGTGGAGAAGGGACAATCTAGCAGGGGCCGGGGAGGTTAAGCGAGCGCGGTCAAATTGAGGGAACCGGCAGGCTAGCTCCCTCGATGGATCACGTTCGGCTTGAAGGTCAGGTGCTTTCCCGCACCTGCAACTCAAAGCCCATGTCCACTACCGGCTTGGCGACCTTGTTGCCCGCCATGATCGTGAGCAGATGCTCCGCCGCACGTCGGCCAATGGCTTCGCGTGGCGTGCTGATGCTGCTCAGGCGCGGCACCATAAAGGACGACGCGGGCAAGTCGTTGAAACCCAGCACCGCCACGCGCTCTGGCACCTTGATGCCATGGCGCAGGGCTTCCAGCAGCGCGCCTTGGGCCAGGTCGTCGTTGCCGAAGAAGATCGCATCCACGTCCGGATGGGCGGCCAGCAACTGTAGGAACAACTCACCGCCCAGGCCCACGGAAGAAGGACGCGGCGTCAGCAGCTCCAGCGCCGGGTCGTACATTCCGGCCTGTTGCAGGGCGCGGCGGAAACCCTCGCCACGCAGCAAGGTACGTTGGTCCAATTGCGCGCCGATATAGGCCAGGCGCTTGCGGCCACGGGACAGTAAATGCGCCGCGGCTGTTTCACCGGCGGCCAATTGCGAGAAGCCCACGCAATTCACGCCAGCGTTAGGGTCCAGGTCCATCATGTAAACGCAAGGCACATTGCTGGCCTCGACCATTCGTCGGGCGCTTTCGGTCCGATCGAAGCCCGTCAGCAGCAAGCCCCGTGGCTGATAGGACATGTAGTTGCGCAGCAGGTTTTCTTCTTCATCGCGGGAGTAGTGAGAGTTGCCGATCAGCACTTCAAAGCCCTTAGGCCGTAGCACCTGATGGATGGCTTCGAGGGTTTCGATAAATAGCAGGTTGGACAACGACGGTACCAACACCACCACCGAATGGCTCTGAGCCGAGGCCAGGGCGCGGGCGGCGGGGTTGACCACGTAGTTGAGCTCGGCAGCTGCCTGTTGGACTTTTTCTACCAGTTCGATGGCCACGGTGCTGATGCCGCGCAGGGCGCGTGAAGCGGTGATCGGACTGACGCCAGCCAGGCGGGCAACTTCGTTGAGGGTCGGGCGACCCGTGGTGCGCGTATTTTTATCGTTCTTAGAGGTCATCAGGCGGCTTGCCAAACAAAAATCGAGGCACTAAGGTAGCGCTGTCTCCAAATGGCTGCAAATTATTGAACTTTGGGTTGCCTGATCCGGTTCAAATGATTGGAGCGGATGCACGCGTCACTCCATAAAAATGACAAGACGGCGCGGGAAAAGCCTGTTTTTGCACGTGCCTTACAGCGTGTGAAGGTAGCGCTATCTGCGTCTTGAGGTGTTTCATGAGTCAACCTGTTACCGCCCTGGTCATCATGGGTGTTGCCGGCTGTGGCAAGACCAGTGTCAGCGAGGCCTTGTGCCGGCTGAACGGCGCTACCGCCATTGAAGGCGACAGCTTTCACCCTGCCGCGAACATCGAAAAGATGAGCGCCGGCCACCCCCTCAACGACGACGACCGCGCCGGCTGGCTCGACATCCTGTGCGATGAACTGCGCCGCTCGCTTAAAGCGGGTGAACATCCGGTGCTCACCTGTTCGGCTCTCAAGAAGAAATACCGTGACCACCTGCGCGAAGCCGCGCCAGGTCTGGGTTTCGTATTCCTGGAACTGACCCGTGAAGTCGCCTCGGACCGCGTGTCCCATCGCCCCGGCCATTTCATGCCGGCAAGCCTGATCGACAGCCAGTTCGCCACCCTTGAATCGCCCAAAGGCGAGCCACTGACCCTGGCCCTCAACGCCAGTGAAGACAGTGTCGAGGCGTTGGCCGAGCAGACCAACGCTTGGTGGCTGCAACACGGCTTTGAACGAACTCATTAATTTTTTGCCGGAAAAGATAGCGCTATCCCCGGCAAGAAATTCAACACCCGCTTTAATAACAACAACAAACAGGAGAGACCCCCCATGTTTGGCATGTCCCACGAGTCGTACCTGCTGCTAGACGCAGTCGTCACTATCATCGGGTTGATCGTTCTGATCACCAAGTTCAAGGTCCACCCGTTCATTGCACTGATCATCGCGGCCGGCTTCCTCGGCCTGACCTCGGGCATGCCCGTGGACAAGATCATCAAGGCCTTCCAGGACGGTTTCGGCGGAGTGCTCGGCTTTGTCGGCATCATCCTCGCGCTGGGCACCATGCTCGGCAAGATGATGGCCGAATCCGGCGGTGCCGATCAGATCGCCCAGACCCTGATCCGCGCCTTCGGCAAAGAGAAGGTCCAGTGGGCCATGATGTTCGCCGCGTTCCTGGTGGGCATCCCGCTGTTCTTCGAGATCGGCTTTGTGCTGCTGATCCCGCTGGTGTTTATCGTCGCGCGCCGCACAGGTGTGTCGCTGATCAAGATCGGCATCCCGCTGCTCGCAGGCCTCTCGGCAGTGCACGGCCTGGTGCCACCGCACCCGGGCCCGCTGCTGGCTATCGGCGTGTTTGGCGCGGACATCGGCAAGACCATCCTGTATGGCCTGATCGTCGCACTGCCGACCGCCATCATTGCCGGCCCGATCTTCGGTACGTTCATCGCCAAGTACATCCCCGGTAATCCCTCCCAGGAACTGGTGGATCAACTGGCCCGCGAGACCGACAACAAGTCGTTGCCAAGCTTCGGCATCACATTGGTCACCGTGCTGCTGCCGGTGTTTCTGATGCTGCTCAAAACCTTCGCCGACATCGCCTTTGCCGAAGGCAACGTGGTGCGCAACTGGATGGACATGATCGGTCACCCGATCACCGCCTTGCTGCTGGCGCTCCTGCTGTCGCTGTACACCTTTGGCAGCCGCCAGGGCATTCACTCCAAGCAAATCCTCAAGCTGCTCGACGCCAGCCTTGCGCCGACGGCCGCGATCATCCTGATCATCGGTGCCGGTGGTGGCTTCAAACAGATGCTGGTGACCAGCGGCGTGGGTGATGTGATCGGCCATATGGCGGTGAATGCGCAGATCAACCCGATCCTGCTGGCCTGGCTGGTGGCGGCGGTGATTCGTATTGCGACCGGTTCGGCGACCGTGGCGACCATTACCGGCGCGGGCATCGTAGTGCCGGTGGTGGGGATGATCCCTGGGGTTAACCGTGAGCTGTTGGTGCTGGCGACGGGGGCGGGTTCGTTGATCCTGTCTCACGTCAACGATGCGGGGTTCTGGTTGGTGAAGCAGTACTTCAACATGACCGTGGCCGAGACGTTCAAGACCTGGACGGCGATGGAAACCATTCTGTCTGTGGTGGCGTTGATCTTCATCATGCTGCTGTCGTTGGTGGTCTAACAGACACACCAGCAGCAAGGGTGAAAACCCAATGCAAATGTGGGAGGGGGCTTGCCCCCGATGGCGGTGGGTCAGTCACCAGATGCAGTGATTGAACCTCCGCTATCGGGGGCAAGCCCCCTCCCACATGTTGACCACATTTGTTCAGGTGGATCGGGTCAGGCTTTAGCGACCAGCCCATCCGCCCGGAACATCCCGCGAATCCCGCGCACCGCCTGGCGAATCCGGTCCTGGTTTTCGATCAGCGCAAAGCGCACATGATCATCCCCATACTCGCCAAATCCAATCCCCGGCGACACGCAGACCTTGGCTTCCAGCAGCAGCTTCTTGGCAAATTCCAGCGAACCCATGGCGGCATACGCCTCGGGAATCTTCGCCCAGACATACATCGACGCCTTGGGATTCTCGACCATCCAGCCCAACTCATGCAGGCCCTTGACCAGCACATTGCGGCGCTGGCGGTACTGCTCGGCGATGTCTTTCACGCACTGTTGATCGCCTTCCAGCGCAGCAATCGCGGCGACTTGCAGCGGGGTGAAGGTACCGTAATCGTGGTAACTCTTGATCCGTGCCAGGGCGTTGACCAGTTCCGGGTTGCCCACCATGAAACCGATGCGCCAGCCAGCCATGTTGTAGCTCTTGGACAGGGTGAAAAACTCCACCGCAATGTCCTTGGCCCCCGGCACTTGCATGATCGATGGGGCTTTCCAGCCGTCGTAGACGATGTCGGCGTAGGCCAGGTCATGCACCACCAGCACGTCGTACTGCTTGGCCAGGGCGATCACCCGTTCGAAGAAATCCAGCTCCACGCACTGCGCAGTCGGGTTGGACGGGAAGCCGAGGATCATCATCTTCGGCTTCGGGATCGACCCACGAATCGCCCGTTCCAGCTCGGCGAAGAAGTCCACGCCCGGAATCAGCGGCACTGAACGCACCTGGGCGCCGGCAATCACGGCACCGTAGATATGAATCGGGTAGCTCGGGTTGGGCACCAGCACCGTGTCGCCCTGGTCCAGGGTGGCCAGCATCAAATGCGCCAGGCCTTCCTTGGAACCGATGGTGACGATGGCTTCCGTCTCGGGGTCGATGTCCACTTCGTAGCGGTCTTTGTACCAGCGCGAAATCGCCCGGCGCAGACGTGGAATGCCTTTGGAGGTGGAGTAGCCGTGGGTGTCTTCGCGCTGGGCGACGGTAACCATTTTCTCCACGATATGGGGAGGCGTGGCACCGTCGGGGTTACCCATGCTCAAGTCGATGATGTCTTCGCCGCGCCGACGCGCAGCCATCTTCAGCTCGGCAGTGATATTGAAAACGTAAGGGGGGAGTCGATCTATGCGCGCAAAGCGGCGCGGCGAACCTTGGTCGGCCATTGTTGCCTCGAGAGTACGTAAGCGCCCGGAACCGTCCGAGCGACGTCGGCCACTGCGGTGGCCTGCGGAGCAGACAATACGGTCGATGATGGCCAGTTGTCCATATGCGTAGGAAAATTTTCTGCATGGAGTACGGCACGGATATGCCCCTATACTCGATGCGGGTTTGTTCCCTCATAAGAAGGAGACTGTTCGTATGGATCAGCAGACAAAACAACCGTTAGAGCCACGCATGGAAGCAGGCAAGGCCTTGGTGATTGCTGGGGTACAAGGGCGTTATTCCAAGGCGACGGTGGGCGATATTCCCAAGTTGTGGGAGTTGTTCGACACCTGCATCAAGGACATCAAGAAGCGCATCGGCGGTGTGACCTATGGCGTTTGCCATAACCCCAATCACGGCGAATTCGATTACATGGCGGGGGTGGAAGTCCCGAGCAAAAGCGACGTCCCGAGCAACTTCGAAGCCATTGAAATTCCACCGCTCAACTATGCGGTTTTCCCCCATTACGGACCGGTGCAGGCTTTGGAACAGACGTACGAGCGCATCATGTTCGAGTGGTTGCCACATTCGGGCTACAAAGTGGCAGGGCCGGATTTTGAACGCTATAGCGCTGATTTTGACGTGAGGAAAGGCACGGGGACGGTGGAGATCTGGTTGCCGGTAGTCAAGGCCTGATGTCACACGACTGAGCTGCGTTGGCAGCTCAGTCGTGGGTATCACTGGCTGAGCAGGCGGCCGATGAAGGAGTGGACACCTTCCAGCACACCGCTGGTTTGCAGTGTTTCACCCGCATTTACCCATTCAAGCTTGTTGATGTTGGAGATTTGGGGTCTTGATTGCGGGTCGCGCCATGCATCGGCCACACCCTGATCGCCAAAGGTGAGGTCCAACTCCCCAGTCGCGGTGTACCTGATCAGTTCGACGAGGCTGCCGTTTGTATTGCGCCACAAGACGACGATTTTCCCATCGGGTTGAACCGTCACGCTGTCATAACTTCCATGACGAGCATCGTTCTCCTTGGGGATTCCGCCATTGAACTGCGGATCAGGTTGGCCGTTGGCAAGCAGGCTCGTCACGAAGTTCTGCTTGCGCGGCAACCGGTGCTCACCGCCGACGACAACTATCCGGCCATCGGGTCCTTTGGCCAGCGCTGAGGCCTGTTTTCCCCCAGTACCTGAAAGCTCCAATTGGACGTAACCTGCGTTACCAAAAGCCGTGTCCGCATCTCCAGCATGTGTGAATCCTTTAATAAGGGCCTTGCCGTTTATAGAGCCCGCAATCAAAAAACCCCTCTCAGTGGTCAATACTGGGCCCATAAGGGCGCCGCGCTCTTCAAGCGGATCTAAAAAGCCGAAGTTGAGTTCCTGGCCGGAACTGCTGAGTTGATAGATAAAACTGCTTGTACCGTCATTAAATACACAAATGATCTTGTCATCGGACTGTAAAGCTAAACCGGCTTTGCTGTTTAAATTCAACTCAATCCGCTTATTCAGCACCACCTCGCCATTATTGCCGAACCTGAAGTCTGAATTGCCGTTTGCTTCGTTGAATCGACTGATAGAGACCGCCACATTATTGATATGGGTGGCCAGTAACAGTTGCCTGCCATTAGGCTGAATGAGCATGTCGATGAAGGTTTGGCGTTGCTGCATCGCCGTCAGCCCTCGCCCGAATCGAGCGTCGTTCTCTCCCGTAGGCGTTTGTTTGGTGATGCCAATGAAGGGGCCATCCGGCTCGCTATACGGGCCTGCTGTGATGGTTGAACCGTCTTCGAGGACTCGGGAGATCCCTGCGGTGCGGGTGTTTATAACGGTACCGTCTTTGAGTGGAGGGGTGCCAAAGGAAAGATCCGGGCTCCCCGCAGTGTTAAGCGTATTGTTGCTCGGTGGAGTATTCATGGAGGGTCTCCGTGCTGGGCGTTGAGCGTTTCCACGCCTGCTCGTTGCACCGCTTGAGCGACTACCTTGGCATTCCAGTACAGAGCAATCGGCAACGCCTGTATAGCTGTGAACTTTGACAGTGGACAGCCAGGGAGGGTGGGCCAGAGTGGTCGATTTATCGGCGTTGGGATATTTAAAGCAGGCTGGGGTCGTCTCGTCCAAACACCCACTTTAACTTTCGCTCATACCCAACTCGCCCCTTATACGCCTCCCCGCTGTCTACCCATCCCGCGCCCAGATACAACCCCATCGCCGCCACATTGTCGGTGTCCACCGACAACTCCAGCGCCTTGATCTGTGGCCACGTCTCTATCGCTGCCGCCGGCAATGCCTGCAAACACGCCTTGCCGAACCCTCTGCCTTGTTGCCGCCGATCCACCTGGAACGCATGCAGCGTGGCGCTGTGTGCATCGGCCCAATGGGGCAGGCAAGGTGGGCGTTTGAGCAAGAGGAAGGCCACCGGAATGTCATCGGCCAGCAGGGCGAACCCTTTGACGCCTGGGCTTGGTTTGGCCAGCAGCGAATTGAGCGCGCAATACATATCGCCGCAAAACGGCAGTTGTTCGGGATGAACTTCGATGGCGCTGGCTTGCTGTCGTTGCACAGCAGTGAGCGCCTCGTAGGCGACAAGGCGGGTTTGCATCGGAACGTCCGAACGGCTGCAAGGAAGCGCGCAGTCTAGCGGGTTTGAGGGCGACACAGTGCTTAGTGATAAGCGGGCTGGCCCTGAGCGAGGCGCGCCAATTCACCACATACTCTGAGCCTGATCACTCATCCAGCATCTGCGCCAGCATCCAGCTGCCCGCCGGTCCCGGTGGATACTGCCGCGACCACAGGGCATCCACCGCTACCAGTCGCGGCCAACCGCGCACTGGGAGTTCCACCAGCCCAGTGTTGCCAAAGCGTTCCACCAGCCAACGCGGCAGCTCGGCCCAACCGAAACCGAGCTGGGCCATTTCCATCAGCATCAGAAAACTCGGCGCCGACCAAACGCGGCCGCTGGGGCGGGTTTCATTCGGGTTGATGATGCTCGCCAGCCGAAGTTCGCGGTGTTGCTGCAAGCACTGCGCGTCGATGTTCGGCAGCGTGGCCAACGGATGCTCGGGCGCGACGAACAGCGCGATTTCCGTGCGTTCAGCCACGGGCGCGCGGCTGAGGTCGGGTGGGTAATGCGCCTGGGCTTCGACAAACGCGATCTGCGCACGACCGCTCTGCACCAGCGCGATCAAGTCTTCGCACTCGGCGATCAACCATTCCAGTTCAAGGTCCGGGTAACGCTGCTCGAAGGCCTTGAGCGCGAGTTCGAAGCGCTCAGATTGATAGGTATCGGACATGGCAATCGTGACTTTCGGCTCCAATCCCATGGCCAACTGACTCGCGGCCAGCGCCAGGCGACTGCTGGCTTCCAAGACTTGTTCGGCGCGTTGCAGCAACACCAGGCCGGCGGGCGTGAGCGTCGGCTTGCGGCTGCTGCGATCAAACAGCACAACATCCAAGTCAATCTCCAGGCTGGCTAACGCCGCGCTGACGGTGGACTGGCTCTTGCCCAGTTTGCGCGCCGCCGCCGAAAACGAGCCTTGGGTGGCCGCCTGCACAAACGCCTGCAGCACTTCATTAGAGGCCATGACTATCGCCTTGATCGATGGTTATTGGTTATGAAGTATCGATTCAAAGGGTAATGATGGCAACCGTCGTCACTCTCGGAGACGGGTCATGAACCCTACCAAATCCATCACTGAACGCGTTTGCCAGGCTGTTGGTTTCGAAGCCCTGGCGTTGTTGATCTGCACCCCTTTGTTGGCGTGGATCATGGACAAGCCGGCCCTGGAAATGGGCATGGTCACCCTGGCGATCAGCCTGATGGCGCTGACCTGGAACGTGATCTTCAACGGCCTGTTCGACCGACTCAAGGCACGCCTGCAACTGGCCAACAATGGCTGGACCCGTGTGTTGCACGCGCTCGTGTTTGAAGGTGGCTTGATTTTGGTGTGCGTACCGCTGATTGCGGCGTGGCTGAACATCAGCCTGATGCAGGCATTTATCCTCGACATAGGTGTATTGCTGTTCTTCCTGCCGTACACCTATGTGTATCACTGGGGCTATGACGTACTGCGCGACAAGCTCCTACAGAAACATGCCGCCCGACGCCTCGATGCGCTGGCCGGTGATCCAGTGGCTGCCGTCGGCCAGCAGGCTGGCAATCGCTCCACCGATATCGTCCGGTAAGCCGGCGCGGCCCAGGGCGGTGTTGCTCGCGACCATGGCATTGAGGTTGGCGTTGTCGCGTACAGCGCCGCCGCCGAAGTCAGTTTCGATCGCGCCAGGGGCCAGGATGTTGACGCTGATCCCGCGCCCACCCAGCTCTTTGGCCTGGTAGCGGGTCAGCACTTCCATGGCGCCTTTCATCGCCGCGTAGGCGGCATAGCCCGGCAGGCTGAAACGCGCCAGGCCGCTGGAGACGTTGAGGATGCGGCCGCCGTCGCGGATCAACGGCAACAGCTTCTGCGTCAGGAAAAACGGACCCTTGAATTGGATCGCCACCAGTTGGTCGAACTGGGCTTCGGTGGTCTCGGCAAAACTGGCGTGAATGCCGATCCCGGCGTTGTTGATCAGAAAGTCGATGTGATCCTGTGCGAAAACATCCTTGAGCACGCCGGCCACGTCGCCGACAAAACCTTCGAATGTTGCGCTTTGGCTCACATCCAATTGCAGCATGGCGGCGCGGCCACCCAATTGTTCGATCTCGGCCACCAATGCCTGCGCCTCGTCGGCCTTGCTGTGAAAGGTGCCGATGATGTCTACGCCTTGCGCCGCCAGGTGCAATGCAGCGTTTTTACCCAAGCCACGGCTGGCGCCGGTGATCAATGCGATTTTGCGGGTCATGGTGCAGTCCTCTTCAGATGTGAACGTGGGACTGAGTGTATTTGTCCGCTGCTAACGTGATAAACAGGGCCAGGCCGGAATCACTGGCCGGATAAGGCGAACAATCCTATGAACAAACTTGAGTTGCTGCGCACCTTCGTGCGGGTCACCGAACTGTCGAGTTTTACCCAGGCGGGCGAGAGTCTGGGGCTGCCGCGTTCCACGGTGTCCGAGCATGTGCAGGCGCTGGAAGAACTGCTCGGCGCGCGTCTGTTGCAGCGCACCACACGCAAAGTGCAGGCGACCCAGGACGGGCGCGTGTTGTACGAGCGCAGCAAGGACCTGCTCGCGCATATGGAGGAACTCGAAGGGCTGTTTCGCCAGGACGAAGCGCAACTGAGCGGGCGCATCCGCGTCGACATGCCCAACGTGATGGCGCGGGAGCTGATCCTGCCGCGCTTGTCGCAGTTCATGGACGCGCACCCGTTGATCGAGTTGGAGATCAGTTGCACCGACCGCCAGGTCGACCTGCTCGCCGAAGGCTTCGACTGCGTACTGCGCGTCGGCGCCCAGCCGGACCAAAGCGTGGTCGCACGCGTGCTGTGCCGCATGCCGATGATCAACTGCGCGAGCGCGGGTTACGTGCAACGTTACGGCGTGCCCGCGACCTTGGCCGATCTGGCGCAGCATCAATTGGTGCATTACGTGCGGCCGTTGGGTTCACGCTCGGCCGGTTTCGAGTATCAGCAAGGCAACAAGGTGCAGCGCATCCCCATGGCCGGGCGGGTGACGGTCAACAGCACGGATGCGTATCGCGTGGCGTGCCTGGGCGGTTTTGGCATTACTCAGGTGCCGGCCTTGGGTATTCGTGACTTGCTCGCCAGTGGCGAGTTGGTTGCCCTGCTCCCGGACTACCCGGCGCCACCGCTGGATGTGTCCTTGCTCTACGCGGGCCAGCGGCATTTGCCGTTGCGGGTGCGCGTGTTCATGGACTGGCTGGCGGCCACCCTGCAAGCCCATCTTTAACGGCGCGCCGACAGTTGCTGCGGCGCCAGGAACGCGTCGTGAAAGTAATCCCGGAACGCCTGCATCGCCGGGGTAAATGCCCGCTCGCGGTGCCAGGCCAGTCCGACGCTCATGGGCGTGACCGGGTCGGTGACGGTCAGGGTTTCGATGCGCTTGCCTTCCAGTGACCACGGGCGGTGCACCAAGTCCGACAGAATCGCCACGCCGCTGCCATTGGCGACCATGCTGCGTACTGCCTCCACCGAACTGGTGCGCAGCCGCACCTTAGGCGTTTGCCCGGCCTGTTCCCAATAGCGCATGGCGCTGTGTTCGGCTTCATCGACGGTCAGCAGGATGTAGGGCTCTTGCGCCACATCCGCCAGGCTCACGGCGCCGCGCTCGCACAATGGGTGATGGCTGGGCAGCCACAGGCGACGTTCCGAGTTGAACAGAATCTCGGAAACGATCGCCGGGTGAGTCAGGTTGGCGGTGAGCACCACGGCCATGTCGAACTGGCCGTCGAGCAGACCTTGTTCGATCGCCTGGCGCTCCTGCTCGAAGACCTCGATGGTCACGTCCGGATGCCAATGCTCCATGCGCTGCAAGTGATGGGGCAGGAAGTAACCAAGCACGGTGTAACTGGCCGCTACCCGCAGCACGCCGCTGGCGCGGTAGTCGGGCAATGGACTGTTCAGCGCATCGTCCACGCTGCGCACAATCACATAGGCGCGGTTGAGAAAGTGCCGCCCGGCATCGGTCAAGTTCATGCCTTGGGCCGAGCGCACAAACAGTTGCACGCCGAGCATCGCCTCCAACTCCTTGATCGCCGTGGTCACCGCCGACTGCGAGATGTTCAGGTGGATCGCTGCCTGGGAAATCTGGCCGATCTCAGCGGTGGCGACGAAGTAGCGGATTTGGCGCAAGGTCAGCGACATGAGCGATATCTGTTTTTCAGAAGATAGGGCATCTGATAATAGATCTTCCCAAGGGGTCAAGGCGCAGCCTACTTTTCCAACATCATTTCTGGCGGAGCGACCCCGATGCAGGCAGTGGATTTCAATTCGGACATGGGCGAAGGTTTCGGCCCCTGGACCATCGGTGATGGCGTCGACGCGGAGCTGATGGCCTACATCAGCTCGGCCAATATCGCCACCGGCTTCCACGCCGGCGACCCCGGGACCATGCGCCGCACCGTAGAACGCGCCAAGCAACTGGGCGTGGCCATCGGTGCCCATCCCGGCTTTCGTGATCTGGTCGGCTTTGGCCGTCGGCATATCAACGCACCGGCTCAGGAGCTGGTGGACGATATGCTCTACCAACTCGGTGCCCTGCGGGAAATCGCCCGCGCCCAAGGCGTGACGCTGCAACATATCAAGCCTCACGGCGCGCTCTACATGCACCTGGCCCGTGACGAAGAAGCGGCCCGGCTGCTGGTGCAAAACCTGCAACTCATCGAACCGACGCTGTTGCTGTACTGCATGCCCAACTCGGTGATCTGGCGGGTGGCCAAGGAGTTGGGGCAACCGGTGGTCCGGGAATTCTATGCCGATCGTGAGTACGATCTGACGGGCTCCATCGTGTTTACTCGCACTGTTCGCGCGCTTGATCCTGCAACGGTGGCGGCACGTGTCCTGCGGGCTTGTCAGACGGGGTTGGTGCGCACCGTAGAAGGCGAAGACCTGTTTATCGAATTCGATTCCATCTGCCTGCACAGCGACACTCCCGGCGCCCTGGAACTGGTGGAAGCCACCCGCGAGGCCTTGGACCAGGCGGGTATCACGGTCAAAACACCCTAATAAGATCGACCCCTTACTTTTTTGCCTGCCTTTCCATAACCATTCCAAGAGGAAGCGACATGGCTGAAACGACCCCCATCCGCTACAGCTTCGGCGGTGATGAACACCTGTTTGCCGAGGTCAGCGACAGCATGTCGTTGGAGGCCTTTTTCAAGGGCATGGCGGTGACTCGAGCGGTGGAGCGCCTGGCGCTGGAAGGCGTGCTGGATGTGTGCTTGGCCAATGCCTCGTTCCAGATCCGTTTCGACCCCGACCGCATCGCGCCCCATGTGTTGCTCGATGCCGTGCAAAGCGCCGAAGCCCAGGCCGTGGCCGAACGCACCTTGCGCACGCGCATCATCGAAATCCCGGTGCTGTACAACGACCCCTGGACCCATGAAACCCTGATGCGTTTTCGCGATCGCCATCAAGACCCCAGCGGCACCGACCTGGAGTACGCCGCGCGCATCAATGGTCTGGCGGATGTGGACGCGTTTATCGCCGCTCACAGCGGCGCGCCGTGGTTTGTGTCGATGGTCGGGTTTGTCGCGGGTCTGCCGTTCATGTTCCAGATGGTCGAGCGTGAGCGGCAGTTGCAGGTGCCCAAATACCTGCGCCCGCGCACCGACACGCCCAAACTCACCCTCGGCCATGGTGGCTGCTTTGGGTGTATCTACTCGGTGCGCGGCGCTGGCGGTTACCAAATGTTCGGCGTGACCCCGGCGCCGATCTACGATCCGGCGCAGCAGTTGGCCTACCTCAAGGAGCACATGGTGTTCTTTCGCCCCGGTGACATCGTGCAGTTCAAACCCATAGAACGTGATGCCTACGACCTGGCCGTCGCCGAGGTGGACGCAGGACGTTTCGACCTGCGCATCCGCCCGGTGGAATTTTCCCTCGACGCCTTTCTGGCCGACCCGATGGGCTATCCGAAAACCCTGCAGGAGGCGCTGGCATGATCAAAGTCCTCAAACCCGGCCTCGCCACCTCTGTGCAGGACCTTGGCCGCGAAGGTTATTACCACTTGGGCATTCCGCCGTCGGGGGCGCTGGACCAATACGCGCTGAGCGCGGCCAACCATCTGGTGGGCAATCCGGTCGGTGCGGCGGGCCTGGAATGCACCTTGATCGGGCCTGAATTGGAATTCCAACAGGATGCGTTGGTGGCACTCAGCGGCGCGCTCATGTCGCCGCGCCTTGACGGTGAAGTGGTGCATCAGGACACCGCGTTCCAGGTGCGTGCCGGGCAGGTGCTGCGTTTCGAATTTCCCAAGGCCGGCGCACGGACTTACCTGGCGGTGGCCGGCGGCATTGATGTGCCCGTGGTGCTCGGCAGTCGCTCCACTTACACCCTGGGCGCGCTTGGTGGGTTTAAAGGTCGGCGCTTGCAGGAGGGTGATGAATTGCCCATCGGTGAGCTCTGCGGGCAGGGCCGGGCGGGCAACAGTTTGCCGATGGCCTTGCGCCGGTCGGTAGGGGGCGATATCACCCTGCGTGTGGTGCCTGGCCTGTATTACGAGCGCCTGACCGGTGCCGCCAAAAGCAGTTTTTTCGCCGAACCGTGGACCGTGGGTTCCGAAGCGGACCGTATCGGCTATCGCTTCAAGGGCGGTAGCGCGTTGAGCTTTGAACCACGGGAACAGCCGTTTGGCGCGGGCTCGGATCCGTCGAATATTGTCGACAGTTGCTACCCCATCGGTTCGATCCAGGTACCGGCGGGGCTGGAGCCGATCGTGTTGCATCGAGATGCAGTGTCGGGCGGAGGTTACGCGATGATCGGCACGGTGATCAGTGCCGATCTGGATTTGATCGGGCAGATGCAGCCCAACCAGCGCGCGGGGTTTGTGGCGGTGACGCTGGAGGAGGCCCTTGAGGCGCGGCGGGTCTACAAGAAGCGGCTCAAGGCCATGACGGGACTCTTCAACAACTGACACAACACACATCCAACTGTGGGAGGGGGCAAACCCCCTCCCACAGTTTCAATCTATGTTGTGTCAGAAAAGTTGGGTGAACAGCCAGTAGAGGCTGCCAGACAGAAGAATCGCCGCCGGCAACGTCAGCACCCACGCCATCAGCAAATTGCGGATCGTCCGCATCTGCAACCCGGCACCATTGGCCACCATGGTCCCCGCCACACCGGATGACAGCACATGGGTTGTCGACACCGGCAACCCATACATATCTGCGGCCCCGATGGTCAGCATCGCCACTGTTTCCGCCGCCCCACCTTGGGCGTAGGTCATGTGGGTCTTGCCGATTTTCTCGCCCACCGTGACCACGATGCGCTTCCAGCCGACCATGGTGCCCAGGCCAAGCGCAATGGCCACCGCGATCTTCACCCAAAGCGGAATAAAGCGCGTGGCGTTGTCGATCTGTTGCTTGAACAGCTGCAGTTTGTCTTGGGTGTCGGCGTCGAAATTGCCGACCTTGCCCTTGTCCATCAGGCGAATGGTTTCGCTGGTCAGGTACATGTCGTTACGCACGTTGCCGACCGCCTCGGCGGGGACTTTGGCCAGGGAACCGTAGCCTTTGACTTCTTCGCCGATATGCCCGGTGAGCGCGGCGAGGGCCGGCACCAGGTCCGGTGTGGCTTGCTTGGTGCGCACGTAGGTCGACAGGACGGGGCGCGGGTCGCCGGGCAATGCCTGCGCCGTGGTTTTCATCAGGGCGGCCTGGGTCACTTCGGCCACCGCCGCGAACTGCAACGACTGCTCGGCGGGCATGGTGCGGTTCAACGCATAGGCCATGGGCAATGTGCCGACCAGAATCAGCATGATCAGGCCCATGCCTTTCTGCCCATCGTTGGAGCCGTGGGCGAACGACACGCCGGTGCAGGTGGCGATCAACATGCCGCGAATCCACCACGGCGGCGGAGTGTTGCCTTTGGGCGCCTTGTACAGCGACCGGTTCTTCACAAAGGCGCGCATGGCCAGCAGCAACAAGGCTGCAAACGCAAAGCCGATCAAGGGGGACAGTAGCAACGCATAACCAATCTTGGTCGCCTGGGCCCAATCTACCCCGCTGGTACCGTCACGTCCGTGCATCAAGGCATTCGCCACGCCGACGCCGATGATCGAACCGATCAGCGTATGGGAGGACGAGGCCGGTAAACCCAGCCACCAGGTGCCGAGGTTCCACAGGATCGCAGCGATCAGCAGGGCGAAGATCATCGCGAAACCGGCCGATGAGCCCACCTGCAAAATCAGCTCCACCGGCAGCAGGGCGATGATGCCAAACGCCACCGCGCCGCTGGAGAGCAGCACGCCGAGGAAGTTGAAAAAGCCTGACCACACCACCGCGAAATGCGGTGGCAGCGAGTTGGTGTAGATCACCGTCGCGACGGCGTTGGCGGTGTCGTGGAAACCGTTGACGAACTCGAAGCCCAGAGCGATCAACAACGCGACGCCCAGCAGCAGGAACGGCGTCCAGGTGGTGACCACCGTGCCCAGTTCGTGCATGTCATGCATCAGGCTGTAGGCGGTGAACAACAGTCCCATGGCGAGGACGGCGAAGAAAATGATCACGGTCACCAGGCCAGGTTTCTTGTCCAGGCGCGGTTTTGAATCGACGGAAGATGAGTGCGTGGAGGCAGTCAGGGAAGGGGTGGCCATGCCGGAGCATCCAGGTGATGAAGGATGTCGTTCATAGTCATTGCAGAATGTTACAACGGTGCTGCCGCAGGTCAGTGTTTGGTCAATCAGGCACGCCATTAGTCTGTCTTGCAGCGCACACAGCCGCGAAACTCATAGACACCACCGATCCCTGTGGGAGATGTCGAGCTTCAGCGAGGCTTCGATAGCGGCGGCAGGGCTGGCAGAGGTGTTGGCTGACACACTGTCATCGGGAGCAAGCCCCCTCCCACAGCGGATCTCATTTCAATTTGAAAATCTGCGAAACGCCCAACGCCCGGCAATCAAGGTAAAGGTCGCGACCAGCGCCACCAAAATCCAGAAGCCTTCCGGGTCTTGTGAAAGCGGCACGCCGCCGACGTTCATGCCAAAAAAACCGGCGATGATGTTGATCGGCAGTGCCAGCACCGTCACCACCGTAAGGGTGAACAGTGTGCGGCTGCTTTGCTCGTTGAGGTTGGCGGCGATCTCTTCCTGCAACAGTTTGATGCGTTCGCCCAGAGCCGTCAGGTCGTTGATGATCAGCGCAAACTCTTCGGTGGATTTGCGCAACTCCTTCACGTCTTCCTTTTGCAGCCATTGCGGCGGTCGGTTGAGCAGGCGCAGCAACGAGCCCGGCTCCAACGCCAGCAAGCGTTGCAGGCGCACCAGTACCCGGCGCGCGGCACCCAGTTCGGCGCGGTTGGTGGACAGGCGCGAGGACAGTAATTGGTCTTCGATATGGTCGACGCTGATGCTGGTCTTGCGCACGATCTGCGTCAGCACTTCGCCCTGGTCGCGCAGCAAATGCACCAACAGTTCCAGTGGCGAGCGAAAGTGTTCCCCGGCCTTTACCGACGAGCGCAACTTGTCCACCGAGTGCAACGGTTGCAGCCGCGCGCTGATCAACAGGCGGCTGCGAGCGCATACCCACAGCGTGGAAATATCCGACGAGACCATGCTGCTGAAGTTGAACACCACGTCGTTGACCACCGCCAGCAAGGCCGAGTCGACGTGTTCGATGCGGGTGGAGCGCGAGCCCTCGTGAAGGGCCTCGAAAAACTCTTCAGGCAGTTCCAGGTGCGCCTGCATCCAGCGCTCGCAGGCGGCGTGGGCAAGGTTCAGGTGCAGCCACAAGAACTCCTCCGGGTCCTGCGGTTGCTTCAATGCCGCCAGGGCGGTAGCCGAGTCAATCTGCTCCCCCTTAACACCTGGGCGAAAACGAAAACCGTAAAGCAAGCCAAACAGATCGGAGTCCTGATGGCTGTGATCGATGCTGTGATTCATGGAGGCTCGCAGAGAAAAGGCCTGTAGGACATTTCACAGGTCGCGTGGCGAATAATTACAGGGTTATTTGACAGTTTTATGACAGTCGTTGGTTTATTTCGCATTCGTGACATTTTATTGACCATTTGTCCGAATCCCTTCAAGAAGGCTCTATTCCGGCCGATTCAGCTCATTAACAACCGTTAGGGATGTGCGGTGTCTTTGTCGACAGGGAGGTCAAGGCGTGCACACGCCACTTACCTGTATCGAGGCTTTCCCCGATGAATGTTTTGCGAACCTCCTTGAGAGCACAAATCCTGTCGCTGCTCGGTGGCAGCTTGCTGGCGATATTGTTGATCGCCCTGGCCTGTTTCAACTTCCTCTCCAACGGGGTGCAGAGTTATCGCAGTTTGATTGACGGGCCGTTGCTCACTTCGCAATTGATCGACGAAGCCAACCTGCAGTTCAAGGTGCAGGTGCAGGAATGGAAAAACGTGCTGCTGCGCGGCAAGCAGCCTCAGGATATGGAGAAATATTGGGGCCAGTTCCAGGACCGGCAGCGCGATGTGCAAAGTATCCTCGCTCGCCTGGTCACCCAGACCAGCAGCGACGCGCCGTTGAGCCGACGCATCGAAACCCTGCGCCTGGAGCACCAGCAACTGGGCGTTGCCTATCAGAAGGGCCGTGATGCCTATATGGCGGCGGGTGGTGATGCAACCGTCGGCGATACGGCAGTCAAAGGCGTAGACCGCGCCGCCAGTGAGCAGATGAGCGCTCTGGTCAGCGACCTGCGTGCCCAAGGCAGCCAGCAATCTCAGGCCATCAGTGCCTACGCCGAGCGCACCGTGCTGGTGGGGCTGGCGATTATGTTGCTGTCTGGTGTGCTGATCGGCCTGTTCAGCCTGTGGCTGATCAACCGCAACCTGATCCTGCCGATTCGTGGCTTGATCGACTACGTCACGCAACTCAGCCACGGCCGCTTTGCCGAGCGCGTAGCCAGCCGTCGCCAGGATGAACTGGGCCACCTGGCCGCCGCCGCGAATACGCTGCGCGACTTCCTCGCTGAAACCTTCAGCCGCTTGCAGCGCAGCGCCACCGACTTGGTCAGCGCCAGCGGCGAGTTGAACTCGATTGCCAGCCTGATGGCTACCGGCACCCAAGAACAATTCAACCGTACCGACCAAGTGGCCACGGCCATGACCGAAATGTCGGCCACCGCCCAGGAAGTCGCACGCCACGCTGCCAGCGCCTCGCGCGCGGCTGACGAGGCGGATCACTCGGCCCGCGAAGGCGGTGAAGTGATGAAGGTCACGATCGCTACCATCGGCCAGATGCGCACGGAAATCCTCAACACCGGCACCATCATCCGACGCCTGGAAGCTGACAGCGTACGTATCGGCAAAGTGTTGGAAGTGATTCGCGGCATCGCCGAGCAAACCAACCTGCTGGCGCTCAACGCCGCTATCGAGGCGGCGCGGGCGGGCGAGGCGGGGCGTGGTTTTGCAGTCGTCGCCGATGAAGTCCGCAGCCTGGCGCAACGCACGGCCGCGTCGATCATCGAGATCAACCAGATTATTCAGGCGGTGCAGACCGGCGCGATCGATGCGGCCGAGGCGATCGTCAGCGGCCAGTCGTGCAGCGATGACAGCGTGGAAAAAGTCAGCCAGGCCGGCGCCATGCTCGACCACATCACTCAGGCGGTGGAAGCGATCCGCGACATGAACCGCCAGATCGCCACCGCGGCTGAGGAGCAGACGTCGGTCGCCGAGGACATCTCGCGCAATATCACCCAGATCACCACGGTGGCCACGGCCAACCTCGACAACGTGCAACGCACCGAAGCCGCGAGCCACAATCTGCGCGGTTTGTCCGGTGAGTTGAATGAGGTGACGGCGCGCCTGGGCGCCTGATCAGCCGGTTGGCAGGCTGAAGCTAAACACCGTGCCGTGCTCCGCGGTGGTGGACACTTTGAGTTCACCGCCATGAGCTTCGGCAATCTGCTTGACGATATACAACCCCAGGCCCAGGCCGGCCTGGGGCGTGTTCGTCGCTGGGCGTGAGTAAGGCTCAAAGAGCCGGGGCAAGGCTTGCGCGCTTATCTGGCCGGCGTTTTTCACTGACAGGTGGAAATGGTCGTCCTCAACCTGCGCGCGCACCTCCACCGGGCCGTCATGGCTGCCATGGTGAATGGCATTGGCCACCAGATTAGAGAGCAACTGCGCCAAGCGGTCTTGGTCGCCACTGACCCCTTGCAGATCACCGATATCCGCACGAATCTCGCGCTGCGGGTGCACGCTCTGCACTTCCGATACCACATGCTGCAACGCCGCCTGTAACCCTTGGCAGTCGCCGATGTTGAGTGGGATGCCGCTGCCCATGCGGCCCCTGGCGAAATCCAGCACGTCTTCCACTAACTGCGCGGCGCGTCGGCCGCTGGTGAGAATGTGCCGCACGAGGGTATCGGTGGCGGGGTCCGGGTATTTACGCAGCAGTCGTTCGGCACCGAAGTTAATTGCAAACAACGGGTTGCGCAGGTCATGGCCGAGCACGGCGATAAATTGCTCGCGCAGTTCGGCGGTACTGCGTTCTTCCTGCAATTGCGCTTGTGTTTGCTGCGCGGCTTCTTCGGCTTCGATCTGCAATGACAACACCCGCGCAAACGATTCCATGGTCGATCGGATCGTGCTGCTGCGCAGCATGGCTGGATTGGGGTCCAAGGCGCAGATCGTGCCGAAGAAGCGCCCGTCGGTGCGGAATACCGGCACCGAAATGTAGCTTTCGAAGTGGTACAGGCGCGGTGTGTGGTGGTCGTGGTAGACCGGGTCTTCGCTGGCCTTGTCGATCACCACGGAGATATGGGAACCGCGAATCTCGTGGCAAATGGTGGTGGTCAGGTCCAACTCGCCTCCGACGCCGAGGCCGAATCCCAGGCGGTCGAGTACGGCGCAGGCGGTCCAGGTTTCGTCGGTCACCCGCGCAACGGCGGCAAAGCGCAGGCCAGTCATGTCGCTGATCACTTGGAGCATTGCGGGAACGGCACTGATTCGGCCAATGGTGGCAATGTCGACGGCTTTTTGCTCCATGACGTGTTCTCGGTGTGCTGTGCGATGGCGTAATGCCCTGGCTGATGCGGGGAAGTCTAACGACCTTGAATTGAGTCGGGGGAATTTGATTCATCGCGACGGCGCTTTTTCCAGGCACTACTGACGAGCGCCCATAAAAAAACCGCGCCACCCGAAGGTGGCGCGGTTTTGAGGATTCAACTCAGGTGTCTTGCTTGTTTTCCAGCACGGCACCGGTCTTGGCGTCGAGCTTGACTTCAAACTTCTTGCCAGCGGTGTCGGTCAGGTCTACTTCGTAGACATATTGATCGGCTACACCGTGTTTGTTGTCCAGCTCGGTGTCGGTAATTGTCGCGCCAGGGTGAGTGGCTACGGCCGCGGCGTTGAGCTTGTCAAAATGCATCACTGCGCCGGATTTGACCAGGCCTTCAATATGATCCGGACGAACATCCGCTTGGGCCAGGCCGGCAGTCAGCGTCAGGGCAGTTGCGGCGAACAAAGTGGTCAAAGTTTTCATGGTGTATGTCCTTCTTTGGTGAGCTGTTTAAGTGGCGCCAGATTAACTGGCGCAACTTAATTCATCCTTAATGGCGCACTGACACCAACGATGCCTCAGTACTTATAGTCGTTGAGCAAATCCTGCACGCTGGACGACGGCCAGCGCTTGTAGAACTTCAGCAGCTCGGCGGCGCGGTTGGTGAAGATGCCGTCGACGCCGGCTTTCATCACTTTCTCGAAATCCACTGGCTCATCCACGGTGTAGACATGCACCAGCAGACCTTTGTCGTGGGTCAGCTTGTTCATTTCAGGCTTCACCAGGTCCGAATAGCTCTGGTCGCCGTGGTCGGTCAGCTCGGCGGATGGGCCGGTGCCGATGGCGCCGAGGCTCTTGGCTTCGTCGACCCATTTTTCGAACTCGGCGGCGTCTTTCGGTTCTTGCTTGGCGTAGTAGGCGGCCTTGGTCGGCTCGCCGGATTCGGCGAAGGTCTGCTTGGATTTCGGCTCGATGCTGCCTTCACCCACCCACAACAGCAGGATCTTCGGGGTGTTCGGCATTTCTTTCTGCAGCTCTTTGAGGCTGGCGGTCTCGAAGGTTTGCAGCACTACGCGGCCCTTGCCCTGGCCGACGCCGGTGTTGCTCTTGCCCAGCTTGGAGCCGGCGGAGCTCAACCAGCCTTTATCCAACAGCTTGTTTTTGAGGTCGGCTTCGATGCCCGGGAACTGCTTGGGCTCCTTGGTCTCGATGTACAGGCCGGGTTTGTGCTGCGGATTGCCTTCGGCGATCTTGATGATGTCGTCCAGGCTCAGGATCTTCAGACCGACGAAGCCTGGACGCGCGCGGTCCGGGTAGGCGGCGTTGAACCAACTGCCGGCATCGAGGCTTTGCAGTTCCTTCCAAGTGAATTCGTTGGCCGGCGCGTCTTTGCGCTCGGGAAACTTGGTGGCCACATCGGTGGTGCGCTGCAGGTTGTTGTCGTGCAGGGCGAACAACACGCCGTCCTTGCTGCGCTGCAGGTCCAGTTCCAGGTAGTCGGCACCCAGGTCGCGCGCAACTTTGTAGGCGGCGGCGGTGGATTCCGGAGCGTCGTAGGAGGCGCCTCGGTGAGCGATCACGGCAGGGTGGGGAATGCCTTCGTTGGTTGCCAATTCAGCCGGGCTGATCGGGTCGGCAGCCTGCGCCTGGCCAAGGCCGAGCATCAGGGCCAGCAGCAGGGCGCTCTTGGTAAACGTGACAGGCATATGCGAAGTCCTTTCGTGGAGGTAGCTTTTAGAAGGCCTCCTTTTTAACAATTGATTGCGAAAGGCGCTATCACCAAACCGACATTAACGTGCGCACCCGTCAATTTTCTCGGTTTTTTTGCCAGGCATTGCAGTACTCTTGACCGCAGCCGCCCCGCTAGAGGGCAGTACTTTCCGCCACGCGTGTAAACCATCTTTCCAGTCCCTGTGGGACTTTTCAGTGAGGTTTACCATGCGCATCACTTCCGAGCTTATCTGCCAGGCCGCCGACCAACTCCACGGATTTGTGGGCCTTAATCGCAAGACCGGCCAGTACATCGTACGTTTCAGCGAAGACTCCTTCGGCATGGACGTGGCCGATGACGGGATCATTCCTACCGCCGAATTTGTCTGGCTGCCCGCCCCCGAGCAGACCATGACTCTATCGCGTGAACGCATTCAGTTGCTGCTGGACCAAAACATCGATGACCGCATCAACATTACTGAGCCGCTGCGCGTGTATATGCGTCGGGTTGAGATTCCACAGATCAGTGCGTTGCGCAGTCTTGTGAGCTAGTTCGCTTCAAAACCGTAGGCCCGCTCCACCTTGCACACCCGTGTCTGAAATGCCGAGTACCAGGTGGCGCGGCCCTGCTCACGCACGTTCCGGTGCTCGGCCTGCTGCTTCCACGCCAGGATTGCTGCCTCGCTGCTCCAGTACGACACGGTAATCCCCAGGCCATCTTCCCGCGCCGATTCCACGCCCAGAAAACCAGGTTGCTGCCGTGCCAGTTCCAGCATGTGTGCGGCGGCCTCGCCGTAGCCGTGATCGCCCTCGGTGCGCAGTGAGCTGAAAATCACTGCGTAGTAGGGCGGGGTGGGTGTCTTGGCGATCATGCCGATTGCTCCTGGCACGCCTTGAGCAGGGCGATCGCCAGGGGTGGCGCGATGCCCTTGAGCGCCGCGCGTTCGGGCTGGAACAGAGTGGCGACGAAGAAAGGATGGCCGAGCAATTCCACTGCTCGCAGGTCCCCTGCGCAGTCGTGGCCGGTGGCGATCAGATCGCCCTCCAGCAACGCGCTGGCGAATTCGGGGTTCACCCCGTAACGGCAACGATAACCTTCTTCAAGATCAAGGGTGCCGTAGGCCTCGGCGATGCGCGTGTAGGGCAATAAACGTACGGTGTCGGTCGCCTCCACCAGCGCGCAGGTCAAGGGTGTGATCACGGCGCGTTTTGCGTCAGGAGCCACTTCACCGTGTTCGGCGTCGGCCCAACCCAGCGCGTTACGGGCATATTCCAGCAATGCATGTTGAAAACCACCGCAGGTGCCGAGCAATGGTCGGCGCTGCTCGCGGGCGAAGCGGATCGCCCGGAGTGCGCCATCGGTATCCCGGTAAGGGGTGGCGGGTACACACCAGAAACCGTCGAAATCGTGCAGGGATTCCGGCAGGGTGTCGGTGTCGAGCCAGTGCACATCAACAGTCATGCCCAGCGTATCGGCCGCCCGTTGCAGGGCCACGGGAATGGCTTGGTGCGCGGTGACATGAGGGTTGTAATCGCCAATCAGCGCGAGGCGTAAGGGGGTGGCTTTCATCGTGTGCGTTCCATGGCTTGTTGTGGGCTGAGGCGCACTATAGATTGGCGTTCACGCAATCAATATTGGCGTTTGCCCATATGCTCAATGCACCGACGCACTATTCAATTGACTACGCTGACCTTTCGCTGATCCTTGCACTTGTGCGCGGCGGCTCCCTGGCGCGGGCGGCAGCGTTGTTGCGGGTGGATGTGTCCACGGTGTTTCGCGCGATACGACGCTTGGAGGCGGCACTGGGCCAGACACTGTTTGAAAAAAGCCGCGCCGGCTACCTGCCCACCAGCCTGGCCAACAACTTGGCGCAGCAGGCTGAACGCGCCGAACTGGCCCTCGAAGCGGCGCGCATCGGGGTGGAGCAGGGGGGCGAGGTGATCAGCGGCACGGTGCGCCTGACCTGTACCGACTCGGTGCTGCAAGGTCTGTTGCTGCCAGCATTGGCGCAGTTCATGCCGGACTATCCTGCGCTGATCCTGGAACTGAGCACCTCCAATGATTTCGCCAACCTCAGCCGCCGCGATGCAGATATCGCCCTACGCCTGACCAAGACTCCGCCTGAGCATCTCGTAGGACGTTGCCTCGGCACCGTGTCGTACCAAGTCTACGCAAGCGCCGACTATGCCCGCCGTCATGCAGGCCGTGAACTGGCCGACCTGACCTGGATCGCGCCGGATGACTTCCTGCCCGATCATCCCACCGTCGCCTGGCGCCGCGAACACTTGCCGGGAATTCGGCCCAGCTATCGCTGCAACAGCATGTTGTCGGTGACCGAATTGGTACGGACGGGAATGGGTGTGGCGGCGTTGCCGGACTTTCTGCTTGATGAGGGTCTGCAACCACTGGGCCCTGCATTGGCAGGGTATGACACGGCGCTGTGGTTGCTCACACGTCCCGATTGCCGGGCATTGCGCTCGGTGGTCACGTTGTTTGATGAGTTGGGACAGCATGTACGGTTGCCGGATCGTTAGGTTTTTCGTACGAAGTGCTCATGCATTTCGCACGTCAGGCTTTCGATATGCTCGGTCAGTTGCTTGGTCATCTCCGTCAGTCGGGTGTTTTGCTCCAGCAATTCCAGCAGCTGTTTGGTGGTCTGCGCGGCCTGGGCCTGGCGTTCGGTATTGGCAGTGGCCAAGGCTTCGCGATGCTGTGCGTCGGCGTCTGACTGCGCCTTGTCTCGCGCAGCCTGGCGAGTCTGGGCCAACAGGATCAGCGGCGCGGCATAGGCCGATTGCAGGCTGAACGCCAGGTTGAGCAGGATGAACGGGTACACGTCGAAGTGAGTGATGCCGGTCGCATTCAGAACCACCCACAGCACCACAATCGCGGTTTGCGCGCCGAGGAAGGTTGGGGTGCCGAAGAAACGGGCGAAGGCTTCGGCCTTCAGCGCGAAGGTATCGTTACCGAAAGTCGGCGCCAGGTGAGCGTGGGGGCGGTGGAAACGCATGTGGTCAATAGGTGCGGTTTCAGGCTTCTCTGAGGTCATGGCGGGCTCGGGTCATCACGGTTAAGACGTTGGTTCACTATAGTCCTGGCGACCTGTCTTACACATGAATAACCCAAATCCTACTTAGTGGCGGACACGGTCATTGGCAAACGCACTCACCGCCTGTAACGCCTCGTTAGTGCCTTGGCGTATTTGCAGGATCACGGTGCCGGCGCGGTTGGCCAAGTCCACGCCCTGGGCTGCACGGTCGCGGGTACCGTCCATACTGTCGATGGCTTGGCGCGTTTCGTTCTGGATCATTGCGATCATGCTGGAAATTTCCGCCGTCGAACGGCTTGTGCGTGCGGCCAGTTGCCGAACTTCATCGGCCACCACGGCAAACCCACGCCCTTGCTCACCCGCACGCGCCGCCTCGATGGCCGCGTTGAGCGCCAACAGGTTGGTCTGGTCGGCGATGCCGCCAATGGTGTTGACGATGGCGGTGATCTGCTGCGAACGCTCACCCAGCTTGGCGATCAATTGCGAAGAACCGTCGATGTCTGAGGCAATTTCGCGCATGCCGTTGGCACTTTGCTGAATCACTTCGGCGCCTTTTTCCGCGATGTCCTGGGTGTTCAGGGAAATGTGATACGCCTGAGACGCGCTCGCCGCATCGGCGGCATGTTGCTCCACCTTGGCGGTCACGTCCGAGGCGAATTTCACCACTTTGCACAGCCGCCCGCTGGCGTCATATACCGGGTTGTAGTTGGCTTCAAGCCACACCGTCCGGCCGTTCTTATCCACGCGCTCGAATTGGCCGCTGAACAGCTCACCTTGGTTGAGGCGCTTCCAGAACTCGGTGTAGGCCGAACTGTTGGCCAGCTCCGCAGAACAGAACAGGCGATGATGCTTGCCCTGGATTTGCGCGAGGCTATAGCCCATGCGCTGCAGGAAGTTAGCGTTGGCCGTGATGATGGTGCCGTCGAGGTTGAACTCGATCACCGCCATGGCCCGGTCGATCGCCTCCAATTTGGCGCTGGCTTCGCTCTCGGCTTGCAGGCGCGGGGTCACGTCCAAGGCGAACTTAACCACCTTTATCACGTGCCCTGCCTCATCACGGACTGGGTTGTAGCTGGCTTCCAGCCACACCGATTCCCCATTGCTCGCCTGGCGTTCGAACGTTCCGGACTGAAATTGGCCATTGCGCAGGTTCGACCACAACTGGTGATACTCGGTGCTGCGGGCGAACGCCGGTGTGCAGAACATTCGATGGGGCTTGCCCACAACTTGCTCTGCGCGATAGCCCATGGTGTTAAGGAAATTGTCATTGGCCCGCAGTACATTGCCTTGCGGATCGAATTCGATCACCGCCATGGAGCGCTCGATGGCATCCAGCATGCTGGCCTGGTGGGAAACCGTGTTTTGTAGGGCGTTGATGGTTTTTTTATGGGTGTTGAATAGCATGGTGGCGGCTCGGGCAGGCAGCGTCTGAGTTTTCCATGTATAGGCGCCTGCCCCGTACGGCACTCGGCCTACGGTTGACGTGCTCATTGTCGGCTTCCTGCTGCCGACAGAGGGAGGTGGAACAAGGGATTCAGAGTGATCAGATTGCCAAGAAGTTCGCCCCAAGGGCAGGACCTTTTTTGGGTAGGCGACAGATGGTGGCTCTGTGCTATCTCCGCGGGTGCGCTGGAGGCTGCATCAGGCCGAATAGGCGACTCTTTCGTCGCTGACATTCACCCGGTTGCGGCCGTTATCTTTCGCTGCATATAGCGCTCGATCTGCCGCATTCAGCCACATAGCGGCGCTGGTGAAGGAGGGCTGGAAGTCCGCCAAGCCAATGCTCAGGCTCACGCGCAGCTCAGGGATGTGTGGGGCGCGGTAGTTGCTGAAGGTTTCGCGCATGCGCTCCATAACCTGTGCGGCTTCTTCTTGGTTCATTCGCGGAAGAATCACACAGAACTCGTCGCCCCCGTAACGTCCAGCCAAGTCGTTTTCCCGCAAGTGGCGCCTTAATTCCAAGCTCAACTGGCGCAGCACGGCGTCGCCGGCGATATGGCCATGAGTGTCGTTAATCTGTTTGAAGTGATCGATATCGATCAGCGCAATGGTGCCGTGGGTTTGTTGTTGCTGGCACTTGTGGAACTTGAGGTGCAACAAGTCTTTCCAGGACCCGTGATTGAGTAATCCCGTGAGGCTGTCGATGCGGCTCAAGGCACGGAGGGCGCGTTTGTGGTCCGAGAGTTTGATCGCCAATTGATAGCAGATCATGCCGATGGCCATGGGGTAGAAGGTCAGCATCGGCAGGCACGCGTAGACCTGGACCACGCTGATGCCAGGGTTGAAGTGCAGGCCAAACAGCAAAACAGCGACGCCGGCGCCGAGCAGTTGCGCCAGTGCTCCGCGTAACAGCAGGTATCTGCCGCCAGCGGCGACGTTGTTCATGGACACCATGGACAGCAAGGTCACGGTGGTTAACGGCGCGAACTGCAACGTCGCGACCCAAAAGCCGCTGAATAACGCGTCGTACACCAGATTGCGTCGCTCGGCGTCATAGGGGACTTTGGCGCGGGTCGCCAGTTGATACGCGAGGTGCGGCCAGACAAAACCATTGGCCAACAGCGCTGCCCAGACCCACCCCGGCATCGCCAACGGATACAGGGCGGCTATTACACTGATGCTGCACATGGCAGAGCCGATGATTCTGGGCCTGTAGATGCGCCTGGCAAACGAGAGTCCTTTGCCTTGTCTGTTTTCCATAAAGTCCTGATTGAGCTGCTTTTCTACCTATATGAAGGCGCACGTTCGCTGGATGAACCGTTGATCGGATAAGGCCGATGAATATTGTCAGTTATTCCCGTGGGAATAATCAGTGTCCTTCCAGGCCATTTACGCAAAACAGAGGGCGAAAGCGTCAAATACGACCTTAAGTGTCGCTTACACAACAGGCATTACTGGGCGGGTGTGGGCCTGACTTCGTAGCCGGCCAGGAACAGGTCAATGGCGGACTCGATCACGCTGGCCTGGTTGGCGGCGTCCAAGGTTGGTTGGCCGAGGGTAATCTGCGGCCAGAATGCGAAGGCTTTGAGCAGACTCTGGATCTGATGGGCGGCAAATGCCGGGTCGGTGCAGGAGAGACGGCCGTCTTCCTGGGCGGCGCGCACCCACTGGGTAAAGCCTTCTTCGCGCTGGCTGAGACGGGTAACCATGTCTTGCGCACGTTCCGGCGAATGAATGGTAGCCGCGATGGCGACTCTGGCGAGATCGAGGAAGTTGGCGTCCGACATCATCTTCATCTTTGCCTCCAGCAATCCGCGCAATTGCTCACGCAGCGGGCGGTCGCTGGCATAGCAGACGTCAAGCTGAGCGACGCTGCTGGCCCAGAGCTGGTGGAGAATCTCGGCGAACAACTCTTCCTTGCTGGGAAAGTGGTTGTACACCGTGCGCTTAGAAACGCCGGCGGTGGCGGCGATCTTGTCCATGCTGGTGACCTCGAAACCGTTATCGCGAAACTCAGCGATGGCAGCAGCCACGATGGCTTGGCGTTTGCGGTCGGTGAGGCGTTGAGGGGCAGTCATGGATGGCGCTCAGCTCTTGAAGGAAAATTACACTCGGTAGTTTACTTGCTCCCTGTTTTGTTGCAATCTTGAAACTACACTGTGCAGTGTAATTTATGAGCGGACCGTAGGAGTCACTCTGCAATGGCCACCATCTCACCCCGCGTCGACCGCACGTCTGCAGCGCTCAAGCCAGCAGAGCAGGGCAAGGCGCACTTCAGCAACGACGCCCCTGTGCAACATGGCGGGCTTGGCAAAACGCTGCGTATTTTTTGGAACATGGTGTTTAACAAGCCGCGCACCACGCGACCGGTGGGGGCGATTCCGGTAGAGCCTCTAACGCGCGAGCAACTGTTGGCGGCGCCTGATCACAGCGTATTTCGCTTGGGGCATTCCACCGTATTGCTGAAAATGCGCGGTAAGTTCTGGGTGACCGACCCGGTGTTCGCCGAGCGTGCCTCCCCATTCAGTTGGGCCGGCCCCAAACGCTTCCATCAGCCGCCGATCAGCCTTGAAGAGCTGCCTGATCTCGAAGCGGTGATTCTTTCCCACAACCATTACGACCATCTGGACCGCAAGGCTGTCGTCCAATTGGCCAACAAGACCCGTCATTTTCTAGCACCGCTTGGCGTGGGTGACATTTTGATCAAGTGGGGTGTCGACGCCAGCAAGGTTCGCCAACTGGACTGGTGGCAGGGCACCGAGGTAGACGGCATCCGTTTTGTGGCCACGCCGGCTCAGCACTTTTCCGGGCGTGGCCTGTTTGATGCCAATCAGACCCTATGGTGTTCGTGGGTGATGATCGACGGTGCGCGGAGGATTTTCTTCAGCGGTGACACGGGTTACTTCGATGGCTTCAAGCGCATCGGCGAGCAATACGGCCCGTTCGATCTGACGCTGATGGAAACCGGTGCTTACAACGTTGACTGGCCCCATGTGCACATGCAGCCGGAGCAAACCCTACAAGCGCACATCGACCTCAAGGGCCGCTGGTTGCTGCCGATCCACAACGGTACCTTCGACCTGGCGTTTCATGCCTGGCATGAACCGTTTGACCGCATCATGGCGCTGGCTTGGGAGCGTAATGTGTCGATCACTACGCCACCCATGGGCCAGGCGTTCAGCTTGAATCAGCCTGAGCGTGGGTATGCATGGTGGCTGGAAGTTGAAACTCAAAAAGATGCACAAGAGCAGCTTTTGAGCTGATGGAAGAGGTGTGGGAAAAAGGAGTTTTCATGTTGTTTCAGGGCTGCGACACACGCCAGTGAAGGATGCGATGATCCCCGGAAAATCACGGTTCAGGGGGTAGTTTTGGTGGAAAAAAAATGCAGTAAACATCCGCGAACAGAGGCGGTTTGCCAGTTAGGGCAGCCGCTGGCTGCACTCATGGATATAGCCGGTCGGGCAACGTCGTGCCACGCTCCGTCCTCTGAGCAGCCCCCTCCCCGCAACATCGCTTTTTGTGGCGATCCACACGTTCAAGTCCATCCCAGGGATGGCGTCCTGATCCCCGGATATAACGCGCCGGCCCTGCCGATAAAACCCGTGCGTGACCCCTCATTGACGCTGATTGCCTTGAGCGGCATCGAACCCGAGGGACCGGTGATGGTGGAGGTGCCTCTGGTGCAGAACAACAGCACTTTTACTGCCCTCAGCATGCTGGCTGGCCGGCGCGTAGGTTTTGCCGACCGATATGAGCGCAACGGTGATCAAGAACCCCTCAAGCATCGGGCGGTGTTCCTGCGAGCGTTGGAGCAATTACGACAGGCCGGGGCGCTCCTTGTACCGGTGTCTGCACAACAGGTCGATGGCTCGCTGCAATTCGACCTCCACACGCGTAATGAAATCGACGACCTTATGACTGAGCATCGGCTGGATGCGCTGGTCTCGGACAGTCAGAGTGCCGCGTTCCATCAGGCTTGTTGGAGTGGATACCCAAGGCTGGGTGAGCCTTTGGGAGCCGGGGCTACGTTGTGGTTCTACGGTGCAAGATGGTCGAAGGATTCACTGGCAGTCCTGGTGCAGGGGTATCGCAGTGTTCGTGGCCATGCAGATGCACGGTAGGGGCTGAATGTGGCGTCGGGCAATCCAACTCGTTGATCTCCCTACGTAGCGTGCGCCGGCATGAGACCTGGTTAAAGGTGCCGGCTGGTCCGCTGACTTGGATAGGCTTTACGCACCATTCGGTTGGGCATTGGGAGAGTCTATTGATGCGGTGGTTGAGCCCATCAGCCGAGACATGATGCCCTGTGCCACGGGTTCAGGTGGCGTGATATTAAGGCGGCGCGCACTCATTCCCCAGCCCGGCGCAAAGCCTGGGAAAAATACCAGCCCTTCAGCCTCCAGCCGAAACGCCAGCGCCAGGCGCGTTGCATCATCGCTGTCACCCTGGCTTTCAAATCGTTGAATAGCCTCCACCGCCACACCGACATGACGGGCCAGGTCTTCCCGACTCCAGCCCAGCATCGCGCGGGCCTGTGCGCTGTGTTTGGCGGTGAATTGGTGCAGGACGATCTGCTGTTCTACGAAAGAGCTCATTGCCAGAGAGGACATGGGGTTTCTCCAGGGTTCGACGGGGGAGGACAAACTATACTGTGTTTTTGTACAGTTGTTTTGACCGCTCATCAACTGGATTTTTCCGATGGCTTTTTACCACTGACTATTCCAACCCCGGCGCCTCCCGAATAATCAGGTGATCCAGGTTCTCGATATCCGCGCTGAACACCCCGAACGTTTGCTCGGGATTCTTCTTGCTGGGCACATGCTTGAGCTCTGGCGTCACCCCGTAGAAGAAGCAATAGAGCGCACGCTCGCTGTCCACTGCCGCCTTGATCTGTTCTAGGAACGCCGTGCGCTTGCGGTAGTTTTCGATGAGTTTTTTGCTCAGATAAACGTTGACCGAGTAGGGCTTCTTGTCGACCCACACCTTCTTTTCGAAGTCGATGCGAAAGCTGCTGGTGTAGTCCTTGATCGCCTTGATCTTGCCCCAATAGATCAGGCCCTTGTTGTCTTGCAGGTATTCGATCTTCTTGAAAAACGTACAGTAGGTCGCGGTGTGATCGCCGATTTTCAGCGGCATGCGCTTGAGCGTGTCCTTGTCGTCGATGTTGGACACGTAACACTCCACCGGGTGGGCGAATACGCTGGTTTTATCCGGGGTGGTGTCGCTGGAACTGACGGACGTGCTGGTTCGGTTTGAAGTTGTTTTCGCAGGTGACGCTGGGATTTGAGCTTCGGCACCGGTCACCGGAGTGTTGCGCGGGTACGTTCGTCGGGTCAGTACAAATTCCGACGGGAAATGGTCTTCGCGCTCGTCTTCAGTTTCCCCCACAGCGCCCCTGTGCGTGCTGGCATAGCGGCAGCCCTCGATATGCTGGGTGCTGGTTTTGTTCTTGAAGTGCGGCGTGCGCACATAGTTGACGTTTTTTGCATTGAATGTGCTCAACGCATTGCCCGTATCGAACGTCCCTCGGCACGCATCGTTGGGGCAGAGGAAATGGTCAGTGTCGGAGTCGTATACGGCAGTTTCGTCGAAATTCAGGTCACGCACGTCGTAGATCGACAGCTTGTCATCGAGACTCAAACTGTAGGCCGTGTCGAATTTCATGAGGCTCGGGTCCGTGAGAAGTTTCGCTATTAATAGCGGGATCCCATGTAAATATCAGCAAGAACCTGCAACCCGCCGCCCACTCAGGAAACACAAGGTGCCACCCACAGCTGTCAGTGCGCCCAAGGCATAGAACATGCTGGTGGGCGCCGCATTGATCAGCAAGTACCCACAAATCACCGGGCTCAACGCTCCGCCAAAGGCGGCCAGGTTCTGTGCACCGTAGTAACTGCCGCGCAGGGTGTCGGGGGCGATGGTGTCGATGAACAGGAACTCCGAGGGGTAGATGATCATCTCGCCCAAGGTGAATACAAACATCGCCAGGCACCAGGTGACCAAGCTGTCCGCCAGGCTGAAACCGATCAAACCGGCAATGAACAGCAACGTCCCCAGCACGATCCAGTAGCGCAGTTGTTCACGCTTGAGAAACCGGCCTATCTGGTACTGCATCAAAATCACCGTAATGGCATTGCATGCCAGCACCGCCGAGAGAATCTTCAGAGCTTGCGCAGGCTTGTAGGCCACCAGCAGAAATTGTGACAGATACAGGGTGTAGCGCCCGTGGACAATGGTGCTTAACAGGCTGCCACCGGTGAACAGAATCAATGCACGGTCGTTGCGCAATGTGCGCAGGGTGCTGAGAAAGCTCAGCGGTTTGTTGCTTTCGTCCCGTTGAGTCGGTGGGATGCCGATCATCAGGAACACACTGCAGAAGGCAATTGCGCTGGCGATCAGGAACGGCGCCAACTGCATGTGCCCCGCAATTACTACACCCACCATGGGGCCCGTGGCGTAGCCGACGTTGGTGAGGGTGTAGCGCAGGGAAAACACCTTGGCACGCTCATCCACTGGCAGGTTTTCGCTGATGATCGCTTTGGAGCCAATCAGGAACAGCGCCGACGCGGCTTCGGTGATTACCAGGGTCAGTGTCGTCAGGTAGAGGTTGCTGGCAAAGGTCAGCAACAGAAAACCGATGGCGCTGGAGAGCATGGCCAGGATTAGCAGCTTGCGCTTTTCCAGGCGGTCGATGATGTAGCCGCCGTACAGGCCCAGCAGCGTGGCGATAAACACGGCGATCCCCATCAGCAGACCGATGTCCTGCTGGTTGAGGCCCAGGCGCGTGCTCAGCAGCAGGGCCAGCAACGGGCTGGTCATGGCGCGGCTGACCACGATGGTCACCGAGCAAATCATCAGGCGGCGGATTACCAGGGAGTAGGTGGCCACGGTGGGGCGGATGTCCTTGTTATCTTTTTTGAACAACAAAAATCCAGTGTGGGAGGGGGCTTGCCCCCGATAGCGGTGTACAGCCAAGCATCAGGTGACAGAACCACCGCCATCGGGGGCAAGCCCCCTCCCAAATTTTTTAGACCGAGTTATTGGCCAGCGTTAATGGTGATCTTCTCGACCGCCCCTTGCTCCAGATCCCACTTCTTCAAAATCTTGCCGTAGGTCCCATCATCAATCATGCCCTGCAGCGCCTCACTGATCGCGGTCACCAGTTCAGTGTTGCTTTTCTCAATCCCCAGCCCGGTGAACTGCTTGGAAATCGCCAGCCCAACCGGCTTGTACTTACCTTTATCCAACGACATCAGATAAGGAATCGTCTCGCTGCCCTGCATTGCGGCATCCAAACGGTTCTGCTGCAACTGCGCCCGCGCATCCGCCGAGCCTTCGGTGCCGATCACCACGATTGCCGGTTTACCCGCCGCTTCGCAGTTTTCCTTGCTCCACGCGGCAATTTCCGACGGCCAAGTAGTCCGGCGACTGGTGCCGACTTTTTTACCGCACAGGTCAGTCAGTTCCTTGATCTCTTCACGCTTGGCCAGGGTGTACAGCTGCGGGCCACTGGTGAAGTAGTCGACAAAGGTTACGGATTTCTGGCGTTCGGCGGTGTCCGACATGCCCGACAGCACGATGTCCACGCGCTTGGTGGTCAGGCCGCTGAGCATTTGCTCGAAGCCGGTTTCCTGCCACTTGATCTTCACGCCCAGGCGCTCGGCCAGAGAGTTGCCCAGGTCGAAGTCAAAGCCTGTGAGTTTATTGGTGGCCGGGTCCTTGAAATCCATCGGCGGGTAGTTCGGTACGATAGCCGCGCTGATCTCACCCTTGTCCTTGATGGCCGCCGGCAAGGCCGCGAATACACAGGTGGAGGCCATCAGGCCTGCGAGCATCGTTGGGATAAACAATTTTTTCATGGGGGCGTTCTCGTTAGTTTTTTAGTTAAGTGCGAACGGCAGAAATAAAGCTTTGGGTACGCGGGTTTTGTGGGCTTATTAGAATTTCTTCGGGGCTGCCGGCTTCCACAATCTGGCCGGCGTCCATAAACACCATGCGGTTGGACACTTCACGGGCGAAGCCCAATTCATGGGTGACCACGATCATGGTCATGCCGGTGGTGGCCAAATCGCGCATCACCGACAGCACTTCTCCTACCAGCTCCGGGTCGAGGGCTGACGTGGGTTCGTCGAACAACATCAGCTTGGGACGCATCGCCAGCGCACGGGCAATCGCCACGCGTTGCTGCTGGCCGCCGGACAATTCCACCGGATAGGCATTGCGTTTGTCCGCCAGGCCCACGCGGGCCAGCAGTTCCAATGCATCTTCGATGGCTTCCTTGGGCGAGCGCTTGAGCACCTGGCACGGGCCTTCGATGATGTTTTGCAACACGGTCATATGCGGGAACAAATTGAAGCGCTGGAACACCATGCCGGTGGCCAGGCGCTGTCGGGCGATCTGCGATTCATTCATCTCATGCAGCTTGTTGCCGACGACCCGGTAACCCACCAGTTCGCCGTCGACCCACAGGCCGCCCTTATCGATTTTTTCCAGTTGGTTGACGCAGCGCAGCAGCGTGCTTTTGCCCGACCCGGACGGGCCGATGATGCACATCACTTCGCCTTGCTCGACTTCGATATTGATGTCGCGCAGCGCGTGATACTGGTCGTAATACTTGTTCAGGTTGACGGCCTTGACGATGCTTCTCATGGGGCAAATCTCCTCAACCCAAACTTACGAACGCTTGCCGGCGCCGCGAGCGAAACGACGCTCCAGACGGCTCTGGCCAAATGAAAGAACAGTCACCACCGCCAAGTACCAGATACCGGCAACGATCAGCAGCTCCATGACCCGGGCGTTGGCGTAGTAGATGTTTTGCGCGTTGTGCAGCAGCTCCGAGTACTGGATGACGCTGGCCAGGCTGGTCATTTTCACCATGCTGATGAACTCGTTGCCTACAGGCGGAATGATCACGCGCATGGCCTGCGGCAGAATGATCCTACGCAGCGCTTGCAAGCTCGGCATGCCGATGGACTTGGCGGCTTCGTACTGGCCCGTGTCCACTGACAGCAAACCGGCGCGCACCACTTCGGCGGTATAGGCACCCTGGTTGATGCTGAGGCCGAGCAGGGCGGCCACGAACGGCGTCATCAGGTCAACGGTGTCGATGCTGAACAGGCCGGGAATCGCGATTACCGGGAAAATCAGCGCCAGGTTGAACCACAGCAACAGCTGCAAAATCAGCGGTGTACCGC
Organism: Pseudomonas sp. Irchel 3H9; assembly: GCF_900187495.1. Lineage (NCBI taxonomy): Bacteria > Pseudomonadati > Pseudomonadota > Gammaproteobacteria > Pseudomonadales > Pseudomonadaceae > Pseudomonas > Pseudomonas sp. Irchel 3H9. Next base: position 104,648 of record NZ_FYDK01000005.1, on the reverse strand, counting down.
GGAACAGCCAGGTGTAGGTGATGGCCACATAGCGCAGGATCGGGTTGGCCGACATGCGCATGATTGCCGTGATCACGCCGATCACCACACCCAGCGCCATCGCCAGAATCGACATGACGATGGTATTCACCAGGCCCCATAGAATGGCCTCAGACGTGAGGAACTGACCGATGTAGGACCATTCGATCTGGCCATTGGCGAAGGCGCGCAACAGTGCGGCCAACACAATCACTATCAACGTGGCAAAAAACATCCGTCCGTAATAGCGGCGCGGCACGTGTTCGTACTGGGTTATGTCGAACTGGTTCTCGGACAGCTTGCGCTCTATTTCCAAGCGCTCGGCCGGGGTTTGGTTCATGGTGATTCTCCAAAACTGATGACGCTACTACTGATGTACTCGGTCCAAATGTGGGAGCGGGCTTGCTCGCGAAAGCGTCAGCCCCCGCACCACACCTCTGACAGGCTTAAATCCGAAAGCCCTGATAGCTCTCAGCCCACTGCTGCTGAGCCGCCAATGCAATCTTCAAACGCCCAATCTGCTCTCGAACCCGCTCCGGTGCCGTCCCACCCCAGCCACTGCGTGCCGCAATCGCCGCTTCCAGGGTCAAGCAATCCCGCACCTCAGGCAGCAGCCGAGCATCCACCTCGGCCAACATCGCCGGTGAGGCTTCCCACAACTCAATCTCATGCTTCTCACAGGCTTGTACCAACGCGCCGGTAATCTCATGGGCCTCCTTGAACGGCACACCACGGGTGGCTAGCCAATCCGCCACCTCGGTCGCCAAGGTAAAACCCATCGGTGCCTGGCGCCGCAGTTCGTCCACCTGGACTTTCATGGTCGCCACCATCCCGGCCATGGCTGGAAGTACCAGCAGCAACGTGTCCACGCTGTCCAACACGCTGTGTTTGTCTTCACTCAAATCGCGGTTGTACGACAGCGGCAAGGATTTGAGCGTCGACATCAACCCGGTCAGGTTGCCAATCAAACGCCCAGCCTTGCCCCGGGCCAACTCGGCAATGTCCGGGTTCTTTTTCTGCGGCATGATCGAGCTGCCGGTAGCGTAGGCATCGTCCAACACCACCCAGCGAAACTGGCGCGACGACCAGAGGCAAAACTCTTCCGACAGCCGCGAAATATTCACACCCAGCATGCCCGCCACAAACAGGAACTCCGCCACATGGTCGCGGCTGGCCACAGCGTCGATCGAGTTTTCACACGGCCCGGTGTAGCCCATTTCCTTGGCCGAATGCTCCGGCCGCCGCGCAATCGCCGAGCCCGCCATTGCTGCGGCGCCCAATGGCGACAACGCCGTACGCGCATCCCAATCCACCAGGCGCTGTACATCGCGCAACATCGACTGCGCGTGAGCCAGTAAGTGGTGGGCGAACACGATGGGTTGGGCCTGCTGCAAATGGGTAAAGCCGGGGCAGATGCTCTCGACATGCTGCTCGGCCTGTTCCACCAACGCCTGCTGCAAACCCAACACCTCGGTGGTGATGGTGCGTGCATGGTCGCGTAGGAAAAGGCGCAGATCGTTAGCTGTCTGGTCGTTACGCGAACGACCGGCGCGCAGCTTGCCGCCCAGGGCGCCCAGGCGCTCGGTCAAGACGCGTTCGATAAAGGTATGTACGTCCTCGTCATCCAGGGTTGGATGCAGGCGGCCGGCGGCGAAGTCTTCACCGATGCGGTCCAGGGCTTCGAGGGTGCGCAAGGTCTCCGATTCATCCAGCAAACCGGCGCGCTGCAATTCACGGGCATGGGCACGGGAGCCCGCCAGGTCGTAGGGCGTCAGGCGAAAATAGCGCTCAGGGCAACGTGACAACGCGGCCAACGCAGCAGACGGACCGGTCTTGAAACGAGCGCCCCAAAGGCGGTCGGTGGACTGAGACATGGGTATTCCTCACGCTTGTTTTTAGAAGAGTCGGAGGCAGTAAAAAAAGGTTTTCAACTAAACTGAATCAGCGTCTGACGCGCCGTATTCAAGGTTGCCAAGGGCGGATGTTTATGTTCATTATCGCCGCCTGGCTATGTTCAAGGATTGGGTTGAAGCCTGTTGAATATGGTACTTGAGGTCAACGCGTATTATGGAAACTCCACTTTCCACTTCTGGAAACCTGCCACCCAAACCGGGCACAAGACCACCGCTGCAACTGAGCGGACTGGACTTCAAATTGCTGCGGGTATTCATGGCCGTGGTCGAAGCCGGCGGCTTCAGTGCTGCGCAAAACGAGCTGAACGTGGGGCTGGCGGCCATCAGTAAACAGATCTCTGACCTCGAGATTCGTATCGGCATGCGCCTGTGTACACGGGGCCGAGAAGGTTTCGGGCTGACCGAAGAAGGGAAGTTAGTGTATCAAGCGTCCATCGAGTTATTTACCTCGGTGGACAGTTTCAGAGACAAGCTTAGTTCGGCGCAAAACGAGCTTATTGGTGACCTTAGTGTCGGGGTTATTGATAACACCGTGTCGGATGTTAATTCCCCGCTTATTACCGCATTGGGAAAATTACATAGCGAATCACCAAAAATAAGATTGCGCCTACAGGCTTCACAGTTGGACGAAGTTGAACGCGGCGTGGTGGAGGGCCGGTTAATCGTCGGTATCGTTCCCGTGTACCAGCGCCGTGAAGAGTTCGATTACTTCCCGCTGTACGAAGAAAAGGCTCACGCCTACTGCGCCGTAGGACACCCGCTTTTTACTGCGAGCGACATTACGCCGGAGGTGCTGCGTCAATATGAAGTGGTCAACCATCGTTATGCGATCCATCGCGACAAGACTAACTTCGTCAATTACGACAGCCAGTCCGCCTCCGCCTCGCAAGTCGAAGCCGTCGCGATCCTGATCCTTACTGGCCGTTTCCTCGGTTTTTTGCCCGAACACTACGCCAAGCCCATGGTAAGAGAAGGGCGCCTTCGCGCACTGTGCCCGGAGCAAGTTCACCTGAGCACCGCCTTCAACCTCATCCTGCGCCACAACGCTCCGCGCAGCCCGATGGTAAAAGCCTTTGCGGCGGCGTTGGGCGTAGACCTCAAAACCAGTGTCTGACCAACCTGTGGTGAGCGGGCTTGCCCCGCGCTGGGCTGCGCAGCAGTCCCAATAAAAACGCCGCATGCTGTCAGACAGCATGCGGCGTTTGGTTTTAGGGCCGCTACGCGCCCCAGCGCGGGGCAAGCCCGCTCACCACAATGGTCAGCGCAGCGCTTTCGCCCGCTTCTTCTTCGCATGAAAATGCCTAAACGTCCCACGCAGCCCGATGGTAAAAGCCTTTGCGGCGGCGTTGGGCGTAGACCTCAAAACCAGTGTCTGACCAACCTGTGGTGAGCGGGCTTGCCCCGCGCTGGGCTGCGCAGCAGTCGCAATAAAAACGCCGCATGCTGTCAGACAGAATGCGGCGTTTGGTTTTAGGGCCGCTACGCGCCCCAGCGCGGGGCAAGCCCGCTCACCACAATGGTCAGCACAGCGCTTTCGCCCGCTTCTTCTTCGCATGAAAATGCCGAAGCGTCCCACGCAGCCCGATGGTAAAAGCCTTTGCGACGGCGTTGGGCGTAGACCTCAAAACCTGTGTCTGATCAACCTGTGGTGAGCGGGCTTGCCCCGCGCTGGGCTGCGCAGCAGTCCCAATAAAAACGCCGCATGCTGTCAGACAGAATGCGGCGTTTGGTTTTAGGGCCGCTACGCGCCCCAGCGCGGGGCAAGCCCGCTCACCACAATGGTCAGCGCAGCGCTTTCGCCCGCTTCTTCTTCGCATGAAAATGTCGAAAATGCGCATCCTGCGCCGCCGCCAACAACTCCCGGTCCCCGCGCGTATCTCCCCAGGCCCGGAGCCGATACTCCCCCAGGTCTCCGTACACCGCCTCAAGCCGCAGCACCTTGTTCTCACACCGGCAGTTATTTCCAGTGAGCTTGCCGGTCAACACCCCGTCGACTACCTCAAGCTCGGTGCCAATCAACTTGATCCCAAGTCGATTGGCAAACGGCTGCAACACTAACGCAGGCGAAGCCGAACACAATGTCACCTCCGCGCCGGAGCCCAACTCCTGCTCCACCGACAACACCCCGGCCGGGCGCATCAACCGCGCCCAATTGCGCTGGCAATACTCCTCGGCCTTCTGTTGCACCCACGTCTTCTCCACCCCTGTCATAAACGTGCGGATCAACTGCGCTTTCAACTCATCCCGGCTGATCTGCCGAACCAAAAAGCGCAGCCCGGGCACCGCCAGCTTGACCATCCGGCCATAGAACTCGCCGGTACCAAAGGCAAACTTGAGGAAGGGCACGAAACTGTCGTGGTGGGTCAGGGTGCCGTCGAAGTCAAAGACGGAAAGTACTTTGGCGTCAGCGGGGCCGGCTTCGAGCATGTCTGGGTTCACGGGTTGGCCTCGGTCCTATCTAGTATTTTTTTGAGCGTGCATCAGGTGTGACAGCAGGAGTTTACTCCCGTGCCAATCTTCCGACCTTGGCGTAAAGCCCCTCGGTGAAAGCCTCCCGGTCACTCGACCGGTGACAACGCTGATGGCAATTGGGGCACAAGGCTACAGCATTGGTGATGCGATCCGAACCCTTCTGGGCTAGGTGCTTGACGTGATGTACTTCAAGAAATGGCAAACCGTCGACCTCAAACGGCGCGTTAGAGCCGCAGCCTTCGCAGACGCCCTCGGCCTCTTTCAGTACCCAAGCGCGTACCTTTGGGTCTCGAACAAAAGCGGTGCTGACGGTCGAGACCTTCTGCGGCTGGGCAATGCCGTCCGGTCGCTGAGTGAAAGGTTGCTGCTGCAGTTTGGACGCACGACGGATAAGCGTTTGCTCGTCTGCTGTTTGGGCGGCGTCTTCGGATTCGAATACACCCTGCGCGGCAAGTGCTTGGCGGATGCGTTGCTCCACGCCTGTGCCCACGTTCTTCGCAGGCTTATAGCCTTCGATGCGGTCCCGGCCCATACGCACAAGCAAGGTGGAGATGTTTTGCATGCGGAGTTCGATGGAGCCCTTTGCACGGCCTGCCACTGGGCCTTCGCGCAGGAGGCGGTTTTCGAGGGCTTTGTTGAACGGTTGGCCGCTCTTTTCCCAGGCCAGCATCTTCAAGTACGCCTCGACCGCAGCTGCCAACTCCGCGTCGCTCCAGTCCGTTTTGTCTTTCGTAATGTCCATACAACCGCCGAGGGTAGAAAACCCTCGGACGATACTGAGTAGCCATTATTGCGTCTACGAAATTTCCTACGAGCCAGAAGGATTTGGCGGTTAGCTACTTTGGTAAATTCGCTGCTTTGTAAGGAGAGTCTTTAGTGAGCTCGCATAAAAAAGCCCCGAACAAGTCAGGGCTTTTTGGTGTTGCTGTGCTAAGGAATCAATCCCAGCTCAGCGCGCCGCCAGTCTGATACTCGATCACACGGGTTTCGAAGAAGTTTTTCTCTTTCTTCAAGTCCATGATTTCGCTCATCCACGGGAACGGGTTAGTGGTCCCTGGATACTCTTCTTTAAGACCGATCTGCGACAGACGACGGTTCGCGATGAACTTGAGGTAATCCTCCATCATCGCCGCATTCATGCCCAACACGCCGCGAGGCATGGTGTCGCGCGCGTATTCGATCTCCAGCTGGGTCCCTTGCAGGATCATCTGGGTCGCTTCTTCTTTCATCTCGGCATCCCACAAGTGTGGGTTTTCGATTTTGATCTGGTTGATCACGTCGATACCGAAGTTCAGGTGCATCGACTCATCGCGCAGGATGTACTGGAACTGCTCAGCGACGCCGGTCATTTTGTTGCGGCGGCCCATGGACAGGATCTGGGTGAAGCCGCAGTAGAAGAAGATGCCTTCCAGCACGCAGTAGTAAGCAACGAGGTTGCGCAGCAGTTCTTTGTCGGTCTCAACGGTGCCGGTTTCGAACTTCGGATCGGAGATCGAACGGGTGTACTTCAGGCCCCAAGCCGCTTTCTTAGCGACCGATGGGATCTCGTGGTACATGTTGAAGATCTCGCCTTCATCCATGGCCAACGATTCGATGCAGTACTGATAGGCGTGGGTGTGGATTGCTTCTTCGAAGGCCTGGCGCAGGATGTACTGGCGGCACTCCGGGTTGGTGATCAGGCGGTACACGGCCAGCACCAGGTTGTTGGCAACCAGGGAGTCGGCGGTGGAGAAGAAGCCCAGGTTGCGCATGACGATGCGGCGTTCGTCGTCGGTCAGGCCTTCTGGGTTTTTCCAAAGGGCGATGTCGGCGGTCATGTTGACCTCTTGCGGCATCCAGTGGTTGGCGCAGCCGTCGAGGTACTTCTGCCAGGCCCAGTCGTACTTGAAGGGCACGAGTTGGTTGAGGTCGGCGCGGCAGTTGATCATGCGCTTTTCGTCAACGGCGACGCGGGCGGCGGAGCCTTCCAGCTCGGCGAGGCCTTCGGCGACGTCGAGTTTGTCCAGGGCAGCCTTGGCGCGCACGATGGCGGCGGAGTCACTGGCGGTGACGGCGCGTGCTTCGATGGCGGCAGCTGCGCCAGCACCGTCGAGGCGGTCCATGTTGGCTTCGGTGGCGTGGCCGGCGTTGGCGCCTTTGGTGGCTACTTCGCCTTCTTCTTCTTTGTCGAATTCGTCCCAGCTCAGCATGACGTGTCGTCTCCTGCGTGAGGGCTCAAAGGTGCCCGTGTGAAACCGGATGGTTGGGTGTTCACACGGCCCTAGGGCCGCGGTGGATCTTAAGGAATCGTTTGTTGCAGCAGCTAGCGCAGGCATTAAACGGAATAGGGTTACGGGTACTCTGCTTGAGGCTTGAGGTGCGCAGCGGTAGGTGCAAGCTCGCGCGGAGGCCTCAGGTCTGGCTCTTCGTCCCAGTGTAAAGGGATATTGCAGGCCCGATTTACCCGCGCATTATAGGGAAAAATTCGGTTTTGTGTTGCGGTGGATGGTCACGGGCGAGGGCCAAAATGGCGTGGTTTTCGGCCAAGGCGTGTGTTTGCGAGGCTTTGCTGGGGTTGGTTTTTTTTGAGGAGCGATGAGCGGCTTTTTGCGGGAGGGGGCAGGGGACGGGACGTAGGGTGTAATAGAGAGGTGCGGCGGTTGACGCTATCGGGAGCAAGCTCCCTCCCACACCTGGACTGCGTGGTGCCTCAAGCCGGTTCTTTGCCGCAAGAACGATTTCTTGCGGCGAATAAGATCCGGGTGTTTTCTAACTGACTAAGTTGTTAGCCGTTAGAGCAACCGTTGCCCATAATCTTGTAATTAAGAATATGGCGTTGACCCTGGGAGTCTTCATATTCCATCTTCGCAGGTACAACTTCACATACATTCGGAACTTCGCTCATGGACAATACTTTGGCAACGTCCAAGTGGGTGCTGTAGGTGTAATCTTCAACAATCGGGGCGTTCTGGCCGGCCAGCTCGGTCGGGGCTTCGTCGGCCAGGGCGGCGGTGGCGCACAAGCTGCTGAGGGCCATAACTACGAGAGCTTTCATTTCTTTACTTACCTTCTTCAGGGCGAAAGGGGTCACGGGGCCCTTGTGAGGCCACGTGTGTAACTTAGGATTGGTTAGTTCGGATTAACGTTGCCTTCGTGGGGGCTGTTACGTTGTTAATCACTGCCGTGTAAACCACGGCGTCGTGTTGACGGAGTTGATTTTAGGCCTGCGGGTTATATTCATATACCCGTGCTTTTGATAAACACTATTGGCGGTTTTTGTAACAATCCCGTGGTAAAGGTTTTTTCACACAGCGCCAGAAGCCTTGCAGCCCTTGGCCCAGAGCCCTGTCAGCCGATACCAGGGCAATGTGTAGGGGCTTGTTACTACCATCGTCGAATGGTTCTATGGGGTCGCCCCGGCTACAACAGGGCATACAAAAACAACTATTGTCACCGAGGTAAGAAAGATGAGTGCGGCTTCCCTGTACCCCGTTCGCCCCGAAGTAGCAGCCAACACGCTGACCGATGAGGCGACCTACAAGGCCATGTACCAGCAGTCGGTGGTCAACCCCGACGGTTTCTGGCGTGAGCAAGCCAAGCGTCTTGACTGGATCAAGCCTTTCACCACGGTGAAGCAGACCTCGTTCGACGATCACCATGTCGACATCAAGTGGTTCGCCGATGGCACCCTGAACGTGTCCTATAACTGTCTGGACCGTCACCTCGCCGAGCGTGGCGACCAGATTGCGATCATCTGGGAGGGCGATGACCCTGCCGAGAGCCGCAACATCACTTACCGCGAACTGCATGAAGAAGTCTGCAAGTTCGCCAACGCCCTGCGTGGCCAGGACGTGCACCGCGGCGACGTGGTGACTATCTATATGCCGATGATCCCCGAAGCCGTGGTCGCCATGCTGGCGTGTACCCGCATCGGTGCGATTCACTCGGTGGTGTTTGGTGGTTTTTCGCCGGAAGCCCTGGCCGGTCGCATCATCGACTGTAAGTCGAAGGTGGTGATCACTGCCGACGAAGGCATTCGCGCCGGTAAGAAGATTCCGCTCAAGGCCAACGTCGACGACGCACTGACCAACCCGGAAACCAGCAGCATCCAGAAGGTCATCGTGTGCAAACGCACCAATGGCCAGATCAAGTGGAACCAGCATCGCGACATCTGGTACGAAGACCTGATGAAAGTGGCGGGCACCGTATGCGCGCCAAAAGAAATGGGCGCCGAAGAAGCCCTGTTTATCCTCTACACCTCCGGTTCCACCGGTAAGCCTAAAGGCGTGCAGCACACCACCGGCGGCTATCTGCTTTACGCCGGCCTCACCCACGAGCGCGTGTTCGACTATCGCCCGGGCGAAATCTACTGGTGCACTGCCGACGTCGGCTGGGTCACCGGCCACACCTATATTGTCTATGGCCCGCTGTCGAATGGCGCGACCACGGTGTTGTTCGAAGGCGTGCCTAACTACCCGGACATCACTCGGGTGGCGAAGATCGTCGACAAGCACAAGGTCAACATCCTCTACACCGCGCCGACCGCCATTCGCGCAATGATGGCCTCCGGCACCGCAGCTGTTGAAGGTGCTGACGGCAGCAGCCTGCGCCTGCTCGGTTCCGTTGGCGAGCCGATCAACCCGGAAGCGTGGGATTGGTACTACAAGAACGTCGGTCAATCCCGTTGCCCAATTGTCGACACCTGGTGGCAGACCGAGACCGGCGGCAACATGATGAGCCCGCTGCCGGGCGCCCATGCGCTCAAGCCAGGCTCTGCTGCACGGCCGTTCTTTGGCGTGGTGCCGGCGTTGGTGGATAACCTGGGCAACCTGATCGAAGGGGCTGCCGAAGGCAACCTGGTGATCCTCGATTCGTGGCCGGGCCAAGCGCGTACGCTGTTTGGCGATCATGACCGTTTCGTCGATACCTACTTCAAGACCTTCCGTGGCATGTACTTCACCGGTGACGGCGCTCGTCGTGACGAGGACGGTTACTACTGGATCACGGGGCGTGTGGATGACGTGTTGAACGTTTCCGGCCACCGTATGGGCACTGCCGAGATTGAAAGCGCCATGGTTGCCCACCCTAAAGTGGCTGAAGCAGCCGTGGTTGGGGTGCCGCATGACATCAAGGGGCAGGGCATTTATGTGTATGTCACCCTCAAAAATGGCGAAGAGCCAAACGAAGCGCTGCGCCTGGAGCTGAAAAATTGGGTGCGTAAAGAAATCGGGCCGATTGCTTCGCCGGACGTGATCCAGTGGGCTCCGGGCTTGCCGAAGACCCGCTCTGGCAAAATCATGCGCCGTATCCTGCGCAAGATCGCCACGGCTGAGTACGACGGGTTAGGCGATATCTCCACCCTGGCGGATCCAGGTGTAGTGGCGCATTTGATTGAAACCCACAAGACCATGAACGTCGCTTAAGGCGAGGTTGGTTGGACAAAGCCCTATTCGGTGTGAGCCGGGTGGGGCTTTTTTATGTTCGCTTCCAGCCGGTGGGGATCCAGTGTGGGAGGGGGCATGCCCCCGATTGCAGTGGGGCAGTGAATACAGCTGTCGCTGGCCTAGCGCCATCGGGAGCAAGCCCCCTCCCACGTTTGGATCTGCGCCACCCGAATAAATATCGGTTTATTGCGTAGGAGGTTTCTGAATGTTACCGAGCGGGGCAAATGTGTAACCCCATGTCCACACATGAGGCAAAGCGCTACGCCCGTGCCCCGAAAAACCCCATTCCAGACACCCCAAGAAATAAGATTAAACGCCAGACTTGCCGTGCCAGAAGGGTTTGCGAATAATAGGCCCGCAATTTGCAGCGTCTACAGGTTTAATGTCTTTTGTCTCTGCATAAAATCCAGGGGCTGTCAATGAGCTGGAACCGCTTTCTCTGTGCTTCTGTAAATTGTTGTCGCATTGAGGAAATATCGGCTTCCGGCCTGTCGTTAGAATGCCGATCACTCGCTCGTCGTCGCCGATGTTGAATTGGTGTCGGACGCAGCACCACTATTCGGTTTCACCTTCGCCGCATCGTGGGCCATGGCTCATACTGCTGTTTTGCCCTATACCGATGGAGTCCCAAGATGAAGAAACTCGTGCTGTTGGGCGCCCTGGCGCTGTCCGTGCTGTCCATGCAGGCCTTCGCTGAAGGCAAGCCTCTGAAAATTGGTATCGAAGCGGCTTACCCTCCGTTTGCCTCGAAGGCGCCGGATGGCAACATCGTTGGTTTTGACTACGACATCGGCAACGCCCTGTGCGAAGAGATGAAGGTCAAATGTACGTGGGTCGAGCAAGAGTTCGACGGCCTGATCCCTGCGCTCAAAGTGCGCAAGATCGACGCCATCCTGTCGTCCATGTCCATCACTGAAGACCGCAAGAAGTCCGTTGATTTCACTAATCGCTACTACCTGTCCCCAGCACGCCTGGTGATGAAGGAAGGCACCGCTGTCAGCGACAGTCTGGATGAATTGAAAGGCAAGAAGATCGGCGTGCAACGTGGTTCGATCCACGACCGCTTCGCTCGTGAAGTCCTGGCTCCAAAAGGCGCTGACATCAAGGGTTACAGCACCCAGAACGAAATCTACCTGGATGTGGCCGCTGGCCGCCTCGACGGTACCGTGGCCGACGCCACCCTGCTGGAAGACGGTTTCCTGAAGACCGACGCTGGTAAAGGCTACGCGTTCGTTGGCCCATCCTTCACTGACGCCAAATACTTCGGCGACGGCATAGGCATCGCGGTACGTAAAGGCGACAAGGAAAACCTGGACCGCATCAACGCTGCTATCGCTGCGATCCGTGCCAACGGCAAATACAAAGAAATCGAGAAAAAGTACTTCAACTTCGACATTTACGGCCCAGAAGCCCAGTAAAACGTCGCAGCGGTCTGTCCTAAATGGCGCAAGCAACAGAATTCCTGCGGTTTGCGCCATTTTTTCATCCCCCTTTTCGAGGACCTGAATCATGTTGAAAGGCTACGGGGCCGTCATCCTCGATGGCGCATGGTTGACGCTTCAGCTCGCCTTGTCGTCCATGGCCTTGGCCATTGTTCTGGGTCTGATCGGGGTCGCGTTACGCCTGTCGCCGGTGCGCTGGTTGGCCTGGCTGGGTGACTTGTACTCCACGGTGATCCGCGGGATCCCTGACCTTGTGCTGATCCTGCTGATTTTCTACGGCGGCCAGGACTTGCTCAACCGCGTCGCGCCGATGCTCGGCTACGACGACTATATCGACTTGAACCCTTTGGCCGCCGGTATCGGCACTCTGGGGTTCATCTTTGGCGCCTACCTTTCGGAAACTTTCCGTGGCGCCTTCATGGCCATCCCCAAGGGACAGGCCGAAGCCGGCCTTGCGTATGGCATGAGCAGTTTCCAAGTGTTTTTCCGGGTGATGGTGCCGCAGATGATTCGGCTGGCGATCCCTGGTTTCACCAATAACTGGCTGGTACTCACCAAGGCCACCGCGCTGATCTCGGTGGTAGGCCTGCAAGACATGATGTTCAAGGCCAAGCAGGCGGCAGATGCCACCCGCGAGCCTTTTACCTTCTTCCTCGCAGTGGCGGCGATGTACCTGGTGATCACCAGCGTATCGTTGCTGGCGCTGCGCTATCTTGAGAAGCGCTACTCGGTAGGCGTAAGGGCGGCTGATCTATGATCTTCGACTACAACGTCATCTGGGAGGCCATGCCGCTGTACCTTGGCGGCCTGCTGACTACCCTGAAATTGCTCGCCATCTCGCTGTTTTTCGGCCTGCTCGCCGCCTTGCCCCTGGGGTTGATGCGTGTGTCCAAGCAGCCGGTCGTGAACGGTGTGGCCTGGCTCTACACGTACGTGATCCGCGGCACGCCGATGCTGGTGCAACTGTTCCTGATCTACTACGGTCTGGCGCAATTCGAAGCGGTGCGCGAAAGCTTTATGTGGCCTCTGCTGTCCAGCGCCACGTTCTGTGCGTGCCTGGCCTTTGCGATCAACACCAGCGCCTACACCGCCGAGATCATTGCCGGTAGCCTCAAGGCCACGCCCAATGGCGAGATCGAAGCGGCCAAGGCGATGGGCATGTCGCGCTATAAGCTGTACCGCCGCATCCTGCTGCCGTCGGCCTTGCGCCGTGCGCTGCCGCAGTACAGCAACGAAGTGATCATGATGCTCCAGACCACGAGCCTGGCCTCCATCGTCACCCTGATCGACATCACCGGCGCCGCACGCACGGTGAACGCCCAGTTCTACTTGCCGTTCGAAGCCTATATCACCGCTGGCGTGTTCTACCTGTGCCTGACCTTTATCCTGGTGCGCCTGTTCAAGTTGGCCGAGCGCCGCTGGCTGAGCTACCTGGCTCCACGGAAGCACTGATATGGAACGTATCGACCACCTGTTGCCCTGGGGCCACCTGGGCTGCGAGCGCCAACTGAGCGTGTTCCGTTTCGGCAGCGGCGAGCGCAAGGCCTATATCCAGGCCAGCCTGCACGCCGATGAACTGCCCGGCATGCGAGCCGCCTGGGAACTGAAAAAACGCCTGACAGAACTGGAACAGCAAGGCGCACTCAACGGTGTGATTGAGCTGGTGCCGGTGGCCAATCCGATGGGCCTGGGCCAGTTGTTGCAAGGCAGCCACCAGGGGCGTTTCGAAGTAGGCAGTGGCAAGAATTTCAACCGTGATTTCGTCGAGTTGAGCGAACCGGTTGCCGCATTGCTTCAAGGCAAGCTGGGGGATGATCCCCATGCCAATGTGCGCCTGATCCGTCAGGCCATGAGCGATGCGCTCAGCGCCTTGCCCGAGCCGAGCAGCCAGTTGCAAGGCATGCAGCGCGTCTTGCTGAGCCACGCGTGCACCGCTGATATCGTCCTCGACCTGCATTGCGACGCCGAAGCCGCGCTGCATATGTACGCGCTGCCCCAGCACTGGCCCCAGTGGCGTTCGCTGTCGGCGCATCTGAATGTGAAGGTCGGCTTGTTGGCGGAGGATTCCGGTGGCAGCTCGTTTGATGAAGCCTGCTCGCTGCCATGGTTGCGTTTGTCCCGGATGTTTCCGGACGCTCAGATCCCGTTGGCGTGCCTCGCGACGACGTTGGAACTGGGTGGTCAAGCCGACACCGGGCGTGATGAAGCAATCTTCCACGCCGAGGGCATCCTCGCATTCCTTGCCGAGCAAGGCCTGATCAACGGCGAATGGCCGGCTGCGCAGCACGAAGCGTGCGAAGGCATGCCGTTTGAAGGCACCGAGTTGCTCTTCGCGCCCCACGCCGGTGTGATCAGTTACCTGCGCAAAGCCGGAGATTGGGTGGACGCCGGCGAACCGATTTTTGAAGTGATTGACCCCCTGCAAGACCGCGTGAGCGTTATCTGCGCCGGTACGTCGGGGGTGTTGTTTGCCGTTGAACGGCTACGTTATGCCCAAGCGGGTTTCTGGCTGGCCAAGGTGGCGGGGCGCGACGCGCTGCGACACGGGCGCTTGCTCAACGACTGACCACCTGTTTTTGTGAGAACCGACCGCATGTACAAACTTGAAGTCCAAGACCTGCATAAACGCTATGGCAGTCATGAAGTGCTCAAAGGCGTTTCCCTGGCCGCTGCTGCCGGTGATGTGATCAGCATCATCGGTTCCAGTGGTTCGGGCAAAAGTACCTTTTTGCGCTGCATCAACCTGCTGGAGCAACCCCACGCCGGCAAGATTCTGCTCAATAACGAAGAGCTGAAACTGGTGGCCAACAAGGACGGCGCCCTGAAGGCCGCTGATCCCAAGCAGCTGCAACGCATGCGTTCGCGCCTGTCCATGGTGTTCCAGCATTTCAACCTGTGGTCGCATATGACCGCGCTTGAAAACGTGATGGAAGCCCCGGTGCACGTGTTGGGCATGTCGAAGAAAGATGCCCGTGAAAAGGCCGAGCACTATCTGGCTAAAGTCGGCGTGGGTCATCGTAAGGATGCGTTCCCTGGCCATATGTCCGGCGGCGAGCAGCAGCGTGTGGCGATTGCCCGTGCCTTGGCGATGGAACCTGAGGTGATGCTGTTTGACGAACCGACTTCGGCGCTGGACCCGGAACTGGTCGGCGAAGTGCTCAAGGTGATGCAGGACCTGGCCCTGGAAGGCCGCACCATGGTGGTGGTCACCCACGAAATGGGCTTTGCCCGCGAAGTGTCGAACCAGTTGGTGTTCCTGCACAAAGGGATTGTTGAAGAGCGCGGCAACCCTCGGGAAGTGCTGGTGAACCCGCAGTCCGAGCGGTTGCAGCAGTTCCTGTCCGGCAGCTTGAAATAATTCCTCCCACATGGATCTCTACATTGGGGTTCTACAGTTGGATCTTTATCGTTTTTAAGCTTTGTGTTGGTTTACGGGCTAGCATTGGCCCTTGTCTTCATTACTGTTACAGGCTTCGGATAGCACTCCATGACCGCCCATAAAATTGGTTTCCTGATTTGGCCCAGCACAAAGGCACTCACGCTTGCGCTGGCTGAGGAGGCCTTACGCGTTGCTCAGCGGGTGCATCCGGATGTGGTTTACGAGCTGTCGTTTTTGCTCGCGGAGCCTGCCACCGAAGGCGCCTGGCAATTGCCGGGTGAACCATGGGCCGGCAAGCTCGAAGGCTTTCAGAAGCTGTTTCTGCTGGCCGACGAGCCGCCAACCGTTATTGCCTCGCAACTGAGCACGGCCCTCAAGCAATTGGTGCGGGCCGGGTGTGTGATCGGTGGTTTGTCGGCCGGCGTGTACCCGTTGGCCCAACTCGGTCTGCTCGACGGTTATCGCGCCGCCGTGCACTGGCGCTGGCAGGATGACTTCGCCGAACGTTTTCCCAAGGTGATCGCCACCAGCCACCTGTTCGACTGGGACCGTGATCGCCTGAGCGCCTGCGGTGGCATGTCGGTACTCGACTTGCTGCTGGCGGTACTGGCCCGTGACCACGGCGCCGAACTGGCGGGTGCAGTCTCCGAAGAACTGGTGGTGGAACGCATCCGCGAAGGCGGCGAACGCCAGCGGATTCCTCTGCAAAACCGCCTGGGTTCCAGCCATCCTAAGCTGACCCAGGCCGTGTTGCTGATGGAAGCCAATATCGAAGAACCGCTGACCACTGACGAAATTGCCCAGCACGTCTGTGTGTCGCGACGACAACTGGAGCGGATCTTCAAGCAGTACCTCAACCGCGTCCCCAGCCAGTATTACCTGGAGCTGCGTCTGAACAAGGCCCGCCAAATGCTGATGCAAACCAGCAAGTCGATCATCCAGATCGGCCTGTCCTGCGGCTTCTCCTCAGGGCCACACTTCTCCAGCGCCTACCGCAACTTCTTCGGCGCCACCCCGCGTGAAGACCGCAATCAACGGCGCAGCAGCAGCCCGTTCGAGTTGTCATCGGTGCCGTCCGAACGCGGCTGAAACCGGGTTGTCCCGAACAGGTACGCGACTGTCTCACTCCTCCATGGGTTCCGGTGTGCCGGGCGGGGTTATGTCCTCCATGTTTTCGTCGTATGTCGCTTCCTCCACCCCCAACTCATAGCCCGTCTGCCGGTAATAGGTACGCAAGATCGTCAGGCTTTCGGGAGACAGGGGGTTGCCGCTCACATCCGAGTCATCGTCGAGCGGCAGTGGCATTCCCAGCAGGTCGTCCGGCAAGTGCTCGATCAGGTTGTCGCTCAGGTCTACGGCCCGCAGGCGCGGTAGGCTGAAGATCCCCGTGGGTATGTCGCGCAGCCTGCAGTTGTGCAGGTACACCATCGTCAGTCGCGTCATGTTGCGCAGGTCCGGCGCTTGGGTGAGGGTGTTGTCGCTCAGATCCAAGTAAGTGAGCTCCGTCAGGCGTGATAGCTGCTCGATGCTGTTCGGCGTCAGGCGGATCTGGTTATTGCTGAGCTTGAGCAGGCGCAATTGCTTGAGTTCGAACACCCGGTCTGGAATCCGCTGCAGGGCGTGCTGCTCCACTGTCAGCGCAGTCAGGTTTGGGAACGCCTGCAGGAATTCGCCTACGCGAACATGGCGCTTGTCGCCCGTCAGTTCCATCAGCGTCACATGTTCCAGGCGCGCATTCAGGGCTGGCAGATCTCCGGAAAGCTGGCCGTTGAAGATCAGCTTGTGAGTGTTTCGGGCGGGCCATTCGTTTTCATCCAGATCGGTTTCTCTGCGCCAGCAGCGCAGTATCAATTCCTTGAATGCCAGGCGACGCACCTGCTCCTCGGCGCGGGCATTTTCGATCAGCAGGGGGTTGGCCAGTTGGTCCATGGCGGGGACGTTGAGTACCCATTCCTCCAGGTCGCTGTCGAGCCGCTCGTATTCGGCACTCAGGCGGCTGATTTGCGCGTCGGCTTCCTCCAGTTCGCCGGGTAGCTCAAAAAAGATGCGCTTGGTATCTCGCTCCGTGAGGCTGGGGTAGAGCGCGTTGATGCGCTGCAATTGTGCATCGGGAATGCTGGCATTCCAGTGTTCGCCCTTGGCTTGGCAATAGCGCTTGATCGCGTGCAAGGTCGAGGGCGACAGCGGGTTGGCCGACAGGTCGAATGCGTTGCTGGCCGCCCGCGGCAGTTCGAAGGCCTCTTCAGGCAGCTCGCGCAAAGCGTTCTGGCTCAAGTCCACGCGGGCACGCAATACCGCTGGCTGAATCAGCGAGCGGGGCAGTTCGCTCAAGCCAGTGTTACGCAGTGACAGGCTGACCAGGTTGGGCAACTGGTTGAAATCCGGCAGTCGCGCCAGCGGGTTGTTATCGAGGTTCAGGTGCTTGAGTTCACGCATGCCCTGCAAGGCTTGCTGCGCGGATGGCGACAATTGCAGCGTGCAGCGGTCCAGCACCAGGTACGACAGGTTTGGCAGGTGGCCGAGTCGCGGCAGTTCACTCAGTGCATAGTTTTCGATATGCAGCGCAGTCAGCGCCGGGAAACTGCGCAGGAACGCATCCAGACCCAACGGTGAGCCCAAGCCCTTTAAGGCGAGCACGGACACATGATTGAACGAGGTGCGCAGGGCGGGCAAATCGCCGCTCACCGGGAGGAAAAGGCTGAATTCGTAGCTGAGCATCGGCAGCCCGAAGTTGACATCGCCCGAGGTGATATCGCGTCGCCAGCCTGCCTCAAGGGCAGCGATAAATCGGTGGCGCAGGGCTTGTTCCTCGGCGGTGACGCTGCTGTCGTTGGCCCAGCCAAGGCAATCCTGACGGATGGTGGGAAATTCGTTCTCCAGCCGACTCATCTCGACGCGACCGGCTGCCAGGTCCCCTGGCAGGCCAAAAATGAAGCGGTTGATTTGGTCACCGTTGAACGAGGGGAACAGTCTTTTGGCCTGCTCCGCGTCGACCCTGGCCGGGATCGCTTCCAAGTAGTGTTGGGTACGCTGGAAGTAGGCTTTGACGCGCTCCAGTGTCGGCTCGGACAACGGGTTGTTGGACAGGTCGAAATGCCGAGTGATGTCGACGGGCAAATCGAACAGGGCGGCAGGCAACTCGCTGATCCTGTTATTGGACAGCATCGCCAGCGTCAGGTGGCTGCGACTTAGCAATCCTTCGGGCAGTTGCTCGATGTCGGTGTTGGCCAGGTCCAGGTATTGCAACTGCGGCATCTGTTCCACATTGGGAGTCAGCGTCAGGGGGTTGTTGTACAGGTCAAGGGTCAACAGGCGCGTCATGTTGTTGATGACCGCATGGCTTTGCTCGGTGAGGCGGATGTTGCAGCTACTCAGGATCAATTCGTTGAGCGTGTTCATCGAGGCCAGGCTGGGCGGCAGTTCGTCCACGGCAAGATTGCGGATGTTCAGCCGACGCAAGCTTGGAAAAAGCTGCAGGAATCCGTCGATTTCCATGCGTTGGTGCGCACCCTGCAATTCCAGGTGAGAGACATGTTCGAAGCGTGCACTCAGGGTGGGCAACTCACCCAGCAGGGGGGCTGACAGTCGCAGGATATGACCGTTGATGGCTGGCGGCTCATAGAAGTTATCGAGCTCGGTTTCCTGGCGCCAGGCTCGCCGTAGTTGGTGGGCGAACAAATTGCGGTCGCGCCGCAGGTATTCATATTGGAGCGCGCTCAGCGTAGCGCCGGTTGTGGGGTGTACACGGGGTGTCTGGGATTCCCATACCACCAGGTTCAGGTCCAGTTGGATGTATTCGTTGCGCAACCGGGTTAAGGCCAGTTGTGCACCGCCGGGGGTGTTTTGCAGGGCGGCGATCATGTCGCGGATTCTTGCACGCGACAGTTGCGGGCGCAGCGTCTGCAGCTGTTGTTCGAGCGAGGGGCCGCGGCTGGGTCCCGGCACCTCGGGAATGGCTGGCGGGTAACCGTCCATGCCGCCGCGCAAACGCATGACATTGGGGTCGTAGCTGGGTTTGTTGTGCGGGTCGCTCTTTAATATGTCGCGCAAGGTAGGGCGATCCACCGGGGCATCGCCGATCGCCTGCTTGAGGCGTGGGCCCTGGCCGATATGAAGTTGCAGCGCATTGCGCGCACTGTCAGGCAGGGCCTGCAGGACGGCGGTGAAGAAGTCGGTGCTGCCAAACAGTGCGGTCTGGCCGTTCTCGGGGATGAATTGGCCGTCCGGTGTGGCCACCAGCGTACGTTTGGTCGGCGCGTAAGTAGGCCCGATGGCGTCGAGCAACTCGCCGTCAGCGCGGTATTGGCGCAGTTCCAGACGAATCCACTCGGGCCAGCCATTGAGGTTTTCCAGCGAATGCAGCGCCAGCCGGCAAGTGTCCGGATTTTCCACAGCGTCCAGATACAGGCCTTCATAGGCGCGTGTGGTGCGCACTTCATGCAACGACCATTCGGCCAGTTCGGTCAGGCGCGTCGGTACGTTGCCAGCGTCGATCGACTTGAGCTCCTCGCCACTGGCACCGGCCAGTAACTCCTCGGCAACCGGCGTCGGCAGGCCGGGGCGCGAGGCACTGTCGATGAGCTTTTGCACACGTGGGTCGCTGGTGCGGTCCTGGCCGCGGTAGCGTGAGTCGAACAGTGAGAAGCGCTTGTCCTGGGCAATACGCGCAAGTTTCTTGCGCAAAGCGGCTGCGCGGGTGCGGCTGGAGGCGGGAGGCAGGCCGAATTCTTCTTCCAGTAGTTCCTTGCGCTCCGGC
Organism: Pseudomonas sp. Irchel 3H9; assembly: GCF_900187495.1. Lineage (NCBI taxonomy): Bacteria > Pseudomonadati > Pseudomonadota > Gammaproteobacteria > Pseudomonadales > Pseudomonadaceae > Pseudomonas > Pseudomonas sp. Irchel 3H9. The sequence continues at coordinate 85,245 of NZ_FYDK01000005.1, read as the reverse complement.
TCATTCAGGCTGTCGATCAGGGTGGGCAGCAGGTCGCCGTTGCGCAATTGCTCCTCAAGTACCTGCACAGTGCTGGCCCCGGATTCTCCGAGGAACTCCCACAGGGTGTTGCCGCTGGCATCCACCACCCGCAAGGTCTTGCCGGAGGGCCACAGGCCATAGCTGATCAGCAACTGCAATTGGGTCTGCGAATCGGCCTTGGCGTAGATCGCCGGGTCGTCGCTGTTCATCTGTGTCACAAACTCCTGCAACTGCTGGTCGATCTTGAAGCGCTTGAGGGTGTCGGCCAGTAGCGGTGGTGGCGGCTGCTGGGTGCTGTGCGTTTTGCGCAACGTGTTGTCATGGGTAGCGCTGCAGTCGCGGACCTGCGCTAATTGCGCGTCGCTCAATGAATCGGTCTGGTAACCGAGGCGGCGCATCAGCGTAGTGCTATCCCAGCTCAAGGGGTTTTCCAGCTCGGTGACCCAGGCGCCCTGTCCGTTGGTCATCACGGCCGGACGGTAAGCCGAAGGTCGCGTGGGGTGCTGGATGAAATAGCGGCCGGCGTCTTTCTGCACGTGATAGCGCTCGCCATTGAGGCTAAGGATGTTTTTGTCTGCGTGCAGGTGCAGGCCTTGCGCGTCCGGGCGTGCCTCGGCGGGCAGTGTCACCTCCTGTCGATAGGGGCTGAGGTCGGGTTGCCACAGACGGCGCTGACTGTTGGGCCGTTTGACCGGTTGCAAGCGCTCGATGAAGGCCAGCAGCTGCGCGGGCAATGCTTCGCGCACCAGTCCTTCGATGATGGGCAATCCGGTGGCGAACAGGCCCAGTTGGACCATCTGCTCCAGCAGGCCCAAAGCATGGCCCAGGGCTTCATGTCGCAGGCCCTCAGCCCAGTCGATGATGCCTTCGAAGGCCTCGTCGAGCACCTGATAGGCGGTATACGCCAGCATCAGTGCGCCCAGCGGCGGCACGAACGGCAGTGCCACGAAGGCAACGATCTGCAGCAGGGTATCGCCGATTTTTTTCAGGAACTCCCAGCGTTCCCAACGTGCGTTCTGGTCGACCTTGGCGGTGGAGACCGCGCGGCTCTGCGCGTCTGCCAGCAGCTTGCTCAGGTGCATCTGGAATAGATGCGCGAAGAGGTCACCGTTGATCCTGAGGCTGCGAAATTGCAGCTGGGGGCTCTGGGTCGGGGTGTCACGCCAACTGGGCAGTGGATCGCCCTGTTTATGCGCATGCCAGGTGACTTGGTTGAGGCGTTGATTGAGGTTGGCGAAGAACACCGCAGCGTCTTCATGGCGGACAAAACGGCTGAAGAACCCTTGAAAGTCCTTCGAGCGCAGCCGGGCGACCAGGCTCTGCATGAACGCGGCACTGCTGGGGTAGTGTTTGATCGGGTGTTGCGGATCGTCGGGGATATAGGCGATCAGCGGGGCTGTATCGCGACTGTTCTCCAGATCCGGAGCGAACAGCACCACGCCAGTGAGGCGACAATCCATGATGAATAAATCATGGGCCATCAGCGGTGGGCAGCCGTTGTGCGTGGCGTCGCCGTTTTCGATCAGATTGAGTACCGCGGTGTGGCTGGCGGCGGGCAGCTCGTCCTTGAGCAAGGCCATGTACAGAGCGAATTTCAGCGCGCCCAAGTGGCTTTGTTTGAGCCAGTGCTCCAGGGCGTTGCGCGCCACGGGGTTGCCCAGGTCGAGGTACTCGTCCAGGTAGCGTTGGTATTGGCCGCCGATATCCAGGCGCCGGCAGAGTTGGGTGAATTGCGCGACGCTGATCTTCGCGTCGAGGTCGGGGAGGGGGCTGAACTGCCCTGTGGCCGTGGGTTGCGTGCTGAAGCCCGAGTGCTGCGCGTAGGTCTCGTCGGTTTCGAAGTTGTGCAGCGCCGCTTCCAGCAGTGAGACCGACCAGGTTCTGGCCGCGCCCTGCTTGACGGTAAAACCGACGACGGTCAACGGGACGTACAGTTGCAGGTAGGTGGTGCGCACATCAGTGTCGATGCCGAACTCGTCCTTGAGTGCCGCGTGCAGGCGTTCGGCGCCGAACTGCTCCGGGCTTTTCAGTGCCGCCAGAGCCTTGTCCACGAGGTTCTGCGCGGTCCAGGCGGCGGCGTTGAGTTCTTTGAGCTGTGCATGTTGCGACTCGGTTGCACGGGTATACCAGTCGGCAATCAACGGCGTGCAGGCTTTCAACGCCACGCGCTTGGCGGCACTGGCCGTGCCCAACCAAGGAGGGATAGCGTCGCGGAGAATGTCGAGGTGTGGTGTCTGGGTTTCAGGATGCTGCGCCATGGGCCGTTCCTTGATGGCTTTTGAGGAGGCTCAGCAAAACAGCGCAGGCTTGTCGTTGGGCGGTAGACAGTTAGCGCAGCGCGCTGGGGCTGATTTGCGAAGATCCTGTCATCCCCTGCCCACGAGGCCTGCGCACGGTTTAAACTGCGCCTTTGCGACGCTATTTGTCGCATTGGCGTAAACCCGCTGAAAACGCGGGTTGGCGCTATAAGAAGTTGTCGCTTGGCGGCAAGGCCGCTCTGAAAACTGTCCTTACAATCCCTGCATCGCCCGCCAGTTCCAGGCAGGCGTTCCTCTTCAGGAGACTCCGATGTCCGTTGAGCAAGCCCCGGTGCAACGTGCCGATTTCGACCAGGTCATGGTTCCCAACTACGCACCTGCCGCATTCATCCCCGTGCGTGGCGCAGGCTCCCGTGTGTGGGACCAGGCGGGTCGCGAGCTGATCGACTTTGCCGGCGGCATCGCGGTCAACGTGTTGGGCCACGCCCACCCGGCGCTGGTCGGTGCGTTGACCGAACAGGCTAACAAGCTGTGGCATGTCTCCAATGTGTTCACCAATGAGCCGGCCCTGCGCCTGGCCCATAAGCTGATCGACGCCACCTTTGCCGAGCGCGTGTTCTTCTGTAACTCCGGCGCCGAAGCCAACGAGGCCGCGTTCAAGCTGGCCCGTCGCGTGGCGTTCGACCGTTTCGGTACCGAGAAGTACGAGATCATTGCCGCGCTGAACAGCTTCCACGGCCGTACCTTGTTCACCGTCAACGTTGGTGGTCAGTCGAAGTATTCCGATGGCTTCGGTCCTAAAATCACCGGCATCACCCACGTTCCTTATAACGACTTGGCTGCGCTGAAAGCCGCCGTGTCGGACAAGACCTGCGCCGTGGTGCTCGAACCGATCCAGGGCGAAGGCGGCGTACTGCCGGCCGAGTTGGCTTACCTGCAAGGCGCCCGCGAACTGTGCGACGCCAACAATGCGCTGCTGGTGTTCGACGAAGTGCAGACTGGCATGGGCCGTAGCGGCCACCTGTTTGCCTACCAGCACTACGGTGTGACGCCGGACATCCTCACCAGCGCCAAGAGCCTGGGCGGCGGTTTCCCGATCGCGGCGATGCTCACCCGCGAAGACCTGGCCAAGCACCTGGTGGTCGGCACCCACGGCACCACTTACGGCGGTAACCCGCTGGCGTGTGCGGTGGCCGAAGCGGTCATCGACGTGATCAACACCCCTGAGGTGCTGGCCGGCGTCAACGCCAAACACAACCAGTTCAAGGCGCGCCTGGAACAGATCGGCAAGCAGTACGGCATCTTCACCGAAGTGCGTGGCATGGGCCTGCTGATCGGTTGCGTATTGAGTGATGCGTTTAAAGGCAAGGCCAAGGACGTGTTCAACGCGGCCGAGAAAGAAAACCTGATGATCCTGCAAGCCGGTCCGGACGTGGTGCGTTTCGCGCCGAGCCTGGTGGTGGAAGAAGCGGACATCAACGAAGGCCTGGATCGCTTCGAACGTGCAGTAAAAACCCTGACACAAGCCTGATAACTACACCTTCTGCCGGCCGGACTGGGTCAAAAATGTGGGAGGGGGCTTGCCCCCGATAGCAGTCTGTCAGTTGATACATCCGGTGACTGATAAACCGCTATCGGGGGTAAGCCCCCTCCCACATTGAAATATGGTTGTTCCAGCTATGTCCGGTAATTTTCCCCTATGAGTTTTAGAGTTAAGGAGTGACACCATGCTGGTGATGCGCCCCGCGCAAATGGCTGATCTGGGCGAGGTACAGCGTCTGGCTGCGGACAGCCCGATTGGTGTCACCTCCTTGCCGGATGATGTGGAACGCCTCAGCGACAAGATCGCCGCCAGCGAAGCGTCCTTCGCGGCCGAGGTAAGTTTCAACGGTGAAGAAAGCTATTTCTTCGTGCTCGAAGACACCGAGACCGGCAAGCTCGCCGGTTGCTCGGCCATCGTCGCGTCGGCCGGCTACTCGGAGCCTTTCTACAGTTTTCGTAACGAGACCTTCGTGCACGCCTCGCGCGAGCTGAAGATCCACAACAAGATCCACGTGCTTTCCCAGTGCCACGACCTCACCGGCAACAGCCTGCTCACCAGTTTCTACGTGGTGCCCGAGCTGGTCGGTTCGCCGTGGTCGGAACTCAATTCCCGTGGCCGCCTGCTGTTCGTCGCCAGCCACCCCGAGCGCTTTGCCGACTCGGTGGTGACCGAGATTGTCGGCTACAGCGACGAGAACGGTGATTCGCCGTTCTGGGATGCCATCGGCCGTAACTTCTTCGACCTCAACTACGCCGCCGCCGAGCGTCTGTGCGGGCTGAAAAGCCGTACGTTCCTCGCCGAGCTGATGCCGCACTACCCAATCTACGTACCGCTGTTGCCGGACGAAGCCCAGGAAGCCATGGGCCAGGTGCACCCGCGTGCGCAGATTACCTTCGACATCCTGATGCGCGAGGGCTTCGAGACCGACCATTACATCGACATCTTCGATGGCGGCCCCACGCTGCATGCACGGGTTTCGGGGATTCGCTCTATTGCCCAGAGCCGCGTGGTTCCGGTGAAGATCGGCGAGATGGTCAAGGGTGTCGGCCGCCAATACCTGGTGAGCAACGCGCAGTTGCAGGATTACCGTGCGGTGATGCTGGAGCTGGACTACGCGCCCGGCAAACCGGTGACCCTGGACTTGGCAACTGCCGAAGCCCTGGGCGTTGGCGAAGGCGCGAGTGTGCGCTTGGTAGCGGTATAAAGACTGAGTTTCGCGGGTGGCTGACAACAGCGGCCCGTCTGAGGAGATAGCATGATCGTTCGTCCCGTACGCAGCAGCGATTTACCGGCCCTGATTGATCTGGCGCGCAGCACCGGCACCGGCCTCACGACCTTGCCGGCCAACGAAGAGCGCCTGACCCATCGGGTTGGCTGGGCGGAAAAAACCTTTCGCGGCGACGCCGGGCGTGGCGATGCGGACTACCTGTTCGTGCTGGAAAACGACGAAGGCCGAGTGGTGGGGATTTCCGCCATCGCTGGCGCCGTTGGCCTGCGTGAGCCTTGGTATAACTTCCGGGTGGGCCTGACCGTCAGCGCCTCCCAGGAACTGAACATTTACCGCGAGATTCCGACGCTGTTCCTGGCCAACGACCTCACCGGCAATTCCGAGTTGTGCTCGTTGTTCCTGCACGCCGACTACCGCAACGGCCTCAACGGCCGCATGTTGGCCAAGGCGCGCATGTTGTTTATCGCTGAGTTTCCGCAGTTGTTCGGCAACAAGATCATTGCCGAGATGCGCGGCGTGTCTAACGATGCCGGGCGTTCGCCGTTCTGGGAAAGCTTGGGTCGTCACTTCTTCAAGATGGAATTCAGCCAGGCTGACTACCTCACCGGCGTGGGCAACAAGGCGTTTATCGCCGAGCTGATGCCGAAGTTTCCGTTGTACAGCTGTTTCCTGTCGGAAGACGCGCGCAACGTGATCGGCAAGGTCCATCCGGACACCGAACCCGCGCTGAGCATGCTCAAGAGCGAAGGCTTCAGCTACCAGGGCTATGTCGATATCTTCGACGCCGGCCCGGCAGTGGAGTGTGAGACCAGCAAAATCCGTGCGGTGCGCGACAGCCAGTCGCTGGTGCTGGCCATCGGCACGCCGGGGGACGACGCCACGCCGTTCCTGATCCATAACCGCAAGCGCGAAGAGTGTCGCATCACCGCCGCACCGGCCCGCCTGGCGGCAGGCACGCTGGTGGTCGATCCGCAGACTGCCAAGCGCCTGCAACTGGTGGTGGGTGATCAAGTGCGCGCTGTACCGTTGTCTGCTGCTCGGGAGTCGAAATAATGAATTCGCTGTATATCGCAGGTAGCTGGCTGTCTGGCCAGGGTGAGTTGTTTGAATCACGCAACCCGGTGACTCAAGACGTGCTGTGGGCCGGCAACGGCGCCACTGCCGAGCAGGTCGAGTCCGCTGTGCAGGCCGCGCGCCAGGCGTTCCCGGCCTGGGCCAAGCGTTCGCTGGAAGAGCGCATCAGCGTGCTGGAAACCTTCGCCGCGACCCTTAAACGTCGCGCCGATGAAATCGCCCGCTGCATCGGTGAGGAAACCGGCAAGCCGTTGTGGGAATCGGCCACTGAAGTCACCAGCATGGCCAACAAAATTGCGATCTCGGTGCAAAGCTACCGGGAGCGTACTGGCGAGAAGAGCGGCCCCCTGGGTGACGCCACCGCCGTGTTGCGCCACAAGCCCCACGGTGTGGTGGCGGTGTTTGGCCCTTACAACTTCCCTGGGCATTTGCCCAACGGGCATATCGTCCCGGCCTTGTTGGCGGGTAACACCGTGCTATTCAAGCCGAGCGAGTTGACTCCCAAAGTCGCCGAGCTGACCGTGCAGTGCTGGATCGAAGCCGGTCTGCCGGCGGGTGTGTTGAATCTGCTGCAAGGTGCGCGGGAAACCGGTATCGCGTTGGCGGCCAACCCAGGCATCGACGGTTTGTTCTTTACCGGTTCGAGCCGTACCGGCAATCACCTGCACCAGCAGTTCTCCGGACGCCCGGACAAAATCCTGGCCCTGGAAATGGGCGGCAACAACCCGCTGGTGGTGGACGAAGTGGCCGATGTGGATGCGGCGGTCTACACCATTATCCAGTCGGCGTTTATCTCTGCCGGCCAACGTTGTACCTGCGCCCGTCGCCTGCTGGTGCCGGAAGGCGCCTGGGGCGATGCATTGCTGGCGCGGCTGGTGGCGGTGAGTGCGACGATTGAAGTCGGTGCGTTCGACCAGCAACCGGCGCCGTTCATGGGCTCGGTGATTTCCCTTGGCGCCGCGAAAGCGCTGATGGATGCCCAGGAGCTGATGCTGGCAAATGGCGCTGTCGCGCTGCTGGAAATGACCCAGCCGCAGGATCAGGCCGCGTTGCTGACCCCAGGCATCATCGACGTGACCGGTGTGACCGAGCGCGAAGACGAAGAACTGTTCGGCCCGCTGTTGCAGGTGATCCGCTACGCTGATTTTGAGGCGGCGATTGCCGAGGCCAACAACACCCAGTACGGCCTGGCCGCCGGTTTGTTGTCGGACTCCGAGGCGCGTTACCAGCAATTTTGGCTGGAAAGCCGCGCCGGGATCGTCAACTGGAACAAACAACTGACCGGCGCTGCGAGTACCGCACCGTTCGGTGGGGTGGGGGCGTCGGGCAACCATCGGGCCAGTGCGTATTACGCGGCGGATTATTGTGCGTACCCGGTGGCGTCGCTTGAAACGCCAAGCCTGGTGGTGCCGGCCACGCTAACCCCCGGCATTACGCTGATCTAAATGTGGGAGGGGGCAAGCCCCCTCACACAGGGGTTCAGTGGTGTATTCAAGTAATTTGATGCCTATAAAAACAGATGTTCGTGGAGCCTCGCCGATGAAATCCTATGAAGTCAATTTTGACGGTCTAGTGGGGCCGACCCATAACTACGGCGGTTTGTCCTTCGGCAACGTCGCGTCCCAGAGCAACAGCCAGCAGCATTCCAACCCCAAGGAAGCAGCGTTGCAGGGCCTGCAAAAAATGAAAGCCCTGATGGACATGGGCTTTGTGCAAGGCGTACTCGCGCCCCAAGAGCGCCCGGACGTGGCCGCCTTGCGCAGCCTTGGCTTCAGCGGGACCGATGCCCAGGTGATCCAGCAGGCGGCCAAGCAGGCCATGCCGTTGTTGGTCGCCAGTTGCTCTGCGTCGAGCATGTGGGTGGCCAACGCCGCCACGGTCAGCCCGAGCGCCGACACGGCGGATGGTCGCGTGCATTTCACCGCCGCCAACCTCAACTGCAAGTACCACCGCAGCATTGAACACCCGACCACCAGCCGCGTGCTGGGCGCGATGTTTGCTGACCAGAAACACTTTGCCCATCACGCCGCATTGCCGGCGGTGGCGCAGTTCGGCGACGAAGGCGCGGCCAACCACACGCGTTTTTGCCGTGAATATGGCGAGGCCGGGGTAGAGTTTTTTGTGTTCGGCCGCAGCGCGTTCGATCCCCGTTACCCGGCCCCCCAGAAATACCCGGCACGCCAGACGCTCGAAGCCTCACAGGCCGTCGCCCGTCTGCACGGTTTGAAAGACGACGGCGTGGTCTACGCCCAGCAGAACCCGGCCGTGATTGATGCGGGTGTGTTCCACAACGACGTGATCGCGGTGGGCAACGGCGAAGTGCTGTTCTATCACGAGGATGCGTTCCTCAATACCGAACAGATGCTCGCCGAACTGCAAGGCAAGTTGGGCAAAGTGGGCGGCAACTTCCAGTCGGTGTGCGTGCCGCGCGCCCAGGTCAGCGTCGAGGACGCAGTGCGTTCCTACCTGTTCAACAGCCAGTTGCTGACCCGACCTGACGGCTCGATGCTGTTGATCGTGCCAGAAGAGTGCCGCGCCAATGAGCGCGTGTGGCATTACCTGCAAGGCCTGACCGCTGCGGGTGGGCTGATCCGCGAAGTGAAGGTCTTCGACCTCAAGCAGAGCATGCAGAACGGCGGCGGCCCGGCGTGCCTGCGCTTGCGCGTGGCGCTGAACGAAACGGAACTGGCGGCGGTGAATCCAGGGGTTATCATGACCGCGCCGTTGTACGACACGCTGACCCAATGGGTCGACAAACACTACCGCGACAGCCTGCGTGAAACCGACCTGGCTGACCCGCAGTTGCTGCTTGAGTGCCGGACGGCACTGGATGAACTGACGCAAATCCTTAAACTGGGCTCGGTTTATCCTTTCCAGATCAATTAACGCCGCACGGCTGAGAACTATTTTATGACCACCGACACCCTGAAGCTGATCCTTGAAGACACCGACGGCACCCAGCTGGAAACCTCCTGCACCCGCGTCGCCGTGGTCTGGCAGGGCAAGGAAATCTGGATCCAGCACGACGGCCGTGGCCAACTGCTGATCGGTGTGGACGTCGAAGAAGGCGATGCCGAATACGCCAACCTGCTGATGCGCCCACTGGCCACCAACCTGATGAGCCTGCAGCTGGAAATGGAACCGGCCGACGTTGAAGGTGATGACGACGATCACGTCCACGGCCCAGGCTGCAACCACTAAGGAAGCTGCGTATGCTCGCCCTCGGCAAATTGCTTGAACTGACCCTCGCCGGTCGTGAACCGGCGCAAAAAATTCAATCGACTGTCGACGGCGTGCAGATGCGCTGGCTCAGCGAGGGCGCGCTTGAAGTGCGTCCTCCTGAAGCACGGGACAATGGCAGCGACCTGCTGCTGTCGTCCGGCATCCATGGCAACGAAACCGCGCCGATCGAACTGCTCGACCGCTTGTTGCATGGCATCGCCCGTGGGGAGATCAAACCCCGCACTCGTATTTTGTTCCTGTTCGGCAACCCCGAGGCGATGCGCCGCGGCGAGCGTTACCTCGAACTGGACGTCAACCGGCTGTTCAACGGCCGTCACGAAAAAAACATCGGCCCCGAAGCCATGCGCGCCGCCGAGCTTGAACAACTGGCCCGTAGCTTCTTCAGCCAGCCTGACCGTTCGCGCCTGCATTACGATTTGCACACCGCCATTCGCGGCTCGAAGATTGAGCAGTTCGCCCTGTACCCCTGGAAAGACGGGCGCCAGCATTCGCGTCGCGAACTGGCGCGTTTGAACGCTGCCGGCATGGACGCGGTGCTACTGCAGAACAAGACGTCGATCACCTTCACGGCGTTTACCTACGAGCAACTGGACGCCGAAGCTTTCACCCTGGAACTGGGCAAGGCGCGGCCATTCGGGCAGAACCAAGGGGTGAATGTTTCCCGCCTGGAGCTGCGCCTCAAACAGATCATCGAAGGCACGGAGCCTGAGACTGACAGCCTGGACGGGTTGAAACTGTTCGCCGTGTCGCGTGAAGTCATCAAGCACAGTGATGCATTCCTGCTGCACTTGCCGGCTGACGTGGAAAACTTTTCGGAATTGGAAAAGGGTTATCTGCTGGCCGAAGATGTGGCCAAGACGCGTTGGGTGATCGAGGAGGAGGGCGCACGCATCATCTTCCCCAACCCTAAGGTGAAGAATGGTTTGCGGGCAGGGATATTGATTGTGCCGACCACGGACGCTGGCCTGGCATAGGTCTCAAGGCGTAACCGGATGCAAATGTGGGAGGGGGCAAGCCCCCTCCCACATTTTGTTTTGCAGTGTTGCTTAGACCGCTACCGCCCGTGGCTCGCTACGACGGATCGCCCGTACCTTGTGCAGGGTATCTGCGCAGGTCTTCGCCGCTTCCTGGCCCTTGTGCACAAAGTGATCATGGAAGAACGCGTGGTGTTCGCTGCCCGCGTGGAAGTGATGCGGCGTCAGCGATACTGAGAACACCGGCACTTCAGTTTCCAGCTGCACCTGCATCAGGCCGCTCACCACCGATTGGGCGACGAATTCGTGACGGTAGATGCCACCGTCCACCACCAGCGCGGCGGCAACGATACCGGCGTAACGACCGGTCTTGGCCAGTAGCTTGGCGTGCAGGGGCATTTCAAAGGCGCCGCCGACTTCGAAGAAATCGATGTCCGATTCCTGGTAGCCCTGGGCGATCATTTCGGCGAGGAAGCCTTTACGGGATTGGTCGACAATATCCTTGTGCCAGCAGGCTTGGATAAACGCGACGCGCTCGCCGTAGTGGTTTTTGCTTTTGCTGTCGATAGCGGTGGGTTGCATGTTCTGACTCCTGTTTAAGAAAAAAACAGGGCGTTATGAATCGAATGGGATTTAAGGGTACGCATGCGTCAATAGGCGCGCGGCCCTTAGGTCTCAATCCCGTTCTCTCTTCATCCGGACTATGACCGTCGGCCCCGGGATCACACCGGGTCTGCTGACCTTGTCGCCGTCCCGCGTGAGCAGTTCGAGGCGCCAAGCGCTCGCGGGCTATACACATTGCGTGTAATTACCGCCGGTGGGGAATTACACCCCGCCCTGAGAACGTTGCCACCAGAACCCTGGCGGCGGGGAGATTTTTAACATGGTTTTTCAAAAACTGCACGGACGCCGTATCGATAACCTATATCGGTTTGTTTGGTTGGTATTCGATTGAATGTAAACGGGGCTTGATATTCCGGGGCTTTGCCCGCAGTAATCATCGATAAAAGGACGTACTCAACCTGTTAGAGGCCTGTTTCATGACCGTGATTGACCTGCGCAGCGATACCGTGACCCAACCCACCCCCGGCATGCTGGACGCGATGGCCACTGCCGTCAGCGGCGATGACGTCTACGGTGAAGACCCCAGCGTCAATCTGCTGGAAGCTGAATTGGCCAAGCGCCTTGGGTTTGCTGCGGCGTTGTTCGTGCCCACCGGCACCATGAGCAATCTGCTGGCGTTGATGGCTCATTGTGAGCGCGGTGAGGAATATATCGTCGGCCAGCAGGCCCACACCTACAAATATGAAGGCGGTGGTGCAGCAGTGTTGGGTTCGATCCAGCCCCAGCCGTTGGAAGTGCAGGCGGATGGCTCCCTGGATTTGAACCATGTACGGGACGCGATCAAGCCGGACGATTTCCACTTCGCCCGCACCCGCTTGCTGGCTCTGGAAAACACCATGCAAGGCAAAGTGCTGCCCTTGGAATACCTGGCCCAGGCGCGGGCGTTTACCCGTGAACATGGCTTGGCCCTCCATTTGGATGGCGCGCGAATCTATAACGCGGCGGTCAAGCTTGGGGTGAATGCGCGGGAGATCGCCCAGCATTTCGATTCGGTGTCGGTGTGCCTGTCCAAGGGGCTCGGTGCCCCCATCGGCTCGGTGCTGTGCGGCTCTACGATGTTGATCGCCAAGGCCCGGCGTTTGCGCAAGATGGTCGGTGGCGGTATGCGCCAGGCCGGTTCCCTGGCTGCGGCGGGGCTGTATGCCTTGGATCATCAGGTGCAACGCCTGGCTGATGACCACGCCAACGCTCAGTGGCTGGGCGAAGAGCTGCGCAAAGCGGGGTATGAGGTCGAGCCGGTGCAGACCAACATGGTCTACGTGCAGATCGGCGATCAGGCCCAGGCCTTGAAGGCCTTTGCTGCCGAGCGCGGGATCAAGTTGAGCGCCGCGCCACGCCTTCGTATGGTCACTCATCTGGATGTCAGTCGGGCGCAGATCGAGCAGGTGCTTGCGACATTCGTCGAATTTTCGCGCAAATGATCGTGCAGACCGTCTAATTGAGCGTCTCTATCGCATAAACACGCTGTACCCCCGGCAAAGGGCCGATATAATGCGGCCTTTTGCCGTCGCTCCGTCTGATGATGTTGCGCACTGGCCTTTGGCCGCAGCCTCCGTGGAAGAACCTAATGAAAAGCGCAGAAATCCGTGAAGCCTTCCTTCGCTTCTTCGAAGAGCAAGGTCACACCCGTGTCGCCTCCAGCTCTTTGATCCCAGGCAATGACCCAACCCTGCTGTTCACTAACGCGGGGATGAACCAGTTCAAGGACTGCTTCCTGGGCCAGGAAAAGCGCGCCTACACCCGCGCCACCAGCAGCCAGAAGTGCGTACGTGCCGGCGGCAAGAACAGTGACCTGGAAAACGTCGGCTATACCGCCCGTCACCACACGTTCTTCGAAATGCTGGGTAACTTCAGCTTCGGTGATTATTTCAAAAAAGATGCGATTACCTTCGCCTGGACCTTCCTGACCGGCGTGCTGAAGCTGCCAAAGGAAAAACTCTGGGTCACCGTCTACGCGACGGACGATGAAGCGTATGACATCTGGACCCAACAAATCGGTGTGCCTGCCGAGCGCATGATTCGCATCGGCGACAACAAGGGCGCGCCTTACGCCTCCGACAACTTCTGGACGATGGGCGATACCGGCCCATGTGGCCCTTGCACCGAGATCTTCTACGATCACGGCGCCGACATCTGGGGTGGCCCGCCGGGCTCGCCGGAAGAAGACGGCGACCGTTACATCGAGATCTGGAACAACGTATTCATGCAGTTCAACCGCACCGCCGATGGCGTGTTGCATCCGCTGCCAGCGCCGTCGGTGGACACCGGCATGGGCCTGGAGCGGATCAGTGCGGTGATGCAGCACGTTCACTCCAACTATGAAATCGACCTGTTTACCAACCTGCTGAGCGCGTCGGCGGCGGCCATTGGTTGCGCCAATGAGGGCCAGTCTTCGCTCAAGGTTGTGTCGGACCATATTCGTTCCTGCGGCTTCCTGATTGCCGACGGTGTGCTGCCGTCCAACGAAGGCCGTGGCTATGTGCTGCGCCGCATCATTCGTCGAGCCTGCCGCCACGGTAACAAGTTGGGCGCCACCGGCAGCTTCTTCTACAAAATCGTTGCCGCCTTGGTGGCCGAGATGGGCGAAGCGTTTCCAGAACTCAAGCAGCAGCAGGGCAACATCGAGCGCGTGCTCAAGGCTGAAGAGGAGCAGTTCACCAAGACGTTGGAGCACGGTCTGAAGATCCTGGAACAGGACCTGTCTGAGCTCAAAGGCACCGTGGTGCCGGGCGATGTGGTGTTCAAGCTTTACGATACCTATGGCTTCCCGATGGACCTGACCGCTGACATCGCCCGTGAGCGCGAGCTGACCATTGATGAAGCTGGCTTCGAACGTGAGATGGAAGCCCAGCGCGTACGTGCTCGCTCCGCCAGCTCCTTTGGCCTGGACTACAACACCCTGGTCAAAGTTGATGTGCCTACCGAGTTCACTGGCTACAAGGCGACCCTTGGCTCGGCCAAGATCGTTGCCCTCTATAAAGATGGCAAGTCGGTCGACGTTCTAAATGAAGGCGACGAAGCCGTTGTGGTCCTGGACCAGACGCCGTTCTACGCCGAGTCGGGCGGCCAGATCGGTGACTGTGGTTTCCTGAGCTCGACATCGGGTCGTTTTGAAGTGCGTGACACCACTAAGACCGGCGGTGCGTTCCTGCATCACGGCGTGTTGGTGCTGGGCAACTTGACGGTCGGCGCGCCAGTGGACACGCAGGTCGATGCCGAAGTACGGCATGCAACCGCCTTGAACCACTCGGCCACTCACTTGCTGCACGCTGCATTGCGTCAGGTGCTGGGTGAGCACGTCCAACAGAAGGGTTCGTTGGTCGATAGCCAGCGTCTGCGTTTCGACTTCAGCCACTTCGAAGCGATTAAGCCGGAGCAGATCAAGGCCCTGGAAGATATCGTCAATGCACAAGTGCGCAAGAACACCCCGGTTGAAACCGAGGAAACCGATATCGAGACCGCCAAGGCCAAGGGCGCCATGGCACTGTTCGGCGAGAAGTACGGCGACAACGTGCGCGTACTGAGCATGGGCGGCGACTTCTCGGTGGAACTGTGTGGTGGTATCCACGCCAACCGCACGGGCGACATTGGCCTGCTGAAGATCATCAGTGAAGGCGGTGTGGCCTCCGGTGTGCGACGTATCGAGGCGGTGACTGGCGCTGCGGCCCTGGCCTACCTCAATGCGGCCGAAGAACAACTCAAGGAAGCGGCCAGCCTGGTCAAGGGCAGCCGCGACAACCTGATCGACAAGCTGTCCGCCGTGTTGGAGCGCAACCGTGCTCTGGAAAAACAGCTGGAGCAGTTGCAGGCCAAGGCAGCCAGTGCGGCAGGCGACGATCTGTCGTCTTCTGCGGTGGACGTCAAGGACGTGAAAGTCCTGGCGGCGCGCCTGGATGGTCAGGATGGTAAGGCGCTGTTGGCCCTGGTCGATCAGTTGAAGAACAAGCTCGGCCGCGCAGTGATCCTGCTCGGCGGTGTCCATGAGGATAAGGTCGTTCTGGTTGCCGGTGTAACCAAAGACCTGACTGGCCAACTCAAGGCCGGTGATTTGATGAAGCAAGCCGCCGCGGCGGTGGGCGGGAAGGGCGGTGGTCGTCCGGACATGGCGCAAGGCGGTGGTGTCGATGCCGGTGCTCTGGATGCGGCCCTGGCCCTGACCGTGCCGTTTGTCGAGGCAGGTATTTAAGGCGTTGTTAACTGGCCCGTGGTCTAGTCGCGGGCTTGTTCGGTGCTGGTTGATTGGATATTTAGGCGCCCCTTTACGGGCTGAGGCGGCTTAGAAATGGCTTTGATCGTACAGAAATTTGGAGGCACCTCGGTCGGCTCTGTCGAAAGAATCGAGCAGGTTGCCGACAAGGTTAAGAAATTCCGCGATGCTGGCGACGACCTGGTGGTGGTGCTGTCGGCCATGAGCGGCGAGACCAATCGCTTGATCGAGCTGGCCAAGGCAATCAGTGGCGACCAGCAACCGCTCCCGCGTGAGCTGGACGTGATCGTCTCTACGGGTGAGCAGGTGACCATCGCCTTGCTGGCCATGGCCCTGAACAAGCGTGGCGTTCCTGCGGTGTCCTACACGGGCAGCCAGGTGCGTATCCTCACCGACAGTGCGCACACCAAGGCGCGCATTCTGCAGATCGATGATCAGAAAATTCGCACTGATCTGAAAGCTGGCCGCGTGGTAGTTGTAGCGGGCTTCCAGGGTGTGGATGAACACGGCAACATCACCACCCTCGGGCGTGGCGGTTCGGACACTACCGGCGTGGCCCTGGCGGCAGCTCTCAAGGCTGATGAGTGCCAGATCTACACCGATGTGGATGGCGTCTACACCACTGACCCGCGTGTGGTTTCCGTGGCCCAGCGTCTGGACAAGATCACCTTCGAAGAGATGCTGGAAATGGCCAGCCTCGGTTCCAAGGTTTTGCAGATCCGCGCGGTGGAGTTCGCCGGCAAGTACAACGTTCCGCTGCGCGTATTGCACAGCTTCAAAGAGGGTCCGGGCACCCTCATTACTATTGATGAAGAGGAATCCATGGAACAGCCGATCATTTCCGGCATCGCTTTCAACCGCGATGAAGCCAAGCTGACGATCCGTGGCGTGCCAGACACCCCGGGCGTGGCCTTCAAGATTCTGGGCCCGATCAGTGATGCGAATGTTGAAGTCGACATGATCGTGCAGAACGTCTCGCACGATAACACCACCGATTTCACGTTCACTGTGCACCGCAACGAGTACGATGCGGCATTGAAAATCCTGGAGAACACCGCGAGCGAGATTGGCGCCCGTGAAGTGGTCGGCGATATCAAGATTGCCAAGGTGTCGATCGTGGGTGTGGGCATGCGTTCCCATGCCGGCGTTGCCAGCCGTATGTTTGGGGCTCTGGCCAAGGAAAGCATCAATATCCAGATGATCTCCACGTCTGAAATCAAAGTCTCGGTAGTGATCGAAGAGAAGTACCTGGAGCTTGCTGTGCGCGCGCTGCATACCGCGTTTGAGCTAGACGCTCCGGCCCGACAGGGCGAGTGATGTAGTGCCAGGAAGGCGCGGTCTACCGCGCCTTTCCTTTTTTTGTAGGGCGCATGGTCTTTTGTGTGCGCTCGACAATACTTAGGTCGTTAGGGCTATGACTCTCGAGTCGTAGGTCGAACGCCTTTTTTTTGCAGACTGTTGTTCCTGAAATGAAATGCGTGAGGAGAAAGGTATGCTGATTCTGACTCGTCGGTGCGCAGAAAGCCTGATTATCGGTGATGGCGAAATCACCGTGACCGTGCTCGGCGTCAAAGGCAATCAAGTACGTATCGGGGTTAATGCTCCGAAAGAGGTAGCGGTCCACCGCGAGGAAATCTACCTGCGGATCAAGAAAGAGAAGGACGAAGAACCAAGCCTTTAATTTTTATCGTTTTTTATGTTTGCAAACGGGGAGGAACGTGGTTAATATACGCCCCGTGTTGCGGAGAGCTGGCCGAGTGGCCGAAGGCGCTCCCCTGCTAAGGGAGTACACCTCAAAAGGGTGTCGGGGGTTCGAATCCCCCGTTCTCCGCCATTATTTGCTTAGTACGTTGCAATCTGGTTTTTTCGGTAAGTTGTTGAAAATTAACGAAAAAATAGCTTTACATAGAGATTGAACGGCCTATAATGCGCGGCAACAAATGCACTCGTAGCTCAGCTGGATAGAGTACTCGGCTACGAACCGAGCGGTCACAGGTTCGAATCCTGTCGAGTGCACCATTTAAGAGTTAGTTGCAGCAATGCGGTTAACTTGGCTTCAACCAGTTGTGATCTGGTCTAAAAACACAATCTGCACTCGTAGCTCAGCTGGATAGAGTACTCGGCTACGAACCGAGCGGTCACAGGTTCGAATCCTGTCGAGTGCACCATACAAACAAAAAGCCCGCCTAGTGCGGGCTTTTTGCCGTCTGGGGTTTGTGTCGGACTTTATCTTTTTCTCCTTCCTTGTGTGTTTTCCCTTCGCGCCGTGGCGTCGCAGTTCTAAGATGCAGCCAATACTCAGCTTTGGCTCGCAAGCGCTTGTTCTTTCCAGTTTTTTGACATTTAAGATGGTCGGTCGGTGTATCATTGCGCCCGTCAGCCCCGCCGGGGCTTGTGGAATATCTCCATGGACTTACCCAGTAGTTACTCAGTACCCCGCTTTACCAATCATGAATTGACTGATTGATCCTTCCGGCGTGCCCCGCTGCTGGGAGTGGAGTTCGCCTATGACCGAAGTAGAAGTAAAGAAAACACAAGAAAGCCTGCAAGATCGCTTGGCTCAAGTCATTGAGCTGCTGCAGCGCCAGCGCGTGGTCGAAGACCTTACGCATCGCCAGGAAGGTCCAAACCACGACCGCGTCGAAAACCTGGTTCACCGGCAAAACCTCGTCGAATTGCAGCGCAAGCTCGATGATCTGCACTCCGCCGACGTTGCCTACATTCTCGAAGCCTTGCCGCTCGATGATCGACTGACCCTCTGGCAGTTGGTCAAGGCCGACCGCGACGGCGACATCCTGCTCGAAGTATCCGATTCTGTTCGTGAAACCCTGATCGCCGACATGGACGATCACGAGCTCCTGGCTGCGGCCAGGGAAATGGACGCCGACGAACTGGCTGACCTGGCCCCTGAGCTGCCCCGTGATGTTGTCCATGAGCTGATGGAGGCACTCGACGGCCAACAGCGTGAGCGCGTGCGCTCCGCGTTGTCCTATGACGAGGACCAGGTCGGCGCGCTGATGGACTTCGAGATGGTCACCATCCGAGAGGATGTCAGCCTTGAAGTGGTGTTGCGTTACCTGCGTCGTTTGAAAGAGCTGCCGAGTCATACCGACAAACTGTTCGTGGTTGACTATGAAGGCATTCTCAAGGGCGTGCTGCCGATCAAGCGGCTGCTGGTCAATGATCCTGAAAAAAGGGTTGCTGACCTGATGGCCAGCGATACCGTCAGTTTTCATCCGGACGAAGACGCCTACGACGCGGCCCAGGCTTTTGAGCGCTACGACTTGATCTCGGCGCCCGTGGTCGACAAGAACGGCAAGCTGATCGGCCGTCTGACCATCGACGAAATCGTCGACCTTATTCGTGAAGAGAGTGAAACCGAAGTCCTCAACATGGCGGGTTTGCGTGAAGAGGAAGATATTTTTGCGTCGGTCTGGCGTTCGCTGCATAACCGCTGGGCCTGGCTGGCGGTGAACCTGATCACGGCATTTATAGCCTCTCGTGTGATTGGGCTTTTTGAGGGGTCTATCGAAAAACTGGTGGCTTTGGCTGCGTTGATGCCGATTGTGGCAGGTATTGGCGGTAACTCCGGTAATCAGACCATTACTATGATCGTACGCGCCATGGCGCTGGATCAGGTGAGTACCGCCAACTCTTCGCGCCTGCTGCGCAAGGAGCTGGCAGTGGGTCTGATCAACGGCCTGGTATGGGGTGGTGTGATTGGTCTGGTGGCTTACTTGCTCTATGGCAGCTGGTCGCTGGGGGTGGTGATGACCGCCGCTATGACGCTCAACTTGCTCCTGGCAGCGCTAATGGGTGTGCTGATCCCCATGACCCTGGCGCGCCTCGGCCGAGATCCAGCCATGGGCGCCAGCGTAATGATCACCGCCATGACCGACAGTGGCGGCTTCTTTATCTTCCTGGGTCTGGCGACGATCTTCCTGCTCTGATCCCTTCCGACGGTGGGGGCAAATTTGCCCCCCCAGCCTCGCGTTATCTTTCTAAAATCCGGGCAAAAAAAAGCCAGCACATGGCTGGCCTCGGCTTTCAGTTGCAGATCAATTGGCTTCTGCGGCCGCCTCTACGTCGTGCGCGATAAGCGAGACGAGGGCATTTTGCTGGCGATGGGAGAGCTGACGAAAACGCTGCAGCAGTTCGCGTTCATGCAGTGACAGCTCAGGACTATCCAGGCGCATGCTCAACTCGTCACCTAGCGCACCTTCCTGAATAAGGCTCTGTTCCAGGCGCGCGATGATTTCGGAGTTCATGCTGCGGTGATGATTGCGAGCCACCTCGGCAATGCGTTCCCGCATTCCGTCTGGCAGACGTACGACGAACTTGTCAGCCGTACGGCTGGAATAAATTGCCTGTTTCAATGGGCGCATATATTTAACCGGTTAGTTCAGGGGAGCGGTTTTTGGAATTGGCCGCAAGCGATGAGAGTTAAGACAAGACTCACGACCAAAGTTCAACCCGAATTGCAAAGAGGCCGCATCATGCCTCAGATTTGCCAGTTCCTTGGCGTCAATTCTGTGACAAATATTGAACTGCCTAAAGGCTTTATGCCAGCACTGATTTGCATTTTTGCGGACTGGTTGGAAAACTTTTCTGCGAGAGGGGCGCTTGACGATCTTCCCGTAGAACGGGCCGCAACGGGGCATTCGGGCGGCACATCGTATAGCAAAGTGGCCTTTTGCCCCTGCGTTTAAGACTAGTGGCAATTTGCCGATTTACTAGGGCGAGGCGACATAAGGTAGGACGAGGGGGGAGGGGGTCAGCGCAAAACCGGGTCGAATTTGATGCGGCGACCCATAACAAGGGTCAGCAGTAGAATGCAGGCGCAGACACCGCTCGCAATCAGTGCGTTGAGTTGAGTGTCCTGGGAATCGGCACCCAATCCGTAGATGCCAGTGATAGTGGTCAGGCACAGAAAAAGCCAGGCAGTTTTGGTCATGAGCGGTTACCTTAAAATACCCAGTGTTCGGAGGCCGGGGCGGCCTGAGTGCCTTGAGTCAAGCGTACCGGCGACTGCGCGTTCGGCGTCATGACTGCCAACTGCGGGCGTTGTTGCAAGTGGTGCGGAACAGCCTGGCTGATCTGTGCTGGGTCATTATCGCCCGCCGACTGAAAGTGGAATGTGACCAGCGTAGCCAGAGCGATGGCGTTAAGGGTTAACAAAAGGGCACTGTTCATGGTCATGTTCTCCGCTTAACGCCGTGGCTGAAGGGGTGGTATGGGAGAAGTATTGCAGGTGTCGTGCCAATCTATTAATTCAATAAAATCAATGGTTTAGGTATTGATAAAGATGTCAAAGGCTTGCAATTTGCAATGCTGGCATTTTGGGGGAGTGCATTTTGCACGATTAGCCTGAGTGCCCGTATTTGCGGGTCGAAACCGCAACCTCCGGGGCGCGGATCCTCCTACACTCAAAAAGCCCACGGACGACATGACAAAACCTAACTCGGCCGTTAACATGCACGCCGTCCGTCGCAATGCCCTTGGCCCGACGGCTGTCATTTGTCCCAGTAGCTCAATTGGATAGAGCATCCCCCTCCTAAGGGGAAGGTTGGCCGTTCGAACCGGCCCTGGGACACCAATAAAATAAGGCGTATTGTGAGAAATCTTGATGGCACGAAGTTTTCGTGACAGCAGGGTGGCAGCAAGCGCATTGAAAAAGCCCCGCTCAGGCAGTGACCTGGCGGGGCTTTTTAGTTTTCAGAGTTTATGCGAATTTGACTGAAAGACCGGAGTTGGCGCTACCTGGATATCCGAAGGGTGTATCTGCACCAATGGCTGAGCGAAGCCGGTCAAGAAGCTCTCTTGGTTCGAATTTTTTACCTACGATAGCTAACGATTCTGGTCGGGGATTCTCTGAGCCTCGTGCCCGATAGCCAACTACTGCCGGTGCTCCAATTTCAATAGCCTTTAAGCAAATTCCCCGCATGAAAAACCGGTTGAACTCGCCCTCTGCTAGCAATTGGTGAGCGTCATGCCGCATCGCAATTGGCTTACCTTGGCGCAGGTCGTACGGATTGAGCAGGCGTTGTCGCGCAATCTCGTTGGCCAGCCAATCGTCGGAATGGTTCGCGGAGGCCTCTTTCAATAATTGATGCCAGACGTTTTTTCCTTGGGCATTCAGGCGGGGGCTGTGATATAGAATTTGGCCTGCCAGATCGTTATCCATCTCTTGAATCATTAACCCACGGATCTCTGGATTGAGATCTTTTTGATTCAGTCCCATGTCGCTCCCTCAACTGACGAAACTGGCGCACAGGAAGTGAGCCATTGTCGAGGAAGCGTAGCTCAATGCCAGCATATGCTTCGGCGGGTTTTACGCTACAGCCTGACAGCGGCATCCCTGATCCTTAAAACCGTCGTTGTGGAGCAGTTTGCGTGCCGCGCTGTTGCGCGAATGCCCAGGCCCGCGCCGAGCAGTTCAGTTACACGCTTGTGCAGATCCTCATTCACTGGCCGGCCCTGATACTTCCCTGCGGCCTTGGCCTTCTCAATGCCTTGCGCCTGGCGCTCGCGGCGCTGTTCGTAATCCTTGCGCGCAATGGCGGCCATCATTTCCACCAGCATTGAGTTGATCGCCCCCAGCATCCGGCCGGTGAACTCGTCGCCCTTGGTGTCCTGCATTCCCTGGTGGCTCGTTGGTAGGTCAAGCGCAACGATGCGCAGGCCCTTTGAGTCAATGGCCGCCTTGAGCTTTTTCCAGTCCTCGACCGGGAGGCGAGATAGACGGTCTATAGACTCCACCAGCAGCACGTCGCCCTTGCGTGCATCTTTCAGCAGTCGCACCAGCTCCGGCCGGTCGGCGGTGGCGCCGCTGGCGTTCTCCAGGTACACGCTGGCAATGACCTTGTTATGGTCGCTGGCGAACTGCTCAAGCGAGGCGCGCGCGCGGCCGGCGTCTTGCTCTTCGGTGGATGCTCGGAGGTATGCGCGGATGAACATGATGTGTGCCTGTATCAGTTAGGGCGTCCTACTAATAATGTTGCACTTTGGGTGTTACTTATCAAGCGCAAAGCCCAAAAAAGGCAAAATAAGCCTGTATCTGGATAGGCATATTCAAAAGTACGGCTTTGGATTTACCACCGATACGCTGTAATTTGCAGGGCATCGCGACCGCTTCGGTCACGACTCACTGGAAGGGAATTCATGAAAGGTGACATCAGTTTGAGTACGTTCATCGGCGAGGTAAAAAAAGAGTTGCTTGCCTCGGTGGACGATGCGAATCCTTTTTTCGATATTGGGGAGGTCGAGCTTGAGGTCTCGTTCACCCTGGAGGGCTCGGGTAAAGCAGGGTTTAAGTTTGTTGTAGTGAACGCGGATGTATCGACCAAAGCCGCTCAAACTCATAAGGTAAAAGTGAAGTTAACCCCGTTTTTGGTGAGGGAGGCTCCTCCTGGGGGCACGCCGGAAGAAGTCGGTGAAGTTGAAGGCGACGAGGGTGCGTTGAATCTCAAGGGAGGAGCGGCGGCCTCTGGAGCGTCATCCAGGCGGACGATTAAAGTAGCGCCACAGGCGAAGCGCGAAAATGGGAAGCCCCTTTCTAAGCAGCCGTCCAAAAAAGACCGAAGTGCCAACGCGTAATTAAACCGTCGCTTAATTTTGATACTGAACAACACAGTGTGCAGGTTTCACACACTGTGTTGTTTTCGACACGGTGGCGGGTCAAAGGGAGCTTGGGCGGATGTCCGTGCCGTTCTGGGTGCCAGAGATTCGGTACTTCTGAACCTCGCCCGCTGCCACCTCTGATGCCGTCTCCTTGACTGGCTGGCCGATCTGCATCGCGCAAAGGCCGTTGCCCTCATCATCACCAGCGATGCCGACAATATGACGGCCCGGCTTGACCTGGAATTTCACCACTTCGCCAGTGTTGATGCGGGCGACCTTTTTCCCGTCAATGAGCACGGTCGCCATACAGCCACCCGAAGCCCAAAACCCGTTATCCCGGCTTACCACCAACGTAGCACCACCCGGAACGGCGGCCTGGTAGGCATAGACCCGATCGACAGGCACGCGCTTGGCCGAACCTGGCTCGACCGGCGTGCTTGAACAGCCGGCCAGCAACACGGCAGCGGCGGTGAGCAGAATCCTGTACATATTTCTTCCTCGTGGGTTGATGGGTGACTTCATACCAGCCTGGCTACATCTGGTCTTCGGCGTAGATAGCGGCACTGATGATTGCGCCTCCTACCCGCCGCTTGCCGTAGCAGAGCGGTACCGGGTTACCGGATGCCGTGGTGTTCTTGGCGCTGCCGAAGGCGTAGCCGGGAGTATTCTCCGGCGCCGCGCTGGTTTTAAGGCCGCCGGCCTGGGGGCTGAGCATTTGGATAACCCCGCCAGCCACGAGCGCAATCCCAGGGGCAAGCGTTGCGCCGTTGGTAAATGCGCTGGCCACGATCAACACGATGCCGACGATGGTCTGGAGTATGCCGGCGCGCTTGCTCCCGGTGATCACTGGAACCACCCTTATTTCCCTGGCCCCGCCGAGAGTCAACTCGGATTCGCCTACGTTCTTCCTGTTGCGGAAAATTGCGAACTCCAGGCCGATAGACCTTGCTCGCGCGATGTCGCTCAGGAATCCCGGGTGATTCACATCGATTGCCCTCAGTGCCTCCCTGGTGTCGCCATGAGCGGACAGCGCATAGGTATGTCGACGGCCATATTTTTTGGCCAGTGAGCCACTGAGCAGAATGGTTGTGCGCGGTGAATATTCGATGGCAGTCATACCTGATCCTCAGCGTAAATAGCAGCGCTGATGATGGCGCCACCCCAGCGACGGTGGCCGATACAGAGAGGTACGGGCAAGCCCGATGCCACAGTATTTTTCGCACTACCAAAAGCATAGCCAGGCGTGTTCTCTGGCGCGGCGCTGGACTTCAAACCCTGGGCTTGCGGGCTCAGCATTTGAATCACGCCGCCGGCGGCTAAGGCGATACCCGGCGCAAGAGTTGCACCATTTGTGAAAGGGCTCATAACGATCAGTACGGCCCCTATGATCGTCTGCAAGATGCCTGCCCGCTTACTGCCTACGATCACTGGAGCGATGATGATGTCGCCCTGGCCTTGGTAGTTGAGCTCGCTCTCCCCAATGTTTTTCTTTCCTCGAAAAACGGCGAACACCAGCCCGCGTGACCTGGCATGTGAGATAAAACGTTCCAAGCCAGGAATCTGCACACACAGTGCCTTCAAGGCTTCCGCCGGCGTCCGCACGGCCAGGTCGTAGGACCGGCCGAACTGCCGGAGCTGGCCGTAGAGTTTGATGGTGGTCATAGGGGAGTTATCGAATGCTGTAGCGGCCATGGGGCCTCCTATGGATTGGTGGAAGGCGCTGGAAGCCCAAGTTGAATGGCGAGCACTGCGCGCGACATACGCGCCTGGTCGATGGTCAGTTGCTCCTGGCGCGGGTCGTAGTTCCACACCCGGTTGTAGATCGTCTCGCTGTCCCGGGCGCCGCGAAATGTACCCCTCAGCAGGTCGGCCGAAACCCTGGCCTCTTCCTCGGTGAAGAAGGGGCCGTCGATTGTCACCTGTTGGCCACCGCTGACGTGCTGGACCTCCCACACTGTGTAGCCGGCGTCCGGCCCCTGGATCAGTTCGTAGGGGTTGAATTTCTGCGTTTTGCACGCCTCGGTAAAGCGCTCTTGAAACGTCATGTCTTCTTACTCAAAGGATTAGCCGGCTGATGGGCGCTACCAACACTTGCGTAGCGCGCGGATGGTCAGTTAGGCCGCTTCGGATTGATCAGGGGCCGCTTTTGCAGAGGTGCGAGTGGGCATTTTCGCCAGCCATTCGCGAAGCGCTTCGGAGCCCTCACAGCCCGATCGCCACTTCTCAAAGCGACCGGTGTACCCATTCGAATTGGCGACCATACCGCTCAGTGCGACACCGGCATTGGAGGCCGTGGCCAGCACGTCATCGTAGATCGCCAGCATCTGCTTGAGCCCTTCAATATCTTCGGCGCGCGAGGCGGCAATGCCTGCGCGCGAAAGGCTGTCAGCCGCCTCTGGCGATAGCCCGGAGAGCATTGGGTTTGCCCTGAGCACCGCCTCTACAACGTCGGGATGACTACCTGCCCGCGCTTCAGCTACTAGCCGCTGACGCTCCTCCGGCTTGAGGCCTCGCACAATGGACCGTAGCTCCTGATCAGCTAGGAAACCAACAACGTCCGAGCTAGCGCGGGGCGTGACCGCTGCAAAGCCGCTGGCCACTGTTTGGGCCAACGTGAGCATATCTTTTGCCGCCTTCTCCATCGCAGGCATCAGGGCGGGGATGATTCCATCAATCTGCTCCTTGCCCTTGCGCTCAATGGCTGCGGCGTTGAGGTCTTTGTTCTCCCGAATCGAGAGAATTTCTTCTCCGAGGTCCTTGAACGCCTCCAGAGACAATCCCTGCAAATGGCGGACAGACTTCAGCAAGCCACCTGCCTGCCAGGTGCCTTTGGTGCCATCTGGTCGCTGAATATTGAATGTTCTCGCCTCTACCTGGGAGTGTTCGTATTCGGAGTAATGGAGGTTGGCCAAGCCAACTTTGAGGACGGATCGTTTGCCGATTTTCATTGAGTTACCTTTTGATTGTCTGGCCGTGGGGCGGCCGGTTTCGGTCTGAGGCTTCGCTCAGAATTTCGAGTAGGGACACGTTTTCTCGGGCGCCACCGCCGGTTGCTGTTACGTGCAACTCGTCCATAAGGGCGCTGATCTCTCGTACGTCACGATTGAATTGAGTGAGCCCGGATTGCTGACGCAGCTTGGCCACCTGGTTACGGATGTTCATGGCGGGCCTCGATGATCAGTCGGTACTGTTCGGCGATGTGATTTTTGATGTCTTGCCCGTCAGCCAATGGCGGGAAGATCCAGGCGCCAGCGCTTGGGAATGGCCGCATATCCATCACGCCTACTGGAGAGGGACGGCGGAGTCTTTCAATTGCTCGGACGTGGAGAATGAACGCCTCTGCCAGATTGGCCGCGTCATAGCTGTTCATGGTGCACAGTGGGAAGTGCATGACCGTCTGTACGCCGAGGACGGGATAGTTGAAGGAGTGGCCCACTGTCTTGGGGTAGTCCATCTCCTCCTCAACCGCGTCAACCCTGCAGTCCACCACCGTCAACATTACGAGCACTGTTTCTTCGTCATCGGCGCCGATCTTTTCTGCAATTCGCTTGAGCTCGGCCCGCATCCACTTGATGCTCATTGCCGCATTCCCTCCATCTGTTCGCGGAGTTCTTCGACGGCCTTCTGTAGCTCGGCAACCTCGATGACTCGGGCAACAGCGCCTAGCCCTTCGATCAATGCCTTGCCCTGGTCGGGCGGTAGCTCGCCGGCGGCAACTGCGCGAAGGATTGATTTGGCTGCGCTGGGTAGGTCGGTGTCGTCGAGTTCGAAGCACACTGTCTCGGCAGTGGGCTTGATTGGCGGTACCAGGCGCTCAAGGATCAGTCGGCAAGCCTGCATATCGCCCTTCTTGGCCGCTGTCAGAACCTTCTTTGTCACGGCGTCTGCACCTTCCGCGAGTCGGGCGCGCAGCTCTTGCGTCTGGCCGGATCGGCCGCCGGGATTACCCGACTGTCCTGGCTTCCATTTGCCGGCTTTATCGCGATCAGTCATGCGGCCGGCGATTCCATGGCGATGACCGGTTTGTTTTCAGCGAGCGCTATCAGCAGGGCGGATGCTTGAACGCTTCCGTCTGCTGCGGCTTCGCGAAGGCGGCCCCAGGCGGCAGCAACTTCGGAGCGAGTTGGTTTGTGCTGACGTCCTCGGGCGGGCTTAGCTGTGTTCATAGGTGCTGCCTCGAATGGGTTTTGAGTGGCTCAAAAACTCACATTAGGCATGATCTGATCATTTATCCAGTGCTTTTTAGGTGCACTCTAGGTGATACACGTAACCGGATTAAACGGGACCGAAATAGTTGGTTTGCAGCGAATCGAGAAGGGGATTTTTGTTGCAGTAAGTCGTGGGTAGGCAAAGTGATACATAGCCGGGCTTCGGCTCAGTCCGACCTCAGATTGAGGATGGAGCGGGGAGGGCTGACCTACCGTTTCGGTATGTCAGGTTTCCGCGCCACGTTTTGCGAGATGTGAATACGTGGCGCGGATTTGATGCGTCCGGGTTTTGACACATCTTCCACCAGTAGTGGAGCACCCCTGATCGGGGGGTATTTGAAAGCAGGATTTCCTGCTTTGGGCGTGGAGCAAAGCTGGCTTATCAGGATCAATTCTGCCCAGTGGCAGAGTTAGACGAGGTGGCGCTTCACCACCCCACCTCATACAGGTGAGCAAGGATCACATTTGAGTGAGGGTGTTGCTGTCATCGCAACACCTGCTCCAGCCTGCTGTCAGGCTTAACCGTCTTACTCAACAAAATAAAAGTTACAGAGCTCTTTTAATTGAGATATGTGAGAAACTTTTAATTTTGGGAAGCCGCTTTCATCAAAGTGTGCAATGGCCACGTGAACATTCTCAGGCGCCTTGGATATTTCAATGTTCTGCAGCGATTTAATTGCTTCAACGGTGTCGATATTGTTGCTCAAAACAAGGAAAATTGTGATTGTGGTAAATTTTGAGATGTGGCTAATTCTTATCCCTTGTCGGATAATTCTTGATATTACATCAACGTCCAAAGTGTCTATGTGTCTAACATCGTAAGCATGGTGTTCATTGCCGTTTTGGGCTATGAAGTCAATATAACCTTCGGATGATTCTTCCAGTATTGGATAAATGTTAAGTATCCAGTTCGCTATTGCGGTGTACAGAGCGGAGTACGGATGCGCTGGATTGAGTGTGCTAAATTTATTTTTGTTGGCGGACGAAATGTCTCTTACTTCATTTAATGTTTGTTCGGATATCTTGGCTTTGAGGAAAGTTTGGGAGAATTTGAGGAAGCCTTCTGGCTTGTACATTAGGAAAGTTTCAGCACCAGCCTCAGAAGCCTCCTCTGTCAACTCGGGACGGGGTCCGATTGTTTTGGAACCTTGTAGATCGATTTTTCTCCACCAATCTTCCTTTCCATCATCTGTTACAAAAATAATTTTTTCTATTTTTGCATTTTTGATGTGGTTAAGAATTTGACGCCATACGAGGTAGTCACCGTATTTGCGCTTGTAAATTATTCCTCGGTGGGCGAACTCGTCGATGCTGTGTTTGTCCTTTTTGGAATCCTCATAACCAGGTGGTATTTTGCATTTGTATCTAATGTCTGCAATTTTGAATAGATCATCTATGTCTTTTTGAGTTGGAAAAGATGGACCAACCTTTCCGTCGAATAAATCTTCGATTTGTTGTTTTAAAGGATCGGTGGCGGTTAGTTGTTGTTGCGACTCTTGTAGTGTTTTTAGTTCTTTCAGGAACTTGTCTGCTAATTCTTTAAATCCTGATATCAAAGAGTCAGGGTTTATCAGTGCGTGACGTTTGTGTAGTTGAAGTTTGTCGATGTCGTTCGAGAGGCTTGATTTTGCTTTTTCTATAACGTCCTGTATTTCAAAGAAGCGCCTGCTTTGATCCGCTACAACATGGAGTCGATTTCTTTGGAACTCGAGTGCTACATGGTGCGGTATCCAAATTCTATCTGATAGTTCGCCCAATACAGTGATTAACTCTTCACGGGTATTCGTCTGATACCTGTATAAATTTAAAAGTACGTTTGTGTCGAATACAAACAGCGCGTTTTTCCAAACGTCGTCATAGTCTACCGTGCTGACATCGTTATATTGTGGAAAGAGTCCCTTCATGTGCCCTCCAGTCGTTATCGTTGAAGCCCAAACCGACACAGGTTCGCTGCTTAGCATGATATGAGACAGACCTCATCATCTGAATCAGACCGTTTGGTCTGTCTCATCAGTTCGTGACAGGACGTACCTGACTTGAACCACAGTATGGAGATGGCCAATGGCTTTCAAGGCAATTCGCGAAATATCGGATGTTCCCAGTGAGACCGATTCGTCTCAGTGAGACCAAATCGTCACACAGCACGATAATCCCCTGTATTTTCGCGTGTATGTAGAGTTTTCACCTGGTAGTGCGCGGAGATATGGTCAAAGCTGAGGAGCTTCCGCCGGCGTTGTTTTCAACTACCGTGCCGGCTTAACTTCGAGGCACGAACAAACTCTAGCGCCTCAAGGAAGACATCCGAAAGCTCTTGCCTTGAAATCACTTCGGTTGCGTTGACCGCCCAAGCAATGCCGTATTTGAAATCAACGCCAGGATAGGCGACGTGGTTATCTGTTGTTTTATGCCTTCCAGCGGCCTCGAATTTTGCTAGAGGCACTCGCACGCGAGCAAAACGGTCTCTGGCTTCTTTGATCTTATCCCCGACGTCAGGCGGATCATCACTCTGACCCTCTCTAATCCGCTGCGCCAAGGTGCGGAGTATCTCGTAAGCGCCGAGCACCCACAGGTATGACTGCGTCCTGTGATGCTGTACGGAGTCGAAGCTGTAAATTGCGCTCACCTGTTCCCGATCAGCCTTAACTATCCTTGCATCAAACGCACATAGATCGACGTCTAACTGCCCCATATCCTGTACCAGGCTGACTAGATGTTCTTCAAATCTCGCCATCCCGATCGATACCATCACCCATCTATCGAAGCGTTCTTCCATGGCTCTCTCTTCGTCAAGCATTGCTCCACCCTCGTTAGCTCTAAATCCCTAACCAACCTTAGCGAATAAATGTCGACCGCATGGGCGAAAGCAGCGTGGGCCTGCAATTATTTTGCACACCTCTATTGCGTTACTAGTCACGACCTTATATCTTTGGCTCATCGTAACTAGTAACAGGGAGGCAAGATGACAGACGAAGCCAAACCCCCGCGCTCAGCAGCAGCCAGGCAGCGGGATTACAAAGAACGCCAGAGGGCGGCCGGCTACAAGCTCACAGCCCTGTGGATTCACACAGAGACGGAGCAGGAGGGTAAGCAGGCGGCACGCGACGGGAAGCCACTCAAGCCGATGGAGTCGAAAGACCCCTTGAGCTGGGCGGCAGGCTGGATCAGCGAGAAGGGCAAGCAGTAATCGGCTGAAACCTTAGCCGATCGAATCGATGGTCCAGATTTGGGCCATCTCAGAAGAGGTGCCAGGCCGCTGCGCTAACAGCCGCCTGGCGATCACACGACGCAACCTTGAGAGACACGTCATGCAACTTTACCAAAATATCAGTAACGCCCTGAAAGGCCAAGACAAGTCCGAATTTGAAGGGGAGTGCTCGGTAGGCACTGAGGTGGGCGACTCTAGCGACTTACATCTGCCCCTCTTCACCGAGAAGCAACGAACCCTCGTGGTTGAGCTCATTCTCGCAGAGCGGCGTTACGCTACCCGGTGGTGGACGCACCTAAGTGAGATGCGGCGGCGTAAGGAGCTCCCTGAGTGGGTTGCAGCGGACATTGGCACTCATGATGAGCATGATCTTCTGCTTGAGAGTAGGAAGGCCGTCAATCAGGCTCTGTTCGGCTCAGATGACCTGGGCGGCGATCAGCAATACCGCGCGGTGATGTTGGAGTAGGGCTGGTAAACAACGACACCTTTGCAGCATCAAGGGCGCTACCCCGAAACAGGGTGGTGCCCTTTTTTCATTTGCTGGCGGTCGGTGCCTTCTCAGCAAAGTAGATCAGGTTGAGCTGTATGCCTCCAACCACTCATCAACACTCTGGTCCTGTGGTGGCTTAGGGGTGTGTATGGGGGAGTAAGGAAAGGTCTTGTAACCGTTCTCCCTTATTACCTTGTTTCCGTAGTTTGAAGCACACGTAGTTGGAAACGGCTGTAACCCTTGTGGTTCGTGGTCTGTAGGCATTTCCTTGTCCGGTACTTTTGTCCGGGAGTTGTCCGGCGCTTGTCCGGAAATTGTCCGGATGTTGTCCGGCAAAATTGCTGCTCTGAATTGTTCTGCGTTCAGACTGACAGGTACCAGGGTGCCGACTTTGAAGCGGTCATCAGTCACTGATCCAGTCACCAGGACGCTACGTAGCTTCCCCATGTAATCGTGCATAGCCGCCAGCCGCCGAGGAAAAGGCAGGCCGGTCCCCATCCAGAACTTGTAGAAGTGGCTGCGCTTGCCGATGCGGAATTGTCCTTTTGGTAGCAGAGCGCCAGCCTTAGCCGTAGCGGTGTTCCGCTGACGCGTCAGATCGGCGTTGAAAACTGCGTAGACAGATTGGCCGGACAGCATCGAGACAAACTGAAGCGTGATACCGGCGCTCCGGGTTTTGCCGTAGTGCCCAGTTGAATAGCCTACGTACTCGAATGCATCCAGGCCCACCGACATAAGCACTTCACGGCAAATTCTGGCCCGGTTGGTACTGATCCACTCCGGCGGTACGAGCTTGCCGCTCGCCGGTTGAATGGCGAGCTGCCCAAGCTCAATGCTAACCGTGTCTCCACGGCTAAGTAGTTTTGTGGCTAGGCATTCCACTGAATCGACCTCAGCGTTACTCGGCTGGATAACCAGAGGGCCGAAGCCCACAAGCAGTTCACAGGCAGGCGCAAGAGGTCGCCGCAAAACTGCGGAGACCTCTACGAGCTCTGGATTACGACGCTTCGCGCATCAGGATGTACTTGGCCACGCGATGAGGTGGCCGGCCTGGCTCGGTGGACTGGTGCGTCCAATAGGTGCGGATCTCATGACCCTTTTTCCTGAGGCGGCGGATGGTGTTGGGGGGCTGGACGATATCCAGATCCTTGGCGGCTTCGATGGTCGATACCGGCCCGTTTCGCAGGGCCTCCATCATCTTGCAGTCTTGCTCTGTTGAAGAATGACGTGTCATAGTTTGCCCTTCACGTTGGTGCTATCCAGTGTGTTTTCGCTAAGGCGGTGCTCGAACACCGCCTTAGCAACCTCTCGCGCAACCCTGCGCAATCTCCACTCCTTATTCTTTTCGTACTTCACCGTGCGCCGACCTTTGCTGCGCGCTCGATGAAAGCCTTCAGCTCGGACGCCAAAGCCAGGCGCCGGCGGCCGATCTTGAAAGTCTTGATTTCGCCCTGAGCGATCAGCTCATAGGTGGCAGATCGCGAGATGCCCAGAATGCGGGCAGATTCTTCGACGCTCACCGACAGCGGCGCCATTTGTTGCTGTGCTTGTTCCATGGTTGTCTCCCAAAAACGAAGCCAGAAAGGGCGTCGTGTGTTGCTAGACTACAACGCACAAAACTAACATTGCAAGCAAATGCTAAACAGACTCGTATTCGCACGGATTGACAGAGGTTTGCGTGTCGCGCAAGCTGTGCCAGTCAGGTCAGTTAGGCTGATCTCATCAGAGTTGATGGAAAGATATGGCTACGAAGACGAGTAAGAGAGCGGGCGAGACAAGCACCACGGTGAGCGTGGGAATCAGGATCGATCCTAAAATTAAGTTTGCCCTGGATATAATGGGACGCCTACAAAAGCGCTCATTAACGGCCGTAATCGAGTGGTCCATTACTCAGGCAATCGCTAGCCAGACGACAGATTTCGATGGTGGAACTCTGTCCAGTGAACTTGACAAAATTTGGTCTACTGATGAAGCAGTAAGAACCGTAAATTTGGCTATCCATATGCCCGGGGCGCTGACATACGACGAACTTCGGATCTGGGAAACTATCAGGTCAAGCGAATATTTTTGGCACACCTACCCGGACGGCTCGTTCGGCGATGACTTTGATCGTTTAGTGCCAAGTCGTATCAGGTCTAATTGGGAGCGGATTTTGTCCCATGTTGAAAAACATAAATCATCGCCGACAGTAGTGCCGATGACGGCTGACGACATCATATTCGATGACATACCGTTCTAGAGCAATTCCACCGCTGCAGCCTTTGTTCCTGGAGCTAAATGCGCGTAGCGTAAAGTCATCTTGATATCGGCGTGCCCTAGCAGATCCCGTACCGTGTTGAGCGGTACGCCGGCCATTACCAGGCGTGAAGCGAAGTCGTGACGCATATCGTGCCAGCGGAATCCGTCGATCTGCGCCCGCTCAAGCAACTTGAGCCAGGCGCTTTTGACGTCCTCAAAGCGACCGCCGCCCTGACCTGGGAACACATACGGCGACTTGCTCACCTGCTTCTTCCAGGCTTCCAGCACACCAATAGTCTCCTTGTTCATCGGGATGTGGCGCGTATCGCTTGTCTTGGTGGTGGCCCCGGCGACTGTGATTGTCTTCGTGTCGAAGTTCACCGCTGACCATTTCAGGTCGAACAGCTCTCCGCGCCTCATGCCGGTATTCAACGATACCAACACCATTGGCTTCAGGTGATCGGTGAAGGGCAGTTGCAGGAGGCTTGGCAGTGGCTCTCTGTGGCGGTCCGTCCGCCAGGTGTTTGCACTCTCACGCTCGGCCCTCATTTCATCCTGTCGAGCGTCCAGGGCATCGCGTAGACGCTTGGTCTCGTCAGCAGCCAGGTAGCGAATTACCCCCTTTGAGTCGACTTTGAGCTGTTTCAGCTTGGCCAGAGGATGCTCGTCGATGTAATCCCACTCGACCGCTCGGCTGAATACTCCGCTGATAGAGCCCATTTTCCGGTTGACCGTGGAGGGCTTGTTACCGGCCTGCATCCATCCTGTGCGGATCTGCTCCAGGTCTCGCCCGGTGATCGCGTCCAAGCGCTGGGGCATGATTGGGTCGAAGTTATTGCTGAGGGTGTGCTGCGTCTTCTCATGGCCTTTGTGATGGGCTTTGAACCACGGCATATAGGTGTCGTCGATAAAGTCGCGCAGCGAGGGCAGGGCTGACCCTTTGCGGCCCTGGGCGATGGCCAAGGGCTCGCCGTGGGCGTGCGCATCGGCTAAGTACTGGGCGGCCTCGGTTCGGGCTTGGTCAAGAGTAAGCACGCCGACACGCCCGAGGGTGGCGTTCTTGTTTCGGCCCCACGTGACCATGTAGGACTTGTGACCGCTGGGCAGTACGCGAATAAAGAAACCGGGTTGCACGGTGTCATGCACGCGGTATGCTTTCGTCTCGGCGGCTAGGCTGCCAATTAGCTTCTGAGTGATTTTGGTTTTCAAGGGTTCGACCGTGACAGCAGGATGGCAGCAAAAAGCACTATACCGCTCGATGTTCACGGACTCAATGGGACTAAAAGGCCAAGTAATACTGGGCTTATGGTTGTGCCTGTTGGGTCTGAATTGACCCTCCTAAGGGGAAGGTTGGCCGTTCGAACCGGCCCTGGGACACCAGTTCCAAAGCCCCGCACAGACTATTCTGGGCGGGGCTTTTTTGTGCGTGCTCGGTCTTTTCAAACAACAATCGAACCTTGCCGCCGATCAATGTTCACAGCAGGTGCTGTCGGGTATTTTTCGCGATGGTGTACCTCTTACGACGCCCCGTGTCGTCTGAGCTGTTCAAGCAAATTAATCCCCGGAAACAGCTCATACCGCCTGTCCGGAACCGGCCACCCAGGACTATCATGCCGATAGCCCTGTCTCTCACTGCAAGGAGCCGCTCGGAACGCCGATGCGTCAGATCTGGAAATCTTTTCGAGCCCTTTATTTCGCGTCCTTGATGATGCTGATCGGCTCTGGCCTGCTCAGTACCTACCTGGCCTTGCGTCTGGCGGCCGACCATGTCGACAGCCTGTGGGTGGGTGCGCTGATGGCGGCCAACTACTTTGGCCTGGTTTTGGGCGGCAAGATCGGGCACCGCTTAATTGCGAGAGTCGGGCATATCCGTGCCTATGCTACCTGCGCCGGTATCGTCGGCGCGGCGGTGCTGGGCCATGGCCTGATCGACTGGTTGCCGGCCTGGATCGTGCTGCGGATGATCGTCGGCCTCGGAATGATGTGCCAGTACATGGTCATCGAGAGCTGGCTCAATGAGCAGGCGGATGCCAAGCAGAGGGGCGTGGTCTTCAGCGGCTATATGATCGCGTCCTACCTTGGGCTGGTGCTGGGTCAATTGATCCTGGTCATGCATCCCCAGCTTGGCCTTGAGTTGCTGATGCTGGTGGCGCTGTGCTTTGCCCTGTGCCTGGTGCCGGTGGCCATGACTCGACGTATTCACCCGGCGGCCTTACACCCCGCGCCGATGGAGCCGCGTTTCTTTATCAAGCGCGTGCCCCAGTCGCTGAGTACAGTGTTGGGTGCGGGGTTGATTGTCGGTTCGTTTTACGGTTTGGCGCCGCTTTATGCGTCCCAGCAGGGGCTCACGACGGAGCAAGTCGGCCTGTTCATGGGTAGCTGCATTTTTGCCGGACTGCTGGTGCAGTGGCCTCTGGGCTGGTTGTCGGATCGTTATGATAGGGCGCTGTTGATTCGTTGTTTTGCCTTGTGCCTGGCGGTAGCGGCCTTGCCGCTGGCGATCATGACTCAGGTGCCGCTGGAAGTGCTGTTTGTCGCGGGCTTCCTGTGTTCGCTGGTGCAGTTCTGTCTGTACCCGCTGGCGGTGGCGTTTTCCAATGACCATGTGGAAGGCGATCGTCGAGTATCGCTGACCGCCATGCTGCTGGTGACTTATGGCGTTGGTGCGAGTATCGGGCCGTTGCTGGCAGGCGTGATCATGAAGATGTTCGGCAGCCAAATGCTGTATGCCTTCTTCAGCCTGTGTGCGTTGATCCTGGTGTGGCGCATCCGGCCGAAGGCGGTGACCAATTTGCATCAGGTGGAGGATGCCCCGCTGCATCACGTGGCGATGCCCGACAGCATGTCGAGTTCGCCGCTGGTGGCCGCGCTTGATCCACGGGTCGATGAGCAAGTGGTGCAGGAGCAGATGCAGAATGTCCCTGATCCTGAGCCTGAGCCGGAAACTGATCCCCAGCCGCCAGTAGATGAGCCAGCCTTTGTCGGGCCGCCGGAACCTCTGGGGCCGGAAGAGCATCCGCATGACTTGAGCAGGGCGCGCCCCTGAAAGTAAAAACGGGCAGATCCCCAAAGGATCTGCCCGTTTTTTTGCCGCGATCTTTAATGATTAAAAATCGTCGTCCTTGTCGAAGCGCCGCGCTTCTCGCTGCAGTTGATACACAAAACGTTCGACTTGGCGCTGCACCAGGCCACTCATGTTGTGGAAGCGCACGCCGGCAAAGGTGGTGTTTATCTTCTCTTCGAAGTGCAGGTAACGCAGCTCGACCGAAGTGGTCATGCTGCCAAACGGCAGGGCGGCGATAAAGCGGTCGTAGACCTGGCCCAGTTGCAAGCGTTCGGAGATGTCGCCTTCAAAGCGCAGTTTGCAGCCGGTGGCGGAGATATCGAGCAATTTGCCGTTGACCGGCGCCTTGAGTTTTTCGCCGCCGAGCTCGATGTTCACCAGTTGTGCCAGCTTCAGCGCGGCGCGAAATGCATTGCGGCGCTGATGGTAGACCACCTCGTCCGGCAGGCTGCCGGTGTAGATACGGTGGCCATCTTTTTCGCTGATTTTGAGGTTGCCGGTGCTTTCCCAGGCGACGCGCACGCCGTCGTGGAAGCCTTCGATACGGAAGGGTTCGCCGTTTTCGAGGTGGCGTTCGCCATCACGGGGGATCATTTCGTCCAGCGCCAGCGTGCTGCTGTCACGGTTGACGTCCACCAGATAGCTCTGGAAGCGCTGGCTGCGCTCATGGAAGGTGATGATCAGCGGGTCATGGCTGTCTTGCAGCATCCGCAAGGTGCCTGCGATTTCCAGAGGCGTGGTGAGCACCTTGGGTGGCTGCGGCGCATCTTCCGCATTAAGGGCGTTGAACACGGTTCTTCCATCTCCAGACAAAATACGACTACACGCAAGAACCGGCATTTTGCCAGCATGTGGCGCGCCTTGGATAGGGCGCACAGTAAACTGGCGTCAGGCTTGGCTGCGGGTGCTTGGCTTGACCAGGCGCGAGGTTGATCCCTGGGCGTTATACAGTGCCGGCGGCTCTCCGCCATGGAGTATGCGCAACTGGTTGGCGGTCGTGGCTTGCTGAAGCTGGATCGACTGACCGTTAAGCAGGTTGGCTTCCTGGCACTGGGCGAGCAATTGGTTGAGTTCTTTGCTCTGGCTCAGGAGCTGATCGCCGACCGAGGAGTGGCTGGCCAGCTGCGCCAAGCCGTCGTGGTCTGCCGGCAGGCCAAGGCTGATCAGGATCTGGCTGCGTTTTTTGCCGTGCTGTTCCAAGAGGACAATCAGCGACTGTTTGCGGGCCAGAATTTCTTCCAGCAACGGCATGTCCCGGCCGTAAAGGGCCAGTGATTCCTCTCTTAGCAGCTCCAGCAATTGTTGCGTCGGCGCTAGATCATCAATGATCAGTTGCAGCAAATGTTCGTCGTGATGCATGGCTGGCCTTGGGTTTTAAGCGTCCAAAAGCCCTGCGCAGGCCTTTGCCTAGCGCTCGGCTTCGAAATTAAGCAGCTTGCTGGCTACACGGTTGCTGTCGACTTTATAGCTGCCATCGGCGATTGCCTGTTTCAATTCGGCCACACGGGCTTTATTGACCACGGGTTGATCGCGCAGCGAGTCAGTGACCTTCTGCAACTGTTGAGCCTCATTGCTCAGGTGTACGGATTCCCCGCTCTGGCTGGCCTGTTCTGCCTTGACGGGCAGCGCCGGGGCCTTGGTTTCTACGCTGTCCTTGGTGCTGGTGGTGCGCGTAGTGCCTGACGTCGTCGGGGCGTTATTTAAACGGCTGAAATCGATGACCATGATAAAAAAACCTCTGGGTATTTGGACGCTTGCCATGTTTTCGGCCATACCCGGACAAACTTTAGGCGCGAATGACAATAAATCTCCGCACGGGACTTCTCGTGCACAGTGTAGGAAAACCCAGCGTCCTGTACCAGTAATCTATAAAGCGACCTCGACTTGCCCTGGGGCTGTCACCCGCGCCTTGATCACGCGGTTGGAGTTGAGGTTCTTGACTCGAATCTGTTCGCTCATGCCGCCGTTGGACAGTGCTTCGCCAGGCATTTTCACATTCAATCCTCCGCTGCTCGCGGAAATCACTACCTGATCGCCCTTGCGAATGACCTCGGCCTGTTCCAGATGCACCAGCGTAATCACCTGATCGGTGACCACTGGTCGGGTCAATTTCTGCCCGATGGCTTGGTCCACTGATGTGAGATAGCCCTGGTTGATCAGGCTGATGTCGCGTTCACGCAGCACAACGTCTTCAAAACCAATGATGCCGGTGCGTTTCAGCGGTCGGGCCACCACCACTACATCGCGGAATAGCTTGACCTGTGCCGGCACAAACACCGTCCAGGGCGAGGCGCCATCGCAGCGCACCCGCACCGTCACGCGGCCGATAGGCTGAGCGGGGCTTTCCAGGGTCGCTGTCAATTCCTTGTCGCACATAGGCATGCGCAGGCGCGGGTCCAACTGGTTGACCTGGATTTCATAACGCCCCGGTGTCTGGGTGGTCGCCAGATAATCTTCTACAGTGAACTCAAGAAAGCCCTGAGTGACGCCGATAAGTAGATCAGGCAAGGTGACGTTATCTGCGCGGGCCGTGGCGCCGAGGCAGGAAGCAAGCAATGCCACCGAGGCGCAGAGCAATCTGCGGTACTGTGGGAATCGAAGGCGTCGGGAAACTGTCGTTTTAATATCCATGGCCAATAAATAGCAAAGCTCGTGCCGTTTAGTGTTGGGTGCGCGTCGCACCTTCAAGGTTTTAGCGTAGGAGTCTGGGCATGGCAGGAGTAATGGATTCAGTAAACCAGCGCACACAGCTGGTAGGGCAGAATCGCCTGGAGTTGTTGCTTTTTCGCCTGGATGGCAAACAGCTGTACGGCATCAATGTGTTCAAGGTGCGGGAAGTGCTGCAATGTCCCAAGCTGACGATCATGCCCAAGTCCAGCCCTGTGGTGTGTGGCGTAGCCAACATCCGTGGCGCGACCATCCCGATTCTTGACCTGGCCCTGGCCACCGGTTCGGCTGGACTGCAGGACCGCGAGAGCCCGTTCGTAATCATCACCGAGTACAACACCAAGACCCAGGGCTTTCTGGTGCGCTCGGTGGAGCGCATCGTCAACATGAACTGGGAAGAGATTCATCCGCCGCCCAAGGGCACTGGCCGCGACCACTACCTCACGGCGGTGACGCGGGTCGATAACCAGTTGGTGGAAATCATCGACGTGGAGAAGATCCTCGCCGAAGTTGCGCCGACCTCGGAATCGATTTCCGTGGGCGTGGTGGATGCCGAAACGGCGCATAAGGCGGTCTCGCTGCGTGTGCTCACGGTGGATGACTCCTCGGTGGCACGCAAGCAGGTGACCCGTTGCCTGCAAACCGTCGGCGTGGAAGTGGTGGCGCTTAATGATGGTCGCCAGGCGCTGGATTACCTGCGCAAGCTGGTGGATGAAGGCAAGAAACCGGAAGAAGAATTTTTGATGATGATCTCCGACATCGAGATGCCGGAAATGGACGGCTACACCCTCACGGCTGAGATACGCAGCGATCCACGCATGCAAAAATTGCATATCATCCTGCATACTTCGTTGTCGGGCGTATTCAATCAGGCGATGGTCAAGAAGGTCGGTGCCGATGACTTCCTGGCCAAATTCCGTCCTGATGACCTGGCATCCCGGGTAGTCGACCGGATCAAGGCAGCAGATCACAGCTAAGGGCTTGTTGCCCTGGCGGTCTTACGATTTTAGAGGCGGTATCAGTGTCTACGGGTAATTTGGATTTTGAACAGTTCCGGGTCTTCCTGGAAAAAGCCTGTGGCATATTGCTCGGTGAAAACAAGCAATACCTGGTATCCAGCCGTCTTAACAAACTGATGGAGCAGCAGGGCATCAAGTCCCTGGGCGAGTTGGTTCAACGGATCCAGGGGCAGCCGCGCAGTGGTCTCAAAGAAATGGTGGTCGATGCCATGACCACCAACGAAACCCTTTGGTTTCGTGATACCTACCCCTTTGAAGTGCTCAAGAGCAAAGTGCTGCCGGAGGCTATCAAGGCCAGCCCGGGCCAGCGTCTGCGTATCTGGTCGGCAGCCTGCTCCTCGGGGCAGGAACCGTACTCTATCTCGATGTCCATTGATGAGTTCGAACGGACAAACATGGGTCAGTTGAAGGCCGGGGCACAAATTGTTGCCACTGACCTGTCCGGCACCATGCTCACTAATTGCAAGACCGGCGAGTACGACAGCCTGGCTCTGGGACGTGGTTTGTCCCAGGAACGCCTGCAACGTTACTTCGACCCGAAAGGGGCGGGGCGTTGGGCGATCAAGGCGCCAATCAAGAGCCGCGTTGAGTTCCGCTCGTTCAACCTGCTTGATAGCTACGCCAGCCTTGGCAAGTTCGACATGGTATTTTGCCGCAACGTGCTGATCTACTTTTCGGCCGAAGTGAAGAAAGACATCCTCTTGCGCATCCACGGCACCCTCAAGCGTGGCGGTTACTTGTTCCTCGGTGCTTCCGAGGCGCTCAATGGCCTGCCGGATCATTTCCAGATGGTGCAGTGCAGCCCTGGGATCATCTACCAGGCCAAGTAATAAAGCGTACGCGGTCAAGAATGTGGGAGGGGGCTTGCCCCCGATAACGGTGGTTCAGTTGATGCATCTATCACTGATACACCGCTATCGGGGGCAAGCCCCCTCCCACATTTTTTTTGTGCGGCAATCCTCAGGATAGCGGCAAGCCGGATTGCCGCTTTACTGGCGCTACGCGGAGACCCGTTGCCGCTTTTCTGGCATTGCCGCCGGCAATATCCCCGCAAACCCTTGATTCATGGGCTTTTCAGAAACTGGCATGCGCTTTGCTATAACCAAGTTAACGAACAGCAGGTCAGCCTAAAGGTTTCCGCCATGAGCATCAGCTTCGATAAAGCGCTCGGTATCCACGAAAAAGCCCTGGGCTTCCGCGCCCAGCGTGCTGAAGTCCTGGCCAACAACATTGCCAACGCCGATACCCCGAACTACAAGGCTCGGGACCTGGACTTCTCCGCGGTGCTTGCCGCACAGCAGGACAAGACCAAGAACGGCACCTTCGCCTTGAACATGACCAACAACCGTCATATCGAAGCACAAGGTCTGAGCAGTGGTGACGAGTCGCTGCTGTATCGCACGCCGATGCAGCCGTCGATCGACCAGAACACCGTCGACGCCCAGCTGGAGCAATCGGCCTACGCCGAGAACTCGGTGAACTTCCAAGCCAGCTTTACGCTGCTCAACAGCAAATTCAAAGGGCTGATGTCGGCCCTTCGTGGAGAGTAAGCCATGTCCCTGTCCAGTGTTTTCAATATTGCCGGTAGTGGCATGAGCGCCCAGACCACGCGTCTCAACACCGTCGCCAGTAACATCGCCAACGCCGAGACTGTGTCTTCGAGCATTGACCAGACCTACCGTGCGCGTCACCCGGTCTTCGCCACCATGTTCCAGGGCGGCCAGAACGGCGGCAGCGATTCGTTGTTTCAGGAGCAGGGCGCAGCAGGCTCTGGCGTGCAGGTGCTCGGCGTGGTCGAAGACCAGAGCAACCTCGAAGCCCGCTACGAGCCGAACCACCCGGCTGCGAACGAAAAAGGCTACGTGTACTACCCGAACGTCAACGTGGTCGAGGAAATGGCCGACATGATTTCCGCCAGCCGCTCGTTCCAGACCAATGCGGAAATGATGAACACCGCCAAAACCATGATGCAGAAGGTCCTGACCCTGGGTCAGTGATAAGGGGCGCCAAATAATGGCCATCGTTGATACGTCTACTAATTCGGCAGTCCAGGACCTTTTCAATTCCAAGGTCAGCACTGCAACAAACAATGTCGCGAGTACGGCTGCTGCTGCTACCGGCAATCAGTCGTTGGGTAAAGATGCATTCCTGCAGCTGCTCGTCACCCAGCTGAAAAACCAAGACCCGCTGTCGCCTCAGGACAACGGTGCATTTGTGGCCCAACTGGCCCAGTTCAGCAGCCTGGAAGGCATCAACACCCTCAACGACTCGGTGAATGCAATTTCCAGCAACTTTAGCTCCTCCCAGGCGCTGCAGGCTTCGTCGCTGGTTGGGCGTTCGATCATCACCCAGACCGACAAGGCCCTGGTGGATACGAGCAAGAGCATGAACGGTTCGGTAGCTGTGACTGCAGCCACCGGCAACGTCGCCATCAAGATCACAGACAAAGATGGCAACTTGGTGCGCACCATTGATATGGGTGCCCAGAGCGCCGGCACCGCGAGCTTCATCTGGGATGGCAAGAACGATGCGGGTGAGGTGGCTCCAGCGGGCACCTACACCTTCGCGGCTACGACCAAGAATGACGCGGGCGATTCAGTGGCCCTGGCCACTTCGTTGCCGGCAACGGTGACCAGCGTGACTTTGAGCAAGACCGGTGGCGAGATGCTGCTGAACCTTGCGGGTGGCATGGGCAGCGTCAAGCTGTCGCAAATTCAGACTATCGGTACATAGAGCCGGCTAACTACGGCAGAGGGAGAGAAACATGTCTTTTAATATCGGCCTTAGCGGCCTCTATGCGGCCAACAAACAATTGGACGTGACTGGCAACAACATCGCCAACGTCGCGACCACTGGCTTCAAGTCGTCCCGTGCGGAATTCGCCGACATCTACGCCGCGTCCAAATTGGGCACCGGCCAGAACAGCATCGGCAATGGTGTGAACCTGGCGGCGGTGTCCCAGCAGTTCACCCAAGGTGACGTCAACAACAGCGGCGGCGTGCTGGACATGGCGATCCAGGGCGGTGGCTTCTTCGTGCAGAAGGGCAGCGACGGTTCGCTGGAATACACCCGTAGTGGTGCGTTCCGTGCCGACAAAGACGGCTATATCACCAACAACACCGGCACCTCGCGCCTGCAAGGCTACGCAGCGGATGAAGACGGCAAGATCATCAAGGGTGGCTTGACCGACCTGCAACTGAACTTGTCTTACCTGCCGCCGAAGGCGTCCACCAAAGTGGATTCCACCAGTAACCTGAACTCGTCGGAGCCGGTGATCAATCAGACCGACAAGCCGTTCGACCCAAGCGACACCACCACCTTTACCACTCAGTACAGCACCACCTTGTACGACTCCCAAGGCAACTCGCACGCCATGGTGCAGTACATGGTGAAAACCGACGCCAACGAATGGAATGCCTACACGTTGATCGATGGTCGTAACCTGGATGGTTCCAAGCCGACAACGACCGGCACCACTGCACCTGTGCCATCGACCATCACTTTTGATGGTGCCGGTAAGCTTAAAGATGTTGTTACCGGTGGCGTGAGCAGCAAGACATTGACGCTCACTGGCTGGGTCCCAGGATCGGTGACCGATGGCAATTGGACGCCAAACGAAGCGACCGCCGGGCCAATTGCCGTGAATATGGGCAATATCACCCAGTACAACTCTGCCAGCTACCGCAACCCACCGACTACCGACGGCTACGCCACCGGCCAGATCACCGGCCTGAAAATCGACGGCAACGGTGTCATGTTCGCCACGTTCAGCAACCAGCAGAGCAAGGCCATTGGCCAGATCTCCCTGGCCAGCTTCAACAACGAACAGGGCCTGCAGCCTGCGGGTAGTACCGCTTGGAGAGAGACCTTCTCCTCGGGCCAGCCGGGTTACGACACCCCGCAATCCGGGACCCTGGGTTCGATTGTGGCCAACTCCCTGGAGAACTCCAACGTCAACCTGACCAACGAGCTGGTAGACCTGATCAAGGCCCAGAGCAACTATCAGGCGAACGCCAAGACCATCTCCACCCAGAGCACCATCATGCAGACCATCATTCAGATGACCTGATGCGGTAATGCTCCACAAGAAGCCCCTCGTGAGAGGGGCTTTTTTGTGGATGTAAGAAAAGTGTGTTTGAAACGGTCCCCACGCGTGAGAGCGATCAAACCGCAGGCAAAAGAAAACCCCCGACCAGCCCAGAGGGTTGATCGGGGGTTTCGAGTAAGCGCTATTGGGCGCTTACCTGCTCAGCTTATTGGCAAGCTTCGCAATCCGGCTCATCAATCGCGCAGGCCTTTGGCACGGGTGCCGGACCGGCTGGAGCAGCGAGTACCGAGTCATCACCATGGTTGCCGCTGGATACAGCGTTCAGCTTACCGGTGTTGATGGTCGACTTCTCGGTGCTGGTTGCGGCCAGGGCACGGAGGTAGTAAGTGGTTTTCAGGCCACGGTACCAAGCCATGCGGTAGGTCACGTCCAGCTTCTTGCCCGAAGCGCCAGCGATGTACAGGTTCAGGGACTGAGCCTGGTCGATCCACTTCTGACGACGGCTGGCGGCGTCAACGATCCACTTGGTGTCCACTTCGAAGGCGGTCGCGTAGAGCTCTTTGAGTTCTTGCGGGATGCGCTCGATCTGCTGCACGGAACCGTCATAGTACTTCAGGTCGTTGATCATGACCGAGTCCCACA
Organism: Pseudomonas sp. Irchel 3H9; assembly: GCF_900187495.1. Classification (NCBI taxonomy): domain Bacteria; kingdom Pseudomonadati; phylum Pseudomonadota; class Gammaproteobacteria; order Pseudomonadales; family Pseudomonadaceae; genus Pseudomonas; species Pseudomonas sp. Irchel 3H9. Next base: position 40,872 of record NZ_FYDK01000005.1, on the reverse strand, counting down.
GGTCGCGAGCCTTGAGGTCGCGAACCAGGTACGGGTTGATCACGGTGAATTCGCCCGACAGGTTCGATTTCACATACAGGTTCTGGTAGGTCGGTTCGATCGACTGGGACACGCCGGTGATGTTGGCGATGGTCGCAGTCGGTGCGATGGCCATGATGTTGGAGTTACGAATACCTTTCTGCACGCGGGCACGTACCGGCGCCCAGTCCAGGGATTCTTCCAGGTCAACATCAATGTACTTCTGGCCACGTTGCTCGATCAGGATCTGTTGCGAGTCCAGCGGCAGGATGCCTTTGGACCACAGCGAACCCTGGAACGTCTCGTAGGCACCGCGCTCGTCGGCCAGGTCGCAGGAAGCCTGGATCGCGTAGTAGCTGACCGCTTCCATGGACTTGTCGGCGAACTCGACCGCTGCATCCGAACCGTAAGGGATGTGCTGCAGGTAAAGCGCGTCCTGGAAGCCCATGATGCCCAGGCCAACCGGGCGGTGCTTGAAGTTGGAGTTCTGCGCCTGTGGCACCGAGTAGTAGTTGATGTCGATTACGTTATCGAGCATGCGAACTGCGGTGTTGACGGTGCGCTCCAGCTTGGCAGTGTCCAGCTTGCCGTTGACGATGTGGTTCGGCAGGTTGATCGAACCCAGGTTGCAAACGGCGATCTCGTCCTTGTTGGTGTTCAAGGTGATCTCGGTGCACAGGTTCGAGCTGTGAACCACGCCCACGTGCTGCTGCGGGCTGCGCAGGTTGCATGGGTCCTTGAAGGTCAGCCATGGGTGGCCGGTTTCGAACAGCATGGACAGCATCTTGCGCCACAGGTCTTTGGCCTGGATGGTCTTGAACAGCTTGATCTTGCCTGGGTACTGGGACAGGGCTTCGTAATACTCGTAGCGTTCTTCGAAAGCCTTGCCGGTCAGGTCGTGCAGGTCCGGCACTTCGGATGGCGAGAACAGGGTCCACGGGCCGTCATCGAAGACACGCTTCATGAACAGGTCAGGGATCCAGTTGGCGGTGTTCATGTCGTGGGTACGACGACGATCATCACCTGTGTTCTTGCGCAGCTCGATGAACTCTTCAATGTCCATGTGCCAGGTTTCCAGGTAGGCACACACAGCGCCTTTGCGCTTGCCGCCCTGGTTGACCGCTACCGCGGTGTCGTTCACGACTTTCAGGAACGGTACGACGCCCTGGGACTTGCCGTTGGTGCCCTTGATGTACGAACCCAAGGCCCGCACCGGAGTCCAGTCGTTGCCCAGGCCGCCTGCGAATTTGGACAACATGGCGTTGTCGTGGATCGCGTGGTAGATGCCCGACAGGTCATCCGGCACGGTGGTCAGGTAGCAGCTCGACAGCTGTGGACGCAGGGTGCCGGCGTTGAACAGCGTCGGGGTCGACGACATGTAGTCGAAGGACGACAGCAGGTTGTAGAACTCGATCGCACGGTCTTCTTTGTGTTTCTCTTCGATCGCCAGGCCCATGGCCACGCGCATGAAGAACACTTGCGGCAGTTCGAAGCGGATACCGTCCTTGTGGATGAAGTAACGGTCGTACAGGGTTTGCAGGCCCAGGTAAGTGAACTGCTGGTCGCGCTCGTGATTGATCGCCTTGCCGAGTTTTTCCAGGTCGAAAGTGGCCAGGATTGGGTTCAGCAATTCGAACTCGATACCCTTGGCGACGTAGGCAGGCAGGGCCTTGGCGTACAGGTCAGCCATTTCGTGGTGGGTGGCGCTGTCGGCCACGCCCAGGAAGCCCAGGCCTTCGGCACGCAGGGTGTCCATCAGCAGGCGCGCGGTCACGAACGAGTAGTTCGGCTCGCGTTCAACCAGGGTACGGGCGGTCATCACCAGGGCGGTGTTGACGTCGGTCAGGGCCACGCCGTCGTACAGGTTCTTCAGGGTTTCGCGCTGGATCAGGTCACCGTCGACTTCTTCCAGGCCTTCGCAGGCCTCGGTGATGATGGTGTTCAGGCGGCCCAGGTCCAGCGGTGCAAACGTACCGTCGGCCAGGGTGATACGGATCGACGGGTGAGCTTGTACGGCGGCTTCTTCGGCCGGGGAGCGCACGGCGCGCTCTTTGGAGCGGGCGTCACGGTAGATCACGTAGTCGCGCGCAACTTTTTGCTCGCCGGCACGCATCAGGGCCAGTTCGACCTGGTCCTGGATTTCTTCGATGTGGATAGTGCCGCCCGACGGCATACGACGTTTGAAGGTCGCGGTGACTTGTTCGGTCAGGCGGGCAACGGTGTCGTGGATGCGCGACGAAGCGGCAGCGGTGCCGCCTTCAACTGCAAGAAACGCTTTGGTGATAGCGACGGTGATTTTGTCATCGGTGTAAGGAACGACAGTGCCGTTACGCTTGATCACGCGCAGTTGCCCTGGTGCAGTGGCGGACAGATCCATATTCGAATCTGCTGCCAGCGGCACGGAGCCCTGCGGGTTCTCGCGAGTTGTGTCGGTTTGCATGGGGGGTTGTCTCCACATTCTATATTTATTTGGGCACCATCACGGTGCCCACCGTTCCGTCCTGAAGCACTTACAGCAGGCGTTGGCCTGGCATAACAACTTCGGGACAGGAGGAAGGGGGGCTGTTCGCGCCGCTTCCATGCCGAAGTCTTCGGTTCGGGGCTTTAATGCCCTTGGCCGTATTCCTGGTGGGTGACAGTTGCCAGGTTCAAGCACTGCAACACCCGTACCGTTTTCTGCTATTGGAGCTTGAAAACGGCTGCCATCCGCTTGAGCGGTTTGGGCTTTCAAAAAATGCTTGGGTTCGACCAAACAGGAGCAAGAAAGGGCTTGAGTTTCTTGTCTGACTTGTGTTGGGTCTTTTCGCTCAAAACCCTACATGTAGGGTTTTTTTAGCGCCGAGGTACAAGATAATGCGTTTTGGGGGGCTTAGCAACGCACGACCTGTGGATAACGCTGTGGGTAAAATGTGTATGAAACGTGGAACGCCCGTGTAGGCCGCAGTACTGCTGGATTCGGCCGTTTGTCACCGAATATTCCAATATAAAAACAGCCGGTTGGATTTTTGAGGGCGCGAACCCTACCACAAAAAAACGCGATCACCGAATGGATTTACCGGCTTGTGTTCCAGGGTTGGGGCATGGCTACAATCGGCCTTCAATAGAGGCAGTATTGTGCTTCCCGTACATGACAATAATTAGAATCGAGGTAGCGCATGGAGCAAGAAGCCTGGCAAATCCTGATCGTCGAGGACGACGAGCGATTGGCCGAATTGACCCGTGAGTACCTGGAAAGCAACGGCCTGCGTGTTTCGGTTGAAGGCGATGGCGCCCAGGCCGCAGCGCGTATCATCGCCGAGCAACCAGACCTGGTGATCCTCGACCTGATGCTGCCCGGCGAAGATGGCCTGAGCATCTGCCGCAAGGTGCGCGAGCGCTACGAGGGCGTGATCCTCATGCTTACCGCGCGCACCGACGACATGGACCAGGTGCTGGGCCTGGACATGGGCGCCGACGACTACGTATGCAAACCCGTGCGCCCCCGGCTGTTGCTGGCGCGTATCCAGGCGCTGCTGCGGCGCAGTGAGCCCGCCGAATCCGCAACGGTAGAAAACCAGCGCCGCCTGGAATTCGGCCCGTTGGTGGTAGACAACGCCCTGCGCGAAGCCTGGCTGCACGGCGGCAGTATTGAACTGACCAGCGCTGAATTTGACCTGCTGTGGCTGCTGGTGGCGAATGCCGGGCGCATCCTGTCCCGCGAAGAAATCTTTATCGCCCTGCGCGGTATCGGCTATGACGGCCAAGACCGGTCCATCGATGTACGCATCTCACGAATTCGCCCGAAAATCGGCGACGATCCGATCCATCCGCGTCTGATCAAGACCATTCGTAGCAAAGGCTACTTATTCGTCCCTGAAGCCGCCGCCGATATGTCGCTGTGAACTCGATCTTCCTGCGTATCTACGGCGGCATGTGCGCGGCCCTCATCCTGGTGGCGCTGTTGGGCGTACTGGCCTTGCACCTGCTTAACGAGGTGCGCAGCGGCCAATACCGCGAGCGCCTCGCCCATGGCACCTTTGCCTTGATGGGCGACAACCTGCAACCCATGAGCGCTATCGAACGCCAACGTGCCTTGGCGGTGTGGGAGCGCTTGCTGGGGATCCCCCTGGAACTGCGCAGCCTCACCGACGCGCAGTTGGACCTCAGCCAGCGCAACAGCCTTCAACGCGGCCAGGTTCTGGTGCAGCAGACCGGCCCTCACGCCGCCCGTGTTCTGCGCCTGGTCAGCGATAAAGAGCAGTGGGTGCTGACGGGGGAGGTGCAGCAGATCAGCGAACAACTGGCCCGTGCGACCATTTACCTGCTGGCTGACGAATTGGTGCGCTTCCCCGTGGCCGAGCAGCCGCAAAGGTTGGCGGATATAAAAGAAGCCAAGGGCTTTGGGTTCGAAATGCACCTGATGACCCTCGACCAGGCCGATATGGACGACGACCAGCGCCGCCGCGTGTCGGAGGGCGATACGGTGATGGCCCTGGGCAAGGGTGGCGACTCGATCCGCGTGTTCTCTGGCATCGTCGGTACGCCCTGGGTGCTGGAACTCGGTCCGCTGTATCAAATGAACCCGTACCCGGTGCAGTGGCTGGTCCTGATTGCTTTGATTGGCCTGACCTTGATCGGCTTGATCGTCTATCTGCTGGTGCGTCAGCTTGAGCGCCGGCTGCGTGGCCTGGAGGCGGCCGCGACACGTATTGCCAAGGGCAATCTGGAAGTGCGCGTGCCGGCCCGGGGAGCGGACTCGGTGGGTCGCCTCGCCGCGGCCTTCAATGGCATGGCCGAGCACTTGCAGCAATTGCTGGCGATCCAGCGCGAACTGGTACGTGCGGTGTCCCACGAACTGCGCACGCCGGTAGCGCGCCTGCGCTTCGGATTGGAGATGATCGGCGACGCTGCTACCCCAGAGGCCCGGCGCAAGTACCTGGAAGGCATGGACAGCGATATCCAGGACCTCGATGGCCTGGTGGATGAAATGCTCACCTACGCAAGGCTGGAGCAGGGCGCACCCGAGCTGAGTTTTCAGCGAGTGGACCTTGATGCGTTGCTTGATCAGGTGATTGGCGAATTATCGCCACTGCGCCCACAGGTGACTGTGGCGCGGGGTATCTGCTTGTCATCGGCCCACTGGGATAACGCCTGGGTCGACGCCGAACCCCGCTATTTACACCGTGCCCTGCAAAATCTGGTGAGCAATGCCATGCGCCACGCGCAGAGCCAAGTGCTGATCAGTTATCAGGTGGGTCAGGTGCGCTGTCGAATCGATGTCGAGGACGATGGCCCCGGTGTGCCGGAAAACGCCTGGGAGCGTATTTTTACGCCCTTCCTGCGGCTCGACGACAGCCGCACCCGAGCGTCCGGGGGCCATGGCCTGGGCTTGTCGATTGTACGGCGGATCATCTATTGGCACGGCGGGCGCGCATTGATCAGCAAGAGCAACAACCTGGGTGGGGCGTGTTTCAGTTTGAGTTGGCCGAGGGGGCAGGATAAAACCTGACCTATCAGGCGCTGATGCTCACGAGGCTCAAGAGCTGCCCATCATTCACCGCAAACTGCCCAACCAACTCTTTGCCATGGCACCACTCATCCGACAAGTCAGTCAGCAGCCGCAGCTTTATATGCCCGGCCTCGGTCCACTCCACCACCTCGGCATGCTCAAAATAGAAGCGCTTGTGCACAATCGGGTAAAGCGCCTTGAACAGGCTCTCTTTGACCGAAAACGTCAGCGTCACCAGCAGGGCAATCTGCTCTCGCGCCACACCGCCCATACGCTGCAGCTCGTCGGCTGTCAGAATTTCCCCGGCCAGACGCTCCGCGCGCTCCAGCGTGAGTACATTCTCCAGGTCCATCCCCAACCCGCGCCATTGCGCCTTGTACCCGACAATCGCCGCGGCATGCCCGGTGCTGTGTGTGATCGAGCCACTGATGTGCGCGGGCCAGACCGGTGCACGGTCTTCGCCGATAGCCGGGATGCAGTCAAGCTGATCGAGGTGTTGCAGAGCGGCGCGGGCGCACAGGCGACCGGCCAGAAACTCGGCTTGGCGCTTGGCCACTGAGCGCTGGATGCTCGCCGGTGCGGGCACTGCACAGCGTTGGAAATCACCGGCTGCCAACAATGCCGGGTCGAAGTGAGTGCCGAGAAACACTGTTCCCGGTAATGGTTCGGGCAGTGGCCAATGGGCGTCGAGTGGTGTGCAGCAAGCGGGCAGAAGATTCATGGGCGGTATTTTGCCGAGTTGAGGCGCCAGAGGATAGCCCGCTGCGGCGCACCGCCTGTTCAGGGGGAGTTCAGGGGCTTTTGCGTAGGCTGACCTCAACAGCCAAACGCGTATGAGGTAACACCATGACTGCGATCAAAAAGCTGATGTTGGCGTTGACCATGCTCAGTGCCACCGCAGGGGTCCAGGCCTCTGATGGTGACTTTGCCGCATTCGGTCGCGAGAAAACCAAGAAAACCAGCACCTTGATTCAACGTGTCAGTTTCGAAGACGCGAGCAGTCAGCCTACGCCTTGGGGCCAGTCCCTGGGCCTTGCTACCCCACAGCCAGCCTACCGCACCGGTTACGCGCACCTGAGTGGCCAGTTCAATGGCATTAAACTGCGCCCGCAAGACCTGCAGGGCCGCTATGATGTCCCCCTGTCGGACAGTTGATTTGCTTTGGAGAGCCTTATGAAATTGCTGGTGGTGGAAGATGAGGCGCTGCTGCGTCATCACCTGTTTACCCGCCTGACCGACAGCGGCCACGTGGTCGAAGCTGTGGCCAACGCCGAAGAGGCGCTTTACCAGGTCGGTCAATTCAACCATGACCTGGCGATTATCGACCTGGGCCTGCCCGGCATGGGCGGCCTGGACCTGATCCGCCAACTGCGCAGCCAGGCCAAAACGTTTCCGATCCTAATCCTCACCGCGCGTGGCAACTGGCAGGACAAGGTCGAAGGCCTGGCCGCCGGCGCTGACGACTACGTGGTCAAACCATTCCAGTTCGAAGAGCTGGAGGCGCGCATGAACGCCTTGCTGCGCCGCTCCAGCGGGTTCACCCAATCGACTATCGTTGCCGGGCCCTTGCTGCTGGACCTCAACCGCAAGCAAGCGTCCCTCGACGAACAGCCCCTGGCGCTGACCGCCTACGAATACCGCATCCTTGAATACCTGATGCGCCATCACCAGCAAGTTGTCGCCAAAGACCGCTTGATGGAACAGCTTTACCCCGACGACGACGAGCGCGATCCAAACGTCATTGAAGTCTTGGTCGGCCGCCTGCGCCGCAAGCTGGAAGGCCCCACAGGGTTCAAGCCGATCGACACCGTGCGTGGCCTGGGCTACCTGTTCAATGAGCGCTGCCGTTGATCCGCTCGTTACGTGTGCGTTTGATGCTGGCGGCAGCGACCCTGGCCGTGTTGTTCATGCTGGGCTTGTTGCCGGCCATGCAGGGCGCTTTCAGTCTGGCGTTGCAGGATTCCATCGAACAGCGCCTGGCGTCGGACGTGACGACGCTGATCTCCGCCGCGCGGGTCGAAAACAACCGCCTGCTGATGCCTGCGCAGTTGCCGGACGAACGTTTCAACCTGACCGATAGCCGTCTGCTCGGCTATATCTACGACCGCGAAGGCCACTTGGTGTGGCGCTCGCGGGCTACCCGGGAAGAAAACATCAACTACAAGCCGCGCTATGACGGGCGAGGCAATGAATTCGCCAGGATTCGCGAAGCGGACGGCCAGGAGTTCTTCGTCTATGACGTGGAGGTCAAGCTGCTCGGCGGCAAGAGCGCGGCGTTCAGTATCGTCGCCCTGCAACCGGTGCGCGAATACCAGCTGACCCTAGAAGGCCTGCGCGAAAACCTCTACTTGGGCTTCGGCGCGGCGTTGCTGGTGCTGCTGACGTTGCTGTGGCTGGGCCTGACCTGGGGCCTTCAAGCCCTGCGGCGGCTGAGTCAGGAGCTTGACCAGATCGAAGGCGGCACCCGCGAAAGCCTGTCCGAACAACACCCACGTGAATTGCTGCGCCTTACCGGCTCCCTCAACCGCTTGCTGCACAGTGAGCGTGAACAACGTACGCGATACCGCGACTCCCTCGATGACTTGGCTCACAGCCTGAAAACCCCGCTCGCCGTGTTGCAAGGCGTGAGTGAAGACATGGCCAAGCGCCCGGAAGACCGCGATCAGGCCTGGGTGCTGCAATCGCAGATCGAACGCATGAGCCAGCAGATCAGCTACCAGTTGCAGCGCGCCAGTTTGCGCAAAAGCGGGCTGGTGCGCCATCAAGTGCGCCTGGAACCGGTGCTGCAAAGCCTGTGCGATACCTTGGGCAAGGTCTACCGCGACAAGGGGGTCAGGGTGTCCTTTGAACTGCCGCACGCCTGCGATGTGCCGATCGAGAAGGGTGCCTTGCTCGAATTGCTCGGCAACCTGCTGGAAAACGCCTATCGGCTGTGCCTGAGTGAAGTGCGAGTTAGTCTGGTCGAGAACCTCGAAGGCATTGAGTTGTGCATAGAAGATGACGGACCAGGCGTGCCGCCAGATCAGCGCGCGCGGATTTTGCAACGGGGCGAGCGGCTGGACCGCCAGCATCCGGGGCAGGGGATTGGGTTGGCGGTGGTCAAGGACATCATAGAAAGCTACGGCGCGCGACTGACCCTGGGAGATTCACCGCTGGGTGGCGCGGCGTTCAAGATCCACTTTCCATCTGTGTGATCTTCACTGGCTGGGCTGGCCCTATCGGGGGCAAGCCCTCTCCCGCATTTTGAATTTATTCAAGCATCAAACTTTGTAAAGGCAGTCAAAGGTGGGAGGGGGCTTGCCCCCGATGAGGCCCTCACACACAACGCCTCTCTAACTCACCCGTGCGCGATAGGCCCCCGGCGTTAACCCTGTCCACTTCTTGAACGCCCGATGAAATGCCGACGGTTCGGAAAATCCCAACTGCTCGGCAATCTCCTGCAACGACAAATCCGCCCGTCCCAGATAGTAGATGGCGATGTCCCGCCGCAACTCATCTTTGAGCGCCTGAAAGCTGGTGCCTTCTTCGCGCAAATGCCTGCGAAGGGTTTGTGGGCTGATGTGCAAGTGCTGAGCGACGGCTTCCAGGTCCGGCCACGGCGTGCGATCGCGGCTCAGTAGGCGTCGCAACTGACTGCTCAAGCTATCGCCTTCATCCGGGCGTGACAGCAGGTCAGCGGGAGAGCGCTCCAGAAAGTGCTTGAGGGTGCGCTCATCCTGCAGCAGCGGCATGTTCAGGTAGCGGGCAGGGAACACCAGGCTACTGTTCGGCGAACCGAACACCCGGTCGCAGGGAAACAGCAGGTCATATTCGCTGGAGTGGGCCGGCATCGGGTAGCTGAACGTGGCCTGGTGCAGTCGGATGCGCTGGCCGATCAGCCAACTGCCCAGGCGGTGCCAGATCACCAGCAGGCATTCGCTGAGGAAGTGATCCGGGTCCCACAGTTGGGAGTCATCCAGGCTCAGGCGGGCCATTTCGCCTTCCCGTGTGAGCTGCCAACGCGGGCCTTGTGGGAATAGGCTATAAAATAATAAGCCGCGTTCCAGGGCTTTCTCCAGCGTGCGGCAGTGGATCAACGCATGGCACATCATGGCGAAAGTGCCACGTTTGCTCGGACCGTCGGCAAAGCCCAGGTATTCGTCGTCCAACGCCAGCCAAAGCATCTGGAGCAACCGGGTAAATTGCTCCGGCGCAATGCGGGCGCGAGGTTCAGTCAACTGCTCGGGGGTGATGCCCAACTGTTGCAGCAGGCCCGAATAATCGTAACCGGCCCGACGCGCTCCGCCCAGGGCGGCCCGTGCGTAGTGACTGGCGATGGTGCGTTCACGCATGCGGGGCCCTCGTCCATGGAATGGCGGATGGTAGTCAGCACCTGGCAAGGCGACAAGGCGGATATCCGCCAAATTGTAGGACGCGATTGGGTGCGGTGGCGGAAATTCGCCAACCGATTTGGCGCCTGGCGAGGCGTCTGAAAACGATCAGCCCTGATGCCTAAAGGCCTTTAGGGCTTTTGAGCAAAGTGGCACGGCGTTTGCGATAAGGATTACAGCGCAGGCCTGGACCTACAGGCTTCGCAAACAACAAATCCCTCCAGTGCAGGAGGGTTCGCAATTCAAGTGTCGTGGGCAATGGCGGATATTTGCCACACGGGACGATTGAGGAATTTTGCAATGACGACTCGTCAGCCAATCTACAAATCCCTGTATTTCCAGGTGATCGTTGCAATCGTTATCGGTATTTTGCTCGGTCACTTCTACCCGCAAACCGGTGTGGCCCTTAAGCCACTGGGTGACGGGTTTATCAAACTGATCAAAATGGTCATCGCCCCGATCATCTTCTGCACCGTTGTCAGCGGCATCGCTGGCATGCAAAGCATGAAATCGGTCGGCAAAACCGGCGGCTACGCGCTGCTGTACTTCGAAATCGTTTCCACCGTCGCCCTGCTGATCGGCCTGATCGTGGTGAACGTTGTGCAACCGGGCGCCGGCATGCACATCGACGTAGCGACCCTGGACGCTTCCAAAGTCGCTGCCTATGTGACTGCTGGCGCAGACCAGAGCATCGTTGGCTTCCTGCTTAACGTGATCCCGAACACCATCGTCGGCGCCTTCGCCAACGGCGATATCCTGCAAGTGCTGATGTTCTCGGTGATCTTCGGTTTTGCCCTGCATCGCCTGGGTGCCTACGGCAAGCCGGTGCTGGACTTCATCGATCGCTTCGCCCACGTGATGTTCAACATCATCAACATGATCATGAAGCTCGCGCCACTTGGTGCCCTGGGCGCCATGGCGTTCACCATCGGTGCCTACGGTGTAGGTTCCCTGGTGCAGTTGGGCCAACTGATGATCTGCTTCTACATCACTTGCCTGTTGTTCGTGCTGGTGGTGCTGGGCGGTATCTGCCGCGCTCACGGTTTCAGCGTCATCAAGCTGATCCGCTACATCCGTGAAGAGCTGCTGATCGTATTGGGTACTTCCTCCTCCGAGTCCGCACTGCCACGCATGCTGATCAAGATGGAGCGTCTGGGTGCCAAGAAATCCGTAGTAGGTCTGGTAATCCCGACTGGCTACTCCTTCAACCTTGACGGTACTTCGATCTACCTGACCATGGCTGCCGTGTTCATCGCTCAAGCGACTGACACCCACATGGACATTACCCACCAGATCACTCTGCTGCTGGTGCTGCTGCTGTCCTCCAAAGGCGCTGCTGGCGTGACCGGTAGTGGCTTCATCGTTTTGGCTGCAACCTTGTCGGCTGTAGGCCACCTGCCGGTTGCCGGCTTGGCGCTGATCCTGGGTATCGACCGCTTCATGTCCGAAGCCCGCGCACTGACCAACCTGGTCGGTAACGCCGTTGCCACCATCGTTGTGGCTAAGTGGGTCAAGGAACTGGACACCGACAAGCTGCAAAGCGAGCTGGCGTCTGGCGGTACCGGTATCTCCGAAACCCGCGAAATCGATGACCTGGGCGTGGCCGAAGGCCCTGCACCTGTCGTCAAGTAAGCCGCTGAAGGCGTGAGCCCACGCTAGCAGCTATACGCAAACGCCCCGACTGGTTCGGGGCGTTTGCGTTTCTGCTCGGCCACTTTTGAATCGCTTTGCTTTACAGTAAATGAATACTTCATCAACAACGCTGGCGGGAGACTGAATGGACAGTGTGGATTTGAATGTCCTGCGCAGCGTGCTGGAATGGCGCCGCGCTGGACAGCGAGTGGTGTTGTACAGCGTGGTCCAGACCTGGGGCAGTGCACCGCGTCCGCCGGGGGCAATGCTAGCCCTGCGGGGCGACGGCGTGGTGATTGGCTCGGTTTCCGGTGGTTGCATCGAGGATGACTTGATCGCGCGGTTGCAGGACGGCCGCTTGCCTGATGACGGCCCGCCGGTACAACTGGTGACCTACGGCGTTACACGCGACGAAGCTGCGCGTTTTGGGCTGCCGTGCGGCGGCACGCTGCGCTTGACCGAGGAGAGGGTGGATGACTGGGGCTGGGTAGAGAAGTTACTGGCGCGCTGCGAGGATCATCAGATTGTTGCTCGGGAGCTAAACCTTGCTACCGGCGAAGTGACCCTGAGCGGCGCGAGCAAGACTGATGTGGTGAGTTTCGACGGTGAACGCTTGCGCGCCATCTATGGACCACGCTGGCGCCTGCTGCTGATCGGCGCCGGGCAACTGTCGCGCTATGTGGCGGAAATGGCGCGTTTGCTGGATTTCGAAGTGCTGATCTGCGACCCGCGCGAAGAGTTCGTGTATGGCTGGGAAGAGCAACATGGCCGCTTTGTGCCGGGTATGCCTGATGAGGCAGTGTTGAATATCCAGACCGACGAACGCACAGCGATTGTCTGCCTCACACACGACCCGCGCCTGGATGACATGGCGTTGCTGACGGCGTTGAATTCCAATGCCTTCTATATCGGCGCGCTAGGTTCAAGGGTCAATACCCAGAAGCGCCGTGAAAACCTCGCCGCACTGGGTTTGTCGGCGGAGGCGATTGCCCGCTTGCATGGGCCGATTGGTTTGCATATCGGCAGCCATACGCCGGCGGAAATCGCGCTGTCGCTGATGGCGGAAATTGTCGCAATCAAGAACGGCGTGGCGCCTATGCAGAAAAAGCCTTTGCCGGTGGTAGCTGAGTGACCGTGACCGCGATTGTGCTGGCGGCAGGGCAGGGCAGCCGCTTCCGCGCAGAAGCTGGGGCCGACCAGGATAAATTGCTGGCGCTCTGTGTAGGTCGCGATGGCGTGACGCGACCGGTGATCGAGCAGGTGCTGTTGAATCTGCCGGCAGACGTAGTGGAGCGCTGGGTGGTGACCTCGCCAGATCGTTCGGAGGTCATTCGGTTGGCGAAGGTGTATGGCTGCAAGGTCTTGTTGCTGCAGTCGGCTGGCATGGGCGACAGTATTGCCGCAGCTGTCGCGGCCAGTGCTTCGGCGCAGGGTTGGCTGGTGGTACTGGGGGATATGCCGTTTATTCAAGCGTCGACGATCGAGCGCGTGATAGACGGTCTGGATAGCATCAATGTGCCGGTACATGCCGGTCAGTATGGCCACCCGGTTGCCTTTGCCCGTGCACTTGGGCCCGCCTTGATGGCGCTGAGTGGCGATCGTGGTGCCAAAGCGTTATTTGTACAGGCTGTTTTGAAGGCGGTGCGGGTGGAGGATCCCGGTGTGTTGTGGGATGTGGATGTGCCCGCGTTGTTGCATTACCGCTGACCGGCAGACAAAAAAAGCCCCGCCTGATCACTCAGGCGGGGCTTTTTAGTGGCTGATGGAATCAGACGAGGGGTTTAGGCTCGTGCTCTTCTTCCAGGGCCTTGTGCTCTACCACGGCTTCAGCAACCGGAGCAGGCGCTTCGACAGCTTCGACTACAGCCGGAGCGGCGGCGGCAGCAGCAGCGGCGGCTGCCTCAGCTTCCTTGCGGCGACGACGCACTTCACGTGGATCGTTCGGCGCACGGCCGTTTTCGCTCAAGGCGCTGGCAGGAGCAGCTTCAACCACGGGTGCTTCAACTTCAGCAACAACCGGGGCTTCAACAGCCACTGGTGCGGGCTCGGCAACCACGACTTCAACCACCGGTGCTGGCGCTTCTTCTACAACAGGCGCTGGCGCGGGAGCTTCGACCGGGGCGGCAGGTTCGGCAGTCCACTGGAAGGCGGTCTGTTCTTCGCGAACTTCACGCACCGCTGGGGCAGCTTCTTCGACAGCCGGAGCTTCAACTACGGCTTCAACCACTGGCTGAGGTTCAACAACCGGCGCAGGTTCAATGGCGACCGCTTCGGTTTCTGGCTGGGCGTCGCGAACCGGGGCTACTTCCACTTCCGGAACCACTGGGGCTTCGATCGGGGTAGTTGCCTCAACAGCGGGGGCCTCAACGACCGGTGCTTCAACCGCTGGGGTCTCGGCAACTGGTGCTTCTACAGCAGCGGTTTCTTCAACGGCTGCAGTAGCGCGTTCAGCTTGCTCGTGAGCCTGGGCTTCAGCAGGAGCGCTGATGACCGAGCTGGCAACGGCAGCAGTAACGGCCAGGCCGGCAGCCAGTTCGGCACCCGTCGTTTCGTTAGCTTCGTTGGTTGCGCCCTCAGCGTTCTCGCCGGTCTCTTCCGAGCCTTCGATTACGTTGCCGTTGGCATCACGCTGGCGCTCGCGACGGTTGCTGCGACGACGCTGACCACGGGAGCGGCGGCGAGGACGATCGCCTTCGGCGTTGTCCTGACCATCTTCCTGCAGTTGCTCTTCGCCGGTCAGTACTTCTTCCTCTTCGCTGGCGGAAGCAGCTTGCTCGGCGCGTGGTTGACGCTCTTCACGCGGAGGGCGCGGCTGGCGCTCTTCACGAGGGGCGCGTTCTTCACGCGGCTGGCGGGCCGGGCGCTCTTCGGTAGTCGCAGCAGCGGCAGCAGCAACGGCTGGCGCAGCGTCCAGCGGCTCACGCAGTTCACGTACGCGTTCCTCACGCTCGCCACGTGGCTTGCGATCTTCACGCGGAGCACGTGGGGTGCGAGGTGCGCGCTCTTCACGCGGTGCGCGTTCTTCACGGGCTACGGCTGGTGTTTCTTCACGGGCTTCACGAGGCGCACGCTCTTCACGTGGCGCGCGTTCCTCACGCGGTGCCCGTTCTTCGCGCGGCTTGCGCTCTTCGTCACGGCGACCGTTGCGGTTGCGGCTCTGCTGACGGCCGTTGCGACGTTCTTCGTTACGTGCCGGGCGCTCGGAGGCTGGTTTTTCAACTACAACCGGGGCCACAGGCTCTTCTTTGGTAGCGAACAGGCTGACCAGCGATTTCACCAGGCCTTTGAACAGGCTCGGCTCAGGCATGGCGGCTGGTGCAGCAACTGGTGCGGCAGCTTCAACCGGCACTGGTGCATTGGCACGGGCTGGCGCGGTTTTCACGGCAGCTTCCTGGCGAACCAGAGTGCGGGTCGCGGCGGCTGGCTGGACTTCTTCCACTTCGGCAGCGGCAGCAGCGATTTCGTAGCTGGACTGGCCGCTGTGGGCTTCCGGGCTGTCGTCACGCAGGCGCTGTACTTCGAAGTGCGGCGTTTCGAGGTGATCGTTCGGCAGGATGACGATACGGGCACGGGTGCGCAGTTCAATCTTGGTGATCGAGTTACGTTTTTCGTTCAGCAGGAAAGCGGCGACCGGGATCGGCACTTGCGCGCGGACTTCGGCGGTGCGGTCTTTCAGGGCTTCTTCTTCGATCAGGCGCAGGATCGCCAGGGACAGCGATTCAACGTCACGGATGATGCCGGTGCCGTTGCAACGCGGGCAGACGATGCCGCTGCTCTCGCCCAGGGATGGACGCAGGCGCTGACGGGACATTTCCAGCAGGCCGAAGCGCGAGATGCGGCCGACTTGCACGCGGGCACGGTCAGCTTCCAGGCATTCGCGGACTTTCTCTTCCACGGCGCGCTGGTTCTTGGCTGGGGTCATGTCGATGAAGTCGATCACGATCAGGCCGCCGATGTCACGCAGGCGCAGTTGGCGGGCGATTTCTTCAGCCGCTTCCAGGTTGGTCTGCAGGGCGGTTTCTTCGATGTCGCTACCCTTCGTTGCGCGCGCCGAGTTGATGTCGATGGACACCAGTGCTTCGGTCGGGTCGATCACGATGGAGCCACCGGAAGGCAGTTCTACGACGCGCTGGAAAGCGGTCTCGATCTGGCTTTCGATCTGGAAGCGGTTGAACAGCGGAACGCTGTCTTCGTACAGCTTGATCTTGCTGGCGTACTGCGGCATCACCTGGCGGATGAAGGTCAGGGCTTCGTCCTGGGCTTCAACGCTGTCGATCAGCACTTCGCCGATGTCCTGGCGCAGGTAGTCGCGGATGGCGCGGATGATCACGTTGCTTTCCTGATAGATCAGGAACGGCGCGGAACGATCCAGGGACGCTTCTTTGATAGCGGTCCACAGTTGCAGCAGGTAGTCGAGGTCCCACTGCATTTCTTCGCTGCTGCGGCCCAGGCCGGCAGTGCGAACGATCAGACCCATGTCGGCCGGTGCGATCAGGCCGTTCAGCGCTTCACGCAGTTCGTTGCGTTCTTCGCCTTCGATGCGGCGGGAAATGCCGCCAGCACGTGGGTTGTTCGGCATCAGCACCAGGTAACGGCCGGCCAAGGAGATGAAGGTGGTCAGGGCGGCGCCCTTGTTGCCACGTTCTTCTTTTTCGACCTGGACGATGACTTCCTGGCCTTCGCTCAGGACGTCCTTGATGTTCACGCGGCCTTCGGGGGCTTTCTTGAAGTATTCGCGGGAGATTTCTTTGAGGGGCAGGAAGCCGTGGCGCTCGGAGCCGAAATCGACAAAGGCAGCCTCAAGGCTTGGTTCGATGCGAGTAATACGGCCTTTATAGATGTTGGCCTTCTTTTGCTCGCGTGCACCGGATTCGATGTCCAGGTCGTAGAGGCGTTGGCCATCTACCAGTGCAACACGCAACTCTTCGGGTTGAGTTGCGTTAATCAGCATTCTTTTCATGTTGTACCGTCGGTTTCCGGGCTGCCGGAAACGGCGTTCGGCACACACGACTTCTCACGGTCGGTGTCAGGTGCGTCAAGAGTGGTTGGCCACTCCAGTGTCCAGCAAAATCGGCCAATTGGGCCGGTATCGCGACGGACGCGTCCTGCTTGTTAGCGGTGGTGACAAAGGCACCACTTCAACAAAAGCTAAGGTCAGGAGGAGGAATCAACCGGCGACTGTGGACGAGATGAAGCGTCTAAATATAAGCCTAGTGCTACACGGTCCGACGGTTGTGCATCTCCACCCTACACGTATCCCTGATAATTCGGGTGCTGCCGCGCGCAGAATCCGCAGCGGGTTGGCATTTACCGTGTACTCCAATGGGGAGTTCACGCTCATGGCTAAACAAGACTGAATGTGGGCGACTGCGCTCTCACTCAGCTCTTAACAGGCGTTGTTTCCGAAGCATTCGCCGTGGTCTGGCACAAGACTGACTGCACTTTGTGAACTGGCCGTAAATATCGGCGCAGAATGCGAGTATTCACTCTGCGTTCTGCACTCGCTTCAGGCCTCATGTCACCTGCGCTTGTTACAATCTCGAACCTTCCAGGGTGGCGAAAGCCCCGTAGGACGGCCTCGCGTCCTGATGAATTGCGATGGTCAGGGCCGGCAGCTTGCCGCAAGTCCTCTGTCCAGGCCGCTTTTGGCGGCGTTCGCGACTATAGCAGCAATGATTAAGTGCTTCAATTCCATAAAAAATTGTTATCATCGCCGCCATGACGACTACCGCCCCCCAGACCCCCAGCGTCCAGCTGCTTGAGGTCTCGCCGGAATATGCCGGCCAACGCATCGACAACTTTCTCCTGGCCAGGCTCAAAGGCGTGCCCAAGACCTTGATTTACCGCATCTTGCGTAAAGGCGAGGTGCGCGTGAACAAGGGTCGTATCAAGCCCGAGTACAAGCTGCAGGCGGGCGATATCGTCCGTGTGCCGCCAGTGCGCGTGCCTGAGCGGGACGAGCCTGTTCCCCTCGCGCAAGGGCTGCTGCAGCGCCTTGAGGCGTCGATTGTCTTTGAGGACAACAAACTAATCGTGATCAACAAGCCCTGTGGTATTGCTGTGCATGGTGGCAGCGGCCTAACGTTTGGGGTGATCGAAGCCTTTCGCCAGTTGCGCCCGGATGCCAAGGAGCTGGAACTGGTCCATCGCCTGGATCGCGATACTTCCGGCCTGTTGATGATCGCCAAGAAGCGCAGCATGTTGCGGCACCTGCACACCGCCCTGCGGGGTGATGGCGTGGACAAGCGCTACATGGCGTTGGTGCGTGGCAACTGGGCCAGCTCAATCAAAAGCGTTCGCGCGCCGCTTCAGAAGAGCAATCTGCGCTCGGGCGAGCGCATGGTCGAAGTGGACGAGGAGGGTAAAGAAGCCCTGACCCTGTTCAAGGTGCTGCGCCGCTTCGGTGACTTCGCCACCCTGGTCGAGGCCAAACCGGTCACAGGGCGTACCCACCAGATTCGCGTGCATACCTTGCATGCGGGCCATTGCATTGCCGGTGATACCAAGTACGGCGACGAAGACTTTTCCAAGGAAATTAGAGACTTGGGCGGTAAGCGCCTGTTTCTCCATGCCTACATGCTGACTGTGCCGCTGCCTGATGGTGGCGAGCTGAAGTTGCAGGCGCCTGTCGATGAGATGTGGGCCAAGACCGTGGAGCGTTTGAGTGTCGCACCTTGATTACAAGCTGCTGATTTTTGATTGGGATGGGACGCTGGCCAACTCCATTGGTCGCATTGTCGAGTCGATGCACATGGCGTCCACCCGTTCAGGCTTTGCGTTATGCAGCGATCAGGCGGTCAAGGGCATTATTGGTCTGGGGCTGCCTGAAGCCATCCGTACCCTGTATCCCGAAATCAGTGACGCTGAACTGATAGCGTTTCGCGAGCATTACGCCGATCACTACATTGCGCTGGAGGCAGAGCCTTCGCCGCTGTTTGAGGGCGTTGTGCAATCGCTGGCGGCGTTCCGGGCGCAGGGCTACCACTTGGCAGTTGCTACCGGCAAGGCTCGTCGCGGGCTGGATCGGGTGCTCAAGGCTCATGGTTGGGAAGATTACTTCGACATCACCCGTGCTGCGGATGAAACCGCCAGCAAACCTCACCCTCTGATGCTGGAGCAGATCCTTGCCCATTGCGGCGTGTCGCCGCGTGAGGCGCTGATGGTGGGTGATGCTTCCTTCGATCTGATGATGGCGCGCAACGCCGGCATGGACAGCGTTGCAGTCAGCTATGGTGCCCAGTCCGCTGAGGCGTTACAGCAATACGAGCCTAGGGTCACGATTGATCATTTTTCTGAATTGCAGGCCTGGCTCGGTCGGGCTCAATAAGTCTTTGCTGGGGTTGATGGCATGAGTGATGAGTGGAAAGCGCCTGAAAAGGCTGAAAGCGGTGACGACAAGAGTTGGAAGCTGCTGGAGAAGACGCTCCTGGCCAGCGTCCAGGAGCAGCGTCGTGCGCGGCGCTGGGGGATTTTCTTCAAGCTGCTGACCTTTACTTATCTGTTGCTCATGCTGGCGCTGTTCAGTCCGCTGATGGATATGGAAAAGAGCGCAACCCGTGGCGCGAACTACACCGCGCTGATCGAGGTGCGCGGTGTAATTGCCGACAAGGAGCCGGCAAGCGCCGATAACATCGTTGGCAGCCTGCGTGCTGCGTTCGAAGATCCCAAGGTCAAAGGGGTGATACTGCGCATCAACAGCCCGGGCGGCAGCCCGGTGCAATCGGGTTATGTGTATGACGAGATTCGCCGCCTGCGTGGCCTGCACCCGGATATCAAACTGTACGCCGTGATTTCCGATCTGGGTGCTTCGGGTGCTTATTACATCGCCAGTGCCGCTGATCAGATCTATGCCGACAAGGCCAGTCTTGTGGGCTCCATTGGTGTGACGGCGGCCGGTTATGGGTTTGTTGGCACTATGGAGAAGCTGGGTGTCGAGCGCCGCACCTACACCTCGGGCGAGCACAAAGCGTTTCTGGATCCGTTCCAGCCGCAAAAGCCCGATGAAACACAATTCTGGCAGAGCGTGCTGGATACCACTCATCGCCAGTTCATTGCCAGCGTGAAGCAGGGGCGCGGGGATCGTCTGAAGGATAAAGATCATCCCGAGCTGTTCTCGGGGCTGGTGTGGTCCGGTGAGCAGGCGTTGCCGCTGGGTTTGATCGATGGCCTGGGCAGTGCCAGTTCGGTGGCGCGGGATGTGATTGGCGAGAAGGAGTTGGTGGATTTCACGGTTGAGGAATCGCCGTTTGATCGCTTCTCCAAGAGGCTCGGTGCCAGCGTGGCTGAGAAGCTGGCGCTGTACATGGGCTTCCAGGGGCCGACGCTGCGCTAATATCTCAAGTCTGTCGTAGGTCAAAATGTAGGAGGGGCGGTGCGATGATTCGACTTGCCCCCCGATAGCGGTGGATCAGTCAACCCAAGGTTGGCTGATACGCTTCTAGCGGGGGAAAACCCTCTCCCGTATTTGGTTTGCGGTGTTCTTAAGGGACTTGCACGCCTTCGCTGAGTAGCATATCTACCAAGCGAATCAGCGGTAAGCCGACAAGGCTGGTCGCATCTGGCCCGTCGGTGCTTTGGAACAAACTCACGCCCAGTCCTTCCGCCTTGAAGCTGCCCGCGCAGTCATACGGTTGTTCGACACGCAGGTAGCGCTCGATGCGCGCTGCATCCAGCTCGCGCATGTGCACGGTAAAGGGCACGCAGTCGACCTGGCAGCGCCCCGTCTCGCTGTTCAGCAGGGCCAGGCCGGTGAGGAAGCTGACACGCTTGCCGCTGGCGGCCAATAACTGCTCACGCGCATTTTCGAAAGTGTGAGGCTTGCCGATGATGCGGCCTTCCAGTGCGGCGACCTGGTCTGAACCGATGATCAGGTGTCCTGGGTGGCTGGCGGCGAGGGCGCGCGCCTTTGCTTCGGCCAGGCGCTTGACCAGCTCGATGGCGGACTCATTTGCAGCATGGCTTTCGTCGATATCCGGCGAGCTGCAGATGAATGGCAGGTGCAGGCGACTGAGCAATTCCCGGCGATAAACCGAGCTGGAAGCGAGTAATAAAGGCAGCATGTACGACTCCTCAAGGCAGTCGCCGATTCTAGCGGGGCGACCGGCTGACGCACAGGGCTGAATTTCCTTTGACATGGCTGGGTGCATCCCTATAATGCTGCGCCTATGTTGAATGACCCGATTCCACCTCACGTTGACCCGCGCAAATTGGCTGATCGTGGCACTTCCCTTCAAGGTGAATTGCTGCTGGCCGATTTGGAGAGACTCTGCGACCCGCTTTCCGACACTGTCGGTACGGTGCAGGCCAAATTCGTTTTTGAACGAGATGAACGTAAATCTGTGGTAATCCACAGCTTTATCGACACCGAGGTCAAAATGGTTTGCCAGCGTTGTCTTGAGCTGGTCACCCTGCCGATCCACAGCGAGTGCAGTTATGCCGTGGTAAAGGAGGGTGCGAATACCCAGTCGTTGCCGAAAGGTTATGACGTGCTGGAACTGGGCGAAGATCCTTTGGATCTGCATGCACTGATCGAGGAAGAGCTTCTGCTCGCCTTGCCCATTGTGCCTGCTCATCATCCGGAAGAATGCCAGCAGCCGGAGGGTCTCGATGACGAGGCCGAGCCGAGCGAGGACGAGGTAACGCGGTCCAACCCGTTCAGTGTATTGGCGCAGTTAAAGCGTGACCCAAACGTTTAGGAGTTAATCAATTATGGCTGTTCAGCAGAACAAAAAATCCCGTTCCGCCCGTGACATGCGTCGTTCGCACGATGCCCTGACGGCGAGCACTCTGTCTGTAGAAAAAACCACCGGTGAAATTCACCTGCGTCACCACGTATCGCCAGAAGGCGTATACCGTGGCCGTAAAGTGATCGACAAGGGCGCTGACGAGTAATCACTTGTCTGCTCAAGTCATCGCGATTGACGCAATGGGCGGGGACTTCGGTCCCCGCAGCATTGTTCAGGCCTGTATTGCCAGCCTGATTGCTACGCCCTCGCTGCACCTGACCCTCGTCGGTCAACCCTCACTCCTTGAAGAATTGATCGCCAGCCATCCGGTTGTGGATCGCGCGCGCCTGACGATTACGCCGGCCAGCGAAACCATCAGCATGGATGACAAGCCTGCTTCGGCCCTGCGCGGCAAGCCTGACTCTTCAATGCGAGTGGCCTTGGAGTTATTGCGTGATGGCAAGGTGCAAGCCTGTGTCAGTGCAGGTAACACCGGGGCGTTGATGGCACTGTCACGGTATGTGCTCAAGACGCTGCCTGGCATAGACCGGCCCGCTATGGTCGCGGCGATTCCAACGCAGGAAGGCTACTGCCAACTGCTGGACTTAGGTGCGAACGTGGATTGCAGTGCCGAGCACTTGTTCCAGTTCGCCGTGATGGGCTCGGTGGCCGCAGAAGCGCTTGGTATAGCCCGGCCGCGTGTGGCCTTGCTGAATATCGGTACTGAAGACATCAAGGGCAATCAGCAGGTCAAGCTTGCCGCCAGTCTGTTGCAGGGCGCGCGGGGCTTGAATTACATCGGTTTTGTCGAGGGTGACGGTGTTTACCGCGGCGAAGCGGATGTGGTGGTCTGCGATGGGTTTGTCGGCAATATCCTGCTTAAATCCAGCGAAGGCCTGGCGACCATGATCGCTGTGCGCATTGAGACGTTGTTCAGGCGTAATCTGGTATCGCGCATCGTAGGTGCTCTGGCGCTACCGTTGATGCGGCGTCTGCAGGCCGACCTGGCTCCGGCGCGGCACAATGGTGCGAGCTTTCTGGGGTTGCAGGGGATTGTGGTGAAGAGTCACGGTTCAGCCGGTGTTGAAGGCTTTCAAAGTGCTATTGCGCGGGCCTTGATCGAGATTCAGGAAAACCTGCCGCAACGCTTGCACGGCCGTCTTGAGGATCTGTTGCCTTAGGCGAATTGGCTCGGGAGTGCTTAAATGTGACCGGCCAGTTCAATTGACCATCCAATCTGTCAGTTTCGCGCGCTCCCATAGTCGGCGCGCGCATTTTTGACGACCAGATCATTAGGGGCTTGTTACATGTCTACATCCCTCGCATTCGTCTTTCCAGGGCAGGGTTCGCAGTCCCTCGGCATGTTGGCCGAGCTGGGCGCGCAATACCCGCTGATCCTCGATACCTTCAAGGAAGCTTCCGAGGCCCTGGGTTACGACCTGTGGGCGCTGACCCAGCAGGGGCCGGAAGAGCAGCTCAATCAAACCGATAAAACGCAACCGGCCATCCTGACCGCTTCGATCGCCTTGTGGCGCCTGTGGCTGGCCGAAGGTGGCGCGCGCCCGGCATTCGTCGCCGGTCACAGCTTGGGCGAATATAGCGCCTTGGTTGCTGCGGGCAGCCTGACCCTCGCCGAAGCGGTCAAGCTGGTCGAGCGTCGTGGTCAACTGATGCAGGAAGCCGTTCCGGCCGGGCAGGGCGGCATGGCCGCTATTCTGGGCCTGGACGACGCAGTAGTGATCGAAGCCTGCGCCGAAGCGGCCCAGGGCGAAGTGGTCAGCGCAGTGAATTTCAACTCCCCTGGCCAGGTGGTGATCGCCGGTGCCAAGGCGGCAGTTGAGCGCGCCATCGAAGGCTGCAAGGCGCGTGGCGCCAAGCGTGCTCTGCCGTTGCCGGTGAGCGTGCCGTCCCACTGCGAGCTGATGCGCCCGGCGGCCGAGCGTTTTGCCGAGTCCATCGCAGCCATCAACTGGCAGGCACCGCAAATTCCGCTGGTGCAGAACGTCAGCGCGGCCGTGGCGGTCGACCTCGACACGCTCAAGCGGGACCTGCTGGAGCAACTCTACAAGCCTGTGCGCTGGGTCGAGTCGGTCCAAACCCTGGCCGCCAACGGCGCCACCGAGCTGGTCGAGTGCGGCCCAGGCAAAGTCCTGGCTGGTCTGAACAAGCGTTGCGCCGACGGCGTGTCGACTGCCAACCTCAACACCCCGGATGCCTTCGCTGCCGCTCGTGCGGCGCTGGCCTGATCCCCGAACTTAGGAGAAGCCTGCATGAGTCTGCAAGGTAAAGTTGCACTGGTTACCGGCGCGAGCCGTGGCATTGGCCAGGCTATCGCCCTGGAACTGGGCCGTCAGGGTGCCGTTGTGATCGGCACCGCCACTTCCGCTTCGGGCGCCGAGCGTATCGCCGCGACCCTGAAGGAAAATGGCGTTCAAGGCACTGGCCTTGAGCTGAACGTGACCAGCGATGAGTCTGTGGCTGCTGTATTGGCCGAGATCACTGCACAGTTCGGCGCACCGGCTATTCTGGTGAACAATGCCGGTATCACGCGCGACAATCTGATGATGCGTATGAAAGACGACGAGTGGTACGACGTGGTCGATACCAACCTGAACAGTCTGTTTCGCCTGTCCAAGGGCGTTTTGCGCGGTATGACCAAGGCGCGTTGGGGGCGAATTATCAATATTGGCTCCGTAGTGGGTGCCATGGGCAACGCAGGCCAAGTAAACTACGCAGCTGCCAAGGCTGGTCTGGAAGGTTTCAGTCGTGCTTTGGCACGTGAGGTCGGCTCGCGGTCGATTACGGTCAACTCGGTGGCCCCAGGGTTCATTGACACCGATATGACTCGCGAACTGCCGGAAGCACAGCGTGAAGGCTTGCTGACGCAGATTCCGCTGGGCCGTCTGGGCCAGGCTCAAGAGATCGCGAATGTGGTCACTTTCCTGGCATCCGACGGTGCGGCATACGTGACTGGGGCTACAATCCCGGTGAACGGCGGGATGTACATGAGTTAAATTGTGACGGATCGCTTCAAAAAAATGTCATACGAGCTGTCTAAAATCCGTTATAAAGCTGCAACTTAATTTATAGGCAGGTGGCGGACCGGGTACAGGGTGAAGCTTTCAGTTGAAAAGCTGAAAAGGCTTTCTATACACTTACCCACTGGCCAGCTGCCTGAATTTGTCCATTAGGAGTTAAACAAGGTATGAGCACCATCGAAGAGCGCGTCAAGAAAATCGTTGCCGAGCAACTGGGCGTCAAAGAAGAAGAAGTGACCAACACTGCTTCCTTCGTAGAAGACCTGGGTGCCGATTCCCTTGACACCGTTGAGCTGGTGATGGCTCTGGAAGAGGAATTCGAGACCGAAATCCCGGACGAAGAAGCTGAAAAAATCACTACTGTTCAAGCTGCTATCGACTACGTTACTGCCCACCAGGCGTAATAGTTTGTAGTCGTCGCTTGCTGTTAGGGAAAACCGCACTGCTGTAACGGCGTGCGGTTTTTTCTTTAGCGGTGATGAAAAAGTAAGCTCTGAAGCAAAGTGTCGTCATTAGAAAAAGGAGAGTGCTGTGTCGCGTAGACGCGTCGTAGTCACCGGTATGGGTATGTTGTCGCCACTGGGTACGGATGTGCCGAGCAGTTGGCAGGGCATTCTGGCTGGCCGCAGTGGTATTGGTCTGATCGAACACACGGACCTTTCTGCCTATTCCACCCGTTTTGGCGGCTCGGTAAAGGGGTTCAATGTCGAGGAATATCTCTCGATCAAAGAGTCCCGCAAACTCGACCTGTTCATTCAATACGGCCTGGCAGCCGGTTTTCAGGCAGTGCGTAACGCCGGCCTGGAAGTCACTGATGCCAACCGTGAACGCATCGGCGTGGCGATGGGGTCTGGTATTGGTGGTCTGACCAATATCGAAGAAACCAGCCGCACGTTGCACGATACTGGCCCTCGTCGAATTTCACCGTTCTTCGTGCCTGGCTCGATCATCAATATGATTTCCGGCTTCCTGTCCATCCACCTGGGTGCACAGGGACCGAACTACGCCATCGCTACTGCGTGCACCACCGGCACGCATTGCATCGGCATGGCAGCGCGCAACATTGCCTACGACGAAGCCGACGTGATGATCGCCGGCGGTGCCGAAATGGCAGCCTGCGGCCTGGGTATGGGCGGCTTTGGCGCGTCCCGTGCGCTGTCGACCCGCAATGACGAGCCGACCCGCGCCAGCCGTCCGTGGGACAAGGGTCGTGACGGCTTCGTACTGTCCGATGGTGCTGGTGCCCTGGTGCTGGAGGAGTTGGAGCACGCTAAGGCGCGCGGAGCCACCATCTATGCCGAGCTGATCGGCTTTGGCATGAGCGGCGACGCCTACCACATGACCTCGCCACCGTCTGACGGTGCCGGCGCTGCGCGCTGCATCACCAACGCATTGCGTGATGCGAAGGTCAATGTCGATCAGGTGCAGTACATCAACGCCCATGGCACTTCGACCCCGACCGGTGACTTGGCGGAAGCTGAGGCCATCAAGTCGGTGTTCGGCGAGCACGCTTACAAGCTGGCTGTCAGCTCCACCAAGTCCATGACCGGTCACCTGCTGGGTGCGGCGGGCGCGGTCGAGGCGATCTTCAGCGTGATGGCCATCAAGGATCAGGTCGCTCCGCCGACCATCAACCTGGATGAGCCGGATGAAGGCTGCGACCTGAACTTCGTACCGCACGAGCCGCAACAGATGCCGATCGACGTTGCGATCTCCAACTCGTTCGGATTTGGTGGCACCAACGGTTCCCTGGTGTTCCGCCGGTACGCCGAGTGATGCACAGCTGGGTCGACGGTCAGCCAGCGGACAGCGTGCCCCTGAAAGATCGCGGCCTGGCGTATGGCGATGGCCTGTTCGAGACCGTCGCCGTCAAGGCCGGGCAGCCCCTGCTACTCGACCGCCACCTGCAGCGCCTTGATGAGGGCTGCAGGCGCTTTGCGTTCGTGGTCGATCTCGGGTTGATCCGCAACGAAGTGCTTGCCTATGCCGCCTCCCTCGGTGACGGTGTCCTCAAACTGATCCTTACCCGTGGCGACAGCCTGCGCGGTTATGGCATCAATCCCGACGCACCTGTGCGCCGTATCCTGCAGGGCAGTCCGCCCGCCACCTATCCCCACGCCCATGGAGCCGACGGCATTCGCCTGTTTCCGTGCGCTACCCGTTTGGCGGAGCAGCCCTTGCTGGCCGGCCTGAAGCACCTTAACCGCCTGGAGCAGGTGATCGCGCGTGCCGAATGGCAAGATGTCGAACATGCCGAAGGTTTGATGCTGGATATGTCCGGCCGCGTCATTGAGGGCGTATTCAGCAATCTGTTTCTTGTGCGTAACGGCTTGTTACTAACCGCCGATCTGAAGCGTTGCGGTGTCGCGGGCGTGATGCGTGCCGAGATCCTGGACCAGGCACAATCGCTGGGCATCCCGGTGGCCGTGGCCGACATCACTGTCGAACAACTGCGGCAGGCCGACGAAGTCTTTGTCTGTAACAGCGTGTATGGCATTTGGCCGGTGCGCGGCTGTGCTGCGATGAGCTGGCCGGTTGGGCCGCTCACCCGTAAACTGCAGGGCATTGTTCGCGCGCTATTGGATATCTGAGTTGATACGAAAACTGGTTGTACTGCTGCTGATCGGTCTGTTCTCGGCGGCTTTGCTGTTGGGGGTCTGCGCCTGGAAATACGACGCTGCCTTGAAGCAGCCGCTGAATCTGACCCAAGAGCAGTTGCTCGATGTGCCGGCAGGGGCGACTCCGACCGGCACCTTCAATCGACTGGAAGCCGACGGCGTGATCGACGGAGCCTTCTGGCTGCGTCTGTATTGGCGCTTCAACCTAGACGGCCAACCGCTGCATAGCGGCGAATACCGCATGACGCCCGGCATGACCGCCGAAGGCCTGATCGGCCTCTGGCAGCGTGGCGACGTGGTGCAATACAGTCTGACACTGGTGGAAGGCTGGAACTTCCGCCAAGTGCGTTCGGCCCTGGCCAAGCATGAAAAGATCGTACAGAGCCTCTCCGGCCTGAGTGACAGCGAAGTGATGGAGAAACTTGGTCACCCTGGGGTGTTTCCCGAAGGGCGATTCTTCCCGGATACGTATCGATTCGTGCGCGGCATGACCGACGTCGAATTCCTTAAAAAAGCTTACAACCGCCTGGACGACGTACTGGCCCAGGAGTGGAGCAAGCGCGCCCCCGATGTGCCGTACACCGACCCTTATCAAGCGCTGATCATGGCGTCTCTGGTGGAAAAAGAGACCGGTGTGCCTGAGGAGCGTGGCCAGATTGCCGGTGTGTTCGTCCGCCGTCTGAAGATCGGCATGCTGCTGCAGACCGACCCTACGGTGATCTACGGCCTGGGTGAGCGTTACAACGGCAAGTTGACGCGCGCTCACCTCAAGGAATCCAACCCTTACAACACCTACATGATTGCCGGGCTGCCGCCGACGCCAATCGCCATGGTCGGTCGCGAGGCTATCCATGCCGCATTGAACCCGGTGCCTGGCAGCAGCCTGTATTTCGTCGCCCGTGGCGATGGCAGTCATATTTTCTCCGATGACCTGGGTGCGCATAATGCCGCCGTGCGTGAGTTCCAGCTCAAACGCCGTGCCGATTACCGCTCCAGTCCGGCACCGGTGGTAAAACCGCCGGAAGATGCAACGCCGCCAACGGAAGCGCCCGCCGAGCCCGTGCTGGACACCACCGCGCCACAAAGCCCGCAATGACTCTGACTAAGGACTGCCTGTGACTGGCTTGTTTATTACCCTGGAAGGCCCGGAAGGCGCCGGCAAAAGCACCAACCGCGATTACTTGGCAAAGCGCTTGCGTGCCGAAGGCATCGAGGTGGTGTTGACCCGTGAGCCCGGCGGTACGCCTTTGGCCGAGCGCATCCGTGAAGTGTTGCTGGCCCCAGGCGAAGAACAGATGAACCCGGACACCGAGCTGCTACTGGTGTTCGCTGCCCGGGCACAACATCTGGCCGAGGTGATTCGCCCGGCCCTGGCCCGCGGTGCCGTGGTGATTTGCGACCGGTTTACCGATTCCACCTACGCCTACCAGGGCGGCGGCCGCGGCTTGTCATTGGCGCGCATCGCTACCCTGGAAACGTTCGTGCAAGGTGATTTGCGTCCTGACCTGACCCTGTTGTTCGACTTGCCCGTAGAAGTGGGCATGGCCCGCGCCAGTGCTCGTGGTCGTCTCGATCGCTTCGAACTCGAAGGCCAGGCGTTCTTCGATGCTGTGCGCAGCGCGTTTCTCAAACGTGCTCAGGTCGAACCTGCTCGCTATCACCTGCTTGACGCATCCCAGCCGTTGGCGAAGGTGCAGCAGGCCATCGACGGCTTGTTGCCAACACTGTTGGAGCGCGCCCGTGGCTGAAGCCTACCCGTGGCAGGACAGTCTCTGGCAACAGTTAGCCGGCCGCGCCCAGCACGCTCATGCCTACTTGTTGCATGGGCCAATCGGTATTGGTAAACGGGCCCTTGCCGAGCGCCTGATGGCCAGCCTGCTGTGCCAGCGTCCGGTTAACTCGGAGGCTTGTGGCGAGTGCAAATCCTGCCTGTTGCTCAAGGCTGGCAGCCATCCGGACAATTACCTGCTGGAGCCCGAGGAAGCCGACAAGGCAATCAAGGTCGACCAAGTGCGTGATCTCGTCAGCTTCGTGGTGCAAACCGCGCAGATGGGCGGGCGCAAGGTGGTGCTGATCGAGCCGGTAGAAGCGATGAACATCAACGCCGCCAACGCCCTGCTCAAAAGCCTGGAAGAACCCTCCGGCGATACTGTGCTGTTGCTCGTGAGCCACCAGTCAAGCCGCCTGTTGCCGACCATCCGCAGCCGCTGCGTGCAGCAGGCCTGTCCGCTGCCAAGCGAGGCGATAAGCCTGCAATGGCTGGCGCAGGCACTGCCAGATTGCTCCGCCGATGAACGTGTCGAACTACTGACCCTGGCCGCCGGTTCGCCCTTGGCGGCCGTGAAGCTGCAAGCCCAAGGCGTGCGTGACCAGCGCGCGCTGGTGGTGGATGGGGTTAAAAAACTGCTCAAGCAGGAACTGTCTGCGACACAACTGGCCGAAAGCGCCTGGAAAGACATTCCCCTGTTGCTGCTGTTCGACTGGTTCTGCGATTGGTCGAGCCTGATCCTGCGGTATCAGTTGACCCAGGATGAAAATGGCCTGGGCCTGCAGGACATGCGCAAGGTCGTGCAGTATCTCGCGCAGAAAAGCGCCCAGGACAAGGTGCTGTCCATCCAGGACTGGATCCTCGCCCAGCGCCAGAAAGTGCTCGGCAAGGCCAACCTCAACCGTGTGCTGTTGCTTGAAGCGCTGCTGGTGCAGTGGGTGGGCTTGCTCGGCCGCCGTTAATTTCCGTGGTCGACGGATGTATCGTCGGCCAGACACTTTCCGTGACTCAAGTTGTAACTTCCTATGCTCGTAGATTCCCACTGCCACCTTGATCGTCTTGACCTCGCCCAGCACGGCGGCTCCCTTGATGCCGCCTTGGAAGCGGCTCGCCAGCGCGGAGTCGGGCATTTCCTGTGCATCGGCGTCAGCGCCGACAACGCCGCCGACGTCAAAGCCTTGGCTGATCGTTATGCCGACGTGGATTGCTCAGTGGGTATCCACCCGCTGGACCTCAAGCCAGGCGAGGCCCCGGCCCTCGACTGGCTGCTGGGCGAACTCAACCATCCGCGTGTAGTGGCCATCGGCGAGACCGGCCTGGATTACCACTACGAACCCGAAGCTGCCGAGTTGCAGCAGGCATCCTTTCGCCTGCATCTGCAAGCCGCCCAGCAGACGGGCAAACCGGTGATTGTCCATACCCGCGGCGCCCGTGCCGACACGCTCACCTTGCTGCGCGAAGCCGCGTTGCCCCAGGCCGGCGTATTGCACTGCTTCACTGAAGACTGGGACATGGCCAAGGCGGCGTTGGACCTGGGTTTCTATATCTCCCTGTCGGGCATCGTCACTTTTCGCAATGCCGACGCGTTGCGTGACGTGGCCCGCCAAGTCCCGGCCGATCGCCTGTTGGTGGAAACGGACTCGCCATACCTGGCGCCCATCCCCCATCGCGGCAAGCCGAACCTGCCGGAGTACGTGCGTGACGTGGCGGATTACCTGGCGATGCTGCGGGGTGAGTCCTACGAGCGTTTTGCGCAACAGACTACCGAGAACTTCAAGCGCCTGTTTCCATTGGCTCACGTCGCTTCGTAGATCCAGGGTCAAATCGCGGGCAAAAAAAACCCGGGTTCTGGGGGGTGAATCCGGGTTAAGACCATTAGGAGTAAAGCAAGGGCACACAGTCCGTCGGTACCCAGGTCGGCGCTTCACTTGGGGGAGATGTCACGCCGACAGTTCAAGTATTGATCAGTATCTGATTCAGTCCAGTCGCGACTGATCGTTTTTTAAACAGATTTGGAATACACGCGCTTCGCTTGAGTTCTCATTAGGCCGGTGCACGGGGGCAGTTGTTGCGTATTATTTCTGACTGATAGCCATGAAATCGTTGGCAGTCTGAAAGTAAAGTGCATGGCGGGTTCACATAGACGTTGCCCAACGACCGTTCAGTCGGGATAATCCCTCGCACTGGGTAAATCGTATCGCCATGTAATCTTGGTCATGCGCAACCCTCCCTATTCCGACCTTTGCAGACCTCTTCCTCATGCACAAAGAACCCCGTAAGGTCCGTGAGTTTCGCCGCCGTGAGCAGGAAATTCTCGACACCGCACTCAAATTGTTCCTCGAACAAGGCGAAGACAGCGTCACCGTCGAGATGATCGCGGATGCCGTGGGTATCGGCAAAGGCACGATCTACAAGCACTTCAAGTCCAAGGCGGAGATCTACCTGCGCCTGATGCTCGACTACGAGCGCGACTTGAACGAGCTGCTGCATTCGGCCGATGTCGATAAAGACAAGGAAGCGCTGTCCCGCGCCTACTTCGAGTTCCGTATGCGTGATCCGCAGCGCTATCGCCTGTTCGACCGCCTGGAGGAGAAGGTCGTCAAGGGCCATCAGGTGCCAGAGATGGTCGAAGAGCTGCACAAGATCCGCGCCTCGAACTTCGAACGCCTGACCCTGTTGATCAAGGGCCGTATCAGTGAAGGCAAGCTTGAAGACGTACCTCCTTATTTCCACTATTGCGCGGCTTGGGCCTTGGTGCACGGCGCCGTGGCGCTGTACCACTCGCCATTCTGGAGCAATGTGCTGGAAGACCAGGAAGGTTTCTTCCAGTTCCTGATGGACATTGGCGTACGCATGGGCAACAAGCGCAAGCATAGCGCCGAGCCAGCAGCCGTAGAGTCTTCGCCCGTTGAGACGCCGGCGTCGTAATCTTTACTGCCAGGCGTAGTACCCCAGGAATATACTCAGGCAAGGACCTTGCTAAAAGCTGATTTATCAGTCAGTTTTTAGCGCGCCCGAATCATCCTCTGCCGGAGTGATCCATGATCGTTGATCGTCAAGGCAGGCGTTTTCGCAATTTGCGGATCAGCCTGACTTCAGCCTGCAACTACGCGTGTACCTACTGCGTGCCCAACGGCAAGCGGCTGGTGGCTGCCCAAGACGAACTCTCGGCCGAGGCCATGGCCCGTGGTGTGGCTTACCTGATCGAAGCGGCGGGCATCGACCGACTGCGCATCACGGGTGGCGAGCCGCTGGTCAGCCCCAAGCTGGAAGCCTTCATGAGCGCAGTCGGTGGCATGGGTCTCAGCGATATCAGCTTGACCACCAACGGCCAGTTGCTGGCGCGCAAACTGCCGCTGTTGGTGGATGCCGGCATTCGGCGTATCAACGTCTCTCTCGATACCTTGGACGCGGACGCCTTCCGCAGCATCGCCCGTGGTGGCGACTTGGCCACCGTGCTCGATGGCATGGACCAAGCGCGCGCTGCAGGAATCAAGATCAAGGTCAACATGGTGCCGTTGCGCGGCCAGAACCTCGACCAAGTGATGCCGCTGCTCGACTACTGCCTGGAGCGTGGTTACGAGCTGCGCTTTATCGAGTTGATGCGCATGGGCCACCTGGCCAAGGATTCCAACGCGTTCCTGCAGCAATTCGTCAGCCTGCAGCAACTGCTCAGCCTGATTGGCGAACATCACGAATACCTGCAAGCCAACGCACCGGTGGACGCAACCGCAGTTCGCTACGAGGTGCCGGGCAAAGGCTACTTTGGCGTGATCGCCAACGAGAGCGTTCCATTCTGCCGTACCTGCTCACGGTTGCGCCTGTCGTCCACCGGCTGGCTGCATGGCTGCTTGTCTTCCAGCAACCGCCACTATGTCGGCGACCTGCTCGACAAACCGCGCCACCAGGCACTGCCGGCGCTGCAAGGCTTGCTGATGAAAGCCCTGGGCGACAAACAGGAAGTGGCATTTTCCGGCGGCGCGACGATCATGAAGATCATCGGCGGCTAACGCTATCCCAAGGTTACCCATCACCCAATATGGGAGTTGCCTTCAAGCTGGCGCAGAACCTGCATCTCACGTCCATTCGCCGGTTTTCCGTCACCGGCTTCTGGAGGATTAGGATGCGTAATCTGGTTTTGTTGCTGGCGTCATTGACGCTGAGTGGTTGCATGACCGTCAGCGATATGGCCGAAGGCACCCGCTATCAGATGAGCGACGCCGGGTTGCTTGACCACAGCGACACCCGCCGTACCGCCTCGGTTCGCATACAGCCGGACTCCTTTGTTTTCATCGCGCAGGGTGCCTTCGTGCCGCCGGGCAGCGCCTATCCGCGAACGAACGTGGTGGCCGAAGAAGCCTTCAACGGATTCGTCGAATACTTCCCCATGGTGCGCCGCGCCCGTCAGCCCGAAGGTTTGGAACAGGCGATGGCCGATGCTCGTGCGGCAGGCGCCCATTACCTGCTGTACTGCCGATTCGCCAAGGCAGATGACCGCATCGGCAACGCCGACGAATGGGCCGATCAAGAGGCTCTGGACCGGGTAGGGCTAGACAGTGGCGTAATCCAGATCATGTTGATCGAGACCAGTACCCAGTATTTGATTGATACTGCACGCATTCGCAGTCGTGGCGGTTTACTGACGTTCCACGACAATCGGCCACAAGACTTGATTGCCCGCCCGCTGGCGCAGTACGCCCGCGGCCTGCTGGGTATGAGCGATCAGTAAGGCCAGATCAAAAAAAGGGAGAACCCCATGACCGATTCCGCCAAGGCCAACGACCTGTTGGCCCAACTGCCCAAAGGCAAGGGACCGGCGCCGGTGCACCTGTGGAACCCGGACTTCTGCGGCAACATCGACATGCGCATCGCCCGCGATGGCACCTGGTTCTACCAAGGCACGCCTATTGGGCGAAAGCCGATGGTCAAGTTGTTCTCCAATATCATTCGCCGCGATGGCGATGATTATTTCCTGATTACTCCCGTGGAAAAAGTCGGCATCACCGTCGATGATGCGCCCTTTGTCGCGTTGACCCTGGAGGTTGAAGGGCAGGGTGAAAGCCAGTTGCTGCGCTTCACCACCAACGTCGATGAACAGATCGAAGCTGATATCGAACATCCGCTGCGGGTGGTCATCGACCCCGTCACCCAGGAACCTGCGCCCTATCTACGGGTGCGTACCAACCTCGAAGCGCTAGTGCACCGCAACGTGTTCTATCAATTGGTCGAGCTTGCTGTAAGCCGCCCGATCAACGGTCAGAACTGGCTGGGCGTGTGGAGCGGTGGCGAGTTTTTCCCGATCGGCGTGGAACCTTGAGGCCGGTTTTTTCACCTTCTTGAAATAATAAGCTTGCTGCTAACGGGCGCTTTCGGTTATCAATTTGTACATGATTAGACATGTTCGATTTGATAAGAAAAAACGCGTCGTCGACGAGCTCATCCGCCGTATCGAGGGTGGGGTGATGGCCGACGGTTTCCTGCTGCCGGGCGAGCACCAACTAGCGGAAGAATTTGCGGTCAGCCGCGGCACCCTGCGCGAAGCCCTGGCCGAACTCAAGCGGCGCAACTACATTGCGACCCAGAGCGGCGTCGGCTCCATCGTCACATTTGACGGCATGGTGCTCGATCAAAACAGCGGGTGGGCCCAGGCCTTGGCGGACAATGGCGCCTTGGTGACCACCGATGTCCTGCGCCTGGAAGCGGTGACGCGCCCCGACCTGTTCAGCCGGTTCGGCACCGATCAATTTATCGCCCTCGACCGCCGCCGGCGCACCACCGATGGTACCGCCGTGTCCCTTGAACGTTCGTTGATGCCCGCGTCCGGTGGCCTGGAAAGCCTGCCCCGCGTCGGCCTGATCGACAATTCCCTGACCATCACCCTGGCGGCCTACGGCTATGTCGGCGCCGAAGGTGACCAGTGGATCGGCGCCGAACCCCTCAGCGATGAAGACGCCCAACTGCTCGGTCGCCCGGCGGGGACCGTATTCCTCAAGGCATCGCGCACCACCTATGACCGGCGCGAGCGTTTCATGGAGCACGTCGAAAGCTTGCTTGACCCTCTGCACTTTCGCCTGCACCTGCAATTTGGATCGTCGAAATGACCTCGAATAACCGCGCCGTTGGCGCTTTCTACGGTCTCGCGCTGGGTGATGCCCTGGGCATGCCTACTCAGTCCCTCAGCCGCGAGCAGGTGCGACAGCGCTTCGGTGCTATCACCACCTTGGAAGATGCCGGTGCCGACCAACCTATCGCGCCGAACATGCCCGCCGGTTCCATTACCGATGACACCGAACAGGCAATTCTGGTGGGCGAGTTGCTGGTTGAAGGCCAAGGCAAGATTGAGCCCACCGTGCTCGCCCAGCGCCTGATCGACTGGGAAGCGGTGATGCGTGCCAAGGGTTCCCAGGACCTGCTCGGCCCGTCGACCAAGCGTGCCATCGACATGATCCTTGCCGGCCATACCCCGGAAGAGTCCGGCCGCTACGGCACCACCAACGGTGCTGCCATGCGCATCACGCCGGTGGGAATCGCCGCCGATGTCAGCGACCCGGCAGCGTTTATCCAGGCGGTCATCCAGGCGTGCCAGGTCACCCACAACACCACCTTGGGCATCTCCAGTGCAGCGGCGGTGGCTGCAGTGGTGTCAGCCGGTATCAACGGTGCGGATCTCGGCGAAGCGTTGAATATTGGCGCCCAGATCGCCCGACAGGCGGAAGGCCACGGTCATTGGATTGCTGGCGGGCGTATCTCCACCCGTATCAGTTGGGCGCGCACTCTGAGTGTCGGCAGCGGCGACAAAGCGTTGTTTGCTGAACTGCTCTACGAATTGATCGGCACCTCAGTCGCCTCCCAGGAGTCGGTGGTGGTGTCGTTTGCCCTCGCCCAGCAAGTGGCAGTGGGGGATATGAACGCCTTCGAGGCTTTGTGCCTGGCCGCCAGCCTTGGCGGTGACACCGACACCATTGCGGCGATTCTGGGTGCAATGCTCGGCGCCTGTTTAGGCATGCAGTGCTGGCCTGCGGCAATGATCGAACAGATCAAGGCCGTGAATGGGTTGGACTTGCAGCCGTTGGTTGAAGATCTGTTGAAAATGCGCTGAGTCAGGACAGTTGGGAAGACCGATTCACCTTGCACACCTGCCACAACCACAACAATACCGGCACCAGGAGCACCCCCTCATGAGCAGCACCTCTTCCGGCCAAAGCGCCGGACAATTGGAAACACGCGGCATCGAACCGGTCCCCGAAGGCGAGTGCAATGGCCATCCGCTGCAACTGTTCTGGGTGTGGTTCGCCGCCAACATCAGCATCCTCGGCTTGCCGCTCGGCGCGACGTTGGTGGCGTTCCGTGGCCTGGCAATCTGGCAGGCGATCATCGTGGCGATCCTCGGCGCAGCAGGCTCCTTCGCGGTGGTGGGCATCATCTCCATCGCTGGCCGTCGTGGTAGGGCTCCCAGCCTGACCCTGTCCCGCGCTATCTTCGGCGTGCGTGGCAATATCGGCCCAACGCTGGTGTCGCTGATGTCGCGCCTCGGCTGGGAAACCGTCAATACCACCACCGCCGCCTTTGTGCTGCTGTCGTTGTGTTCGATCCTGTTCGGGTCGCCGGTCGAGGCCAAAAGCGCGCCGGTGCTGACCCTGATCTTTATTGCCATCTTCGTGTTGCTGACCCTGTCCGTTTCCGGCCTGGGCCATGCCACCCTGCTGGTCATCCAGAAGTGGGCCACGTACGTGTTTGGTGCGTTGAATATCCTGGTCGGCGGCTTCCTCTGCGCCACCATCGACTGGGGCGCCGTGTTCAACGCCACACCCGCACCGCTGAGCGCAATGATCATCGGCATAGGCACCATGGCCGCCGGCACCGGTATCGGTTGGGCCAACGCCGGTGCCGACATGTCGCGCTACCAGCACCGCAGCGTCAAGGCCGTGCGTCTGGTGGCATCCGCCGCGTTTGGTGCGGGCATTCCGCTGGTACTGCTCATCACCCTCGGCGGCTTGCTGTCGGTGGGCAACAACGACCTGGCCTCGGCCACCGACCCGATCATCGCGATCCGGGACATGCTGCCTACCTGGATGGCCGTGCCGTACCTGATCACCGCGTTCGGCGGTTTGCTGCTGTCCAATAACCTGTCGGTATACTCGGCCGGTCTCACCACCTTGACCCTCGGCTTGAAGGTCAAGCGCGTGCACGCAGTGATCGTCGACATCGTCGCGATCTTCGCCGGTTCGATTTACTTCATGTTGATTGCCGACAGTTTCTACGGTCCGTTCATCACCTTCATCTCGTTGCTGGCGGTGCCGATTACCGCGTGGGTCGGGATCTTTGTGGTCGACCTGATCCACCGTCACTACTACAGCCCCAAGGATCTGCTGGACGTCAGCCCCAGCAGCGCCTACTGGTATCGCGGCGGTGTGGAGTGGCGTGCGTTCGGCGCGTGGGCCGTGGCGATTGTGCTGGGCTTCAGCTTCACCACCATCGGTACCACCGCCGAAAATATCTGGTTCGCCGGGCCGCTGTCCGACTCCTGGCTGGGCCACAACGGCCTGGGCTGGATCGTCACCTTTCTGGTGGCCGGCGGGATTTATGCCGTACTGGGCGGCGCGGCTGATCGTCGCCCAGCGTTAGTAGAGAGCCCCAATGTCTAGATTGCTGCACACCGGCCAGGTCATTGTTGACCTGGTCATGGCCCTCGATACCTTGCCCGCCACTGGCGGCGACGTGCTCGCCAAGTCCGCCGGTTTCGAAGCCGGCGGCGGCTTCAATGTAATGGCGGCGGCACGACGCAATGGGTTGCCGGTGGTTTACCTGGGGCGCCACGGCAACGGCCGCTTTGGCGACCTGGCCCGCGCGGCGATGCAGGCCGAGGGCGTGGAAATGGCCCAGGCGGCAAGTGAGGGAAAGGACACCGGGTTGTGTGTCTCGCTGACCGAGGCCACCACCGAGCGCACCTTCATCTCCCATATCGGCGCTGAAGGTGACTTGACTGCCGATGACTTAGCGCGCGTCGTTCCCCAGGCTGATGATTATGTATACGTCAGCGGCTACAGCCTGCTGCTGGAAGGCAAAGCGCAGGCGTTGCTCGATTGGTTACTGGCGTTACCCCGCGCGATCACCGTGGTGTTCGACCCGGGCCCGCTGGTCAAGGCGCCCGATTCTGCACTGATGATTGCCTTGCTGCCACGTATCGACATCTGGACCAGCAATGGCCCGGAAGCCTTGGCGTTTACCGGTGCGAAAACACTGGCGGACGCACTGCTGGACCTCAATCGGCATCTGCCTGATGGCGCGCTGCTGGTGGTGCGTGATGGGCCGAATGGCTGTTGGGTCAGTCGTCACGGACATGCCGACCATGTGCCAGGCTTTAAGGTGAGGGCGGTGGATAGCAATGGCGCGGGTGATGCGCATGCGGGGGTGTTTATTGCAGGTTTGGCCGCGGGTTTGACACCGTGTGAGGCAGCGCGTCGGGCGAATGCGGCGGCGGCGCTGGCGGTGACCCGTTGGGGCCCGGCCACCTCGCCCGGCACCGACGAAGTTGACGCTTTGCTCACTCACTGAGCGCGGAGCAGACATGTGGAAGGGGGCGTGCTCCCGATTGCAGTGCATCAGCCCATGTACAGGTAGCTGACATACCGCTATCGGGAGCACGCCCCCTCGCACATTTGGTTGGTGTGGAGGCTACTGACCGGCGTCCAGTTTGCGCGCCTCATCCACTCCAGATGCCGTCAGCTTGATCGGCAAGTTCAGCGAGTATTCACCGGCGTCGTCGGTGGTCACATGCCCATCCTTGATAAACCCGCGGTCCTGTAGGAACGCCAACACACTGGCGACCTCCTTTTCGCCGCGGTAGTTATCCAGCACCTCCTTGCCCAAACCTTGTGGGTGGGCGTGCAGCAGGCGGGTGAGGACTTCTTTTTCAAGGTTTCTATCGACGTTCATGCGTACCTCTTCACTGGGAAATGATCGGGTGTTCATCTTGCGGTCGAGTGCTTAAGGCGCAGGTTGTTTCGGCGCGCCGGGCAGGTTCGAGTCGTCGCCTTTGTTGATCTTCGGCTCATTGATCGACGGGCCCATTTTACCGTTGCCGACTGCGGCAGGTGCCTGGCGCTCGGTGTCGTGGCCCTTGGTATGCGGGTCGGCGCCGTTGGCGTTATCAATGACTGCGCCACCATTGGTGTCCAGGCCGGTGCCCATGGATTTTTGCGATTCGGTGGTGGCGTCAGGCGTAGGATCGGTCGGGCCGGTGGTCGAGCTGGCAGCGACGGCGCTCAGCGATGCGGCGGACAGCAGGCCGGTGAGGGCGAAGGCAGCAAACTTGGAAGGCTTCATGAGGATATCTCCATAGAATTAATGTCCTTACCCTCTATTGGTCAGTTGCCGTTTGTTGATGGTGCCTTGATGGCGACGAACGGTATCAGCGCGCCTGTAAGATTTTGTGTGGCGCGGCCCCTCACCACTCCCGCCGCGCCACCCCCGGCTTTGTCGTGTGCGTGCGGGTGCTTGCAGCAGCGCAGGCCGGCGTAACTGCACGGCCCATGAAAATGCGCTGCAATCAGTCATCAAAGCGCCTTAGTATGTCGGCTTTGAAATTGCCCAAGGCTTGCCCATGACCATCGAGATTCGCCCCGCCGTGCCCAGCGATGCTGCGCAGATCCTGACGTTCATCACCGAACTCGCCGAGTACGAGAAAGCCCGGCATGAAGTGATCGCCAGCGTGGTGGATATCCAGCGCAGCCTTTTCAGCGAGGGCGCCACCGCCCATGGCCTGATCTGCTTGCGCGATGGGCTGCCGATTGGTTTTGCGGTGTTCTTTTTCAGCTATTCCACCTGGCTGGGCAGCAACTGCTTGTACCTGGAAGACCTCTATATCAACCCCGAGCAGCGCGGTGGCGGGGCGGGCAAGAAGTTGCTGCGCCACCTGGCCAAGATCGCGTTTGATAACGGCTGCGCGCGCTTCGAGTGGAGCGTGCTGGACTGGAACGAGCCAGCGATTGCCTTCTACAAATCCATCGGCGCCCAGCCCCAGGAAGAGTGGGTGCGCTATCGCATGGAAGGTGATGCATTACGGGATTTTGCCCTGGGCTGATTGTCATCCTGCCTACAAAACCGGCCAATCCAGGGCCGGTTTTTTTATGTCAAAGCTCACAATATGGGATGCAAATTTATATATTGAGATGTTTCTGGGTCTGGGTTTATAGTCGGCGGCATCAGCACTCACTACCAAAAATAAAACAGGTGAAGCGATGCAGGCACAACCGTTGTCACTCCCCGCCGTGCCCGAGCCCACTTACGGCGAGCGGCTCAAAGGCAAGGTGGTGATCATCACCGGCGCCGCCCAAGGCATTGGCGAAGCGATCGTCGCGTGTTTCCAGGCCCAGCAGGCGCGCCTGGTTATCGCCGATATTCAGGGTGAAAAAGTCGAGAAGGTGGCCGCCCATTGGCGCGAACGCGGTGCGCAGATTTACGCGCAAGCCGTCGACATCACTTCAAAAGAGCAATGGCAGGCGCTGGTCAATGTGGCCATCGAGCGCTTTGGTCGCGTGGATGTGCTGGTCAACTGTGCTGGCGTCAACGTGTTCTGCGACCCACTGGAAATGACCGACGAAGATTGGCGCCGCTGCTTCGCCATTGACCTCGACGGCGCCTGGTTTGGCTGCCGCACGGTGCTACCGCACATGATTGAGCAGGGCGTCGGCAACATCATCAATATCGCCTCCACCCATTCCAGCCACATCATTCCTGGTTGCTTCCCGTACCCCGTCGCCAAGCATGGCTTGCTCGGCCTCACCCGAGCCCTCGGTATCGAATACGCGCCCAAGGGCATTCGCGTTAACGCTATCGCGCCGGGCTATATCGAAACCCAACTCAACGTCGACTACTGGAACGGTTTTTCCGATCCTCACGCCGAGCGCCAGCGCGCCTTTGACCTGCACCCGCCCAAACGCATCGGCCAGCCGGTGGAGGTGGCGATGACTGCGCTGTTTTTGGCCACCGACGAGGCGCCCTTTATCAATGCCACCTGCCTGATGATCGATGGCGGGCGGTCTGTGATGTATCACGACTAGAACTTTTACCGCTCAATAACAATAAAAGGTGTCGTTCATGAAAAAAGCCCTACGCGTCCTTGCCGCCGCCGTTGCTTTAAGCAGCCTCAGCAGCCTCGCATCCGCCGAAGAAGTGAAGATCGGCTTCCTGGTTAAACAAGCCGAAGAACCCTG
>NZ_FYDK01000012.1:0-78958 GCF_900187495.1 Pseudomonas sp. Irchel 3H9 | reverse complement strand
TGGAACCACCTGATCCCATCCCGAACTCAGTAGTGAAACGATGCATCGCCGATGGTAGTGTGGGGTTTCCCCATGT
Source organism: Pseudomonas sp. Irchel 3H9 (assembly GCF_900187495.1). Lineage (NCBI taxonomy): Bacteria > Pseudomonadati > Pseudomonadota > Gammaproteobacteria > Pseudomonadales > Pseudomonadaceae > Pseudomonas > Pseudomonas sp. Irchel 3H9. The sequence goes on along the minus strand of NZ_FYDK01000012.1, from coordinate 78,882 downwards.
GAGAGTAGGTCATCGTCAAGATTAAATTCCGAAACCCCATTTGCGAAAGCAGATGGGGTTTTGTTTTGGGCGGGCGGAAAGTGCGAGGGCGGGTCAGGGCGAGCTCTCGAATATCCTCAGGGACGGGGGGGCCTGCCACCTTGGTCATTGATGTGCAAACATCCGTCAAAGTACCGTTGAGGAATTCAATGCAAAGTGTTTCTGCATTTTTGGTATGGTGCAGCACATTTTCCCAAGGATTGATCTTTCATCGCAGGATGCGGCGTCGACCCTCTTCAACGAGATGCTGTAGAAATGCCAGAACCGATACCGATCAAAGATCACGAAAAAGAAAACCGTCTTGTCAACAAACGCCTGCTCGCTTGCGCGCTACTGGTCATTGGCATCACATGCGCTCTGGTGGGGCGTATGTATTTCCTGCAGGTCGTACAGTTCGACTACCACTCCACAATTTCTGAGAACAACCGCGTCCACGTATTACCCATTACGCCGACGCGTGGCCTTATCTATGACCGCAACGGTGTGGTATTGGCCGACAATCGCCCCAGCTACAACCTGACCATCACCCGAGAACGCACCACCGACCTCAAGGGAGAGTTGGATGCCATCGTCAATCTCCTGCACTTGCCGCCTGAGGACCGTGGATTATTCGACAAGGCCTTGAAGCAAGCGCGCCATCCCTTCGTTCCAGTGACGTTGTTTTACGAGTTGACCGAAGAGCAAATTGCGTTGCTGGCAGTGAATGAGTTCCGCCTGCCGGGGGTCGATGTAGAACCACAGTTCGTCCGTCACTATCCGCTGGCCGCTCACTTCGCCCACTCCATTGGCTATGTGGGCCGTATCAACGAGAAAGAATCTAAGACCCTCGACTCCGTGGAGTACCGTGGCACGCAGTCTATCGGCAAGACCGGTATTGAGCGGTTTTACGAATCCGAGCTACACGGTCATGTCGGTTATGAAGAGGTTGAGACCAACGCCCAGGGTCGCGTGCTGCGCGTGCTCAAGCATACTGACCCGATCCCCGGCAAGAACATCGTCCTGAGCCTCGACGTCAAGCTCCAGGAAGCGGCTGAGGAGGCCCTGGGTGATCGTCGCGGCTCAGTAGTGGCACTTGACCCGCAAACCGGTGAAGTACTGGCCATGGTCAGCAAGCCCAGCTTCGATCCGAACCTGTTCGTAACCGGTATCAGCTTCAAGGAATATGCCGCGCTGCACGACTCCATCGACCGACCGCTGTTCAACCGTGTCCTTAGAGGCCTGTACGCACCGGGGTCGACCATCAAGCCAGAAGTGGCCATCGCAGGCCTAGACAGCGGTGTCGTCACCGCCCAAACCCGGGTTTTCGACCCGGGTTACTACCAACTACCCGACTTCGACCACAAATACCGCAATTGGAACCATAGCGGCGACGGTTGGGTGGATATGGACGCAGCCATCATGCGCTCCAACGACACATACTTTTACGACCTGGCCCACAAGCTGGGTATCGACCGCCTACACGACTATCTGGCGGAATTCGGCCTGGGTCAGAAAGTATCCCTAGACATGTTTGAAGAGTCAGCCGGCCTGATGCCGTCTCAGGCCTGGAAGCGCGCGACCCGCCGCCAGCCCTGGTTTCCAGGCGAAACCGTGATTCTCGGCATCGGCCAAGGCTACATGCAGGTCACGCCGCTGCAACTGGCTCAGGCCACCGCGCTGATCGCCAACAAGGGTGTATGGAACCGACCGCACCTGGCCAAAACGATCAATGGCGTGCCGCCCGTCGACGAAAACCCCATGCCGAACGTTGTACTCAAAGACCCGCGCGACTGGGAGCAGGTCAACCACGGCATGCAACTGGTAATGCACGATCCGCGCGGTATCGCTCGGGCCGCTGCGCAAGGTGCGCAATATCGCATCGCCGGCAAGAGTGGTACGGCCCAAGTGGTCGCGATCAAGCAGGGCGAGCGCTATAACCGTGAGAAGACATTGGAACGCCACCGCGACAACGCCTTGTTCGTCGGCTTTGCTCCCGCCGAACACCCGAAAATCGTGATCTCGGTGATGATCGAAAACGGTGAGGCCGGTGGTCGCGTTGCAGGACCGGTCGTGCGGCAGATCATGGATGCTTGGCTGCTGGACCAGGACGGTCACCTGAAGCCGCAATATGCAGCGCCAGCCAAGGCACCGGGTGAGCCGCGCGTCTAGGTCATGGCTTCCACTCGTCCCAGCGTTCCATATCCTCATAGGCGAGCCAGGGTACATCGTGGCTCGCCCATATGTGCGAGGTGGGACTGACGCCCGGATCATCATCCAGCGTTGCCACTCGCACAATTACATGGGGCTGCTGGCTACGCTCCGCCATCAGGTGTGAGCCGCAGCGTTTGCAAAAATGTCTGAATTTTCCCGGTGAAGACTCGAAGGCCGCGCGCAATTCCTCCCCTAACGTCCAGCGAAAATGTTCGCGCATCACCCCTGCCGTGGCGACAAACGCCGCCGCGTGTATCTTGCGGCAGCTCCTGCAATGGCAGTGGCTGATGGGCATATCCAAGATGTCCACCTGATAGCGCACACCTTTGCAAAAGCAACTTCCATTCAATGGTTCAGTCATAACGTATTGCCGGGTTCAAGGATGGGGTCATCATCATTGCTTACAACCTCAGGTTGCGCATTGTTTGATGTCGCCTACTGTCAATGGAGGAGGTGACTTATGCACGTATTAGATCGCATCGAGCGAAAAGTCCTGCTCAACGCTTCACGCAAACAGGTCTGGGAGGCACTGACCAACGCTGAGCAATTCGGCGATTGGTTTGGCGTCGCCCTTAAGGGCAAAGTCTTCGAGGTGGGAGAAACCATCGAGGCGCCGATTACCTATCCAGGTTACGAGCATGTGGTCTGGAAAGCCAAAATCGAACGCATCCTGCCACAGACATTGTTCTCTTTCTGGTGGCATCCCTTTGCGGTTGAGAAGGGCGTCGATTATGACCAGGAGACACCCACCTTGGTTGAGTTCACGATTGAAGATCGTGCTCCGGGCATTCTGCTTCGGGTTGTGGAGTCCGGCTTCGACGCAGTGCCCCAGGCTCGTCGCCAGAAGGCCTTCAAGATGAACTCTCGTGGCTGGGACGAGCAGATGGGTAATATCGAAAACTATCTGAACACTGCCCGTCGGGCATGACCCAAGCGGGCATCATTGCTGATGCCCGTGCTTACAGCTTTCAGCTCCCATGGCTGTAGTGACTTCCTATGTGCCAAGAGCCCTGAGTTGGCTAATAGAATAAATTTGTGAGATTGCAGCCTGTGCGCGCGTTTACCTGCCGCGCTGGCCCGTATGCCGCGTAGAATCAACGCCTGAAAGCGATTCCTGAGGTGCGGCAAGGTGGATTTACAGCAGGGTTTTGTCCTGACCCGGCATTGGCGCGATACCCCGGCGGGTACGGAGGTCAGTTTCTGGCTGGCCACGGACCAGGGCCCACAGTTCATCCGCCTACCCATGCAGACCTCGGTGATGTTCATCCCAGAGGCCCATCGCAAGCCGCTGGATTGGTTGCTCAAGGGCGAGCGTGATATTGAATTGCGCCCCTTGCAGTTGTGCGATTTTCATCACCGCCCGGTCCTGGGCCTGTACACCCGCCAGCACCGCCAATTGATGGATGTAGAAAAACGCCTGCGCGCTGCCGGCGTCGACGTCTACGAAGCCGATGTACGTCCACCTGAGCGCTACATGATGGAGCGCTTTATCACCGCCCCGGTCTGGTTCGGTGGCACACCCGACGTCTCTGGTGCTCTGTGCGACGCGCAGATGAAACCTTCCGCCGACTACCGCCCACCGCTCAAACTGGTGTCCCTGGACATAGAGACCACCGCTCAGGGCGACCTGTACTCCATCGCCCTTGAAGGCTGCGGTGAGCGCCAGGTCTACATGCTCGGGCCACCGAACAAAACCGACGCAGTGGACTTCAAGCTCGACTACTGCGACACCCGCGCCCAACTGCTGGAGCGCCTCAACCAATGGCTCGCCACCTTTGATCCCGACGCCATCATCGGCTGGAATGTCGTGCAGTTCGACCTGCGCGTGCTCCACGAACACGCCCAACGCCTCAAGGTGCCGCTCATGCTTGGCCGTGGCGACGAACCCATGGCCTGGCGCGAACATGGCAGTCGCAACCATTACTTCGCCGCAGCGGCGGGGCGCCTGATCATCGACGGTATCGAAGCCCTGCGGTCGGCCACCTGGAGCTTTGAATCCTTCAGTCTGGAAAACGTTGCGCAGACCTTGCTGGACGAGGGCAAGGATATCTCCACGCCCTACCAGCGCATGGACGAAATCAACCGCATGTTCGCCGAGGACAAGCCCGCACTGGCGCGCTACAACCTCAAGGACTGCGAGCTGGTCACGCGGATTTTCGAGAAGACCGAACTGCTCAAGTTCCTGCTCGAACGAGCCAGCGTCACCGGGTTGCCAGCCGACCGCAATGGCGGATCGGTCGCAGCATTCACCCACTTGTACATGCCGCTGATGCACCGCCAGGGTTTTGTCGCGCCCAACCTGGGCGACAAACCGCCCCAGGCCAGCCCCGGCGGATTTGTCATGGACTCACGTCCCGGTCTCTACGAATCCGTGCTGGTACTCGATTACAAAAGCCTCTACCCGTCGATCATCCGCAGCTTTTTGATCGACCCCGTGGGCTTGATCGAAGGCCTCAAGCACCCGGACTACAGCGAGTCAGTGGAAGGTTTTCGCGGTGCGCGTTTTTCCCGTACGCGTCATTGCCTGCCGTCTATCGTCGCCCGCGTCTCCGAGGGCCGTGAAGTGGCCAAGCGCGAACACAACGCGCCGCTGTCCCAAGCTCTGAAAATCATCATGAATGCGTTTTATGGCGTGCTCGGTTCCAGCGGATGCCGCTTCTTTGACACACGACTGGCGTCCTCGATCACGATGCGCGGCCACCAGATCATGCGTCAGACCCGCGAGCTGGTCGAAGCTCAGGGCTATGAGGTGATCTACGGCGACACCGATTCAACCTTCGTCTGGCTCGGCAAGGCCCATTCCCAGGAAGCTGCCAGCCGTATCGGACAGGCGCTGGTGCAGCACGTCAATGCGTGGTGGCGCGAGCATCTGTACAGCGCATTTGGCCTGCAAAGCGCTCTGGAGTTGCAATACGAAACCCACTTCACGCGCTTTCTCATGCCCACCATTCGCGGTGCGGAGGAGGGCAGCAAAAAACGCTACGCCGGCTTGGTCACGCGTGCTGATGGCAGCGAAGACATGGTCTACAAAGGCCTGGAAACCGTGCGCAGCGACTGGTCGCCCCTGGCTCGGCAATTCCAGCAGGAACTCTACCAGCGCATCTTTCACCGCCAGCCCCATCAGGACTACATTCGCGACTACGTTCGCCGAACCCTGAGCGGCGAATTCGACGAACTGCTGATTTACCGCAAGCGCCTGCGCCGCCGGTTGGATGACTACGAACGCAACGTACCGCCCCACGTGCGCGCCGCGCGCCTGGCCGATGACTACAATGACCGCCTGGGGCGGCCGCGCCAGTACCAGCGCGGCGGTTGGATCAGCTACGTGATCAGCGTCAACGGCCCTGAACCGTTGGAAGTACGCCAAGCGCCCATCGACTACGATCACTACGTTACCCGGCAGTTGCAGCCGGTGGCCGATGCGATTCTGCCCTTTGTGAATGACGATTTCGGCACCTTGGTCGGTGGGCAAATGGGGCTGTTCTAACGATCAACACCCCTTAAAAGTGTGGGAGGTTATGCCTCCATCGATAGGAGAAAACGCTCATGTACACGCTCTACGGCACCGACGAATCCGGCTCTTGCATGATCGAAATCGCCCTGCAGCGCTGTGCGGTGCCGTGGCACCGAGTGGACGCCAGCTCCTGGCAGGAGAGCGAGGGCAGCGAAGCCTTGGCACGCATCAACCCGCTCAAGCAAATCCCCACGCTGGTCACTCCCGACGGGCAGGTGCTGACGGAAAGCGCCGCGATCCTCATTCACCTGGGGCTCGAATTTCCCGACTCGCACCTGCTGAACGGCGACCGGGCGCAGATCATCAGAGGCCTGGTGTATATCGCCGCCAACTGTTATTCGGCGATCGGCATCATTGACTACCCGCAACGTTGGTTGGGCAACGCCAATGAAGCGGCCCAAGTGCAACTCGCGACCGGCACTCGCCGCTATCTGCATCAGGCCTGGGTAGTGTTCGCCGATCAGTTCGAACAGCAGCTGTTTGCGCCGAACGGTGAGCCGAATGCACTAGGCATTATGGCGGCAGCAGTGTCGCGCTGGGATGACGCCCGTGAGGCGTTGGGCGGCTTGGCACCCGGCTTTGCCCAGACGTTGGCGCAGGTGGATGCCGATCCTGTCGTGGCCCCGGTTTTTGCGCGGCATTGGCCGGAGTGGAAGGTCTCGTAATGTTTCCGCAATCAACGGAAACAATCACGGATGTCCGCGCCAAACCCTTGCGTAGCGGGCGTCCTGACCTACGCTTTCTTAAAGCGCTGTAGGAATCATCCTTGAATTTGACTGTCGCAGACATGAAACTCAAGAACCCTGCATGGAATTCAAAGGAGGTGCGCATGCTCATCCGGTCGCTGACCCTGGCTACCTTGATGGCTTTTACGGGGCCGCTGTTGGCTGCTGATGATATCAACCCGCTCAAGCAGGATCTGGGCAAGGCCCGGCCGTTGGTGGTGGTTGAGCTTGATTCAGGCAACTCCACGCTGGCGACCCTTAAGAAACAACTGGACGAGCCCGCCATCAAGCAGTCCTTTGAAGAGCGCGCCATGGTGTTCTACACCGTGAAGTTCGGCAGCATTGGCGCCGAAGGCGAGAAGTTCGCCAAGGACCCAAAGGACAATAAAAAGCTAACGCCGCCCGAAACCAATGCACTGATCCGCGCACTCAAACTTGGCGCTGGCAGCGGCACTAAGGTGATCCTGATCGGCAAGGATGGCGATAAGAAACTTGAGAAGACCGTGCCACCGGATACCCTCGACTTGAAGGAATTCTTCAGCACCATCGACCAGATGCCCATGGCGGAGAAAGAAGCCGCTGCCGCCGCAGAACCTGAACCCGCCCCACCAGCGCCAGCCAAGGGCGCCAAGCCCGCAAAGCCGGGCAGCAAGCCAGCCCCTCAACAACTGGATGACTGAACCCGAAACCCTGTAGGCCCGCCGCCTACAGGGTTTTTTGTGGCTTACGCACCGGAAACGGAAAGTAGAAAAACCGCAAAAACGCCACCCGCTTGATCACTTCCCCGATCAACAACGGCACCACCACAGCCACGACAAAACCGATACACGCCGCGACAAACGCATGCAGCCCCAGCCGCTCCATCAGGTCAAACGTCTTGTGCTGGATCTCGCCATGGAAGATCAACAAAATCAGCGTCGATTGGCCAATATAGGTCATCGCCCTGGTAATCAGGGCCGACACCATCAGCACCCGTGCCAGCGCCCAGCACACGTAAACACCAATCACCGCCAGCAGGCTGGTCCACAGCCAGTGGTCGTAGCGCCGTTGCGCCAGGTCCATGGTGTCGTGGCTGTAGATGAACACAGCCGCGAACAGCGCCACCGAAAGCAACAGGGTCAGCACTGACCCCGCATGGGTACGCAGCCAGTCCCGCAGCAGATAGCCGTAGACGAAACACGCGCTGCTGATCAGCGTGATGTCCAGGCTGAACGGCAAGCCGGGCAGTACCCAGGTTTGCCCGCCGACCGTCACCGGCAATTGCCAGAACCAGGGCAGCATCCAGATGCCGATCAGCAGCGGCACCAGCATCAGTACACAACTCACGGCCAGCGAAAGACGCTGAATCAACCGTAGCAGCACCCAACCAAACAGAATCGCCACCCAAAAGTGCGGCAAAAACCAAAGAGCCTGCCATGGGATGGTGTCCACCGAGGCATACAACACGCCGCCGATATCCGGCAGCAGCGGCTGGCCGCGCAGCAGATCTCGCACGATCACGTACACCAGCATGGTGAAGAAAAACGGCTTGAGCAGGCCATCCGCCTTACGCACCGCCATCTCGAGAAAGGGCTGTTCAGGCTTGAAAAGGACCCCCGACAGAAAGAAGAACAAAGGCAGTACGAACGACGCCAGGATCAGGTACATAAGGTCCGGTGACGTGGCGACAAACCAACTGTGGGCATACACGATCACCAGGATGCCGATGCCTTTGGCGATGTCCATTTGGATCCAGCGATGTTTCATCTGCGTTTCCCCTGTCAACCCTTCATGCCTTGCGCCATGGTTTCAGCCACAGCCCCATCCCGAGCAATACCAAGGCACCGGCCAGGGTGCTCAGCCCCAGTTGCAGCCATACGCCTTCAAGACGAAACAACACCAGCGCCGCCACGCCCAGCACCAGCGCACTGAGTAGCCAGTGCCGGGCCCAGGGCAGGGCGCCGAGCAGTGTTTGGCGTTGCATCAGCAGCAACGCGGTGCAGATCACTCCCGCCAGCGCGGCCAGTGGAATTCCTGCCAGGCCGAACACAAATGGCAAGACGCAGAGCAGCAACACGTTGACCAGGCTACCGAGCAATTCGCAGCGCAGCGGCTGGCGTGTATCGCCGGCGGCGTAGGCGTAACGCGCGAGCAAGGCGTTCCAGGCGCCGAACACCAACGGCACGGCAAACCACGCCAGCAGCAGCGGCAATGGCGAGTCAGACGATTGCTGGGGCAACAGCAGCGCCACCAGGCTTGGTGCGGCGGCTACCAGCCCGACGCCGGCGGGCAGCGTCAGCACGCTGGCGGTTTCCAGGCCGCGCTTGAGCAGGGCCAGGCGCGCATCGCCCTGACGTCGGCTCATCATGCCCAGCAGCACCTGATTGAGGCTCATCAACGCAATCAGCGGCAGGTTCATCAGCTTGCGGGCCAGGTTGACCCAGGTGACTGCGCCTTCGCCAAGCAGCGATGCTACGAGTCTTTCGATCAGCGCCAGGCCCTGGCTGGCTCCGTTGCTTATCAATAAGGGACCGATGCGTTGGCCCAGCTCGCGTAACGGCGCGAAGCTCAGCTGCCAGCGCCACGGCCGCCAGCCTTGGCGCCACATCGACGGCAGCAGCGCCAATGGCATCAGCAAGCTGCCGGCGAGGCATGCCAGGGCCAGTGAGTGGGGTTGAGTCGCGGTGCCGGCGAGGGCGAGGTACGTCACTGGTGGCAGGTTGAACAGCAGCGAGCCCAAGCCGGCCAGCACAAAACGCTCGCTGGCCTGCAATGGAATGCTGAACAGCGCATGCAGCATCAGCCCCGGTACGCACCAGGCGACGACCTGCAGGTTGCTGCTGGCCAACGCCGTCGCGGTGTCGGCCAACCCTGGGCCGAGCACTTGCACCAGCCACGGCGCCAACAGCGTCAGCAGCAGACTGGTCACCAAGGCGATCAGCATCAAGGCCGGAAACAATACCGCCAGCCAGTCCAGCCGCTCGCCATCCTTTCGCGCCAGGTACAACGGCAACGCCGCCGCACTGAGCACGCCGCCGGCCAAAGACATGCGCAGCGCCTCGGGCAAGAACAGCGCAATCAGGAACGCATCACTGCGCTCCCCCGCGCCCCACGCCGCCACCAGCAACCACTCACGGGCGAACCCCAGGCACAGGCCAAGCAGAGTCGCCAGGGTCAGCCATGCGGCGGAGCCCAGCATCAGGGCCGTGCGCCGTTGAACAGTGGTTTACGGTAGGTCACTGTCTTGACCTGCGGCAGGCGCGCCGGAAACAAGCGCCGCGCCTCCAGCACATTGATGCCCACCATCAGCCAGAACAGCGCCACCATCACCACCGCAAAACTGAAGTAGTGGTCAAACAAGCCACTGACCAGCGCGGACAGAATCCCCGCCGTGGTACCCAGCCACAGGGCGTTGTCCTTGGTCAGGCGGATCGGACCTTTCTCTGGACGGGCTTCACGCCACCAGCGGACGGTCACCGCCACAAACAGCAGCATGCCGATGAGGCCTATCTTGTAGATGTAGTTCAGCCATAGGTTGGAGATGCCCAGCAGACCAGTGCCCGGCACTGGCGGGTCGACCTTGAAGCCGATGCCCAGCGGATAGGCCGCCACGGCCTGCGGGAACATGCGGTATTCATCGAAACGCACTTCGGTACTGGCGTTGTTCGTAGAAAAAATCGTCGCCAGGCGATCCTGCAACGGTGGATAAGCCATCACCAGCGCTATCGTCAGCGCCGCACCGATCATCAATAGGCGACCGGTGTACGGCACGCGCCGTGAGGCCATCCATATCAGCACCAGCGCCAGGCTGACCATCGCGCCACGGCTGCTGGCCAGCAGCAATGCCGCCGCTCCCAAACAGGCCACGCCCAAACCGAGTGCGCGTTTCCAGCCTTGTTCGGTCATGCCGAAGCAGAAGGCTAAAGGCAGCAGCAACGCCATGATCCCACCGATGGCATTCGGGTGCGTCCACGGCGAGCCCATGCGCGAAGACATGGCCTCCAGACCAAATTTGAGCATGTCGAAATTGGCGTAGTTGAACAGGCCAAGAATCGGCGCGATCCCGGCCCCTGAGCGTGTGCGCACAAACACCCCAATGGACAACACCAGCATCGCCAGGGTGCCGAGCAACAGTGCGATCACCAGAGATTCGCGGTGCTTTTGATCCCCCAGCAATTTGGCCGCGAGGAACACCCCCGACAGGTTCAGCAACCAGCGCAGCCAGTTGGCCAAGCCGCTGCTGTCGGCGTGGGTGATAACCTGACCGACCATGAAGGGGAACGCACTGAACAGCATCAGCCACAACAGCATTTGGTCGGTGGGCCGTCGGGTCAGGCTGGGCGCTTGCGGCAGGCGCGACAGGAAGCTGTGCCACAGGATCGCGCCCCAGGTGAGGGCCAGAATCGCCTCGCTCACCGTGGTGCGAATGCCCAGGTTAACCGTGGAATACGGCATGAACGTCGCCACGGCCGCAAACAGCAACAGGCCCCAGAACGGAAAGCGCAGGATGGTCACCGCAGCCGCCAGACCGATCACAGCCAGAAACGCCTTGGCCGGCGACAGCAGCAAAGCCAGGGCGCCAAACAGCAGGCCGAAGAGTATCGCGACGAGGCTTGCCAGATTCACTCTCACGTCAGTTCCTCGATCAGTTCGGCCAGGCGCCGGCGATAAGCGTGGTGGTTGAAGCGTTGCGCCCACTGGCGGCGTTGCTCGGGGGATTCTTCGTCGGGCTGCTCGCCCAGGCCTATCATCAATTGCGTCAGCGCCGGGCCATCGGTGGGCGAAAAGCGGGGGGCTGACGGTGGCGTGATTTCATCCAGTGATGTACCGCTGGCCACCGCCACGGGGGTGCCGACGCTCAAGGCTTCGATCACCGGCAGGCCAAACCCTTCGGCATACGACGGCTGCCACAGGCGCGAGGCCCGGCGGTACAACGCGTGCAACTCAGCGTCCGACACACCGCTCAAGGCGCGAATACCTGGCAGTGTGCGCTGGGCTTCGGGCAAATGATCGAGGCTGCCTACCAATACCAGTTCCGGCACTGAGGGCGATTGGCGTCGCGCTTGCTGCCAGGCGTCCACCAGAAATGGCACGTTTTTGCGCAACTCGCGGGTGCCCACCAGCAACCAGTAACGCGCAGGCAACTGGCGTGTGCTGAGGTCGGCGGCCAGCTCGGAGAACCCATCGACCTGGTTGGGCAACACGCGAATCTTGCCCGCCGCCTTGGGGAACAGCCGCAGGGTTTCATCGGCGCTGTATTGCGACGGCGTCCACACGCGGTCGGCGCTGTGCACCGCGTAGGCAATCGACAGGCGATCGCTGGTCTTGTAGATCAACGCCTTCAAGCGGTTGGCGTGGTAGTTGTTCAGGGTGATCTGAAACAGATCATGCAACAGCACGACGGTGCGCAGTCCTTGAGGCTTGGGTGGCAACGGCAGGCCCATATTGAAGGTGCTGATGTACAAATCGACATGGTGTTCGCGCAAGGCCCGCGGCAAGAAACCCGCCTCGAAACGCAGGCGATTCTGTGGCTGGTGCATGGCAGTCTTGGCGCAGCCCCAAGCCGGGCAATGGGCCCACAACCGGGTTTCATCGCCCAGGGGGGCCACGGTAAAGCGCTCGACGTCGATGTTCGGCAGCGTGTGCAGCGCACTCTCCAGCGCATACACCTGGCGGCTGATGCCCGATTGCGGCGAGGTGCCGACGGTGCGGTAATCCAGGCCTACACGCATGCCGGCTCCTTTTGGTTCTGCGGCGCGAGGGTGGCGTACACCTGCTCCAACTGGCTGGCGGCGACGCTCCAGTCATGGGCCCGACGCACGTAGGCGCGGCCAGCTTCACCCATGGGCGCGGCGGCGTCGGGGAATTGCAGCAGGCGTACCACCGCATCGGCCAGCTTGGTGGCGCTTTGTCCGCCGAGGTAGTCCAGGCCTTCCACCAAGTCCAGCCCGGATACACCTTGCTCGGTGCTGGCCAGCGGCAGGCCGGCGGCCAGGGCTTCTAGCACCTTGAGTTTCGACCCGCCGCCGTGGCGCAACGGCGCCAGAAAGACCGAGCAGCTTGATTGCAGATTCAGCAGGTCGGGCACGAAACCTTGCCACTCGATGCGCGGGTCCTTCCAGCGCTCGCGCCAACTGCCCGGCATGCCGAAACCGCACACGCTCATGCGCGCATCCGGGCAGCGCGCCCAGACCTTGGGCAGGATTTCATCCAGCGCCCATTCGATGGCGTCCACGTTCGGCGCGTATTCATAGTTGCCCAGGAACAGCACGCGTCGGGTCGACGGGTCGGGACGGGCGGCGGCGAAGTGATCGCAGTCCACGCCATTGACAACCACCGGTACCGGTTTTCCGGCGATTTTTTCCAGGACCTGCGCGTCGCTGTCGGTGACGGCCACCACCTGCGCGGCCTGGCGCATCACTCGGCGTTCCCAGCGGGTATAGCGCCATTGATCGTAGCGAATGAACGGCAGCGCCCAACGCGGCAAACGGTCGTAAGTGGCTGCGCCCAGGGCCGACTCCACATTGTGTTCGGTCAGCACAAACGGCTGTGACTTGCGCGCCAGTGCATCTTCGTAAGGCTGGAAGCTGTAGCTGTGCTCAATCTGCACCACGTCCCACTGCTCACCCAGCAACCAATTGAAAGTGTCCTGCAACTCGCCCGCCAAACCATTCACGCTGGCCAGCAGCGGGTAGGGCGCAAACAGCCCGGCCACCAGGGTCTTGAAACTGCGCAACGGGCGGCGCGGCAGAATGATCAACTGTTCGACAAACGCCTCCAGCACCTGGCGGTCGGTGAGCGACACCGGGTGCTTGTCATGCAGCAGCAAGGTGATCTGGTGCCCACGCGCCGCAAGGCTGCGCAGCAAATGGAACTGACGCGTCTTGCCGCCGCTGGTGGCGGGCCAGGGCGAGTAGGGCAGGATCCATAAAATGCGCATCGCAGGCCTCACTCCCATAACAGTATTTGCAGGTTTGGCTTGACCGTGATGGTCAGTCCGTTGGTGCCGCTCACCGGGGTTTGCGTGCCGCGCAGCGGGTCATACAGGGTCGCGCTGGCCAATCCTGGCAAGTGAGCGTCACCGCCTTGTGCCGACCAAAAAAACCATAACTTGCGACCATCTGTGCGGGTCCAGCCGATGCTGAACAGGCCATCGGGCAATTGGTCGGCGGTGGGTGGGTCGCCGGGGATTAGCTTCGGCCCGCTGACGTCGAGAAAGTTTTTCAGCGCGGTGTAGACCGGCTTGGGGTTAGTGTCGATGTCCAGCAAACCGTAGGACTGGTCACGCACGCTGGCGCGCTGGTCCAGATCGCTCAAGGTAAATAGGAAGATCTTGTCGTAATCCATCGCGCTCATCAGCGCCAGGCGGCGTACTACGTAATCGGCCTGGGCCTGTGGGGTGATGATGTCCTGGGCGTCTTTGGGGCCGGTGTAGGTCGACCAACCCCATTCTGTGCTCCACAGGGTCTGCACACCGCCGGTGCGCAAGGCTTGGTTGAGTGCGGTGGTCTTGGCGATAAAGTCCAGGTTGGCCGGGTCGTTGCCTTCGGGCAATTGGGTGTAGGGGTGGTAGGAGATGACGGTATTCAGGCTGGCCACGCCGAGTGCGCCGAGGGCATCGAACATGGTCTGGCCGTTAGGCATTTCGCTGAAGAACGCCATACCGGCTGCGACCACCGGTTTGCTCGGGCTCATCGCTCGAAGCGCGGCGGCTGAGGTGGTCAGCAGCGTGGCGTAGCCGGCCGGATCGGCCACCGGACGCCAGAAGCCCAGCAGGTTAGGTTCATTCCACACTTGCCAGGCGTCCACGCTGGGGTAGCGCTGGGCGAGCAACGCCATGCGGTTGGCGAACACGTTCGGGTCCTTCGGCGGGTACTGGTCCTGATAGGGCGCACCCGCCGGTGCAGTGGTGGCAAACGGCGCCGAGCCGACCAGGTAAAACACCGACTTGAGCTGGTTGTCCTGCAGCTTGCCCACCAGTTGGTCCAGGGTTGCCACCTGGTACTGGCCCTCTACGGGTTCCAATTGATCCCAATGCAGGTCCAGGCGCACCCACTCCAAACCCAGCGCCTTGAGACGGTCGATCTGCTTCTGATAACGCTCGGGGCTGAACCATAGGAATTGCGCGTTCACCCCCAGGAAATCCTTCCATACCACCTCTTTGTTGCCCTTGAGCACATGGCTTTCTGCATCCGCCTGGCGCCCCCAAAAAAACGCAGTCAGGCCCAAGGCAGCGACCACGGCCAGGGTGGCGAAGTAGGTGCGTTTACGCGCCATGGCGAGCTCCTGAAATGGCGTCGCCAAACAGTGCGGCGAACTTCTGCGCGGTTAACGGCCACAAGCGCTCACGGCCGATTTCGCCGGCGCGTTCGGCCCAGTCCCGGGCCAACAGCGGTGTGCGCGCCAGGCGCAGCAGTTGCTCGCTGAGCGCGGCCACGTCGCCTTCGGGGTAGATGGCGCCGTTGCCGCTGGCGACTTCTTCGGCAAACGCCCGGGCATCCGAAGTAATCGCTCCGCGCCCGCACGCCGCCGCCCAGGACAACGCGCCGCTGGTGCCGCGCTGGCGCCCGAGCAGGCCGAGTTTTTTCGATTCACGGTAGGGCAGCACCATCACATGGTGCGCCTGAATGGTCTGGGCGATGTCGTCGGCCGGCAAGTTCAGCCGCCAATCGATAGCGTCCGTCAGGCCGAGGTCGGCGATTTGGCTATTCAACTGCTCCAGGTAATTGCTGCCTGCGCCAAACGCCATTTCGGCGGCTGTGCCTCCGGCCAGGGTCAGGCGCACACGGTCACGCAATTCAGGGGCTTGTTCGAACACGGCAGCCAGTGCCTGCAGCAGGTCCTCGATGCCTTTGCCCCGGTAGATAAAACCGAAGTACAGCAGGTGCAGCGTGTCCAGCGGCGGCAGCGGCACGGGTGGGATGGCCAGGTTGGCGTGGTTGATCACCGCGACTTTGCCCGACGGCAGTTGCATGCGCTGGCTCAGGCATTGGGCGCCCAGGCGAGTGAGGGTGATCAGCCGCGTCAGGCCTTTAGCGACCTGACGCTCTTCACGCAGGGTCAGTGGGTCGGCCAGCACGACCGCCGCCTGGGGCAGCGGGCTCGGCAAGCGGTCCAGCAGGTTCAGCGGAAATGGCAACTGCTCGCGCCGCCACACGATCCGTTCCGGGTCATGCACGGTGGCGGTCAAGGGCAATGCCGGGTAGGTCTTGCGCAGTTCACGCAGGGCCAGAAACTCCCCCAGCCGCCCGCCGCCCAGTTCGGCGTGGACCAGGTCCACACTCTGCCAGTCGAATGCAGCGATAGCCTGCTTGATGGCCTCGCTGTTGCTCGCCACACCGGTCAACGGCGTCATCACCGTTACGCCCAGGTGTTCCAATGCCGTGCGGAAATGGTTCGCGTAGTCGGCGATCCCGTTTTTTTCCGGCGGCAATGGGGCGAGCAGGGCGATGCGCATCAGAACGCTCCCCGGTACTTGGCGATGAATTTAAGCACCTTGGCCGGCACTTCGAACTTACGCCGGTTGATGATGATGCCGTCCACCTTGCCGAATGCCGTGTTGAGGATCGACAGCGCGTGCTCGACCACGGGCACCGTGCTGGTATTCGCTTCCACCACCAGGGCGATCAGGTCGGCGCGGCGCAGGTTGATAAACGCATCGCGGTTATCCAGCAGCGCCGACGCGTCCAGCAGCACCACTTCGCCCGGCTTGGCAGGTTCAGCCCCGCCGACCCGCACGTTGATGCCGTTTTCCTGGAGCAACTGACGCAGGTGTTCCACCACAAAGGTCACCCCCTCGCCATGGCGCGCTGAGGTCAGCCCCAGCGTCATGCCTTGCTCGGCAATCCGCTCCAACTGCAGCAAACCGTACAGGCGGTAGATGCTTGCATTGAACGCGTTGGTGCCTTGGGCGGTGCTGGTGTCCAATTCCGGCAGGGTCGTCCACAGTGGCAGGCCGAACTTGCGTTCCACCAAACCACCGTCGTGGATGCGCTGGTCGAGCAGGTAGCAAAGGTAGATCACAAGCAGGCCGACGACGATCGCAAACGGAATCGCCAACAGCAGCATCACCAAGGTTTTCGGGAAGATGCGGCCGGGGTTCAGGGTGGCTTCTTCGATCACCGCGATGTTGCTGATCTGGCTGTTATCCAGCTCACGGTCGATACGCGATTTTTCCAGGTTGTCCACGTACAACGCGTAGTTGCGTTCGGCGGTGCTCAGCTCGCGGCCCAGGCGGGTCAACTCCGGTTCGATCTCCAGGGCTTGCTTGCGTTGAGCTTCAAGGTTGACCAGTTGCTTTTGCTGCTGGACCAGTTGAGTGCGCAGCGCCAGGTTGTTGCTCGTTTCATCCAGCAGCACGCGCTGCAAGTGGATTTCCAGCGTGTTGGGCGCACGGTTTTCCGAGCTCTGCACGGTGTTGCTTTCGCTGGAGACGTGGGCCTGCATCGCGCGGATCGACGCATCCAGGGCTTTGACCGGCGGCGCGTTATCCGTGTAGGTGCGCATCATGTCAGCCTTTTCCAGCAGCTTCTGGTTGAGCAGGCGACGCAAGTCCTGCTGCTGCGGGTTCAGTGCTATCTGGCGAACCGTGGTCACTTCCTTGGGTTGGGTCTTGAGCTGCGTGCGAGTGCTCGCGATGGCGCTGTCGGAGGAGGCGATCAGGCGCGTGGTGTTGAACGTCTCGCCGCGCAATACGTTGATGCGCTCGGACAAGTCTTCCAGGCGATCAGTGATGCTGGCCGCACCGATCTCATTCAGGTGTGTGAGGATCTGCTCCTTGTAGCCCTTGATCTCCGTGGCGCTGGTGGACACCTGACCTTCATAGAACACATACAAACTCTTGCGTCCCAGAGCCTGGGTGCGTTCGTTGATGTAGGTCTCGACCCAATCCTTGACCACCGCCTGGGCGATTTGCGGATCACCCCAGGTGAAGCTGATGTCCATCACCGTGGAACCGGCGGCGTGGCTCACTTCAAAGCTCTTTTCCAGGTTGGCGGCAAGGCGTTCCACCGGCGTGGTTTTTTCGATCACACCGACGCTTTCCAGCACCACGCGAATACCGTCGAACACCGCGCCGACGCCCTCCTTGACGGCGTGCTTGGTGCGCTTCCAGAAACCCTCCGGCGGCGGCGCATTGTTGATGACTTCCAGGTAGTGCTCGGCCACTGCACGCACGATAGGGCGCCCGGTCAGCAGGCGTTCTTCGTCGACAATCGGGTCGCGCTGGGTGCTGGGCATCACCAGCGCCTGACGATTACTGATCTCGATGGGCAGGGTCGAATCGCGGCCCGGTTTCACCAGCAGTCGAGCGGTGGATTCGTACTTGGCCGGCAGCAGGAACGCCCCCAGCAGTATGATCACCAACGCGGCAATGGCGGCCAGTTTGAACTCGCGCCGGAAGATGAAGAACAGGCGCAGCAGATCACGAAAAGAACGGATCTCGATCATAGGATGTCGCTCCTTTAGTTATTGCCGCCGCTGGTGCGTGTGTAGTTGTAGCCAACCCCAATGGACTTGGTGAACGGGATCAGTTGGTTCATGTAGGTATCCACTCCCTGGATGCGCTCGCCCACGTTGGATTTGGGCACGAACACCACATCGCCGCGTTGCAGGTGCACCGGTTTGCGCCCGTTGGGGCCGGTCTTGAGCAGTTGGCTGAAGTCCAGGAAATAGGCGCGATAGGCGCCATGGGCATCTTCGCGCAGCAGCGCAACCATGCTGGCATTGCCCGCCGGGCTCACCCCGCCGGCGCCGATAATCGCCTGTTCCAGCGTGTTGGCCGTGGCGATCTGCACCGCCGTCGGGTTATTCACCGCGCCGCCGACAATGACCGAGCTGCCCGGCGCCTGATTGATGTTCACCGTCACACGCGGCTCGCGGTATGTCTGCGCGAGCTTGCCGGTCAGCTCTGTCGCCAGCTCCGAAGGCTGGCGCCCCGCAACCTGGATTGGCCCCAGGAACGGGTAGTTGATCTTGCCGTCGGTCTGCACGGTGTACAGCGTCAACTCGTAGATCGTGCTGACGTTGAACGCCGACAGCGTCGGCATCTCGCCGGCATCACGCACGATGCGCAACTGGTCGCCGATGCGGATGCGTTCCACCGCCGGTGGCAACTGGGCCAGTTGGTCGAGGGCGCGCTTGCCGTCCTCGACGGTCTGGCTGTCGGGCGGCACGATGCGCGCCGGTGTATTACAGGCGGCCAGAGCCATCATGGCCACGACGAGCAGGGTTCGTTTCATCAAGGGGGACTTCCTGTGGGTCATGATGCTCACCTCCAATAACCGGGAAACATGCTGATGCGCCGCTTGAGGGCGAGAGGCAGACGACGCTCAAGATGGCCCAGGCGGTAACCGAGCAATTTGAACGCGCTGCGCACCAGCACCTCCGGCACGCGGTGCAAGGCGCCGGCTTTGCGCAAGGCTGCGAGTTCAGCCATTACATAGCGTTTGCCTTCGCCACCCGCGTCGCCAAAGGCCTGCTTGATCCACGGCTCACGGCCGTAGAACACGCCGATATCGAAGTAGCGGTGAAACTCGTCCATGAGTTTGTAATCGTGGGAGTGATGCACCAGCGCCGTAGCGGCGTAGCGCACCTTATAGCCGTCGAGAAGCATGCGCGCGGCGACGTAGGCGTCTTCGCTGCCGATCACGTCGGCGGGGAAACCACCCACCGCGTGCAGTGCACTGCGTCGGTACACGGAGAATGAGTCGGAGCTGAAGCAGGTCTTGATCCCAAGCGTGGGCGCGTCGGCCAGGCTTTTGCTGCGGCTGTGCTCCGGGTAGTTGAAGTGTCGCGATTGCGCGCCCAGTACACCCGCGTCAGGGTGGGGGAGTTGGCGCCCATAGGCGACGCCATTGAGCGGGTCCTCCTGCAGCTCGGCGAGCAGGTTGGAGAACGTCTCGGGCGTGGCGGGAATAGCGTCCTGGGTCATCACGAACAACGCGTCGCCGCCAACTTGCTCGCTGGCCCAACGGCGGGTGCCGCCGTGGTTGAAGTCACGGGCGTCGATCACTTCGACCCGTGCTCCGAACTCTCGAAAACGCGCCACGGTGTCATCGCTGGAGGCGCTGTCCACCACCAGCATTTCGTCCGGTTGCAGGGTTTGCATCTTCAGCGCCGGCAGCAGGCGTGCCAGGTGGCTGGATGCGTTACGGGTCGGGATGATCAAAGAGGTGCGCATGTCATTTTTTCACGTCGGCAGGCGCACGGCCGTAGATGTCGTCGAAGCGCACGATGTCGTCTTCACCCAGGTACTCGCCGCTCTGCACCTCGATCATCACCAGGTCGATGATGCCGGGGTTGGTCAGCCGGTGTTTGTGCCCGGCCGGAATGTAGGTGGACTCGTTGGCGTTGATCAGGAACTCCCGCTCGCCGTTGGTGATCTGCGCCGCGCCGCTGACCACCACCCAGTGCTCGCTGCGGTGGTGGTGCATCTGCAGCGACAACGACGCCTGGGGCTTGACCACGATGCGCTTGATCTTGAAGCGGCTGCTTTCCTCCAACACGGTGTAGGTGCCCCACGGCCGGGTGACGGTGCGGTGCAGGCTGTACGCCGGATGGTTCTGGCGCTTGAGCTCGGCGACGATGTAGCGCACGTCCTGGCTGCGGTGGGCGTCGGCGATCAGCAAGGCGTCGGGGGTGTCGACAATGATCAGGTCGCGCACGCCCACGGCGCCCAATACGCGCTTGGGTGAGTCGATGTAGCAGTTGTGTACGTCATGCAAAATTGCTTCGCCATTGACCTGGTTGCCCTGGGCGTCGCTGGGGGTGAGCTGGCGCAGGGCTTCCCACGAGCCGATATCGCTCCAGCCAATGTCACAGGGCACCACGGCCACTTGGTTGGACTTTTCCATCAGTGCCACATCGATGGAAATATCCGGCGCACTGGCAAAGCCATCGGCGTCCAATTCACGCTGGCGCGAGGTTTTGTTTTGCAGGCTCTGGCTGCGCTCCAGCGCGGCGCGTGCGGCGTCCAGCACGTCCGGGGCATGGGTGGCCAGTTCGTCTACCAGGGTGCTGGCCTTAAAGCAGAACATGCCGGCATTCCACAGGTGCTTGCCGCCGTCAAGGTAGCCTTGGGCGGTGGCCAGGTCGGGTTTCTCGACGAAGCGTTTTACGCGGTTACCGTGGCTCAGTTTTTCGCCCTGTTCGATGTAGCCGAAGCCGGTTTCTGCATGGTCGGGCTGGATGCCGAAGGTCACCAGGTAGCCGGCTTCGGCCAGGTCGCGGGCCTGAGTCACGGCCTCGGCGAACGCGGCTTCATTGAGGATCAAATGGTCGGCGGGCATCACCAGCAACTGCGCGTCGCCGCCGAAATGTTCCTGCACATGCAACGCTGCCACGGCGATGGCCGCCGCTGTGTTGCGGCCGAACGGTTCCAGCAACAGGTCCAGGGGCAGGTGGGCGTTGTTGACCGGTCGGTAGTCATCCAGGGTGCGGAACAGCAGGTCGCGATTGGTCACCGTCAGCACGCTTTCCACCCCAGGCAATTTGGCTGCGCGCTGAAAGGTTTTTTGCAGCAGGCTCTGGCCGTCACGCATGCGCATGAAGGGCTTGGGCATGTTCTGTCGCGACACCGGCCACAGCCGTGTGCCCGAACCACCGGAAACGATGCAGGGAATTAATCCGTTGAGGGTATTCATCAATAGACTTCCTTGGTGGAAAGGACGGCGGGGACCGTCATGAAGACGATGTACAGGTCAAACCACACCGACCATTTGGAGATGTACTCCAGGTCGTATTCGACGCGTTTCTGGATCTTGAACAGCGTGTCGGTTTCACCCCGGTAGCCATTGATCTGCGCCCAGCCGGTGATGCCTGGCTTCACGCGGTGGCGCGAGCTGTACTCGCTCACCGCCACTTCGAACGGGACACCGGCGGCCTTGGTCGCCGTGGCGTGCGGGCGCGGGCCGACCATCGACATGTTGCCCAGCAGCACGTTGAACAACTGCGGCAGCTCGTCGATGCTGGTCTTGCGGATGATGCGGCCCACCCGAGTGATGCGTGGGTCCTGACGAGTGGTCTGGCGTTCGGCGGTGAAGTCGCTCTGGTCGGTGTACATCGAGCGGAACTTGAAGACGCGGATTTCGTTGTCGTTGTAGCCGTAACGGTTCTGGCGGAACAGCACCGGGCCCTTGGAATCGAGTTTGATCGCAATCGCCGTGACCACCATCACCGGCGACAGACACACCAGCGCCAGGCTGGCGAGGAAGCAATCCTCCAAGCGCTTAATCACCGGCGACCAGCCGCGCAACGGCAGTTGCGAGGTGTTGAACATCAGGATGCCGCCGACGTCGGTGATTTTGCTGTGGCCGTAGCGCAAGGCGGCCATGTCGGGCACCAGCATCACGTTCACCGACAGCTGCCGCAGGCGATTGACCAGCCCATGAATGCGCTGCTCGGCGGCCCAAGGCAGGCAGATCATCACCTGGTTGACCTGCTCGGCGCGGATCAGTTTTTCCAGGTCACGGGTGTTTCCCAGCAAGGGCAGGCGGCTCAACTCTTTGGGGATGCGTTCGGTGCGGTCGTCGATAAAGCCGATCAGCCCGGAACGGATATCGCCGTTGCGTTGCAGGTGGTCGGCCACATGCACGGCGGTGTCGGTAAAGCCCAGGATCACCGTGCGTTGAAGGTATTTGCCCTTGCGCATCAGGTGGCGGTACAGGCGCAGCATCAGCAGGCGTTCCAGGCAGAACAAGCAGAGGCTGGCGACGTACCACGCCACCAGATTGCGCGGGGTCAATAGCGGGAAAAACTGCAGGATCTGGTACATGAACAGCAGGATGCAAAACGCCGCCGACCAGGCTTTGATCTTGGTTTTCAGACGCAGCCGGTTGCTGAATAACTCTTCGGAATAGATGCCTAGGGCCTGGAACAGAATGATCGTCAGGACCGCGAAAAATACCAATAGGCCGAGGAAATGACCGCGTAGCTCTGGGTCCATCGGGTCGATGAAAATCACCAGGACCAACGGGGGCAAAATGGCGCTCAGGCCATGTATGAATTTGACGAAAACAACAAAGAACTCAACAAAACCGGCACGCGTTAAAAACAGACTGTCGACGGACGACTTTTCTCGCATAAAACATCCCTCATTGCACTCCAGTCGCGCTTGTTCGATTGTTTGTTCAATAAAGCAACGGGTTGCTTTAAAGGCACTTCGAACTACGGCTACGCTGGGTAATACGCAACTATCCATTCAAAAAAATAAATCCATTTGAATGCTTTTCGCGGGGGTAGTGACTTAAGGAGTGTTTCCTTCATAGTGCTAGTCAACGGATTGACGATGTTGCGGGGTATGCAGGATAGACGGGTTAATCAGTCTTTTTATCGGCATTTTATTGACATTCCTTGTCCGAACACTCGGTGATGGGGTGTGTTTTTGAGTGTAGGAATAAATGTGAGATTTTTCCTGCTTAACGGGAAAACCTTTTTATGACCGAGGTAGGAAAGGGGGACAAAGAGGGCGTGGCAAGGCGCACTAAGTGCCTTGCCACTGGGGCTTTCGCGGGATTAGAAGTTGCCTTTCAAACTCACCGAAAAATTACGCGGTTCGCCATAAAAGTTTCCCCAAGAGGCGGTACCCACGGTGTTGTAGTAGGTTTTATCAAACAGATTGTTGCCGTTGAGCGCTACGGTCCAGGTGTCATCCACGCGGTAGGCCAGGCGCGCATTCCAAGTGGCGTAACCGGGCTGTTCGAGCTTAATGGTCTGCACACGATAGTTGCTGCTCTGGGCGTTGACCCCAGTGCCGACGCTCCATTTCGATAGCGCGCCGTCGAGTTGGTAATCGCCCCACAAACGCAGCATGTGGCGGGGCACGTAGGTGTTGGAAACGCCACCTTCCTTCGCGACTTCGATGTTGCTCAGGGACTTGGTCTGGGTGTAGGTATAGCCGCCGAACAGCTGTAGGCGTTCCAGCACTTCACCACTGATTTCGGCCTCTATGCCCTGGGCGCGCACCTTGCCTTTGTCGGTGTAGCAATAGCCATCGGCGGAGGTCGCGCATTGGGTGGTGTAGTCGGATTCGGCGCCGTTTTTCTCAAGGGCGCGGAACAGCGCCAGGGAGCTGTTGAGGCGTCCGTCGAACCATTCGCCCTTGATGCCCAACTCGTAGTTGTCGCCGATCTTCGGCTTGAGCGCAGCGCCGTCGACGGTAGCGTAGGAACTCTGCGGCTGGAAGATATCCGCATAGCTGGCGTACACCGACAGGTGCTCATTGAGGTCGTAGATCAGCGCGGCAAACGGTGTGACTTCGCCGGTTTCCCGAGTGCGTGCATCCTGCGAAGCCCATTCGCCCCAGGCCAGGTTGTAGGATTGGCGACGGTTTTCGTACCAACTGACGCGGCTGCCGACGATTAACATCAGCGGCTCGGCCAGGCGCAGGCGCAATGTGGCATAGGTGCCGTATTGGGTGGCGGTCTCCTTGACCGTGCCGCCACGGTACATGTTCGGCCAGAAGGTGCTGTCGGCCGGTTCCGGGAAGTGACGATTAGGTTGGTAGATGCTCTGGCGCAAGGCCAGGCTCTGGATCGCGTAGAAATCGTCCTGAGTGCCACGGCTGCCGTTGGCGCCGAGGATCAACTCATGTTCCAGGCCGAAGGCTTCGAACGTGCCATCGACGTAGGCGTCGAGGCCGAAGTCCTTGTGGTTGTAGTCCATCAATGCGGCATAGGAACCGGCCGTGGGTGCCGGATCACCGTAGGCGATCGTGCCTTCGCTGGCAGCGTACTTGGTGTCTTGCAGATTGCGGCTGTGCACCGCCGACACCTTGAGTTTCCAGTCATCGTTGAATTGATGGGTCAAGTCGGCAAAGAACGTGGTACGCCGGCTTTGCCAGTCGTTCCAGGACTGGCCCAGACAAGTGGAGCGGCTGAGGTTGGCGCTTTTGCCATCGGCGTAGCGGGGCAGGCCGCCCCAGCACGGTGTGGCGTCCACGTCTTCGTAACTGGCGCCGACGCCCAGGGTGGTTTCGGGGCTGAGGTCGATGTCCAGCGCGCCGTAGAACGCTTGGTCCTGGCGCTTCTGGATGTCCATGTAAGAGCCGCGCTCCTGCTGGCTGATCGCTGCGCGGCCGCGAATAGTACCGCTGTCATTCAACGGGCCGCCGGTGTCGACGTCGGCGCGGTAGTTGTCCCAGGTGCCAGCGGACAACGACAGGCTGCTGGTGGGATTGGCCTGGGGCCGCTTGCGCACGAAGTTCACCGCGCCGCTGGCGGTGCCGGCGCCCTTTAGCATCCCGGCCGCACCCTTGAGCACTTCCACTCGGTCGTAGATCGCCATGTTGGCGCTGAAACTGTCGGCTTGTACGTAGTCTTTGCCCATGTCCAACGGCACGCCGTCGTACTGGTATTGGCCGAGCATCTTGAAGCCACGGGAATAGAAGTACTTGCCGCCCATGGGCGACTCGTAGGTGGTGATCCCCGGCGTGCGTTCCATCACATCGTCGATGGTGGTGAGGTTCTGGTCATCCATGAGTTGGCGGGTCAGCACACTGACCGATTGCGGCGTTTCCCTCAGGCTGTGTTCGCCTTTGCCAATGGTCACTGCGCCGGTGGTGTACGAACCGGTGCCGTCGGTGATGACGCCCAAGCGCTCGCCGGTGACCATCGTGGCGCCCAGGTTCAGAGCGCCGGTTTCGGCCACTTCGGGCAGCAGCAACCACGTGTTGTTGCCCTGGCGCTGGGCTTCCAGGCCTTGGCCTCGCAACAACTGGCCGAGGGCCTGTTGCGGGTCGAAGCGGCCGTTGAGGCCTGGGCTGGCCTTGCCGGCGACGCTGGTGGCGTCATACGACAGGCTGATACTGGCCTGACGGGCGAACTGGTCCAGCGCATCGGCCAGGGGGCCGGCGGCGATATGCCAGTCGCGGGCCTGGATGTCACTGGCTGGGGTTTGAGCCATCACGGCCAATGGCACAGCCGCGCCACTCAGGCAGGCGCCGAGCAAAGCGGCCTGCGCTGCGCGCTTGAGGGGGGAACGTTGGGAGGGGAACGCTTGCATGACCGCGGGATGCTCCTGAAGGAAGTGAACAGAACCGGCCTGTTGATCGGCCTTTCCTAACAGGTCGAGCGGTAATGCGAATTCACCTCATTTATTTTTGAAGGGTTATACGCGGGGTGAAACAGTCACCCAATAACGGCTGCGGTAGGTGACGTCGACCTTGAGTGAATGCGCCACCAGGCTGAGCACTTGATCGGTATCGTCCAACTGATAGGTGCCCGACACGCGCATCCCGGCCACCGCTTCGCTGCACCGCAGCAGGCCGTTTCGATAGCGGCCCAGCTCGGCGAGGAAGTCATCCAGGCGCATGTTGTGGGCGCTGATCACGCCATCGCTCCAGGCCCAAGGGTCGAGTCCATTGGCGAGGGGAGGGCGGATGCCATTGCGGTCGAACAGCACCTGTTCGCCCGGCTTTATCAACTGCTGTGCGTGGGTGTCGTGACGGTCGGCAAACAGCGCCACGCTGCCCTGTTGCACGGCGAGCAATGTGCCTTGGGCGTCTTCGCGTACCAGGAAGCGGGTGCCAATGGCGCGCAAGTAACCGTCGCGGGTCTGTACCCAGAAAGGTCGGCTGTCGACGCCGGTATTGACCAGGATTTCACCCTGGCGCAGGTGCACCAGGCGCCGCTCTTGATTGAACGCCGTATCGAAAGCGCTGGCGCTGTTGAGCTGGATGTTGCTGCCATCGTTCAGCGCCACCCAGCGTCGTTCGCCGGTGACGGTACGGTAATCGGCCATCAGGGCCGGCAGCGGCGTGTAGTCGCGGCCAAGCCAGGTCAAACCGGCTGCGCCGGCCATCAGCCCGAGCAGTTTCAAGCCATCACGACGGCTGATGCGTTGGCGCGCACCCCGCAGGGCATGGCGCCCGACCTGGGCCGGTAGTTGGCTGAAGTCGTCATTCATCGTCGCCACCCGCTGCCACACTTGCTGGTGTTCGGCGCTGGTGTGCAGCCAGCGGTCAAATGCGGCGGTGCTGGCGTCGTCGGCTGTGTTGAAGCGCAGCGTGATCATCCACTGGATGGCCTGGTCTACGAGGCGCGGGTCATAGTTCGGCATAACGCAACCGATAACAGGCGTGCAGCGCCTTGGACAGGTCGCGCTCCACGGTCGCTTTGGACACGCCCAGACGCAGGGCGATCTGGGCGCAGGTCAGGCCATCAAGTTGGGCCAACAGGAACGCTTCGCGCACGCGCGGCTTGAGTTGGTCGAGCAGGCGGTCGATACGTTCGAGGCTGTCGAGGATCAGCCGCCGGGTTTCCTCCGACGGCACTTCAGCCTGCGGAAAATGCGCGAGGCTTTCGAGGTAGGCACGCTCCAGTTCACGGCGCCGGTACTGGTCGATCATCAGGCTGCGCGCGATGCTGCTCAGGTACGCGCGCGGCTGCTGCACCGTCTGCTGCTTGCGCGCATTGAGCAGGCGCACGAAGGTTTCCTGGGCCAGGTCGGCGGCATGCTCACGGCAACCGGTGCGCCGACTCAACCAGCCGCGCAACCACGAATGATGGGCATGGTACAGCTGGCCGATGGCGGCATGGTCCAGTGGGTGATCGCTCGACATGGGCATCCTGGCGCAGCAGTCTTAATTGATAATGTTTCGCATTCTAGACGTTGGTCGTGGCGTTGAGCAATCACTGGCAAGCAATGTATCCAGCACAATTTTTTGTTTGCCCAAAGCGCGCCGATTAGTCTGCGGGCTTTCCTGGTGGAGGGCTGAGCATGATCGACGTGGCGACCCTGGCGATATTTTCCGGTGCCGTGGTGCTGTTGTTGCTATCACCGGGGCCGAACATGGCTTTTGTCATCAGCCATGGCGTGACCCACGGCTGGCGCGGAGCAATGGCGTCGGCGTTGGGCATCTGTGTGGCGGACCTGCTGCTGACGGTATTGACTGCCAGCGGGGTGACGGCGCTGGTTGCCAGTTGGCCGCCATCCTTTGATGTGATCCGCTATGCGGGAGTGATCTACCTGCTGTGGCTGGTGTTCAAGACCTTGCAGAAAAGCCCTGGCCTGGACATGGCTCACATCAACCGCGTGGCCTTGGGCCAAGTCTGTTGGCAGGCGATGCTCAACAGCTTGCTCAACCCTAAGGCGTTGCTGTTTTTTCTGGTATTCCTGCCGCAGTTCGTAAGGCCCGAGGCCGGGCCCATTGCCATGCAGCTGATGGTGCTCGGCGGGGTGCTGACCGTGATTGCCGGTGTATTTCACGTACTGCTGGGGTGTTTTGGCGGGGCGCTCAGCCGATTCTTTGCCAGGCGTTCGAACAGCGCCTGGCTGCAGAAGTGGGGCTTGGCGACGGTACTGATGCTGCTGGCGGTGCGCCTGGCAGTGATGTCTCGTCCCAACTGATCTTGGGCGGCGGGGAGCCCGCCAGGCAGAGCTAGCGGCGCGCGTCCATGTCAGCCCAACCGCGCCGCCGCCCGTGCGGTGATCTCACCGCGCACCCTGCGCGATTCCAGCGTGCGCTTCTTCGCCTCTTCCAGCACATGCGCAGGCGCCGTCTGCGGGCTGCCCGAATCGAACGGCGGTGCCGGTGCATATTCGATCTGCAACTGCACCAGTTGCGCCGCCGCTTCGCTGTATAACTCGGCCGCCAGCACCAGCGCGAAGTCGATCCCCGCAGTGATTCCACCCCCTGTAAACAGGTTGCCGTCACGCACTACGCGCTCCTGCACCGGGATAGCACCGAGCGGGGCAAGCATGTCGTGGTAGGCCCAGTGGGTGGTGGCCTTGCGGCCGCGCAGCAGACCCGCCGCGCCGAGTACCAGCGAGCCGGTGCACACCGAGGTCACATAGCGTGCGGTCTGGGCCTGGGTCTTGAGGAAATCCAGGGTGGCCGGGTCTTCCATCAGCGCACCCACGCCGGAACCGCCAGGCACGCAGAGCACATCCAGGTTGGGGCAGTCGGCGTAGGTGGTGGTCGGTGTAAACACCAACCCAGTGCTGGAGGTGACCGGCGCCAGGTCTTTCCACACCAGGTGCAATTTCACGTCCGGCAGCGAACCCAGCACGTCATAGGGGCCGGTCAGGTCCAGTTGCTGGATGCCGGGAAACAACACAAAGCCGATCTGCAAGGTCATCAGGGATGCTCCGATAAAGAGGTGGACGGCTTCACTCTAGAGGCCTAGGCTTTGGCGAATACGCCATTGAACCCACGAATTACGCCAATCATGCCCAGAATTGTCCACGTCCTCGCTTTCGATAACGCCCAAGTGCTTGACGTGACCGGGCCGTTGCAGGTGTTCGCTTCCGCCAATGACTTGGCCCGCCAGCGCGGCCTGCCGCTGCCTTATGCGGTCTCGGTGATCGCTGCTCAAAGCGCGCCGGTGATGACCTCTGCCGGGCTGGCCCTGGTAGCCGAACCGCTGCCCGCCGTCGATGCGCCTTGCGATACCTTGGTAATCGCTGGCGGCTGGGGCGTTTATGGCGCCTCCGAAGACTTGGCGCTGGTGGACTGGGTTCGGGAAAAGGCCCGGCATACCCGACGCATGACCTCGGTGTGCACGGGCGCATTTTTGCTGGCCGCCAGCGGCATGCTCGATGGCTGTCGCGTGGCGACTCACTGGACGCGCTGCGAGGAATTGGCGCGCCGGTTTCCTTCGCTGACGGTGGAGTCCAATCCGATCTTCATCCAGCAGGGCGCCGTGTGGACGTCGGCCGGCGTCACCGCCGGCATCGACTTGTGCCTGGCCTTGGTGGAGGAAGATCTCGGCGGCGCGGTAGCGCTGGAAGTGGCGCGGCACCTGGTGGTGTTTCTCAAGCGCCCCGGCGGCCAATCGCAGTTCAGCGTGACCCTGTCCCTGCAAAAGGGCGACAGCCGCTTCGCAGAACTCCACGCCTGGATGGCCGAAAACCTCACTCTGGAATTGAACATCCCGACCCTGGCCGCCCAGGCCGGCATGAGCGAGCGCAGCTTTGTGCGCCACTACCGAGCCGAAACCGGGCAAACCCCAGCGCGCGCCGTCGAGCTGATCCGCGTCGAAACCGCCCGCCGGCAATTGGCAGACAGCAATGCGTCAATCAAACGTATTGCCGTGCAGTGCGGTTTTGGCAGTGAAGAAACCCTG
Source organism: Pseudomonas sp. Irchel 3H9 (assembly GCF_900187495.1). Lineage (NCBI taxonomy): Bacteria > Pseudomonadati > Pseudomonadota > Gammaproteobacteria > Pseudomonadales > Pseudomonadaceae > Pseudomonas > Pseudomonas sp. Irchel 3H9. Next base: position 49,372 of record NZ_FYDK01000012.1, on the reverse strand, counting down.
CGCCGCAGCTTTTTGCGGGCCTTGTCGGTCACGCCCCAGGCCTACCGCGAACGCTTTTGCGCACTGGCCTGAACGAAAAGTACACAGTTGAACCAAGGTGCTATGTTGGCCTCCCACCCACAGCGGGCGGGGTTTTTATCGAAGCCTACGGCGGCACCCTCCGAGCTGAGAGCGAGGAGGGGCAGGGCAGCGTGTTCAGCTTCAGGATTGCCGCAGAGCCTTAAGCCCTATCGAGTAGCTCGATGATCGCTGACAGGGTCGCTTGCGGTGCTTCCTGGGGAATATTGTGGCCCACGCCGGGCAACACCTGACGTCGGTAAAAACCGCTGAAGTGCTCCACGTCATCGTCCTCTTCCGGCGGTGGGCCTACGCCGTCATCGGCACCGCACAACGAGATGCTCGGCACCGAGATCGCCGGTTGCATCGCCAACGCCTGCTCGATGGCTTCCAGCGCCGGATCGCCGGGCGCATACATGAAACGGTGGCGGTATGAGTGAATCACCACCTCGACAAAGTCCGGGTTATCGAAGGACGGCGCCGTCTGCCCATACAGGTCCGGCCCCTCGGCCCATGACGGCGACCACAGCGCCCATAGCAATTGGCAGAGCTCGCGACGGTTGGCGGTCAACCCGTCCACACCGCGCTGGGTGTGAAAGTAATACTGGTACCACAACCGATGCTCCGTCACCGGCGCCCGAGGCTTGAGCGACTTGGCGATGTTCTGGATGTTGTAGCCATCCCCGGTCACCAGCCCGCGCACCCGCTGCGGCCACAGCGCGGCGACGATACACGCGGCGCGCCCACCCCAGTCATAACCCGCCAGCGTGGCTTGCGCGATACCCAGCGTATCCATGAACTCCAGCAGATCCTTGGCTAACGCGGCCTGTTGCCCGGAACGCATTACCTGCGCATTGATAAAACGCGTGGGGCCATAACCGCGCAGGTACGGCACCAACACCCGGCAGCCGCGCCCGGCGAGCACCGGAGCAATGGCGTCGTAAGCGCGCGGGTCGTAAGGGAAACCATGCAGCAGGATCACCGGCTCACCGTCGGCAGGGCCGTGGGCTTCATAGGCGATGTCGAGCATGGAGGTTTGCGCGTGGAGCAATGGGGCGGTCAGGGTCATGGTTGGGCTCCGTGGTTGGCCAGCGTTAGCACATTTGAAGGGACGCAAGGCCCTTGTGGTGAGCGGGCTTATCCCGCGCTGGGCTGCGACGCGGCTCTAAAATCAGGCGCCGCGTTCTGTCAGGCAGAATGCGGCGTTTTGATTGGGCCGGTTTCGCCACCCAGCGCGGGGCAAGCCTGTTCGCCACAGCAGTATGTGTCAGCCTTTGCGTTTTTGTAGAGCACAGGCCGCTATTTGGACCGCAGTGAGTCAGTGCCTTACCGGTCACCTCTCAAGGTTGCCATACCGTTTTCTCCCCACTCAATTTACGGTCCAGGAATGTCGCCGCGCTGATCAGGGCCAAATGGCTCAACGCTTGGGGCGTATTGCCCAGATGCCGCGCCTGGCTGTCGAACTCTTCGGCATACAACCCCAGTGGGTTGGCGTAGCGCAGCAATTGTTCGAATTCCAGGTGGGCCTTTTCCACCTGGCCGGCGCGGGCCAGGCATTCGACGTACCAGAACGAGCAAGCGGTGAATGCGCCTTCGGTGCCTTGCAGGCCGTCGATCTGGCTGTCGTCGTTGCGATAGCGGTAGACCATGCCGTCGCGCACCAGGCTTTTCTGGATTGCTTCCAGGGTGCTCAACCAGCGCGGGTCGGTGGCGGCGACGAAGCGCACCAGCGGCATCAGCAGCATCGAGCCATCCAGTGCCGTGCTGCCGATGTGCTGTACAAAATGCCCGCGTTCTTCGTTCCAGAAGTTGCTCCAGATGTCGGCGTAGATCGCCTGGCGCGTCTGGTCCCAGCGTGCGAACGGCGCCGGCAGCGAGCGTTTGGAGGCCAGGCGGATCGCACGGTCCAGGGCCACCCAGCACATCAATCGGGAATGCAGAAAGTGGTGCTGCTCACCGCGCATTTCCCAGATGCCCACATCTTTCTGGTTCCAGATTTCGCAGACCTGATCGGCGACTTCCACGGTGTGTTTCCAACCCTCGTGGGAGATGGCTTCGCCGTACTTGTTGACCAAGTACACCGCGTCCATCAACTCGCCATAAATATCCAGCTGGATCTGGTCGACGGCCTCATTGCCGATGCGCACCGGCCGGGCGCCACCGTGGCCGCTGAAGTGGTCCAGCTCGGTTTCTGGCAACTCCTGACGACCGTCGATGCCGTAGAGGATGTTGATTTTGGTCGGCTTGCCGCAGCAGTCGCTGACGCGTCCTTTGAGCCAACGCATGTAAGCATTGGCTTCGTCGATGAAGCCCAAGCGCATAAAGGCATAGACGGTAAACGAGGCGTCACGGATCCAAGTGTAACGGTAGTCCCAGTTGCGCTCGCCGCCGGGTGCTTCCGGCAGCCCGAAGGTGGCGGCGGCGATAATTGCGCCGTGTTTGCGCGAGGTCAGCAGCTTCAGCGCCAGGGCCGAGCGGTTGACCATTTCGCGCCAGCGCCCACGGTAGTTCGATTGGGCGATCCAGCCACGCCAGAACTTCAACGTGTGGGCCAGCGCCAAGTCGGTACACCTGCTGTCGACGCGTTCATCGTTTTGGCCGCCGAGGACAAATTCGGCGCCTTCTTCCTGAGTCAGGGTAAAGCTCGCCACGGCAGTGTTGTCTTCGAGTTGCAGTGGATGGCTGCTGGACAAACGCAGGCCAGGCTGGCCGTCGGCGCTGAAGCACACGGTGCCGTTATCGAGGGAGGCGGCGGTTGGCGTGCGTGCGTAGTCATGGCGCACGGCGCAGCGCAGGTGGATGTTGGCTTGGCCGCTGACCACGCGTACCCGGCGGATCAACAGCGGCAGGTCATCGGCTTCTTCGCTGATGGTCAGCAGGTCCGTGATTTCCACCACGGCTTCATCGCTGAGCCAGCGGGTTTGCAGCACGTTGGTGTCGGGCAGGTAGATCTGCTCGCGGCGGGCGTTGGGCAAATCCGGGGCGAGTTGGAAGATACCGGCATCGGGGGTGTCGAGCAGCGAGCAAAAGATCGAGGGGCTGTCGAATTCCGGCCAGCAGAAAAAATCGATGCTGCCTTTATCGTTAACCAGCGCCGCGCTGCGCATATCGCCGATGATGCCGTGGGCGTCAATGGCGCTCTGTGGTTCGTTTCTCAAATCAACCTTTTTCAAATCAACCATTGTCACGAAACTCCGGATATAGGCTCATGCCGCCGTCAATGAACAAGGTACTGCCGACCACATAGTCGGAGGCATCGCTGGCCAGCCAGACCACGGCGTTGGCGACGTCTTCCACATCGCCGACCCGGCCATACGGGATCAACTTGAGCAGTTCTTTTTCCGCCGCGCCTTCGGTGGCTGCGCGGTTGATCGCCGTCCGAATCGCCCCTGGCGCAATCCCATTGATGCGGATGCGCTGCTCGCTGACCTCTTGGGCAAGGCTGCGCATCAGCATTTCCACGCCGCCTTTGGACGCGGCGTAATTCACATGCCCGGCCCAAGGGATCAGTTGGTGCACCGAGCTCATATGGATGATTTTGCCCGCCGCCCGGGACACGCCTTCACGGATGCCCTGGCGGTTGAAGATACGCAGGGCGGCGCGGGCGCAGAGGAACTGGCCGGTGAGGTTGACGCCGATCACGCTGTTCCAATCGTCGAGGGTCATGTCGACCACGGCAGCGTCCTTCTGCATGCCGGAGTTGGCCACCAGGATATCCAAGTGGCCAAACGCATCGAGGGTCTGGGCAAACAGCCGTTCTACATCGGCCTCTTTGGACACGTCGGCGCCAATGGCAATCGCCCGCCCGCCGTCGGCGTTGATCTGCGCCGCCAGCGCTTCGGCGGGGGCGGCTTGGCGGTTGTAGTTCAGCACCACGGCAGCCCCGGCCTGAGCCAGAGCCTTGGCCGCACCAGCACCGATTCCGGAACTGGCGCCCGTCACCAGTGCTACTTGTTGCTCTAACGAGATGTGCATTGCCCACCCAGCCTATTAATTCATGAGTTCAATTAGCTGACTGATGGCGCGCAACGGAAGTTCATCCGTGTGGTAGCTGGGAGAAATTGAGCCGACTCGCACTGGTTGTTGTGCGGGTGCTTATATCGACGTATCCGTATCAAACCGCGCGCAATGTGGACGCCATTGAGCGCCAGCGTTTCGACGTGTGGCGCACTGAGAACTCAGAACACCACTATGAGTTCGACCAGTAGCACTACACCCGCTCCAGCGACAACACTGCGGGTTTATACCTGGGCTAGCCGTGTACGTTCTTTTTACAGGCCAGCGTCGGGTTCTAACCAGTATCGTTTGGGAAAAGTCGCAGCTCAGCGAGGGGCTTTGATTTTTTTGGCTATTTCTTACATCCATGCAGCGCATATTGCGGCTGACACAGGAACCGGTACCGACGAAAGCACCACGCATGGGAAAGCTGATGGGCTTCGACGTTACGTTGGAGCGACAAGCTGAAGATCGCGCCCACCGCAATGGAGAAAACTTATGTCGGTATCGATGTCCGATACACACGCTGCTGCTTCATCAACCTCTGCTCGTTCGCAGGACAATGTTGCGCCTCAAGGCAACGCCGAACGGCAGGCGCCCGACCCGAACGGCAACGCGGCTGCGAACGTCAGGTTCCTGTCGCCGGAGAGCCAGGGCGGGCCGGTATTCGGCGATCGCCAGTCGTTGCCGGCCCGTCAGAACCCTTTTGAACGTATGGAGCCTTCTTACAGCGCGCCGGCCACGTCGAATTTCGTGACCTCTTTCAAACACTGGGTAGGCCATTGTTTTTCCGGCTATCGACCACCCTTTCCCGGTTGCAGCAATCCACCACCGAGGCCAAACCCAGGCTGCAGCAATCCGCCACCAAGGCCAAACCCTGGTTGCAGTAATCCGCCACCGAGGCCAAATCCTGGCTGTAGCAATCCACCCCCACGACCCAACCCCACCCCCTGCAGACCCTATCCGATGCCTCCATGTAGGCCTGATCCGCAGTACTCGTTGAAAAACAACGAACAGTTGGCGAAGCAGTTGAGCGACAACTTCAACGCCTTCAGGGACCGCAATAACCCTGGGTATATAAGCGTTGATAGTATCCATGCGATGGCCAAAAAAGGCTGGTCTCCCGATCCCGTCACGAACGCGAACATTCGCCTGGCCAACGAGTTGCTACGTCGTCCAGAACTGATGAGCGCCCTTGACCGGAATACCTCCACCGGTGCGTTGGATGGCCTGATCAATCGGCAAAATGTGAATGCTGTAATCAAGGGAGAAAATTACTTCAAATACAAGAGCGACAAGGAGTTGGCCGGGGAAATGCTTAAGCACTTCAACGAGTTGAAAAGTAATCCCAGGGCCGGCGAACTGAGCTTCCATGACCTCAGGCGGTTGGCGTCACAGTCTCAGACGGGCGATTCTTCCAAGGATCACCTTGTCCAGCTTGCCCAGGAAATTCTCAGACGCAGTGACGTGTTGAAGAAAATGGACAATCTCGCGGGCCGTGATAACGACGGTCGCATCAGCTGGCAAGCGCTCTACCAGCTTTCCCGTTAACCGAAACTCAGACGCCGTTATTGAATGACGGCGTCTGCTTCAATTGTGTCAGGAACTGTTTACGCCGATTTACCACATAGGTCATATGCACCGTCTTTCAAATTCCAAGTGGAGGGCTAGCAAATGACGTCAACCTCGTTTCACTCATCTCAACCCAGCTGTCATGAGTTGTTTCGTGATCCCCATGATGGCGACTCAACTCTGTCCAAAGGCGACATAGCGACGCAAGAGTCCCTGGCCCTGCAGACTGCGCATGCTGTCGAAGCCAGGCGCATGAGGACATTCGCAGGTCAGCACAAATTCCAGGCGCCCGTAGAGGAAGATTTTTGCAGGGGACTGCTCAAGTCCAACCACGCCTCTAGTGATAACGCCAAGCCACTTAAACACTCCAGGCTGATGAATTACCTGACAGCCTGGTGGAGTCGGTAAAGGCGCGCTCGTGGTTTTTTACATGCTGTCATTGGAATTCATTGGTCGTAAGGAACTGTCGTATTCGTCCAGCCACACATGAGGTGCTTGCCTGAGTGGAATCCATTCGATGATTTCGGCCGCCAAGGGGGCGATCACCGTACAGGCAGGGATCGGGAAAAAGTTGGAGAAAACCCATGAAAATCGAGGGTGTACTACCTCATGGTGGGCCTCTGGCACTGGACGGGATGGTTTCGAGACCCACAGCGCCAGCGTCGCTCACCCACGCTGAAACCTGGAATGACGCTCGCCCAGCGCACCCGGAAAACGCGTCGCGCGGGCGATTGCCGTTGCGCGGTACATTGTCGGTGCTGCATCACCGAGCACTGCAGAACCTGTCAGTGACGCGCGCCAATCTTTCGCCTCCCGGGGTGGCGTCCACGGACAGCCAATTAGCAACGGCCCTGGAGAAAGATTTTGGCAGGCTGCACCCATTCCTGAACGAAGGACGTTTGACCTGGTCGTCATTGCGGCGCGTTGCCGCTGAACGTACGGGTCAACACGAGGAGTTGGACCGAACGATTCAGGTGGTCAGTGAAATTCTGAAGCGACCGCGATTGAATGACGCGATCTTGAGCCGCGACGGTGATATTACTCGTGACAGTCTCAGGGCCGCCGCCCAAACATTGCAGGGCAATAGTTCTCCGAGCGTGTTCAGCCAGGATCCGTTCCATGCCCAGAGTAACACCCAGGTGGTGCAGGCCCTGCAGGGCCACTTCGAGCAACTGAGAGACAAATCCCAGGACCGGACGTTTCTGTTTGAGCAGCACCAGTACGTCGAAATCGCCACACTCAAGGCGGTCATGCAGGACCCGTATGCCGTTGACCCGCAGGGTATCCCAGTGCTGGAGCCGTCCACCGGCATGCCCAGGCCCAAGTACAGCGAGCTTTGCGTCTACACCGCAAAGAACATTCTTGAGCGGCCAGGGTTACTGCCTTCACTGGAGCGCGCGAACGGAACGCGACTATTTGGGCCTCCTCAAAAGGAAGGCTGGCTCAGCAACAAAAGTCTCGATCGTTGGCTGGAACAAGACGAAGCTCGCAAGGCGCGCTGATGGTTTACACCTTGAGAATTTTGCCGCTGAGGGACACACCCGCAAGTAACAATGCGATCAGCACGAAGGCGCTGCTCAGGCTGCTGCCATGTGCGATGAAACCGATCACGGCGGGGCCGGCAAGAATCCCGGCATACCCCAGGGTAGTGATGGCGGGCACGGCGATGTGCTCTGGCATCACTGTCTGTTTACCGACGGCGGTATACAGCACCGGTACGATATTCGAACACCCGGCGCCTACCAATGCGTAGCCCAGCAGAGCGGTTTCCCAGGCTGGAAGCAACGTCGCCAGCAACATGCCGGCGGTGGCCAGTGCGCCCCCGATCACGATCACCCGCGTAGCGCCCAGGCGTCGTACGATGGCATCCCCCGTCAAACGGCCGGCGGTCATGGTCAGGGCGAACGCTGCGTAACCCAGGCCAGCGTAGGCTTCGTCAAGTCCGCGTTCGGCACTGAGGAACACCGCACTCCAGTCAAGCACGGCGCCTTCGGCCAAAAACACGATAAAGCACAGACAGCCGATAAACAGCACCACGCCGTGGGGAACAGCAAATGCCGGGCCCGAACTTTCACTGCCGTAGGGCAGCAAATGCGGACCGGCCTTGAGCAGCGCCACCGCCATGATGACGATCACCACCAGGGTCGCTTGGAGAGGCGACAGCCCCAGTCCCAATAACCCGGCAACCCCCGCCGCGCCGACAATACCTCCCAGGCTGAACAAACCATGGAAGCCCGACATCATTGTTTTGCCACTGGCCCGCTCAACAATCACGGCTTGCAGGTTCACCGTGGAGTCCACAGTGCCCAAGCCCGCGCCAAACAGGAACAACGCGGCGATCAGTAACGGTATCGAGCTGACCGTGGCCAGCATGGGCAGGGCCAGGCAGATCATGATCGTGCCGGCGCTCAGCACGCGTCGGCAACCATAGCGCGATGCCAATGCGCCGGCGGCCGGCATGGCGATGATAGACCCCACCCCCAGGCACAACAGCAGCAGACCCAAGGTGCCCTCACTCAGTTCTGCACGAGCCTTGGCGTACGGCACCAGCGGCGCCCACGCAGCAATGCCGAAGCCGGCGATAAAAAATGCAATACGTGTCGACATCTGCTCCAACCGCCCGGGGATCACGGGCGCGGAGGTGGGAATGGCAGTCATGAAAAATCCTTGGTTTTGCGTTCAACGAACGGTGTCCGACGCGACATCCTTGCACATCGGGCCTTGGGGGGCGAGCCGGGTTCCCCGGAGATGACCTGTACTCAGGTTAATTTTTAAAAACCAGGAACCCTATGGATGTCGGCAGCCACAACAGGAGGTGTTGAGCTCGTAGGAGGCGGCCTGGAAGGTGCGTAATCCCTGTGGGAACCGGTGAACCCCGGGTTTCTCGTGGTGGATTACCACCTTCCAGGCCGCCTCCCACAAACGCTATGTTGTGTAATACGCTGCTTGCCCAGCCTGTAGGCAAGTGAGCGGACGAACCGATGAAAATTGGAAGGCGACTAGCACCATGACCCTGTTCTATGACGCACGAGGCAATATTTATGGCGTGACCAGCCCGGCTTTTTTACGAAACCAGGGCATTGAGGTGCCCGACAGCGCCGTGCAAGCCGTTCGTGCTCGCGAGCGTTGGGCAGCCCAGGCCATAACGGCTGAATGCGACTGGAATTCGACGCCGCGTCCCATCAATGCCAAGCCCCACCGCTGTGATGGTTTGTTGGTTGGCCCGTTCCAGACCGAACCGCCGTTTGACCTATTGATCGTGAACACCGACGGCTCCCTGGCTGAGCGCAGTGGCAATGGGTTGACGATTTTCGCCCAGGCCCTCACTGACCAGGGCTTGATGACTGAGGCGTGTGAATTGCGAGTGCATCATGACAAGCCTGATGCAGTGTCGCCGGTGGTGACTCGTGTCGAGCCTGCCGTCTACGAGCACCTCTCGGGATTTTGGCTGGCCTTGGGTTTGCCTGGATTTGGGCCGTCAGCCGTTGGTGCGCAAGAGGTGGAGCAGACAATTCTGGCCGGCACTGAACTGAGTTACGTGAGGGCGTTGGCGGCGATCGATCCGCGGTGGGCACACAGTCAGTTTGTGCGTGTAGGTAACCCTCATTGTGTGACCTTGGTCGATCAGGTGTCAGCTTTGCCGGATAACCTACAGATGCAGCAACCCGCGTTGTATGAACCCTTGCAGGCGATAGCCTTCGCCCCTCCGGCTGGCAGCGGTCGCCCCTGTTGGGCCGGGATCAATTTGCAATGGGTCGCCAGGCACTCCCGCAACCGAGTTATTGCCCGGGTGTTCGAACGGGGAGAAGGCCCTACGGCGTCCTCCGGAACCAGCGCCAGTGCCGTGGCCTGTGCGGCTTGGCGAGTGGGTTGGGTTGAGGGCGGTGAAGTCGCCGTGGTGATGCCTGGTGGCACTGCGCCGGTCCGCCTGCATACGCAGAACGACACACTGCAGAGCGTCAGTCTGTTCGGGACCGCGCGGCCTCAGGCGTAAAGCTTTTTGAATCGCTGATGCCCAAGGGGGTGTCAGCTGTTTCACGATCAATTAATTGATTAGACGAAAGTTGGTGTAGGGCATTTCTTGTCTTTAAGAAGTGTTTGGTTGAATAGAATTAATATCTTGTAAAAGACCCTTCAAACTTCGTTGTACGAAACTTCTCTTTTATTTTTCCGAGGTCGATTTTTTCCTGAAATCGCTAAGCTTCATGGCGTTCAGGCGCTTTCTCTCGGTAACTTTTCTACGTTTGACGGGGAAAGTATTTCAGTACGGTAATAAATAGATTTGGCGGGTAACAACGGATGGTTAGTGCGTTTTTTTCGTCACGTTTCAATTTGATCCTTCCAGGTATTAAAAGTGACTTTCAAGTGTTGGCGTTCAAAGGCCAGGAGGTCGTTGATCAACCATTTTTTATTCAGGTGCAGGTGGTCAGCGAAAATCCTTCACTGGATCTGGAGGCTTTGCTCCACCAGCCTGCATACCTGGCGTTCGGCGACACGGATACAGGCTTGCATGGGCAGATTTACGCAATTGGCCGCGATGATCCTGGCCGGCGGCTCACCCGCTATCACCTGACGTTGGCGCCGCGCCTCGCCTACCTTGGTCATCGGCGCGACCAGCGGATTTTCCAGCAGCGCAGCGTTCCCCAGATCATCGCGACAGTCCTTGAGCACCACGGCATTCTGGCCGACAGCTATGCCTTTGAGCTGGGGCCGGTGGTGTATCCGCCTCGTACGTTCTGTGTGCAATACGCGGAAACCGACCTCCATTTCATCCAGCGGCTGTGTGAAGAGGAGGGCATTCATTACCACTTCCGTCACAGCGAGGGCGCGCATGTGTTGGTATTTGGCGATGACCAGACCGTATTCCGCCGCTTGCCCGTGCAACGTTATTCACCTGCCGGCGGGCCGCGGGCTGATACGCGGGTTATCCAGCGTTTCGATGTGCGCCTGGGCACCCGCAGTGGGCAAACGGTGCGCCGCGATCATGACTTTGAACATCCCTCCTTGCGCTTACAGACCACCGCAGGCTCGACCGCAGCGCAAACCCTTGAAGACTACTGTTATCCAGCAGGTTTTAGCGGTCATGCACGGGGTTCGCGCCTGGCACGCAGAGGCTTGGAGCGCCATCAACGCGACCGTTTTCGCGCGCTGGGCAAGAGCGACCAGCCGGTATTGCGCAGTGGGCATTTCCTTGAATTGCAGGACTATCCAGACCCGCTTTGCAACGACCTTTGGTTAATCACTTCGGTCCGGCACGAGGGGTATCAACCCCAGGTGCTGGAGGAAGCGATAGAGGAAGTGGGTACATTTCAGGGGTATCGCAATCGCTTCACGGCGACACCCTGGAGTGCGACGCATCGACCGCCCCTCAAACACCCCAAGCCGACCATCAACGGGACTCAGACCGCAACGGTCACCGGGCCTTCCGGTGAGGAGGTGCATTGCGATGCATACGGTCGGGTGAAAGTGCGATTTCATTGGGACCGGTTGGACAAGACCGATGACAAAAGCAGTTGTTGGGTGCGAGTGGCGTCAGGATGGGCCGGTGATGGGTTTGGCGCAACGATGCTCCCACGGGTGGGCATGGAAGTGCTGGTGACCTTCCTTGAAGGAGACCCGGACCAGCCGTTGATCCACGGTTGCCTGCCGAATGCGTTGCACATGCCTACCTATCCTTTGCCGCAACACAAGACCCGCAGTGTCTTGCGCACTCGCAGCACCCTGGGCGGTGAAGGTTCCAACGAGTTGCACCTCGAAGATCGTCGTGGCGAGGAGCTCATCTACGTTCGGGCTCAACGGGATTTTGAGCAACAGGTGGGCCATGACGCTCGCTTGGAAGTGGATGGGGAGCGACGGGAAATCATCCGGGGGTTAAGCACGGTTCACCTGGAAAGTGAGGAGCATCGTCATGTCACGGGTGATCGTAAGGTTGTTCTCAAAGCCAGCGACCACCTGGACGTGCAGGGCGATAGCCAGACGTATGTCCGGCAGACCCTCGTGATCGAAGCTGGCCAAGAGGTGCATCTCAAGGCCGGTGCCAGCTTGGTGATCGACGCCGGCGCACACCTGAGCTTCAAGGCGGGCGGAGAGCACCTGGTGATCCAGGCGGGAGGTATTTTCAGTAGTCGGCCCATTACCCTCGGTGGCACACCGTCCGCGACCGGGTCGGCGAGTTCTGTGTCGATTGCTACAGCCCCTGAAGTCTCCGTTGTCCAGGGCGTCATCATGCACTTGGCCAAGCAACTGGGCGCGGACTTCTGTCCAGTGTGCGAACGCTGCCGCGAAGGCCTGTGCGATATCAGTGAGAGGGCTGCCTGATGGACAACCTTCCAAACCAATGGATGAGCCAGCAGCTGCAGGCAGGGCGCAGGCTGTGCTTGATACTTGAAGGCAGTAACGCAGCCCGCCAGCCGATGTTGGCAGCGCGAGGCTTTCCAGACTATTGCAGCCTCTACGCACAAACCCCGCTGGCGGAAATCGCCACGGCTGGCCCCTTGATCCTGTTGCTGGATCAGGTTGGCGAGCCCGCGCTGCTCGATCTTCTACAAAAGCCGGAGATGAATTGGGGGTGGTTGGGCAGTTTGCCAAACGTGGACCTCACGGACGTGACGCGGCATTGGCGCGACCGGCTGCTGGTCGGGCCCGAGGGGCATCAGGCGCTGTACCGATTTCACGATAATCGTACGCTGGCGCGTGCACTCAACTACCTGAAGGTTGAGCAATGGCCAGCATTCCTTGGCCCGCTGATCAGTGTGTGTTACTGGCATGAAGACCGTTGGCACTATGGCAGTAACCCTGCTCCCGGTGATCATCCGGTGCCCGATCCAGCCCCTTGGCTGAACATACCTAACCCAAATGCCTACGCCATTTTGCACGCCAATATCCTGCGTTACCTGCTGGCGGAGCACAGTGAAAGTCTGGCAGCGCTGGTCGAATTCCAAGACCCCAGGGTATGGCTGACCCAGGTACTCGAACAGGCTCGGGCCTGGCAATGGAACCGGCCGGAGCAGTTGGAATTTCTGGTAGTGCGACGGTTGGAAGAGGCCAGTCGCGCCAGTGTGATTCGATGGCAGCCAACCGTCGGAGAAACCCCTGAAGATCATTTCCAGCGGACGTTGCAGCTGTGGTGCTCGGTGGAGAAAACCGATGAGTAGGCGGATCTTGGGTGTGCTGCTGGCGCTGGGGATGGCGGGGCTTTCGGGGTGTGCGGTAAAGCCGGTCGAAAGCTTTACGCTGCAGGTGGATCTACCACCGGAATTTAAACTTAAAACAGCCGCCAACTACAGGCCCGCCACGGGTGAGACCTGCACCTTGCCAAGGCGTCGAGGCAAGCGGCCAGAGCGGAAGGTCTTTTTTACCGAATACAAACCTGCGGCCAGTCGGGTGAGTTATCAATTGCCGCTAACTGAAACGGTGGAGGGATGCCCGCTGGTGTTGCGTGGCGTGGAATTTGATTTTTATGCGAAATGGGGGAAACGGCATGGGGATGTTGGGGGGGATATTGCGGGTATTTCCATTATCGATCGCCTGGATTCGCCCCGGATGCCTGAGTCCGGTGTTCAGGAGCTGCCGGGTCAATGTCAGTGGTGGTTTCGAACGGTAGGCCCTCTTCATGGGATCAGGAAGATTCTGCGATGCCGTTCACTGGACGCGGCAGGTCAACTGCAAAAAACGCCCGCAGGGGGTGTTGCACAGCGCGATGAGCTACCGGGTAAAACGCTTAGGGTGGTGCTGACTTTAACGGAGGAGGAACAGCCGGCTTTTGACGATAGATGGATAGCTGTTCCAGGCGGGTGGAGGCGTTGTATAGGTAAAAGTTTCGAGGATTTGCATGCCTATTGCGGCAGTAACACTAAGGACTTCAAGCCTATAAAAATGCCAGATGGGCGCATATGTGATGTCTATCCAACGTGCAGTGTAAAGGAGTGAAATCATGGTGCAGGACGCATGGAAGCGAGATTTTTTCAGTGACAGGATGCCCGCGTGCCCGTTGCGAGGAGCATGGGTGAGCTTTGGCTTAGTAGATGAAACAGGTAGTGGCAAACCCTATGGCGGCCTTCCATTTACTATCTACGACAGTGCCGGAGCCCACTACGAAGGACGATTAAATAGTGACGGATTCGCCAAACTTCAGGGCCTTTATTGTGGTCCCGCAGTTCTAAGCTTAGATAATCAATACACTGGGCAAGAAGAGCCCTACCGCGAACTAATGACTCGTAGGACTTACCAGTTGCCGATCTCTGAGCTTCAAATCCGTGCTGAGCGAACGGCTTTTTCAAACACCAACGGTAAGCGAACCGAGAGCAATCGTTCACCGCAGAGCACGGATCAGTTTTATCAAGTCGAAGTGAGCGACTTGGTTCGTCACATTGCCCACCTACCCCCTGTAGCACCTTCAGCCCATCGCCCCCAACGCCACGCCCTAAAAATGATGGCAGACCTCGGCTTCGGCCCACCCCAGCCAGCCTTGTTCGGGGTCGTGCTCTTCCCCAACAACCACACCGTTCTCGAAGTACGCCCGCTTCGAGCCTTGCGCCCAATGCTTTCCACTCAAGACGATTTCTGTGCCTTGAACCTGTACCAGTTGGCATTGTTTGCATCACTGAGTTATTGCAACTTCGGTCAGGTGCCGCCGGAGAAACCCCAGGATGAAGTGCATTTTCCGCTAGACCCAAGTGTCGGAAATCTATTTGCCGAGCAGCTTTCAGGGCATCAGGAAGCGTGGAGAGTTGATCCGGAGCAAACACAGCGTTTCTATCCACTCTATGAGGAAGTCCCGTACTCCAGGCGCTTCGAAATCCTGCCCTTTGATCCTGCGTTATACCCACAGAATCGCCCGGAACTGGGGGATGAACAGGAACACCCCGCGCGCTTGCATTTCTTCGATGACGAAAAAGGCGGCACTGATACTCAGGCGTTCATCACTCACCACGATGAGGTAATTCTGATAGCGGTGCGAGGCACTGCCAGTTCAGCTGATGGGTTGCGAGATGCCAACGCCCACCAGGTGCTTTTCGCGGAGGGTGTTGGCAAGGCGCATGAAGGGTTTTATCTGGCATACCAAGCGGTGCGTGATTTCGTACTACGCTACCTTGATCAGTTTCACACCGGCCAGCGCATTGTGATTTGTGGCCACAGCCTGGGTGGCGCGATTGCGTTGCTCCTGGCTGAAGGGTTACGTCGAATTCCCGATGCCAATTACAACGTCCTCCTTTACACCTACGGCGCTCCCCGCGCCGCCGACTCCGAGTTCACTCGCGGCGCATCCACGCTGGTCCACCATCGCATCGTCAACCACAACGACCCCGTTCCCAGCGTCCCTGCGCCCTGGATGAATACTACCGCCAAGCTCTGGATCCCTGGCGCCGTCACGCTATTCAGCGCGCCCACCGCAGGTGGTCTGCTGTTCGCAGCCGGCTTGGTACGTATTGGCGGCAACCCTTACCAACATCATGGCGAGCAGCAGCACTTTATGCCGATCGTGCTCCCGGATGGCACGCACTCGTCGGTATTGTGGAAGCCTGGTTGTGAGTCCATCGAAGAGGCTGGTCACAGTCGAGCGTTGCAAGTGCGAGGTGACATGCCCGACCGCGAAGGTTTGATCAGGCAACTGGTGCAATACAAACAGCACTTCATGACCGCCAGCTATATCCCTGCTGCCTGGGCGACGTTGCGGCGCTGGCAACAAGCTTTGGATAGCAACGGCCCTCTGGTGACCCAGCGCGAGTTTGAACTGCTCGACCATGCCCTGGCGACCATGCGCAAACAACTGCAAGACAAGCGGCGTGAACTTACCCGACATCGCCCGACCAACGCACGGTCCTATGAATATCACGAGCCCTTGAATGCCGAAATCGACCGCCTGCACACCAGTCGCGAACGCCTGCAAACCCTGCGTTGGCGTCGCCTCGATGCCCGTGATATCTACGGGAGCCACGCCTACTCTGCAGCGCTGCCGCCGAGCCTGAAGCGCTGGTTCCGTCATCGTGAAAACCAGGCACTGCCTCAGGTCGCCAGTATCCCTCCCGCCACGCCAAGCGAGCTGGGGAGGGCGCAATCGCTGGATATCGACTCAGTCGTATGATCCCCGTGCTTACACAAACTCCACCTGCGCGGGCTGGCGCTTCATCAACACCTTGCCGTTGCGAATCGAGTACAGCGGTAGTCCTTGGCTGCGAATCACCTCGTAGTCGCTGTCCGCCGAGAGGATCAACAAATTGGCTGGGCGTCCAGGCTCAAGGCCGTAGCGATCACCCAGGGCCATGGCCTTGGCGCTGTTGTCGGTCACCAGGTCGAGCGCGCTTTGCAGGTTGCGGTAGCCGAGCATGTGGCAGATGTGCAAACCGGCTTCGAGCACCCGCAGGATGTTGCCGTTGCCGAGCGGGTACCAGGGATCGACGATGGAGTCCTGTCCGAAGCACACGTTCATGCCCGCTTCGAGCAGTTCGTTGACCCGCGTGACACCTCGGCGTTTCGGGAAACTGTCGAAGCGGCCTTGCAAGTGGATGCTTTCGGTCGGGCACGAGACGAAGCTGATACCGGAGTGGCCCAGCAGGCGGAACAACTTGGCGCAGTAGGCATTGTCGTAGGAACCCATGGCCGTTGTGTGGCTGGCCGTGACGCGGGCGCCCATGTCGCGGCTGCGGGCTTCTTCTGCCAACACTTCGAGGAAGCGCGAATGGGGGTCGTCGGTTTCGTCGCAATGCACGTCCACCAGGCAACCGGTGCGCTCTGCCAGGTCCATCAGGAATTTCACAGAACTCACGCCTTGGTCGCGAGTGTATTCAAAGTGGGGGATGCCGCCGATCACGTCGGCGCCCAGGCGGATGGCTTCTTCCATGAGCTCGCGGCCGTTGCGGTACGACTCGATGCCTTCTTGAGGGAAGGCGACGATTTGCAGGTCGATCAGGTGCGTGCTTTCTTCGCGCACTTGCAGCATGGCCTTGAGCGCCGTGAGGTCGGGGTCGGTCACGTCGACATGGGTGCGTACGTGCTGGATGCCGTGAGCGGCAAGGGACTGGATAGTTTTCTTGGCACGGGTCCTGGTGTCTTCCTCGGTGATGGTGGCTTTGCGTTCTCCCCAGCACTCGATACCTTCGAACAGGGTGCCGCTCATGTTCCAACGTGGTTCGCCAGCGGTAAGAGTGGCGTCAAGGTGGATATGGGGTTCGACGAAGGGCGGGATTACCAGATTGCCAGCGGCATCCAGGTCGCCAGCCTTCATGACGGGTGGCGTCGCTTGTGGGGTGATGCTGGCGATCCGGCCGTTTTCCAGGTGCAGATCATGCAGGCCTTCACGGTTGCGCAGGCGGGCGTTGATGATGTGCATGGGCAAGTTCCTCTTGGCTAAAAACAATCAGGCAGACAGCCGCCAGATCATCAGGGCAATGCCGATGTCCAGGCGGTCATATGAATTATCCAGCGTCAGCCCGCACAGGGCTTCGATGCGCTGGATGCGGTGGGTCAGGGTATTGCGGTGTACGGCCAGGCGCTGGGCGGCGGCCATCAGGTTACCATTCTCGTGAAACCAGGCTTCCAGGGTCGGCATCAGGCTGGGGCCATGGTGCAGGTCGTGGCGCAGCAACGGGCCGAGGCGCTCATTGAGAAATTGGTCGAGCAGGGCGCGATCACGCACGCCGCTGAGCAACTTGAGCACGCCCAATTCGTCATACACGCACAAGCCGGCCCGCTCGCTGAACCGTCGCGCGGCGGCCAGGGCCTGGCGCGCTTCATCCTGTGCTTGAGCCAGGCGCTCGGCCGGATGGCGCGCCGCGCTCAAGCCGATAAATAGCTTGAGGGGTGCCAGGCGCAGGTTCAGGGGCTTCAGCCACTGGGCCAATTGCTGACGGTTGGCCGAGGCCGCGCCAGCATCCGGCGCCGGTAGCAACAGGGTCCATTGTCCGGCCCGCCCGAGTATCGGCAGCGCGGTCGACAACTGACGCAAGCGGCGACTGATTGCATCGTGCTGTCGGGCCAGTTGCGCCTCCACCCGCGTCGCGTCGTCTTGGGCGAACAGCAATTCACTGCCTTCCAGTTGCAATTGCACAATTTGCCAATGCCCCGCCAGGGACATGCCCAATTGCACAGCGCGGTGCAGCAGCAGATCCAGGGATTGATAGTCACCGGTCAGCAAGCGCTCCAGCACATCATGGCGTGAGCGCCCCAGCTGTTCGGACTGAATCAGTGCGGAGCCGATAGCCTGGGTCACCAGTACCATTTTCAACGAATAAGGCTGTTCGATCAGTGGCATGCCGGCGGCTTCGGCGGCGTCGAGTAAACGCTGGGGTATCGCCTGGATATATGCCGGCCCGGTAAGAATCACCAATCCGGCGACCTGGCGCTGACACGCTTCGTCCAGCAGTTGCAGCAGGTTGGCTTCATCCCGCGGGTGGTTGATGCCGGTGACGAACACCAGTTCGCCGCCCAGTACCCACTCGGCGATCCCGCTGTTTTCCGCCACGTACGGCCAGCGAACGCGGTTATCCAGGCTGGCTTCACCGGCCCGCAGGCGCATGGATTCCAGCCCGGGCAGGGCCAGTACGTCGGCGAGGGTCAGGCTCATGCCTGGGCGTCAGCCAGCGGTACACGCACGCGTAGTACGGCGGTCAGCGCGATGTAGGTCAGCGACGCGGCAGCGATCCCCACCAACGGCGCGACCCAGGGTGAGTTGAATGCCAGCACGGTGCCCACCGCATACGCCACCAGCCCCGGCCAGTTGAACGCCGGCAGACGCGCTTCAGCCAGGCGCGGGTATTGGCCGCGATAGCGGTAGAAGAAGTCCGCCATGATGACGCCACCAATGGGTGGGATCACCGTGCCCAGCAGGATCAGGTAGGGCACCAGCATGTCGTACATGCCGAGCAGCGCCAGCAACGTGCCGATCACCGCACCAGCCAGGGTCACGGTTTTCCGGCGTTTGGTGCGCAGCAGATTGCAGCCGGCCACGGCGAAGTTATAAATGGTGTTGTCCTGAGTGCTCCAAATGTTGAGCAGTAACATGGCCATCGCCGCCATGGCAAAGCCTTGCAGCAGCAATACTTCCACCACGTCCGGTTGCTGATAAACGATGGCGCCATAGGCCCCGATCAACACCATCAGGCCATTGCCGATAAAGAAACCGATCAGGCTGGCCAGCACCGCCACCCTGGCTGAGCGTGAAAACCGCGTCCAGTTAGTGGCCTGGGTCGCGCCACTGACAAAGGTGCCGAACACCAGGGTGATTGCCGTCGACAAGTCCAGTTCAGCGGTCGGCACCACCGCCAGCAACCCGTCCAGCCCGCCGATTTTCATCGTGGCGACCCACATCGACAAAAACAGCAACAGGCCCATGGCCGGCACCGCGATGTAGGACAAAATCTCCAACCCGCGATAGCCCACGTAGGCCGTGGCGCAGAACACCAGGCCGAACAGCACCATCAAGGCCAGCACACTGCCCTGGCTCAGCTCGAAATATTTACCCAGCACCACGGCAGCAGTGGCGGTGCCCCAGGCGTACCAGCCGATTTGGGTGAAACCGAGGATCAAGTCGCTGAGTTTGCTGCCCACTTCGCCGAAGCAGAATCGCCCCATCAACACCGAGTTCAAACCACTCTTGAAGGCAATGTAGCCCAGGCCTGCGGCGTAAATACCCAGCAGCAGGTTACCCAGGGCCACCACGCCGAGCATGTCGGTGAAGCTGAACGCTACTCCCGGCTTGCCGCCGGCAAACATGGTCGCGGTAAAAAACGTAAAGCCCAACAGCACCATGGCGGTTGACGCCAGGCCCTTGCGCGCATGCATGGGGACTTCGCTTAAAGGGTAATCGTTGCCCGTTTCTTGCTGCGTCATGTGCCTTGCTCCCTGAATGAGTGACGAGGCCTATTGCACCGCGCGTGCCAAATCCGCAGCAGTGACGGGCGCACGGCGGCGGCTGTGCACGGTGCACAGTATTTATAGCCAAACAGGGCAGAAGCGCAGAAAAGAATGTTCGCTGTGCCCAGTCGGGCACGAAAGCAGTGCAGGGGTGATACAAAATGGATCAGTCGGACAGCGTGTGTGATCGCTGGGCTTGAGTCCGGCCGTCGGGGCGAGTGCTCCTTACCGTCGGGAAGCGTGGCTGTAAGTGAGGCAGCCACAAAAAAACCACCGCATGGGTGGTTTTTTCACATCGCTGGCTTACTCGCCGCGATAGATACAGCCGCTGGTGCAGGTCTCATGGATGCGAATTGCGCTGAGTTCTGGCAGCAGTGGTTTCAATTCATTCCAGATCCACTTGGCCAGCACTTCGCTGGTTGGGTTTTCCAGGCCTGGGATGTCATTGAGGTAGTTGTGGTCGAGGCGTTCATAGAGTGGCTTGAAAATCGCCTTGATCTCCGAGAAGTCGCGAATCCAGCCGGTGTGGGGATCCAGGTCGCCGCTCAGGTGAATCGCCACCTTGAACGAATGCCCATGCAGGCGCCCGCATTTGTGGCCATCCGGCACGTGCGGCAGGCGGTGGGCGGATTCGAAGGTAAACTCTTTGAAGATTTCCACAGTATTTTCAGCTCGGTCAGGTATCTGGCAGGCGGCGAGTTTAACAGCTTGATCACGCGCCGCGCATACCGCTGGGTCAAAGCGCCTGCAAGCGCTCGCCCAGGCCTCCGTTATCCGCCAGTTGCAGAAACTCATCCCCCAACCGCTGGCTCTCGCTCATCGCGGTTTGCCAGTACTTATTGCGGCTTTTGTCGTCGCCCAAAAAGCGTTTGAAATCGCTGCGGTCCGGCAGTTTGCCGTGGGGCAGGCGGGCCAGGTAGTCCTTGGAGGGCGCCAGCAGCAACACGTCCTGCAATCCCTGCTGATTGCTGCGCCGCCATGGCAGCCCTTTGTCGAACCAGCCGGGGATCACCCGATCGGTAAAGTGCGGGTACAGCACGATGTCATCGCCGTGGTAGGGCAGGTCAAGGTGGTAGTCCAGCAGGCCGCCGTCGCGGTAGGTGCCAGCGCCTGCGCCGGGCAGGTCGCGCACGCCTTGCATCACCATCGGGATCGAGCCCGACGCCAGAAGTGCCTGGCGCAGGTTGCCTGGATCCAGTTCAAGAAACCGCGATGGGAAATCCTTCAGTGGATGCACCGGTGGCAGTTGGCGAGGGTCATGGATGATCAACCGTTCGAAATGCCGCGATAGCCGCGCGCGGCCGCGCAGGTTGTCGGCGATCACCGTTGACAGGCCCAGACCCAGGCGCCCGCGATGGTCGTCGGCAAGCAGGCCGTGGCTTTTGACCACCATGATATTCAGGCGATAGTCGGGATTGTCCAGTACGCGTGCATCGCGGCCGGCCAGCAGGTCGTCGAGCATGCGCTGGCAGCTCTGGGTGACCTCGGCCATGGTCACTCCTTTGGCAAAACGCTGCTCGTTGTACAAGCGGCCGAGGTCCAGCAGGCCTTGCACCGGGTCGGGCAGGCAGGCGCTGGCAAAGCGCCAGGAACCGATGGATGCGCCTATCAGCGCCCGCTCCCGTGGTGCGCGGGGCAGCCAGTCGCCGAACAGCGCCAAGTCCAGGCCCTGGATGCCCAAAGCCTTGGGGCCGCCAGCCGCACCGGGGAGGATGCCTACGTCGGCAGGCTTAAGGCCTTGTTCGCGGATGCGGGCGAGGGCGCGCGTGCCGGCCTTGAGGGTCAGGGCGGGAAACTTGATGTGAATGGCTGTCATACCGGTCTCTGTTGAAGCGAGCGGGGCAGTATAGGAAATCTCGCGGGTTGTGGGAAAAGGCCTTTCCCGAAATTGCCATGGTGGCAATTCAGTTTCAGTTAAGTTGCGGCATATACCGTGGCTGGCGTAGGACTAACTTCGTGTTATGGAGACTTATCATGAAACGCCTCACTGCTCTGGTCGCCGCCGCTATCATCGCCTCCGCGGCGTCCCAGGCCGGAGCCGTGGACCCCGACAAGCCACTGACCGTGCCCGCCACTGTTACAATTGTCGCCTTTGACCAACTGGAAGCCACGGCCCTGGCCCTGCACCCCGGTTCGACGCTGCTGGACACCGATCTGGACGAGGCGTATGGCAAGTACGTCTACGAGGTTGAGTTGGAAGATCGCCACGGCATTGAATGGGATGTTGAATTGGACGCGCTCACCGGGCAGGTTCTCAAGAATCATCAGGATACGTAATGAAGGTAAATTTACGCGCCGGCAGTCGAGTGGCGTTGGTGCTGGTGGTGTTCTGCTCAGGTTTGCAGGCCCGCGATCTCAACCAGGACGAAGCCCTCGCGCTGCGCCAGCAGGGGGTGATCCTGCCGCTGGAGCAACTGTTGCAGCAGGCCATGGCGCGGTATCCCGGCTCCCGTTTGCTGGAAGCCGAGCTTGAGAAAAAACACGGCCAATATGCCTACGAAGTGGAGTTGGTGACCACCGAAGGTGTGGTACGTGAGATTAAACTCGACGCCACCAACGGTGTACTGATCAAAGACGAGGAAGACTGATGCGCCTGCTCCTGGTGGAAGACAACGTACCCCTGGCCGATGAATTGTTGGCCGGCCTGCAGCGCCAGGGCTATGCCGTCGACTGGCTGGCCGACGGCCGCGACGCTGCTTACCAGGGCCGCAGCGAACCCTACGACCTGATCATCCTCGACCTCGGCCTGCCCGGTTTGCCCGGCCTTGAGGTGCTGGCGCAATGGCGTGCAGCCGCGTTGGCCACTCCGGTGCTCGTTCTTACCGCCCGCGATTCGTGGGCAGAACGGATCGAAGGGCTCAAGGCCGGTGCCGACGACTACCTGAGTAAACCCTTTCACCCCGAAGAACTGCACCTGCGCATCCAGGCGCTGTTGCGCCGTTCCCACGGCCAGGCCAACCAGCCCACCTTGCAGGCCGCCGGGCTGCACCTGGACGAAGGTCGCCAATGCGTACTGCGCGACGGTGACGAGATCCAACTGACCGCCGCCGAATTCCGCCTGTTGCGCTACTTCATGCTGCACCCCGAACAGATCCTGTCGAAAAGCCACCTGGCTGAGCACTTGTATGACGGCGAGACAGAGCGCGATTCCAACGTACTGGAAGTCCACGTCAATCACCTGCGCCGCAAATTGGGGCGCAGCGTGATCGAAACCCGGCGCGGCCAGGGTTACCGCTTTGGCGCCAGCCCTGCATGAAGTCGATTCAACGCCGCCTCAGCCTGGGGTTGATCAGTGTGATGGTGATCGTCGGTCTGGTGTTGGCGCAAACCAGTCTGTGGTTGTTCGAAGCCGGATTGCAGCGCTACCTGGAAGCGGGGTTGCGCAACGACGCTGAAAACCTGTTGGTGGCGCTGGTGCGCGGGCCCAACGGCGTACAGTTGGATGAGCAGCGCCTCTCGCCGGCCTATCAGCGGCCGTTTTCCGGGCATTACTTCCGTATCGATTTTGCTGACACCCATTGGCGTTCCCGTTCGCTGTGGGATCAGGAGTTGCCCCGACTGCCCGAAGTGGGGCTCAAGGGCAACCTGCAACTGGGCCCGGAAGGCCAGCAGTTGCTGGTATTGCGCTCGGACTACAAACGCTTTGGCCAATCAATTTCCATCAGCGTGGCTCAGGACTACACACCCGTGCGGGAAAGCTTCCGGCTGATGCGTCAGATCGGTCTGGTGCTGGGGTTAGCGGCGTTGCTGCTGGTATTGATCCTGCAGCGGGTCACCGTACGTCGCGCCTTGCGCCCGCTGGAAACCGCCCGCAACCAGATCGCCCAATTGCAGCAGGGCCAGCGCTCGCAACTCGACACCCAGGTGCCGTTGGAGCTGGAGCCGCTGGTGGCGCAGATCAACCACCTGCTGGCCCACACCGAAGACAGCCTCAAGCGCTCACGCAATGCCCTCGGCAACCTGGGCCATGCCCTCAAAACCCCGCTGGCGGTGCTGTTGAGCGCTGCGTCGAGCGAGGCGCTCAAGGATCACCCTAAACTGAGCAAACTCTTGCGCGAGCAGTTGGAGCAGGTTCAACAGCGCCTCAACCGTGAGCTCAACCGCGCACGCCTGGCCGGCGAAACCTTGCCGGGCGCCTTGTTCGACTGTGAAAAAGAACTGCCCGGTTTGCTGGCCACCCTGAACATGGTCCACGGCGAGCACTTGGACCTCAGTTACCACGCGGCCCCAGGCTTGCAATTGCCTTGGGACCGGGAAGACCTATTGGAACTGCTCGGCAACCTGCTGGACAACGCCTGCAAATGGGCGGATGCCGATGTGCGGCTGAATATCAGTGAAACCGCCAACAGCTACCTGCTGGTGGTTGAGGATGACGGACCCGGTATCCCCGAAACCCAGCGCGATCAGGTATTCAGCCGTGGCACACGCCTGGATGAGCAGATTGATGGCCATGGTTTGGGGCTGGGGATCGTGCGGGATATCGTCGAGGTGTGGGGCGGGGTGTTGCAGTTGCAGGAAAGCGAGCTGGGCGGGCTCAAGGTGCTGATCGAATTGCCCTGTGGAAGGGGCGGTGCGACGATTCGACCGGCTCCCTCCCACATTTGACCCTCTTCAACCCTCAGACGCGGAACTGGTCCATCAACCCCTGCTGCTGATTCGCCAGGCTGTTCAACGCCTGGCTCACCCGCGCCGATTCATTGGCTTGTTCCGACAACGACTCGGTCACATCGCGAATGGTTGCCACGTTGTTGTTGATCTCCTCGGCCACCGCGCTTTGCTCTTCGGCGGCGCTGGCGATCTGCAGGTTCATGTCGCTGATCACTGTGACCGCATCGCCAATCTGGCGCAGGGCCGTCACGGCTTGGCCGACCTGTTCGACACTGCCCTGCGCCTGGCGATAACTGTTGCCCATGGAACCGACTACATCCTCGGTGCCGCTTTGCAGTTGCTCAATCACCAGGCGGGTTTCTTCCACCGATTCCTGGGTGCGCCGCGCAAGGTTGCGCACTTCATCCGCCACCACCGCAAAGCCACGACCGGCCTCACCGGCGCGGGCGGCTTCGATGGCTGCGTTGAGCGCCAGCAGGTTGGTCTGCTCGGCAATGCCGCGAATCACTTCAAGTACCGAGCCGATTTTCTCGCTATTGGCGGCCAGGCCTTCGACCTGGGCCATGGCCGTGCTCATATCCGCCGCCAGGTGGCCGATGTTGGTGGTGGTTTGGTCGATCACGGTCAGGCCGTCGCGGGTGGCCTGGTCGGCATCGCGTGCGGCTTGCGCGGCCTGGGCCGCGCTGCGTGCGACGTCCTGGGCGGTAGCACTCATTTCGTGGGAGGCGGTAGCCACCTGGTCGACCTGGCGGTACTGCTGTTCCATGCCGGAGCTGGTCTGCGTGGCAATCGCGGCGGATTGGTCGGCGGTGCCACGAGCGTCCTGCACCGAGCGTTTCACTTCGGCAATGATCGGCTGCAGCTTGTCGAGGAAACGGTTGAACCAGCCCGCGAGCTGCCCCAATTCATCCTTCTTGTCGTAGGCCAGGCGACGTGTCAGGTCGCCTTCGCCGCTGGCGATGTCTTCGAGCATGTGTGCCACGCCGAGGATCGGTCGCGTCACGCTGCGGGCCATCAGCCATACCAGGATCAGACCGATCACCGCGGCCAGCAGGCCCAGGCCCAGTTCCAGCAACGTGCCACGCGCGTTGTCGGCATCCAATTGCGCCTTCAGTGCTTCGGCTGGGCCGACCAGGACTTTTTCCGGCACATCCAGCAATACGCCCCACAGCTTGCCGTCGGGGATCGGCGCGAACGGCGCCAGCACCTTGAGCTGAAGG
This sequence comes from Pseudomonas sp. Irchel 3H9, assembly GCF_900187495.1. Lineage (NCBI taxonomy): Bacteria > Pseudomonadati > Pseudomonadota > Gammaproteobacteria > Pseudomonadales > Pseudomonadaceae > Pseudomonas > Pseudomonas sp. Irchel 3H9. The sequence goes on along the minus strand of NZ_FYDK01000012.1, from coordinate 24,068 downwards.
TCGGTGCGCAGGCTGCGGATCTGTGGGCCGCTGGCCAATGCACTGAGCACTTTAGGGCCGCTGACGGTGTCGACTTGATCCAGGCGTTTGCTTAATTGAGTGGCATCCGCACTGTAGCCGGCGAGCAAACCGGTGGAGCTGAGGATGCTCACTTGGGTCTGGCCGTCGTACAGTTTTTTGCTGGCCTGTTGGCTCACGGCCTGGAGGCTGTTGAGGTTGATGTCCACCGACAGCGACGCGATGACTTTGCCGTTGACCATCAGCGGGAACACGATGCTGGTCATCAGCACGTTCTGGCCGTTGATCATATAAAAGTAGGGTTCGATCACGCATGGCTTGAGGGTGGTGCGTGGGCAGGTGAACCAGGCGTTTGCCGGTTCACCGCTGGGGCCGATGCTGGTGTCGGCCATGTCGCTTTCCGGCAGCGCCATCGAGGTGAGTGTGCCCGGAGTCGGCTGAGACCAGTACAGGGCGAAGCGGCCCTTGTTGTTACTGCCCAGCTCCGCCTGATCGGCGAACAACTCGTCCTTGCCGTCCAGCGCGTTGGCTTCAAACACCAGGGACAAACCCAGCAAGTCCGGGTTGGCCTGCAGCGCGGCCTTGACCTGGCGGGTCAGGTCTTCGCGGGTGTCGAAGGCATCGAGGAAGCGCTTTTCGGCCTGTTCGCGCAGGAACAGGACCTGACGGGAAAAACCGTGGCCGTATTGGTAGGCATCCATGAACTGTCGACGAATACCCAGCGCCTGCGCTTCGCCCTGGGCTTCGATGCGTGCCTGGGCGGAGGTGTTGAGCATCTGCATGCTGGACGCCTGGACCTGCTCCGAGCTTTGCGCCATGCGATACAGCGACAAACCCACCAGTAGGGTCACGATCCCTAGCAGGCAAAGACCGGCGAGCAGGGTGATTTTCCATTGAATGGAGAGCTGCCTGAGCGACATCGGGACATCCTTAACCTGAAAGCACATAGAGTCAGTTTATCGGCCGCTGTGAAGGCTTCTTTATTCAAACAATCAATTTAAATCTGAAATCGGTGTCGTTTTTTGACATGTAGCCCTACCTGCTGCAAAGTGCGCGCCCTCTAATAAGACCTCCTTAAAGCCTGCACGCGGGTCGCCAGCCAATGGCCACCTGGGCGCGGGCATGCCTGTTTTTTATGTTTCTGCTTGAGGTAACCATGATTAACGCAGTCATCGCCGCGGTCGGCACCATGCTGGTGCTCAGCCTGTCCCGCGTGCATGTGGTCATCGCCATCATTGTCGGCGCCCTGGTGGGCGGGTTGACCGGTGGCCTGGGCATCGAAGCCACGCTCAAAGCCTTCAACGGCGGTTTGGGCGGCGGCGCGACGGTGGCGTTGTCCTACGCATTGCTCGGCGCTTTCGCGGTGGCGATTGCCAAGTCAGGCCTGGCCCACGCCCTGGCGGACAAGGCGCTGCTGCTGGTCGACCGCCAGGAAGCCAGCGGCGGCAGCCACGTCAAATGGCTGTTGATCGGCCTGCTGTGGATAGTGGCGATTGCATCGCAGAACATCCTGCCGATCCACATTGCGTTTATCCCGCTTTTGGTGCCGCCACTGTTGTACGTGCTGACCAAGCTGCAACTGGACCGCCGCCTTGTTGCCTGCGTAATGACCTTCGGCCTGATCACCCCCTACATGTTTCTGCCGGTGGGCTTCGGCAACATCTTCCTTAACCAGATCCTGCTGGCCAATGTGGCCAACAGTGGGGTGGACATCAGTCAGGTCAACGTGACCCACGCCATGAGCCTGCCCGCCCTGGGCATGGTGGTTGGCTTGTTGGTGGCGGTCTTTATCAGCTACCGCAAAAAGCGCGTGTATGACCTGGAAAAAATCGAGCGGGTCGAGCAGGTGGCCGTTCAGTACAACCCGCTGACCCTGATGGTGGCCGGCGTGGCGATTGCCTCGGCGTTCATCATTCAACTGTGGCTGGACTCGATGATCATCGGCGCTTTGGCCGGCTTCCTCATCTTCTCGGTGTCGGGGATTGTGCGCTGGCGCGACACCGACGACCTGTTCACCGAAGGCATGAAGATGATGGCTATGATCGGCTTCATCATGATTGCGTCCTCAGGCTTTGCCGAGGTGCTCAAGGCCACCGGCGACGTGCGCTCGCTGGTGGAAACCTCGGCGGCGTTCATCGGCCACAGCCGTGGGGTTGGTGCGTTGTTGATGTTGCTGGTGGGCCTGTTGGTGACTATGGGCATCGGCTCGTCGTTTTCCACAGTGCCGATCCTTGCCGCGATTTTTGTGCCGCTGTGTGTGCAGTTGGGCTTCAGCCCGATGGCCATCGTGTGCATCGTCGGTACGGCGGGTGCGCTGGGCGACGCCGGTTCACCGGCGTCGGACTCGACACTCGGTCCGACCTCCGGCCTGAATATCGACGGCCAGCATCACCATATCTGGGACACCGTGGTGCCGACGTTCCTGCACTACAACATCCCGTTGCTGGCATTTGGCTGGTTTGCGGCGATGACGCTCTGATCTACAGATTCATTGACGTTGGTCGATAACCTCTCAAGTCGCCTAATAAGAGAGAAAAGCCATGCGTCTGAATTTGAAGGCCAAAGTACTGTCCCTCGCGATCGTGCCGGTGCTGCTGTTTGCCGTGGTGATCAGCCTGACCACCGTATGGATCCTCCAGGGGCAGGCGCGCAACGAGGTGGATGAAACCCGCCAGCGCCTGCTCAACGACGCCAAGGCCACTCTGCAAAGTTATGTAGAAGTGGCCATGACCACCATCAAGCCGCTTTACGACGCTGCCGCACCTGGCGACACAGCGGCGCGCGCCGAGGTGGTCAAGCTGCTGTCCAACACCCGCTACGGCAAGGACGGTTACTTCTTCGGCTACGACTCCGAGACCATTCGCCTGTTCAAGGGCAACAGCCCCGACGGCGTGGGCAAGAGTTTCAAGGACAACCGTGACCCCAACGGTGTCTACGTCAACCGCGACTTGGTCAAGGTCGGTAAGGACGGCAGCCACTACCTGCAATACAGCTCCACCCAACCCGGCCAGACCGAACTGGTGCCCAAGCTCGGCTACACCGAATACCTGCCCAAGTGGGACATGGTCATCGGTACCTCGGTGAACCTGGACGGCATCGAAGCCCAGGTGGCAGTGGTCGAGGCCAAGGTAGAAAAGCGCATGGAAGGCGTGTTGCTGAGCATCCTTGGCGTGGCCGCGGTGGTGCTGTTGGTGATTGCCGCCGTGGGCATGCTGCTGGCCAATACCATCCTGCGTCCGCTGCACCTGATGAAAGCCAACCTTGATGACATCGCGGCCGGTGAAGGCGACTTGACCCGCCGCCTGGCCATCACCAGCCAGGATGAGTTGGGCGAGCTGGCCGGCGCGTTCAACCGGTTTGTCGACAAGATCCACGGCCTGGTGCGCCAGATCACCGAAATGACCGCGCAACTGACCGGGCTGGTGAGCCAGGTGTCCGACCAGGCCCAGCGCTCGGAGCAGGCCATGGAACGCCAGCGCCACGAGACCGACCAGGTGGCCACCGCGATCAACCAGATGTCCTCGGCTGCGCAAGAAGTGGCGCGCAGTGCCCAGGGCGCCTCCGTGGCGGCGCAACAGACCGACGCCGAAGGCCAGGCCGCCAAGCGGGTGGTGGACGGCAGCATCGCGCAGATCCATGCACTGGTGAGCGATATCCGCAGCAGCGGCGTGTCCCTCGACAGCCTGCAGCAGGATGTGGCGTCGATTGTCAGCGTATTGAGCGTAATCCGTTCGATTGCCGAGCAGACCAACCTGTTGGCCCTGAACGCGGCGATTGAAGCCGCGCGGGCAGGGGAGGCCGGCCGTGGTTTTGCGGTGGTCGCCGACGAAGTACGTGCCCTCGCCAGTCGCACCCAGACCAGCACCCAGGAAATCCAGGGCATGATCGACCGCCTGCAAAAAGGCACGGTCGCCGCCGTGGACGCGATGCGCCGCTCCAGCGATGCCGGTGACGGCACTTCGGCCCAGGCCAATCAGGCTGGCGCATCCCTGGACACCATGGCCCAGTTGATCGGCACCATTAATTCAATGAACGCACAAATCGCCAGCGCCGCCGAAGAACAGACCGCTGTGGCCGAAGAGATCAACCGCAGCGTGCACCAGATTGCCGTGGCGGTGGACAGCGTGGCAGACGAAACCCAATTGGGCGCCCAGACCTCTCGCAGCCTGGCGGATCTGGGGCATCGTTTGGGGCAATTGGTCGGGCAGTTCCGGATTTAAACGTCGCGCATCAGCAAGCCGAAGCGCAAGTCCATCTGGGCCGGGAGCGGCACATACACTGTGTGTCCGTCCCCCGGCGCGACCTCGATGGCTTCGCCCTTGGCGTTGCGCAAGTCGGCCAGGTCAAAGTGGAAATTGCCGGCGGGGGTCATCAGCTCCAGGTGATTACCCACGGCAAAGCGGTTTTTAACCTTGACCTCGGCCAGGTCGCCCCGGCGCTCGCCGGTCAACTCGCCCACAAACTGCTGGCGCTCGGATACTGAGCTGCCGTTCTGGTAGTTCTGGTATTCATCGTGCACATGGCGGCGCAGAAAACCCTCGGTGTAGCCGCGTTGGGCCAGGGACTCCAGATTGGTCATCAAGCCGCGATCAAACGCGCGACCAGCCACTGCATCATCGATGGCCTGGCGATACACCTGGGTGGTGCGTGCGCAGTAGAAGTGGGACTTGGTGCGGCCTTCGATTTTCAGCGAATGCACACCCATGTGAGTCAGGCGTTCTACGTGCTGCACCGCGCGCAGGTCCTTGGCGTTCATGATGTAGGTGCCGTGTTCGTCTTCGAAGGCGGGCATCTGCTCATCGGGACGGTTGGCCTCCTGCAACAGGAACACCTGATCAGTCGGTGCGCCCATCCCGAGGGTCGGCTGATACTCCTGGACGATATCTCCCGTGGCGTTCTCCACCGCCGGTGTGGCCTGGTATTTCCAGCGACAGGCATTGGTGCAACTGCCTTGATTGGCGTCGCGCTTGTTCATGTAGCCCGAGAGCAGGCAGCGCCCGGAATAGGCCATGCACAGGGCACCGTGCACAAACACCTCCAGCTCCATGGCCGGCACCTGCTGGCGGATTTCTTCAATCTCTTCCAGTGACAGTTCCCGCGACAGGATCACTCGGCAAATCCCTTGCTGCTGCCAGAACTCCACGCTGGCCCAGTTCACCGTATTGGCCTGCACTGACAAGTGAATCGGCATCATCGGAAAGTGCCGACGCACCAGCATGATCAGGCCAGGGTCAGACATGATCAGTGCGTCCGGGCCCATGGCGATGACCGGGGCCAAGTCCTTGAGGAAGGTTTTGAGTTTGGCGTTGTGCGGCGCGATGTTGACCACCACGTAAAAGCGCTTGCCCTGTGCATGAGCCTCGTCAATGCCGAGGGCCAGGTTGGCGTGGTCGAATTCGTTGTTGCGCACGCGCAGGCTGTAGCGTGGCTGGCCGGCGTACACCGCATCGGCGCCGTAGGCGAAGGCGTAGCGCATGTTTTTCAGGGTGCCGGCGGGGGCGAGCAGTTCGGGGGCGATGATAGGAGGCATGGGCTTGGGTCGCAAAAAGGCGCGAGGGTAGTTGAAGCGGCGCAAGGCTTTATTGATCTGGGTCTACGCTTACCTCAACAAAGATGGCACTCCCAGGAGTTGCGGGGGACTAAGCACCGGGACGCAAACGCGCGCCCTGCTTTTTTGACATGGATCGAACATGAATCAAACCAACCTGCAATTCAAAACCCTGTTGCTGCTGCTGGTCCTGGTGACCATCGCCTTTATCTGGATATTGCTGCCGTTCTACGGTGCGGTGTTTTGGGCCGTGATCCTCGGCATCATCTTTGCCCCCATGCAGCGCCGCCTGCAGCAGCGGTTCGGCTGGAACCGCAACCTTACATCCCTGAGTACCTTGATGGTGTGCCTGGTGATCGCGATCCTGCCGGTGATCATCACCAGCGCCTTGCTCGTGCAAGAGGGCGCGACGCTCTACAAAAACATCGAGAGTGGCAAGCTCGACGTGGCCGGTTATATCGAGCAGTTCAAGCACTTCCTGCCGCCTTACTTCCAGCACCTGCTGGACCGCTTTGGCATGGGTAACCTTGAGGGGCTGCGTGAGAATATCGTTAAGAGCGCGATGCAGGGCAGCCAGTTCTTCGCGTCCCAGGCGTTCAGCTTTGGGCAGGGAACGTTTGATTTCCTGGTGAGTTTTTTCATCATGCTGTATCTGCTGTTTTTCCTGCTGCGCGACGGTCCGGAACTGGTGCGCAAGGTGCGCACGGCAGTGCCGCTGGCCGAGCCGCAGAAGCGCCGGTTGCAGCTGAAGTTCAATCGGGTGGTGCGTGCCACGGTCAAGGGCAACGTGTTGGTGGCCGTGACTCAAGGGGCACTGGGAGGTTTGATTTTCTGGTTCCTGGACATTCCCAGTGCGTTGCTCTGGGCGGTATTGATGGCGTTTCTGTCGTTGCTGCCAGCGGTGGGCGCGGGGATTGTGTGGGGGCCTGTGGCCGCCTACTTCCTGCTGAGCGGTTCGATCTGGCAGGGCATCGTGTTGAGCTTGTTTGGCGTGTTTGTGATTGGGCTGGTGGACAACGTGCTGCGCCCGATCCTGGTGGGCAAAGACACCAGGATGCCGGACTACCTGATCCTGATCTCGACGCTGGGCGGCTTATCGGTGTTTGGCCTCAACGGGTTTGTGATCGGGCCGCTGGTGGCGGCGCTGTTCATGTCCAGTTGGGCGCTGTTTGTCGAAAGTAAGCCTCGGGTCAAGCTGCCATTGCCATAAGTCTCAGGCGTGGAGCCGGAAATTCGAGGCGTTTTGCAGTTGTTTTTCGGCGGCTGACAGGGACGTGAGTGGGCCGCTGATGGTTTCGCCGTCGCGTACCAGGTACCAGCAGGCAAGCAAACCCAGCTCCCGAAGAGGGGCGGGGACGGCGCTGCCGATGACAGACATGATTTGAACAGTTGGCATAAGGGGCCTCCAATCGCTATGGGGGTCACCTTAAGGGGCCTGGCGGCTTAAGAAAAATCACCTGGCTCAATAGTCGACATCAACAAGAGACGTCAGTCGACTACCTGATCGAGCATGCTCACCACTTCCTGCTCATTGAGCAGACCTTTGCGCACGAGGTTTTCCGCTAGCAACGCCAGGAATTTTGCAGTGCGGTGGCCTTCCAGGTGCTTGAGTTCCGTGAGGGCGCTGTAAACCTTGCTGGACGTACAGAGGCCAGCGGTGCGGTGCGGGTTTTGTGTGGGCATGGTCTGTCGTCCTTGTTGTTATTGGGTGGACTGCATCGATAGTGGGAGTGTGTCGTGACACAAACATGACAGCGTGAGCCCCGGTCGGGCAAGTAGACTTTCGAACTGAATAGTGCGCGATTGTCGCTTGGCCATTGTCCTCAGAGCGACCTTGGCACGATAAATCCGGTCGTTGTGTACAAAAAAGGCCTCGCTTGTTGGGCGAGGCCTGTTTCAAACATGAAGATAAGGGCTTACCAGCCGTGACGGTAGTAGCCGTGGGGAGGGCCGTAATAACCACGCGGTGGGCCGTAATAGACGGGGGCCGGGCGGTAATACACCTCTTGCTGCACATACACAGGTGGAGGCGGTGCGTAGTAGACCGGTGGCGGCGCGGCATACACCGGCTGCGGTTGCACGTACACCGGCTGCTGCACATAGACCTCACGGGGTTGGCTGGCAACCACGGAGCCCACCACGGCGGCGCCGACCAGTGCACCCAAGACGGCCGGGCCACCCCATCCACCACCGTGGGCGGAGGCTTGGCCGGCCATAGCGAGTGCACCTACCAGCAAGGCGATCTTGGGGAGTTTACGAATCATGGTCATTCCTCGGTTGGCCCCTGCGCTTGTGGTCTGCAGTCAATAGACTCAAGTAATGTCGCGGGGATACTTTTAAGACAACGTATTTCTGAAAAACAGCACGGCCGCTAGGTAAAGGTTGTGTAAGGTCTGTACCGATTTGCTTACTCAAAGGAGTTATCCATGCAGATGCACCCCAACAAGGACACCCAGCTGTGCATGTCATTGTCGGCCCGCCCCGGGAATTTTGGCCTGCGTTTTCATAACCACCTGTACGAACAGTTGGGTCTGAATTTCTACTATAAGGCGTTCAGCAGCCAGGATTTATCGGGAGCGATAGGCGGTATTCGGGCGTTGGGCATTCGTGGTTGCGGGGTGTCGATGCCGTTCAAGGAGGCCGCTATTGCCTTGGTGGACGAACTCGACGATTCGGTTCAGGCCATCGCCTCCCTCAACACCATCGTCAATACCGGCGGGCATCTGAAGGCTTACAACACGGATTACATCGCCATCGAGCAATTGCTGAAAAAGCACGATGTGCCCAAAGACTCCACGTTCGCCCTGCGCGGCAGCGGCGGTATGGCCAAGGCCGTGGCCAGCGCCTTGCGTGACGGCGGTTATGCCAATGGCGTAATCGTGGCGCGCAATGAAGCAGCGGGCAAGGCGCTGGCGCAGAGCCTGGGGTATGAGTGGCTGGCTGAACTGGGCGACCTGTGCCCGCAGATGCTGGTCAACGTGACACCGATTGGCATGACCGGCGGCGCCGAGGCAGATGCGTTGGCGTTTGAAGCGGATGCGGTTGATAACGCCGAGACTGTGTTCGACGTGGTGGCGATTCCCGCCGAAACGCCCTTGATCGTGCGTGGACGGGCCCAAGGTAAGCGCGTCATTACTGGGCTGGAAGTGATTGCAATCCAGGCGCTGGAGCAGTTTGTGCTCTACACGGGCGTGCGGCCGACCCCGGAACAGTTCGAAAAAGCCGTGGCTTTTGCCCGGAGCTGAAGATCGCTGGTAATCAACTGTGGGAGGGGGCTTGCTCCCGATAGCGCTGAGTCAGTACAAGCTGTTCCAACTGAAGCACCGCCATCGGGAGCAAGCCCCCTCCCACATATTGATCTCCAGGGGGTCAGTTACTTAGCTTTATCTCTACGCATTCACGGTCAACATATTGCCGGACTGGAATCCACTCAACTGTGGGAGGGGGCTTGCTCCCGATAGCGCCGAGTCAGTACAAGCTGTTCCGACTGAAGCACCGCCATCGGGAGCAAGCCCCCTCCCACATATTGATCTTCAGGGGGGCAGTTACTTAGCTTTAACTTTACGCATTCACGATCAACACATTGCCGGACTGGAATCCACTCAACTGTGGGAGGGGGCTTGCTCCCGATAGCGCCGAGTCAGTACAAGCTGTTCCGACTGAAGCACCGCCATCGGGAGCAAGCCCCCTCCCACATATTGATCTTCAGGGGGGCAGTTACTTAGCTTTAACTTTACGCATTCACGATCAACACATTGCCGGACTGGAATCCACTCAACTGTGGGAGGGGGCTTGCTCTCGATAGTGCTGAGTCAGTACAAGCTGTTCCAACTGAAGCACCGCCATCGGGAGCAAGCCCCTTTCACATGTTGATCTTCAGGGGGGCAGTTACTTAGCTTTAACTTTACGCATTCACGATCAACACATTGCCGGACTGGAATCCACTCAACTGTGGGAGGGGGCTTGCTCCCGATAGTGCTGAGGCAGTACAAGCTGTTCCAACTGAAGCACCGCCATCGGGAGCAAGCCCCCTCCCACATGTTGATCTTCAGGGGGGCAGTTACTTAGCTTTAACTTTACGCATTCACGATCAACACATTGCCGGACTGGAATCCACTCAACTGTGGGAGGGGGCTTGCTCCCGATAGTGCTGAGTCAGTAGAAGCTGTTCCGACTGAAGCACCGCCATCGGGAGCAAGCCCCCTCCCACATGTTGATCTTCAGGGGAGCAGTTACTTAGCTTTAACTTTACGCATTCACGATCAACACATTGTCGGACTGGAATCCAATCAACTGTGGGAGGGGGCTTGCTCCCGATAGCAGTGTGTCAGTCAAATCTGATCCAACTGAACCGCCCCCTCCCACAGTTTTTACCGAGTTATGCCTGTTCCAGCTGTGCGAGGCGCTCTTCCAGCGCTGCGATCCGCGCTTCCAGCTCTTCAATACGCTCCACAGACACTCCAGCCCCGCGCTCCACAGGATTCCCTCGCGCCGCGATGATTACCTCGATATCCGCCGGATCCCCAAGCGCATGGGTATACCGATCTTCTCGCTGCCCCGCCTGACGCGGCACCAGCAGCGCCAACCCGCGTGCAATCAGGCGTTCCAGTTGGTGCACCACCTGCTCGGCATCTTCGAAATCATGCATGCGTCCGCTGCGGGTCAGTAGTTCATTGACGGTCTGCGGGCCACGTAAAAACAGCAGCCCGATCAGGATCACCTGCGCCGGTACCAGCTCCAGTGCCTTGTCCACACGGTGTTCCCAACGGTCTGCGCGGCTGCCCATCACCAGGCGGGTGAAGCCTTGGCCTTCCAGTACGCGCAGGCTTTGCCCGACCTGGCCCTGGCTGAGGTTTGTCACTGGTTCACGGCTGGTCTTCTGGTTGCAGGCCAGCACCAGGGCGTTGAGGGTCAGGGGGTAGGTTTCCGGGTTGGTTGCCTGTTTTTCGATCAGGCAGCCCAGAATGCGGATTTCCGTGCTGTTCAGGCGCGGCTCAGGGGTGTCGGTGTCGTGCTCGGCGGTCATCGCGCGTTCCCTATGCAGTGAAGGCCACTAGCGTAATCCTGAAAAAATAAAAGACAAGCGCCGGGCATGGCTATAATCGCCGCTGGTTCCAACCCTGCCATTACCGATGAGACTGTCATGACTATTTCCCTGTACGCCGCCTCCATCCCAGTCTTCAAGCAAATGCTTAACGCCCTCAGCGATGTGCTGAACAAGGCCGAAGCCCACGCTACTGCCAAGAACATCGAACCCAACGCTCTATTGCAAGCGCGTCTGTTCCCGGACATGTTTGCACTGGTGCGCCAGGTGCAGATCGCCGTCGACTTCGCCAAAGGCGTTTCTGCGCGCCTGGCCGAGATCGAAGTGCCTAAATACGAAGACAGCGAAGTGACCTTCGCCGACCTGCAAGCGCTGATCGCCAAGGTCCTGGCGTTTGTCGACACCATCAAGCCTGAGCAAGTCGACGGCAAAGAAGGTATCGAGATCATCACCCGCCCAGGCACCCCGAAAGAGAAGCGCTTCAGCGGCCAGTCCTACCTGCTGACCTACGGCCTGCCGCAGTTCTTCTTCCACGTCACCACCGCTTACGCCTTGCTGCGCCATAACGGCGTTGAAGTGGGCAAGCGTGACTACATGGGCGCGTTCTAAGCTTCCATAAAAAAACCGGGGCAGTTCCCTCTGGAATCGCCCCGGTTTTTTTGTGCGCGAACGTTAAGCGGGTTGCTCTTCCTTGCCCAGGCACGCAGCGGCGGTGAACAGCACATCGGTGGAGGAGTTGAGCGCAGTTTCCGCCGAATCCTGCAGCACACCGATGATGAAGCCGACGGCCACCACCTGCATGGCGATTTCACTCGGAATACCGAACAGGCTGCACGCCAGCGGGATCAGCAACAGCGAACCCCCGGCCACGCCTGATGCGCCACACGCACACACGGCCGCGACCACGCTAAGCAGCACGGCGGTCGGCAGGTCGACATTGATGCCCAGGGTATGCACGGCGGCCAGGGTCAGCACGGTGATGGTGATCGCGGCGCCGGCCATGTTGATGGTGGCACCCAGCGGGATCGACACTGAATAGGTGTCTTCATGCAAGCCCAGGCGTTTGCTCAACGCCAGGTTTACCGGAATGTTCGCTGCGGAGCTGCGGGTGAAGAACGCGGTGATGCCGCTCTCGCGCAGGCACATCAACACCAGCGGATAGGGGTTGCGGCGCAGCTTCCAGAACACGATAGCCGGGTTGACCACCAAGGCCACGAACAGCATGCAGCCGATCAACACCAGCAGCAGGTGCGCGTAGCCGAGCAGGGCGCCGAAACCGGAAGTGGCAAGGGTCGAGGCGACCAGGCCGAAAATACCCAGGGGGGCGAAGCGGATAACTACGCGCACGATCAGGGTCACGCCGTTGGAGAGGTCGTCGAGCACGGTGCGGGTGGTTTCGCCAGCATGGCGAATGGCTATGCCCATGCCGATCGCCCAGGCCAGGATGCCGATGAAGTTGGCGTTCATCAGCGCGCTGATCGGGTTGTCCACGACGCTGAGCAGCAGGCTTTGCAGCACCTCGTCGATACCGCCGGGAGCGCTGACGGCGGCGTCATGGGTGACGAGCACCAACGGCGAGGGAAACCACATGCTTGCAATCACCGCCACCACGGCGGCGGCGAATGTGCCCAGCAAATACAGGAACAGAATCGGTTTGATATGGGTTTCCTGGCCGTGTTTATGGTTGGCTATCGAGGCCATCACCAGCACAAACACCAATATCGGCGCGACTGCCTTGAGCGCGGCGACAAACACTTTGCCGATAAATCCGGTGGCTCTGGCGGCTTCAGGCAACAGCAATGCCAGCAAAATGCCGGCGATCAAACCGATGACGATTTGCGTGACCAGGCTGACGCGTGTCAGCCGTTGGAGGAGGGAAGGGGCAGGAGTCATAAACAGTTGTCTCTAGTTTTTTTAGTAGGGCGCAGCATTGCAGGCGAAAGCGCTGTAGGAAGCAGGCGGCGAGTCTAGCATGCTGTAGGACATGTCCCGTTTAGTGCGGCATTCCGTCACCCACGGCGGCGAGCCTTGTTCAACTCCGGACATACTCTGTTAAGATTCGCCCCTCTCAACTTTCCTATCCGTCAGCGGGCCCTCCGGGCTGTCGTTGATGTCGTTGTTTCTGGAGTTTTCATGCTGTTTCCCATCCTGCTGCTGTCGGCCGCCGGCTTTACCGTGCTGACCACAGAATTCATCATCGTCGGCCTGTTGCCGTCGATTGCCCGGGACCTGAATGTCAGCGTGTCCCAGGCAGGGCTGCTGGTGACGCTGTTCGCGTTTACCGTAGCGGCGTTCGGGCCGTTCCTAACGGCGTACTGCGCTCGTTTCCCGCGCAAGCGCCTGTTTATCACCATCCTGATCATGTTCGCGGCAGCCAACACCGTGGCCGCGCTGGCGCCGAATATCTGGGTAATGGCCGTGGCGCGTCTGATTCCGGCCCTGGGCTTGCCGGTGTTCTGGGCCTTGGCCAGCGAAACGGCGGTGGACATCGTCGGTCCGGAATACGCCGGGCGTGCCATTGAAAAGATCGGCTTCGGCATTGTCTGCGCCACGGTATTTGGCATCCCGGTGGGCACGCTGATTTCCGATATGTTCGGCTGGCGTACCGCGTTCGCCATCCTGGCTGTGGTGGCGTTGGCCAAGGCTTTGCTGCTGTTTATCTACTTGCCAGTGACGAAACCGAAAAACGACGAAGTGACACTGCGCTCGCAGTTCAAGATCCTGCGCAACCCCTTGATGCAGGGTCATATCCTGCTGTCGATCCTGGTGTTCAGCGGCATGTTCACGGCTTATACCTACCTGGCGGACATCCTTGAACGCCTGGCCGGTTTCGACGGGACACTGGTGGGCTGGTGCCTGATGGGCTTTGGTGCTGTCGGGCTGATTGGCAACTCTTTGGGCGGCCGCGCTGTGGATCGCCACCCGTTGATCGCGTCCATGGTGTTCTGCGGTTTCATGATCGCCGGCATGGTTGCATTGGTGCCGGCGATTCACTCCACCGTCGGCCTGGCGGCAGCGATGGCGGTGTGGGGCGTGACCCAAGCGGCGATGTTCCTGGTCAGCCACGTGCGACTGATGAAGGCCGCGCCCCATGCGCCGGCGTTCGCCGCGTCGCTCAACATTGCCGGGGCCAACCTGGGGATTGGCTTGGGGGCGTTGGTCGGCGGGCACGTCATCGACACCTTTGGCCTGGGCAGTCTGGGCTTTGCGGCGTCCGGGTTTATCCTGGTGTCGATCCTGCTGGCGCTGTGGCTGATGACCGCCAAACAGCCGGTCGCGTCCGGGGCCTGAGTCTTCAGGGCAGGGCGGTGAACAGCTCGCGCCTTGCCCCTTCGGTAATCGCCACGATGCCGGGGTGCTTGACCTTGCGTTCCACCGAGATCGCGTAGAACGACTCGGTGACCGCATCGGTCTGACCGATCAGCGCCACGCCGTACTGGCGCACCACCTCCTCGGCGATCACGCTGGGAGCGATAAAAATCCCGCTGCCGGATTGGCCAAACGCCTGCATCAGGGCGCTGTCATCGAACTCGCCGATGATCTTCGGCTGGATCTGCTGCTCGGCGAACCAGCGTTGCAAGCGGCTGCGCACTACCGTCTCCGCGCCTGGAATCAATAGAGGCGCGCCGTGCAAGCACTGTGGGAAATCGCCGCCATGTTGGTCGGCCAATGCCTGAGTGGCAAAAAAGCTGATGCCACATTCCCCCAATTTCTGGCTGTAGCCCTTGATGTCGAGGTGCGACGGCATCGGGCTGTCGGAGATCACCAGGTCCAGGCGCTGGATCGCCAGGTCGGCCAACAGGCGTTCGAGTTTGTCTTCGCGGCAGGTGATGCGCAGCGGCTCGCTCAGCTCCATGGTCGGCGCGATCAGACGGTAGACGATGGACTTGGGCACCACATCCGCCACACCGACCCGGAACACAATCTGCTGTTGATCGGGTTGCGCGCGCAGCATTGCTTCCAATTCATTGCCGGTCTGGAACATGTGCTCGGCATAGGGCAGAGCCTGGCGTCCGGCTTCGGTCAGCTCCAACTGGCGGCCGACTCGTTGAAACAGCGCGATACCGAAGGTTTGCTCCAGCAGGCTGATCTGCCCGCTGATGGTCTGGGGCGTGAGGTTCAGTTGCTCACAGGCGCGCACAATGCTGCCGGTTTTGGCCACGACCCAGAAGTAGTGCAATTGTCGGTAATTGAGCATGGCAGCCATCACTTCGTAAAAACCGAAGTATATGCTAGAAAAATACGAATTTTACTGAAGTGTTCGCGTGCATAGAATGCCTCGCTATCGCGGGGCCACTATTTGGACCCAATGGTTCTAACGAGGAATACATGATGAAGCCCAATTCCCTGGGCGCGGCATCGTTGCTTGCGCTTACCTTGGTAATGATCAGTGGTTGCGATCAGGTCGAGAAAAGTGCTCAGCAGGTCTTGGGCAAGGCCACCGAGTCGGCCAAGCAAGCCATCGATGACACCCACAAGGCTGCCGAGCAGGCATTGAGTGAAGCGACACAAGGCCTTATCAGTCCGCAAAAAAAGGACGATCAGGAAGAAAACGAGTCTGACTCGAACAGTAAAGAAGCTTAATTTCCCGGCACAACCTCAGGACTGACCTATGGATTACCTTTTACAACTGGCCGCCAGCCCCACCGCCTGGGTTGCACTGGCCACCCTGATCGTCATGGAAATCGTGCTGGGCATCGATAACCTGATCTTTATTTCGATCCTCACCAACAAATTACCCGAGCAGCACCGGGCCAAGGCACGGCGCATCGGTATCAGCATGGCGCTGATATTGCGCCTGGGCCTGTTGAGCACTATCGCGTTTATCGTGCAGTTGACGGCACCGGTGTTTGAAGTACTCGGCCAGGCGTTTTCGTGGAAGGACATGATCCTGATCGCCGGTGGTCTGTTCCTGGTGTGGAAGGCCACCACCGAAATCCATCACAGCATGGACCCGGAGCCTGAAGAGAAAGCGTCGGTTGGCAACACCGTGGCCATTGGCTTCGCCGCGGCGATCGGGCAGATCCTGCTGCTCGACCTGGTGTTCTCCATCGACAGCATCATTACCGCTGTGGGCATGACCGAGCACTTGCCGATCATGATCATTGCCGTGGTGACCTCGGTGATCGTGATGCTGGTGGCGGCTGAGCCGTTGGCCAAATTCATCAACGACAACCCGACCGTGGTGATGCTGGCCCTGGGCTTCCTGATCATGATCGGCATGACGCTGATCGCCGAAGGCTTCGGCGCCCATGTGCCTAAAGGCTACGTGTACGCAGCCATGGCCTTCTCGGCGGCCATCGAATGCTTGAACATCGCACGACGCAACCGTCACAAGCGTTTGCTCGCTGCCCGCCAGTAATCGCTGAAACCTGAAAGCCGGCTGTGCTCGCAAGCGCCCAGCCGGCTTTTTGCTGTCTGGTAGACTCCCCCCACTTGTTACTTTGAGGTCCACCATGAACCAGCCGATTCGCCTTACCCAGTACAGTCACGGCGCGGGTTGCGGTTGCAAGATCTCGCCCCAGGTATTGGAGGTTATCCTTGCCGGCAGCGGCGCACAGAACCTCGACCCCAACCTGTGGGTCGGCAATGCCTCGCGGGACGATGCGGCGGTGTATGCCATCGACGACGAGCGTGGTGTGGTCTCCACCACGGACTTTTTCATGCCGATTGTCGATGATCCCTTCGACTTCGGCCGCATAGCCGCCACCAATGCTATTAGCGACATCTACGCCATGGGCGGCGACCCGTTGATGGCCATCGCCATTCTCGGCTGGCCGGTTAACGTGCTGGCGCCGGAGATTGCCCGGGAAGTGATTCGCGGTGGCCGCTCGGTGTGCGACGCCGCCGGTATCCCCCTGGCAGGCGGCCACTCCATCGACGCGCCGGAGCCGATCTTCGGCCTGGCCGTGACCGGCATCGTGCAAAAGCGCCATATGAAGCGCAACGACACCGCCACTGCTGGCTGCCAGCTGTACCTGACCAAGCCGTTAGGCATCGGCATCCTCACCACTGCCGAAAAGAAGGGCAAGCTGCGCGAGGCTGACATCGGCCTGGCCCGCGACTGGATGTGCACCCTCAACAAGCCCGGTAGCCGTTTCGGCAAGCTGGCCGGCGTGACAGCCATGACCGACGTCACCGGTTTTGGCCTGTTGGGCCATCTGGTGGAAATGGCTGACGGCAGTGGCCTGACTGCACGCATCGAATATGAAAAAGTCCCACGCCTGCCCGGGGTCGAGTACTACCTGGACCAGGGTTGCGTACCCGGCGGCACCTTGCGCAACTTTGACAGCTACGCCAGTAAAATCGGGCGCGTGCAGGAGTTGCACAAACGCGTGCTATGCGACCCGCAGACCAGTGGCGGGCTGTTGATCGCCGTCACCCTCGAAGGTGATGCCGAGTTCCACGCTGTGGCGAAGGAACTGGGCCTGAGCCTGGAGCCGATCGGCGCACTGGTTGAGCGACAGACCAACGCGGTAGAGGTGTTTTGATGGCAACTGACATCACCGATTACCGCGACATTTTCCTCAACGACCGGCCGATGATGGATACCCGCGCGCCGGTGGAGTTCATCAAGGGCGCGTTCCCCGGCGTCGTCAACCTGCCGCTGATGAACGATGACGAGCGCCAGCGCGTCGGCACTTGCTATAAGCAGCAAGGGCAGCAGGCGGCAATCGTCCTTGGGCACCAGTTGGTCAGCGGCAAGGTGCTTGAAGAGCGCCTGGCACGTTGGACCGAGTTTGCCCAGGCCAACCCGGACGGTTACCTGTATTGCTTTCGTGGCGGCCTGCGTTCGCAATTGGTGAAACAGGTGCTCAAGGACGAGTCGGGTATCGACTATCCGCGGATCGGCGGTGGCTACAAGGCCATGCGCACGTTTCTGTTGGAGACCGTGGACCAAGCGGTCGAACAGTGTGATTTCGTGCTCTTGGGCGGCCTGACCGGCAGCGGAAAGACCGAGGTCATCAATCAGTTGAACAATGGCCTGGACCTGGAAGGCCACGCCAATCACCGTGGTTCCAGCTTCGGCAAGCGCGCCACCGGCCAGCCGTCCAACATCGACTTCGAAAACCGCCTGGCAGTGGACGTTCTGAAAAAACGCGCACGTGGCATCGAACAGTTTGTGCTTGAGGACGAAAGCCGCATGATCGGCAGCTGCGCCTTGCCGCTGAACCTGCACCGGGGCATGCAGGTGTATCCAATGGTGTGGCTGGAAGAAAGCCTGGAAAACCGTGTAGAGCGGGTATTACGCGAGTACGTGACCGATCTGTGTGCGCAGTTCGCCGTAGCGTTTGGCGAAGCGGGTTTCGAGCGGTTTGCCGAGCGGCTGACCCAGAGCCTGGCCAATATCCACAAGCGTCTGGGGGGCGAGCGCTATCAGCGTTTGCACGCGCTGATGCAAGCGGCCCTGGCTGAACAGGCCCGCAGCGGTAGCGTGGACTTGCATCGGGGTTGGATCGTGGGGTTGCGTGAGTACTACGACCCTATGTACGCGTTTCAACGTGAGAAGAAAGGTGCACGGATCGAGTTTGCCGGGGAGCAGGCAGCGGTGGTGGAATACTTGCGCGAGCGTGGGGCTCGCTCGCGCAACCGCCATCAGCCTAACCACATAACTAAAGAATGACCGCCCCGATCAGCCCACACACCACTCCCACCAGCATGGTCAACCCGGCCACCGTCACCAGCACCCGCGCATCGAAATCCTTACGCAGCATCAACAGCGACGGGAGGCTTACGCTCGGCAGGGTCATCAGCAAGGCCACGGCCGGGCCGGTGCCCATGCCCAGGGCCATCATGGTTTGTACGATGGGGATTTCAGCCGCTGTAGGAATCACAAACAACGTGCCGACAATCGCCAGCGGCACCAGCCATACCAGGCTGTTGGCCATGGCGCCGTCCACATGGGGGAACAGCCATACCCGTGCAGCACCCAGGATCAGCACCGCCAGGATGTAGATGGGGATTGTGTTCCAGAACAGCTGCCACAAGGTGCGCAACCAGCGGCTCAGGAAAGGTTGCGCCTCGATGGTGCTGACGTCGGCGACAGCGTCCAACGCCGCTTCAGGCATCTGGTCCGGGCGAGCAATGCGCTGCGCCACCAGCGACACGCCCACCACCAGCACAATTCCCGCCACCAACCGCAACGCGGTAAATCCCCAGCCGAGCACAAAGCCCATGAACACCAGGGTGGCAGGATTGAGCACCGGGTTAGCAATCCAGAAAGCGAGCGCCGCGCCCACCGACACCTGCTGGCGCCGCATGCCCGCCGCCACCGGCGCCGCGCAGCAACTGCACATCATCCCCGGCAAGGCGAATAACCCGCCGCGCACGGTCGAACCGAGGCCTGCACGGCCGAACAGGCGCAGCAGCCAGTCACGGGGGATCAGCACTTGCAGCAGCGAACCCAGGATCACCGCCAGCACCGCGGCTTTCCAGATCGCCAGGAAATACACCTGGGCATAGGCCAGCGCTGCCGCCAGGGGCGAGCTTTGTTGATCGTTGAGAATCGAGGCGCCGATGCTGTGATTGTCGGCCGCTACAAATGCCTTGAAGTAGTAGGGCGACCACTTCACGTAATAGAGGCCTATGCAGGCCACCAAGAGGAACAGCGCTGGTTTCCACCAGAACGACCAGCCCCGTACGGGCTGGGTGGAGGAGAGTTTAGACATGCTGATGATCCGCCGGTGAGTCAATAGCGACGCATCATACGCTGTCAGCTATCGGCACTCACCTGTGTCGGTTCCGGGCAGGTTTCATCGCCGTCGTTCAAGCCCTGCTTGTAGTTGCGGCTCAGCAGCGAGGCCTTGCCGTTGTGCCAGGTCAGCGTCAGTACATACAGCGTGTCGTAGTCACTGCCCGACCAATCGTCGGTAATTGTGTGTTTTTCGCCGGACGCTTCACTCGCCACCTTATTGATCAACTCCGGCAGGTAACCGTGGGACCAGGCGGTGTAGATGGTGGCGTTGTGGTATTTGTCTTCGACCAGCTCATCGGCGAGGTCGCTGGTGTCATTCGCCGAGAATTTGATATTCACCGGCAGGCCCAACTTGATTGCGCTGGGGCTGATGGTCATGAGTGGGCGGATGTAGCTGTAGGAATTGTCCAGCTCACCTTCCTCGACATTGCGCGTCGGGTTGGCGGCAAACACAAAGTTGGCCTTGCCGAATTTTTCCGGCAGCAGGGTGGCCAGGTTCATCGCGCGGTTCAGGCCCTGGCAATTGAGCTGGCCGAGTCCGCCGGCGGGTTTTTCGCCGTGGCGCAGGAACACCAGGGTTTGCACACCGTCCACCGGTTGGGCGCGGCTTTCACGGGCATCGAGGGCTGCAACCATGGCGCCGCTGACCAGCAGCAGCGGCAACATGACATACGAATAGTGTTTGAGTCGTTGCACAAGGCGCAGAGGCTTGATCTTCATTATAGGTTCGAGTCTTCGTGCGTCACGTTAAGGCGGACAAGCCTGGCCCCAATGACGCCGGTGGCGTCCTGCGGTATTCCGTGTCGTTATAGCGAGGCGCCTCCATTCACCGTTTAAGCGCACTTATGAGTGCCGGCAGGCGTATTGGTTCGCCTGCGCGGGATAATAGCCCGCTAATGTTGCGCATTGATGACCCATGCAGGACACCGGGGAGATGTCTATCATGGGGACTTTCTGCCTAGCCAGGGATTTCCTGATGAACCCACTTGCCGCATTCCCAATCAATAGCAAATGGCCTGCCCAGCACCCCGAGCGCTTGCAACTGTACTCGTTGCCCACGCCCAACGGGGTAAAAGTCTCGATCATGCTCGAAGAACTGGGCCTGCCTTACGAGGCGCACAAGGTCAGTTTCGAGACCCAGGACCAGTTGTCCCCCGAGTTCTTGTCCCTGAACCCCAATAACAAAATCCCCGCGATCATCGACCCCGACGGCCCGGCTGGCCAGCCGTTGGCGCTGTTTGAATCCGGCGCGATATTGATTTACCTGGCAGAAAAAACCAGCCAGTTGCTCTCCGAAGATCCTGCGACACGCTATGAAACGATTCAATGGCTGATGTTCCAGATGGGCGGCATCGGCCCGATGTTTGGCCAGTTGGGTTTTTTCAACAAATTCGCCGGCAAGGCCTACGAAGACAAGCGACCCCGCGACCGCTACGCCGCCGAATCCCGCCGCCTGCTCGAAGTCCTGGAAAAACGCCTGCTCGGTCGCACCTGGATCATGGGCGATGACTACAGCATCGCCGACATTGCTACCTTCCCATGGATTCGCAATCTGATCGGCTTTTATGAATCGGGCGATATCGTAGGCATCGCCGACTTCCCTAACGTACTGCGCGCGCTGGACGGTTTTGTTGCCCGCCCGGCAGTGATCCGTGGCCTAAATATTCCGAGCTGAAGCATGCCGACTTTCGATTTCAAACAACTGGATGTGTTCAGCCGCGTGTCGCTCAAGGGCAACCCGCTGGCGGTGGTTTTGGGGGCCGACAGCCTCAGCGATCAACAGATGGCGGACTTCGCTAAATGGACCAACCTCAGTGAAACCACGTTTTTACTCACGCCGCGCGATCCTCGTGCTGACTACCGAGTGAGAATTTTCACCACTGTGCATGAGCTGCCGTTCGCCGGGCATCCGACGCTGGGCAGTTGCCACGCGTGGTTGACGGCGGGCGGGGTGCCCAAAGGTGAAGAGATCATCCAGGAGTGTGAAATCGGCCTGGTGCGAATCCGTCGTCAAGGTGATGAACTGGCGTTTATCGCGCCGCCGTTGTTGCGTTCGGGGCCGCTGGAGGAAGACCTGCTGGAGCGTATTCGCCTGGGGTTGGGCCTGGAGCCGGGCTGCATCCTACGTAGCCAGTGGGTCGACAATGGGGCGGGGTGGCTCGCCGTGATGTTGGCGGATCGTGATCAAGTCCTGGCGTTGCAGCCGGATTATTCACAGCTGAAGGGGCTGGCCGTAGGCGTGATTGCCCCCTGTAACCCCGAACAAGACGACGTGGATACCCAATTTGAAGTGCGTGGCTTTGTCGCAGGCGACGGCGCGCCGGAGGATCCGGCCACGGGCAGCCTGAATGCAGGCGTTGCCCAATGGTTGCTGGGTGAAGGCCTGGCGCCGGAGCGCTACGTGGTCAGTCAAGGCACAGCCATGGGGCGCGCGGGGCGTATAAGCGTCGAACGCCAGGGCGATGAAATCTGGATCGGCGGCGCTGTTGCGGTGTGCATCGAAGGGCGTCTACAGCTCTAGATCAATACATTATTACGAGCGTCGCAATACACTGTTGGCCCCTTGGTATTTGTGCTGCCGGGGCCTGGGGGCATAAGCTTTCGCCCCAAAGTTTTAGCCTTTATGTCAGGAAAACCATGACCAGCCAGTTCCCCCAAGCCCGCCCACGCCGCCTGCGCCGCTCTCCGGAGCTGCGTGGTTTGTTCCAGGAAACCGAGTTCACCCTCAACGACCTGGTGCTGCCGATTTTCGTTGAAGAAGAAATCGACGACTTCGTACCGATCACCAGCATGCCGGGTGTGCAGCGCATCCCTGAGAAAAAGCTCGCTGCCGAGATCGAGCGCTATGCCCGTGCCGGTATCAAGTCGGTGATGACCTTTGGCGTGTCTCACCACCTGGACGCCAACGGCAGCGATACCTGGAAAGAACGTGGTCTGGTCTCGCGCATGTCCTCGATCATCAAGGACGCCGTGCCGGAAATGATCGTAATGTCCGACACCTGCTTCTGCGAATACACCGACCACGGCCACTGCGGCGTGATGCACGGCGCCCATGTCGATAATGACGCGACCCTGGTCAATCTCGGCAAACAAGCCGTAGCCGCCGCCCGCGCCGGCGCCGACGTGATCGCCCCGTCGGCCGCCATGGACGGCCAGGTCCAGGCCATCCGCCGCGCGCTGGATGACGCCGGTTTCATCCATATTCCGATCATGGCCTACTCCACCAAATTCGCCTCGGCCCTCTACGGCCCATTCCGCGAAGCCGGCGGCAGCGCCCTCAAAGGCGACCGAAAGAGCTACCAGATGAACCCCATGAACCGCCGCGAAGCCGTGCGCGAATCGCTGCTCGACGAGCAGGAAGGCGCGGATGCTCTGATGGTCAAACCGGCCGGTGCCTACCTCGACATCATCCGCGACATCCGCGAAGCCTCACGTCTGCCGGTGGCGGCTTACCAGGTGAGCGGCGAATACGCGATGATCAAATTTGGTGCCCAGGCGGGCGCGATCGATGAGGATCGGGTGGTGCGTGAGACGTTGGGTTCGATCAAGCGCGCGGGTGCGGATTTGATCTTTACTTACTTTGCGATGGACTTGGCGTTGGCTGGGATCTGAGGGCGGCGTTTAACACTGTGGCGAGCGATATTGGTCGCTCGCCATGCGTACTAATAACGGTTGATTATCTTTTTGCTTCGCTCAAGGTTAAATAGACATGTTGTAGCCATAACATCCCATTTTTCCATTCGTGAGGATAATAGTAGTTACAACCTATGCCATAAAAAAGAAAATCTTGAATTTCCTGTTCGGACTGTTCAGCTAACATTAATTTATTGAGCTCTTGCTTTACGTTGGTTATTGTTTCTCTATCTGATTCAGATATAAAGCTCGCAATAACTTCATCTGCGTTTTTATATTCATCTACCCAGTCTTGATGAAAGTAACCAGCTAGAAATTGTTGTAGTTCGGGGAAATCTTTATTCATGGGTTTGGATATCCAGTATGGATTCTGTAGCCGTCTGGCATCTTTTTGTCTCTGCGAATGATAAGGTAAATTTCTTTCCCAGGAACGGTTGTCAGAGAGCCTCTTTTTAGGCTGGTGCCTACACCTTCTTTAACCTCTTGAGTAATGACAATTTGATTATCCTTTCCTCTGAGAAACTTGCTTATTTTTG
Organism: Pseudomonas sp. Irchel 3H9; assembly: GCF_900187495.1. Classification (NCBI taxonomy): domain Bacteria; kingdom Pseudomonadati; phylum Pseudomonadota; class Gammaproteobacteria; order Pseudomonadales; family Pseudomonadaceae; genus Pseudomonas; species Pseudomonas sp. Irchel 3H9. The sequence goes on along the minus strand of NZ_FYDK01000012.1, from coordinate 594 downwards.
CGTGGTTTTGGGCGAGCACTTTTGAAATTGCTGACTCAGCTGTTGCACGATCAGGGAAAGTAGACGCGGTAGGCACGTGAGGTTCTTGCTTCAATCGTTCAGCGAGTTGTTCATCCGTCCTGCCAACATGCTTTTGTATGAGGTGTCCGCCGGCCGCTTCGTGGGCGTCCAAGCCCCCACCAGGAACGATTACGCTATACGGGCCTTCAGGGCAGTTAGTGGTCTTACAACTCAACCCTAATGGATCCACCCACCCCGTAGGATTAGGCACGTACTGGTACGCGTTGATCCCCCCCGCCAACTTCACCGGATCCGGCGTCAGGTAACGACCAACATCCGGATTGTAGTAGCGATGCCGGTTGTAATGCAGCCCGCTTTCCTGATCAAAGTATTGACCCTGAAAGCGCAGCGGATTGTCGATTTTGCCTCTGTCGAGACGGCTGATCTGGCCGTAGGCGCGGTAGTGTGCGGACCAGACGATTTCGCCGTTTGGATCGGTCAGTTCCTGCGGTGTGCCGAGGTGGTCGAGTTGGTAGTGGTAGGGCTTGGTTTCCTCAGGACCCAAGCCTTCCAGCAGTGCCAGCGGGCGGAAAC